>NZ_JABLSJ010000009.1 GCF_013618635.1 Thalassobacillus sp. CUG 92003 | reverse complement strand
GTACGTACGGTGGTGTGAGAGGGATGGAGGTTAGCCACCTCCCCCTATCTCTATTAGGTGCGTTTCTTTGTTCTGACTTTAGGCAAGATTTTCTTTTGATGGACTTTGGATTCCCGGATCCACGTGTCTTCATCTTCCGTGTCAAAATTCTCGATAAACCGGATCACTTCTTTAGTGATTGGAGTCGGCGTTGATGCTCCCGCTGTGACAGCCACAGTTTCGACACCTTCAAGCCAGCTCAAATCGATATCGGTCACGTCAGCTATCCGATAAGCGACTGTTCCGGCTACTTCTTTTGAGACTTGGGCAAGTCGATTGGAGTTATTACTTTTAGGATCGCCGACAACTAGGGTTAAGTCCGCCTCCTTCGCTTGTTCGGCTACAGCTTCCTGGCGTACTTGCGTTGCCATACAAATTTCTTGCTGCTTCTCAGTTTGAGGATATTTTTCAATAACAGTTTCCATTACGTCATAAACATCCCATTGACTCATCGTTGTTTGATTTGTAATCAGAAGTTTATCATGATCGATTTCAAGTTCTGCTACATCCTCTTCTGTTTGAACGAGGTGGACTTTACCTGGAGCAACGCCCATGGCGCCTTCAGGTTCAGGGTGTCCCTTTTTACCGACATATACGATTTCATAGCCTTCAGCAACTTTATCACGAATCAAGTTATGCGTATGAGTAACGTCTGGGCATGTAGCATCCAGAACGGTTAACCCTTTTTCTTCTGCACGTGTTTTCACTTCAGGCGATACGCCGTGGGCTGTGAAAATGACGGTTCCATCTTCTATGCCATCCAACAAGTCGAGTCTATTACTTCCGTCAACTGTAATAATCCCTTCGTTTTCAAACGCATTGGTTACATGAGAGTTGTGCACAATCATGCCTAAAATATATATAGGGCGGGGAAGATTAGGATCTTTAGCCGCATTTTGTGCAATCACCATTGCATCTACGACTCCATAGCAATAACCGCGTGGTGCGATCTTAATAACATCCATGCTGCAAGTCCTCCTCTTTCATTTCAATCATATTCGTTAATCAAATCCATCAATTACATTATAAAGGCTTTGCATAAAGATGACAAAGATTGTCTACGATATATATCCTTCGTGCAATTCCTCGTAGACTTTACTATAATAGTGAGGAAAGATCAATTGTTAAAGGAGTTACGATATGGGTCATCATAAATTTATGGAGTTTGCCATCGGACCGGTGGCATCAGATATCGTGGAGGGCTATGGATTTCATACCCCCACCACAATTCAATACAAAGTCGTTCCACCAGCCCTCAGAGGAGACAGCTTGATCGGCCAGTCCCATACAGGGTCTGGAAAGACATTGGCGTATCTTTTACCGATTTTGGATAAGATTGATGATGAAAAGTCTCAGGTTCAGTGTGTCATTACGGCTCCGACTAGAGAATTAGCCACGCAAATATACAATGAAGTGAAGAAATCGATTAGCTATGCTGGTAAAGAACAAGATTGGCGAGCTAAATTACTGATTGGCGGAACAGATAAACAAAGGACGATTGAGAAATTGGCGACCCCTCCGCATATTGTGGTTGGGACACCAGGCCGGATATTAGACTTAGTAAAAGAGGAAGCGCTTGATCTTCACCATGCCTTCAGTTTTGTTTTGGATGAAGCGGACCTCATGCTGGATCTTGGTTTCATTCAAGAAGTCGATCAAATTCTCTTACGAATGGATGAACAGGTTCAAAAGCTGGTATTCTCTGCCACGATACCCGAACGGTTACAACCGTTTTTGAAAAAGTATTTGAGCAATCCAGTCCACATACAGATAGACGAGGATAGACCTGCGCCGGAAACGATCGAGCACCGACTCATCCCGGTACGTCATCGCGATAGGGCGGATATCATATTGGGATTGTCCAAGCTTATCCAGCCGTATTTGGCCATCATATTCACTAACGGCAAAGAACATGCCGATGAGTTGGCACGTAAGCTTTTAGACCGGGGGCTTCATGTTGGCCTTATCCACGGCGGTTTATCGCCGCGTGAACGTAAAAGGATGTTAAAAGATCTACAGAACTTGCGTTATCAGTATATTGTAGCAACAGACCTTGCATCCCGTGGCATTGATATTCAGGGCGTCAGCCATATCATTAACGCTCAGATGCCGAAAGAATCCGAATTCTACACCCACCGGGTAGGGCGCACAGCTAGAGCGGGGATGGAAGGGACAGCCATCAACCTCTACTCAGAAGAAGACTTGCCTTTAGTTCAAAAGCTTGAGAAGCAAGGGTTATCTTTTACGCATTATGATATTCGTAATAATGAATGGAAAGAAATTAAAGCGCACAATGCACGGCAAAAACGTGAACGCCAAACAACTGATGATGAAAAACAAGCATGGGGCAAAGTTAAGAAACCCAAAAAGGTGAAACCAGGTTACAAAAAAAAGATGAAATATCAAGCTGATAAGAATATGAAGAAAATAAAACGGAATCAAAATAAAAAGCGGTAAGATTCAGGGGAAGGTGTAAAAATGCTGAAGTTAGGATCACACGTATCGATGAAAGGTAAAAAAATGTTGTTAGGATCAGGGGAAGAAGCAGTTTCGTACGGAGCCAACACGTTTATGATCTACACTGGTGCGCCTCAAAATACAAAAAGGCGCCCAATTGATGAATTGAATATTGAAGCTGGCACGGCTTACATGAACGAACATAATATTGAAGAAGTGGTCGTCCATGCGCCGTATATCATAAATATTGCAAATACGACTAAACCGGAAACATTTCAGTTAGGTGTAGATTTTTTACGCAATGAAATTGAGCGTACCGAGGCGATCGGCGCTAAACAAATCGTGCTTCACCCCGGTTCTCACGTGGGGGAAGGCGTTGAAAAAGGCATTCCTAAAATCATCGAAGGGCTGAATGAAGTCCTCCATAAAAATCAAGACGTACAAATTGCACTTGAGACAATGGCAGGTAAGGGTTCTGAATGTGGTCGGACATTCGACGAGCTTGCTCAAATCATTGACGGCGTCGAGCACAATGAAAAATTATCTGTATGCCTGGATACATGTCACATTCATGATGCGGGCTATAATGTAGTTGAAGATTTTGATGGTGTGCTTAATCAGTTTGACCATATCATCGGATTAGACCGGTTAAAAGTGATCCATGTGAACGATAGTAAAAATGAACAAGGTGCTCAAAAAGACCGTCACGAAAATATCGGTTTTGGGCATATTGGGTTTAATGCCCTGCATCACGTTGTTCATCATCCTCAATTGGATGAACTGCCGAAAATATTAGAAACACCGTATGTCGGGGAAGATAAGAAAAATAAACAACCTCCATATGGATTTGAAATCGACATGTTGAGGTCATCTCAATTTGATGAAAACGTGAAAGACAAAATCATGAAGCAATAGATAGAAGCTGTCACTCGATAAGGAGTGGCAGCTTTTATTTTATGTAAAGCGAGGAGGTATTGCATTGAATGTTTATATCGGTTACGAAGGATTTATTTGAAGGATGCGCCGGTTACCCGCAGGAAAGCGAGTGGATCAAAGCCACCCCTATCCCTTATACGGTAACGACCCATACACAATAATGATTGAACGAATCAACAACGACAAAGCATAGTTTATCACCAATCAGTGCAGTCTTATTTCAACCAATCTTCCACCCCATATGCTTTAGCGAACTTATGCAATAAACGGTTTACTTGTCTGGCTGTTTCAGGTGACGTGATGGAAGCCAATTTTTTTAACATGATGTGACGTTCTTTAGGGTCAAAAGGGTCTTCCTTACTCGATTTTAACGCTTGAACGATATGCTGTGCTTCTTTTTTTGAAATCGAAACATTGTAACGTTTACTGTATGTCAGCAATTCATCGACGGTTAGGGATCTTAATTTTTGGGTAATGATTTGTTGTGCTTTATTTTTCATTCCATATGCCTCCTTTAGATGAGTTGTTATTAGCATATGACAAGAATTGGGCTTTGTGTGTCGTGAAAGGTGTGTATGTTTGCAATGAAGCAGCCGATAAGTTAAGATGTGCATTTAAGTCAGATGAACTAGGAAATTTACCTTAATTTGGCAATGTAACAACTAAGGAGTGACAAGCAATGAAAAACATTATTTATGTGGGTGGAGTCGTTATTGTAGCCACATTAGCGATTGTGTTAACTGATAAATATAATGAAAGAGCGAACAAATCATTAGAAAACAAAAATCAAAAACTACAGGAACAGAACGAAAAATTTCATAACGAGAAGGAATATTTGCAATCTCGACCGACAGAATATAAAAAGGAAAACGGTTATAGAGTATGGCCGGAGATGGAGAAGAAAGCCAGTCGACTTGTGAAGGAAAGTGATGGGGAATTTAAAAAATCTTGGGCCTTGTATTTAGTTCGTGAAGCTGATCGATATAAGATCGATCCGTTTTTAGTTTATGAATTACTAAAGGTGGAGTCCGGAGCTACGTTTGAACCAGCTCTTGTTGGACCGGAAACAGAATATGGACATGCGTACGGCATGGCTCAATTTATGAAAAATACAGCGCCGTGGGTTGCTGATATGGCTGATCTGCCTTATAAGGAAGAATTGCTATACGACCCTTATTATTCCATGCAGCTCTCTCTCGTTTACTTGGATTTCCTTCATAATAAGTATGGGAACTGGGATGAAGCCCTAACAGCTTATCATAGAGGAATTGGCGGGCTGGAACAATTTAAAGAAGAGAAGGGCGAAGCTGCAGACTGGTACGCCAAAGAAATTCAAAATAATGCCCGGACGCATAACACAGTGGCAAGCTCTAACTGATTTCCATTAGATTCCTCGTTAAAATATTCAGTTCATCACATACTATAGATGATTCTCCAATCAGAAAGTGAGGATTATCACATGGATGACAATCGATTTAACGAAGAGAGTCAAACGCCACAGCATGTTAATGAGCCTACTCGTGCGTTAGATGAGGAGAGACTCCCTCACCATGACGAGCCCATAGAAGAACACGATTATGAAGAAGAATTTGCAGCTGAAGCCGCTATCGATCCTGATACTGTCCAAGCGGACGATCAAGAGACAGAAATGCAGGACGATGCCAGCCCTGCATTTGGATGGTTTGCTTTATCGGCTGCGTTGCTTTCATTCTTCATTGCGCCATTCTTACTTGGCGGCGCAGGTATTGTGCTTGGTGTTATTTCAAAAAGACGAAATGCAGATACACTTGGAAACATGGCGATTATCATCGGCGCCGTATCCATTTTGTTTTCTTTATTCTTCGCCCCTGTTTACAATTTAATGTAGAAAAAAAGGTGGATCTGCAATAGATCCACCTTTTTTCTATACCTGTTCGGTTTCCGCATCTGCTTCAGCTTGTTTCCGGTAATGGTCTTCAGCTAATTTATCGACTTCTTTTTTCAATTCATCAACCATAATGTCCTCTGGTACTTTGCGAATGATTTCGCCATGACGGAAAAGTAAGCCTTCTCCGCGTGCACCAGCAATACCGATGTCAGCTTCCCGAGCTTCACCTGGTCCATTAACAGCACACCCTAGTACAGCTACTTTGATAGGTGCTTTAATGGTTTGAATGTATTCTTCCACCTCATTAGCGATGGAGATAAGGTCGATTTCAATCCGACCGCAAGTTGGACAAGAGATTAAGGTCGCCGCATTAGCAGCAAGTCCGAATGTTTTAAGCAACTCGCGGCCAACTTTCACCTCTTCTACAGGGTCAGCACTTAGTGAAATACGGAGTGTGCTCCCAATTCCTTTGCTCAAAATAGCTCCCAGTCCAGCTGAACTTTTTACCGTACCAGCAAATTGGGTGCCAGCTTCAGTAATACCAAGGTGAAGCGGATACGAGATCGCTTCGGCAGCTTTTTCATATGCTTCTATTGCTAATTTTACATCAGACGCTTTCAAGGATACGATAATATCATGAAAGTCCAATTCTTCAAGAATTTGAATATGGTGTAACGCACTTTCCACCATGCCATCGGCAGTAGGATAGCCATATTTCTGAATGATGTGTTTTTCTAATGACCCTGCGTTAACGCCGATTCGAATGGGCACACCCTTTGCCTTCGCCGCGTTTACGACAGCTTCAACTTTTTCTCTGCGTCCGATATTACCAGGGTTGATGCGAATTTTGTCTGCCCCGCCTTCGATTGCTTTAAGCGCCATTTTATAATCAAAATGGATATCAACGACGAGGGGGATGTTGATCCGTTTTTTTATTTCAGGAATAGCGTCAGCGGCTTGCTCATTTGGGCATGCAACCCGGACAATCTGGCAGCCGGCTTCTTCTAAACGATGAATTTCCGCAACTGTAGCTTCAACGTCCTCAGTTTTAGTGGTGGTCATGGATTGGACAACCACTTGGTCTTGCCCGCCTATTGTTAAATTCCCTACTTGAACAGGGCGTGTATCTTTTCTGTGTGTCAATGTCATGTTAAATCGCTCCTTTAACTTATTCGCGATGATGGTATTTATTCTACCATCCTATATTATAATGGTATGGAAGGAAAATGAGAAGTAAGAGTGATTAAAAAAACGAAATGGCTTGTCAATGGACGGGAGAACAAGCACAATAAACTTACAACCCTCATTTTATATTCATTGAAACCTTTACCTGCCTTAGTGCGTAATTACAGGTACAGAAGATTAAAGGGGATGTGAGGAGATGACGATGCTCTCATATGACTGGATAACAATTTTTATTACTTTCCTCGGCACATTATTTTTAATTGGGGAAATCCTCGTGAATATGCGTGGAATATTCGGCATACTTGGCTTGGGTTTCATCACGATTTATTTCTACTCATTTTTATCACCGGGCATGTTCGCGCTGATGATGTTTGTTTATGTATTTGGATTAGTACTCATCATTATTGATGGAAAAATAATAAACGATGGGACGCTGGGCACAATCGGAGCAGCCAGTATGCTTATTGCTGTTGGGTTTAGTGCTCCGAATTGGATAGCAGGCTTGTATAGTGTCATTGGCGTTATTTTAGGCGCATTTGCTTCATTGCTTTTCTTGAAAGCATTTAAGCGAAGAGAAATGTGGACAAAAATAGCGTTGAAGGATCAGTTGACTTCTGATGCTGGTTATAACTCGATGAATGAAAATCACGCTTCCTTGCAAGGAAGAACAGGTGAAGCCATGACGGATATGCGCCCGGTCGGCACCATAAAAATTGAGGACGAAGAGTACAGTGCTGTTACGAATGGCCATTGGATTCAAAAAGGCTCTAAAATAAAAGTCGTAAGCGTTGATGGAACGCGTTTGCTCGTAAAAACGGTTGAGTCATAATTGTTAAAAACACTAGTATCTTACATAGCTAGTGTTTTTTTATGTTGAGGACCGGTTGTTTTGTAAAGACGTTGGGAAATGAAGAAATATGAAGTAACTGTTTTGGATGTTAAGTGTTATGGTGAATAGGGAAGGGAACTTAGGATAATAAATAAAACAATAGACGGATTATACACGATACATTTCACCCTACCATGTCCGCACCATAGCACCCTTATGTTATAAGAACATAAACGTAATGTAAATTTATTGTTAAGATTGTCGAATTGCCTTTACAAATATTTTAGGTATCGTTAATAATGTTAGAGGTGCCTTATATAGAGAGAAAAAATATATTGGATGAAGAAGGGTGGAGGACCAATGGATATCGATGTGCAACAGATGATATTCGAGTTTGTCGGTGGACTTGGTATATTCTTATTCGGCTTGAAATACATGGCCGATGGTCTGCAACGCACAGCGGGAGATCGTTTGAAGGATTTGCTTGATCGATTTACACGTAATCCTTTCATGGGTGTTTTAGCAGGGATGGTCGTAACGATCCTACTGCAAAGCAGCTCGACAACTACTGTATTAACCGTTGGACTAGTAAACGCCGGGTTTATGACATTCCGTCAGGCTATTGGCGTCATTATGGGCGCAAACATTGGAACGACGATGACTGCATTTATTATAGGTATTGACATTAAAGCCTATGGTCTGCCCATACTTGCTGTGGGTGCTTTTTTGATTTTCTTCTTTAAGAACAAGAAAGCAACAAATATTGGACAGACCTTATTTGGTTTCGGTGCGCTATTCTTTGGGTTAGAGACAATGAGCGGCGGCATGAAACCATTACGTTCTATGGAAGCCTTCCAAGAACTTACGGTGAGTATGAGTCACAACCCTATTCTTGGTGTTGTAATTGGTACGTTATTTACCTTTATTGTGCAGAGTTCAAGTGCCACCATTGGTATATTGCAGCAATTATTTGGAGAAGGCCTTATCGACATAGAAGCCGCCTTACCTGTGTTATTCGGTGATAATATTGGGACAACCATTACAGCTGTATTAGCAGCTATTGGGGCTAGCATCGGTGCTAAAAGGGCTGCATTTGTCCATGTCATCTTTAACGTGCTGGGTGCCGCCGTGTTCGTCATATTATTACAGCCATTTGAAAGCTATGTGAGATGGCTGCGAGATAGCCTGGGCTTGAACCCTGAAATGACGATAGCTTTTGCACATGGTTCGTTCAACATCGCAAATACGTTAGTACAGTTTCCGTTTATTGCCGTATTGGCCTGGATCGTTATTAAGTTGGTTCCCGGTGAAGATTCGTTTGTCGAATACAAGCCAAAACACTTGGACCCGATCTTCATTGAACAGTCGCCATCCCTCGCGCTGGACCAAGCGAAAGAAGAAGTCTTACGCATGGGGGAATATGCGTATAAAGGCTTAGAAGAAACGAGCTTTTATTTGAACAAAAAGAATAAAAAACATTCCGAAGTAGCGATGCAGATCGAGGAAGCCCTTAATAATCTTGATCGAAAAATAACGGATTATCTAGTGGAACTTTCAGCTACTTCATTGACAGATGATGAAAGTCATAAACATTCGGCCTTAATGGATTCTGTCCGTGATTTAGAACGCATGGGTGACCATTTTGAAAACATTATTGAGTTGATTGATTATAAAAACTCGAATAAAGTGGATTTAACTGAACAAGCCGTTGAAGACTTGAATGACATGTTCAACTTAACGCTGTTAACGGTGAAACAAGCCATGAAAGCTTTAGAAACCATGGACCGTGAAGAAGCTTTAGAAGTGGTGCAAAAAGAGAATCAGCTTGACCAGATGGAACGTAACTATCGTAAGAAACACATTATCCGTTTAAACGAAGGCGTATGCTCTGGACAAGCCGGCATCGTATTCGTCGACATGCTCAGCAACCTTGAACGTGTAGGGGATCATGCCGTCAATATTGCTGAAGAAGTTCTCGGCGAAAAACATGAAAGTCTTTAAACATTTAGTTAAGCAGCCATCCCCAGGCTGCTTGATTTTTTTTGTGAGAAAAGGGCCAGGAACCTGGAATTAAACATTTACAAAAACTCTTGAAGCCTATGAGGGTTCGTGCTATATTATTTCTGTTGTCATTTTTCGCATGTCTATCCCTTTATTGACAAGTTATCGATATCATGATAAATTATATGTCGTCGCTGAAAAGAGATGGCGGTGTAGCTCAGCTGGCGAGAGCGTACGGTTCATACCCGTGAGGTCGGGGGTTCGATCCCCTCCACCGCCACCATTTTATTTGCAACAATGTGTTACATATTCAAATGATTGTTTAAACATGGCGGCTGTGGCGAAGTGGTTAACGCACCGGATTGTGGCTCCGGCATGCATGGGTTCAAACCCCATCAGTCGCCCCATTATTGGACCCTTAGCTCAGCTGGTTAGAGCTATCGGCTCATAACCGATCGGTCGCAGGTTCGAGTCCTGCAGGGTCCACTTTTATTATGGAGGAGTACCCAAGTCTGGCTGAAGGGAGCGGTCTTGAAAACCGCCAGGGGCTTAACGGCCCGCGGGGGTTCGAATCCCTCCTCCTCCGCCATAATAAGTTACATAAGAAGGAATCCTCACGAATCCCCTTGCAACGAGACGAGCACCAGACATCTATGAATTCGCTTCGAAACCAGATGATGAGCGAGCACCTAATTTCGTTTCTTCCTATTATCACGGCTCGGTAGCTCAGTCGGTAGAGCAACGGACTGAAAATCCGTGTGTCGGCGGTTCGATTCCGTCCCGAGCCACCATTTTTAAGCCAAGCATCTCTTAGGGTGCTTTTTTTTGCTGTCCAAAAGTCGATTAACTGTAACCATTGTAACCTTATTTTTTTAAATCGATATGTTTGAATGCGAAATGAAGGGGTATTAATATTTACGGAGGTCACGTCAATTTTTGATTATGCAAAAAATTTGAAAGCCTCATTCTTGTTTGCTAATGTAACAGTAGAGAGTTTTAGATTAAGTTCTACTCTCTGGTGTACATAAAATTAAAAGGAGGAATTCATTATGGCTAAATTTGAACTACCAGAACTACCTTATGCTTATGACGCCTTAGAACCACACATCGATAAAGAAACGATGAACATTCACCACACGAAGCACCACAACACTTATGTAACAAAGCTGAACGCTGCTTTGGAAGGACATGACGACCATCAGAATAAATCTCTTGAGGAGCTTCTTTCCAACATAGAGGCAGTACCAGAAGATGCTCGGCTTGCAGTTCGTCGCAACGGTGGCGGACACGCTAACCACTCATTGTTCTGGACAGTCATGTCACCAAATGGTGGTGGAGAACCTGCAGGAGAATTAGCCAACGAGATTAAAAATACGTTTGGCGGCTTAGAAAAATTCAAAGAAAAGTTTGAAAGCACGGCTCTTGGCCGTTTTGGTTCCGGCTGGGCATGGCTCGTTGTAAATAACGGAAACTTGGAAATTATCGATACCCTTAACCAGGATTCCCCGCTAATGGAAGGGAAGACACCTATCCTTGGCCTTGACGTTTGGGAGCATGCTTACTATTTGAAATATCAAAATAAGCGTCCTGATTACGTTAAAGCGTTCTGGAACGTCGTGAACTGGGACGAGGTTCAAAAGCGTTACGATGACGCAAAATAATAATATTAAAATAGTGGAGACATTCATTCAGTATGGCTGATATGTAAAACCACTACTAAGAGAATGAACGACGAACAAACACGCTTGGATTTATCCAAGCGTGTTTGTTTTAGCTTGAGGGGAGCAACTGCGCCCTCCAGTTCGCATTCTGCAAGTAAAGCATTTAATGTTCTTCCTCTAACCTTGCTCCTTTAATTCACGGCTTCGGACCTTCAACCTTCCTGCACGCAAATTTGACAATGTATGATTCGACTCGGTGGCTATTTTGAACGTTTTGCACCAAAGCTGGAAAATACCCGATTCTTTTTTTGTATATCTCCCGCTTCAAGTGAAAACAATATAAACAGTAAGAAAAGGAGACGGGAGATATGGTGCGATTCTTCAGGCAGTGGTTCAACAACACAGAAATAAGCCGTGATTTGGTATTATTGCTTATTATTGGCGGTCTTTATGCTTTAGGGATATTTCTTTCAAGTACATTTGTTAATATATACTTATGGAAGCAGTCTAATGATTACTATGCCATAGCCTTTTACAACTTGAGCATTTATATTTTACAGCCTTTGACATTTATTCTGGCAGGGAGATGGGCTAAAAAAATTGATCGTGTCATGGTATTAAGAACAGGGGTGATCATGTTATCTCTGTTTTTTTTAGTCGTCCTGCTTGTCGGAGAGCGTGCAGCAACTTTTAATGTCTTATTAGGTTCGTTATTGGGAATTGGTTATGGTTTTTACTGGCTTGCTTATAATGTTTTGACTTTTGAGATCACCGAACCGGAAACACGAGATTTTTTCAACGGATTTTTAGGTATTTTACAGTCAGTAGGTGGAATGATTGGGCCAGTGATGGCTGGTTTTATCATATCCGAGATGAATAATTTTAAGGGGTATACTGTCATATTCAGTTTATCCTTTTTCCTGTTTATACTTGCAGTTATCATGAGTTTTCGCTTATCGAGACGGCGAGCTAATGGGAATTTTTCTTTTCGACGCATTATTGTTGAACGCAAACATAACAGCTATTGGAAAAAAATTCTTTATGCGAATATTTTTCAAGGATTGCGTGAGGGGACCTTTCTTTTCGTCATCTCTATCTGGGTTTATTTGATTACACAAAGTGAGTTGTCGTTAGGATTCTTTAACATGGTTTATTCCGGCTTTTCAGTGTTATTCTATCTTATTGTTACGCGCTGGATCAGTCCAGGTAAACGAAAAAGTGCTATTTTCACCGGGGGCTTATTTCTCTTTCTGTCTGTTTTCATTTTACTATTCACCGACGATTATTATTTATTGCTTCTGTACGCAGCCCTGATTGGGATGTTTTTTCCCGTTTTGTATGTGCCCTACTTATCATTAACGTACGATGTAATCGGCAAATCATGGCAGGCGGCAGAAATGAGAATCGAATATATTGTTGTACGGGAATTATTCTTGAATTTAGGACGTGTGTTGTCAATTATTATCTTTATTATTGGCATTAAGTGGCTTCCCTTTGAGCAAAGTATTCCGCTGCTGCTGATTTTAGTAGGGACGGGTCATTTTATCATTTACTTTTTTGTTAAGGACATCGATGTCAAGAAAATGGCGCTTCGAAATAGTTGAAAACCTTTTAGGATGTAGAGTTCTGCGATCAGCATAATACAACTCATACTTTTAACAGCATCACATTCCTTCATGTGGTGCTTTTGAGCTGGTAATATATAGTCAGGATTATATGTTTTCATTCAACTACAAAATGTTATAATTAATGAAGCTGTTTACAGAAGGGGGAAGACGAGGGATGGGGAATAAAAAGAATAATGAAAGAAAAAAGAAAACACACCTTCCCTTCCGATTGAATGTATTATTTTTTATCATTTTTTTGTTGTTTGCCAGTCTTATTCTGCAACTGGGTGTTGTGCAAATATTGAATGGAGAAGAGGCGCAAGAGGAAATTGATAAGACTGAAAATCAGACAACGGCATTGCCGGTTCCAAGAGGAAAAATGTATGATCGCTACGGTCGTTTGCTGGTGGATAACCAGTCGCTATATTCCATTACATATACCCCTCCTAAGGGGGTACAGGCAGAAGACCGATTAGATCTGGCGAAAAAATTAAGTCAGTATATCGATAAAGAATTCGAAGATGAGTTGCGTTTAAGGGACTTAAAAGAATATTTTTATTTAGAAAATCAAAAAGAGGTGCAAAACCGCATTGATCAGGAAGAAGCAGAAGATTTAGAGCCTGGTGAAGTGTATCAACTTGAATTAGACAGCATCAAAGAAAGTGAAGTGAATGACTACGATAATCAGACCAAAGAGGTCATTGCAATAAAGAAAGAGTTAGACAAAGCCTATGCTTTATCCCCACAAATTGTAAAAAATGAAAATGTAACCCAGAAAGAGTACGCTGTCGTGGGCGAACATTTAAACGAACTCCCTGGCATTGACGTTACTTCGGACTGGAAACGGGAGTATCCTATGGGGGACACACTAAGCAGTTTTCTTGGCGGGATAACAGACCGAAGTATTCCGAGAAGTAAAATGGAGTATTATTTGTCACTAGGCTACAGCCGCTCAGATCGTGTCGGCAATAGCGGCTTAGAAGAAGAGTATGAGGATGTACTGCGCGGTACGAAAGAAAAAGTCCAGTACACGACGGATAGTGATAATAATATTGTTGATACTGAAGTGATACGAGAAGGTGAACGTGGCGATGATTTAGTTTTGACGTTTGACTCAGAACTGCAAAAAAGAGTGAATGAGATTGTACGAACCGAGCTCACGAAGGAAGTGCAACGTTCGTATAAGAACCGACACATGGAGGATGCTCTGGTTGTCATGTCTGATCCACAAACTGGTGAAATCCTGGCAGCCTCGGGGATGCATTACAATCGGGACCCCGATGAGGATGAACAACGTGTATCCAATGTCTCCCATAAAGTGTTGTACGATCAATATCCGCCTGGGTCAGCCATCAAAGGCGCTTCAGTCTTGACTGGCTTGCATACAGGTGTTGTCAGCCCTGGTGAGTATATTTACGATCGGCCGTTGAATATCAAAGGCACAGAAACAAAAAGCTCCTACTCCCAGTTGGGAAGTGTTAATGCCTTGTCTGCTTTAGAACGCTCGTCCAACGTTTACATGTTTTTCATCGCAATGCGCATGATGGGCAATCCGACATTTCAAGAAAATGCTCCGCTCAGTTTAGAGCCCGGAACCTTTCAACGGATGCTTAAACACTTTCACCAATTTGGCCTAGGCGTTGAAACGGGTATCGATTACCCTTATGAAGCGCCAGGTGTTCAAGGGAGCAATCCTGGTCCTGGTAATCTGATGGACTTTATGATCGGTCAATATAGTTCTTATACACCGATGCAACTTAACCAATATGTAACGACCATTGCCAATGATGGATACCGTGTTCGTCCCCACTTCATGAAGGAAGTTCGTCAGCCAAGTAAAGGCGACAAAAAGCTGGGACCTGTCAATAGCAGCTTTAATACCGATGTCATGAATCGGGTCGTGATGAGTAATCAATACATTGACTTAGTTCAAAATGGGTTCAGACAAGCTTTCCAGGGGTCGCAAGGTACCGCTACGAGTACGTTCTACCCGACAAATGGTGAAAACGTGTCGTATAGTCCTGCCGGAAAGACCGGGACAGCAGAAGCTTCAAAATTATTGGATAACGGTGAACTGTTCACTGAATTGGAGAACTTGACATTGGTGGGGTATGCTCCTCACGATGACCCGGAAGTCGCCTTTTCAGTCATGGTCCCATACGTCGGCAAGGATTTGCCTATGGGAGGAGACAAGGCGATCAACTTGCGGATCGGACGCCAAATTCTTGATGCTTATTTTGAATTAAAAGAAGAACGAGAAGAATCAGGCGTGGACTCTGATGTGACTGGTTCGAATAACGCGAATAATGAAGATGGATAAGGAGCCGCTTCGAGCTAAAGTAGATAAAAATCGATGCCGTATAGTCATGTAGCTTAACAAATTAATATCGAAGGAAATCGAGTATGAAATCGCAAATATTTCATGCTCGATTTTTTTATGCTCATACGAAAATTTAATGGATAGACGTCGTTGAGCCTCGTTTAACATCGCCATTTGAATAAATGCTTCGATAGTATGTGACTGTCTTAGACACTTTTTTAGGTGATTTACAAAACCTTTACCTAGGGTTTATATGGAATTAAAACAACCTCGTTATGATATGAATTGTGAGTTGGTCAAGCCAACATCCAATTTTGTAGATACGAGGGGGAAGTAGAAATGACGAAGTTCAAAGGTTTTGCTCTTATGTGTATGTTGACGCTGGTGATCGGTGCATTGGCAGCGTGTGGTGGCTCTGATAATGGAGCAGGTGCAGAAGATGGCTCAAGTAATGGTTCAGAGGGTGACCAAGTATCAGGTCCAATAGCTATTGATGGGTCTTCTACCGTGTATCCGATTCAGGAAGCCTTAACATATGAATACAACAAGGAACATCCAGAAGTGAACGTGACGGTTAACAGCTCAGGTTCCGGGGGCGGTTTTAAAAAATCGACTAAAGGCGAAATCGATTTAAGTAATGCTTCCCGACCGATTAAAGATGAAGAAAAAGCTCAAGCCGAAGAAAATGATGTCCAGCTTCATGAAGTAGAACTTGCTTATGATGGACTTTCCATCGTAGTCAGCAACGAGAATGACTTCGTTGATGAGTTATCAGTCGAGCAGTTGAAACAGATTTTCGTCGATGGCAATGGTGCTACCAAGTGGTCTGACATCAACCCCGAGTGGCCAGATGAAACAATTAAGATCTTCAGCCCAGGACACGATTCAGGTACATTTGACTATTTTAATGAAGTTGTACTTGAAGATCAGCCAATGAAAGAAGGCGAGAATACGACGCTCTCTGAAGATGACAACGTATTAGTGAAAGGGATTGAAGGTAACCCTAATGCGATCGGTTACTTTGGCTATGCTTACTATGCTGAAAACGAAGACAGCTTAAAGGTGCTTGGTGTTAAAGACGGAGAAGATGCAGAAGCCATCAAACCATCGCCTGAAACCATTCAAGATAAATCATATACACCATTTTCCCGTCCGTTATTCACTTATGTCAACGTGGCGTCCTTGAAAGAAAAACCCCAGGTTGCAGACTACGTCGAATATATGATGAATAATGCTGGGAGTGCAGCCGAAGAGGTAGGTTATGTGGCTCTACCAGAAGAAGAATATCAATCTCAATGGGAAGAATTGCAAGGTATGATAGAAGAATAAGGGGGAGGGGGTGAGGCCGTTTAGGTCTCGCCTCCCCTTTTGGATGAAAGGAGTTTTCCGATATGGAAAAGGCGGTCAAGTCTAAAGATAATATCGGTGTCCAACACATGATTGCTCAAGCTAAACAAAGGAAGAGTTCCGGGCGCATGATAGAAAAACTCATTCCGAAGTTGTTGCTCTTATGCGCTATTGTCAGCGTGCTGACAACATTTGGGATCCTATTTACCCTATTACGCGAATCGATCACTTTTTTCAGTGAGGTCAGCATCATTGAATTTTACACGACAAGTGAATGGGGACCCTGGACGGGCGACTTTGGCGTTTTGCCTCTTATTGTAGGAACCTTATTGGTAACTTTGATTGCCATGGTTGTAGCTGTCCCGCTTGGATTAGCTTCAGCCATATTCTTGAGTGAGTACGCGAGTGATAAAGTAAGAAGGGTTATTAAGCCAGTTCTTGAAGTACTGGCAGGCATTCCGACCGTAGTGTATGGATATTTTGCCTTAACGTTTGTTACACCTATTCTGCAGTCGATCATTCCCGGACTTAATATTTTCAATGCACTAAGTGCAGGCATTGTTGTTGGCGTTATGATCGTGCCTATGATTGCTTCGTTGTCAGAAGATGCTATGAATGCCGTACCAAATAGTCTCAGGCAAGGAGCAATGGCTTTAGGCGCAACTAGGCTGGAAGTTGCCATGAAGGTTGTATTACCTGCTGCTTTATCTGGGATTATAGCGTCCATTGTGCTGGCTATCTCACGTGCGCTCGGGGAAACCATGATCGTAACTATCGCTGCTGGCGCAACACCGGCACTGACAGGAGATCCAACGCGATCCGTGCAAACACTGACAGCCTTTATCGTACAAGGTGCAACAGGTGACACCACCTTTGGCTCAACAATCTACTATGCCATTTACGCAGTTGGTGTAACATTGTTTGTGTTTACTCTCGGTATGAATTTACTGTCTCAATATATTTCTCGTAAGTTCAGGGAGGAATACTGATATGGCAACCATCAATCATGCAGATATCCAAAAAAATATAAGATCGAAAGTCATAAAAAATGCTGTATTAAAATGGTTATTCTTTTTAGCTACAATGGTTGGTCTTGTTTTCCTTGTGCTGTTATTTTATCGCATATTGACTCAAGGAATCGGTTTTTTCAGTTTGGACTATATTCTAAGTTTTCCAGCTCCATATCCCGAAGAAGCAGGCATTTTTGCCGGTTTGATGGGTTCAATCGGCCTCATGCTCATTGTGGCGCCGGTATCCGTCATTATCGGGGTATCCACGGCTTTATATATTGAAGAGTATGCCAAGAAAAATAAAATGACATCGTTTATACAAGCCAACATTCAAAATCTCGCCGGAGTTCCGTCGATTGTATTTGGGTTGTTAGGTCTTACCTTCTTCGTGTATATGTTCAACTTTGGCTACACCTTAATCGCCGGCGGATTGACAATGGCCTTGTTAATCTTACCTGTAATCGTTGTCGCTGCACAAGAATCGATCAGATCGATTCCGGTAGAGTTGAAAGAAGCTTCCTATGGCATGGGTGCAACAAAATGGCAAACGATTCGACGGGTTGTCATCCCAGCCGCCTTGCCAGGAATGTTGACGGGTACGATATTAGCTTTATCGCGTGCCATTGGTGAAACGGCACCTTTAATTATAGTTGGTGCTGCAACGGCGATTTATACAACACCTGATAGCATTTTCTCCCGTTATACCGCCATGCCAATACAAATATTCAATTGGACATCCCGGCCGCAAGAAGAGTGGCAGTATGTCGCGGGGGCAGGCATTATCGTACTGCTTATCGTCCTTTTGGCTATGAATGCCATCGCCGTGTTTATTCGGAATAAATTCCAGAAACGCTTATAAACCTAAGGAGGCAAGTGCATATGAATGTGTCACTTAAAGATAAAAAGAACACGAAGCAAAGCCATTCATCCCCTAAATTGGCGAATTTGAATCAGGAAAGGACGTCACCTTTGCGAGCATCTGAGACTCAGGACCATGTATTCGAAATAGATAAATTAAATTTGTGGTATGGCCAAGAGCAAGCGCTATATGATATAGATATGGAGATCCCGGAGAATCAGGTTACAGCGATCATAGGACCTTCAGGCTGCGGGAAGTCTACCTTTATCAAAACGCTGAATCGCATGGTAGAAATGGTGCCCATTGTTAGAACATCAGGGTCGATCAAATATAAAAGCCGTAATATTTTCGATCGGAAATATGAGGTTGAAGATCTTCGTACAAAAGTAGGGATGGTTTTTCAAAACCCTAATCCGTTTCCGAAATCAATTTATGAAAATGTGGCTTACGGACCCCGTATTCATGGGATCAAGAAGAAAGAACTACTTGATGAAATTGTAGAAAAAAGTTTAAAAGACGCAGCCATTTGGGATGAAGTGAAAGATCGCCTGAATGAAAATGCTTATGGTGTTTCGGGAGGCCAGCAGCAACGGATTTGCATCGCGAGAGCCTTGGCCATAGAACCCGATGTCATTTTAATGGATGAACCCACTTCAGCCCTAGATCCGATTTCAACCCTTAAAGTTGAAGAATTGGTTCAAGAGCTTAAGAAGAAATACAGTATAGTTATCGTGACGCATAATATGCAGCAAGCTGCCAGGATATCGGATAAAACAGGTTTTTTCTTAAATGGGGAATTGGTGGAGTTTGCGGATACGAATGACGTGTTTTCCAATCCACAGGATAAACGGACAGAAGATTATATTACAGGGAGATTTGGATAATACCCGAAGGGGAGAATAATGGATGGTTATACGTGCCCAGTTTGAAGAAGAGTTGACTACGTTAAAGAATGATGTCAAATCATTAGCCTACGAAGCTCAAAATGCTTTGGAGACAGCAATAGAGGTTTTGTACACGCATGATGTGACACGTGCAAAAGAAATTATCGAAGTAGATTCGAAAATCGATGAACGGGAAATAAAAATAAATGAAGATGCTATTTTGATGATTGCTAAACAACAACCCGTGGCTAAAGATTTGCGAAGGTTGATTATTGCCATCAAAATTTCATCTGATTTAGAACGGATGGCGGATCACGCTACCAATATTGCAAAGGCGACCATTCATCTAGGAGAAAACCATAATATCACCATCAATCCAGCTATTCGAAAGATGGCACATGAAGCAAAGGATATGGTGGATGTAGCGGTAAAAGCCTTTGAACATGAAGATATATCGTTAGCTAAGAAGCTCGCGCACATGGATGATGTTGTTGATGAAATGTATGGGAACGTAGTAAAAGAAATGCTCGAATTAACTGCGATCAATCCGGAGCAGATCCAGCACATTATGCAAATGGCTTATAGCGCTCGTTATATTGAACGGTTCGCTGATCATATCACGAATATCGGGGAAAGTATCTTCTATTTAGTCAAAGGCACATCTTATGACCTTAATAATTAGCTATCAGTTTCTCTAGGAAAGCGTTGTTAGGTTTGCGAGGAAGCTGAGACAAGCGGAGCAGCTTTTTAACGCCTTGCGTGGAACACAAAAATGCCGAATGATTTCAAATCGTTCGGCATTTTTGCATTTCATTCAATTTTGTTTCCAGCATCACGATTTAATTCGTGATTGTATCAGCCAACTGTTTAAAATTCATATTTTCCGATACATCAAATTGCCCCGTTTGTATGTAACGACTGTAATCATTTTCTTTCAAATAAGAGTCAAATTCATCCGGTTCTTCTATGATATTTGCTTCTGCCAACGTCTCGCTGATATCACGTGAATTCATACCTGATTCAATAGAGAGGGCGAAGGTGCGTGGGGAATCTGATTGTTGTTCTTCCTGCGGCGTGGTTTCTGATTCGTCAGGTTCAGCCGACGCATTAGTTTCACTCTCGCTTTGCAGCTGTTGATGCTCCTCCTCCGTTAAAACATGGTAACCTTCTTTCTTTAAAGAACTGACCATTTCTTCTGTAGTAATGTCTGCCTTGGACTCATTTGCTTCTTTATCCTCCAGCCAATAGGCGACAGCGCAAATAGCTGCAGCGGTAAGTAAACCCAGGGCAAAGACACGAACAGTGTGCTTCATGACTGCACTCCTTTGGATTGGTTCAATATGGAATGGATATTTTGTTCGCCAAGTTCTGTTTTACGGGCGATTTCCTTGATGCTATAGCCGCTGTCAGCTAACGATTGTACGGTTGTCACCATTGGAGGTTTGTTTCGAAAGGCGCCGTCGGTTTGGGAAGGGCGCTTTTCCTCTGTGATGTCGTCTTGAAGCAGTTCTTCTTCTAAAACTTTCATTTTCTTTTTCAATTGGTAATTATCCTGCATTACATTGATCGACAGTTGTTCCACTTGATCCTCAATTTCTTGAAAACGATCGTTCATCATAAAACTTAATGCCAAAAGAACGATCGCTATCGAGGCTACTGTAATCAGGGTTTCAATCATTGAATCACTCCTATTCTTCCACATTTATTTATATCATATATTATAATCATTTTCTATGCATGATTAAAAGAGGACAATCGTGATTCAATACTTGAAAGGCAGGAAAAGTTTTGATAAGATGATTAAGTCTGAAATTGTTTCTGAAACAAAGTTATGATTACAATGATTTGGAGGGATAAACGATGCGTGTAAACATTACACTTGCTTGCACTGACAGCGGTGATCGCAATTATATTACAACAAAAAACAAACGTACGAACCCTGAGCGTCTTGAACTAATGAAATATAGTCCACGTTTGGGTAAACACACTTTACACCGCGAAACGAAGTAAGACAGTAGGAGACTCCATCCTACTGTTTTTTTATCTATATGGAGGGGAAATCAGATGGATAAACCAGGGTTGAGGACGCACGCGAAAAAACTGTTGACGTCCTATTCGGCGGTAAGAAAACATGAAATAGAACAGGCGATTCACACAAGGTTATTTGAATCACAGTTATGGAAGGAAGCCGATACGATCGGCGTAACGATCGCCCAGGACCATGAATGGTCGACCACCCCCATAATTGAGCGCGCTTGGGAGGAAGGAAAACGGATAGTTGTGCCAAAATGTCTTCCTAGGGAGAAGCAATTGGATTTTTATCACTTGGAGCATAATGGCCAATTGGAGTGCGTATATGTCGGTCTTCTTGAACCGAATCCTGGCCAATCGGTTTATGTGGAAAAGCATGAAATTGATTTATTGCTCGTACCTGGCTTATTGTTTGATGCAGAAGGATTTCGAATTGGCCATGGCGGCGGGTTTTACGACCGTTATTTAACGCAGTACGAGGGAGTGAAACTTTCCTTAGCATCGCAACAACAAATAGTAGAGACGCTGCCTCATGAATCGTTCGATATTCCAGTTGATCATATTTTAACGGAAAGCGGTTTTATCTTATAAAGTTTGCACAACGTCGGTGATTGTTGATCTAAGGCGACTATTTAACAAGTCGAGTTGGTAACAAGACATGTCATGCCGTATAATTCACTATTATCTTCACAATCTAAAGGGAAATAGAGGATGGGGAGTGAAAAGATGAAAAGCATACTGGCTGTCATGCTATCCGTAGGTGCGTATGTTCTATATCGAAACCGTTATCACTGGTCGAATGCGTTGTTATCTCAACCGGTGCTAAGAAAACAAGCAATTCGAATAGCAATGAAGATCCCATTTGTTCGTAAACGTATGGTGGGCGGGTTATTTTCAGCTCGGTCCTAAACGAACGTAACGCTCCGAGCGAAATTCAGAGCGTTACTTTTTTATATTTAATTTTTGGCTGACTAAGTGTCTAGATTGAAGGGGGGGGCGTTACGGAACAGAGCGCCTGCAATCTATTCTTTCAATCAGGAACCTGATGGTGCCGAAACGTCTTATAGCTTAGCTAAATTGCATTCTTTTATGGAGGGGGCGATCATCTCATGTCGACGGGGTGGCTTTGAAACGGCGAGACTCCCGCGGGAAAAGGAGGCTCGCCGGTTCCCCGCAGGAAAGCGAGTTGTTTCAAAGCCACCCCTATCCCTTTTATGGTAACGCCCCCCATTACCTCAAATTCATGTCTTCTTCAATCCTGCTCGATAGTGAAAATCCTTCATTTTACTGGATTCAAACCCGGATTATCTTATCTCCATGTCACACTTGAATAGAATTCGGCGAACGCGTAAATTTTAGCGAGAATGCAGAATATCATGGTATTATGGGAAAAGGAAGGTGAAGCGGATATGTTTATTGAACAGGAATATATTGTTTGGAGCATGGCCTATGACTTAGCCGTAAACCATGATTTTGAGATTGTTTATCTTAATGAAACAAATAATGAAATATGGCTGGCTACAATGCAGCAACGAAAACAGCACATCCTTCGTTTCCAATTGAAACAAGTAGATTGGAAAAACCAGTTACAGCAGGATTTAGGTAAAACCGTTCAGCAAGTCAAACAGAATCGGCACTTTTTTAATGGACGAAACATCATGATTCATTCCGTTTATGTAGCTGAACATCCGCCTGTGGGGGAGTGGGAGCATCTGCTTCAACCTCAGCACGTAAAAGGTAATAAAAATATGCAAATTCAAGGCTACTATTTGTCTGATGATCAGAAAATGACGGGTAGAAAAGCCATATATGAGCAATTTGGACTGAGTACGGTTCCGATTGCTTTGCCTGAGAATATGATCGAGTTAGAAGATAAGGTTAGGGCGCTTAAACAAGGATTATCATCGTTTCAGCAACAAAAACGAAAAGAAAAAGAACGCGTTTTCAATCAAGGGAACGTTGCGCTTACATATATTCTGCTCGCTATTAATGTCGCCATATATTTAATGGTAGAGGCAAATGGGGGGAGCCTTTCGGTTTCTAACTTAATTGAATTCGGGGCGAAATATAATCCAGCGATCATAGATGGTGAATGGTGGAGAATCGTGTCTTCCATGTTTCTCCATATTGGCATGCTGCATTTATTCATGAATATGTTGGCTTTATTTTATTTGGGGAGTGCGGTCGAACGGATCTTCGGAACGTGGCGGTTCGGGCTCATCTATTTTTTAGCCGGCATTTTCGGAGGGATGGCAAGCTTCATGTTGAATCCTGCCGTTTCCGCAGGTGCATCGGGGGCAATATTTGGTCTTTTTGGTGCTCTGCTATTTTTCGGATTGCAATATAAACGCATTTTTTTTCAAACCATGGGGAAGAATCTCATCTTTATTATTGCATTGAACATTGTGTTTGGTTTAGCAGTTCCGCAAATTGATAATGGTGCTCATATCGGTGGAATGGTCGGTGGTTTTATTGCTTCCTTTATCGTATATTTGCCAACGAAACGGCATGTGATGTGGCAAAGTTTAGCTGTAATCATATACATCGGAGCCACGTTGGGTATGGGAATTTACGGGTATCACCATTCGGGCCAGGAAGAACAAACAACAGCTGAAGTACGTATGACGCATATTCAACATTGTGACAATGAAAAGAACACGATTAGATTGATCAGGTAGAACAATTCATTCACACAACAACAGTCCAAACTGCAAAACCAAGACGCTTGGCCTAAGCGTCTTGGTTTTTTTATCGGTTCTGTATGAGAGCACAGATAACTGCACGCTCGTTAATATTTCTGTATCAGTTTTTGTTTGTTACCTTCGTCATCTTCAAACAATACAATCAGATGGTCTCCTTTTTTATCGAAGAGAATTAAAGGGATATAGCTTTGGATCGGGTGACCGGAGGATTGGTTATCGGTTGTACCTAAGACGTACTGCTTATAAATTCCTTCCCATAACTGGGCAAGGACGCGCTTTGTTTCCTCTGCATTCAAACCAGGTATCGATTCGTCCTGGTAGCGAATCAGTTCTGTCAAAGGGACCGGATCATACTGCTCTTTTTTAATATTAAAATGAGTGAAGAGCTGATCCCATTGCTCGTCAAGCTGCTGTTGAATCGAGTGATCAAGCGTTTGCTGCCATTCTTTTTGCATATCTGTTTCTGGCTTTGAAAATGATTCCAACGGCGAATGAGGAGAATCAACTACATACAAATTTTGCTGGGTCATTTTTTGAATGCTGTTAATATTATCGTCAGGGTAGTGTATTTCTCCGTGGTGCAACGTTAATGTTTCATACTTCTTACTATCTTCGCCATGAATGGTTGAAACGTGACTGATGGAGTCTGTGTTTTCTTTCCATTTGTTCAAAATCCCTTTTAACTGGCCATTCACAAACAACAAGGAAACATCTTGCCGTAAATACATTGTTTCATCACTAGTGGAATGAATATTCCAGTCAATTTCATATTGGTCATCGTCTTCCTGAGCGGTCATCCTGAGTTGTGTTTCGGCTTCTTGGAAAGATTGACTTGTATCAATAGGGAAATATTTGATAACTGGAGTGTCATGAAGCTTGGCCCACAATAACACAGCCGCCAGAAGCCCAGCCCCTATCGTGATAAGAAAAAGCCATTTATCTCTCATTGCTCCGACTCCTTTGTACAAGGTCTACTGTTGTTATATGATTCAAAATATGGTTTATGCTATGAAACCTCATGCATGAGGAGTTCAATAATGGTCAAAACTAACTTCAGAAACAGACTGAAGGTGAACTTATGAAAGAAAAACAACTAATGTTCAATCATTATGAGAGTAATGTCTCTTATATCCGAGACCGACTGGGCGTAGATGAAAGCTTCGACCTTATCCATTTGGACCTCCAATATGCAGGGAAAGATATGTCATTATTTATGGTGGACGGGTTCGTAAAAGATGAAATCCTCCATCGAATCATGGCTTTTCTTGCTCAGTTATCGCCGGATGATTTGGAACCTGACCCCCTTAAGCGATTAATGAAGACGAATGTACCTTATGTTGAATTGGATACGAATGATGATCTGAATGCAGCGAGTGATCAAGTGCTTGCTGGCCCGGCCGCTTTAATCGTAGATGGCCTTGAAACCATCATCATGATCGACGCGCGTACGTACCCGGTACGCCCTCCACAGGAGCCGGATGTGGAGCGGGTGGTCCGGGGAGCCAGGGATGGTTTCGTGGAAACGATCGTATTCAATACAGCGTTAATTCGTCGCCGCATTCGAGATCGCTCTTTGCGTATGCATTATTTGCAAATTGGGCGCAGGTCCATGACGGACGTCTGTTTGTGCTACATCAAAGACATCGTAGATCCGTCCAGAGTGGACGACCTTGTTCAAGTATTAAATGAAATAGATACGGACGCCCTGCCCATGGCTGAAAAAACAATAGAAGAATACGTGAGTGAACGGTATTGGAATCCTTATCCATCCGTAAGGTATACGGAAAGGCCAGATACCGCTTCTGCCCATTTATATGAAGGGCATATCCTGATCATTGTTGACGGTTCGCCGAGCGTCATGGTGACCCCGGCAACATTTTGGCATCACCTTCAACATGCAGAGGAATATCGTCAGAAACCACTCGTCGGAGCTTACTTGCGTTTTGTTCGCTTTATTGCCGTATTTGCATCGATTTTTATTCTCCCGTTGTATTACTTGTTATCATTTGAACCTGCTCTGCTCCCGGAATCGCTTGCCTTCATCGGTCCGCAAGCGGAGGGGTCCATGCCACTGATCGCGCAGTTTATTATAGCGGAAATCGGCATTGATATGCTGAGAATGGCTGCGATTCACACGCCATCTTCTTTGGCGACAGCGCTTGGCCTTGTGGCCGCCATTTTAATTGGTCAAGTGGCCGTAGAAGTGGGTCTATTTTCCAACGAAGTGGTCTTATACTTATCGATCGCTGCGATCGGTACGTTTGCTACACCAAGTTATGAAATGGGACTCGCGGACAGATTGATCAGAATCGCTTTATTGATTATGACTGCTTTATTTGGCATTAAGGGTTATGTGATTGGTATCACCATTTGGATTTTATATTTAAGCAAAATGAAGTCATTCAACGTGCCTTTTCTATGGCCATTTATGCCGTTTTCTGCCCGGGCGTTACGTGATGTGGTCATTCGTTCTCCGATCCCCCTTAAAAATAGAAGACCCGCCTTTCTCCACCCTAAAGATCCTGATCGTTAAACATCAGGGTCTTTTTTCAATTCCTTTTCAAGATGTTAATTGATATAATGGGTAATGGTGATAACATATGGAAACAATTTATGATATTCGGCAATTATTAATGAAATTCGGAACGTTTATTTATGTAGGAGATCGTGTCGGGGATTTGGAATTGATGGAGGATGAAATAAAAGAGCTTCACCAATCACAATGTCTGACTACAGAAGATTATCGCATGGCCTTATTGCTGCTGCGAAGTGAAGCTGCCCGGCTGCGTGATAAAGAGAAAGGAGAATAGCCATCTATGAAAACACAGATGTATGTGGTGGGAGTAGATATTGGAGGGACCAGCATTAAAGCGGCTATTCTCTCGGAAGAAGGCGTTATTAACCACAAATGGGAAATACCAACAAACCAAGCAGAACAAGGAACCCATATCGCCCTTGAAGTTTACCGTACGATTGACGAAACTTTGGCGAATAGTGGGCTTAGTTGGTCCCAGATTAAAGGCGTAGGTGTCGGGGCACCGGCATTTGTTGATACGGATACGGGATATGTATACGAGTCCGTTAATATCGGCTGGAAGCATTATCACCTGGGCGAAGAATTGCGAGGTTTGGCCAAGGTTCCTGTGTTCATCGATAATGATGCCAATTTGGCCGCTCTTGGAGAGAATTGGCTTGGCGCTGGGAAGCAAACACGCAATTTATTAGCTATCACCCTCGGTACAGGAGTAGGCGGAGGAGCCATTGTGAACGGAGAATTATTAAGTGGAGCCAATGGAACAGCCGCTGAAGTTGGCCATATGACCATGGTGACTGAAGGTGGCGCTCCCTGTAATTGTGGGAAAAATGGCTGTTTAGAAACGGAGGCCTCAGCCAGGGCTATTTCTCGAAAGGCTAACGAAGCAGCCGACGCACACCCTGATAGTTTATTAAATGAGATGCGAGCACATAATGGAGATATAACAGCTAAAGACGTTTTCGATATAGCTGAGCAAGGGGATTTGCATTCTGAGCGAGTCATACAAGAGGTTACGGATACGTTAGGGTTGGCTATTGCCAATATGGCTGTTTTGACCAATCCTGCCATCATCGTGATCGGCGGAGGGGTATCAAAAGCAGGCGATCAACTATTATCGCCTTTGAGAAAAGCATTTGATACCTATGCCCTGCCAAGGACCAGTGAAGCCTGTGAATTTCGTATAGCTCAGCTAGGCAATGATGCAGGAGTCATCGGCGGTGCTTATTTAGTGAAAGAGCGCAGTTAAGCAAATGAAGATTGAACCAAATCCCTTAGTTCCATGAATGGATAAGGGATTTTTAAATGGGCGTAGGGGTTTTTATCCAGGCAACGTCTACTATTAATAGAAAGGATTTAGGGAGAAAAATAATTATTTGAAACCAAACGGGGGAGTTATTCGTCATATGTAATATCGCAGTTTAATAATTATTATAAGTGGAATTAGTAAATATAGTAGAGGAATATCGTAAAGAATATGTAAATGTGTGTGTAGCATGGATGGGGCAGGAGGAGGAATTTACATGCGAAAATTTTATAATATGCGTGTGCCGTTATTTGTACTCGCATCATTGCTATTTGGTTTGAAAACCTATTTTGTTTATAGATTTGTATTTAATTTATCGATAGAAAATCCTATGCAGGATTTCATACTGTTGATCAACCCGATAGCCAGCGCGTACCTCATCTTCGCTCTAAGTGTTTGGATGAAATCTAAGCACCAAATGGTCTATTTAAGATGGACGGCCCTGGTTGGGACATTAATTTTATATTTTAACTTGATTTTCTACCGTAATTTCACGGATTTCATTACCATCCCAGTACTGTTTCAGGGGAATAATGCCGCTGATTTAGGGGGCAGCCTGCTTACATTAGTTCACCTGGAGGATCTTCTTCTCTTTGTTGATGTCGTGGCGGTGTGGTACTTGAGTAAGAAAGTGCCTTCGTTGGCCACAGATTTTCAAAAAGCAGGAAAAATCGCTACCACAGCCGTTATTTTCTTATTGATGACCGTGAATGTCGTTTTGGCTGAAATGGAGCGGCCGATGCTGTTTGTGCGTGCCTTTGACCGTGAATATTTAGTGAAAAATATCGGGATATTCAATTATCACGTATATGATGCTACCATGCATACAAAATCAAAGGCCCAGCGCGTTTTGGCAGATGGCAGTGAGATAAGTGAAATTGAGAATTATATGAGAGAAAACACAGAAAGCGACGAGACTTCGGATATGTTTGGTGAAGCTGAAGGGAAAAACGTTATCTTTGTGAGCATTGAATCCTTCCAGAACTTTTTATTGGATTCGCAAGTAAATGGAAAAGAAATTACACCATTCCTCAATGATTTTAAAGAAGATGAAGATACCATGTGGTTTAAGAATTTCTATCACCAGACTGCTCAAGGGAAAACTTCCGACTCAGAGTTTCTTATTGAAAATTCGTTGTATCCTTTGGACCGGGGTGCTGTATATTTCACCCATGGCCAAAATGAATACAATGCTTTACCTGAGATATTAGGCGAAAACAATTATTATTCGTCAGTCTATCATGCGAATAACAAGAGCTTTTGGAACCGGGATGTTATGTATGACAATTTAGGTTACGATAAATTCTTTTCAGAACCAGCTTATGAACAGACTCCCGATAATTCATTCGGTTGGGGATTGGAAGATAAAGCGTTTTTTGAACAATCCATTAAATATCTCCAGTCTCAGGGGCAGCCGTTCTACAGTAAATTTATTACGTTGACGCACCACTTCCCGTTTGAATTACCGGAAGAAAAAGCTAATATCGATAAATACGATTCCGGATCGAATACGTTGAATAATTCAATTCAAACGGCCCGTTATACGGATGAATCGTTAAAGCAATTCATTCAACAGCTTAAGGATGCCGGCCTATACGAGGACTCAGTGCTCGTTTTGATGGGAGATCACTACGGAATAAGTGATTATCATAATAAAGCCATGAGTAAATTTCTCAATAAAGATGAAATTACCGGGTATGATCATGTTCAATTGCAACGTGTGCCCTTTATGATTCATATACCTGATTCGGGTGAGGGCCAAACATTTGAAAAACCAGTTGGACAAATTGATGTCAAACCGACCCTTCTTCATTTGCTCGGGATTGAAGATAAGAATGATCTTACTTTTGGCACTGATATGTTCACGAGTGATCGAAAAGATTTCGTTGCCTTTCGCGATGGCGGTTTCGTGAGTAATGACTATATATTCAATAAAGAAAAATGTTTTGACCGCGAAACGGGAGAAGAATTACAGAAGGAAAAAGCTGAGGCTTGCCAACCGATCAAAGAAAAAGTGGATCAGGAATTGAAATACTCTGACACCCTCATTTATGGGGATTTATTCCGATTCTATAACTTTGATCACGGGGAGGAGCAGCCCGTTAAAAAGCAAACTAACGAAACCTCAACTCAATAATGAAACACGTGTAAAGCTGTCGAGACGTCTCGGCAGCTTTTTCTTTTGTGTGCTTGGCTCCGTTCAAAAGGAAAGGTAGTGCGCCACTTGTAGGATTACAATCCGAACAGCTGGTTTCAAGTGCTTTTTATGGCGGAGGAATGTAGAAAACGAGTAAATTGGATAGGCTAAGAATAGAAATTCTGTTAGGGGGTGCCCATTTGGATGTATTTCGCTTTGAACGTGTAACGAAAGCACCGTTACGTAATCTTAACTTTTCCATTCAAGAAAAGGATAAAGTCATGATTTTTGGTCCTTCGGGTGCCGGAAAAAGTTCGCTCCTCTTTTTATTCAATCGGCTATCAGACCCTGATGAAGGCGTCATTTATCTACAGAACCAGCCGATTATCGATTGCCCGATTCCAACGTTACGTAAACGCGTGGGGCTTGTCTTACAAGCTCCTCATTTATTCCCAGGGACGGTCAAAGATAATATTAAATACGGTCCTTCTTTATTTGGCGAATGGCAGGAGGAGCAGGCTGAGCAATTATTAGACTACGTTCAACTACCTATGGCCTTGCTTAATCGCGACGTGGAGGATTTGTCAGGCGGTGAAAAGCAACGTGTCTCTTTAGCACGTACGTTAGCCAATTCGCCTGATGTACTCTTATTAGACGAACCTACGAGTTCACTGGATTATCGCACTGCAGAAGAAATTGAAGAGGTATTGGAATGCTTGAGCCAAGAACACCGGATTACATTGATTATGGTCACTCACAATCTGAAACAGGCCGAACGCTTGGGGGATAAAGGCTTCTTTATGATGAATGGTGAGATAGTGGAATCAGGGGATTTGCAAGATTTATTATATGAACCGACGACTGATGCATTAAACAGGTATTTGGACGAATAGGTGTGTAAAAGGAAGTGAATGGTGTGAGCCCCGACGTTTCGAATCAATCGCTCTTATTTTTGATTGTTTTTGTCTTTGTCCCCTTAACGTTATCGTATCTCTATCAACTAGGAATGAGCAAAAGTATCATGTGGTCCTCCCTGAGAGGGACGGTACAGCTGTTTGCGATCGGATATATATTGACGTGGTTATTTGATCTTCCGCCTGTCGTGGGTATACCGGTCATGGTCTCGGTGATGATTGTAATTGCAACGTTTCACGCACGAAATAAAGGAAGGGAACTGCCCCATGTTTTCACAGTCATCTTAATTGGCCTTATTGTAATAGAGGGGATTGTCCTCTCGCTATGGATCATATTTGATATGGTGGAATTTAAACCTTCAGAAGTCATTCCGATGAGTGGCATGGTGATCGGGAACAGCATGGTGGCCATGGGTCTCGCTTTAGAACGGATGAAAAGTGAATTTGCTGAAAATACCGGCAAACTGCAAGCAGCTTTATCCTTAGGGGCGAGACCGAAACAGGCTTCTCATTTAATTATTAGGAAAACGCTCAATGCGTCTTTAATTCCCAACATCGATAAGTTGAAAATCATCGGCCTTGTCCAATTACCGGGAATGATGACCGGCTTGATCCTGGGAGGGGTCGCACCAGTGATGGCGATAAAATATCAACTTGTCATTTCACTCAGTATTTTTTCTGCCGTTTCTTTAAGTGCAATGTTTGTTACTTTAGCGATGTATCGATATTTTTTTAATCAGCAGGAACAGTTGCTTGAGAATGAAGCGCAGCTAGAGGCACAGTCCAAAAACCGTCCATCAAAATAAAAAAATCTGCCTCTACGGGCAGATTTTTTTACTATCCAAACAAATTTGAATAGATGGTCATGATCGAAAACCATCCAAAAATCAAAGCAGATGCTCCTGCAAATAACACGGCGAAAAAGTTTTTGGATTTAAGTTCACGAAATACGGCAAAGACACAAAGGATCGTCACTAATAGGATAATGATGGCTGTAACCAAGGTCAGCACCCCCAAAAATTCTTCCTGCAACATTTTTATCTGCGCGCAGGATGTTATAATCGTTATGTAACTCTTTCATATTCTTCATACATTTTATAGTATAAAACAATCTTTGTCGAGTTATTCTAAATGTATTTTAATAAAACTTAGTAAAGGAGTCAACTAGACGATGAAATTCGAAAAAATGCCGTTAGGACCACTGGGAACAAACTGCTACATCGTGCATGATCACAACCAGGCTCTTATTGTCGACCCTGGAGGCGATTTTGAGAGTTTACTGCATTTCCTACAGGGTGAGAAGCTTGTTCCAATTGCCATTTTGCTAACGCACGCTCACTTCGATCATATTGGGGCAGTAGAGGATGTGCGGAACCATTACTCCATTCCTGTGTACATACACGAACAGGAAGCAAGTTGGTTGACTGATGCAAGGTTGAATGGCTCCGCATTATTTCAAATGGGGGAAATTACGACGCATCCGCCGGAAAAATATTTGGAGCCAGGCAAGCTGGAAATCGGTCCCTTTCAATTTGAAATTCGTTATACACCCGGCCATTCCCCTGGAAGTGTATCGTTCGTTTTCCCGGAGCAAAGCACTGTAATTGCTGGTGACACCCTCTTTCAATCGGGAATAGGAAGAACGGATCTGCCCGGAGGAAATATGGAGGAATTGCTTGCAAGCATTCAAACGCAAATTTTCAGCTTGACTGAGGAGACTGCAGTATTACCCGGACATGGGCCGAATACGAAGGTAGGGAGTGAGCGACAATCCAATCCTTTCTTCAGACGATAACGAACAGGAGCGGTGAGCATGAAATCCAGCTTGTATAACGATATTCGCTTGCGCGTCCCTATCTCTTACGAGGAGTTTATTTCACAGGCTTTATATCACCCCGAATACGGCTATTATCAGAGGGACGAGACGAAGTTAGGGAAACAAGGGGATTTCTATACGTCAGTCCATATCCACCCCGTATTTGCTGAAGTTTTCAGCGATTATTTTACGTCCATGGCTGCACGCTTAAACCTCCCTCTTTCCATTTGCGAGATTGGGGCAGGTGAGGGGAGTTTTGCTTCCCACTTGGTACATTCTCTTCAAACAAACATACCAGACGCCTCGTGGGATATTCATGTAATTGAACAAAGTCCTTTTCACCGTACGTTACTCGAATCATCTCTATCAGCTCATACACGTATATACGACTCCATACTTTCATTTCAGAAGCAGAATCCTGGCTTTCGTGGTTTTATTTTTTCTAATGAATGGTTGGATGCGCAACCTGTCAGGGTGGTTGAAAAGGTGGATGGCATACTATATGAAATCTACGTTTCAAGTGAAAATGAAAACCTGATTGAAACCAAACAACCTTGTTCCGAAGCGGCGACAAGCTGGCTGAAAGAGCATGATATTCATATGGAAAACAATCAGCGCAGAGAAATCCCGGTTTATATGGAAACCTGTGCCCGCCAGTTAAGGGATAGCGTGGAAGAAGGTATAATTGTGACAATCGATTATGGGTATAGCGAGGAGGAATGGAGCTCCCCAGCTCGTCGTGAAGGAAGTTTAAGGGGATATAAACACCATACGTTATATAAAGATGTTCTAAAGGATCCGGGAAGTATGGATATCACGCATCATATTCCCTGGGAGATCTGGCAAGCGATAGGGGCTGCCCAGGGGTTGAGAATAGAAGGGCTTTTAGATCAATCTTCATTTTTAATAGAGAATGGTATATTGGACAAACTGCAGGCTCATGCGGATACAGACCCCTTCTCGAAATCCCAGAAGCGAAATCGGGCCATTCGATCGCTGGCTTACAGTGGTCATTTAAGAGGAGCTTTTCAGGTTTGCATCCAATCGAGAGGCATGGAGGCACGGCACGGAATTCAAATGCTGAGGATTTAAAAAACCTGTTACCCTAAAAGGGTAACAGGTTCCACTTATTCGAAGCCCGGAACAAGAATAAATGATGAGTAATACGTAAACCCGATCATGAACACTGTCAAATAGGCTGCAAATATGTAGATGTACATGCGTTCTGATAATTTAAGATACGAGATAGCTAAGAAAAAAGCCGTTTGAACTAAGAATAGAAATGATGATTCCATCATATGGCCTACGTAAAACAAGACGGTAAAAATACCAGTCCAAAAGGCAAGTACACGAAACATGCGATCCATGCTTCTTCCCCCTCCTTCTAACGTCATTGAACCTATCACCAAATATTATAAACGACCGTTCAATGATTGTAAATGACACAACAAAGACTTTTCTTCCTTATCTTCCATAATATAACCGGTATGACGCATTCTATGCTGATTCATTATAGAGGCAGGATGCCCTCCCTGCTCTAACAGCTTGATTGTGCCTGCTAAAGCAGGAAGGCGTCACTGCTGTTCAGAAAAAGAGTAGGTTAAAACAATCTGATTGACCGTATCCTGATTCGTCGTCAATGTGTAACTGAATACATATACCCCATCATTTTTCATTTCAAATGTGATGTTCGAACGGCCGTAAGGAAGCGTGTATGATCGAGAACCTTGGGGCGGAAGAGGGGTCGTTCCATTGATTTCTTCCTTTAACAAAGTTTCACTTACTTGAAATAAAGTCAATAACTTGTAATGTTCATGATGCAGCATTGTGGCGGTGCGATTATTCGCATACTGTTGTAGGGAAAACATCACGGCAGAAAGAATTAAAGCGGAAAGGGAAATGGTTAGGGGAAGAGCTGCACCTTTTTCATTACCAAGATTTTGTGCGAAATTGTTTTTCATAGGACTCCCCCTTATTTATTTTAACGGTGACAGATAGTAAGCGAGGACTTTTCAGCGTGAAGGTTATGTGTTCAACTTCATTTAATAACAGCTCATGACCCCGCTCATTGACTCTTCGTCTTATTGCTCCATTATAGGATTCAAATCTCACATGATCCCCGTCCAATCGCGTGAAATCTAAAGCTTGCGGTGAGACCCGCGATGTTTCTGCTCGGGAAAGCTCATAGTCAATAAATTGAAAAAATTGCTGAACAGCCAATTCATGTTGGGAATCATTTACTTGGAGTAGTGATATGATCGCTGTGGCCATAGGCAAGATGATTAGCAGTACCATAAGGCTGATAAGCACTTCAAATAGAGTAAAACCGTTCTTAGATTGCACCATATAAGCATATCTCCTGGTTATCCTGGTGCCGTTCCTGCCAACTGGCGCAAGCTTTAATTAATCCGTTTTCGGATTCGATTTGAACGGTAATGAGGGAGTCAAAGATTGTTTCCGTTTTGGTGAGAGGCCATGAAGGATTTGGGTCTGCCATAGCTATAAGCAGGTGATCATGGAGACGGGAGAGGGCATGCCGTTTTACTTCGAGATCTCTTTCAGAGTGTTGAGTCTGGACGAGTACAGGAAGGAGTGAAAGGGTGATGATCAAAAAAACGGTGAGTGACAGCATAGCCTCAATCAACGAAAATCCATTAGGTTTCATGAATGACACACCTTCCTTTGCCAAAAGGAAAAACAATCTGATATGTGGACTTAGGTGTCGTGATGGTAAAGGTGCCCGGATTTCGGATCTGTCCGGCAAAATTAAATTCGATCGGGCTTTTTAGTGTTAATAAGTCCACCGCCCAGTCCTCAGGTATGGATCGTCTATATACGGTTTTCATAGTAGAGGGATCATAGAGAAGGTACACGCTCTGTTTCGGTCTAAGATGTAATAAATAAGGTCTATTTTCTGTAGTTGTCAGCCTTTGGGCTAATAGGACATCTTGCTGAAATTGTTTCAAGAACTGCTCTGTCTCAAGCTTAGTCAGCAGCGACTGGTGGAAAGGTATGGACAGGGATAGCATGACAGACCAGATGAGCATGACCACCATGGTCTCGCTTAACGTATAGCCAGCTTCCTGTTTAAGATGGAGAAGCTGGTGCGCTAACTTCACCGGTGGAACTGTCATAGGTAAGTTCACCACCGTTAGGACATGTCGTCTGTTTGAGATAATTTGCGTCTTTTAATTCAGAGAGATCTGTCGGCAGTGTATCTTCTGCCAAATAGTAGGCATGAACTTGAGCTTCAGCTAGTTCAACGAGCGCTTCGCAACCTTTCGAATTGATCATTTGGTTATTGGCTGTCAAGTTAGGAAGCGTAATAATCAATAACACGGAAATGATCATGAGCACAATTAACATTTCGATCAAGGTGAATCCTTTTTCATTTTTCATACGTTTCCTCTTTTCTATATTTGCTCCATCCATTGATAGATAGGCAGCATAATCGATGCGTAGATCATGACGATGATACCCGCAATGAAAATAAAAAACAGGGGCTGAATAAGCTGGACCCATTTTTCCATTTTTTCTTTCGTCATAGCTATTGTCATATCGGCACTTGTTCTTAAGTCTCGTGTGATGGTTGTAATATCCGATGTCTTGTGAAAGATCGTGGTGATTTCGGGACGCAGGAAATAACATGCTTGAACAGACTGTGACAGTGTTTGTCCTGTTCGTAATCCTGATTGAATGCGGCTGGCATAAAGGGAAAGGGTCCGGTAGTGGGATTGTTGTTTCATCATTTCTAAAGCTTCATTTAAGGTGAAACCAGTGGCAAGTAAGGAGCTGAAGTGAGTAGTGAAATAAAACGTGGTGATGTGACTGTAATAACCGCGGTAAAGCGGAACGCGTTGATACCAATTCAGCCTTTGTTGAAGCGAGAGTCTTTTTTGTAACAGCAGCCACCCGATTAGGGCTATCACAATCAATACGCCCACGTAAACTAGAGCAGTGATGAAGCCGTCCAATGCATAGATGAAATATAAGGCGAATGATGAGGTGTCTCCAGACGAAAGCATCGAAAAAAATGAAGGGAAGACCGCTTGTTTAAGAATATAGAATGTTGCAAAGAGAAAAAACAACAGCAGAATAGGGTACCGTAAAGCCCGCTTGAACCTTATGGTGTAATCTTCCTGAATGGTGAGCATTTCACTGCATTGACTGAAAAGTTGCTGGAGGTCCCTTTGAAAACGGCCAAAATATAAAAAAGAAATGACTTTTGCCGAAAAGCCTGCCTTATAAAACGCAGTATCAACACTTGAGCCCTGCTTCAGGTAGGTCATAAGGTTTGACGCGTGTTGTTTAAATTGATCGTCCCAGGTGATAACCTCTAATACATCAAGGAAGGGATAGCCTTTGGACAGTAAGTAACTTGCCCGTTTAAAAAAAAGGATTTGGTGATTGATGGAAATGGAGGAGACTGTGGTTCTGTTAAAGCGTTTCGTTATCATCGATAAAACCGTATGCATAGGCGCGCCTCCTTAATTTTGCAAATGATTGGAAGGAAGGCTGCTCCTCGGGAGGTATATTCCGGAGGGCTTTGGAGAGGATCTCCTTCTCCATTATTTCAACAATTGCGGCACGGGAAGGTAAATGAGGACCACATGTTAACGTGACTAATTGTTGGGAAGCGATGGAGATCAACGTTTGTTCAAGTGTGGATTGGGCTATTCCCATGTCTTTTAGGCGTAGAACGGTACCGAAAGCGTTTTTAGCATGGATAGTTGAAATGACTAAGTGGCCCGTTTGTGCAGCTTGAAAAGCGAAACGTGCTGTTTGGTAATCCCGAATTTCGCCCACCATAATGACATCGGGGTCGTGTCGTAAAGCAGCTTTCAATCCGGCGTCATAGGTGATGCCGGCACGTTCATTGACTTGAACTTGGATGATATTGTTCAAATCTTTTTCGATGGGATCTTCTAAGGTAATCGCTTGATAGGAATGGTGACTAAGCACGGACTGTACTAAAGCGTATAGTGTTGTCGTTTTGCCGCTCCCAGTTGGACCAGTAAGTAAAATCACACCATTTCTTTGTAACAGCCATTGTTTGATTTTAGCGTGCTGAGAAGGGAACAGAAAGAGTTGTTCGAGTGGGAGGTGCTGGCTTTGGGGGAGAACACGGATAGCAAGACTTTCATTTCCGGTGACAGGAAGCGTGGAAAGCCTTAATGAAAACGTGTCGGCTCCGTTCCGAAAAGGGAGTGTACCGTTTTGCGGTCTCTTAATTTCACCGATATCCATGCCGGAAACAAATTTTAAGTAAGACAGCATTTTTTGATATGTTTGCACCGTGAGACTGGAATGGTATATTCTTTTTCCATGTACACGAAAATGGACCGGGACGTTCTCCTGATAGGGGGAAAAATGGATATCGGTAGCGGTGGACTGGAGAGCGGAGACCAATATGCGCTGGGTTTGTGAAGCGATTTGACTCACATTACATTCACCTCTATTCATTTGGGATACGTATATGATTCGACGTCCATTTTCAAATTCCTTCAAAAAAAATAAAAATTTGCAAAGGCAGGCATTAATTATGAAAACAATTTACCTCATCGGGTTTATGGGGGCAGGCAAGTCTACGATCGCTTCCTTGCTCGGTAAGCAAATGGGCCTTCCCGTCATCGAATTGGATGATTATATAGAAAAAGCAGAAGGGATGAGCATCCCAGACATATTTGCAGCTCGAGGGGAAACAGGATTCCGAGATGCAGAAACTGAACATTTGGCGTCCTTACCAGCGGAAGGTTATATCGTGTCGACTGGGGGCGGCGTCGTTACGCGACAAGCGAATCGAGACATAATGGACAAAGGCGTGGTCGTTTTTTTGAATGTCTCATTTGAAACGGTAACTCAACGTCTTCAAGATGACCAGCAACGTCCGCTTTGGCGCGCTGATTCATCGGATAAATATAAAATTTTTTTAGAACGACAGCCTCTCTATCAGCAAATGGCGCATATTACGATTGCAGTCGATGATCAAACCCCTTCAGAAATTGTCGAGCTTGTAGCGGCACGATTAGGATAGGACTCAACTGGCCATACTAGAGGTAAAACCTCTGGAGATGGTAGCGATGTCCGGGAATGACTACGTTAAATTTTTGACCGAAGAGATGGTCAAATATATGCACATGAGTAAAGAGCAAAAACAAGCTAGGAAAGCGGAAAAACCGTCACGAAAGAAAACGTATCACTGGTTTGGCGTCTTACCGCTTGCTTTAAGAATGTTATGGAAAAAATAAACCGATCGACTGCTGGTGTGACCAGCGTTGAACGGTTTATTTTTTATTTTATTGGCTGTTAAAGTTTGTTGTTGATATTTGAAGTGGATATTTATCTTGAAAAGGAGTCTTTCGCTAAAGGCGGATTTCTGAAAGACTCGATTTCGAGATGTTTGGGGGAGTGTAGGGCCGTTGGGGAAGGATTCGCTTTCCTGCGGGGAACTGGCAAGCCTCGTCAGGCTTCGCCTTCCGGGGTCTTGCCTTGCTCCTTCTAAATTATAGGGGTTTGCCCTCTAGATCAAAGGGGTGCCTTATTTGACCTATCCAGCTCCGGCGTCTAGCGGCTAGTGAGACTTCCCTCGCTTCTGTACGATAAGTCAACATCGAATCACGTCGTTCTTCGTGTTTCCTTTATCTCCTCCAGCTCAGTCCAGTCCATACGCCGCTGGTCAAGACGCCTCCGCTTTCAGAGGGGAGTCTCACCCTTCCCCAACGGTCCTTGCCATATAGGCTTTTCGAAATCACTGGTTGCGAATCTGCCTAGAGGGAACCGATAGCACACATAATCACGCGTATGAAAGCTTTTTCAGTCAAAGCTTCCTGTTACGGAAGGTCGTTTCGAGCCCCTTATGATTGTATGGTGGATGGGAAAACGGTGAGACTCCTGTGGGAATAACATGAGCGGTGAGATCCCGCAAGGCGTAGCCTGAGGAAGCTCACCCCATGCCCACGGAAAGCGATCCGTTTTCCCAGCCAGCATCCGCATACACAAAAGGCTCGAAACTGAGTCTTCCATTGGAAGTTATTTTTGTTAGTAATATCAACTCTAAACTTTAAAAGAGCCATTTCATTTAAGAGAGGCTTGTGATGCCGTAATATCGGAGTTGCGGTTTCCGGAAAGATTTGCAGTCGTTGATTGTGATAAATAAAACAATCCCCCATTGATGACGTCAAACGCAATGTTGGGCTTAAAGCGCGTTTCGATCGTAGCTAATTCTGCCTGCTTATCTTCTTCGCTCATATTTTGCTGCTCAAAAAAACGATTCACCAGCTGCTTTTCTTTATTTAAGTGCTGTAAGGAATCTTCAGCCCAGGTGTGATCGAGATCATTTACCCACAATTCCAGAGCGTCCAGCATTCGGTAGTAACCGCTCTGCGGCTTAATTAAAGGGGACAAGGGAAAACAATAATCAGAAATCGCGGGATTGAATGCCAAGTGGTTCAAGCTGTCCATCACGTTTGTAACAATGGTACCGTGAACCAGATTCAAACCGATTGACTGAATGGTATCCTTACGCTGACGACCAGTAAAACTGATCTTAAAGTTAACGACTAACCAGGGCACAAGGGAAGCTTGTTCAGAAATGGCCGTAACGTCTTCATAAAGACGTGTGAATTTTCCTTTGTTGATAGCATGCTGGTAGAGTTGGTGCAGTCGCGGTGTGCCAGCATGAAGGTGTTCACCTTCTCCGTCGGGATGTGAGGAGAAGGTGAGCTGCATGGGCTGGCCCTGACCGTTCATTTGCTTTATATAGTGCCAATAAAAAGGACGATTCATAATTGCTTCGTCCATTTCATCATTCAGTTGGATGGTTAGGTACTGGGCCGTTTCTTCTGCAATTTCACAACCATATTCCAGGAAGAACGTTTTCGCAAATTCATAATGAGGATTGCTGCTCATAGTTGTCCTCCTCCCGTTGAGATTGAGTGTAAGAAATATAGGATGACAGGTTATCCAGTTTAATTTTGGCTTCGCCGTCACTGGCTGATTCATTGACGATACGGGTTATTTCCTGATCGAACGTTCCACCCGGCAGTTTTTCAAGAATATCATCCAGGTTACCGATCGCCCCTTCAAATAAGCGGATCTTTTCATACAAGAGATGCAAAATGTGTTCCTCTATCGTTCCTTCAATGGCAAAGTTGAATATGTTCACATCCCGGTCCTGTCCGAAACGGTGAATACGTCCAATTCGCTGTTCTAAACGCATGGGGTTCCAGGGTAGATCATAATTGATCATATTCCGGCAAAACTGCAGATTAATTCCTTCCCCGGCAGCTTCAGTAGCTACCATGACCTGGGCCTTCTGTTCAAAAAGTTGTTTCATCCAGTCACGTTTTCCCTTTTTAAATTTGCCGCTGAACGGGACAGAGGATATACCATGTTGCTGCAGGAACCATTGCAAATAAAACTGGGTCGCACGATACTCGGTAAAGACAATGAATTTTTCTTGGCTCGCTTGAATGATTTCAACCATTTTCTCGGCTTTAGCATGCTGAGGCAGTTGTTCGATCGCTTCAGAAATCGGTTGTAAATGCTGATAGTCATCAGACTTTGCTAACATGGCCTGGATGGACATGTAACACGCTTCTCTCGACGAACACATTTCTTTCGCTAGTGTTAAATACGTGAACGCAGGAAAGGCCGTTTTGATTTCGTGCAATTTCTGATAGACTTCGGTTTCTGCTTCACTGAAGGACACGGTGATGTTTTTCACTAACCGCTTCGTATCATTTAAACCCGTGTCCTTTCTACGGTTACGCACCATCACATTGTTGATCAATGAGTGGATATGATTTTGACCGAAACCTTTCTGGTCCTGTTCTCGGTATGTCTTTTTAAAACTTGATAAATCCCCTAAATAACCTGGTTTTAACACGGAAACCAAATTAAATAAGTCTGTGATTTTATTTTGGATCGGTGTGGCCGTTAGTAATAAACAATATTTTTTCTGCAAAGCCCTCACAAACTGATAATTTTTTGTTTTGTGATTTTTAAGTTTGTGTGCTTCATCAATAATGATAAGGTCATAGTGGATCGAAAGGATCTCGGATTGATTCGGTTCTCGTTTGGCCATGTCCATTGACGTTACGACAATATCCCATTCTTTCCATAGCGGTTTCTTACGGGGGGCGATAGCCTGGATATGAAACTTACTATGGAGCTCGCTTACCCATTGATTTACAAGCGAAGCGGGTGTCAAAATTAAAACCTTCGCTGCCATATTCCGTATCAAGTATTCTTTTAGAACCAGTCCTGCTTCGATCGTTTTCCCTAGGCCCACTTCATCAGCTAAGATAGCCCGGCCATCCATCTTATGAATCACTGATTCAGCTGCTTCGGCTTGGTGGGGAAGTAGATTTAATGCAGGGAGGTGCTTTAAAGCAGCTAGCCCTTTAAACTCCGGGATAATGGTATGCGAAGCACCCTTATAAGCTAGCTGAAATTGACTCCAGTTACACAATGAGTCGGCTGCCTGCAAATGTTTCTCCAATTCTTCTCCATAGTGCTCATCAAACTGTATTTTCATTGGTTGATCGACCTCACATAGCCAAAACCGCAGATGATGTGTGCGGATTTTGGATAGATTTAAATTATTTTTTTCTCTCTTCAGCCCATATGGTATAATAGAGCTGAAATAAACGAGACTTTTTCAGATTTGTTCTAATAGTATTGCCAAAAAAACGAATGAATACTATAGCGAATGACTACAGGGGGAGAGACTACATAAGGTAGCGCCGAAGGAGCAAGCATATTCATGTGAATCTCTCAGGCAAACAGACCCTTGTATGACGCTGCTCTGGAGAGTGTTTACACACGTAAACCACCCAAGAAGCAAACCATGTTTTAAACGCTTTGAAGGCGTTTTCACGACAAACATGCTGTGAATCTTTCTGGTGAATGGACAGAGACTTCCCGACAAATCGGTGAAGTCTCTTTTTTATTATGTATCGTTGAAGGAGTGGTGATATGAACGAGTTGAAACGTACACCTTTGTATCCGGAGTATGAAAAGCACGGGGCTAAAACAGTTGATTTTGGCGGCTGGGATTTACCTGTGCAGTTTTCGAGTATCAAGCAAGAACATGCTGCGACCCGGACACGAGCTGGTTTGTTTGATGTTTCTCATATGGGTGAAATTCTAGTTGAAGGCTCAGGTAGCTTAGCATTTCTTCAAAAGATGCTGACGAATGATGTGTCCAAGTTGGAGCCGAAAAAAGCCCAGTATACCATCATGTGTTATGAGGACGGGGGAACCGTTGATGATTTGATTGTTTATCAATTATCAGAGTCGACGTATCTGCTTGTCGTGAATGCAGCCAGTACGGAGAAGGATTTTCAGTGGTTGGAAGAGCATAAGTTCGGAGCTGTTACACTTTCTGACGTGTCGGATGACTACGTACAGCTTGCTTTGCAGGGACCGAAAGCTGAAGAGGTATTGCAAACTTTGACTGAAACAGACTTGTCTCACATTAAATTTTTCCGTTTTGAAGATGACGTATCTTTTGAGGGCGTGACCGACAAAGCGCTCGTGTCCCGGACGGGTTATACGGGAGAAGACGGTTTTGAAATCTACCTGCCTGCAGCATCGGGCCAAACCTTATGGCAGGCCATTATGCAGGCTGGCGAAGCACAGGGAGTAATGCCAATTGGATTAGGAGCGAGAGATACATTAAGGTTTGAAGCGAATCTAGCTTTGTACGGCCAAGAGCTTTCCCCTGATATCACACCAATCGAAGCCGGACTTTCTTTTGCCGTAAAAATCAAGAAATCGAGTGATTTTATCGGAAAAGATGTGTTAACAAAACAGAAAAAAGAAGGTACGGATCGCAAATTGGTCGGCATTGAAATGCTTGAAAAAGGTATCCCGAGGACCGGCTATCACGTGTTTGCTGGCGAGGAAGAGATCGGGTTTGTTACCACGGGCACTCAGTCTCCGACATACGGAAAAAATATCGGGTTGGCCCTCTTGAACAAGCCTTATACGGAAATTGGCACTGAGGTAACGGTTCAGGTTCGAAAACGGCGCTTGCAAGCTCAGGTCGTAGCGACACCATTTTATAAACGGGATTAATCAAAGGGGGATACTTACATGGAATTCCGATATTTACCGATGACGGAAGCGGACAAGCTGGAGATGCTTGAAACGATCGGCGTGCGCTCTACCGATGAGTTGTTTGCCGACATACCTGAAAAAGTCAGATTCAACGGCGATTTGAACATTCAAAATCCAAAAAATGAGTTCGATCTTATGAAAGAACTGTCCGCCCTCTCTGAGCAAAATGTTAATTTAAAGTCACATACTTCATTTTTAGGGGCAGGCGTTTACGATCACTATATTCCTTCTGTCGTTGATCATGTAATATCACGTTCAGAGTTTTATACTGCTTACACGCCTTATCAACCCGAGATATCTCAAGGGGAGTTGCAAGCTATATTTGAATTTCAAACGATGATATCTGAGCTCACTGGCATGGCCGTGGCCAATTCTTCCATGTATGATGGTGGAACTGCATTAGCGGAAGCTGTCAATTTAAGTGCAGGTACAACGAAAAAGAAAAAAGTGCTCGTTTCGAAAGCTATCCATCCTGAATCGCTCGAGGTCATTCACACGTATGCCAAAGGTCCAGGGGTGGAGATAGTGGAAATCGACCATCATAATGGCGTCACCGATATGGATCAGCTTACAGCAGAGCTGGATGAAGACACAGCGAGTGTGGTGATTCAATATCCGAATTTCTTCGGTCAAATCGAGGCATTAGATAAAGTTCGGGACGTGGTAGACAGCCAGGATAAGACGATGATGATCGTCTCGAGCAATCCTTTAGCCCTTGGGTATTTGACACCTCCGGGGGAATTCGGAGCGGACATCGTGGTTGGCGATGCCCAGGTTTTCGGAATCCCGGCCCAATTAGGCGGACCTCATTGTGGTTATTTCGCCACAACCAAAAAATTGATGCGTAAAGTGCCAGGACGGTTAGTAGGGCAAACCAAAGATGAAGCAGGTTATCGAGGGTTTGTGCTAACACTTCAAGCAAGGGAACAGCATATTCGACGTGATAAAGCCACCTCTAATATTTGTTCCAATCAAGCATTGAATGCACTTGCTTCATCTGTCGCGATGTCGTCGCTTGGTAAAGAGGGGCTGCGTAAAATGGCCTGGATGAACGTGCAAAAAACGGCCTATATGAAAAAGCAGCTCCATAATGCTGGTATAGACGTGGTGTATGACGGCGCCTATTTTAACGAACTTGTTGTCAGGTTGGATAAGGATATCTCAACGATTAACCACTCATTGCTTCAAAAAGGATACATCGGCGGTTTAGATATTGGCCGCTACCATAATGAACTCAAGGGTTGCATGTTAGTAGCTGTAACTGAAGTGAGGACGAAAGCCGAGATTGATGACTTCGTGAAAGAATTGGGGGATATTCATGGCTGAACAAGACTTTCCATTAATTTTTGAACATAGCCAGAGCGGACGTACAGGCTACAGTTTGCCGGAGATGGACATACCGACGACTGACGTGGATACTATATTAGACGAACGTTATATCCGACAAAATGAACCGGATCTGCCTGAAGTTAGTGAACTTCAGATTATGCGGCATTATACAGCTCTTTCGAAACGGAATCATGGGGTGGATTCAGGATTTTACCCTCTCGGTTCCTGCACGATGAAATACAATCCGAAAATGAATGAAGACGTAGCCCGTCTGCCAGGTTTCAGTCATATCCACCCTTATCAGGCGCCTGAAACGATTCAAGGGGCTCTAGGGTTGATGTATGACCTCCAGACGATTTTAGAGGAAATAACGGGAATGGATACGGTAACGTTACAGCCTGCTGCAGGCGCTCATGGTGAATGGACGGGACTTATGATGATCCGCGCTTTTCACGAAGCTAACGGCGATTACAATCGAACGAAAGTCATCGTGCCTGATTCAGCACACGGAACCAACCCGGCTTCAGCAACGGTAGCTGGTTTCCAGGCGGTGACAGTGAAGTCTAATGAACGCGGTCTCGTGGATTTAGAGGATCTAAAACGTGTAGTAGATAAAGATACGGCGGCACTGATGCTGACCAATCCTAATACGCTGGGCTTGTTTGAGGAACATATCCTGGAGATGGCAGCGATCATTCATGAAGCTGGCGGTAAGCTATATTACGACGGAGCTAATCTTAATGCGATATTAGGTTATGCCCGGCCAGGGGACATGGGCTTTGATGTCGTTCACTTGAACTTGCATAAAACCTTCACCGGCCCTCATGGTGGAGGAGGTCCCGGCTCGGGTCCGGTGGGTGTCGTCAAGGAGCTTTCTCCTTATTTGCCGAAGCCTTTGTTGAAAAAAGAAAACGAAACCTTCTATTTTGAGGAGACGCGCCCGCAGTCGATTGGACGAGTGAAACCTTACTATGGAAATTTCGGTATCAATGTCAGGGCCTATACGTATATACGGACGATGGGAGCAGAAGGGTTGAAGCGGGTGAGCGAATATGCAGTTATTAACGCGAACTACATGATGCGCCGTCTGCAGGATGAGTACGCTCTTCCGTTTACCCAACATTGCAAGCATGAATTCGTGCTGTCAGGCAAATATCAGAAAAAAATGGGGGTTCGCACACTCGACATCGCAAAACGACTGCTCGACTTCGGCTATCATCCGCCGACAATCTACTTCCCGATGAATGTCGAAGAAGCGATGATGGTGGAACCGACCGAAACGGAAGCAAAAGAAACGTTAGATGCGTTCGTGGATGCTATGATTCAAATCTCGAACGAAGCCAAGGAAGAGCCTGAAACGGTTCAGGAGGCTCCTCACACTACGGTGGTCAGTCGAATGGATGAAACGACTGCAGCCAGAAAACCCGTATTGCGTTATATGAAAAATGAAGAGTAAACAGGGGACAAAACTGAATAACACACAAAACGCCCGAGCCATTCCCGCTGAGATGTTCGGGCGTTTTGTGTGTTGAGGGAGTTTTTTATGTATAAACACGCCGCTTCCCACGAGCACGGCCTCATCTTCAGCGGAATATCTCACTGTCCTGTATATGACAATTATTCTTTGAGCGCGTCTCCTTTTCCTAATTATAGGAATTTGCGGGACAGCTGAGACACCACAGAGCGAAGCTTGCGGAGGATCAGCGCCCTCCCCATGGAAAGCGAATCGTTTCCCGCAGCCCCTAAATTTTATAAATAGGTGATAGAAGGATAATGTTAAGAGGTGCTTTTGAGGTATGATTCTTCTTCGAAGTACACGGATTTACTTGGCTTAAGAACTAACTTTATTTGCAAAAGGCTTAGTACGAGCAACAATGTTGAGGCAGCAATGATGCTATACCTAACGGGAATAATATCACCTGTAAAACCGATCAATAAAATAAAGATAATTTGAAGAAGACTTTGAAAGCTGCCGTATATGCTAGAAATCCTTCCCATCATTTCAACGGGCACGTTATTTTGATAAAAAGTCATAAATCCAGTACCAGAAAACGAGTTGAAAAATCCTAATACCATAAATCCAAATGCCACTGTCCAAAATGAAAAGGAGAAAGCATAGATCAGATAGCCAAGCGATACCATTAAATACCCACCGGATATTAAGGCTCTAATAGACACCTTTTTAGCCACAAGGGAAACAGTAGCTGCTCCTAAAATAGAGCCTACTCCGGTAAGACTTATGAGTAAGCCGTAGTCGGTCTCGGATAAATGTAATACCTTTTGGGTAAAGACCACCTCTTGAGCATCCATGCCAAGTGCAACAATCATAAAAAATTGAGCTAAAACGTACACCTTTACAATGAATAAGTTGCTCTGACTGAATTTAAATACTTCTTGCCAATCACTTCTCAATATGTTCAAACTAAACGTTTGAACGGTTGGTTCTGCCTGAGTATTCACGTTTGGTAATACATACACCATTAAAGCTGACACAAGAAAAGAAAACGCATTAATCCATATGGATATATGAACAGAGGTAATGAGTAATAGTGCTCCAGATATAGCAGGCCCGATTAAAAAGGCACTTGAAGTAATCAAACTTCGAAAAGAATTAAATTGTTTGCGTCCTTTCTTAGGAACAACATATGTAATATAGGTAATCGCTGCGGGTTCAAAGAAGGCCTTTGAAATGGAGAGAAAAAATAGGCATACATATATGAGCCAAATTGTGCTGAAGAAAGGAATGATTGCTACCAAAATTGCACGGATAATATCCGTTCCAATCATGATTCTTCGGAGATTTAATCGGTCTATAATACTTCCGGACCAAAATTTCGTTATGATCGAAGCTATAGGTCCTATAATCCATAAACCAGCTACTGCAGCTGCCGAGCCTGTTAGTTTTAATACTAAAACATTTATGGCAACGAGATAAATAAAGTCTCCTAAAGTTGATATGCCCAATCCAAATAGTAAGAAAAAAGAATTCTTCTTATGAGCAAAGCTTGACTGACTAATATTAACACCCCACTTAAGACATTCCTTCTACACATATGGGCAATCACCTGCAGAGATCCATAGTTGTCACAAAACAGTCATAACTAAGATTTAAACACGCGTGAGTAAATGGATTGTGGAATTCACGAGAAGGCTCGGGCGATTATCCGCAATAAAACGAGTGTATTAACCTGCCCGTGCGCACAAAAAAAGCTTGTAGAGAAATTTTGTGTTCTCTACAAGCTGCAACGGCCCCCAAGACACTTGTGTTTGGGTTTAGGCGCTTACTTTTTTTTGATTTTACCTGTCCATTTCTTGAAGCCGCCTTTTAACTGATAAATATCCTGGTAGCCTTTCTTATTGAGAAGCATGGCTGCTCTCCCTGAACGGGCCCCGTTTTGGCAGTAAAGATAAATAGGCTGGTCTTTACGGATTTCCATCAAACGGTTACGCATCTGGGAAAGAGGAATATTCCTCGCCCCTAAAATGTGGCCGCCCTGAAACTCTTTAGGTTCACGAATATCGATCAACTGCGCCTTTCGATACCCTTGACGAAATTCATCTTCCGTAAGAGTCGTAAGGATTCTTCGCGACTTAATGTATTTATACACGACAAACACAACCAGCGCTAAGGATAAAATCAATAAAATTTCCATCATTACGTACCCCCAATTTTCTTTTCCCTTCCCCATTATAAAAAGTATCCCTCGACATTTCAAAGTATTTATTCAAACCCACCTTCATGAGACCTTACATTCTAGCAGATTTACGTGTGAATAATCGGGCATAACGGGCAAACATGGAAGTGAATCAGGCAAGCTTAAAAAAACACCACATAGGTGAAAAAGTGCCGGCCAAACTATTGAATTCGTAAATTTTCTCGTTTTTTTGCATGTTTTTCAAATTGACATTTAAACAATTATTTGTTCAATTATTCTATATATTGTGTGATAAAATAAATTTAAGCACTATATATTGATTTAAATTTCATTTATGTGGTATCTTAACTAGTAGAAGGTAATTCGTGTGACACGATGGACCTCACAAAAAAGTGCTAAGTTTATAAGAGAGAGGAGATTCAAAATGACAGCTACAACCGAGTCTCGGACAAACTTTAATATAGAACGACTTAACGAAGATATTCGTCAATTTCCTCAAGTGCATCCAATTACAGAGGATATGAAGATCACTCATAAAGGGGTATCAAGGCTTGTCATGTTGGACCGTTATGCCTTTAAAGATACACAGAAACTTACGCTTTCCGAGGGCGATTTTGTCGTTCTCACGGTTAAAGAGGACCCCAAATTTCCTGCCCGAGGATTAGGTGTCATCACGTCTATCAATTGGGAGACCAAAAAGGCGCACATTCAAGTCAACCAGGAGTTCGTCCATGTTCTTGATCATCCTCAGGAACAGGAGACCGGAATCGTTGAAAGGTATTTGGAAACAGTTGATAAGCCGCTTGAGATCTATTATGAGCAAATCGCACTTCGCAACGCTACGGGACTTGCTGAAGTGGAAGCTACGCCTGAACAAAAACAGGCCAGCTTTGAAGCATTCTATGAGGAGCTCTCCAATCTTCAATTCGTTCCAGCCGGGCGTGTACTTTACGGGGCAGGCTCCGATACAGATGTAACGTATTTCAATTGTTATGTCATGCCTTTCATTCAGGATTCACGTGAAGGCATTTCAGACCACCGCAAGCAAGTCATGGAGATCATGTCGCGCGGTGGAGGCGTCGGTACGAATGGGTCCACTTTACGCCCCCGTAATACATTGGCCAGAGGGGTGAACGGTAAATCATCAGGATCGGTGTCCTGGCTTGATGACATTGCTAAGTTGACACATCTAGTGGAACAAGGAGGATCAAGGCGCGGCGCTCAGATGATTATGCTGGCTGATTGGCATCCCGATATTATCGAATTCATCATATCGAAGATGCAAAACCCCCGTATCCTTCGGTTTTTAATTGAAAACACGGAAGATGAACAAATTAAGCAGCTTGCTAAACAGAAGTTGAAGTTTACCCCGTTGACTGAGATAGAAAAGGATTTACTTCAGAGCGTCCTGAACTATAAAACGATGCCCGGTCAAGGCGGATTTACCGACCAGTCTCTTCAAGAAGCAGAGCAAAAGCTTCGTGAAGGCGGGACCTATGATGTGAATAACCCTGACTTTTTAACAGGCGCCAATATTTCAGTGTGTATCACAAAAGAGTTTATGGATGCGGTTGAAAATGATGAAGCGTATGAGCTTCGCTTTCCAGACGTTGAAAATTACTCGCCTGAAGAAATGAAAGCTTATAACGATCAATGGCAAGAATCAGGAGATGTGCGTGAATGGGCGGACAAAGGTTACAGCGTTCGGACATATCGCACGATCAAAGCCCAGGAACTATGGAATTTGATTAATATTTGCGCCACTTACTCTGCAGAACCGGGCATTTTCTTCCTCGATAATGCCAATGACAAAACGAACGCGTCTGCGTATGGTCAAAAAGTGGTGGCGACCAACCCGTGTGGTGAACAGCCATTGGCACCTTATAGCGTATGTAATCTTGCAGCGGTCAATTTGGCTTCTGTGGCTGATAAAGAAAGGAAACAAGTTAACTTTGACAAATTGAAGCAGACGGTGCAAACCGGTGTGCGTATGCAGGATAATGTCATTGATGCTACACCTTATTTCTTAGAAGACAATAAGACCCAGGCATTGGGGGAACGACGAGTTGGCCTGGGGGTCATGGGGCTGCATGATTTACTCATCTATTGTGAGACTGAGTACGGTTCCTCAGAAGGAAACGAGCTCGTTGACCAGATTTTTGAAACCATTGCCACGACAGCTTATCGTGCTTCCATTGATTTGGCTCAGGAGAAAGGAAGTTTTCCATTCCTCATCGGCCAAACCGAGGAAGAAACGCAGCAGTTGCGGCAAAATTTCATTAATACAGGCTATATGAAGCAAATGCCAGAGGATATTAAAGAAGGTGTGTTAAAGCACGGGATACGTAACTCACACCTATTGACAGTGGCTCCTACTGGTAGTACTGGCACGATGGTTGGGGTTTCGACAGGTCTGGAACCTTATTTCTCATTCTCGTATTATCGCAGCGGGCGACTAGGGAAGTTTATCGAGGTGAAGGCTGATATCGTCCAGGAATATCTGGATCACAACCCTGAACAAAATGAAGACGAACTGCCTCATTGGTTCGTAACTGCAATGAGTCTATCGCCTGAAGCACACGCCGATACGCAATGTGTCATTCAAAAATGGGTGGACAGTTCTATCTCCAAAACGGTCAATGCTCCGAAGGGTTATAGCGTGGAGCAGGTAGAAAATGTGTATCAGCGCCTTTACCGCGGTGGAGCCAAAGGCGGTACGGTGTACGTCGATGGCAGCCGTGACAGTCAAGTTCTTACGCTTAAAGCAGAGGAGAATGATTACAACGGCGAACAAACAGAAATCGAATTTGAAGAAGATCGGAAACCTCGCGTGGTGTTGATGGACACGGTGCAGGAATTAGATAAAACAGATGTCACCATCGGCTCTGAAGTCGGTAATACCTGTCCTGTTTGCCGTAAGGGGAGCATAGAGGATATTGGAGGCTGTAATACCTGCACGAATTGTAATGCTCAATTAAAATGTGGTTTATAATAACGATCGTTTGACACGAGGCATTTTGAAAGGTTTGGGGGGGGGACGGTATAAACAGCCGTCTCCCCCAATTGAACTTTCTAATGTTTCGTGTTTTTCTTATTATCATGTGAGCTTCCTTGTCACTAGACGGAAAGTAGTGTATCATTTTGATGAGTGAAACGTTCGTAATGCCAAGCAATATTGGGGGATGATTCATGCCAACGCCAAGTATGGAAGATTATATTGAACAAATATATATGCTTATCGAAGAGAAAGGTTATGCAAGAGTTTCGGATATCGCAGAGAATTTGCAGGTTCATCCTTCATCCGTTACCAAGATGGTCCAAAAGCTTGATAAAGACCAATATTTAAATTATGAAAAATACCGGGGCCTTATCCTGACGCCTAAAGGAAAGAAAGTAGGCAAACGCTTAGTCTACCGTCATGAGTTGCTTGAACAATTCCTTGAAATTATCGGAGTGGATAAGGGTAATATTTATGAAGATGTTGAAGGTATTGAGCATCATCTGAGTTGGAATTCCATTGATCGTATCGGTGATCTTGTGCAATATTTTGAAGAAAACCCTGCAAGTATAAAAGGACTAAGGGAAGTTCAGGATCAGAATGAACGTCAAAATGATGAAGAAGCCTAATTGAACATATCGTTAAGATTGAAAGCTGTCGAGGAATGCTCGGCAGTTTTTTTGTTGCTTAGGAACTTATAAAATTTGGGCCCTGTGGATAACACATACCTCATAAGCCACGTCCGGCTCCAGCGCCCAGCTCCTCGCGACATAAGTAACCCACCTGCGGAAGGAAAGACCACTTGCGCCTTTGTTCTTTTCACTCTTCTCCCTGAACCACGTGCTATCGTCACCTTTTTGACTTTTTATATTAGCTACCATATGAAGTTCTAGCTGCTAAACGATTGTTCTATACATAAGTAAGGCGCTTGCTTTTAGGGAGGTAGCTTATGAAAATTGACGGGGTGTTTTCCGGCGGGGGGATCAAAGCCCTCGCGTTCATTGGGGCATTGCAGGTTATCGAAGAGGAAGGGTATGAGTTCACTCGATTTGCCGGCACCTCTGCTGGGGCGATTACCGCGAGTCTGCTTGCTGCCGGGTTTTCAGTTAAAGAACTGGAAGACCATTTAAAAACGATTGATTATAACTTATTTATTGACCCTCCTTTTATTGAAAAAATGCTGCCGTTCACAAAGTGGCTCATGTTGTATTTTCGAATGGGGCTATATAAAGGGGAGCAACTCGAAGCGTGGCTCTCTGACATCCTGATGTTGAAAGGAGTAAGAACGTTTAATGATCTGCCTGAAGGGTCGTTGAAGGTTGTCTGCTCGGATCTTACACTCGGTCGCATCCTCGTCATACCGGATGATTTGCGGGAGTTCTACAATATTGATCCGAAGACGTTTTCGGTTGCTAAAGCCGTGAGGATGAGTGCCGGGCTGCCCTACTACTTTATGCCGGTTAAATTGACAGGTAAGGCAGGAAGAAAATCGTTGATTGTGGATGGGGGGTTATTAAGTAATTTTCCGGTATGGGTGTTAGAAGAACGCAATGGGAATCGCAAGCGGCCGATTTTAGGGATGAAATTGAGCGATCCCCCGTATTATGTACCTAAACGTAAAATCCGTAATTCGATTGAGATGTTCCATGCGTTGTTTACAACGATGAAAAAAGCCCATGATGCCCGTTATATTTCGAAATCCAAATCAAACGATATTTTGTTCATTCCAGTCAAAGGGGTGGATACGACCGATTTTCAGTTGACCACAGATCAAGTAGAGCGATTAATCGTAACAGGGAGAGAGTATGGCTCGGAATTTCTAAAACAATGGTCAAAATAAATAATCGAGCCTTAATTCGAGGCTCGATCTTTATCTTTATTTTTATGGCCTTCAATGACACGAAGATGAGGCGCGCTGCTGCGCTTCTTTTTCTTTTTAGGGGCAGGGGCTGTTTTAATGGGTTCACGGGCTGTTGCTGCCTGAGAGGTTGATTTGCCACTGTATCTCATTTTAGACTGTTTTACAGCCTGTTTGTATTTTTTCATTTCTGCAGAAGATCCACCCATTCGCGGACGCAGGAAGAAGTAATAAATCGCACCATACAGGAGCGCTGCCACACCGACCATAATCAGTATGGATGTCAAAAACCCCATGGTATCCCTGAATAATTGGACGCCGACACCAAAGACGGCAAGAGCCATCAAAATATAAATAACAGGCGTGAGACGGCTGCGGGTCATAGGTTTATTCCCCCCTTCTACATCAATTGGATTAAGAAACCACCTTACTATTCTCTATACCACGTTTAGCGCTGTTCTTATCATTTTCTAATACTTTGTTAAAAGAATGGATCGCAACATCGACTTGATCATCCTTAGGTTCTTTTGTCGTCAATAGTTGCAGCCAAAGGCCAGGATAGCCCAGTAAATTCAGGAGAGGAACATTTCTGACTTTATTGGTAAACTGTAAAACTTCGAATGAAATCCCGATCACAACAGGGATTAAAAGTATGCGGTTCACTACACGCCACCACAAGGGATCAGGCTCTACAAACATATAAACAAACATGCCGACGATCACCGTAAACAGAATGAAACTAGAGCCACAGCGATAGTGGAGACGTGATTGCTGCTGAACATTTTCTACGGTCAAGTCTTTGCCATTTTCATACGTGTTAATCACTTTATGCTCTGCTCCATGATATTGGAAAACCCGTTTGATGATGGGCGTCATCGAAATAAGATAGATATAAAGCAAGAGCAGTATTAGCTTAAAACAACTCTCTAAGATAACCTGACCGACCGTTCCCGACACGATAGGGGTGAAAAAATTCGCGACAATGGCTGGTGTTACCGTGAAAATCAACTTACCAAATAGAAAGGAAAGAATTCCGACAGCACCCACACCTAGAATCATAGCAAGTTTAGACGTTTCTTCTTCTGATTGAATCTCGTCATCATCGTCCGGGTGAACATCGTAACGTTCGCTTGAAAAATTGAGATGTTTCGTGCCGTTAGCACTTGCTTGAAGCAGTGACACAATCCCTCGGACGAACGGAATTTTTTTCAATCGCCTTGCTACTTTAGATTCTTTCCTATCCAGCTCAAAATATTCAATACTTTCATCTTTTCTTCTTACAGCTGTGACGTAGCTGCTTTTACCAGCAAACATGACACCTTCAACGACGGCTTGACCGCCGTAAGCTGTCTTTTGTGACTTCTTCATTCCCCCACCAACCTTTTTCATATTCATTACATATTATTTTACAGGAAAATGCAGAATATCACTAGTGGTATCCGTGTTGCAGGATGAATTTTGCCTATTGTGGAAAAACTAAGGCTGAGGTGATGAATGTGTCTAAACGTAAGCACGACCAACGAAAACAGGAACCCCAAAAGAGTGTGGTATCCAAAGCGGTAACAACAGGTTTTGTCTCAGGGGTGCTTTGGAGCGGCATTGGAGCTTTCACTTATTTTTTTCATTTCTCAGAAGTCTCACCTGCATCCTTTTTCATTCGGTCATTTTGGCAAAATGAATGGACGTCAACATGGATTGCAGAAGTGTTAGGCGTGCTGGCTGTAGCTCTGATTTCAATGGTTACAGCACTCGTCTATTACCTGGCTTTGAAGAAGCTGCATGGGATGTGGCCTGGAATAGTTTACGGTATTCTCATTTGGCTGCTTATATTTTTAGCCTTCAATCCTATATTTAATGCTGTGCCGGCTTGGGGAGAGCTCAGCAGTGATACGATGGTGACTACGTTCTGCCTTCATGTTTTATATGGTGTTTTTATAGGGTATTCCATATCATATGAGTATCATGACTTTAATCAGTCAGCAAAATGATTATTCATATAATAGGGGAGTATGATAAACTTAGTATCGGATACCTGTTATAGACATGAGGGGAAGAGATGGACATGAAGCGATTATTACTGTTAAATGGACCGAATTTGAATCTGTTAGGCTCGAGAGAACCAGGCGTTTACGGATCACAAACTTTAGAATCAATCATCAATAGCGTAAATGAGTCCGTGGAACCGCATGGGTTTTCCATTGAACATTTTCAGTCCAACCATGAAGGGGAGTTGATTGATCGTCTTCAACAAGCGAATGGGAAGGTGACAGGTGTCGTGTTCAACCCCGGAGCTTACACACATACGAGTATCGCTTTACGAGATGCGATTCAAGCAATTGATCCCCCTGTTATAGAAGTTCATTTGTCAAATGTTCACAACAGAGAATCTTTCCGGCACCATTCCATGCTTGCTCCAGTGTGTACCGGCCAAATCGTTGGTTTAGGAGCAAAAGGCTATCAATTGGCCGCTATGGCCTTGATTGACCAGCAAAAATCGTGAAGGGAGTTTTTAGTTTAATGGGGAAACTGAATAAATTACGAGAAGAAATGAAAGACCGTGATTTGGAAGGGTTATTGATTACAAGTGATAAAAACAGGCAATATATCACAGGCTTCACGGGATCATCGGGTGCAGTGTTAATTACACACGATAGAGCCATTTTAATTACAGATTTTAGATACACTGAACAAGCTGCTGATCAAGCTCCTGATTTTGAATTGATTGAACATAAAACGCCGATCACAGAAGAAGTAGGCAGCCAGACACAGCAACTGAGTCTGAACCAATTGGGCTTTGAAAAGGATTATCTTACATATAGTTTATTTGAAAAGTATGACAAGCATATTGAAGCCACGCTTGTTCCAACATCCAATATGGTTGAAAAGCTTCGTCTGATTAAGTCAGATGAAGAACTTGCTATATTAAAGGATGCAGCCAAAATAGCGGACGATGCGTTCACTCATATTTTGGATTTTATCAAGCCTGGTGTAAAGGAAATTGACGTTTCCAATGAATTAGAGTTTTTCATGCGGAAACAAGGGGCGGTATCGTCAAGTTTTGATATTATAGTAGCTTCCGGTTATCGTTCAGCCTTGCCGCATGGCGTTGCATCGACAAAACAGATCCAAACGGGGGAGCTTGTGACCCTTGACTTTGGTGCTCTGTATCAAGGATATTGTTCAGATATCACTCGTACGATAGCTGTCGGGGATATCAACGACGAGCTGAAAACGATCTATGACACGGTTCTTCAGGCGCAGTTGAAAGGCATGGATGGACTTAAAGCAGGGATTACAGCCAAACAAGCTGATGCCTTAACACGTGATTATATAAATGACCAGGGTTATGGTGAGTACTTCGGTCATTCAACTGGACACGGCATCGGATTGGATGTACATGAGGGACCGGGGTTATCGTTCCGCTCTGAGCAATTATTGGAGCCGGGGATGGTGGTCACTGTTGAACCCGGCATCTATGTCCCGAAGGTAGGCGGTTGTCGGATTGAGGACGATACGGTCATTACGGCGGACGGAAATGAGAGACTCAATACGTCCCCCAAAGAGCTTATTACATTGTAATATTAAGGAGGAATAAAATGGTTTCTGTAAATGATTTTCGGACAGGCTTGACCATCCAGGTAGATCATGATATTTGGCAAGTTATTGATTTTCAGCATGTCAAACCAGGAAAAGGCGCCGCGTTTGTTCGCTCTAAATTAAGGAATATGCGTAATGGCAACATTCAAGAAAAAACATTTCGTGCAGGGGAAAAAGTAGAGCGTGCTCATATTGAAAACCGCAAGATGCAATACTTGTACTCCTCTGGGGATATGCATGCCTTCATGGATACGGATACGTTCGACCAAATGGAATTACCGACCAGTTCAATTGAGCGAGAATTGAAATATCTTAAAGAGAATTCTGAAGTGAACATCTTAACCTATGAAGGGGAAACCATCGGTGTCGACCTCCCTAAAAACGTTGAACTGAAGGTAGAAGAAACAGAACCGGGCATCAAAGGTGATACGGCGAGCGGTGGTACAAAGCCAGCCACGTTAGAAACTGGCCTGATTGTACAAGTGCCTTTCTTTATCGAAGAAGGGGAAAACTTAGTCATCAGCACAACAGACGGTAAGTATGTTTCACGCGCATAGCATTTTTTCTCATTCAGTTTTAAAAAAACTGTTTGAAGCTTAGGGTCAATCGAAATAAAGTCAAAAGAAACAACTAGCAGCTTTAGCTCTATTCTAACCAGAGCTAAGGCTGTTTTTTTTGATTCCATCTGTCGTTCATAACTGCCATGGGCAGCTATACTAAGACGATTCTGTATGAGCGCGCTTAATCATAAACCCCGCCCAAATGATTAATGGAAGCAGCATGCCGTGTGTTAGTGCATAGAGGAACCATGTCTCCCCAAGAAAGGCTTCGAAATAAGCGACATCAGGGTAAGCCACAATAGACAATACAACCATGCCCATCCCGGTAGGAAGAAGCAATGGCCTGTAGTCTTCCATGTTGAGAAAATTGGCTGTGCCAAGTGAACAAGCAAAATAAATGATGACGAGCTTGAAAAATATGGTCAGCATCCAGATGATGGCGACAATAATTTCTACTCCTTCAAGAAATCCAGCTAAATTAATTTTCTTGGCCAGTTCATAACTAGGGTAAGCGTTTAAGGCAGTTAAATCGCTGCCCATCACCAAAACACTGAACAACGTCACTAATGTCAATATCAAGCCGCCGATCAAGGCGCCTAAGATCCAGGCTCGTCCTGCCTTCTTTTTTTCTTTCACGTAGGGGAACACCATCAGGAAAATCACCATTTCCAGCAAAGGAGTGCCCAAATACGTAAGCGACGATGACAAGATCGGTTTAATGCCTCCACCTAGAATCGGCTGGAGGTTGTCTAGATTAATTTGGGGAGAAATGGAAAAAAATAAAAAAAACAGTAGCAGAAATATCCACGGAATAAATATTTCCGAAGAACGCCCGATTACCTCAAGTCCTTGCCTTGCTCCAAAAATGACCACAAGCAAAAATAATATATGGGTGAACTGTAACGGGGTGTCCGGCATGATTTGCGTAGTCATAAAGTCTCCAATATTCCTCAATACTAGCGCACCCAGAATAAAAATGAAGCTTAAATAAAAGAAGCTGAGCAATCGTCCAAACCAATTGCCAAATGCAAAAATGGCAGCCTCTACAAACGTCTTATTCTCTAATTGCCTGCCAAACGTACTTAAAAACCAAATGATCAAGGTACCTGCTGACACTGGTAAAAGGACCGATAACCATGCATCCTGTTTAGCCATCGCAGCAGTCGGGGTTGGGATGATTAAGATGGAGCTCCCAACTGTAAAGAGGATGACCAGGTACATAAATTGCCGGGGACTAATTGTGTGATTGCCCATCTAGACCTCCCTTTCTTTCTCATTAAACCTGTAACGGATTAGTTTTGGAACCATGATCGGATTGGAGCATAGACGGACTGAATAAAGTCGAGTGGGTTAGGCGTCTCCATCCCTGTGCTTTCGTACAGAGTGGCGGCGGTGGCTAAGGCGAGCAGAATAATAACATACCACATATCTTTTATTTGCTTCTTTTTTTTCAGCTTAGGGACTTCCATGAAGAAGATAGCGCCAGCTACGATTAATATAGCAATGATCGCCCACATACGATTTGCCTACCCTTCCGATTGAAGTGGTTGCGTTGATTTTCCTTTACGACGAATTTTGACTTTAACATCCGTTTTAACCTCTAATTCTGAGAAATGGCTTTTCCAATCGTATTTTATTTGTTTCCAATATGCAGGATGGTTTCTGTGAATGACATTGCCAAAACCGAAAATATCGCTAGCGTATTCTTCCTGAGTGACGTTGATCGCCGCATTAATTTTCTTTTCAATGACTTCTTCTGTCTTTTTATTAATATCTTTCATTTTGTCGTCATCACTTAGATCAATGACACAATCGACTTCGCCCACGTTTCCTTCAACCTCGACTCGGATCGTAATCGTTGGTTTTCCCGATCGCAGTTGCGCATCCATACTTGCGTTCGATCGTAGAATTTCCACACTTAACGTTCCAGGATTGTCACACGCAAAAGTTTCTATCGTGCTCTGCACTGTTCCGGTAGCATAATTATAGCCTTGACTTTCCTCTTCCTTTAACCATCCCACCAATTGATCCCCACGGAAAATACTTAAACCATCTATGCTTAACTTAGTTGGCGCATCGACTTTTTCTACGTTTGTCGTGCTTGTGCCAGTAGCTGCGTCGCCTTCCATCAGAATACCCGGCAGGACCGCTTCTTTTCCGTTACTCCGAACGTCCGCAATCAAATTGTCAATCGTAACGCTTTTAGTGATGCCTAAATTTTCTTCGGTATCAATCAGTGAGTCCATCAATTTTTTAGCAGGTATGCGCTCATAAGGTGTGAGCGTGCTCAAAATATCGCTGACAGATGCATCCCTCGCGACGGTGACAAAGAAGGTCGGTCTGAATTCATGATTCCGGTACAAGAGGTCGAGTGCCGGCGTGACACCTTCGTTCACAATCTCGGGTCCTAATACAACCATGCGTAATTGCGAGACATATACTTTTCTCGGAGAGTGGGTCGTCATATTTCGAAAAGCTTGAAATAATGTATCACCTGTTGTGGTGTATAAGGTAACGGGCGGCCGCGTTGTCGGGGCATCAGAAGCAACCTCGGAAGGGTTAATGATCTGGACAGATAGCACATACCTATCATCCTCGTCTTTATCAACTCCAATCGCAACCGCCACACCTAGTTCATCCAACTCCCTGCTGCTCCAACAGCCTGTGAGTGTCAATACCATTACTACCCATACCAATGTCCATTTCACATATCCGTGTGGAGCTAACGGGTGCCTCATGATTGCCCTCCCCTCGATGAATGGCTGGTTCTGCCTTGATTATTTTTCGCTTGTGTACTGGGACGTGAGAATAGCCCCCAGTGAGGAAAGCGTACCAGTACGTCTTTTTGATCTTTCGTTGTTAACGGAGCGAAGGGGGACATGTAAGGCGAGCCAAACGATTTTAAACTGCACATGTGGATGATCAGGGCGATCAATCCTAAAATAATCCCGTATAACCCGAAAGTGGCTGCCAGAATCATAAATAAAAACCGAAGCATACGAATCGGAATGGCCATATTGTAAGATGGAAAAACAAAACTACTGATCGCTGTCAGAGCAACCACGATGACCATAGCCGGTGAAACGAGCCCTGCCTGGACTGCTGATTCACCAAGGACGAGAGCCCCAACAATCGAAACGGCCGACCCGACAGCCTTTGGTAACCGTACCCCTGCCTCCCTCAAAATCTCAAAAGTGAATTCCATCAATAACGCTTCAACGAAAGCCGGGAACGGCACGCCTTCTCTTTGAGCCGCTAGACTGATGAGTAATGACGGTGGAATCATCTCCTGGTGAAAAGTCGTAAAAGCAATGTATAAAGAAGGCATAAACAAAGCGACGCAAAAAGACAAAAGCCGAAGTAACCGGATGAACGTCCCGATATCGTACCTTTGGTAATAGTCTTCACTTGATTGCAAGAAATTCACGAATAAAGCCGGCACGAGTAAAACATTCGGTGTACCGTCTGTAATAATGGCAACCTTTCCTTCTAATAAACCGCCTGCTATCGCATCGGGCCTTTCCGAGTAATAAACAGTCGGAAAGGGGGAGAAGTGAGCATCTTCTATATATTCTTCAAGATAACCACTCTCTAACACCCCGTCTATGTCTATAGCATCAAGTCTACTATGAACTTCTTCTACAACAGATTCATCTGCAAGACCGTCCACATAAATAACTGCGATCTCGGTTTGAGTGACACGCCCAATCACTTTTCCATCAATACGAAGCTTGGGATCCTTTATTTTCCTGCGAACCAATGCTGTATTCGTCCTTAACGTTTCTGTAAAGGCTTCTTTTGGCCCGCGGATAACACTCTCGGAATTGGTTTCCTGGACTCCCCGGTCTCTCCAGCCTTTGGTACTTGCTGCAAGCGCTGAAGTCTCTTCATCAAGGAGGAGTAATGTTTCACCGGAGAGGAGTCGACTGAATAAATCTTTGAATTGTTTAACTTCTTCGAGCTCTCCTATGGGGAGCGAAGCATCTTTAATGGTGTTATACAGCGTAGTAACGCTGACACGGCGTTTTGGCATCTCAAGCATCAAAGCTTCCATAAGAAAATTCTGAACCGTATGTTTATCGACTAAGCCGTCAATAAATAACACGGCACATTTGGTTTTATTAAGCTGGATATGCCTGATGACCAAGTCGGTACTATTTCCTAAGGCAGTTTCAATATACGCTATGTTTTTCTCTACTCTGGAAAAGAGAGCATGCGGGGCACTATCATCTAATTCGTTTGTTTGTTTATCTTTGTCTGTCATGAAAATGCCCCCTTTCAAAGAGTTTGTCTTAGAATGTGTTGTTTTGTGACTTTTATTACAAAGCCTTTAGGTTAGGTTAAGTTATTCCAACGCTATATGGGCATAGCTTAATGAAGTGTCACGTAATAACGTTCGTTGATTTATATATTCAACAGTTGCTTTTGAGAGGGGAGAGAGTCATAAGCTTCTCTCTTAGACATATATATGAAGTAAAAACAGAGAAGAGGGTCATGCCTTGTGGAGGAGATAACGATCCTGTTTCCAGACCGTTTGAAACACATTCTGGAGAACAATATTGACTGGCAGAACGTGCAAGAAATACGCATCCGGGTAGGCAGGTATATTGAAGTGAATTACACGCATAAGCACGAATTTCTCCAGCAGACCATCATGCGAGCTGAAGATACCGCATATGTATTAAATCAAATCAGTGAGTTTTCACTTTACGCTTATGCAGATGAATTGAAAGAGGGGTTTATAACGATTAATGGCGGTCATCGCGTCGGGTTATCAGGAAAAGTGAACAGTTTTGGTAAAACCATTGAAACGATCAGGCACATCTCATCTATGAATATAAGAATTGCTAGAGAGAAAGTGGGACAAGCAGAAAAGTTGATGCCTTATCTATACGACAAGCACTATCTGAATACCCTTGTCGTCGGTCCTCCACAGTCTGGTAAAACCACATATTTACGGGACATAGCCCGTATTATAGGAACGGGTGGGAAAAACGTCTCTCCTTGTAAAGTTGCGATCGTGGACGAGCGTTCTGAAATTGCGTCATCGCTGCAAGGTGTTCCTCAATTAAATGTGGGGTTGCGGACTGATGTGATGGATGCCTGTCCAAAGTCAGAAGGCATGTTGATGATGATTCGTTCCATGTCGCCGGAAGTCATGGTAGTGGATGAAGTCGGCGGGGGAGCAGATGCGTCAGCAATCTATGAAGCAGTTTACACCGGAGTGTCATTAATCTGCAGTATTCATGGGGCGAATATGGAAGATGTGAAACGTCGCCCCTCTATCCATAAGCTGATCCAGGAGAAAGTATTTGATCGTTTTGTGATCCTATCAGGGAATCCGGCGAATAGCAGGCAGGTGATCACCATTTTCAATAAAAACGGTCAAGTTTTAACTACACAAGATGGGAGGGACCAACGTGCAATGGATAGGAGCGCTCATCGTACTGGCCGCAACTACGTGGGCGGGGTTTGACTTAGCAGCGAAATTCAAACAGCGCCCTCAACAGATTCGTCAATGGAAAAACGCGATCCAAATGATCGAGGCTGAAATGGTATACGGTCAATCATCCCTCCGAGAGGTCTGTGAAACCATTCAGAAACAGCTTCCTCAGCCGATTGCTCGTTTTTTTGCAGAATTAATCGCTGACTATGGAAAGAAGACAGACGACTTTTCGCAATTATGGGAAGACCATATTCATCTTCACTGGAAACAAAATGCCCTGGACCAGAATGAGAAGGAGATCTTGATCCAGTTTGGCAACACACTGGGGCAGCACGATTTGATCCACCAACAAAAGCAAATACGCTTAACGTTATCGCATTTGGAGCGGGAGCTCGAAGATGCTGTGACGATGTTTCATCAATATCATCAAATGGCGCGCGGTTTAGGGGTGCTGAGTGGATTATTAGTCATTATTCTGATCATTTAGGAGGAGGACAACCATTGTGTTGCATGATGCTACGATTTTATTTCAAATAGCAGGTATCGGCATTATAGTGGCAATGATTCACAGTATTTTAAAGCAAATGGGAAAAGAGGAAATCGCCCATGTTGCTACACTGGTAGGGTTTATCATTGTACTTTTTATCGTGTTGAACCGTTTAGCTGATTTATTTCAACAAATCAAATCTGTGTTCTTATACCAAGGGTAGGCTGATATGGATATATTACAAATTGTTTCCCTGGCCATCATCGCTGCGTTACTCATATTGTTGTTAAAAGAAAAAAAATCGACATTGGCTTATTTGCTCTTATTATTTACCGGCGTCATTTTATTCACAGTATTGATCACGCAAATCACACATGTTTTTTCTTTGATCACCTACATGTCCAATCAGGCCAATATTGACCGGATGTATGTAGAAGTCATCTTGAAGATCATCGGCATAGCCTATATTGCTGAATTCGGTGCTCACATAGTACGGGATGCAGGATTGGAAGCGATTGCTTCCAAAGTGGAAATGGCAGGTAAGATATTTATACTTCTTTTAGCTATGCCAATTCTGACCACGGTAATCGAATCGATACTAAAATTTTTGCCGGATTAACCTAAATAAGGGGCTTGCCATTCTATGAACAAGATCATGAACCTATTCATTGCTGTCATTCTGCTCCAATTTTTAGTTGCCATCCCAGACGTACAAGCCGAGACAGAAAAAACGCCAGAAACAGGCATGCTTGATGAAATATCACTAGAGGAGCTGCAAGAGTCCTGGGAATTACTGAGCGATGAATACGGTGAGTATCTTCCAGTAAACGATGTGAATGATCTTCGCTCTCTTCTAGAAAATCCAGAAAAGTTTGATTCGTCAAAGTGGATCCCCGGTCTGCTCCAATTTTTTCTGCACGAATTACTTGCAAATGGCAGGTTGCTTGCTTCGTTACTGTTTTTAACGTTGTTCAGCACTGTCCTTCAATCGATTCAAAATGCATTCGAATCAACAGCTGTCAGTCGTATTGCGTATATGATCATATTTCTTGTTCTTATTACGCTGGCTCTGGAAAGCTTTCATATCGTCATAGACTATACTGTCGATGCTATCGATCATATGAGCAGTTTTATGATGGGACTGCTTCCTCTATTATTAGGGATCATGGCCTCGATCAGTCACTTAATGACAGTTTCATTTTTTCATCCCATTATCATAGCTCTCGTTCATACGAGCGGTGTTCTTGTTAAAACCGTCTTAATTCCGTTATTCACGTCGTCTGCCCTATTAATGATTATCGGGACCTTATCAGATAGATATAAAGTCGATCAGTTGGCCCAGTTATTGCGCAATACTGGTATAGCTTTGTTAGGAGCGTTTTTAACGATATTTCTTGGCGTTGTGTCAGTACAAGGCGCGGTAACAGCTGTCCAGGATGGGGTTGCGATCAAGACAGCGCGTTTTGTAACAGGTAATTTTGTTCCGGTGGTCGGTCGGCTGTTCACCGATGCCACCGACACGATTCTGGGAGCGTCACTTCTATTAAAGAATACAGTTGGTCTTGCAGGCGTCGTTATCATATTAGGACTCGCTCTATTCCCAGCCCTTAAAGTATTTGCGATCGCTATAATTTATAAGGTGGCGGCGGCTTTATTGCAACCGTTAGGTGATGGGCCGGTAACCCAAAGTATGAATATCATCAGTAAGCATATCGTGTACGTATTTGCTTCTTTATTGATGGTGTCATTTATGTTTTTTTTACTCATTGTCATGTTGGTAGCAGCCAGCAATATTACCATGATGATTCGATAAGGATGAGGTTACGATGACATTTCTTACCCAATGGCTCACCCAGGTCGTTCTATTTTTGCTTTTAGCCATGACCGTGGATATGATCCTGCCATCAGGTTCGTTGAAAAAATATGCCAGGCTGGTTATCGGGCTGCTGTTAATATTGGTCCTTCTCGACCCGCTGTTCAGTTTGTTCCAAATCCGGCCCCAGGAGATAACCAATTATTCCATGGCAGCATTGAATCAGATTACAGAAGAGGAAGACATGGAAGAATCTATTGAAAAAAAGAAAAATGAAATACTCGTCCAACAAGATGCATATAAATTAGAACAAGTAAAACAAGCATTGCATGAAAAGCTCGAAACACCTTTATCAGAAGAATGGGATCTTCAATTAAACGGGGTTGATCTAACGTTCAAAGAGCCTTCGCCAAGCACTGAGACTTTAGAAAAGCTCATAGTCACAGTATCTGAGACAGAGGGGGCAGGCAACGTATCACAGGTGGAAATTGATATCGATTCCGATGAAAGCCAACGTGATAACCCGGAAAAGAAGGGATTGGTGGAATGGCTTGCCAAAGAGTTGGAAATGGATCAAGAAATAATCGACATTCATTGGGAGGATCCGGATGAGTAAGTATTTGAAAAATATGTTGGGCAATCTTTCGGGAGGAGAAGGCCGAAAATTCAATAAAAAAATTTACGTGATTGCTCTCGGGGTGATTGGAATATTTTTATTGCTGATAGGCAATTGGTTGCCCGATGACAAAGAAGCCCCCCCTGAACCACCGATCGCTTCCGAAGCCAATGAAGATCATGTCTCGAACGATGAGAGTGATAACAAAGAAATCAAAGCGTTAGAGTCAAGTTATGAAGAGCAATTACAACCACTATTAGAAAACATTGAGGGAATTAGTGATGTTGACCTCATGATTAATCTTGAAGCTACGCAAGAAAAAGTGTTTGATAAAAACTTGATTGTAGGGAAACAAACCACTGAAGAATTGGATGACAACGGGGGAGAGAGGAGTATTGAGGATTATAGCCGGGAGAATCAAATCATTTTAGTCAGACAGGGGGATCGCGAGGTGCCGCTGCTCGTGAAAACTAAAAAACCTGGTATAAAAGGGGTGTTGATTGTTGCCAAGGGCGTAGAGAACATGGAGTTGAAATCTTGGGTCGTAGAAGCCACATCTCGCGTGTTGGATGTTCCAAGTCACAGAGTTTCTGTAATGCCTAAACCATAGGAGGTTTTCCAATGTTAAAAAAACAAACAGTTTGGCTCATGACGATGTTAAGCTTATTAATTGTTCTGAGTGTGTATTATATGACGGCGCCTGAAGGAGAAGAGATGGCGTTTTTGAACGAAGAGGACCTGACAGAACAGGAATCAGGTGAAGAAGGCGATGCGCCTGAAGAAGAAGGAACAGAAGAAGGCAATAGTGAAGGTGACACCGTGATTTCACAAATGTCGAGTGATGAACTGTTCACATCTGTTCGGATGGAGCTGCAAACCAAACGTGATCAACAGGAAGAGCAATTATCTGAAATTGTAGCTTCAAGTGACTTTACCGCAGAAGAAAAGAATGAAGCGATGGAAGAGATGCAGGTATTAAGAGAGACCCGATCGAAAGAATCGATCTTAGAAAACACCATCCAGGCAAGCAATCAATACGAGGATGTCCTTGTCCGGGCCGAAGAAGACACGATACATGTGACGGTGCAAGTTGACGAATTAAATGAGCAGGAGACCAATCACATTATCCAAATGGTGGCAGATGAATTTGGCCATACGAATATAGAAGTGCAATTCCAGCCGGTGAGCTGATGCTTCAAATCGTTCACACATAGGGATACCAAGGCTTGAACCCGCCCATAATAAGAAGAGATGGAAATAATTGTTCATCTTTCTATTATGGCGAGTTCAGGCTTTTTTTCGTTTGATTACCGATTCCTTTACGTATAGTTGCAGTTTCCCATCAATCTATCGTAAAATGTTTGAGAGGCGTCATTCATAAATTAATCATTTATCATAACCTACCAATACATAAAAGGAGCGAACGAGACATGTTAAAGGTTCAAGAAATTCGTGAGTTGATCAAGCTTATCGATCAATCCCAAATTGAAGAATTCGCTTATGAAACAAACGGGACGAAGGTCTCCATGAAAAAACAGAATGGAAAAGTTGTAACAGAAGCACCTGTACAAACAGAAGCACCATCAGTTCCTCAAGCTGCAAACGAATCCTCTCACTCGGGGCAAACGGTTAAAGAAACTACCGCACAAGAGGAAGAAAATAATCAAGAAGCACCGGATCAAGGCAGTGAAGCTGCTCCAGCTTATGACAAAGAGGTTACCTCACCGATGGTCGGCACGTTTTACCAGGCTTCATCTCCTGAGAATGATCCGTTTGTTCAAATTGGAGACAAAGTGAAGACAGATTCGGTCGTATGCATTGTGGAAGCCATGAAATTATTTAATGAAATCGAAGCAGAAGTCTCTGGTGAGGTTGTCGAAATTCTCGTGGAAGATGGGGAATTAGTTGAGTATGGACAGCCCCTTTTCCGGATTAAGTCTGTATAAGGAAGGGGGAGTTAGTGTGATTAACAAGGTACTGATTGCCAACCGAGGGGAAATTGCTGTCCGGATTATCCGGGCTTGTAAAGAAATGGATATTGAAACAGTGGCCATTTATTCGGAAGCGGATAAAGAGGCTCTTCATGTCCAGTTAGCCGATGAAGCCTATTGCGTAGGTCCGACTTTAAGCAAAGACAGTTATTTGAACTATACGAATATCATGAGTTTGGCAACGTTGGCTGAAGTTGACGCTATCCACCCTGGCTATGGTTTTTTATCGGAAAATGCCGAGTTTGCTGAAATGTGCAAAGAGTGCAATGTCACGTTCATTGGTCCTTCTGCATATGCCATACAAAAAATGGGGACAAAAGATGTGGCGAGAGAAACGATGCGGGAAGCCGGTGTGCCTGTCGTACCCGGCTCAGAAGGCATTATTGAGAATGAACAAAGCGGTATTAAAGTTGCAAAAGAGATCGGTTATCCTGTCATCATTAAAGCAACTGCAGGAGGCGGTGGTAAAGGCATCCGCGTTGCGCAAAATGAGGAGGATTTAGTGAAAGGCATTCAAGTGACCCAACAGGAGGCAGAAACAGCGTTTGGTAACCCTGGGGTTTATTTAGAAAAATATATTGAAGATTTCCGACATGTGGAGATTCAGGTGTTAGCTGATAACCACGGTAACGCTGTTCATTTAGGAGAACGAGATTGTACCATTCAAAGACGTCTGCAAAAATTGATCGAGGAGACCCCTTCTCCTGCCATCACCCCGGAAAAACGTAAAGAGATGGGTGACGCAGCGGTCAAAGCAGCCCTGGCTGTTGATTACTCGGGTGCCGGTACGATCGAATTTATCTATGATAAAAATGAAGATCGGTTTTATTTTATGGAAATGAATACACGGATTCAAGTCGAACACCCTGTTACGGAAATGGTAACGGGCATTGATTTGATCAAAGAACAGCTGAATGTAGCTAACGATCTGCCGCTTTCATTCACTCAGGGCGATATAAAGTTTGAAGGATGGGCTATGGAATGCCGGATTAACGCGGAAGATCCCTTCCGAAACTTTATGCCCTCTGCCGGCCGAATTGATATGTATTTACCACCGGGAGGATTTGGTGTTCGCGTTGATTCTGCAGCGTACCCTGGTTACATGATTCCGCCTTACTATGATTCGATGGTGGCGAAATTGATTACGTACGGTAATGATCGTCATGAAGCGGTTCAGCGTATGAAACGTGCATTAGATGAATTTGTCATCGAAGGCGTCCATACAACGATACCGTTTCATCAGCGTATGATGCAGCATGAAGTATTTGTGGAAGGTCATTTTAATACAAAGTTTTTAGATAAATATACTATAATGAAGGATGAGATTGAAGGGAGTGAAGTGAGTGAGTGAGAAACAACTATTGAATGTAAGTGATGGTTCACAGCTCGGAGTTGTTGAAATAGCCCCTGAAGTCATCGAAGTTATTGCGGGTATTGCTGCTACAGAAGTGAACGGTGTAGCCTCCATGCGCGGAAATTTTGCCTCTGGTGTTGTGGAACGCCTCGGCAAAAAAAATCACGGTAAAGGTGTTAAGGTGGAGCTGCGAGAAGATGGCATATTGATTGATATCTATGTCATCATGGATTTTGGCATCTCTATTCCTGATACGGCACAAAAAATTCAGGATAACACGCGACAGGCTTTGAAAAATATGACTGCCTTAGAAATAAGTGAAATCAATATCCATGTGGTAGGTATTCAAATGGAAGTGAAAGAAGAAGAAGTAACAGAGGAGTAATCCGAATGAGTATGGCCATAAAAGGACCCCACCTTTTATGGCCTTTTACATAGGAGAATAATAGCTTTTAAGGGGTGAAAATGTTATGATTCTTATCGGATATTACCTTTAAAGGAGAATGAAGATGAACCGACGGGACGCACGAGAGAAAGCTTTTCAGGCACTTTTTCAAATGGATGTTAATGATATGGAACCAGAAGATGCTATTCAGCACGTATTAGACGAAGGTGATGACCCCTTCCTATTAGGTCTTGTGCACGGGGTTAAGAAAAACCGTGCGAACGTTGATGAAACAATAACGGATCATATGGAAAACTGGACCATTTCCAGATTACCAAGAGTGGAACGAACCATTTTGAGAATCGCTGTGTATGAAATGGTCTACAATGAAGATATCCCGCACGAAGTCGCCATTAACGAAGCTGTAGAGCTTGCAAAACTATTTGGGGAAGAAAAGTCGGGGAGTTTTGTAAATGCGGTTCTCTCGCGCATTAATAAACAGTAAGGTCCAGGACAGCCAATAACCATTAGCTAGTAAAGGGGATGAGTGATTCATGGGAGCAGAAGTGATTTACGGAAAACAACTTGCTACTGAAATCAGAGAGGATATGAAGCAGGAAGCAGCTGAGCTAAGGGAAAAAGGCATTATACCGGGGTTGACTGTGGTGTTGATTGGAGATGACCCTGCTTCCCTTTCTTATGTAAGAGGCAAACAGAAAGCTTCTGAGAAAATCGGTTTGGCTTCTAATCTGATTGAATTACCTGAAAACACGAGCGAAGTAGAATTGCTCGACTTGATCGGCCAGCTTAATCAAGATGGAGAAGTCCATGGCATCCTGGTCCAGCTTCCGCTGCCTGATCATATTGACGACCAAAAGGTGATTGAAGCAATAGAACCCCAAAAAGATGTCGATGGATTCCATCCTATTAATATCGGGCGTATGATGACAGGCCAGGACACGTTCTACCCTTGTACGCCATATGGCATTCTTGTCATGCTTAAGCGTGCTCGTATTGCACTAGAGGGACGCCATGTTGTCATTATCGGACGTAGCAATCTAGTCGGCAAGCCGGTAGGGCAATTGTTACTTAATGAACACGCGACGGTCACCCATTGTCATTCGCGCACGGAAAATTTGCAGCACCACACGAGACATGCTGATATTGTGATTGTGGCAGTCGGAAAACCGGCCTTCATTACAGGCGATGATATTAAAGAAGGGGCTGTTGTAATCGACGTGGGGGTAAACCGTGTTGACGGCAAGCTGACGGGTGATGTGGATTTTGATTCCGTCAAAGAGAAAGCTTCTCACGTCACGCCAGTGCCCAAAGGGGTCGGACCGATGACGATCACCATGCTGTTATCTAATACGATTCAAGCAGCGAAATCCATTCATAACGTTACATAGAGGGGATTTAATGTGAACGAACACTATTTGACTGTTTCAGCTTTAACGAAATATATCAAACGTAAATTGTCCAGTGACCCCCATTTGAAAGAAGTTTGGCTCAAGGGTGAAATTTCAAATTTCAAACACCATAGCAGAGGCCATATGTATTTTTCTATTAAAGATCAGCAGGCAAGAATCCAAGCTGTTATGTTCGCGGGGGCGAACCGGAACTTGAGTTTTACACCGGAAAATGGCATGAACGTCGTTCTACGAGGAGATGTGAATGTCTATGAGCCGATGGGACAATACCAATTATATGTTCAAGACATGCAACCCGATGGAATAGGTGCTCTTTTTCTGGCTTTTGAACAGTTGAAAGAAAAACTCGCAAAAGAAGGATTATTTGCAGAGGGAATCAAACGCCCTTTGCCCCCATTTCCTAAACGGATTGCTGTGGTGACTTCACCAACTGGCGCCGCCGTTCGTGATATCTTGACTACAATCAAGCGAAGGTATCCGTTGGCAAAAGTGACGGTCGTCCCTGTTTTAGTGCAAGGGGCGCAGGCAGCCTCTTCAATCGTCGAAGGCATTCAATATGTCAACCGTATGGATACATTTGATGTGATGATTGTCGGCAGAGGCGGAGGATCGATTGAAGATTTATGGAACTTTAATGAAGAAGTGGTCGCCCGGGCGATTCATGCATCCCGCGTGCCGGTCATATCCGCCGTGGGACATGAAACGGATATAACCATCAGTGATTTCGTTGCGGATGTACGTGCGGCAACGCCTACGGGTGCAGGCGAACTGGCAGTACCTTCAAAAGAGGAGTTGCTGCGGAGTGTAGGGTTGTTACAGCAACGGATGGACAGGACCATGAAGCAGCACGTGAGAGAGGCTAAAGAATCGCTTTCCAGGCTGCAAAAATCATACGCTTTCCGCTTCCCGGCACAACTGATGAGACAAAAAGAACAAGATTTGGATCGCATTATGGAACGTTTGTGGCAACAGTATCGTTTTTCCCATACCCAGCAGCGTGAAAGGTTGTTCAACCTATCAAAACGTTTCGGTCAGCAACACCCCGGGAAACAAGTTCAATTGTACCACCAACAGCTGGAGAGGAATCGGCACCAACTTAACAAAGCTACAGCACAGCAGGTGGAGACCAAAAAAAACCATTTCACCTCCTTATTGGAGAAACTTTCTTTGTTGAGCCCTTTAGATACAATGAAGAGGGGGTTTGCCATCCCTTATTCTGAACAAGGGCATGTAATCAAACACATTCACCAGGTGCATCCTGGTGATGCCGTATCTCTTAAAATGCAAGGCGGTACACTTGACTGTCAGGTATGGGGAATAGAGGAGGAAAATGATGAGTGAAGAACAAAATCAAGAACTCAGTTTTGAGCAAGCGATGAAACAGTTAGAAGAGTTGGTGGAGAAATTAGAAGAAGGCGATGTTCCGCTCGAACAGGCTATCCAATACTATCAGGAGGGCATGAAATTATCTAAATTATGCAGTGATAAACTAGGTCGCGTGGAAGAACAGATGCAGCAAATCGTAAATGAACATGGCGAGTATGAACCTTTCTCAGTGGAGGAAGACACGTGAGCCAACCTTTGAATGATTATATAAAAGCTAAGCGGGACTTAGTTAATCACTACCTCAGAGATTATATTGTACAGTCTACCCGCGAAGGGCGGATCCGGGAAGCAATGCTTTATTCTGTGGATGCAGGCGGTAAGAGGCTTCGCCCTGTTCTCATGATGGCTGCTTGTGAAGCGTTTGGAGGCCGGGATGTTGATGTCATCGCCCCGGCTTGTGGCTTAGAGATGGTTCATACGTATTCCTTGATTCACGACGATTTACCTGCCATGGATAATGATGATTTTCGCAGAGGTTCACCGACAAATCATAAAAAATTCGATGAAGCTACGGCTATATTAGCAGGAGACGCATTACTGACGTTGAGTTTTCGCATCATTTCTCACGCATCATCACTATCATCTAATCACAGGCTATCGCTTATTCAAAGCTTGTCCGAAGCCAGCGGTGCGACCGGTATGGTTGAAGGTCAAATGAGAGATATGCAATCAGAAGGGCAAACGATCGCCCTGGAGGAGTTAGAACGTATCCATCAACACAAAACGGGTGAATTGCTTATGTTCGCATTAAATGCAGGCGCGCTCGTTGGAGGGGCTGATGATAAACAATTGACCGCGCTTGAAAGCGTTGCACGACACATCGGCCTTATCTTTCAAATTCAAGATGATATCCTTGATGTGATCGGCGATAATGAGAAACTGGGCAAACCAATCGGAAGTGATGAAGGCAACAAGAAAAGCACGTACCCACAATTATTAGGTCTGGATGGAGCGATTAATCAAAAAGCATCATATGTAGCTCAGGCATTGGACGCTTTAACTGAGGCTGGCGTGAATCACACGTATTTAGCCCAGTTGATTCTGCACTTAAGTGAGCGCGATCACTGAGTCTAAATTAATTGTGGAATAATAAGCTGTATGTTATATTATATTTACAAAAGGAATGGTGCAGTATTCTAGTCGGTCCTCCGTTTCTGAAGGCGGGCCTAAAAATCCGCCAAAGGGCATATCGATGAAGTTCCTTGTGTCGGCTTGAGGCGCCCAGCCTTGGGTCGATGCTGGGAGTTAAGGTGGCAGGGCGATCCACAAAGGCATGTGGGCGTTGACCCTGCTTCCGCGGAGGCCCATCTTTGTGATGATGCCTAAGCCTGGCGTCATTATGAAATGGGGTATGAACCTGCGACATATGGAGCAATTCTGTATGTGCAGCGTAGCCTGCCTTGAGTGGTGCTGAGGGGATTACAGTATAAGAACACAGATTATGATGCAGTTGGCCGCTGCCGATGTCTGTTATGAACTGTATGAAATCAGCTCTGCAAAAGAGGCTAGGAGACGGTCAAAGGCTGTCGAGGAAATCTCCTAGACTGTTCGAGATGGACACCTTATAAGAATTATAGTACGGACTAAGTGGTAATCCAGTCCGGTTACTGGAAACAGTGCCGATCCGGGTTTAAAGGGGAACCGCCAGAGTGGCGACACTCGGTACCCGGTTGGGAAAACCTACTGGACCTAAGCCGTAATTTTTACTTATAAGGTGACCATTCCTTTCCTACATATTTAAAGCCACTTACAATGAACGAGGTTTATCATGAATTACAAATTAAAAAGATCACTCAAATTCAGTATAAGTATTGCCGTTATCACATTTGTGTTAGCGGCTATTTTTTCAATCATATCGTCTTCGATTTTAAGTGGGGTCGTTTGGGTTGTCGGATTGTGCATTGTCTTTATTATTGTTGCCGTAGGTGTCTTATTTGATACGCTGGGGATAGCAGCGACTGCAGCAGCTGAGCCCCCTTTTCATGCCATGGCTTCAGAGAAGGTAACGGGAGCCAAAGAAGCTATTTTGATTGTACGTAATGCCGATCGTTTCGCTAGCTTTTGCAACGACGTAATCGGGGATATATCAGGAATCGTAAGTGGTACAGCTTCTGCTGTTGTTGTACTCCAGCTGGTGAATGTACTCGGAGAATCAGATGGTTCCACTACACAAATAACCCTGTCGGTCGTATTGACAAGCATAGTGGCTGCGCTTACAGTCGGTGGAAAGGCGCTGGGTAAGTTTTTTGCCATCCATTCCTCGACTAAAATCATTTTGTTTGCGGCTAAAACTATCGCTTTTCTAGAAAAACAATTAAGAATCAATATACTATCCGGTCCGTCAGAAAAAACCAGAAAATCTAGATGATGATAGGAGGTCCATTTATGGATCTGTACAATATTAAAAACCCTGCTTTTTTAAAAAAATTAACTGATGAACAGCTTGTAGAATTGGCTGCTTCTGTTCGCTCATTCTTAATTCAAAACCTGTCCGAAACAGGTGGACATCTTGGGGCTAACTTAGGAGTGGTAGAGCTCACATTAGCGCTTCATCAAGTTTATACAAGCCCGGAAGATCGATTGATTTGGGATGTCGGTCATCAATCCTATATCCATAAGATTCTGACAGGACGTGCTGGACAATTTGATACGCTTCGCCAATACCAGGGGTTATGTGGTTTCCCGAAACGATGTGAAAGCGACCATGACATTTGGGAAACGGGCCATAGTTCAACGTCCCTCTCAGCGGCTATGGGCATGGCGATTGCCCGCGACTTGAATGGAGAAAGCCACTCCGTCGTTCCGATTATTGGAGATGGTGCATTGACTGGGGGCATGGCGCTAGAGGCATTGAATAACATCGGTCATGAGAGGAAAAATGTAACCGTTATCCTTAACGATAATGAAATGTCTATCGCCAAGAACGTTGGGGCTCTCCACGGAGCACTAGGAAGAATGCGGAGTGCGGGAAAATATAATCGCGTTAAAGACGATTTGGAATGGATCCTCAAGAAAATTCCAGCCGTAGGGGGTAAGTTAGCTCAAACGGCCGAGCGTATTAAAGACAGCATGAAATACTTTGTGGTTCCCGGGATGTTTTTTGAAGAACTCGGTTTCACTTATTTTGGACCAGTAGACGGCCATGATTTCCATGATTTGAAAGAGAATCTTCAATATGCCAAAAAAACCGAAGGGCCGGTTATCATCCATGTGATGACTCAGAAAGGGAAAGGTTATCATCCTGCTGAATCAGATCAAAAGGACAAATGGCATGGTGTCGGCCCATATAAAATCGAATCAGGTGAAAAGATAAAGGCAGCTGACGGTCCTCCTGCCTGGAGTTCGGTTATTTCGGAAACATTGCGCAAAGAAGCTCGCGTAGATAAACGGCTTGTAGTTGTAACACCCGCGATGGTGTTAGGGTCGAAACTTGAAAAATTCGGAGATGAGTTTCCAGACCGTTTATTCGATGTCGGCATTGCTGAACAACATGCGACCACGTTATCAGCAGGGTTAGCTACTCAGGGGATGAAACCATTTCTTGCTATTTATTCCACATTTTTACAACGCGGGTACGATCAAATGATTCATGATGTCACCCGGCAAAACTTAAATGTGACATTCGGTATTGACCGGGCTGGTTTAGTCGGCGCCGATGGTGAAACGCATCAAGGAGTATTTGACATTGCGTTTTTAAGAGCTTTACCGAATATCGTGATTATGATGCCTAAAGACGAAAATGAAGGTCAGCATCTCGTACACACAGCGATGACCTACGATGATGGTCCGATAGCCATTCGTTATCCCCGTGGCAATGCAAAGGGGATTGAAATGGACGAAGAATTGAAACAGATTCCGATCGGCAGCTGGGAAGTTCTCAAAAAAGGCAAGGATGCCGTCATCTTAACCTTTGGTACCACGATTGATTTAGCACTAGAAGCCAGCCAAGAGCTTCAAAATGAAGGCATTGCCGTAAGTGTCGTCAACGCGCGCTTTATCAAGCCTTTAGATGAAACGATGTTACATGAAATCATGAGCGAAGAACTGCCTATTCTGACCATAGAAGAGGCCGTACTCAAAGGTGGTTTTGGTTCCAGCGTGCTTGAGTTTGCAGAAGAACAACAATACCATGGCCAATGGATTAAACGTATGGGATTACCAGACCGCTTCATTGAGCATGGCAATGTTCCAGAACTATGGGAAGAAGTCGGATTAACACGTGCAGCCATTTGTGAAAACTTGAAAGAACTGCTTCCCAAGAAAGAAAAACGGGCGTAAATAAATGGGGAAGAAAATACGACTGGATCTTTTACTCGTTGAAAAAGGGTTGATCGATACAAGAGAAAAAGCAAAACGGATGATCATGGCAGGTATGGTTTTTTCAGAAGAGCAAAGACTGGACAAGCCTGGACAGAAAGTGGATGAATCTATTCCCGTTAAGATAAAAGGGAAGGTTATGCCGTACGTGAGCCGCGGCGGTATGAAACTGGAAAAAGCTTTGAAGACCTTCCCCATTTCAGTCGAAGGTAAAATCATGATCGATATTGGAGCTTCAACAGGCGGTTTTACCGATTGTGCCCTGCAGCATGGGGCAAAGGCCAGTTATGCTATTGATGTCGGGTATAATCAACTGGACTGGAAACTTCGCAATGATGAACGTGTTCATGTGATGGAAAGGACGAATTTCCGGTATGTCACGCAGGAAGACTTAACGATGGGGTCGCCTACCTTTGCTACGATTGATGTATCGTTCATATCGTTGACTTTAATTCTGCCTGTCTTGGCGCAACTCTTAAATCATGATAGTTCCGTTATAGCATTGATCAAACCACAATTTGAAGCAGGGCGGAACCAAGTTGGAAAAAAAGGCATTGTAAGAGAAGCTGCCATTCACCGGGAAGTCATTGAAAAGATTGTGAATGCTGCTGGTTCACTCGGATATACTCTTGAAGGGTTGACGTATTCGCCGATTACAGGCGGTGATGGCAATATCGAATTCTTAGCCTATTTTCATTGGGACGGTGCTAAAGAAGGACATCGTATTGATGATGTCGAATTGAATACTGTCGTGTCGGAAGCACATGAAGCGTTTAAAAGCATACGGAATTGAAGGAATAAGTTGAAGCTTTTGCAAGTGAAGCCCCTGGATATGGAGTTGGGTGGTTTAGAAATGGGGGATGTTAGGTGAATAAAGGACAGCGTCATATCAAAATTCGTGAACTCATTACCAATGATGATATTGAAACTCAGGATGAGCTGGTTTTTCGGTTGAAGGCTATGGGTTACGACGTGACGCAAGCTACAGTGTCACGAGATATCAAAGAATTGCACTTAGTCAAAGTACCTATGATTGATGGGCGTTACAAATACAGTTTACCGGCTGACCAGAGGTTCAATCCGTTAGAAAAGCTCAGACGTCTTATGATGGATGCATTTGTGAGCATCGATCGTTCAGGACACTTCATTGTTCTCAAAACCCTCCCTGGCAATGCGAACGCTGTCGGGGCACTGATTGATAATTTGGACTGGGAAGAGATCATGGGCACGATTTGTGGAGATGATACATGCCTTATTATTTGTCGCAGTGAAGAACTCACAGAAACAATCAGTGAACAACTGTTGGAAATGCTTTAGGTGACAGGAGGTGAGCAGGGTGCTCACAGAATTATCCATACGCGACTTTGCCATAATAGATGAAGTTTCGGTAACATTCAAAGAAGGACTCACGGTATTAACAGGTGAAACCGGCGCTGGAAAGTCGATCATCATCGATGCCATACAACTTTTATCTGGCGGACGCGGTTCGGTTGAATACGTCCGTCATGGGACGAAACGCGCGGAAATTGAAGGATTATTCACTGTAGAAGACCATCATATGGTTATCGATGTTGCCCAAGAATTTGGAGTTGAAATAGGGGAAGATCGCATGATTGTCTTACATCGCAGTATCACCCATCAAGGTAAAAGTATTTGCCGAATCAATGGCAAGTTAGTGACCCTTGGTATTTTGAAGGAATTCGGGCGCGTATTGATTGATATCCATAGTCAGCATGAAACACAATCACTGATGGAGCCTGAACGGCATATTGAGTTACTTGATATGTTTGCTGGAGAAGCGCTTTATCAGGCTAAGCGCGATTATCACCGGGTATTTGATCACTATCAAACCCTAGTTAAAAGGTACCGGGAGCTAAGCGAGAATGAACAGGAAATGGCCCAGCGATTAGACTTGCTTGACTTTCAATTAAAAGAACTTCAGAGTGCTGATCTTGAACCCCAGGAAGATGAGAAATTAGCGGAAGAACGCAATAAATTGGCTAATTTCGAAAAATTATTTCAATCTGTCCAAGATGCTTATCATGCCTTGTACGGGGAACAAAAGGGTCTGGATTGGATCTCACATGCCTTGTCTGCCCTTGAAACATCGAACGATGTAGATGCCGAGCTAAGCGAAATGACTGAAGAATTATCCAACTATTATTATTTGATGGAAGAAATGACTTTTAAACTAAGTCAGCGCATGGAAGCATTGGAATTCGATCCCGATCGCCTGAATGAGATTGAAGGCCGTTTAAATGAAATCAATCGTTTAAAGAAAAAATATGGCCAATCTGTCGAAGAAATTCTGGAATACGCTGCAAAAATTGAAGAAGAAATTGATGAAATTAAAAATAAAGACTCGCACTTATCTAAACTGCACCATCAAATTGAAGAAAGCGGGAAAGATGCATTTCTCGATGCTAAACATTTGCACGATATACGTACCTCAGCTTCTGATAGGTTAGCCCAACACATACATGAAGAATTAAAGGACTTATATCTTGATAAAGCAGAATTCGATGTCCATATTACACATAAAGAAGGCAAGCAAGATCAAGACCCTGAATGGGAAGGCTCACGCGTCAAGTTAACACCGTCGGGCTTTGATCACATTCGATTCCTCATTTCCACCAACCCGGGTGAACCCTTGAAAGAGCTTCATAAAGTGGCATCTGGAGGGGAAACGTCTCGTATTATGCTTGCGTTAAAACGCATTTTTTCCAAGCATCAAGGTGTGACAAGCGTCATTTTTGATGAAGTCGATACTGGAGTGAGCGGACGCGTTGCCCAAGCTATTGCCGAAAAAATTTATGGTATTGCAGAAGGTTCACAGGTATTGTGCATTTCTCATCTCCCTCAGGTGGCATCAATGGCTGACACACACTTACGCATTGAAAAAGATGTGACAGAAAACCACACGTCTACTCATGTCGTTGAACTTTCCTCGGAAGAAAAAACCGATGAAATCAGCCGCATGATTACCGGAGCGGAATTAACCGATACGACACGGGAGCATGCAAAGGAATTATTACAATTGGCTGCTAAACATAAAGCTTGATTCATTCACGCTGTCATTCAGCGTGATTTTTTTATTCTAAGGAAATTCATCCTTTATTTACTGATTGTCAAATGGTTTAAAAATGGCTATAAACGACCACATTATAATTAAGCCATTAATAAATGGTTCAGGAGAGTGACAAGGAGTGTGAATCTGTGAAAAATCAAATGACAAAATATATCGTTGGCTCCGTTCTCCTGCTGTTAATATCCCTTTTACCTTTATTTACCCCAGTTCAACACTATTTATCCATCCCAACTCACGTAAAAGTGTTTTCTTCTGAAGCAGGATCAGCACTGCCTGTATTTAGTGACACTAGTCAAAAAGAGGAAAATACGATTCCTGCTGTGTCATCACTAGGTAGCAGCACATTGCAAGACAAAACAAGCATGTATTATGAGCTTGCAGGCCTGCCGATCAAAAAAGTGGACGTAACACCGCTGAAAGATATTCGGCTAGTCCCTGGCGGACAATCTGTTGGAGTTAAGCTCCATACATTAGGCATGCTGGTCGTGGGTCATCACCTTGTAAAAAGTGGTGAAACGAAAGCTTCTCCTGGTGAAGAAGCGGGTATCCAGGTTGGCGATATCATTCTTGAGGTTAACGGAAAGCCGTTAAAGGCCATGAAAGATTTAACGCCGTTAGTGTCTGAATCTGGTGAAAATAATGAGCCATTGACCTTTAAAATAAAGCGTAAGCAACAAACGTACGAAAAAACTGTGACGCCGGGTTTTGATGATAAAGAAAAAGAGTATCAGCTTGGTCTCTATATACGTGACTCTGCAGCCGGTATTGGAACCATGACGTTTTACCACCCTGACAGCCAGAAGTACGGGGCATTAGGGCACGTTATTTCGGATATGGATACGAAGCAGCCCATTGAAATTCATGACGGCACGATCGTACGATCCAATGTCACCTCAATTGAAAAAGGAAGCCAGGGCATCCCAGGAGAAAAACGGGCAGACTTTTCCATGAATGAGGATAAAATCGGAAATATAACGAAAAATTCACCGTTTGGTATATTTGGTGAATTAGAGGATAAAATTACCAATGACCTCTATGAAAAGCCGTTATCAATCGCGCCGGCTGAACAAATCAAAGAAGGGCCAGCGCAAATCTTAACGGTGTTGGATGGAGAAAAAGTACAGCCATTCGATATTGAGATTATTACGAATATGCCAAAGGACAGCCCAGTCACAAAAGGTATGATCATTAAAATTACGGACCCAGAATTATTGGATAAAACAGGCGGTATCGTTCAAGGGATGAGCGGAAGCCCCATTATTCAAAATAATAAAATTGTCGGTGCTGTCACCCATGTATTTGTTAATGATCCGACTTCAGGCTATGGCGTTCATATTGAATGGATGTTAAAAGAGGCTGGAATCGAATTATCCAAGCAACAACAACAAAAGGCAAGCTAAGGTTCTCCTTTGGGAGAGCCTTTTTTGTTAGCCTTGCCATCATTATGTTATAGTACGTAAAGAAAATTCGACAAATCATTCTTGGGAATTGTACCTTTTTGTTGAATGTCATCGAAAACAGAAGCAAATAAAAGTATTTTAAAGAAAAACGAGAATAATTCAATTTTTTCTGTTAGAATAAAAGGGAATTCATAATCCTTGTCGAATACGTTAATTGGAAGAGAAGGATAATTAAGTAAGGAGGAACTTACGTGGAGAAAGTGAAAGTATGTTTAGCTGATGATAACCGTGAATTAGTGAAATTGTTGGAGGATTATTTTTCAGGTGTTCAGGATGTAGACGTTATTGGGACAGCCTATAATGGGAAAGAATGTCTTGATATGCTCGAGGAAACAGATCCTGATGTACTGATTCTTGATATTATCATGCCTCACAAAGATGGACTTGCTGTGTTGCAGACGATGAAGGAAAGTGAAAAGGAAAACAAGCCAAGTGTCATCATGTTGACAGCCTTTGGTCAGGAAGATGTAACGAAGAAAGCAGTTGAGTTGGGGGCGTCATATTTCATGATGAAGCCTTTTGATCTGGATAGTCTTCTGGATCAGGTCCGTCAAGTCAAGCACACGAGCGACCCAATCAACAAAGCGATCGGTAGCAGCTATAAACAAGGGAAGAAACCTGATTTGGATACCAGCATCACGCACATTATCCATGAGGTCGGTGTCCCGGCACACATTAAAGGGTATCTTTACTTGCGAGAAGCTATTTCCATGGTTTATAACGACATCGAATTGTTAGGTTCAATTACAAAAGTACTGTATCCTGATATCGCAACGAAATTCGATACTACATCGTCTCGCGTCGAAAGAGCCATTCGCCATGCTATCGAAGTGGCGTGGAACCGAGGAAATATCGATGCAATTGCTTCTTTGTTCGGTTATACAATTTCCAACAGCAAAGCTAAACCGACTAATAGTGAATTCATTGCCATGGTAGCTGATCGTTTGCGGCTTGAACACCGCGCCAGCTAGTTCTTCATCCTTATCTGAAGCTGAACTTATTTTTCTTTTGATAAAGGATCGTCTCATATGACACGATTTCTTACCTAAGCTTCTTACTTTCATACGTGTTTAAGCCTTCTATTCTAAACGGGATAGAAGGCTTTTTAATGGTGGGTTGTGTTTTTCTAAATATAATTTTTACTTCTTAACGCTTTCAGCATTCAAAATACCCAGTCCGTTATGGTACAATTTAAAATTATTAGTCATATTTCTTATTAGGGAGTTGTACAAATGAATGTAGTAAAATTCGGAGGCAGCTCTGTCGCAGACGCAGAGCAATTGCAAAAAATAAGCAGTATCATTACTGAACATGATGAACGGAAAATTGTTGTCGTGTCTGCCCCGGGGAAACGATTTTCCGGAGATGAAAAAACAACTGATTTATTGATTGAATATGCCGAAACGGTTATTAACGGCGAGGAAGATGAAAAACTGTATCGGAAAATTGTTGATCGCTTTCAGTCCATGGTTGAAGAACTCGGTCTTTCCCTGGAACTCGTAGAAACGATTGAAGCAAAGATCCAGAAAATAGTAAGTGATCATCAGGACGATAAAATGACCATGGATGCCCTGAAATCATGTGGAGAAGATGGCACAGCAATCGTCTTGAGTGCATATTTGCAACATTTAGGTGTTGAAGCGTCCTATGTTAACCCGAAAGATGCCGGTATCTTAGTTAGTGATGACTCAGGCAGCGCAATTGTGTTGAACGATAGCCTTGAACGCCTGTATCAACTTCGTAACCGATCTGAAATCCTCGTCATCCCAGGCTTTTTTGGTTATACCAAAGCGGGTAAGCTGGTGACGTTTTCTCGTGGTGGTTCTGATATTACCGGTTCCATTGTAGCCGCCGGCGTAAAAGCGGATTTGTATGAGAATTTCACTGACGTGGATTCTGTATTTTGTGTAAACCCTAATATTGTGGCAAATCCGAAACAAATAACGTCTTTGACTTATAAAGAAATGCGGGAACTATCGTATGCCGGTTTTTCTGTCTTTCATGATGAAGCGTTAATCCCTGCCTTCAAAGCCAGGATTCCGGTTTGTATTAAAAATACGAACAACCCGGAAGCTGAAGGTACGATGATTGTTTCTGAAAATCATCATGACTATGGTTATGTGGTTGGGATCGCCAGTGATGAAGGCTTTCTTAACTTGTATGTGAGCAAATATTTAATGAACCGTGAAACAGGGTTTGGCCGGAAGCTGTTACACATCCTTGAAGATGAGGATATTTCGTTTGAGCACACGCCCTCAGGGATTGATGACATGTCGGTCATTTTAAGAGACCATCAGTTGACCGAGGAGAAAGAAAAGCGTGTCGTTTCGCGTATCCAATCGGAATTAGATGTCGATATGGTGAGTATTGAACGCGATTTAGCCATGATAATGATTGTGGGTGAAGGCATGAATAGTACAGTCGGAATTGCCAGCCAAGCCACGAATGCAATCAGCGCGGCTAATGTAAACATTGAAATGATTAACCAGGGCTCTTCTGAAGTATCCATGATGTTCGGTGTTAAAGCTGAAGGGATGGAAGATGCCGTCCGCTCGTTGTATCATACGTTTTTTGAATCGTAAATGTTGACTGAGTGCTTCCCCTTATGTATGGTGGGGACTTTCAGATAGCCCCCAACCTACATAAAAGGAAGTTGACACAAATTAAATAAACCACAAAATGCCGAACATTGCGTTCGGCATTTTGTGGTTTGGCTCGAAGCTAACTGGCCTGGCATTAACGAAGCTTCTTCTTGAGATCGAGGTAGGAAAATGGCTCATGTTGGGGAGACAGGCTTATGAGGTGTTGAAACAACTCCGCTGTCATCAAGGCATCGTTTAAAGCATGATGGCGATCCAATTGCTGAATGTGAAAGTGCTTAATCAATTCATCAAGTTGACAATTCATGGTTGGTAACAGCCACTTTGCCATTGCCTGAGAGTCAATGTATGGGGGATCATAAACGGGCAGTTTCCATCTTTTCAGCATTGCTTTGACAAATCTCATATCGAATTTCGCTGGATGAGCAACCAATACAGAGTTGCGACTGAATTCCAAAAACTGTAGGAAGACTGTTATGAATGATGCCGCTTCCTTTAACTGATTCGTATCTAATCCTGTGAGATCCAGAATATGCTTATTCACTGGACGGATAGGGCGTACCACATGATAGAATGTCTCCTCTTCATCAAAGGCATTTATTCGAATGGCTCCAATTGAAATGATTTCATGCCCGATCTCAGGCAAGAACCCAGTTGTTTCCAAATCAAAGATAGTGAAATCAATGTCTTTGAGGTTGGCCTTAAGCATCGTTTCTGGTCGTTGATAATGCTCGAGTTCATCATGCAAATTTTGATAATCTGTGCGTTTAAGGTATGGTTTGATTTTGTAATGGTAAATTGGTTTTTCAAAAAAAATATATTTTAATATCTGCAGATCGATGGGCAGCACTATACCACCCGATTTCTGTTATAACTTAATTCAATGACCTGTTGGAGACGTTTGGCTATGTTTAAAGCGTCCCTTAAACTGCGTTTGTCTTCCTTTGTTAACGTGTTCATCTTCAATTCGTTTGATAAAGGCATTCCGTTTTCTAGCTGATGGAGATGCGCTTTTAATCGCAAATTGAGTAAGCGGTGTAGAGCCAGTTTGGCATTTTCCGCATCTCTTGGATGAAACCGTTCCTGTTCCATTAAACTGCGCAGACGATTAACTGTGTTAATGTCCTCAATGCCGTATTTTATACTGTATATCCGCACGGCGTTAATGATTTGCATAATTGCTGATTTTTTTAGATCCAAGGAACGGTTTTTGCCGGTGGCCGTGATCCTGCCAAATGGTTGAATGGGCACACGGAATCGCAAGGTATCTTTCATAAGCAGTTGATGGAGGTTCAGGGAACGTTGAATGCGCTGGACGACAAAATGGCGGAGATCATATGCAAGAGAATAATCCCCGAATATCGGACGGAAATCCATGAAGATCGTAAAATCGCGAATTTCTTCAGCGTCCATACGTTCAATCCATCGATTAATCGACGTGTGCCACGCTGTCATGGATTGCCGCCATTTTTCCTCTTTTGCCATGATGCCCCCTTTACATAAAGGAAATCCACACGTTTCAAGCATGTCATTTATTTTGTATCCTAACAATTTGAAGTATGACTCAATGCTCTCTCTATGCGCTAAATGTTCATAATCCGATAAGATCAAACCATTATCCTGGTCGGTAGCAAACGCTTGTTCTTTTCTGCCTTCACTTCCCATTACGATAAAGCAATAATTAATGGGCGGGGAGCCATATCCCTCTGAAATCATTTCATCTTCTGCGATCTGGACGATCTGCTTATGAATACGGTCATTATAATTCGACATTAATTCCGTAATATCATAAGCATACATACGATCATCAATTAAGCTCGCAACGAAGGATTGGAAGCGTTGGTTGAACAGAGGAGAGTATTGTTTAAGTTCTTCCGCTGTTTTGGCATGGGAAATGCGATAAGTCAAATCGAAATAGACGGAGTTTTTTATGTTGAAAAATGAGGACTGTCTGAGAACACCAACGATTTTATCTTTGTGCAGAACTGGTATGAGTTCGGTGGGATGGTGTTTAAGGTAGCTCAGTGCATCGTAGATAAATTCTTGATCGGATAAGCCATAGGGTTCGTCTGTCATGTAAGCTTTGACTTGATTATGGTGATCATTGGCAAAATAAGCGCGTAGCACCTCCGGGTAACTAATCATGCCTTGCATCGTTTCCTGATTGTCACTCACAATAAGCGCTTCCACTTTTTCTTTTTCCAGCTTACGCGCAGCTATTTCAACTGTTTCATGCGGCGTAATAAAGATAGGTGGTTCCATGTAGGCTTCCGCCCGTTTTTTATAGAGTTCCAGGTCGTCGTTCTCATCAGTCTGCGAACTTTTATAAACGATTTCATTATATAGACTCTTCATCAGGTTGCTGATGCCGTCAATGACCACTTTGGAAAAGTTCTTATTATGGGTCATCATGGTGAAAAATTTCTCGCGATCCAAACATAACGTTTGCGTCGGTTCTAACGCTTGGACTGAGAACTTCATTTCTCCGCTCGTCAACAACATCATGACGCCGATAAGATCGCCAGGGTAATAAAATCGCACGGAAAGCTGTTGGCCGTTTGAGCGATGCATGATGTTCTTGGCCAGACCTGAGACTTGAAAATGAATATCGATGGTATCCTCGTCCTGATCTTCATGAATGATAAATTCATTCTTATTGTAATCTTTGATCTGAGCGTGTTCGAATATATCTTTATATTCATCTTCACTTAACAGATCGAAGGGGTATTGATTTTTGTATTTTAATAAGTGATCCTCCATGCTATAACTCCTTTATATGTCCTGTCAGTATTTTATCAGCTTTGCGATGAATTATTACAGAAAGCATAAAGAAAGTAGGGTGTCCTCGCCCTACTTTCTTTGATCGAACCGTCCTTTTGTTAAATGGCGTTTTCGATCTCTATGAAGAATAAATCCGCCTATGAATCCAATGCCTCCGACGAGAAATATTAAACCAATGACTCCTTGAATAATCAAATGAAAATAGATATCGTGCAATTCTCCGAACAAGGCATCACGAATCAATTTAATTCCTAATACAGCGATAATGCCCGGTATGACAAGAATGAGTAAAGCGATTAGACGCATAATGAGAAGCTCCTTTGTTTGCAATCAAACTCAGTATACCAAACCTGCCCATTCATGAAAATAATTAAGAACTTGCTAAATCATGCAGGATTGGATATGATGAAAGTGCGCAAATATTTGCAGGATGTGATGACATTGAAACGTGTTTTAATTGTCGGAGCTGGCAAGGGGGGCACGGCTTTATTAAAGCTTTTGCACGAAACTGACCGCATGCAGGTTGTTGCGGTAACGGACATCTCCCCTCATGCCGAAGGTCTTGGCCTTGCCCGGGAAAAAGGCATTCACACTGGCGATGACTGGTTGGAATGGATACATAACAACATTGATATTGTAATCGAAGCAACCGGGCGGGAGGACGTGTTTCAAGCCATTGTAGCGGAACGCCCTGCTAAAACTGTCATTATACCCGGTGATGTCGCTTATATTACCGCCGAGCTTCTTGAAGAGAAGGAAGACTTAGTCGGAAAGCTCAAACACCAAACGCAAAATCAAAATTTAATCTTGAATACGATTCATGACGGTATGATTGTCATTGATGCCAGCGGCAAAATATCTTTTGTGAATGATAGTGCAGAACGCATATTAGGGAAGCCGAAATCTGGAATGTTTAACCAGGGAATCAAGCGATTCATCCCTGCGTCACGCCTTCCGGAAGTGCTCGTTAACAAACGGAAAGAAGTTAATCAAAAGTTAGAACTGGATAACGGAAAGAAAGTGATCACTACCCGGATTCCGATGATCAATGATCAGGATGAAATTATCGGGGCTTATGCTGTCTTTAAAGATATAACTGAAGTCGTGGACTTAGCTGAAGAAATAACCGATTTAAAAGAAGTTAAAACGATGCTTGAAGCTATTATTCAATCCTCTGATGAGGCTATTTCAGTCGTGGATGAGAAGGGTAACGGACTTATGATTAACCCTGCCTACACGCGCATTACAGGCTTGAAGGAAAGCGAAGTAATTGGCCAGCCTGCCACCGTGGACATTTCTGAAGGGGAAAGCATGCACATGAAGGTGCTTCAAACGAGAAGACCCGTAAGAGGCACGCGTATGAAAGTTGGACCGGCCAAAAAAGACGTGCTCGTGAATGTAGCCCCTGTTATCGTGGATGGCAAACTGAAGGGCAGTGTCGGTGTTCTCCATGATGTATCTGAAATCCATGCGCTGACGAATGAATTGAAACGCGCGCGACAGATCATTCGTAACCTTGAGGCTAAATATACGTTCCGCGATATTATTGGTCACACTGAGGAAATGACATTAGCTTTAGAACAAGCAAGAGTAGGGGCGAAAACGCCGGCAACTGTTCTCCTTCGTGGGGAATCCGGGACAGGCAAAGAATTATTTGCCCATGCCATTCATAATGAGAGTGACCGCAGGCATAATAAATTCATTCGTGTTAATTGTGCTGCCATAGCCGAATCGCTGCTTGAGAGTGAGTTGTTTGGCTATGAAGAAGGCGCATTTTATGGTGCTAAACGAGGCGGCAAAAAAGGCTTCTTTGAAGAGGCGAATCACGGGAGCATTTTCCTTGATGAGATTGGCGAACTAACCTTGCCCATGCAAGCAAAATTACTACGCGTGCTTCAGGAGAATGAAATAGTAAGGGTCGGAGGCACCAAACCTGTGTCCATTGATGTCCGGGTGATTACCGCTACGAATATCAATTTAGAAAAAGCGATTATGACACGGGTTTTTCGGGAGGATCTTTATTACCGGCTCAACCGTCTTCCTATTTATATCTCGCCTCTCCGGGAACGCAAAGCTGATATAGACGCGCTTGGCGATCACCTGATTCAAAAACTCAATGAAGATTATGGTCGTAAAGTGAAACGGATCGCGCCCCAAGCCCTCGAGGCATTGAAACAATACGATTGGCCAGGCAATGTTCGGGAGTTGGAAAATATAATCGGGCGGGCCATGATTTATATGGAAACGACAGAAGATACCATCCACCTCGAACACATTCCGCCCTTAAGTCTTGGCTTGAATGAGTTTGCCCACAATGAACATGAACCCTTTACATGGCGTGGGGACTCGCTTCAACAGGCTGTGGAAGATTACGAGCGGGAATTGATTGCCGATGCATTTAAAGCTCACCGGTTCAATAAAACAAAGACCGCCAAAGCCCTGGGTATATCTGTCAGGAATTTTTACTACAAACTAGAGAAATATCAACTCGATAAAAGTAACTTGCAAGATTTTTCATAACGAAGGCCTTGCATTTTTTTGAGGAAATGAATAAAGCGTTTTCAGAAGGATTTTAAGACAGGGGAGAGGTGATGGGATGCAAAAATTAAGTCAGCTTAATGACCAACTTAATCTTCATGATACGAAAGTTGTCGCTGTAGCACAGGCTGCTGACAATGGGGTATTGAAGGCCGTTAAAATGGCTTTGGATAAACAACTTGCTCATTTTCTTCTTATGGGGCCATCAGACGAAATAGAACGTGCTGCCAATGAAGCCAAGCTGGATTTGACACGCTCAGGGGTGGATATAGTCCCCTCTAGTCGTAACGATGCAGCTGTTGAAGCGGTCAAAGCTATCTCCAATAGTCAAGCCAACGTGTTAATGAAAGGAAATCTTCCGACAAAGACTATTTTGCAAGCCGTGCTGAATAAAGAGTTCGGGCTTAGAAAACAGGGCGTTTTGTCTCATGTGGCATTATTTGAGATCCCCGAGCAAAAGCGACTCATATTTTTAACGGATTCAGCCATGAATATATCCCCTGATTTAGACGAGAAAGCCGCCATTATCAATAACGCCGTGGGTACTGCCCAACGCATCGGGTACCACACTCCTAAAGTAGCAGCTTTGTCGGCAGTAGAGGTCGTCAATTCGGCCATGAGTGCTTCTACGGATGCTGCTCTGTTGACACAAATGAACAAACGAGGTCAAATCACAGGGTGTGACGTAGACGGACCGTTAGCATTTGATAATGCTATCAGCCTTGAAGCGGCAAAACAAAAAGGAATTGATTCTTCCGTAGCAGGACAAGCTGACATCCTGCTTGCTCCGACGATTGAAGTCGCCAATAGTCTTTATAAATCGTTTGTCTATTTTGCTCATGCTAAAGTGGCCGGCATCATCAGCGGGGCAGCGGCACCGATCGTGTTGACGTCTCGAGCAGATTCGGCCGAAAGCAAAGTAACATCGCTTACACTCGCTATACTATCCAGTGATTAAATTTAGGAGGATTTGAAGATGGAAATTTTCAATTATATGAATGAGTATGACTATGAACAATTATTGTTTTGCCAAGACGCCCAGTCAGGGTTGAAAGCGATTATCGCTATTCATGACACGACGCTCGGACCTGCTTTAGGCGGGACAAGAATGTGGACTTACAAAACAGAAGAGGAAGCTATTGAAGATGCACTTCGACTGGCGAAAGGTATGACATATAAGAATGCAGCCGCCGGTTTAAATCTCGGTGGAGGCAAAACGGTTATTATCGGGGACCCAAAGAAAGAAAAAAATGAAGAAATGTTTCGCGCATTCGGTCGGTTTATCCAGGGGTTGAACGGTCGTTATATCACAGCAGAAGATGTGGGGACGACAGTTCAGGATATGGATATTATTCATGAGGAAACCGATTATGTAACAGGGATTTCACCAGCGTTCGGTTCATCCGGCAATCCATCGCCCGTAACAGCCTATGGTGTTTACCGCGGTATGAAAGCCGCTGCTAAAGAAGGATTTGGGACGGATTCGTTAGAAGGGAAAACGGTAGCGGTGCAAGGCATTGGAAACGTGGCTTTCAATCTTTGTCGACACTTACATGAAGAAGGCGCCAAACTGATTGTAACAGACATCAATCAGGAGGCGGTTCAACAAGCCGTAGATGAATTCGGAGCCCAAGCTGTAGCCCCTGATGACATTTATAGCGTCGATTGTGACATTTATGCGCCGTGTGCGCTTGGGGCCACGCTTAATGATGAAACCATTCCTGTATTGAAGGCTAAAGTCATTGCCGGTGCGGCGAATAACCAATTGAAAAACACGGACCATGGCGATATTCTTCATGAGAAGGGCATTGTGTACACGCCGGATTATGTGATCAATTCCGGCGGGGTCATTAACGTCGCTGATGAACTGAATGGGTACAATAAAGAGCGGGCTATGAAACGTGTCGAAACAATCTACGATAAAGTTACACGTGTTTTCGAGATATCCAGACGTGATCAAATCCCGACTTATGCCGCCGCTGATCGAATGGCTGAAGAGCGCATTAACCGTTTGCGCCAGTCGCGCAGCACGTTTTTGCAAAATGGCCACCATATTTTAAGCAGAAGATCATAGCACAAGCATACGGTAACGGAGGTCAAAGATAGTGCAATCTACTTATAGAATTTTAGTGATCAACCCAGGTTCGACATCCACGAAAATCGGTGTCTTTGACGATGAGATATGTGTTTTCGAGAAATCGATACGCCATAGCGGTGAGGAACTTAGTCTATTCAAGCGAATTATCGACCAATATGACTTTCGTCGCAGTGTCATTTTAGAGGAGCTTGACTCAGAAGGCATTAACATAAGTAAGCTCAGTGCTGTCTGTGGGCGCGGCGGTTTACTGCGTCCCATTGAAGGGGGAACGTATCAAGTAAATGAAGCGATGCTGCAGGATTTGAAATCCGGTTTTAATGGAGAGCATGCCTCGAATTTAGGCGGATTAATCGCTAATGAAATCGCCAGTGGCTTAAACATAGGCGCTTATATTGTAGACCCTGTCGTCGTTGACGAATTAGAAGAACGAGCTCGTTTTTCTGGCGTGCCTGAAATACCGCGTAAAAGTATCTTTCATGCTTTAAACCAAAAGGCGGTTGCCCGCCGAACGGCTGACGATCTCGGCATGAATTATTGTGATACCCGCTTAATTATCGCCCACATGGGCGGAGGGATTACAGTCGGGGCTCATAAGAATGGCAAAGTCATCGATGTTAATAATGGCTTGCATGGAGATGGCCCTTATTCACCTGAACGGGCAGGTACTGTGCCGGCTGGTGATTTAGTCGCGTTATGTTTTTCGGGCCACTATTATCGAGAAGAAATTATGAAAAAGTTGGTCGGTCAAGGTGGTTTGATGGCCTATTTGGATACCAATGATGCCGTGGAAGTCGAACAAATGATTGAAAACGGAGATCGTAAAGCTGCCAATGTCTATGAAGCGATGGCCTATCAGGTAGCGAAGGAAATAGGCAGTATGGCAGTGGCGCTTGAAGGACGCGTGGACGGCATTGCGTTAACAGGTGGCCTGGCTTATGGAAAAGCGTTTGTCCATATGATTTCCGAGCGAATCAATTGGGTCTCGGACGTTCTCGTATATCCAGGCGAAAATGAGTTGGAAGCGTTGAATGAGGGAACGTTACGGGTACTTCGTCATCAGGAGATCCCTAAGCAATATCCGAATTTTGTGGAGTGATAGAAAGGGGAAAAGATAATGGCTCAAGATTACGATCTGGTTATTTTAGGTGGAGGCACGGGAGGATATGTAGCAGCGATACGTGCCTCTCAGCTGGGACTGAAGGTCGCCATGGTTGAAAAACAAGAATTAGGCGGCACCTGTCTTCACCGTGGCTGTATCCCGTCGAAAGCGCTGCTGAGAAGTGCAGAAGTGTATCGCCAGACAAAAGAGGCAGATCAGTATGGCGTTGAGGCAGCTGAACCGACACTTAATTTTACTAAGGTACAAGAACGGAAGCAGTCGATCGTGGACACGTTGCATAACGGTGTCATAGGCTTAATGAAAAAAGGGAAAATTGATGTATATGAAGGGTTTGGAAGGATTCTCGGACCCTCCATTTTTTCCCCGATGCCCGGCGCTATTTCTGTAGAGATGAACAATGGCGAAGAAAATGAAATCCTCATACCGAACAATGTGCTAGTTGCTACAGGGTCCAGCCCAAAATCACTGCCTGGTCTAGAGGTAGACGAAGATCTCATTATGACCTCAGACGAAGCACTACACATGAGCGAACTGCCTTCTTCCATTATCATTGTCGGTGGCGGCGTCATCGGGATCGAATGGGCGTCGATGCTTGCTGATTTTGGCGTTGAAGTGACTGTTCTCGAATATCTGCCACAGATCTTACCGACAGAAGATGCGGACATTTCAAAAGAGATGCTCAAACAGATGAAGCAAAAAGGTGTCAATATCGTGACGAATGCAAAGGTATTAGGCGATACGTTGACGAAAGACAATGGGGTATCCATCAATGTGGAAATAGAGGATGATACGAAAACGTATACGGCTGACAAAATGTTGGTATCTGTCGGTCGGTCGGCGAATGTGAAACAAATCGGACTTGAGAATACAGATATTAAAGTGGAAAACGGTTTTATCGAAACCAATTCATTTTATCAAACGAAAGAAAGCCATATTTATGCGTGTGGCGATGTTATCGGGGGTATGCAACTGGCCCATGTGGCCTCTCACGAAGGCATCATCGCAGTGGAACATATGGCAAACAAAGACCCGCTTCCGATGAATGTGGAAGAAGTTCCATCATGTATTTATTCTAATCCGGAAGTCGCGAGTGTAGGTCTGACGGAACAACAAGCTAAAGAGCAAGGCTATGAGCAGAAAACTGGAACGTTTCCTTTTAAATCGGTTGGAAAGGCACTGGTCCAAGGAGAAACAGACGGTTTTGTGAAGGTCATCTCAGATGCAGAGACTCATGATTTATTGGGTGTTCATATGGTTGGCCCTCATGTGACGGATATGATCTCCGAAGCAGGATTAGCCAAAGTCCTTGATGCTACTCCATGGGAAGTGGCACACAGTATCCATCCGCACCCGACGTTATCTGAAGCCATTGGAGAAGCAGCTCTAGCTGTAGAAGGCAATCAAATTCACGGATAGTTAAAGGAGGGAGTAACATGGCTGAGAATCGCCATGAACGACTTGGATTAACAGATGAAGATGTGCTGGACATGTACCGCACAATGTTAACGGCAAGAAAAATTGATGAAAGAATGTGGTTATTGAACCGAGCAGGAAAAATTCCGTTTGTTATTTCATGCCAGGGTCAAGAAGGCGCACAAATCGGTGCTTCCTATGCGCTCGATCGCGAAAAAGACTACGCGCTTCCCTATTACAGAGACATGGGCATTGTGCTCGCGTTTGGCATGACGGTACAAGAACTAATGTTATCTGGGTTTGCTAAAGCAGAAGACCCGAACTCCGGCGGCCGTCAAATGCCTGGTCATTTCGGACAAAAGAAAAATCGGATCGTCACAGGGTCATCACCAGTAACGACGCAAGTCCCACATGGGGTCGGAATCGCCCTTGCTGCCAAAATGGAAAATAAGGATATTGTATCCCTTGTATCATTTGGAGAAGGGTCTTCGAACCAGGGTGATTTCCACGAAGGTGCAAACTTTGCTGGTGTTCACAAATTGCCGGTCATCTTTTTTGTGGAAAACAATAAATACGCCATCTCTATACCGGTATCGAAACAGATTGCCTGTGAAAACGTGTCGGACCGTGCTCAAGGTTACGGCATGCCGGGTTACACAGTTGATGGTAATGATCCATTAGCCGTCTATGAGGCCGTTAAAGAAGCGGCTGACCGCGGACGGAATGGAGAAGGACCGAGTTTGATCGAAGCCGTGTCTTACCGGCTGACAGCCCATTCAAGTGACGACGATGATAGTACATATCGTCAAAAAGATGAAGTAGAAGAAGCCAAAAAGAAAGATGCTGTGATAACATTTGGCAACTATCTTCGTGAAATGAATATTTTGACGACCGAGATCGAAAAGGACATGAATGAGGAGATTACAAAACTTGTCAATGATGCGACTGATTATGCCGAGAACGCGCCTTATGCGGATGCAGAGTCAGCTTTAAATTATGTCTACCACGAGTAAGGAAGGGGAAGTCATATGCCAGTAAAATCATATATTCAAGCAGTTACAACGGCTTTAAGAGAAGAAATGCAGAGGGATGAAAAAGTATTTGTTCTCGGGGAAGACGTGGGGAAGCGAGGCGGTGTGTTCCGAGCGACCGATGGCTTATATGATGAGTTCGGCGAAGCGCGTGTTCTCGATACCCCGCTTGCGGAATCTGCAATAGCAGGAGTCGGAATCGGAGCAGCCATGTACGGCATGCGGCCGGTTGCCGAAATGCAATTTGCTGACTTCATTATGCCTGCAGTCAATCAAATTATCTCAGAAGCATCACGCATTCGCTATCGTTCCAATAATGATTGGAGCTGCCCGATTACCATCAGAGCGCCTTACGGCGGTGGGGTGCACGGCGCCCTGTACCATTCGCAATCTGTGGAATCCGTATTTGCCAATCAACCTGGCCTTAAAATCGTCATGCCATCAACCCCTTACGATGTAAAAGGTCTGTTGAAGGCATCGATTCGGGATGAAGACCCTGTTCTCTTCTTTGAACATAAGCGAGCTTATCGGTTAATTAAAGGGGAGGTTCCTGATGACGACTACACACTTCCAATCGGAGAAGCGGATGTAAAACGTGAAGGTTCGGATCTGACGGTAATTACGTATGGCTTATGTGTCCATTTTGCCCTGCAGGCGGCTGACAAACTAGCTGAAGAAGGAATCGAAGCCCATGTGCTCGATCTCCGAACAGTGTACCCGCTCGATCAGGCCTCTATTATAGAGGCTGCTTCAAAAACAGGTAAAGTCTTGCTGATTTCTGAAGATAATAAAGAAGGCGGCATCATCAGTGAAGTATCTGCTATCGTATCGGAGAATTGCTTATTTGATCTGGATGCCCCTGTAACGCGTTTAGCAGGACCTGATATTCCTTCGATGCCATATGCGCCGACGATGGAAAAATACTTTATGATGAATCCAGATAAAGTGGAAAAAGCGATGCGTGAATTAGCGGAATTTTAATGTAAAGGAGGAATTCCTGTGGGTGTAGAAAAAATCAATATGCCTCAGTTAGGTGAAAGTGTTACTGAAGGGACGATCAGTTCATGGCTGGTCGCGCCTGGCGATCAAGTCAATAAGTACGACCCCATTGCTGAAGTTATGACTGATAAAGTCAATGCTGAAGTTCCTTCTTCTTTTACCGGGGTGATCAAAGAACTCATTGCTGATGAAGGAGATACGATCCAAGTCGGTGAGTCGATGTGCTACATTGAGATAGAAGGCGGCGAAAGTTCCGGTGGAGCAGAGGAAGCTTCAAAAGAGGATGAGTCTGAAAATAAGACTGAAACGACTCCATCCGAAAAACCAGCTTCTTCAGATAGCCAAGATCAATCGAAGCCATCGGAGTCCAAACCTAAGAAAAAACGGTACTCTCCAGCCGTCATGACGTTAGCCCAGGACCATGATATTGACCTGAATCAAGTAGAGGGTTCAGGACGAGAGGGCAGGATAACGCGGAAAGATCTGGAGAAGATTATCGAAAGCGGTCATGTTCCTCAAGCTAAGACCTCTTCACAAGCACCAGAACAGGAACAGGGGCAGGAACAAGAGCCAAAACGTTCAGAGAATCCGGCAGCACCTGTCAAAGTTGAAAAAGGGGATAAAGAAATCCCAGTCACGGGTGTCCGGAAAGCAATCGCCCAGAATATGGTGAAATCAACGACCGAAATACCGCATGCTTGGATGATGGTGGAAGTTGACGTTACGAACTTAGTCGACTATCGCCAGGCCATGAAGGATAAATTTAAAGCAGATGAAGGGTATAGCCTGACGTTCTTTTCATTTTTTGTCAAAGCAGTTGCCCAAACACTTAAAGCGTACCCGGAACTGAATAGTACCTGGGCAGGCGATAAAATTATTCAACGTCAAGCAATCAACTTGAATATTGCTGTGGCCAGCGGAAATGAATTGTTTGTTCCCGTCATCAAAAATGCCGACGAGAAAAGCATCAAGGGGATTGCCAAAGACATTACCGAGCTTGCCATGAAGGCTAGAAATAATAAGTTAACGTCAGCTGATATGGAAGGCGGAACGTTTACGGTTAATAATACAGGCTCTTTCGGTTCTGTTCAGTCGATGGGAGTTATCAATCATCCTCAGGCAGCGATTCTGCAAGTGGAATCCATTGTCAAAAGACCGGTCATCAAAGACGGTATGTTTGCCGCTCGGGACATGGTCAACCTTTGTCTCTCCCTTGATCATAGGGTATTAGATGGCCTGCTTGCAGGCAATTTCTTAGCAGCGCTTAAGGAAAATTTAGAAAATATCAGTAAAAATACCACATCCATTTATTAATAAAAGAAACAGCTAACAAAAACGTCTGGGTTTAAGGTCCAGACGTTTTTGTTTGTGGTTGTCTTGTTCAAACAACCAATCTCTTTCTTTAACTACCTTACAATATTTTTATATTGAAGCAGCGATTTTAATCAACTCGGCTTTCAATTCCTCGCTGTTTTCACTAAAATATGCGAGTTGCAAATTATATTCTTTTTCTTTATCAAACCAATGTAATTCGGCGCCATCGATTGCTTCGTTTATTTTAATAAACCCTGTGAGACCATCACTTATTTTGATTGTGTTGTAACCACTCATTCCCGCGTACTTACTATAATATCGATCAAAGTTTGCGACACTATATTCGACTCTCGGAATGGCTGGTTGTGTAATTGAACTTTCTTCCCACTTTGTATTTTCTTCTGTCGATGGATAGCGGATAGATGTTACCACTCTTTCCTCACTGTTTTCCCACCCAGTAATAATCACCTTTGTGTTTTCTTTCTCAAAAGGGAAATAGGATGGGTACTTCATTTCATATGGTAAAGCTTCTTCCGCTATTTCTTTTCTTACTGGCTTATATGTGGTGTTTATATCCTTATTTTCTACTTCAAGGCTCCTAGTATCTAATCCACTATTGTTTGTGTAAGCACACATAAGCACCAGTGTGAAGATAATCCCTAAACGTTTTTTATACAAACTGACACCTCATTAAAAAAATAAAAAAGTTTTGTTTTACGTAAATTCTCGTCGTATTTAATTACTCAGTTAGTTTCTCTTCCTCATTCTTGCCATCCTTTTGTTCTTCAGCATTGTATAAACGTGTTCACTATCCTGTTCCATTATCACAATAACTGATCGTCATTCTCTAAATCACCATTGAAGACTTAAAATCAAGGTTACAAATTATGCCGATTCATATTTTTGTATCGTTCAATATCTTCCTTCGCTCTAGACTGATTTTCAGTTAAAGCAGGATTCTTTTTTTTAAAACTTTTATTCCTAAGGTCGATAAAAATACCAATCCCTAAAAGGATCATAAAAGGTGTTAAAAGAATTAGCCAAACCACTATTCCCCCTCCCTATGCTTCAGATAAGAACATATCAAATAATCCATTTACCTTTGGAATAAGTGGTAACAGTAATCTTCAATCTAATATTCATACGACTTAGTATTCATGAACGTTTCATCCCATTATAATCCCGAAAAGGAGTTACCCCTCATCCTGCCCGTGTGATGGCCATTCATTAAAACTTAACATAATCTTAAGGTTACGCAGACCAAGTTTGCTAAATACTACAGGATCGTACGTTTCTGCGGGCCATAAACCAGCCGCGTTTTGCGCTATCTGGTCCTCAATAATGACCTTTGGACTAATAACAGCGACAAATAGCTTAATTCTTTTACACCATCTTACATAAATTTACACAGTCGTGACATTATTTCTAGTAAAATATAAAGAGAAAGACTAGGGTTCTACTTTAAAAAAGGAGGGCGTCAATTGAAGGTGAAACGTCGTAAGCAGGTGTTCAGTATTACACTGATTCTAACGTTGATTGTTGGGATGTTGGCTCCAGCATCACAGGCACAAGCTGCCCCGGAAGATGTTGGTGATCTATTTATCTCAGAGTACATTGAAGGCAGCAGCTACAACAAGGCAGTTGAAATTTACAATGGAACAGATGAAGCCGTAGATTTAGCGAACTATTCATTAGAATTATACAGCAATGGGCAACAAGAACCTGGCCAAACTGAAAGTCTGTCCGGTGAATTGCCAGCAGGCGAGGTGGTCGTAATCTCCCATAGTCAGGCAGGGAGTGACATTCATGAAAAAACAGATATCACGTCGCATGTAACTAATTTCAACGGTGATGATGTTCTTGTGTTGAAACATGATGGAGACGTAATCGATTCGTTTGGCCAAATCGGAACAGACGAAGATTTCGCTAAGGATACGACCTTCGTTCGCGAATGGTCGATCTCAAGCGGCGATACAAATCCAGAAGACGAATTCGACGACTCTGGGTGGGAAATACTTGCTAAAGATACGTTTACTTACCTAGGCTCGTACAGCGAAGGCGAAACTGCACCTGATGAACCGATCGAACAGCAGACGATTTCCGAAGTCCGCAACGGAGCGGAAGATGGTGATGTTGTCAAAGTAACAGGCACAGCTACAGCCTCGTTTGATTCCGGTGGGCAAACCAACCTGTACATACAAGATGACACGGCTGGAATCATTGTGCGTGCTTCTGGAATGGATGCTGAGGTCGGGGATGAAGTTATGGCCCAGGGTGAATACTCCCCATATTACGGGATGGCGCAAATCTTATCGTCTAATGCCAACGTCACCATTACTACGGAGGACAAAGGGGTGCCGGATCCTGTATCGGTCTCAGCAGAAGACTTTCAAGCCGAGAGCGGAGAAGACATTGAAGGGGAATTTGCTGAAGCTTCAAACGTGACGATCAAAAGTGTTAATCAACACGGCGATTTTACAGCAGAAGATGAAGCCGGTACGTTTAAAATAACACCTCAGGATGACAGCCTGCTTGAAGTTGGAGAAACTTACGAGCACATCAAAGGTGTGGTGAATTATAGTTATGAAGAGTATAAGCTTGTACCACGCGACAGCCGAGATGTCATTGACACCGTTTTTTCTGTCAATGCAACGCCTGATGAGGGTGATGTCCAACCTGGTACACATGTCGAATTGTATACAGAACAAGAAGACGCCTCGATCCATTACACAACAGATGGGACAGAACCGAGCGAAGCAAGTCCAGAGTATCAGGACCCCATCGAGCTCACACAGGATACAGTCATTAAAGCTGTGGTCGTGAAATCAAATGGTGAAACGAGTGACGTCTCTGCTTTCAGTTATACGATGCTCAAACCAGTAGACGAATTGAAAATCCACGATATCCAGGGTGCTTCCCATATTTCACCTTATGAAGGGATCGCCGTGGAGGATGTGACCGGCATTGTAACGAAGCGTGATGGTTCGAATGGTTTCTATATGCAGGATCCTGATCCTGATGGAGACCCTGCTACCTCGGAAGGGATTTATGTCTATAACCCGAACGGGGAAGTCAGCCCCGGCGACCAAGTCAGTGTCGCGGGTGACGTCACTGAATATAGGGAAGATGGCTATGATGATGCGAATGATCTTTTGACTACTCAGATTTCCGCGACTGATGTTGAGGTTGAACAGTCTGATCAGTCGCTTCCTGATCCAATCGTCATTGGTAAGGATCGTTCACAGCCGACTGAAACCATTGAAGATGATGGTATGGAAAGTTTTGATCCTAAAACGGATGGGCTGGATTTTTACGAGAGCCTTGAAGGCATGATGATTGCACTTGAAAACCCGACTGTGGTATCTCCTCCAAAATATGATGAGGTGGCTGTGTTTGTAGAAACCAGTCCGAATCAGCTTAGGAGTGAAGCCGGAGGTTTATTGATATCTCCTAATGATTACAACCCGGAACGCATGCTGATTGATGTTGAAGGGAAGGGCGTCAATGTAAAGACAGGCGATGCCTTTGACGGAACCATAACGGGGGTTGTCAATTATGACTATAGCAACTATAAAATTCGACCAATTGGTGACCTTCCTGCCACAGAAGATGGCGGGACAGAACGCGACGTCACTGATATTGAAGCAAACGAGGACGAATTAAGCATCGCCTCTTATAACGTCGAGAATTTTTCGGCTGAGACGGATGAGGAAAAAGTAAACAAAATAGCAGAATCCGTCACACAGAATTTAAAAACGCCAGACATCATTGGTTTAATTGAAGTTCAAGACAACAATGGTGCAACCGATGATGGCACCGTATCTGCTGATGAAAGTTACCAAACATTAATTGAGGCCATCGAAGCAAATGGCGGTCCAACGTATGAATTCACTGATATTGCACCGGAAGATAAAATGGACGGTGGGCAGCCAGGTGGCAATATCCGAGTAGGTTTCATTTATAATCCAGAGCGTGTGTCGCTAGCTGAAAAAGAAGCTGGAGATGCGACGACAGCGGTCGGTGTAGAAGAAGAAGGCCTTACGCTGAATCCAGGACGAATCGACCCGACCAATGAAGCTTTCAACGATTCCCGGAAATCCTTGGCCGCAGAGTTTGAATTTAAGGGAGAAGACGTTGTCGTGGTGGCCAATCACTTTAATTCTAAAGGTGGGGATGACGCTTTATTTGGAGCGGACCATCCGATTGAACTAGGGAGCGAAGTTCAAAGATTGAAGCAGGCAGAAGTCATCAATGGCTTTGTCAATGACGTTGAAAATACGATGAAGGATGCAAATGTTGTCGTACTCGGTGATTTGAATGACTTTGAATTTTCCGATCCTGTCAATACTCTTGAGGGAGACGTGTTAACGAACATGATCGAGGAACTCCCTAAGGAAGAACGCTACTCTTACATTTATCAAGGGAACTCGCAAGTGTTGGATCACATTTTAGTCAGCAAGCACATGAAGGAACAAACTAAAATTGACAGCGTGAATATCAATGCGGATTTCTCAGAAGCTGACGGGCGAGCGAGTGATCATGATCCGATTTTAGCGCAAATCCAATTTGAAGAGGAATCTAAGCATCCCGATTTACCGGATTGGCTTAAATGGCTGCTGCATAAGCTGAATATTCCGTGGGATAAACTGAAAGACTGGCCGATTTTCAATTTCCCACCGTTTAAACCATAAACTTAAACTATGCTCATGCAAGCGTAATAGAAAAGCTGAGGTTGGCATTTTTACAACCTCAGCTTTTCTGCGTTGCTTAGGAAACGATAAGATTCGTGCCCTGAGGATAACACATACCTAATAAGCCACGTCCGGCTCCAGCGCCTTTGTTCTTGGCCCCTTTTAAAGTTTAGTGTTGATATTACTATCAAAAAAAGAACTTCCAACTTTATGGAAGTTCTTCATTTTTTATATATTGGGCTAATTCAACTAAAGACCCTTTTACTTAAAGACTTAGTTTCGAGACTTTTGTGTGAGTTTAGGGGCTGCGGGAAACGGTTCACTTTCCGTGGGCGGGCGCTGAGCCTCCTCAGACTTCGTCCTGCGGGGTCTCAGCTGTCCTTCAAATCCCACAGGAGTCTCACCGTTTCCCTCCGCCCCTTTACCATATAAGTGTCTCGAATCTACTTGCGAGATAAGCAGCTTTTATGCAAAGTAATACAGAAAGATATAAACATCCGAGGCAGCTACTTTAAAAGTAAAAGTTTGGTATAGAGCGTTTTTCGCTTATAAAACGACGATCGTTGAAGACACGCATCACGAGCTAAGGGGTTCGTTTCCCTCATCTTTTGTATGGGGGTGGGAAGCTGCGAGACTCCCACCTGAAAGCGGAGGCGTCTTGATCAGCGGCGTATGGACTGGACTGAGCTGGAGGAGATAAAGGAAACACGAAGAACGACGTGATTCGATGTTGACTTATCGTACAGAAGCGAGGGAAGTCTCACTAGCCGCTAGACGCCGCAGCTGGATAGGTAAAATACGGCAGGGATTCTATCCAGAAGGCAAATACCCAATTAATTAGCGGAGAAGGAAGTAGGCAAGACCCCACAGGAAAGCGAGTAGCTTCCCAACCACCCCTAACTCTAACTACGGAAACGAACCCCGAGAACATCTCGAAATCGAGTTTTTCACAATTCAGCCTTTTGCAAAAGACTCCGTTTCGAGATAAATATCCACTTCAAATATCAACAACAAACTTTAACTGAGCCTTGTTCTTAGGAGTCGTTAATTGAAACGTGGCTTAAATGTTGGTAAGATGAACGTGATATGAATTTTACAATTCGAGGGGGATAATATATGGATTTCAATATTTACATGAACGATGTTGTAACAAAAGCACGTGATGAAATCGCAAACGCTGGATATACGCAGTTAACCACACCTGCAGAAGTTGATGAAACGTTGGAAAAACCAGGTACGACACTGGTTATGGTAAACTCAGTTTGTGGCTGTGCAGGTGGCGTGGCAAGACCTGCTGCTGCTCATGCTGTTCATTATGATAAGCGTCCGGATCAATTGGTGACTGTATTTGCTGGACAGGATCGCGAAGCAACAGACCGGGCTCGCGAGTATTTCGAAGGCTTCCCTCCATCCTCACCATCATTTGCTTTGCTGAAAGACGGCAAAATCGTAACGATGGTCGAGCGTCATGATATTGAAGGGTCAGAGCCTATGGAAGTCATCGGGCACTTGCAGCGTCTATTTGATGAACATTGTGAAGAATTTTAAAGTCTCATATTAAGTGTGACTGTAACATGGCGTGGATTCCCACTGAATTCACGCTTTTTTTATGGTTGGATATGGCATGGCCAGGTGTCAGTCCTTTTCCCCTTTGCTTACACATGTTATCATTTTAAAGATTTATACCTTAGTGCAAATAGAGGTGGCCCTAGTGAAGATAGGTTATCGCACGATTAAAACAGCGCTTGGCACGCCATTAGCCATATGGATCGCGCAAATTCTCCAACTAGACAATTTTGCTTCAGCCGGCATTTTAACGATTTTGTGCATTCAAGTGACCCGAAAACGTTCATATCTTTCTGCCTGGCACCGCTTTGCTGCGTGTTTGATTGCTATGCTCTATTCGTTTGTATTTTTCGAATTAGTCGGTTATCATCCTTTAGCCATTGGACTCATGTTATTTTTCTTTATTCCGACGACTGTTTGGCTAAAAATAACCCCTGGCATTGTCACAAGCTCGGTTATCATTTTACACTTGTATGGTTCTCAAGGCATCACCTTTGCTACCGTCTTTAACGAGCTCCAGTTAATTATAGTTGGGATTGGCACCGCACTCTTATTGAATGTGTATATGCCAAGCCTTGAACGTAAGCTCGAGGAATATCAGGCTGATCTGGAAGATAATTTTTCCGTCATATTACAGGAAATCGCGAAATATTTGCGAGATGGTAATCAATCATGGAGCGGACGGGAACTGACAGACACCGCCGATTTATTAGAAGAGGCCCAGTCGCTTGCTTTCCGTGATGTCGAGAATCATTTGCTGCGCGGACATAATGCTTTTTATCACTACTTTCATATGAGGCATAAACAATTTGAAATATTAGAACGGATGTTGCCGCTCGTAACACGACTATCGGGTTCCTATCATCATTCAAATCGCATAGCGGCTTTTCTAGAAGAGCTATCAGAAGGCGTGCACCCTGGTAATACAGCGGTCATTTATCTCCAGGAAATCAAGGATTTGCGTCAGCAATTCAGAGACGCACCCTTACCTGAATCGCGAGAAGAGTTTGAGGAACGGGCCAGTTTATTCCACTTGCTCCATGAAATTGAGCAATACTTGATCATTAAACGATCGTTTAAAAAAAGCGATGTATAAGGAGCGGCTAAGACCGGGGAAGCTAAGCAAAAAAGGTGATAGACATGGCACGTGTTCTGACCATTATTTTGTTTCTTTCCTTGATTTTTCCCCCTCAGGTTGATCAGCCTCTCATTATCGTTAATAAAGCAACAAATGAGTTAGCTATGTTTAATGAACACAAAGAGCAGCTCAGATTCCCTGTCGCAACGGGTAAGACGGAAGCATTGACCCCGGAAGGGCTCTTCACTGTTCTCGTCAAAGCTGAAGATCCTTATTATCGGAAGCTTGATACACCAGGAGGTGATCCTCGTAATCCTCTGGGATCGAGATGGATTGGTTTTGATGCCAAGGGGACTGATGGGAGAATTTACGGCATCCATGGGACCAACCGTCCGGAATCGATTGGCTCAATGGTCTCCCAGGGGTGTATCCGCATGTTGAATCAAGATGTCGAAGCATTATTTGAACGTGTACCTAAGGGTGTGAAGGTGTGGGTGGTCAATGAGGAGCAGTCGTTTGAATCACTCTACAACCAGTATTTAAAAAACGCGTGGAGTGAAATGTTGGAATAGTGTGGAGATACTGGCATCCGGCTGGTTGAAGAAGGAACAAAGCACCGCGTGAGAATAAAAAAGATTCTCCTCCATAGTGCCTCGTTAGGCAAATGGGCGAGAATCTTTAATAAAGGCGTATCATATCGAAAGGCAATGTTCCCAGCTGCTATATGTCTAAAAAGGCGATGATGAATCGTCTTTTATTTATTTGGAGCTGAGCATGCCTTTTCCTTTAAGTTCTAATTGAATGCGTTAGATTAATGCGCCTGCTCCTGCAAGTAAGGAAGACAAGACCATGGATAAAATCATGATATAAATGATAATTTTCATCCGACGTTGACGTTTCGATTGTTTTTCAGCCAAGGTTGCAAACCTCCTTCATCCTGTTCCTAACCGTATTCTACATGGAAATGAAAAAATGGACAAGTCCATAAAAATATTTGCCATCATTATCAGGAAATCTACTAAATTTTTGAATGATAACCCTTTCATATCTGTTATGCTAGTAGTATAGAACATGCTTGACCTAGGGGGTACATAACATGACATCATCATCTCATTATGATGAATCCAGAGAGGCTTGGGAAGCCGATCGTAACAAAACGAAACAACGCTTTCCTGAGCGTAAATCATCTTTTAAAACCAGCTCGGATATTGAAATCGACCCGTTATATACGCCGGAAGATAAATCAGATGACTATGCCGAACATCTCGGCTTTCCTGGTCAATACCCTTTTACACGAGGCATTCAGCCGACGATGTATCGAAGTAAGTACTGGACGATGCGGCAATATGCGGGGTTCGGTTCGGCAGAAGAGACGAACAGACGATTCCGCTATCTGCTCGATCAAGGGCAAACAGGGTTGTCCGTAGCATTTGATTTACCTACTCAAATCGGCTATGACTCCGATGATCCGATGGCCGAAGGTGAAGTAGGGAAGGTAGGGGTAGCCATTGACTCCCTGCAGGACATGGAACAATTGTTTCACGAAATCCCTTTGGATAAAGTCAGCACTTCGATGACAATCAACGCTCCTGCTTCTATTTTATTGGCCATGTATATTGCTGTCGGCGAAAAACAGGGCGTGGCGATGGAGAAACTGACCGGGACGATTCAAAACGATATCTTAAAAGAATATATTGCCCGTGGAACGTATATTTATCCGCCTAAACCGTCGATGCGGCTGATAACGGATATTTTCGGTTTTTGCCAGCAGCACGTACCCAAATTCAACACCATCAGTATATCCGGGTACCACATCCGCGAAGCAGGTTCGACGGCCGTTCAGGAAGTTGCTTTTACGTTAGCTAACGGAATGGCATATGTGGACGCTGCAATCGAATCGGGCCTAGAAGTGGATCATTTCGCTCCTCGATTAGCGTTCTTTTTCAATGCACACAACCAATTTTTTGAGGAAGTAGCGAAATTTAGAGCGGCACGACGTATCTGGGCTAAGATTATGAAAGAGCACTATCACGCAGAAAATCCAAAAAGTTGGAAATTGCGTTTTCATACGCAAACAGGCGGATCTACGTTAACAGCTCAGCAGCCTGATAATAATATTGTACGGGTAACCTTGCAAGCTCTTGCTGCTGTCATGGGCGGTACGCAAAGTCTGCACACGAACTCACGTGATGAAGCCTTAGCATTGCCGACCGAAGAATCTGCTCGCGTTGCACTCAGAACACAACAAATCATCGCAAATGAGAGTGGCGTAGCTGACACCATCGATCCTATGGGCGGTTCCTACTATGTTGAATCCCTCACGGATCGTATTGAAGAAGAAGTCAATGACTATCTCGAGAAAATCGACCAATTAGGCGGCGCCGTTCAGGCCGTGGAAGATGGATATATGCAACGTGAGATTCATCATACGGCCTATGAAACGCAAAAAGATATTGAAGCGGGTGAAGAGATTATTGTAGGGCTGAATCAATACAAGGTCGAAGAAGAGATTAACCCGGATTTGCTTCGTGTGGATGAGGAATTAGAAGCGGAACAAATCGAACAAACACGCCAAGTCAGAGAAACCAGGGATCAAACACGCACTGATGAATGTTTAGAGGCATTAAAAACAGCAGCAAAACAAAATAAAACGAATTTGATGCCTTATATTCTTGAGGCCGTCAAATCTTACGCCACGGTTGGTGAAATTGCTAACATCCTGCGCAATGAATTTGGCGAATATACTGAAATGTAGGAGGAGACGTTATGAAACAAATACGAGTATTGATCGCTAAACCGGGATTGGATGGCCACGATCGAGGAGCCCTTATCATTGCTCAGGCGCTTCGGGATCATGGCATGGAGGTCATTTACACCGGCTTGCGACAGTCTCCCAATCAGATTGCCCAGGCAGCCATTCAGGAGGATGTCGATGTAATCGGGTTATCCTCTTTGTCAGGCGCTCATAAATCATTGTTTCCAAAAGTGGTGGATGCCTTAAAGGCCCAGCAGGCTGAGGACATTCCTGTTGTGGCCGGAGGCGTGATCCCCCCGGAAGATGTACCGTATTTAGAGGAAAGAGGCATTACAAAAATCTTTACGAGCGGCTCTTCCACCGAAGCCATTGCCCATTATATCAAGCAGTTGATTGATAAAGATCGCGAACCGGTCACCAAACCCAAAAAGATAGCGCATATCGGCATTGCTGTTCACAGTATTGAACAGGCGCTTCCGTTTTATAAAGATGTAGTAGGGTTAGATCTTTCGGTGGTGGAAGATGTCGAGAGTGAACAGGTTAAAGTGGCTTTCTTGAAAATAGGAGAAAGCAACATCGAATTATTAGAACCGCTCTCAGATGGTTCCCCGATTCAGGCGTTTCTGACAAAACGGGGCGAAGGCATACACCATATTGCGTTTGAAGTGGATGATATTCATAATCGACTGGCACAATATAAAGAGCTTGGGGTTCCCCTCATTAATGAGGCACCGAAAAGCGGAGCGCACCAAAGTGAGATTGCTTTTCTACATCCCAAAGCGGCTCATGGGGTCTTATATGAGTTGTGCCAGCCAGCGGACAAGGAGTGAGACAGATGGATATTTATGATAAGATAAACGAGTTATATGATAAGCGGCGGAAAGTTCAGCTTGGCGGTGGTGACGAGCGTATAGACAAACAACATGAAAAAGGGAAGATGACCGCCCGGGAACGGATTGAATATTTAGTGGATGAAGGTTCGTTTCTTGAGTTGAACCCCTTTATGGAACATCGTGGTGACGATTTTGGTATGAATGGCAAAGACGCGCCGGGAGAAGGCGTGGTCACGGGGTTCGGAAAAATCGATGGCCGTGACATTTATTTGTTTGCCCAGGATTTCACGGTGTTTGGGGGTGCATTAGGGGAAATGCATGCTAAAAAAATCGCGGCTGTAATGGATTTGGCCGCGAAAAATGGGACCCCGTTTATCGGCTTGAATGATTCCGGCGGCGCCCGCATTCAAGAAGGTGTCTCGTCATTAGATGGATACGGGCACGTGTTTTATCGGAATTCAATCTATTCCGGCGTTATTCCCCAAATCTCAGTGATTATGGGCCCTTGTGCAGGCGGAGCGGTTTATTCTCCTGCCATTACTGACTTTGTCATCATGGTAGAGGAAACATCGCAAATGTTTATCACCGGGCCTAAAGTCATCGAAACGGTGACCGGCGAAAAGATCAGTTCAGAAGATCTTGGCGGGGCATACGTACATAATTCCAAAAGCGGCAATGCCCATCTGAAGACAGCAGATGAAGCCTCGGCATTACAAGCTGTACGTGACTTAGTCAATTATTTACCAGCTAACAATAATGAAAAGCCTCCACGTCACGAGTATAGCCACGAGGATGATGATTACCGGCCGGAATTAAATGATAAAATCCCATTTGACCCGATTCGACCTTATGACGTTCGCGTTATCATTGAGGAAGTGGCTGATGAAGGGTCCTTTTTCGAAATTCATCAGGATTTTGCCAAAAATATTGTGGTAGGTTTTGCACGTCTGCAAGGTCAGACCATCGGGCTGGTGTGTAATCAACCCAAATACATGGCGGGTGGACTTGACATCGATTCGAGTGATAAGGCTGCTCGTTTTATCCGATTTTGTGATTCATTCAATATCCCATTGATTACATTTGAAGATGTAACAGGTTTCTTCCCAGGCATTAAGCAGGAACATGGAGGCATCATCCGCCACGGAGCCAAAATTTTATATGCTTACTCAGAAGCTACTGTTCCGAAGCTTACGGTCATTACACGAAAAGCTTATGGCGGCGCTTATGTTGCCCTGAACAGTAAGTCTATCGGAGCTGACTTGGTATATGCATGGCCGAACGCTGAAATTGCCGTGATGGGGCCAGAAGGGGCAGCAAATATTATTTATGCAAAAGAGATCAAAGAAAGTGATGATCCGGATGAGACACGTAAAAATAAAATCGAAGAGTACCGGAATCGGTTCGCTAACCCTTATGTGGCAGCAGGCTTAGGCATGGTTGATGATGTGATCGACCCGAGGGAAACGAGACGTACGCTGATACAGGCGCTTGACATGTTGAAGAATAAGCATGAAGAGCGTCCGAAAAAGAAGCACGGTAATATCCCCCTCTAATTGTTTCAGCCTGGGATTTCTAAAGTGCTTTAAGTAAGGGTTACTCGTAAGGAGGATAACGATATGACGACAATCAACAAACAACGCTTATTAGATGAATTTATTGAACTTGTCCAGGTTGATTCTGAGACGGGTGAGGAAGCAGAGATTGCTGAGGTATTAAAGCAAAAATTTACTGACCTTGGCCTATCTGTTATAGAAGACGATGCCAAATCCAAAACCGGCCACGGTGCAGGCAATTTGATTTGTCATCTACCTGGAACGAAAGAGAATGTGGACACCATCTACTTTACATCCCATATGGATACAGTCGCCCCTGGCAAAGGGGTGAAGCCGATCGTCGAAAATGGCTATGTTAAAACCGACGGTAAAACAGTATTAGGTGCTGATGATAAAGCAGGCGTTGCCGCAATCCTGGAATCGATCCGGGTTTTGAAAGAAAGTCATGCTGAACACGGTGATATTCAATATATTATTACGGTTGGTGAAGAAAGCGGCCTTGTGGGTGCGAAAGCCCTGGAACGCGATCATTTGAAAGCGAAATATGGCTATGCCATTGATAGCAATGGCGAAGTAGGTAATATTATTTTGGCGGCGCCTACGCAGGCGAAGTTGAAAGTCAATGTAAAAGGCCAAAAAGCACACGCCGGTGTAGCTCCTGAAAAAGGGGTCTCAGCGATAACGCTGGCTGCTAAAGCCATTTCCAAAATGCCGCTCGGACGGATTGATGATGACACCACGGCTAATATTGGCCGCTTTGAAGGCGGAAAACAGACCAATGTTGTGTGTGATCACGTCAATATTTTGGCAGAAGCCCGTTCGCTTGAGCCGGAGAAAATGGAAGCTCAGGTGGAAAAAATGAAACAGGCATTTGAAGAAACAGCAGAAGAGATGGGCGGCGAAGTTGATATTCAAGTTGATATCATGTACCCAGGCTACAAACACGAAGCAGGTGAACAAGTTGTGGAGGTTGCTCGGACTGCAGCCAAAACGATCGGAAGAGACAGTGAACTTCTCACCAGCGGCGGGGGAAGTGACGCCAATATTATCGCCGGCCATAACATTCCGACGGTCAATTTGGCTGTCGGTTATGAAGATATTCATTCGACAAACGAACGCATTCCGGTTGCTGAGCTGGAAAAAATAGCAGAATTCATTACGGCTATTTCATCCCAAGCAGCAAAGAACTAAAAACACAGAATGAAACACAAAAAATCCGAACGGTTTCGCTGAAATCAGTTCGGATTTTTTGTGTAGATATTTAGGTAACCAAACAACTTGTGTTCAACAACAAACTTGCCCCGTATCATTCGTATTTCCACGTGCACATGATATAATAAAATTAGAACAAAGGTTCGTAAAGGAAGGATCTGTTATGAGCAAACGCTATCCTACGAATGGGCAAATCATCTTTCATGTGGATATGAATAGTTTTTATGCTTCAGTTGAAATGGCTTTCGATCCATCGCTTAAGGGGAAACCGCTTGCCATTGCCGGTAATCCTGAAGAACGGCGTGGGATTGTCGTTACGAGCAGCTATGAAGCCCGGAAATATGGTGTGAAGACGACGATGCCGGTCGGAGAAGCCATCCGACTCTGTCCGAACTTGACAGTCATGCGCCCCAATTTCCAGCGGTACAAACAAGCCTCACGGGAAATGTTTAAAATATTGGCCGATGTCACACCTGTTATCCAGCCTGTCTCCATTGACGAAGGGTACATGGACGTAACGTTGTGTGCCGATCAGGGCTCGCCCCCTGAGATCGCAGAAGCCATTCAGCGCCGTATAACAGAGGAACTTGACCTCCCGTGCAGCATTGGCATTGCGCCAAATAAATTCCTGGCCAAAATGGCTTCTGATATGAAAAAACCGATGGGGATCACCATTTTACGAAAGCGAGACCTGGCTACGACTCTCTGGCCCCTGCCAATTGAAGAAATGTACGGAGTCGGGGAGAAAACAGCAGTAAAACTTCGGAACCTAAAGATAGAAACAATCGGTGACCTGGCTGAAGCTGATACGTGGCAGCTTAAGCACGTTCTTGGTATCAACGGGGAACGACTGCAAAATCGTGCCAAAGGCATCGATTCCAGACCGGTTGACCCCGACGCAGTTAATGAATTTAAAAGCATCGGGACATCCACCACCCTTCCCTACGACACGACACAGGAAAATGAAGTGCGGCAAGTATTGCGGCGATTAGCAAGAAAAGTAAGTGATCGAATGGATGCTAAACGCGTATTAGCTCATAACGTACAACTGACCATCCGCTATCATGATCGTCGGACGGTGACACGAAGTATGCAGCTACAGGATTACATTGGCACCGCTGATGAGTTGTTTTCTATCAGTTTTTCGTTATTTGAAGAGCATTGGAATCAGCAGCCGATTCGACTGCTTGGCATTACGGCACAAGATCTTGCTGAAAAGAAAGAAATCACGCAACAATTAGACATTTTCAGTTACGAGAAGCACGCTGAAAAAGAAAAGCTTTATGAGGCCATGAACAATCTTACGGATAAATACGGAAAACATATGTTCCCGGATTTGTCGAGTACGTCAAAATCGACCCAGGTCAGTACGAGTTTTCAAAAGGATTTCTTAAATGATTATAAAAAGTGATAAAAAGCTGTCTCGAAGTGCGGATCATCTCCAGGTGGAGAAAATGAAGCAGGGGGCAGCTTTTTTTATTGAATGCGTTTAGTCGTTGTATGAAAGGCAGAGCCGTAAATAGTCAGTGTTCTAGCGTCTTTTATTGATTCAGGTTCGGGGTTATCTGTTATCTAGAAACTAAGTATTAAAGAAACGGGAAGGTTAGTTGAAGACTCAGTTTCGAGATAATAGACTGTATGAAACTAAATTGAATCGATTTCGTATGGTTATTAGGAAGCTTTATTACATAAGCATAGCAAATTGAGTTAATTAAACTGACGGAGCAGGATAGTTCAACAAGAGAGTAGCTTTTCGCTAAAAGGCAATGTTGTTGAATAGGGGTGAGGTAGAGGTGAAATTGGTAAGCAGGATTCAAGAAAGATACAGAAGAAGTAATAAGTTGTTTTTAGCTTTAAAAGTTCTTTTAAGCGCTTTTACAATTTACTTTGCTGTTAGGGTTTTATTCATATCTATTTCGGGGTTAGTGAGTTCGGATACTTCAACTGATTTTCCAAATTTATTCCTTTTTGGTATGCTTCTTTCTTTAGGATTCTCTAAGGCTGTCCGAACTTGTTGAAACGTTCGCTACCAAGAAAAAAGAATATTTTACACTATTACTTATGACTACATTCTTCCTTCTTGGTGTCTTCATATTTGTGGTGTGGGTATGAAATCGCATCTATTTAAGAGAGATGCCTGATTTTACTACTGAAAGATTAACACTAAGAAAGCTGACTTTTTCTGATTTAGATAGACGTTTTTAGATGAATTGCTACTGAAGAACTTCAGGAGCTTGTTCATTTATGATGAAAAGGGGGGGGATTATAATGAAAAAAGCATTATTATTTATATGGTTATTAATAATACTTTTCATAGTAGCAGCATGTAATGGTAAGGATGATTTTGCCAGGCATCATCCTGAGCTGTTGCCTGACGATTCTAACGGCTATGCAATATATGTTGTAGAGGACAGAATAACTCCTGAAATGCTTGAACAAGAAGACATAAGAATTACCTCGATAAGAAATGTTGAGTTAGAAGAAGCAAAAAAATATGAGCAACTAAATATAGAAAAGACGCCAGCGTATGTATTATTTGATCAAGATGGATTAGTTCTAAAAACATATGATTATGATGAGTTAATCAATCATTTAAAAGATGACTAATTATTAAGAGTAATCAAAGATCAAACTATATGGAAAACTCGATAACTTAAAAGACTAAACCACATTCTAAAATGTTTTTGTTAAGATGAATGAATTCAATGGTTTCACTAAGATAAGTATGTATTCCCGAATCTGGAAACAAATAAATTAGGGGGTTAAATAGGGAATAGTTCTGAGTAGTTTTACAATGAAAAATGGGGAATTTATGAAACCGCTGAATCTTTACAAGCCATTCTACTTATGTTGGAAAACAAAGGAGAATAGATTATGGGATTTCTAAAGAATTTTTCCCTGCAATTTCGACATCCGAAGGGTTTTGGTGGTAAGGTAGCAGGTTATATAATGGCCCATACGACAGGAGCGAGAAATGCCTGGACGCTTTCCCAATTAAATATTGAGATAGATGATCAAGTACTTGAGATTGGTCACGGACCCGGGATAGGCATTTTAAAATGCAGTGAAATGGCTAAGCAGGGAAAGATAACCGGGATTGATATCTCAGAAACAATGCATGAACTGGCTGCACACCGTAATCAGTCTGCTATTAAAAACGGAAACGTTGAGTTACGAATTGGAGGAATAGAGACCTTTGACTCGTTTGAGGAACGATTTGATAAAATCTATTCCGTCAATTCCGTAATGTTTTGGCCCGATCGACTGGCAGCATTTCAAAACTTATATGCTTGGCTAAAATCGGGTGGAGTGATCGCTACGACTTACCAGCCGATGTACAAAGGAGCCACAAAAGAAGATGCGGTAAACTATGCCGATGATTTGATAAACATTCTTAAAGAGGTCGGTTTTACGAATATTTCAAAAGAGATGAAGGATTTTAAGCCTGTAGCTGCGGTTTGTGTTCTCGCACGCAAAAGGACACAAAAGGATTACCAGTGATGCTTTTGAGCAGGATATTTAAAGTCTTTATTTATTTGATGATCGCTGCGTCCATTTTTTGGTACTTCATTTATTTTATCTTTCCCGATCAAGAAAGTTTTATCGGAATTCGATATCCTGAAAAAATCCTTTTCTTCGGTTCCGCCTCTTTCTTTTTCGCTGTTTTGGGTGGATCCATGTGGCTATTTAAAAAAGCAATCATAAAAGATAGGAGACTTCTCAATAAGGTCATAAGTCGAGGCACATATCGTTTTATTTACAAGCATCATGTATTAATAGGTATTACGGTCCTTATCACAGCTGTCTCCCACGTGGCTTACTTTTTGGTCAAAGGTTCAGATAGACCTTATATGACGGCGACAGGGTGGGCCGCCATGAATGTATTGGTGTTACTATTTATATTTGGATTATGGTTACGAAAGTCTTCTCACAATTATGCTCGAGTGTTGCATATGTCTTCTTCAGAGGGAATTTTCACATTATAGATTGCTTCAATCATTCGATAGGTGCAAAATTACACTAATGAAATGAATAAGCTTAACTTAGGTTTATTCAAAAAGGAGAAGTATCTAATGACTGGGCTTGTATTTAGTGGGTTATCTATACTTATTTTGTTGGGCGCAGCATTAAGCTATATTACAGCTAAGCGAGGATATGTGAGAAATAAAAAGGTGTTAGAAAACGGATTTTTAGCAACTTGTTTTACTTTTGTCTTTGGTCTCATTAGTGCATTGTTATGGTTTAAGTATGCAGGGCCTATTAATGAATTCTTATTATTTGGGGGGATGCTCTTCATAATTGGAATCACTTTCACTTGTATAGTCATTCTTATTGTAAATTTATTAATCAGGAAAAGGAAATTTATTCAAAATGAAAAATAGAGTCCTTACATAAGGTTGGTTTATTTCTTAATAGTTACATTGTTGGAAATGTCACGAATTCAAGTATTCTGCTAAAGAGGGCTAATGTTGAACAATGGTTTGTTCCCTTATCTAAATATATATAGACGAAAATAATGAACTAGGTCAGGACAGGGGAGATATTAAATGGATAAAGGAATATATGAATTTATTAGTGAAGCACAATTAAAAAAGTATGCAGAACTTGCTGTACGAGCTGGTGTAAATCTGCAAAAAAATCAATTATTGATTATTCATAGTGATATACAAAATGCTACGTTTGCACGGCTAATCCAAACGGCAGCCTATGAGGCAGGAGCTTCAAATGTGTTTATAGATTGGACAGATGAACAGTCTACCAAAGCATTTTACTTAAATGCAGCAGATAATGTCATCGATCACTTTCCTGATTGGCAGGCTGCCCGTTTTAAGGAGTGGGAAGAAACAGGTGCAGCCTACATCCATATTATTTCTGAAAACGTAGATGTCTTCAAGGAGGTTCCTACAGAAAGGATCAATCGTTTCCAAAAAGCTTCTCGTACCAAATTGAGGAATTATTATGCGAAAATTAGATCCCACGAGGTACGCTGGTGTCTTCTGGTTGTCCCAAACGTTGTATGGGCAACTAAAGTATTTCCTAACCTAAGTGAAGAAGAAGCTTTAGAGTCATTATGGACATTAATTTTAAAAGGCTCTCGGGCAGATGGGAATAATCCTATAAAAGATTGGGAGAGTCACAATAAAGCCTTCGAGTCTCGAAAAAAATTCCTAAACGAGAGCCAATTTGAGTCCCTGCATTTTACAAATAGCCGTGGAACTGATTTATTCGTTGGTTTACCTGAAAATCATCTCTATATCGGTGGAGGTGTCAAAGATAAAGATGGAATACCTTTCTTTCCGAACATTCCCACGGAAGAAATATTTACTGCTCCCCATAAACATAAGGTGAGTGGCAAATTGGTAGGTACTAAGCCTCTTATCTATGGGGGAAGTGTCATCGATGATTTCTATCTAATTTTTAAAGATGGACGGATTATCGACTATTATGCCGCAAAGGGCCAGGACGTGTTACAAAGTCTCATCGAAACAGACGAAGGTTCACATTATCTAGGTGAAATTGCCTTGGTCTCTAATAAATCTCCTCTTGCTCAGGCAAATACTCTTTTTTACAACACCTTGTTTGATGAAAATACGTCCTGTCATATTGGAATCGGAAATGCATCTCCCTCCAATATTCAAAATCGCATTGACCAATCTGAGGAAGAGTTGAAAGCTGCGGGTCTAAATACTTCACTTTTGTCAGTGAATGTGACCTTTGGTAGCGAAGATATGAACGTAGTGGGCATGAAAGCAGATGGAACTGAAGTCCTGCTTATGATGGATGGGGATTTCCAATTCTAATTCGTCTCCAAACTTAATAACAGAGAAAACTGATTTCTGGCGGCATTGCTGTAACAAATGAAGATTATGGATTATGTTTGTGAAAGCATGTACTTAACTAACCGGAGCAATAGTTAAAGTTCAACTCCACTCAAAAGGGAGGGGTTTTGATGTTTGCATCAACTCCACAACAAGCATTGAAGTTGTTAGAAGAAGCAACAAACACTCATGATTTCAAAAATGTGTCTGAGTTAATAAGTGAAGAAGCTGTATATTACTTTTCTGATGAAATTGTCTATGGACCTGAAAATCTTAAAAATTACTTTGAAAAAACCTGGAATCATATCCGTGATGAAGATTATCAGATATATGATGTTAATTGGATAAGTACTAGTGATACCGTTGCCGTATGCATATACACATTTCACTGGGCAGGAAAGATAAATGGTACACTAAAAGAAGGTCAAGGAAGGGGAACAAATGTATTTAAAAATGATGGTCATGGATGGAAAGTAGTTCATGAGCATTTGAGTACTCTACATTAAGACACAGAAACTAAACCTGATTGTCTTTCACCTCCAGATTTCAACTATTGCATGCATTATTCGAAAATCTACCGGAAGATATCTCGAAGGCAGGTGTTCCATATTAAGGGGTTAGAGCTGCGCAGTGTCTATTGCTTACTGTGCTATATATAAAGGATTAAGTAATTTAGTGGTGTAGGGGGTGCTTATTATAGGAAAGAAGTCTCTTTCAATCATATCGGGAATATTGTTCCTATTAACTGTTTTTCCTTTAATAGCTGGTTTAACTCGGTGGGGTAATGGAATATTTACATCTGTTTTAAATATAAGTATTTTTTTACCTTTAATTTTGGGTGTATTGGGATTAATATGTGGTTTATTTGGAATCAGGGGAACCTTAAAAGTGAGCCTTGTAATAATGAATATTGTTGGGATATGCCTTTCATCCTTCTTGTTATTTGTGGCGATATTTGGTTTTCAACAACCGTAAACTAAAAGGCACTATTGCTTAACTACTGTTTAGGTGAATCAAGAGTTATGTTAAATCAATAATTGATGAAATGGGGTTCATTTGTGAGAGAGTACATATACGTATTAAAATTAATTCCTAGGTTATATGAAGAAGAGAATTGGACGAAAGATGACCAAGACATTGTTGGACAACATTTTACAAGATTAAAAAATTACTGTGATAAAGGACAAGTAATGACGGCAGGTAAAACAGATAGAGATGATGAAAAGGGATTTGGGATTGTTATTTTTAAAGAAGAAAACGACGAAAAAGCAGAAGCATTTAAAAATGAAGACCCTGCAGTAATGCATGGCATTATGACTGCAGAAGTATTCCCGTACAGAACAGCACTTGGAATAAACGGTAGAAGTAGATAGTGACCAAATAATAAGAGTTGGATCTTCAACTAAAAGGTGCGTTGATTTTAGGATGAACAACCTCAAGTTATTTCGAATAACGAGTTTTACTATAACGGGGGCTTATCTTTAAAAAGGATAAGCCTCTTTTTTGTGTAAAAGTATTGAGTTCCTGGATTTGATTTGAAATAATTGGAATTATATATGTGGTAACAGTATCAAAAACACACTTCCATTATCGACTTGAGGAGGTATTATGAAGAAAATTTTATTAACTATATCAGTAATTGTTAACCTCTTTTATTTAATCAATGTACTTGCTGATTTCGGAATTAGGCTGTCAAATCCAATGAATGTTATCTTGGGATTCATATTTGTAGTAAGTATTTTGGGATCAATAATTATCCTGATACGTTCTAAACAAAATTCGGAATATCATCCTTATTTGTCACTTACCGTGCTTACCTTAAGTTTAGCTTCTTTAGGATGGTTTGCTTTTATCAATTATTTTTCATTAATAATGGGTGTGTAAGGACTCTAAAAAGGTTGATAGCTTGAAGTCGTTTCTAAAATATTAGCGGCGATTGAGCAAACTTAATAGGGTATCCTTTGCTACCCATTCGTAATTTTTTTAGTGCGTACACATAGAGAAAAAGAAAGGAAAGGTGTCTAATTGACTCTATGGTAACCCATATTATTCATTCCAGTGATATTCTACACTACAAGGGATCGGATCCTAATTAAAAGGAGATATGCTTATGATGCTTTATGGACCTTTATTAGTATCTTTAATACCGGGGATAATTGTATTGGCGCTTACGTGGTGGTTCAGGAAAAAGGAATTTTCCTTATTGATGAGGATGTTGCCTGGATGTTTATTAACTATTGGTGCTGTTATTCTTTTTTATATCGGTTTTGTTAACATTAGGGGCTTTGAAGGTGCAGCTTATGGCATTCTTAGTTTTTTACTAATCCTTTTTGCTATTACATCATTTGCAATTGGATTAAAGGTGAAAGTAAATACAATAAGGAATTAGAATTACCTTCTAATGTGAGATACGGGTTAAGGTTTATCTCGGTCTGTCTGCTTGAAAAGGGGGGGGTGTCAATAAAAGCACACGCTTATCGTGTTGATGGAGCTGGAAGTTCAACACGACTAATAAGAGGTATGTTAATATTAGAATAGTTTAATAGTATTTTGAGGAGGAAAATTATGACTTTCGAAGGGGATTGTCCTTTTTGTAATCCACAGAAAGATAACGACCAAAATATACTATTTGAAAATGAAACGTGTTATTTATTACAGCACAATAATCACCAAGATGTATTAGAAGGCTGTGCAGTCATAGTTCCAAAAAATTAAGAGAGAAAAACTAATAAAAAGATAATATTTTATTGTCTTAAAGTTTAAAGTACAGGGAGAGGTGGTTATATGGGGGCTTTCGAAATTAAGGGTTCATTTTTGGAATAATGGGGTTCACTTTCGGTATTATTGCTTTTACGACAGTGTTGAATAGTAATAATAATGTAAAGGAACTAGAAAAAAGAATCAATGATTTAGAGGAAAAATCGTGAACAATGTCTGAAGTATACGGGTCCGTTAGTTTAAGAGCTACTTCAAGGGATCTCGAAATCAAACCTTTCATATAAGGGGCGATTGTTCAATATGAGCAATCGTTTTTTTACTAACTGACAGGATTCGGGAAGACTTCATTTAAAGATAATAAGCAGTTTTAAAACTAATTTCTCTTTCAATCGTTTGGAAAATTAAAACAATTACAAAAGAGGGACAATGCGACATTTAATTATTTTGGGGTTTGGTCGTGTACCTGAAGTAGGGGAGCTCATCTTAGATTTAAACGAGCAATTAATTCGAATCCAACAAATCCCAGCAGAAAGGTTAAATGAGACTTTGGATGAACCCCTTTCAAGCCCGTTCGAGGGAGTTAAGAACTTTGAAGAATTATCAAGTTTGCTATTAATGCATGAAGGAACCCACTTGGGTCAAATTAATGCGATGAAACACATAATTAATGGTAAGCACTTCAACTGATGAACATCCGGAAATGGTAATAATAAGAAAGACTTTGTGTTATCTACTTTCGAAGGTGCGTTGTTCCTGCAACGTGCCTTTTTAATATAGAAATAGTAGGGATATTTTTGATAAGGTGGCTTTACTTATACAATCTTCATGATCAAAAGACTTTTAATATATACCATTTTATATATGAGTGATATATTGAAGATCTTTTATATACGGCATTGTTAAAGTTTAATGTTGATGTATATAGAATAAAAGAATTGCCTTAAAACTAGAAGTTATGTTTGAATTTATTCTCTTTTGGAACCACGCGTCCTTTAGCACAAGATAAGAGTTAATATTTTTCCGTATTTGACTTTGATACAAAAAACAATACGTTAATTGAATTATTCAAGTTTATAATATATTTCTATATGTGGATTTAAATTCCTTTTAATATCGTCCATTCGCTGATAATGTATGCTCACTAACAAAATAATGAAATATAATATCATTATAATTTCAAATAATATTGTAGTTACATGGTAAACGTAGTAAAATACAATATGTAATGAAATATTTATTTGGTTATATTTCAAAATTAAATGGGGAGTGGGGATAGATGCCGATTCAGTTTACGGACGTAAATAAATCCTATATGAGCGGGGAAGTTCCTGTACATGCTCTTAAAGATGTCAGTTTCCACATTCCGGATGAAAGCATTGTGGTTATTCTTGGTCCCTCCGGATCGGGGAAGTCCACATTGATGAACGTCGCGGGTGGGATTGATCAGCCGGATACAGGGAGAATCGAGATTAACAAACACCACCTGGACGTTTTGAATACGCGTCAGCTGACAGATTTTCGTAGACGTTTCGCTGGATTCATTTTTCAACAGTACAATCTTATTCCTACGTTGACCGTAAAAGAAAACGTTGAAGTGGGGCGAGAGTTAAGCGATCATCCGCTTGCGATGGACGACATTCTTGAAAAGGTGGGGATGCTTGATAAACAAGATAAGTTTCCTTACCAGTTAAGCGGTGGGGAACAACAAAGAACGGCGATCGCGAGAGCTGTTATTAAGAACCCTGCTTTCCTGTTATGTGATGAGCCCACCGGCGCGTTAGATGAAGCAACAGGCAAGCAGATTTTGGCATTGTTGAAATACGTCAATGAACAGCACAAAACGACGGTCATGATTATCACTCATAATATCGGAATTGGCGATATGGCTCACAAGGTGCTGAAAATGAAAAGCGGAGAAATCATTGAAACGTTAGAACATGCCGAGCCTCTTGATCCAAAGAGGGTGTCATGGACATGAAGCTAAGAAAAGCCATGTATCGAAATATTAAGGCGAGAAAATTCCAATTTGGCGGTGCGATCTGTTTATTGTTTCTTTCGGTGATGCTGTATGTTGCTTTATCGATGGCTATAACAACATTAGAGGAACGAAATGAACAATTCAAAGAAGCGTATAATCAAGAATCCTTTCACTTCCAAACAGCAGATACCCTATCTGCAGATCAGTTGCGGGAATGGGAGAAACGTTATGATTTGGAGTTAGAATCGCGACGTTATCACGATTTGAATGTAGATGGCGACAAAACGCTCCGGTTGTTTTCAGTAACTGATACAATCAATCAGCCTTATTTTTCAAAAGGCTCCGCGCCAGAATCGGCAGGGGAGATTGCCATATCATCAGGGTTTGCTGATCAAAATGGATTCGAACTCGGTGATTCTCTAACGATAGAGGGCCATACCTATACGATATCCGGGACGGTTTATTTACCAGATTATGTGTATATGTTAGAGCAGGAAACGGATTTAATCAGTCAAACCGGATCCTTTGGTATCGCCGTGACCCCTGATGCTACATTCCAGCATACAGGGGGGGATGCATCTCAACAGGTATTAGGTCATTACCCAGGTACGAGGGATTTAGCTTCATTCAAGAGTGACGTCAATGCGGTATCTGCGATTTTAAAATTTTTAGAGCAAGCCGATAATCCCCGCATTCAATATGTGGAGTCAGAGATTAAAGGGGCTCAATCCACCATGACTGCGCTCCCTCTGTTTATTTTGGTTCTTTCCATTATTATGGTACTCATGCTGATGAAACGACGAATTCAGATGCAGCGTACAGAAATTGGCACACTCATGGCATTAGGTTTTCGCCGCGGGGAGCTATTTCGTCATTATTTAGGTTACGCGTGGTTCGTGGGGCTATCGGGAGCTGGGTTAGGCTTAGGTGTCGGGGCCTCGCTTTCGATACCGATAACGAATATGTATGGTGAATTTTTTAATCTTCCCCGCATTTCGAGTTTTGATTGGGATCCTCTCGTTGTCATTTTAGGGTTTATTGTGCCGTTAGGGTTAATGATTGGAGCCTCTGCTATCATCATATGGAAACCATTACGAGAACAACCGTTGGATTTGCTGCGCCCAGCTGAAATAAGCACTGCTAAAACGTCATGGCTCGAGGCGCTTCCATTTTTTAAACATGGTAGTTTCAGGCGCAGATTCCGCCTCAGGCTGCTAGTCAGAAGCAAAGGCAGAAGCGGCTTTATTATACTTGGCGTTATGTTTTCTAGCATTTTATTGCTGTTTGGATTGATGACATCCAATGCGATGGATTCCTTGGTTGATCGGACGTATAAGAAAACTCAAACGTATGACTATGCTGTACATTACCGTGGTTTACAAAACGATTCAACGAGCCATTCCCAAAGCCCGTATACCTTAGCTGAAGCATCCGTGACCCGTGTTAATGATCGCGCAGTCGAGGATATAGAACCTGACTTATATGGGATAGAAGCCGAAACACCTTACCTTCATTTGCTGCCACAGGGGAATCAGGTCGGCAATGGTTTTATCATCAGCGCCCCGTTGGCGGCTATGCTGGGGTCAGATGAAGGAGATGAGTTGACTTTAACGAATGCGCAGAATAACGAAAAACTGACAGCAAACGTCATCGGGGTAGCTGACATTTTTATTGGCGAGCATATTTATTATAATCGCAACAGTGTTAATGAATTTTTAGGCTACCCGTCCGATGGTTATACAGCCGCTTGGCAGGATACTCAACCGCGTGATGATGAAGCGGTCTATCAAGTGAAAAGCAGCGAAGAGATCATAGCAGGCTTTGAGTCGGCGTCCGGACCAACGCGCTACGCGACAATCGGTGTTGCGGCATTTGCCGTTTTCATCGGCGTCATTGTGTTGAGCCTTTTGACAAATCTGATTGTTGAAGAACATTCCGCGTCGATTTCGCTCTTTAAAGTAATGGGCTTTCACAATCAGGAAATTGCACGTTTGGTCTTGCATGTGTATACACCTATAGTCATTATTGGCTACTGTTTATCCCTTCCGGTTGCAGGATGGATAGTCAATCAAATAATGAAGCTGCTTGTTGAAGAGACAGGATTCCTTTTGCCAACTCAGATTACATGGTGGATGGCAGGAGGAGGGGGCGTAATGATCCTTATAACGTATGGGTGTTCGCTTGCGTTCTCAAAGCGTAAGTTAAACCAGGTTTCACTGCAGGAAGCTTTGAATTCCCGACAGGATTGAAGGTAAATAACCCGGTAAGCCTTTTTAAAAGGTTACCGGGTTATTTATGTATGCTCATTAATCCAGCCATTTTTTCATTAGAGCAAGACCGAATTTACTACCTGGATAACGAAACGACTGATCAAATGCTGTCGTTTGTTTGGTAATGCTTTTGGCATGGGTGAATGTATCAAAACTTGCTTTTCCGTGATAAGCACCCATCCCGCTATTACCGACACCGCCAAACGGCAGACGAGGATGGGCAACATGATAAAGCGTGTCATTGATACAACCGCCTCCGAATGACAGCCCTTCCGTTACGCGGCGCTGCTCGGTTTCATCTTCACCAAAATAATAAAGTGCGAGGGGTTTATGCTGACGGTCCATATCCGCCATGACCTCATCCATATGTTCAAACGTCATGATCGGTAAAATCGGACCGAATATTTCATCTTTCATAATAGCAGCGTCCCAGGTAATATCATCGAGGACTGTTGGTTCGATAGTGGTGTTGATTTCGTCTATCTGACCGCCATGGATAAGGGTCCCTTCATGTAAGTACTCGGTCAACCGGTCAAAATGCTGCTTGTTCACTATTCGGGTATAATCAGGATTTTGCAAAGGGAAGTGCCCATAGAAGGATTCGATGTAAGAAGAGAGCAATGTAAGGAAGCGTTGTTTCACATCTTCATGGACATAAACGTAATCAGGCGCTATACATGTTTGCCCGGCATTGGTGAATTTGCCCCAGGTGATTCGTTTGGCGGCTAACTTAAGATTGGCATCAGAATCAACGATGGCCGGACTTTTCCCGCCAAGTTCCAACGTGACAGGTGTGAGGTAGTTGCTCGCCTGGCTCATGATTTGTCGCCCGACAGAAGTACTTCCTGTAAAGAAAATATAGTCCATATTTTGATCGATTAACTGTTGGGTTGTTTCTTTTTCACCTTCTACCACAGTGAAGTATTCAGGTGGAAAATACGTTTCCACCATTCGCTTGAGTACCCAGGACACGGTCGGTGTTAATTCAGAGGGTTTAAGGATGACAGTATTACCGGCGGCCAAGGCTCCGATCACGGGGGCAATGGCTAAATGGACAGGATAGTTCCAAGGAGCGATTACGAGCGTCGCCCCATAAGGTTCTTTTAGGATATAGCTTTTTGTTCCAGTATGGGTGAGCGGATTTTTCACTTTAGTTGGCGCCATCCACTGTTTTAAATGATTGAGGTGTTCATTGATTTCATTTTGTAAGAACAGAATTTCGGAACTATAAGCCTCAAATTCTGATTTATTCAAATCAAACTTTAAAGCTTTAAGAATGGGGGCTTCAAATGTTTTGAGCATTTTTTGTAATTGAAGCAGTTGGCTTTTCCGGAAAGCGTAAGGTTTTGTTTCACCACTGTTAAAATAATGCTTCTGTCTTTCAACAAGCGTCTGAATCATCTTTTCCTTCCTCCTCAATGCGGTAAAATTTCGTATTTGAAAAAGTCATAGACGATCGTGCTGTTTTGAAATATCTCTTTGGCTTCAGCTTCAAGCTGTTCGTGCTGCTCACCTTGATAGCGTGAGGAAATATGATTGAGGAGCAGACAACCGACCTGAGCCTGATACGCGAGCTCTGCTGCCTGCACGGTGGTGGAGTGAAAGTAATCATGAGCCATGGCTGCCTGGTCTCCCGCGAATGTTGCTTCATGAACGAGCACATCGGCACATTTTACACGCTCTACAAGTTCTGGTATGTATCGGGTGTCTCCTAATATGGCCACTTTCCGTCCCGGCTTATTCGGACCGACATAATCTTCCCGGTTTATGCGTTCGCCGTCCGGAAGAAGCGTTTCTGGTTGCTGCTTGATCTGGTGATAAAGAGGGCCGGGTTTGATCCCCTTCTCTTTAAGCTTGTCTGTCAATAATTCGCCGATTTTATCTTTTTCCTGGATAATATATCCAAAACTGTTCATGCCGTGATCAAGTTGGATGGCACTTACAATGATGCCGTCATCCTCGAACAAAATGCCATCTTCGACTTCTTCAACAAATACAGGGTATTTCAGCCGCGTACCACTGATGCTCAAGCTGATATCGATATATTCCTTTAAGCCTCTCGGGCCGTAAATTGTCAGTGGCGTATCGCCCCCTTGGAAAGACCGGCTGCTTAAGAACCCTGGCAAACCATAAATATGATCGCCATGTAAGTGCGTAATAAATATAGTGTCTATTCGACGGGGGCGGATATTCGTTTGTAAAATCTGATGCTGAGTGGCCTCGCCGCAATCAAACAACCATGTGGCCTGCCGTTCTTGCAGCATGTTAAGCGCTAAAGATGATACGTTTCGTTCTTTAGAAGGCACGCCTGAACCTGTCCCTAAAAAATATAACTCCATCACATACACCTCCTGTACCCTATTTTACCCTACCTATATACTGATGACACGTAAGAAAAAATCGATCGTGAGTTTGAACTGTATATAAAGTGGAAAAGAAGAATCTCTCACATGGGCGATTCGAGGCGCAGTATGGGCGATTCTCCCTCTGATTTGGGCGATTCGAGGTGCTGCATGGGCGATTCTTCCTCTGGTTTGGGCGATTTGCTTCGACTTGGGCGATTATCTGCATGCTTTGGGCGGTTTCCCCTCTGACATGGGCGAATAGTATCTCCGCCTATAAATCCCGAAATGAGTAGTCGATAATCTTACCAACATATGATCAACCAACCAAAATACATAACAGTAACAGAACAAAAAAAGAGAGTGGCAGGTTAGGCCAACTCCCATGAATGTTCAACGATTGATACGTTTAATCAGAAGGGACCACATCCCTATACTCGAGTGCAAGGTGAGGCACATCCGTAAAAATGCCATCGCAGGCAGTGCGCATACACTTCCTCATTTGGATCGGTCGGTTCACTGTGTAGATTCGAATCGGCATATCCCTGCGGTGACACTGCTTCACCAGTCGTTTATTCAACAATCTGTACTTAATATGCAGATTATTGGCTCCGATTTTTTCAGCGTAGGCGGGGAGGTTTCGTGTTTTTTGTGACGTTAAGAACGCCAGCTGGATGGAGGAATCGATGCGCTTGAACCGGGTGATGCTTTCTGAATTAAAGGATGAGATAACAGTATTGCTAAGCTGGCCGTAGCTTACGAGTAGATCGTAGACATGTTTTTCAAGATCTTTATAGTCAATAACGTTGTTTTTCAGTTCAAGGTTCAGTTTCATCGATTTCGTTTGAAACCAGCGTAAGAAGGCTTCTAGTGTTACAATGGAGGTATCTGAAAATTTTGAAGCGAACCAACTGCCGGCATCAAGTTTTTTTAATTCTTTATATGTATAGTCTTGAACAAATCCTGTTCCGTTGGTGGTACGACGAAGATTTTCGTCATGGAGCAATACCGGCACCTGGTCCTTTGTCAATTGAACATCCGTTTCAATTCCATCAGCCCCAGCATTGTAGGCGAGTTCAAAGGCTGGCATTGTATTTTCTGGAGCCAACTTACTTGCTCCTCGATGGGCATAAATCAGCGTTTTAACCAAGCTCTTCACCTCATTGTTTGTTAAGATTGCTTTGATTGTGTTCCATTTTACAAGAAAAGTCAATATAAAAAAGGAGCGATAAAATGGCTAGATGGCAGTCTAAGCAACAATTAGTCGATTTGCTTTGTTCGATCGTGGAACACCCAAGTATTACAGGCAGCGATGAAGAAATCGCTGTGGTTGAATATTTACAGTATTTGTTAGGTACAACATCATACTTCCAGTCAAATCCCCACCATCTTCAGCTTCACCCACTTAAGGATGGGCGGCAGTTCATTAGTGCTTTGGTGAAACAGTCTGACGCTGCGGAAACAGTGATTCTTATTTCCCACGTTGATGTTGTGGGCGTCGGGGATTACGCTTCTTATGAGAACATTGCATTTAGGCCGCGTGAACTGACAAAAGAGTTACATAAAAACATAAATGGTCTTCCTCAAGGGGCTGCCGAAGATCTCGCTTCAGGCGATTGGTTATTCGGCAGAGGGACGATGGACATGAAAGCTGGCCTAACGGTACATTTATCGCTTTTAGAAAAAGCGATGGATGGAACGTTTGATGGCAACATATTGCTTTTAGCTGTACCTGATGAAGAAGTGAACTCTGAAGGGATGCTGGCTGCCCTTCCTGTTTTGGAACACATTAAAGAGAAAGAATCCTTGAGTTATAAGACAGTCCTCAATGGCGAACCGATGTTCAGCAGATATCCTGGCGATTCGTCCTACTATTTATATACAGGTTCAATCGGAAAAGTATTACCAGGATTTTTATGTTACGGAAAAGAAACACATGCGGGTGAACCGTTTGCAGGATTGAATGCGAACCTTATGGTCAGCCACCTGGCTCAGGAACTTGAGTTGAATGAAATATTCATTGAAGAATCTGATTCGGAAAAAACGCCGCCTCCGGTCAGTCTCATGCAGCGTGACTTAAAAGAAGAATACTCTGTGCAAACGCCTCAAGCGGCTGTTGCCATGTATAATGTACTCTATATGAAACAGAGCATTTCAGAATTGAATGACAAACTGCTTCAAGCAGCAAAAAGGGCAGGGCGTCGTTCAATTGAGCATTACTTTGATAAGGCGGAGCATTTCTTGAATAAAAACCAGACCTCCACTTTCAAGCCGAACGTCAATGTATTGACGTATGATGAGCTTTACCAAAATGCCGTTCAACGGTACGGAAAAGCAGAGGTGGAACGCCGGTTGAATTTACTTATTCATAAACGTGAGGAAGGGGACCGTGATTTTTCCACTCGCTTAATCTATAACCTGGCTTCACTTTGTAAAGATTTGACGCCGATGATTGTATTATTCTATAGTCCACCTTTTTATCCTGCGGTCTCTTCGGATCACGATCCTTTTATACAGGCAGCCGTGAACAAAGCAACATCGTATGCTAAGCAAACCTATGGATTGGATTTAACAAAGGTCGAGTATTTTACGGGGTTATCCGATTTGAGCTTTATTGGCCCCTCCAGTTCGCGATCTTCAGTGAATGACCTTGTCAAGCAAATGCCTATTCAAGGGAAAGGTTATCAATTGCCCGTTGAAGTTATGGATACGTTAAATGTTCCCATTATCAATGTCGGTCCGTTGGGTAAGGACCCCCATCAATGGACAGAACGCGTTGAATTAACGTACTCATTTGCACAGCTGCCTGATATTTTAACCGATCTCCTTCACTTCTTTTTTAAGACGGATCCCAAGGGTTAGTTTTTCACACGTTTATGGCGGGTAACAGATTAATAACCGTGGATCACTATAAATGAAAGTGGAGGTCGAAACGTATGGCAAACTGCAATATTGACCATTCCCAAGATGACGTGTCAAAAAAATTGATCAGCCAGGAGCAATATGTGCCCGATGATTTAGCTGTCAAACTGCATATGTATTTAAAACAGATCCTTCCCCAAGGTGAGCTGAATGACATCTTTCATTTATTAAAAAAATATGATCAAGCATCAGAAGAAGAACGAGAAGAGAGAAATCAAGCGTTAAGGAAATACGTTGAATAAAATGGAAGCAGTATTACGTTGCTACGTAATGCTGCTTTTTTGAATGGGAATTATTGAAGAACCATGCTACAATAAAGGTAGGCAAAACTGAATGATCATTCATTTATATGGGGGCCACGTCATGACAATGGTAAAACAAAGGATTCATCAACTTACTGTTCCAACACCTTTTGCAGTTGGAGATGTACATATATATTTGCTTGAAGGCGATGCGTTGACACTGATCGATGCAGGGGTCGAAACTGAGGAAGCATGGAGCGTGTTTTGTGAACAGCTGAAGGAAATAGGCTATACTCCGGAGGAAATCGAACATGTTGTCCTTACGCACCACCACCCCGATCATATGGGATTGATTGATCGATTTTCGCGCGCCCATACATTGGCTGCGCACCCGCGTGTAGAACCCTGGCTTTCGCGAGATGAAGGCTTTTTTCAAAGATATGAGCGCTTTTTTGAAGCGTTGTATGAGCAGTCAGGGGTTCCGGATCGTTATAAGCGATTCTTAAAAGGGTTAAGGAAGCCTTTAGCCTATAGTTCACCAGGTGAGATGACTCACTATTTACGAGAAGGGGACACGCTGCCTGGACACGAAAAGTGGCGCGTGATTGAAACACCTGGTCATGCACAAAGCCATATATCTTTTTATCATAATGAGAGTGGTGAGTTATTGGCTGGCGATCACTTGCTTGAGCATATATCACCTAATCCTTTATTGGAACCCCCTCTTAAATCGGGAGATAAGCGGCCTCGACCTCTCTTGGATTACCGCCATTCCTTGAAAAAGCTGAAAGACTATAATTTAACGACCATTTATCCAGGGCACGGAAACACGTTCACGTATTCGGATACTTTAATTCATTCACGTTTAAAAAAGCAGGAGGAACGAGCTGAGAAAGTTAGGCAACTGTTGCTCGCAGGGAGCATGACCGCTTTTGAAGTGTGTGAACAACTCTTCCCTAAGCACATTGATAGCCAATTTGGACTGACGATGTCTGAAACCATTGGGCAACTGGATTACTTACAATCGCTAGATCTTGTGAGTAGCTCGCTCATTAATGAACAAGAATATTATTATGTAAATTAGGTGAAACACATGCTGAACGAATCCATTTCAAATAAAAAGATACTGATTACCGGAGCTTCTGGAGGCATTGGTATGTACCTTGCCATTCATATTGCTCATCAAGGGGGCGTCCCGATTTTAGCGGCACGTTCCGAGGATCGCCTTAAAGTGATCTCTGAGCACATAACCCGCCGTTACGACGTTCCTTGCCCCTGGTATAAAGCGGATCTCACCGATATGGAAGCGTGGCGCAATACAATCGCTCATATCCTTGAAGACGTGGGATTAATCGATGCTGTTATTAATAACGCAGGGACCGGGCTGTTTCAGCATTTTTCTGACATGTCCCAGGCTGATATAGATCGCATGTTAGCGACCAATTTAGCGTCCTTGATGCACACGACACATCAACTGCTGCCGCAATTTCTTGCCCGCAGGCGTGGTCATATTATCAACATCGCTTCTCAAGCTGGAAAAATGGCGACCCCGAAGGCTGCTGTATATTCAGCGACTAAGCATGGCGTCCTAGGGTTTACAAATGCCCTTCGGCTCGAAGCAGAACCCCACGGTGTGTTTGTGACGGCGGTCAATCTAGGCCCGGTTAAAACACGCTTTTTCAAAACGGCTGATCCTGCAGGTCACTATGAATCGACAGTGGCCAGCATGATGCTTGAACCTAATCACGTGGCTCAAAAGATTGTGCAGCACTTATTTACAAAACAGAGGGAAATCAATCTTCCCAGGTGGATGAATGCAGGCAGTACATTATATCAACTTGTGCCCGGCGTTGTGGAAAAGATAATGGCGCCTCAGTTTTACAAAAAATAGCTAATGTTAGTGCTGCGAGATTCAAAGTCCATCTCTTATAACCTTGAATTTTGTTATGTTAGTAAAGTGGGAGAAGCGGGTAAACGAAACAAAACATTTACGTTTGAAAGGTGTGATGACCATGATTATAGAGGTGGACGGCGGGCAAATTGAAACGCGCAAAGGGGATATAGCCGCTCAACAAGATATGGAGGCTGTGGTGAATGCTGCGAACGCAGAACTGCTCCCCGGTGGCGGTGTGGCTGGAGCGCTGCACAGCGGGGCAGGACCTGCCTTAGCTGATGCGTGTGCTCCGTTTGCCCCAATAGCGCCGGGAGAAGCAGTCCTGACTGAAGCATTCGATCTCCCAAATAATTATGTCATCCATTGTCTCGGGCCCGTATACGGTCAGGATAAACCAGAGGCGGAGCTGCTGGCTAGCTGTTATGAAAAAGCGCTCCAAATCGCGGATGATCATTCGATTTCAAATGTAGCTTTTCCTTCTCTATCAACGGGCGCGTTCGGTTATCCGTTAGAGGAAGCAGTCGGAACGGCAGTGCCTGAGGTATTAGAAACACTCTCTAATTGTCCAAATGTGAACCAGGTATGTTTTGTCTTGTTTAGTGAGAAGGATCTTAAGGTTTATGAGGATTATTTGACGAGGATTGCGGGCTGAATAATGGATACAAAACGACAAGCCGACTCGTATTATCGTATAATAGATGTAAATAAATGAAATGTGTAGAGCCAACAATGAACGTGAGGTGATGGCTATGAAATTGAATATTACGGGAAGGGCCGAAGCGACTTTACGCCAGTTGGCCCCGCCTGAAGATGCTCTGCTTCGCTTGGATTATGATTCAGAGGGGTGCGGCTGCGGGGTCAATGGTGTGCCTGTCGTAAGGTGGACACGGAGGACAGATGAGTGGGATGAGCCTGTAGATAATCCATTATTTGACGTAATCGTGCACCGACAGGAAGCCGTATTTTTTCAACCGGAGATGAAGTTGGACTTTATAAACAATGCGTTCCGTTTGTCCAGTCCACAGGGGATTCTAAATCCTATCATTTCCCCACAGACGGTTGTAAAGGAGGTACACCATGACAACAAAGCGCAATCATAATAAAGAACAGGGCGGACTGAAAGACAGGTTGAACGAAGATATGCTGACGCAGCTCCAATCAAAAAAATCTCATCTAAAGCAACAGGAAGAACAGAAAAAAGCGGCTGAATATGAACGGAAGCGACAAGAGCTAAAGAAACAGGAAGCAAACAAGAGTTTTGAACAATTGCTGGAAGAAAGTGAGTTGGATTGGGAGACATTCAAATAAGACTGATGAGAACAAAATGCCGAACAGATTTCAAATCGTTCGGCATTTTGTGGTTCATTTCGTTTTAAGGCTGTTTCGTGTTTACACGCTTTTTATAGGAACGGGTGCCATGCCGCTCCAATGGTCTTTAGCGGTGTTGATGATAGGTAATGGGTCTCGTAACATTTTGAATACTGCTATAAAGCTCATCAGTTAAAGGTGCTGCATTTAAGAATGATAAATTCTCCACTAATTGTTCAGGAGAACTTGCGCCGAATACGGCTGTGGCTACCGTGGGGTGATGCAGGACGTATTGAAGTGCTAATGCATTCAATGGACGCTCGGGAGATTGAAACGCCTCCCATTTTTCTATCATTGTCATCATTTCTTCATAGCTGTAGTCAAGGAAGCCGTTAGTCGCTTTCTGTTTGGTTTTTTCGACTGCGCGATTGCTCAACATGCCTTTGGCCAATGGTCCACGCGCGAGCACACTAATGTGATGTTCGGCAAGAAAATCAAGCATTTCTTCTTCGGGTCTGCGGTCGAGTGCATTATATTGCATCATCACACTTACAATATCAGACCGCTTGGCGTATTCACGGATAACATTGGGCCGGATTGATGAAATGCCATATTCCCGGATCAAGCCATCTTTTTTAAGTTCATCAAACGCTTCAATGGCTTCATCGATGTTATCTTCAATTTTACCTCCGTGCAATTGGTAGAGATCGATGTAATCAACCCCGAGACGTTGAAGACTGTCTTTAACACCAGATTTAATATGAGATTTTGAAGCGTCCCAATGCCAGTCCTTATTCTCCGCATCAAAATTGTTCCCGACTTTTGTACCAAGAATGAGTTCGTCACGTCGACCTTGAATCGCTTTCCCGACGATTTTTTCATTCTCACCAAAATCATAGAGGTCAGCAGTGTCAATATAATTGATGCCAGCTGCTAGCGCTTGATCGACAATTGTACGCGCCTGATTTTCATCAGTTCCTAAAGACATCGCCCCGAGACTTACTTCTGACACGTATAAGTTAGAATTACCAATTTGGCGTTTGTTCATTTGTCCCATCCTTTCGCTAACATATTCACTATTCCCAGTCTATGTTAAAATAAAGCGTAAAAGTGAAGCAAAGGAAGTGAATGAAGTGAAGAAATTTGAAGAAAAAACGATAGATACACAGCACATTTTCAAAGGTAAAATCGTGCAACTGCAGGTCGACAGTGTACAATTACCCGATGGCAATACTTCTAAACGGGAATTGGTCAAACACCCTGGAGCTGTGGCCGTCATTGCTTTGAAGCCTGAAGGTAAGCTTGTCTGCGTGGAACAATATCGCAAACCGTTGGAAAAAAGTCTGGTAGAAATTCCGGCGGGTAAACTGGAAGATGGAGAGGAGCCTGAAGTAACGGCGGTTCGGGAGCTGGAAGAAGAGACGGGCTATACGACAGACCATTTGGAAAAAGTGACCTCTTTTTACACATCACCAGGCTTCGCTGATGAATTGATACATATATACTTTACGGATCAGTTGAAGAAGCTTGAAACAAGGCCCGACTCTGATGAGGACGAGTTTGTTGAACTAAAGGAAATTACCCTGGAAGAGGCCGAAGAACTTTCAGCTTCTGAACGGATCCATGATGCTAAAACGGCATATGCTCTGCTGTACGTAAAAGCTTTGCAAGCAAAATGAAGTAGTTTGAGATAAGGTGAGGCGAATAAATGAAAGCTCTTCCGACTTGGTCTATTTTTATGATGCCTTTCATAGAGTGGTAATAGATCAATGCTAGGGAAGGGTGGAATGTTTATGCGCCGGGGGATACGTCTGGTTCGAAATGACCTTACGCATCATGTCAATATTTATATATTCATTTTTGTATTGTTTTTTATCGGTATCATCTTTGGGGCTATCATCGTCAACAGTATGAATTTCATCCAGCGGCAAGATTTATTTTTTTATTTGAAGCAATTTTTCCAATTAATATTGGACACTGAAGGGATCGACAGCACCACCTTGTGGAAAGATACCTTCTTTTACCATTTAAAATATATGCTCTTACTGTTCATTCTCGGCATTTCTGTAATAGGCATGCCCGTCATCACCGTTTTGTTATTCATTAAAGGTCTGGTTGTAGGGTTTTCAGTCGGATTCTTAGTGAACCAAATGGGGTGGTATGGATTTATCGTATCATCCGTTGCTATCGCGCCCCAAAACCTATTGATCATCCCCATTTATCTAGTGGCAGGGTCGATGGCCTTAATTTTTTCGATGACTTTATTCAGGCAATTGTTTGTTCGTAGGGTTCACCAGCCTTTGCTTCCGATTTTTGGACGCTACACCATTACGTTTTTAGGATTATTTGGCGTGCTGATTATTGCATCGCTGATTGAAGTTTTTATTTCTAATTATGCGCTGGAAGCTGTTATACGTTGGATTTATAAATAAATTGCTAGATTATGCCTTACAAAATTGTTATCATTTTAGAATAGTTACAGATAACACATTATAATGATTTTAATTTGACACTCCTTCCCTCTCTGCTTATAATATAAATGGAAATGCGAGGGAGGGACTAAATTGGAGCATCGTATCGAACGGATTAAAAAGCAGCTGCATTCACAGAGTTATAAACTGACTCCCCAGCGGGAAGCGACGGTGCGTGTGTTACTTGAGAATGAAGCCGACCATTTAAGCGCAGAAGATGTTTACCTCCTCGTGAAAGACAAAGCGCCTGAGATTGGTTTGGCTACCGTGTATCGTACATTAGAATTACTATCAGAATTGAAAATCGTCGATAAAATTAATTTTGGCGACGGAGTCTCCCGCTACGATCTTCGCAAAGAGGGAGCCGAACATTTTCACCATCACCTCGTGTGCATGGAATGTGGAGCAGTTGAAGAAATTGAAGAAGACCTCTTAGGTGACGTCGAGAAGCTTGTTGAGAATCAGTGGGGTTTTCAAGTGAAGGACCACAGGCTGACGTTCCATGGTGTATGCCGTGTATGTCAGGAAAAGACAGTGAAGAGTTGATACCATACTTAGGGCTCAAGGGTGGATGCAGCGATGACATTCACTCTTTTTTTGTGAGAATTGAAAGAAGATTTGTGAAAGGCTGTCCTCTATTAAACTAAGAGTGATGACCAACGCTAAGTTTTTATTTACAAATTCTTTAATATCGTGTACGTTAAAACAGAATGGATTTAGGAAGTATAAATGCGTTGATTTTTGGCATATCTTTTAACATAAGGGTTAAAGGAGCGAGGCCATGAATCAGTTAACGCGCAATGCCAAAGATATCATTAGAATCTTGATTCTATTTACTGTATTTACGTCTTTTTTCTATATGACCATTCGTATGGTTCATGATGAATATGAGAAACAGCACCGGTATGATCCCCCTGCAGGGTCGGCCGTCAAAGTGTTTCAATCTGATGAGCAGCCATTGAGTGAACGGCTGTCAATCTTTTTTCAACTGGGGGAGTAAGCTATGCGTCATGCGTTGGAGGATTTCTACCATTACTTAATAGTAGAACGCGGCCTGTCTGACAATACGATTCAATCGTATCGCAGAGATTTGAACCAGTACCAGGAGTACCTCTCCAAACAGTATGACCTGGAGAATTGGGATGACGTTACGAGAACGCATATTATGCAATATCTCCATTATTTAAATGACCTCGGACGTTCGTCAGCCACTGTAGCCCGCTGGCTTTCATCGGTTCGGTTATTTCACCAGTTTCTCATCAGAGAAAAAATTGCCCAGCAAGATCCCAGTTTACATATTGAAACGCCTCGAAAAGAACGGCGACTGCCTAAGATCCTTTCCTCAGAGGAAGTGGAGAGGTTGTTGAATATCAACCCGAGTAACGCGCTGGAGTCACGTAATAAGGCGATGTTGGAAATGCTTTATGCTACGGGGCTTCGTGTCACTGAACTGGTATCATTGCGGGTAAGCGATCTTCACTTGACGATGGGATTTGTGCGATGTCTAGGAAAAGGTTCTAAAGAACGTATTATTCCGCTTGGTGACATGGCTAAATCCGCTGTCGAGCACTATTTGGATGGACCTCGTCAAGCATTGGTCAAGAAAAAAGCGACGGAAGAACTATTCGTCAATCATCATGGCAACCCGTTATCGCGGCAAGGGTTTTGGAAAGTGCTGAAAGCGGTTTCCCGCGATGAAGGGATTACAAAAGAGATCACCCCTCACACGTTACGCCATTCTTTTGCTACACATTTGCTGGAGAATGGGGCTGATTTGCGAGCGGTCCAGGAAATGTTAGGGCATGCGGACATTTCGACGACGCAGATCTATACGCATGTTTCAAAAACGAGACTGAAAGATGTCTATCGCTCGTTTCACCCGCGGGCGTAGGCCCTTTCATTTTTTATGTATTAAGAGGTCTGACATCCTACCTCTTAACGGAAAACGCTTAATCTATTTATGTTTTGGGAATATTTTTAATGGAGGGATGACAATGACAACATTTAAACGTGTTTTTTTGATTGTAATGGATTCGGTAGGAATCGGTGAGGCACCTGACGCTGAACAGTTCAATGATCGAGGAGCCGATACACTGGGTCATATTGCCGAACATATGAAAGGCTTATCCATGCCCAATATGGAAGGCCTGGGGCTAGGCAATATCCGTGAATTCCCTGGAGTTCAAAAGGTTGGACAGCCTAAAGCACACTATACAACCATGCAGGAAGCTTCCAACGGGAAGGACACCATGACCGGGCATTGGGAAATTATGGGTCTGCATATACCACAGCCGTTCCGTACGTTTCCTGATGGCTTTCCGGATGAGTTGTTACGGATTTTAAAAGAAAAGACAGGACGCGATATTATTGGCAATAAGCCCGCTTCAGGCACGGAAATCATTAAAGAGCTGGGCGAGGAACATATGAACACGGGAGCATTGATCGTTTATACGTCAGCGGATAGTGTATTGCAAATCGCAGCGCATGAGGAGATTGTTCCGATTGAAGAACAGTATGAAATCTGCGAGATTGCGCGGGAGCTGACACGCGACGAAAAATATATGGTCGGACGCGTCATTGCACGTCCGTTTGTTGGAGAACCCGGTGCATTTGAGCGGACATCCAATCGCCATGATTATGCGCTTAAACCATTTGGACGCACGGTAATGAATGATTTGGCAGATGAGGGCTATGATGTTATCGCTCTAGGGAAGATTTCGGATATTTATGATGGCGAAGGGGTAACAGAAACGATTCGCACCGACAATAATGATGACGGAATGGACAAATTAGTGAAATCGATGGATGAGTCATTCACGGGTCTGAATTTCTTGAACCTTGTTGATTTTGATGCGAAATTCGGCCATCGCCGTGATCCGCAAGGTTATGGGGAAGCGTTAGAAGCTTATGATGCAAGGCTGCCTGAGGTCCTTGAGAAACTGACTGAAGATGATTTGCTCTTGATTACAGCAGACCATGGAAACGACCCCATCCACCACGGAACCGATCACACACGCGAATTAGTGCCACTTCTTGCTTACCATCGCGGTATTGACGAAGGAAAAGCCTTAGATCCGAGAAAAACGTTTGCAGATATCGGAGCCACCGTTGCGGATAACTTCAAGGTGACCATGCCGAAACATGGCACAAGCTTTTTAACTGACATTAAATAGGGGGAAGAGCATGTATATTGAAGAAATTAAACAAGCAGCAGCTTATTTGAATGATCGTTTACAGCATCAACCGACAACCGGACTGATTCTTGGATCAGGTTTAGGTGTATTGGCCGATGAAATCACTGACCCTGTTGTGATTCCATACGGAGACATTCCTCATTTTCCACAGTCTACTGTGGCCGGGCATAAAGGGCAGTTGGTCGCTGGGACGCTAGAAGGACGTCACGTCATAGCGATGCAAGGGCGCTTCCATTACTATGAAGGCTACTCGATGAAACAAGTCACGTTTCCGGTTCGTGTCATGAAAGAACTGGGAGTGGAAACGTTAATCGTTACGAACGCAGCAGGAGGCATTAACGTAACATTTGAGGCAGGTAATCTCATGGTGATCACGGACCACATCAATCAAATGGGTGATAATCCGCTATTAGGTGCAAATGAGGAAGCTTTAGGAGAAAGGTTCCCGGATATGTCTCAGGCGTATGATCGCGAATTGATTGAGCATGCCAACCGTTGTGCGGAGCACCTCAGCCTGACGGTGCAAAATGGCGTCTACGTAGGGAATACAGGGCCCGCTTATGAAACAGCAGCAGAAATTCGTATGCTTCGCACCTTAGGAGGCGATGCGGTTGGGATGTCGACAGTCCCGGAAGTCGTGGCGGCGAACCACGCTCACATGCGTGTACTCGGCATTTCATGTATTTCTAATATGGCTGCTGGCATTCTTGATCAACCCCTGACCCATGACGAAGTGATTGAGACGACAGCTCAAGTCAGGGAAGATTTCTTAGGGTTTGTGAAACATATTGTGAACACTTTGCCAGAAAAGTACTAACGGATAAAGGGGATAATGCTATGAGAATGGTAGATATCATTCAGCAAAAGCGAAACGGGCACGTCCTGACACAAGAAGAAATTGAATTTTTCGTGGCAGGCTATACAAGAGGAGATATTCCTGATTATCAAGCGTCAGCTCTCATGATGGCAATTTATTTTCAAGGGATGGATGAACAGGAAATCGCTACGCTCACCCAAGCCATGGTTGATTCAGGCGAAACGATTGATCTATCTTCAATTAAAGGGCATAAGGTGGACAAGCATTCAACCGGCGGCGTAGGTGACAAAACGAGTTTTGTCGTAGCCCCGCTTGTCGCTTCGGTCGGCATTCCGGTCGCAAAAATGTCTGGTCGGGGATTAGGACATACGGGTGGCACCTTGGACAAACTTGAATCAGTCTCAGGGTTCGATATTGAGATGAGCAAAGCGGATTTTGTGGATCGTGTCAATACGAATAAACTAGCTATAGCTGGTCAAACGGGGAACCTTGCTCCGGCAGATAAAAAACTTTATTCACTCAGAGACGTGACCGCCACAGTCGACTCGATTCCATTGATTGCAGGCTCGATCATGAGCAAGAAGCTTGCATCAGGAGCAGACAGTATCGTTTTGGACGTGAAAACAGGTTCAGGCGCTTTTATGAAAACGTTAGAAGAATCAGAGGCACTGGCACGTGAAATGGTCAGAATCGGGAACAATCTTGGCCGCAATACGGTCGCTGTTATCAGTGATATGAATCAACCCCTCGGTTTTGAGGTCGGCAACGCAAATGAAATCAAAGAAGCGGTCGCTGTTTTAAAAGGCGAACGCATACATGATTTAAGACGTCTGTCGTTGGAGCTTGCGGCTCATATGGCAGTCGTGGCTGAGGTGTTCTCTTCCTATGAAGAAGCGTATGATCAGCTTGCTGAGAATTTGGATAATGGGAAAGCATTTGAAGCCTTTCGTACTTTTATCGCAGCGCAAGGCGGTAACGTTGAGATGATCGATGACTTGAACAAACTGCCTTCTTCTCAGTACCACGTTGACGTGAAGTCACCTAAGGGTGGTTATGTAGCTGCGATTGATGCTGAATCGATCGGGGTAGCAGCTATGTATCTCGGCGCTGGAAGAGCGACAAAAGATGATGCTATTAACCATGGTGTCGGGATATCTTTGCAGAAGAAAATCGGGGATGAAGTGAGCGAAGGTGAAACACTCGCGGTTTTACATGCTGAGGACGCGCACCCCCAAGATTCGATCGATCGGGTATTGAGCGCTTATGTGATAGAGGATGATCAACCCGACCCTATCACGTTGATTCACAAAGTTATCAAGTAGTTTCAGTTAAAATGAAAGGGTAATCGCCATGATTTAAACAGTCTTCCTAATGGGAGGCTGTTTTTTTGTATAGAACAGGGGATGGAGGGAAATATAGGAACACTTACGTGATGGGAGGAAAGAAGATGAGAACTTGGATCGTTTTATTAACAGTGGTAGTGGGGAGTATGGCCACCATAGGATCCGTTTCAGCTAAAGAAAATGCAGAAGAAATACAATTAACAGAAAGTGCAGAATCTGCTATTTTGATCGAAAAAAATAGCGGTCAAATCCTCTATCAAAAAGAAGCAGATAAAAAGCTTCCACCAGCGAGTATGACAAAAGTGATGACGCTGCTGCTTATCATGGAAGCCCTTGATGAGGAAAAAATCAAGCTTGATGAAATAGTAAGGGTGAGCGAGCATGCAGCATCGATGGGCGGCTCACAAATCTTTTTAGAAGCAGGCGAAGAAATGTCTGTCAAAAATCTATTGAAAGGTGTAGCTGTAGCATCTGGGAATGATGCGAGTGTTGCACTAGCCGAACGTATCGCAGGAAATGAAGAGCAATTCGTGGAGATGATGAATAATAAAGTCGCCGAACTTGGCTTGGAAAACACCCACTTTGTGAATCCGACGGGACTTCCAGCAGACAATCATTATTCAACGTCACATGATATGGCTATTATGGCTCAGGAGCTTTTGAAACATGAAGAGATAACCGAATATACAAAAATTTATGATGATTACTTACGCAAAGGTCAGAAAAATGAATTTTGGCTCGTTAATACAAATAAACTCATGAAATCCTATCCGGGTATGGATGGGCTTAAAACCGGCTTCACCTCGGAAGCAAAGTACTGCTTAACTGCCACAGCAAAACGTGACGGGATGCGGTTGATTACGGTCGTCATGGGTGCCAAAACACCGAAAGAACGTAATGCAGATGTAGCCAGTATGCTTGATTATGCCTTCCAGCAATATGATACCCAAATCCTCCATAAACAGGATAAGCCGCTGTCTGTCAAGCGGATGGATCGCGGTAAACCGGTAACCTTGAATGTGGTGCCGAAATCAGATGTCACTGTTCTCAAGCGAAAAGGCAGCAAAGACGACACGTATGAGCTTCAGCTTAAGCTTGACCATACAGATGAACTGCCTGTGTCCGAAGGGGATAAGCAAGGGAATTTAATGGTCATGAAAAATGGAAAAAAACTGTCTGAAATGGAAGTCGTTGCGGGTAATACAGTCAATCAAGCCGATTTTTGGACGTTGTGGCAGCGTTCATGGAAATATATGACGACTTTTGAGAACTTTTAGCGATTTGCCACTAGTCCTGTAAAGGAGAAGGAAATCGAACAAAATATAGAGAAAGACTCACTATATCATTCAATGAGGAGGAATGGGAGTGGGTCTTAAGGTCAACTTTACACGCATCGAAAATGTACTGCTAGTCCGTTTAGATGGTGAGCTTGATCATCATGAAGCGAACCATCTGCGCTCAGAGTGGCAGCAGATTTTGCAGCAACAGCCGATTGAACACGTTATTTTGAATTTAGAAAAACTTTATTTTATGGATAGTTCAGGACTTGGTGTTATCCTGGGACGATATAAAGAAATGCAAAAATCTTCAGGAGAAATGGTCATTTGCTCGATATCCCCGGAAGTAAAACGATTGTTCGATTTATCGGGCATGTTCAAAATTATGAAGCTCGTTGACAACGAATCTTTCGCTTTAAAAATGTTGGGGGTGGCTTCATGAAAAATGAGATGAATCTTGAATTTTTGAGCATTAGCGAAAATGAATCGCTCGCCAGGGTCACTGTTGCCGCATTTGTAAGTCAGTTGGATCCGACGATGGAAGAAATCACAGATATTAAGACAGTCGTTTCAGAAGCGGTGACGAACTCAATCATCCATGGTTACAATGAAAAAAAGGATGGTAAAGTGCTGATTTCCTGCCGGATCGATGAAGGTCGACTCGAAATTACCATCCAAGACCATGGTATTGGGATCGGGGACGTGGACGAAGCAAGAGAACCTTTATTCACTTCAAAACCTGAACTGGAACGGTCCGGAATGGGCTTTACGATTATGGAGAATTTCATGGATGAAGTAGACATCACGTCTAACGAAGGTCAAGGTACAACCGTTCGCATGTTTAAGCAGCTCATTACAAACAAGGCGCTATGTAATTAGTGGGATGCCTATGAATGCTAAACTGTCGAGAAAAACCCTATCTGATGATGAAGTAAGAAGTCTTATTGAAGATAGTCAAAACGGGAATCAGGATGCACGTGACTTTTTAGTCGAAAATAACACCCGACTTGTCTGGTCCGTCGTTCAACGATACATCCGCCGCGGCTATGATCCAGACGACTTGTATCAGATCGGCTGCATCGGTTTGTTGAAATCGATTGATAAGTTTGACTTGAGTTTTGACGTTAAATTTTCCACGTATGCTGTCCCCATGATCATTGGAGAAATCCAGCGGTTTATCCGGGACGATGGAAGCGTCAAAGTCAGCCGCTCTTTGAAAGAACTAAATCACAAAATTCGAGCCAAAAAAGAGGAGCTTATCAAAGAGCTAGGGCGCTCCCCTTCCATTGATGAAATGGCCCAAGAAATGGATTTGACGCGTGAAGAGATCATCCATGCTGAAGAAGCTGGACGCTCCCCGCAATCTATTTACGAAACCGTTTATGAAAATGAGGGCGATCCGATCACGCTGGTCGATCAAATGGCCGAAGACGATACAAATTGGTTTGATAAATTATCGTTGCAAGAGGTTTTGGGTCAGCTCGAAAAACGCGAGCGTTTGATTATTTATTTAAGGTATTATAAAGATCAAACGCAATCGGAAGTGGCTGAGCGGCTCGGAATTTCTCAAGTCCAAGTGTCCCGTCTGGAAAAGAAAATTTTAAGTGATATAAAAAAACAGATGGAAGTTTGAACCTGTGACAATACTAAATAAAACACAAAAAAATGCCGAGTGAATGGATTCGGCATTTTTTTGTGTTTTATTTAGGCTCGGTTAAAGTTTAGTGTTGATATTACTATCAAAAGAAGAACTTCCAACTTTATGGAAGTTCTTCTTTTTTTATATATGGGCTAATTCAACTAAAACCCCCTATTGTGGAAGAGTCAGTTTCGAGACTTCTGTGTATGCGGATGCTGGATGGGAAAATGGATCGCTTTCCGTGGGCATGGGGTGAGCTTCCTCAGGCGAAGCATGAGGAGGCTTGGCAGTTCCCCCGCAGGAAAGCGAATCCTTCCCCAGCGGCCCTACACTCCCACAAACATCTCGAAATCGAGTCTTACAGAATTCTGCTCCCTTAGCGAAAGACTCCGTTTCGAGATAAATATCCACTTCACATATCAACAACAAACTTTAACTGACCCTTTATTTAAGGGACAGTCCATGACCGAAACGAAATGGGTTGTCTGGGAAATGGCGAGGTCTTTAGGTCTGTTATAGCTGGATGGGTCATCAGGAAGCATGATTGATGAAGCTAAGGCGAAATTGACAAAAAACACCTTTCCCAGTATCTGACTCTCATGCATGATTTCGGCTCAAACAACCATACTAACATCAAAATTGATTCTTCTTCAGGAGGTGGGAGGGTGCCGCAAACGGTCTATATTCGACTAAAACAGTCCGTAACGTTACCGCGTGATTATGATGTTCAGCTTAAAGATGTAGCCCTAGTGACTGGTCCAAACGACACGGTTCGTAAGCTGAATGAAACAGGGCTTCACCATATAACGGCTAAAGATAAAAGTCTGGTAATACTCGATGGATTTTTCATTATCGATCATTTACTTGATGGAGATGCCGGAGCTTTGGAATTAGATTTGCAATTGATTGGTCCATCACAATGTATCGTGCGCATCCAACAACCCAAAATGCCCGTTAGACCCTGGTTGATTAGTGGAATATGGATTCTGCTCTTTGTCGGCGCAGCGATGGCCATTATGAATTTTCATTATGATGTCAGTATGGAATCCGTCCAGCAGAAACTTCATTTTATGCTGACAGGTGAAGAAGCTGAACACCCACTTTGGATTCAAGTTCCTTATTCTATCGGCCTAGGTACAGGTATGATCCTGTTTTTTAATCACATATTCAAGAAAAAATTCAATGAAGAACCGAGCCCGATGGAAATTGAAGTGTTTAATTACCAGCAAGATTTGAACCGCTACGTGTCCTTACATGAAAATAAGGTCGAAAAGCATGACGATTCTAGTTGAAATTATTATCGGCTTTTCAGCAGGAGTTGCTGTCGGTACCGGCTTCGTTGCATTTTTAACCGTGCTCGGCATTATTCCACGGCTTATGCAAATCAGTCATTCCGTGTCTCATATCCACTCTTATGAACTTGCAGTGATGACCGGCGTGATGTTCGGTATCTACCTTTCTTTTGGCGATGTACCGTTTTCGTTTCCCATCGTTATGTTGATCGTATGGGGAGCGTTGCACGGCATTTTTATTGGGATGTTGGCAGGGGCATTAACGGAAGTACTCAATGTTTTTCCATTACTCGCAAAACGTATCGGATTTGAAGATCAAGTCTTCATTTTATTGATGGCGCTAGTTTTAGGAAAAATTGCTGGCTCATTATTTCAATGGGTCATATTTGTGAACTAGGAGGCACCACTTATATGAAACAGTCATTTGATCAGAAGCAATACAATCAAACAATAAAAACGTATCAGCCTAAACCGAATTATTTTATCAATTGTTTGAAAGCATTTGTCGTGGGCGGTCTTATTTGCATGCTAGGCGAAGGAATCACGACATTTTACGTGGAAGTGTTCAACTTCTCTGAAAAAGATGCCGGAAATCCTACGGTTACGACCTTGATTCTGATAGCAGCGTTGCTGACAGGCTTTGGTGTCTATGATAAATTAGGTCAATTCGCAGGGGCTGGTTCAGCCGTCCCGGTTACAGGGTTTGCCAATTCGGTTTCATCTGCAGCATTGGAACATAAGAGTGAAGGGCTCGTTTTAGGTGTAGCCACGAACTTGTTTAAACTGGCGGGTTCGGTCATCGTGTTTGGGGTCGTCTCCGCTTATTTACTCGGAATTATCCGTTATTCATGGAAGATTTGGTTTTAGGAGGAAATTGGTATGTCCAAAATGGGATCACGTACATGGTATTTTGAAAAACCGGTATATATTCAAGCGACAGGTACGTCTGTAGGGCCGTTAGAAGGAGAAGGACCGTTAAAGGATACATTTGATCAGATCCATGCCGAACTCCATTGTGGAGAAAACAACTGGGAATTAGCAGAGCGGCGTTTAATGACAGAATCGGTTAACGCTTGTTTAAAAAAAGCAGGGGTGGATAAAACGGATGTCAATCTTTTTTTAGCGGGAGACTTGTTAAATCAAAATGTAACAGCTAACTATGTTGCCAAACAACTCGAGACGCCTTTTCTTTGTATGTTTGGCGCATGTTCGACCTCGATGGAAACGCTCGCTAACGGGGCGGTTTTTGTAAACAGCGGTTATGCTGATCACGTTTTGGTGGCGGCAAGTTCGCACAATGCTACAGCGGAAAGGCAATTTCGTTATCCCACTGAATACGGTGGCCAAAAGCCGAAGACGGCGACGTTCACTGTAACAGGAAGTGGCGCCGCATTACTTTCTAAACAAAAAAGTTCCGTCAGAGTGGAGTCTGCTACGATTGGCAAAGTGATGGACTACGGAACGAATGATCCATTTGACATGGGTTCGGCGATGGCCCCTGCTGCTTATGACACAATTAAAACGCATCTTCAGGATATGGGACGTACAGCTCAAGATTACGATTTAATCGTAACGGGCGATCTTTCAGCAGTAGGGACGCCGATTTTACGCGATATGCTTGCTGAGGATGGCTATGATATTACAGAGAAGCATAGTGATTGCGGGCTCATGATCTACCATAGCGATCAGCCGGTGTTTAGTGGTGGTAGTGGGTGTGCGTGTTCAGCAGTCGTAACGTATGGAAAGATAATGGAGGATCTGAAGCAAGGTCGGTTGACTAAAGTCCTTGTTGTTGCTACTGGGGCATTAATGAGCCCTACGATGATTCAACAGAAAGAAACCATTCCGGCTATCGCCCACGGTGTCGTCCTTTTACGAGAGGAGGGGAGCTGATGGATTATGTATGGGCCTTTGTTGTCGGCGGTGGAATCTGTGTAATCGGCCAGCTGCTTATGGATATTTGGAAGCTTACCCCTGCGCACGTTATGAGTTCATTTGTCGTTGCGGGGGCAGTGTTGGACGCGTTTGATTTGTATGATAACTTGATCGAATTCGCGGGGGCAGGAGCTACAGTTCCGATTACGAGCTTTGGTCACTCTTTATTACATGGAGCGATGGAGCAGGCAGATGAACATGGCATAATCGGGATAGCGGTCGGGATGTTTCAATTGACATCAGCAGGTATTGCGTCTGCCATACTATTTGGTTTTCTCGTAGCAGTCTTCTTTAAGCCAAAGGGATAGTAGGATCACCGTGCAGGAAGGAGGCGGACTGATGGCGAATAAGCAAGAACCTCAGATTCCGATTTCATCATATTTAAAAAATAATGAACAGGTTATGGACAAACGTGCTGGTGTGGGAACCTCGTTTGACTTAGGTTATCGGAAATTTCCTGTATTAAAGACAAATGTCAGCATGTATTATGTAACGGGTTTATGTGAAACACCGGTTATCGTAGAGTTGATGAAAGAATTATTAGAACTCAATCATCTTGATAAGGATGAGGACATCTTTGAGCAAATTCATGATCATCTCGTTCACCAGCAGGTAGAGATTGTTGAAACGATAGACGATGCCCTGGTGGAAATGCTCTCGGGTCTTGTCGTGTTTTTTATTGACGGTGAAAGGAAAGCTCTAGTCGTCGATGTGAGGACGTACCCCGGACGGCCTCCACAAGAGCCCGATACGGAAAAAGTGGTGCGAGGGTCGAGAGACGGTTACACCGAGAACATTATTGAGAACACCGCATTGACAAGAAGGCGGGTTCGGGACGGACGGTTGCGCAATGAAATCATGCGGGTAGGTGAGCGCTCAAAAACCGACATCTGTCTCTCCTACATTGATGGGGTGGCGGACCCGGGGTTAGTAAAGTTATTAAAGAAGGAATTAGAGAATATTAAAATCGATGGGCTTTCCATGGCTGATAAAACGGTGGAAGAATTTCTTGTTCATCAGGGTAGAACGCCGTTTCCTTTGGTCCGATATACGGAACGGCCAGATGTGGCATCTGCCCACTTATTAGAGGGGCATGTGCTCGTTATGGTTGATACTTCACCGAGTATGATTATCATGCCTACCACATATTTTCATCATATTCAGCATGCTGAGGAATTCCGACAATCTCCCATCACGGGATCATTTATCCGTTGGATGCGATTCTTAGGCATTTTAGCGTCTGTTTTTTTATTGCCTTTATGGCTGGTATTGGTATTGGATCCATCGCTACTCCCAGAACAGTTGGCGTTTATTGGACCAAGCGAAGAAAGTAGCTTGCCTGTATTTGTTCAGATTTTGATTGCTGATATTGGCATTGAATTTCTGAGGATTGCTGCCATTCATACGCCCACTCCCTTATCGACGGCAATGGGGTTGATTGCAGCTGTATTAATTGGCCAAATCGCCATTGACGTGGGCTTATTTATACCGGAAGTCATTCTCTATGTCGCTATTGCTGCAATAGGGACCTTTGCAACCCCAAGTTACGAATTGAGCGTGGCGAACAAGCTCTGTCGTCTCCTGCTTGTACTTGCCACGGCAATGTTTCAGGTGAAAGGACTGGTCATTGGAGGGATGTTGTATATCTTATTATTGGTTGCGACGAAAACCCTTAACACACCTTATTTATGGCCGTTCATTCCCTTTAATGCAAAAGCCTTGTTCCAAGTGCTTATCAGAATGTCAATTCCATTCACGAAATATCGCCCGAGCGTTGTACACCCCCAAAACAATAAACGGCAACCTTAGTATATTGCCGGTTCTTTATCAATGTGATAAATTAAACGTTAGTAATATGTTATGTTCCTTACTGGTCCACAGTCAGGGACATTTTTCTTTGAGAGCGGAACCGGAATAGGAAAGGCGGATCGATTATGAACAAGAGTGTAGGAGAAAATGGTCATTTAATGATTGGCGGCGTTGATGCTTTAGAGCTTGCCGACCTCTATGGCACGCCGTTGTATGTATATGATGTTGAACGCATCAGAGCAAATGCCCGAGCGTTTGTTGAGACCTTTAAGAGCTTTGGAGTAAAAGCCCAAGTCGCCTATGCCAGTAAAGCGTTCTCATCCATCGCTATGCTTCAAGTGGCTAAACAGGAAGGGTTAAGTTTGGACGTTGTGTCAGAAGGAGAACTTCATACAGCCTTGGAAGCTGGTTTCCCTGTCAAACGGATTCATATGCATGGAAATAACAAAAGCATCCCTGAGCTTGAAATGGCTGTCAAACATGATATTGGATGCATCGTAGTCGATAACTTTCATGAAATTACATTATTGTCTCACATCCTTGATGAACAGCAACGTACCATGGATGTGTTGTTACGGGTGACGCCGGGAATCGAGGCCCATACCCATGATTACATTTTGACCGGACAAGAAGATTCCAAGTTCGGTTTCGACCTCAGCAACGGCCAAGCAGAAGAAGGATTTCTGAAAATACGTGAAGACAAGCGTTTGCGCTTAACCGGGCTGCATTGCCATATCGGATCCCAAATTTTTGAAACAAGCGGCTTCCGGCTGGCCACAAGAAAATTAATTTCAGCCTTATCCCAATGGCAGCGCAATTACAACTTTACGGCCGAAGTGCTTAACCTAGGGGGCGGATTTGGGATTAAGTATACCGATGACGATGATCCTTTAGAATTCGATCAATACGCCAAGGCTTTAATTGAAGAAGTGAAACAACAATCGGATCACTATGCGTATCCGATGCCTGAAATCTGGATCGAACCGGGGAGAGCCATCGTGGGCGATGCTGGAGTGACTTTATATTCTGTGGGCTCGACAAAGGATATTCCTGGAGTAAGACGCTATATTTCAGTCGATGGGGGCATGACGGATAACTTGCGTCCTGCTTTATACCAAGCTCAATATGAAGCTGTAGCGGCGAGCAAGATGAGGGAACCGGCTACTCAGGAGGTTTCCATAGCTGGGAAGTGCTGTGAGTCGGGAGATATGCTAATATGGAACGTGGCGTTACCGGAAGTATCGCCGGGCGATGTCATTGCTGTTTTCAGCACGGGTGCTTATGGTTATTCCATGTCTAACAACTATAATCGTTTCCCGCGCGCTGCTGTCGTGTTTGTTGAACATGCAGAGCATCATCTCGTTATCCAGCGGGAAAGTTTTCAAGATTTAACGCGATTAGACGTATCGTATGAATAAGAAATGGGAGGTTTTATGATGAAAAAAGGAACCATAAAATTTGAGAATGGGGAAACAATCGCTATCGAGTTTTTTCCTGAAGCGGCCCCTAACACCGTGGCGAATTTTGAAAAATTAGCGAACAGCGGGTTTTATGATGATGTTATTTTTCATCGCGTTATTCCCGGATTTGTTGCTCAGGGTGGGGACCCTACAGGCACAGGGACAGGAGGATCCGGTGAAACCATTAAATGTGAAACGGAAGGCAACCCTCATAAACACGTAGCAGGTAGTCTTTCCATGGCTCATGCTGGTAAAGATACAGGAAGCAGCCAATTCTTCCTTGTCCATGAACCCCAGCCTCACTTAGATGGTGTCCATACCGTCTTCGGGCAAGTAACTGAAGGCCTGGATACGGTATTGCGCATCCAAAAAGGTGACACGATGCAAGAAGTGAAAGTTTGGGACGAATAAGCAGAAAGGACACCAACTAGAACTTTGTTGGTGTCCTTTTGGTGGTACGAAACCTTCCATTTGAGGCGGAGTATGAGCGTGGGTTGAATATTTGGCTTGTTTAGATTATGCTATTGCCTGAGGTGTACAATGGCACACTTCAATTTCTGGAGGAATACGATGAAACAGAAAAATGGGATTTTGTTTGCCATACTCTTAACCTTAGGGTTAGTATGGGGATTATATTACTGGTTCGTTATTGTATGATAAATTCCCATCATGTAAAAAGGATGAAGTTTGGTGAAAGATAGCAATAAACAAGAAAAAATTCTTTTTTGGCTCGTCCTGGGCATCGCGGTTTTATTTTTACTATCTATGATTGGAAAGCTATTTTCTTAGTGAGGGATATTATGTTAATTCGATATAAGAAGGCGTTTGAAAAAATCGCCATGGGGCTTTTGTCGTTCATGCCAGAGGAAAAGGATGTCAAAAAGCTTCAACACACAATAAAAGAATACGAGGATAATGAAAAATGGCAGCTGTTCCTATGGAAAGAAGAGGATATCCTGGGGACGGTCGGCGTGCGTATTGAAGAGCAATACGTGATTGTCCAGCACATTTCTGTCAATCCTTCTCATCGTAATATGGGAATTGGAAGGAAAATGATTCAAGGGGTCCGTGAATTTTATTACGGGCAATATGATGTCACCTCGAACGATCTTACGATATCTTTCCTAGAACGTTGCGAAGTGGATAATTCAACTCCTCCAACATCATAAGCACCAGACTTTGGGAACAGCCCGGTTGTCTGGTGTTTTTAGCGTTTTGACTGATCGTCGGCTTGCTTTCGATCCCGTTCAGCAATGACGCCGGTACGGTCACGCCGTTTATGCTTATGGACCAGAAAATCATTTTTCAAATCACTGTCGTCACCGAATGTTACCCCCCACGATTGACACATGTTTTCAGTTTTCTCTAAAAGCTCAGGGTCATGAATCGGTAAATTAATGCTTTGATAAGGCACATCGTGATTGATGTTGGTCTGAACCTTCTGCAAGCAGCCGTATAGTTCTGAATGATCCAGGCCAAGTTTTTCGATTTCTTCATGGCGTTTTGGCCATTTTGCTAAGGCTTTTTCATTCATAATGGAGGCCCCTTTGCTATTGCCACGCCTGTAGTGGTACTGGCAGACAGCGATTTGAATCAGGAGTACCCAGACAGAATCACGCACGCCAGGCTCCCTTTCTTTCCATAATTCTTCTAGCACTTCATGGCATTCAAAATAGTCACGCGTGCCGTGAAAATGGGCTAAGTATTCAATGTAAAGATTTGGATACATATGTGGACCCCTTTTAATTTAATCGTTCTAAAAGTGTAACATAAGCAGCGGATGCGTGTCTTTATTGTCCCGTTGACCCCTCTGGAAAGGTGCTGCCTTGCATGTGTTCGGCAGGAAATTCCGCCTTTTTTCGGTTAACGGTCTTTCGTTTTTTTGGTACCATTTAGATTGCAGGCGAAACGTCTGAAAAATTGGGGACGTCCCGTTGGCAAGATGCCCCTGGACAAAAAAGGAAGCGTATATACATGACAGAGAGTTATCACGTTAAAGTTGAAGGTTTTGAAGGGCCGTTGGATCTGTTGCTTCACTTGATTCAACGTTATGAAATTGATATTTATGATATTCCCGTTGCGCGGATAACCGAGCAGTATATGTCATATATACATACTATGCAGCAGCTAGAACTGGATGTTGCGAGTGAATATCTCGTAATGGCTGCGACGCTTCTTGTCATCAAAAGCCAGATGCTGTTACCGAATCAACCGGAAGCATTTGATGATGAAATGGAGGCGGAGGAAGACCCGCGAGACGAATTGGTTCGAAGACTGGTTGAATATAAGCGCTACAAAAAAGCAGCTCAAGATTTACAGATGAAAGAACTCCAAGCCCATCGCATTTATAGCAAACCGCCTTCTCCCTTGCAGGAATACGGGAACGAACAAGCTCCTGTTGAACCTGGTGAGGCTTCTGTCTATGATATGCTAGCTGCGATGAGCCGTCTGATGACGCGCCAGTCTCCATCAGCCGCTCCCATAGAAACAAAAGTGACACGCGAAGAAATTCCGATTCAAACCCGGATGAATGAAGTGCTTCATTCATTAGGTTCTAACCCCGGCGGTACACGCTTCGAAAATTTGTTTCCGGAACGAACAAAACCTCATGTCGTGGCTACGTTTATGGCTTTGCTCGAATTGATGAAAGCAAATGAGATTACGTGCGTTCAAGCATCACATTTTGATGAATTAATGGTGTACAAACGGGAGGATGCAACATGAAATTAACAGACTATCAAGCAATCATCGAAGGTCTGCTTTTTGCCGCTGGAGACGAAGGGTTGAGTGCCAGGCAGATGGCGAAGCTGCTGGAAGTGGAGATGGATACCGTATACGAAGCGATTGAAGGCTTAAAGGAGGCGTATCAGCAACCAGAGCGAGGCATTTCATTAATGGTTTCCAACCAGGTTTACCATATGACGACTAAAAAAGAGCATGCGCCGTATTACGCTAAGCTTGTGGACGCCCCCCAATCCACGCGATTGTCACAAGCTGCATTAGAAACGTTGGCTATTATCGCCTATCAACAGCCGATCACACGGATTGAAATCGATGACCTTCGCGGCGTGAAGAGTGAACGAGCCATTCATACCCTGACAACGCGGCACCTTATTTATGAAGTCGGCCGAAAAGAAGCAGTCGGACGCCCCATCCTTTATGGAACAACGGCTGATTTTCTTAGTTATTTTGGCTTGGGTTCCTTGGAAGAACTTCCTCCCCTGACAGATTTAGAGCAACATGACAGCGAAGTTGAAGATGAAGCAGATTTATTCTTCCAGTCGCTTTCGGAATCACCTTTATCTTCAGAGGACAATGATGCCTGAACCGCCCGATTTTTTAAGGGAATGTGGTATGATAGTGCTGACTAAGTCGTAAGAACATAGGAGGGTGACAATGGAAATTGTAGCAATCCATGGGGAGCAGCTGGAGAAATCTCAAAAAAATTCACCCGAAGATTTTTTTAACCGTTCAGAAGTGAGATATGTCGATAAAGGAAAAGAACATAAACTTAACGTCGTTTACGTCGCTTATTTTGATTCTAAAATGTCTGAATGCACGCCGTTCAATGAAGACGTCGTGTATGAATCTGATGGGGTCACGTTCGCGATGAAAGATGTGTTCGCCCTTATCGCACTCATAAAGAAACCTGAGTATAAACATCGTCAGCGTGTATATGTTAGTGAGTGGGAGGAGTATAAGGATTACCTCGATCATATGAACTGGACGGAGATCGAACACGTTTGCTCGGTCCTCGCTGCCAAAGAGACGTACGTTATTGAATCAACGCTTTCATTTTTGCAAGCTTGAGAAGACAGACGAATCGGAATTGTTCCAGGAGGAAACGTGATGCGTAATAAAACGGTGTTTGAACAGACAGAAATCGTACATGGGTGCATGGTCCATATTGTTGAGCAGCTTGAGCAATTCTTGAATCATTACAATGTGGAGCGGCTCTCGCTAGGGAACGGCGGTGGCCCTACCCAGTATGAACAGCAGGTATTAAAGTCTTTGAGACGATTAGAAGTTTTTTGTGATGAAGCAAAGGATAAGCTTGCCAGACTCCTGAGTGCCCCCGTCTTTAGGGAAAGTAAGGCGGAGAAGTGCTTGTATGGTATTTATCACCAATGTATTAGCGAATTCTTTTTACCTAAAGAAGAATCGTGGTATGAAAATAGCCGGGCAGCTTATTCCAGCGGTCCATCCATCACGTTTCACCATGTTCCGGGGCCATCGCTTCAAGAGTTGTTTGCTTCCCTGGAGACATCGTTTCACTTCTTGCGGGATGTATTGGATTATTATGATATGGAATATGAACGGAAAAGCTCAACGAAAGAAAAATCATAATATTTGCCCACTCATAGATAGGTCCAATCCATACGAACTTCCTCGTATGGATTTTTAGTAGCTTCAAACGCCCTCTTTCTAACTGAAAACGCTCCATAAAAGCAGAGCCCCTTCCTTGTCAAACTGACTTCTCAAATTGCTGACAATATCCATTCATATTTAATGCAAAACGGAAAAAGAGCTTTGTGTTAAAGGATGGGATGCTGACTCATAATCTTGTCCTCCCAATCATAGAATGAAGCAAGTGAAAAGGCGAGGAGGACAACCTTTGAAAAAGTGGGCCATCATGATAATGACTATCTTAATAATGTTGCCAGCCGGTGCAAGGGCGGAGACATCTTCATCGATTCAAGTGTCAGCGAGACAGGCTGTGTTAATGGACGCTGAATCGGGTCGGGTGTTATATGAAAAAGATGCCCATCAAACCTCCTTGATTGCGAGCACTACAAAAATCATGACAGCGATTGTAGCCATCGAATCGGGGAAATTATCTGAGAAAGCAGATGCTAGCCACCGTTCAGTTCATACAGAAGGGTCTTCGATTTACCTTGAAGAAGGCGAGAAAATGACGTTAAACGATCTTGTTTATGGATTGATGTTGAGGTCCGGAAATGATGCAGCTGTTGCTATAGCGGAACATGTGGGGGGGAGTGTTGAAGGCTTCAATTATCTGATGAATGAAAAAGCAGCCTGGATCGGGATGGATGAGTCACATTTTGATAACCCGCATGGCCTTGATTCCGATACACACTACTCGTCTGCTCACGATCTTGCGTTGTTAATGCGCTATGCGATGAAAAATGAAACCTTCCGCGAGGTTACGAGTAGCGAAAAATACTTATCCCAAAATAGAGACTACGCTTGGATGAACAAAAATAAGTTATTGACCCAGTATTACCCGCATACAACCGGAGGAAAAACGGGCTATACCAAGCAGGCAGGTCGAACGTTGGTCAGTAGTGCTAAAAAAGGTGACTTGGAACTGATCGTCGTGACCTTAAACGCCCCGAGCGACTGGAATGATCATCAACGGTTATACGAATGGGGGTTCAGTGAATATGAACGGGTCAAGCTTCACGATAAGGGAAAAACAGACGTTGAAGGTCGCACCTTTTATTACCCCCAGGACGTGCACCTCCCGCTGAACCAAGAGGAAAAACAAACGGTGCGCTCGGTCATTCAATTATATCCGGAAGAAAACGAATCGATGACAGCAGGAAAAAAGATATACCTGATAGATGATGAACCGATCATTGAGACCAGCTTTTCATCCGAGCCCTATCAAGCGGGTTTCTTCTCGCAACTGAAGTCCATGATTAAAAGCATGGCAGGTTTAGGCGGATGATTAATGTCATCTGGGCAATGCTGGCTGTGATCGGAATTGTATATGCAGGTATCAATGGCACGATGGCTGAGGTTAACCGCGCGATTTTCCAGACAATTGATGACAGCGTTATGATCACCCTCAGCTTAATGGGTGTTTTGATTTTTTGGCTAGGGTTGATGAAGGTGGCTGAAGAAGCAGGTTTGTTGCGGGCATTAGCTAAAGCATTCCGTCCGATTGTGACCAGGCTTTTCCCGGATATACCGCGAGACGACCCGGCCATGGGTTACATATTATCGAATATGACAGCTAACATGCTGGGATTAGGGAATGCTGCAACGCCGATGGGGATCAAGGCGATGAAAGAGATGAAACGATTGTCAGGATCTGATGAGGCGAGTCGTTCGATGATTACGTTCTTAGCATTGAATACATCTTCGCTCACCTTAATCCCCACCACTGTGATAGCGATCAGAATGAAATTTGATTCAGCCGCACCGACGGAAATCATTTCAAGTACGTTGATTGCGACCGCCATTTCAACTATGGCAGCCATATTAATAGATCGGTACTTTTATTATCAACGAAGGAAAAAGGAGAGGCATATATGATCAGCACTTGGTTTATTCCATTGATCATCCTGCTGATATTGGTAACGGCGACAATTAAGCACGTACCGGTCTATGAGAAGTTTGTGGAAGGTGGTAAAGAAGGTATATCCATGGCGATTTCGTTATTGCCGTTTTTAGTAGGTATGATGGTAGCTATTGCAATATTTCGTTCCTCGGGTGCCATGGAAGCAATGTTGACGTGGGTCAGCCCTTTAGCAGAAAGGTTGGGGTTCCCTGAAGAAGTCTTGCCGCTCGCTGTGGTAAGACCTATATCCGGCACAGCTGCATTAAGTGTTACGACAGAACTGATCAAAACGTTCGGCCCCGATTCTTTGATAGGACGTATGGCCTCTACGATGCAAGGTAGTACGGATACCACACTCTACATCTTGACCGTCTATTTTGGAGCGGTAGGGATCAAAAGAATGGGCAATGCGCTTAAAGTCGGATTGCTGGCGGATCTCGTCGGAATAGTAGCTTCGATTGTTGTGGTCCTATTTCTGTTCGCATAAAGTGAGTTTGTTTTGTTAAAAAGGAACAATAGTGTGTATAATGGATATGAAACTGACAGCCACGCTGAACACCAGCGTGGCTTCGTGTTGTCGATTGATGATAGACTCAATAGAAAGAGCAGGTGACATTTCATGTCGAAACAAGAACGACTGCAAAAAGTAATTGCTCATAGCGGAACCACTTCTCGACGAAAAGCGGAGAAATTGATTGTAGACGGACAGGTTAAAGTAAATGGCGAGGTCGTCAAAGAATTGGGAACGAAAGTATCTCATGACGACAAGGTCGAAGTAAACGGCATCCCGTTGGAGAAAGAAGAACCCGTGTATTATTTACTCTATAAACCAAGAGGGGTGATCTCTAGTGTAAGTGACGATAAAGGTCGCAAGGTTGTAACCGATTATCTAGCTGAGGTCAAAGAACGTCTGTTTCCAATCGGGAGGTTAGACTACGATACATCCGGTATTATCTTATTAACGAACGATGGAGAGTTCGCCAATCTGCTCATGCACCCTAAGCATGAAATTGATAAAGTATATGTCGCTAAGACAAAAGGCATTCCAAGTAAGGAAGAACTGCTTTCGTTAAAACAAGGTGTTAGAATTGATGGAGAATATATGAAAGCTGCTCATACCAAGTTGATGTCCGTTGATCGTAAAAAAAATACAGCCATCATCCAAATCATTCTTCACGAAGGTAAAAACAGGCAAATCAGGCGTATGTTCGATAATTTAGGGTATCCGATTGATAAATTAAAACGAGAACGATACGGTTCACTTACGTTACACGGTATGAATGCGGGTGATGCACGCCCATTGACCCCCCATGAAGTAAAGACACTTCGGTTTCAAGCTGAACAAAATGTTGAATAATGTTCAAATTTTGTTCACCCCTATAATGTTATAATGAGCTGGGAGTGAATGAAATGCAGAAAAAAAAGAGACGACTGATCTTTCGCACTGTGCTGCTCACTATAATGGCAGGACTCGTAACCTATGCGTTATTCGCTAACTTTACAAATGATGACCCTGTGGTCGCAGAAGGCGAGCAGGCGCCCAATTTTCAGCTTACCGAATTCGGGACAGATGAATCAAAGGAATTAAAAGATTTTGAAGGAAAAGGCGTGATGCTGAATTTCTGGGCCACTTATTGTGAACCCTGTAAAGATGAGATGCCGCATATGGAGAAGCTGTACGAAGAATATGAAGATAAAGGTGTCGAAATCGTCGCGGTAAACCTTGATTCCACGAACCTGGTCGTGAAACGATTTCTTGAAAAATACGACATATCATTCCCGATTCTCCATGACAAGAATGGACAGGTCATGGATCTTTATAAAGTAGGAAATATTCCTTCGAGCTTATTCATCAATGCTGAAGGAGAGGTCGTAAAGCGCGTGGACCGACAGCTTACACTTGATAAACTTGAAGGATATTTAAAGCAAATTCAGCCAGACGCTTAAGTTATCCAGTAATTGTGAGGTTTTTGTATGAATAATAAAATTACATGTGAATGCGGGCATGTAAATCCCGAGGGCACCGAGTTATGTGAAGCTTGCGGCAAACCGTTGACTCCACAGCAACCTGGACAGGATAATAAGAATGAATCGCTTTTGAATATGCGGTATGATGGCAGTGCGCGTCGTTCTCAAACGTACAACCGGACAGTCATCGATAAAATTTGGAATTTTTTCTCCAGTGTTAAAGTCGGCGTATGGCTGATTGTCATTACGCTGACCGCTTCCATGCTGGGTACTATTTTCCCGCAGGAAATGTACATACCCCCGGGTGTTAACCCTTCCGTTCATTATGAAGATCAATACGGTCTAGCAGGTCAAATTTATTATCAGCTAGGTCTCCATAACCTGTATAGTTCGTGGTGGTATATGATTTTGATTGCGTTGATCGGGATTTCGATTGTCATCGCAAGTATTGACCGGTTTGTGCCATTGCACCGGACATTGAAAAATCAAAAGCCGAAAAGGCACGAACGTTTTATGCGTAAACAACGCTTGTTTGGAAAGAGCCCATCTGCTGATACAGAGTTGCTGAAGCAGCAGTTGAAAAAGCGGCGTTTTAACGTAAGGGAAGAAGATGGTCACATATTAGCTGAAAAGGGACGGTTTGCCAGATGGGGTCCTTATGTAAACCACATTGGTCTCATCATCTTTTTGCTAGGTGCTTTACTACGGTTTGTTCCTTTTATGTATACCGATGATTTTGTCTGGGTTCGTGAAGGGGAAACTAAAGTCATTCCCAGTACAGAAGGTCAGTATTACATTAAAAATGAAGACTTCATATTAGAAACGTATGACGAAGACGACCCCCGTTATAAAGAAGCCCTGCAGCAACAAGGCGGCCAAGTTCCGAAAAACTATCAAACGAACGCTGTTATTTACGAACGGAAGGACGACGCCACGGTCGGCACAGATCCAGAGTTGGAAGTATTAAAAGAAACACATTCAAAAGTCAATCAGCCGATTAAATTTGATGGTTACAGTTTATATCAAGCAAGTTTTCAGCAAAATGAATTCAGCAGCATGACATTCAATCTTCATGACACGGGTAATGAAGATAATGTGCACGGCACATTTACAATCGATTTGTCAGATCCACAGTCAGAATATGAACTCGAGGACGGTTATCGAGTAGTTATCAATGAATATTTTCCTGAATACGAGCTTGAGGATGGAGCGCCTGTTTCCAAATCCAAGTACCCAAAAAATCCTGCATTCGTGTTCGAGGTCCATCCTCCGGGGGATGCAGAACCTGAAGTGAGCTTTGCCGGTATTGGTCGTAACATCGATCCTACAAATGAAAACGATTATAAGCTTGGAATTGAAGATTTCGAGATGAGGGACGTATCCGGTCTCACGGTGAAAAAGGATCACACGCTTCCGTTCTTAGGATTAGGCGGCGCCATTTTCATGATTGGGGTCATGCAGGGTATGTACTGGAATCATCGCCGCATCTGGATTCACCCTAAAGATAATGAAGTTTGGGTAGCCGGGCACACCAATAAGAATTGGTATGGCTTGAAAAAAGATATGGAGAGAGCATTTAATGATACAGGTCTCTCCGTTCCGGAAGATCAACAGGAAATAAAAGCCGCATCTGAAAAACCCCGGGCAAAGGAGGATGAACATGGAGTTAAGCACAATCAGCAGTAATTTACTGTATGCAGCATTTTTTATTTATTTAGCGGCCATACTTTTTTTTGGAGCTACAGTTAAGGATAAGAACAGTGGGAAGGCCAGTAAAGCAGGTAAAATAGGAATAACCTTGACTGTGATCGGTTTCCTCTCACAGGTTGGCTATTTTTTCACACGGTGGGTGGCAAGCGCTCATGCCCCTGTCAGTAATTTGTTTGAATATACAACGTTCTTCGGTATGATGTTAGTTTTGGCATTTATTGTGATTTACTCCATTTACCGTCTCAACATTCTTGGGTTGTTTACGTTGCCTGTAGCAGTGTTGATCATAGCATATGCAAGTATGTTCCCGAGAGAAATCTCGCCGCTTGTGCCTTCTCTGCAAACGCATTGGTTATATATTCATGTCACAACTGCTGCGCTTGGTCAGGCTATTTTAGCGGTCAGTTTTGCTGCGGGTCTCTTATTTTTAATTCGTCAGATCGACCAATCTCAGAAGTCTAAGCACACATTCTGGTTGGAATTCGTGATGTATATTGTCTTTTCTACCCTCGGATTTATTATCGTATCCAGTGCTTTCAGCGGGTTCGGTTACCAGGTGGCGTTCCAAGCTCCTATAGAAGGCGAGATGACAGCAATTGAGTATGAAATGCCTGCTATTGCTGGTCCGCATGATGGTGAATTGACATCTTCCGGTAAGATGGCACCGTGGTTCGATGCTCCTGTATGGATGCGGGGAGTGGATGCTGCTCAAAAGTTTAACACATTGATTTGGTCATTATTGTCCGGGCTAGTGCTCTACGGGGCAGTGCGACTGATCTTGAGAAAACGTATAGCCGCAAGTATTCAGCCCTGGTTGAAAAAAGCGAATCCTGATATTATTGATGAAGTCTCTTATCGCGCAGTGACCATCGGATTCCCTATCTTCACGTTAGGCGCTTTAATTTTCGCAATGATTTGGGCCCAACAAGCTTGGGATCGCTTCTGGGGTTGGGATCCTAAGGAAGTCTGGGCATTGATCACATGGCTGTTCTATGCTGCCTTTTTACATTTACGACTCTCGAGAGGCTGGCACGGCACAAATTCGGCTTGGTTGGCTGTCGGTGGTTTTGCTATCATCATGTTTAATTTAATTGCGGTGAATTTAGTGATTTCCGGACTTCATTCATATGCGTAGGTCACAAAAGGGGAGTTTTCAAAAACTCCCCTTAACGTCGTGAAACGTATATGGCGATCTGACCAATACTAAAGGTCAATACTTATGAGGGAGCGATTGTCATGGAGAAAGAAGCCCGAATATTAGTTGTAGATGATGAAGATAGAATACGGCGATTAGTAAGACTTTACTTGGAAAAAGAAGATTATGAAGTTGAAGAAGCAGCAGATGGAGATGAGGCATTGACGCTTGCCTTGAATCAAGACTATGATGTCATTTTACTCGATCTCATGATGCCAGGAACGGACGGGATTGAAGTGTGTCAGCGATTACGCGAAAAAAAATCCACACCCGTCATCATGCTGACGGCTAAAGGTGAAGAAGCCAATCGTGTTCAAGGGTTCGAAGTGGGTACGGATGATTATATCGTCAAACCATTTAGCCCGCGTGAAGTCGTTTTACGTGTGAAAGCGTTGCTTAGACGATCATCCCAGACGCGATTCCTGGACACTGAAACGGCCGCACGGAACGTCATCGTTTTCCCACATCTCACCATTGATCTTGACGCTCACCGCGTCACGGCTGATGGAAAAGAAGTGATGTTGACACCTAAGGAGTATGAACTCTTGTACTATTTGGCTAAATCGCCCGATAAAGTATTTGCGCGAGAGGAATTACTTAAAGAGGTATGGCAATATGAATTCTTCGGTGACCTACGCACAGTCGATACACACGTCAAACGCCTGAGGGAAAAATTGAGCAAAGTCTCAGCCAATGCCGCCGCCATGATCGTGACGGTTTGGGGTGTCGGATATAAATTCGAGGTTAATGGTAGCTGATGTTCTGGCGCAGTGTAGTCGGAAAATTATGGTTCACCATCCTGTTGATGGTTTCGTTCGTTCTCTTCATCTTAACGGTTTTATTATTGGAGTTCTTTGAGAACTATCATGTGATTGAGGCTGAAGAAGAGTTACTTCAGACAGCCGGACGTGTGGCTGAAACGATTGAGAGTCATGACGATCGGGAGCTTGGGTTAGAGATCGCCGAACAAATGAAAGATCCTTCAAGCCGCATTATGATTACCTTTGGCAATGACAACGTCTGGATGTCGAGCGAACAAAATGATTTACCTGATATCAATGAGCAGTGGGTCCGCTCTGATCCTGAGTTAGCTCGCGTGTTTGAGGATCAAGCTGATGTGAAGAAAATAGCTGATTTAGACAATGATGAGCGGCAAGTAGTCGTTGTGGGGACACCTTTTCCGAATAGAGAAGGGGGCGTCTTTGTTTATCAGCCTCTAGATATTATCGAAGAAACGAGCCGGCAAACGACGAAAATTATTTTTCTTGCCGCTGGCATAGCGATCTTCCTCACTACGATATTCGCTTTTTTCTTGTCAACTCGAATTACTGCACCCTTGATAAAAATGCGTGAAGGAGCATTAGAACTGGCTGAAGGTGAGTTTAATACGAAAATTCCTATATTGACCCACGATGAAATAGGCGAATTGGCTATGGCTTTCAATCGTATGGGAAGGCAGCTTAAGTATCATATCAATGCAGTGAATCAAGAGAAAGAACAGCTTTCCGGAATATTAAGTTCCATGGCAGATGGTGTGATAACGTTCAATCGACAAGGTGAAATCTTAATTACAAACCCTCCTGCGGGTCAATACTTAGAAGCAGTGGAATATCATTCTGATGCCATGTCAAATGGGGAAGTGACGAAAGAGCAGAGCTTCCTGCCAGATGAGCTGTCTCAATTATTCAATCGTGTGATTACGCAGGAAACAGAAGTCATGACAGAAACTAACGTGCAAGGTCGTACATGGGTTATTATTATGACGCCTCTATACGATAAAGCTTTTGTCAGAGGAGCGGTAGCTGTTATCCGGGATATGACAGAAGAAAGACGCCTTGATAAATTGCGAAAAGATTTCATAGCCAACGTTTCCCATGAACTTCGCACACCTATATCAATGCTGCAAGGTTACAGTGAAGCCATCGTGGATGATGTAGCTGAAACCAACGAAGAGAAAAATGAACTGGCCGATATCATTCACGATGAATCATTACGTATCGGCCGTTTAGTTAATGAGTTATTGGACCTGGCGCGTATGGAAGCAGGCCATATCTCGTTAAGCAAGGAAGCTGTGGATGTGTCGCCTTTCATAGAAAGAATCATTCATAAGTTTCAAGGACCTGCTCAAGAAAAGCAAGTTGATTTGCGAATGAACATCGATATGCCTGAGCAATACATTGACATGGATCCTGACCGGATTGAACAGGTGATGACCAACTTAATTGACAATGCAATCCGTCACACTCCCGTTAAAGGCACCGTTGAGATTAACGTGACTAAAGAAAACGAGTGGGTTGAAGTGTCTATTCAAGATTCCGGTACCGGGATCGCTGAAGAGGATCTGCCGTTTGTGTTTGAACGCTTTTATAAAGCCGATAGGGCAAGAAAGCGTAAAGATGGCAAAAAAGGAACCGGCCTTGGTTTGGCAATCGCCAAAAACATCGTTGAAGCACACGACGGTTTCATTAACGTGCATAGTAAAGAAGGTAAAGGTACAATTTTCAGCTTCCATTTGCCAGAAGGAGCCGAAAATTCAGATAACCTGTAAGAAAATCTTGTTGTTCATGAAACATTTAATTTTACAAATAGTAAAAGTGTGGTAATCTATTAATTGAACTGAATATTAAGAATGAGGGTGCCGTTTCGGCATAATAGGGAATCCGGTGAAAGCCCGGGGCTGTCCTCGCAACTGTTAAGGCTGACGAAACAAGAAGATCCACTGTACGCTTGGGTATGGGAAGGACTTGGAGTAGGAAGAGGCCTAAGCCAGTAGACCTGCCTGACTTCTTAGTTTCAAAGCTCCGGGGATTGAGCGTTTGAGACAGCCGATCGGGTCTATTTTGTTTGTTATGAAGATCATATATTGGTATGTCTTAAGCCTATCCTGCTTCAGGGTAGGCTTTTGTAGTGTCTGAAATCGGCTGTACATGAATCAAGTCCAATCGCTGAGTGTCAAATCAGATTAATAGGGGGAGGAAGGTTATCATGAAGTGGTTGTCATCATTTTTATTCGCATGTATGTTAATGGGAAGTGTCCTGACAGGCTGCCAATCTGATGGGGGCGAGTCGCAGGAAGCAAATACGGAAAAAGAACAGCAGGAAGAAGTAAATGTAACTGTTAACATCACCCAAAATAATGGAGAGGAAACAGTCGCTGAAGAGGAATTGACCGTAGAGGAAGGCGCCGTATTGATGGACGTGATGAAAAACAACTTTGACATTAAAGAAGAAGATGGATTCATTACGAGCATTGAAGGTGTTTCTGCTGAAGAAGGAGAACAAAAAGCTTGGATGTATACCATTAACGGAGAGGAAGCGTCTACAGGTGCCAATGAGTATGAAGTAAAAGATGATGATAATATCGAATTCGATTTTGCAGCTTGGGAATGATGAGGATGAATACCTACAAGCTCACCTTGATCGCTATGTTGGCTGCATTAGCAGTGGCAGGCCGGTTTATGCTAGCTGGCCTGCCGAATATCCAGCCCGTCACGGCGATCATCATCTTAACAGGTTTTTGGATGGGGCCGCTTGCGGCAGTATGTGTAGCTGCTTTAACGACCTTTTTATCTAATGTGTTGCTCGGGATGGGACCCTGGGTAGTATGGCAGGGCACTGCCTGGATATTGATCGGGGCGGGAGCCGGGTTGTTAGGGCATTATCGTGCTCATGTGCCCTTCTGGGGCCTCTCCATATACGGAGCTATGAGCGGTTTTTTCTTCGGTCTCGTTCTTTCTTTAACGATGAGGGCTGCGGGACAGCCGTTTTGGGGTTACTATTTAGCAGGACTCCCTTTTGATGGATACCATGCCTTAAGCAATGCCGGCTTCATCCTAGTTTTAGCCCCACTTGTTCAACGCTTGTTTTTTCGTTACCAGAATCAATATTTGACGATATGATACCAGCCAAAATTCAGGTTGGTATTTTTTTGTGGAACATATTATGATTAAGAGTGAAACATTTTGTCTTACATAAACGACTATACCTATGAACGGGAGGAACACATATGAAAGCTGTGTTCGAACGTCTTTACGATCACTATCATCGAGACGTTTTTCAGTTCATCCTTTATATGGTGAAAAATAGAGACTTGGCAGAAGATCTTGTGCAAGATGTCTATATTAAAGTGATGAAATCGTATGATTCTTTTAACGGAAAAAGCAGTGAAAAAACGTGGTTGTTCTCCATTGCCCGCCATGTCACCATCGACCATTTCCGCAAGCAAAAACGGACGCGCGAACGTATTATGGAATTTTTTGATTGGGGGGAACAGGGAGAGCGCTTGAAAGATAACGAGCCTTTACCTGAAGAAATTACGATTCAGAAAGAAGAGATGAAAAAAGTGTACCGAGGTCTGGATTATTGTACGGTCAACCAGAAGAGTGTCATCATACTTCGATTCATTCAGTCGATGTCAATTGAAGAAACCGCGGCTATTCTGGGGTGGAGTGAAAGTAAAGTGAAAACAACACAGCATAGAGGAATGAAGGCACTGAAGGAACAGTTAGAGAAGCTGGAAGAGGAGGGGATAGAACATGAAGCGTGAGCCGCATCGATTTGATGACGAAAACATAAAAAAACAGTTGAAACAGATGCCGACCATAGAAGATCATCAAACCAAAGATGAGCTTTACCGAAAGATCTCACCGCATGTTTCAAAACCAGCCAGCAAAAAGAAAAGAACCTGGTTTGCGCCTGCAGTGGCAACGTGCGCTGTCCTCCTCCTGCTGGCATTGATTCTCCCGACTGTTATGCTGAATTCAAATCAAGGGTCAGCGCCATTGAATGATTCGGCTGATCAAGCTGAATCCAGCGGGGAGAAGGCGAATGAATCATCCGAAGAGACGACGAGTGAAGATGCGCAGCCAGAAGGTGCAGAGGAATCTGAATCCCAGCAGGAGAATCCTTCACATGATTCTTTGAAGAAAGAACCTGATGCTTCTTCTCAAGCTGAAGATGGGGGTGAAGCGAGCTTCTCTGAAGACGCTGGGCCTCAGCTTAATAGCCATGTTGTCACCTCCTCAGAGGAGGGTGCCGTTCAAGTTGCCTTTCCGGAACCTAGTGGTCAGTATGTCGTACCCGTGACGCTTCAATCTGACAGCGATGCGCAGAAGAGCCTGATAGACATCCTTAATGAAGGAGTAGAGGAATATGTGCAACCCGAGACCTTGGGGTTACTTGAATTTATGTTAGAAGGTTTTACTTTTTCTGTGGATGAATCTGGCAAGACAGCTCGTATAACAGCTCCTGAAGGATTCTCCAGTCAAGGATCCTCAGCTGATGTCTTATTTGTTGATAGTGTTCAGTCGATGTTCAGCTCAACGGTAGTCGAGGAAGTGGCGTTAAAAGATAATCAAGGCAACCCCCTCGTTCTTGGTAATTATGGGGAACTCACGTCACTTACTGTCGAAAAGGAAGAACGTGCGGCCTATAAAATATTTCAAGCTAATAACGAAACGCCGCAATTGTTGATTCCGATCAAAGCCGATTATCGTGAAGTTTCTGAGGCGATTGAGGAACTGAAAGAAAGTGAAAGTCAAAATAAAATTTATCCCAGTATACCTGAGCAAATTGCCATTAATGATATCAACGCGGCAGAAGACAGCGTAACCATCCAATTCAATGATGCGCAAGACTGGGAGGCCAACCAGGAAATATTGAATATGGTTGAATCCATCCTTATGACGGTCAAGGCGTTCGGTTATGAAGAAGTCGTCTTCGAGTCACCTGGACGATCCCAAATTGGGCCCTATGATTTAACCGGGAGCATCTCCGTTCCAAGCAATCCCAATCCGATTGATTGACTTCAGGAAGAGGTGCTAGCACAGGGAAAAGCGATTTCAAACTCCGTTTCGAGACTTTTGTGTATGTGGATGCTGGCTGGGAAAACGGATCGCTTTCCGTGGGCATGGGGTGAGCTTCCTCA
>NZ_JABLSJ010000008.1 GCF_013618635.1 Thalassobacillus sp. CUG 92003 | reverse complement strand
TAAGATCCCTCAGAGACGATGAGGTTGATAGGTCCGGTGTGGAAGCGTGGCGACACGTGAAGCTGACGGATACTAATCGATCGAGGACTTATCTAAATCAATGTGACAAGGCGCACGCCTTGCCTGATGTTTCGTTGAATCCAATAGCTTATCCGGTTTTGAGGGTTCACCCTCAATCTCAACCTTATAGTGATCTAGTGGTGATGGCGGAGAGGTCACACCTGTTCCCATGCCGAACACAGAAGTTAAGCTCTCCAGCGCCGATGGTAGTCGGGTCGATCCCCGTGAGAGTAGGACGCCGCTAGGTACCGATTCCCCAGAATTTGAGTCATTTCTGGGGATTTTATGTATTTATTAAGGAGGCGGCAGGCGTGACAAGTACTGTACATAAGAAAGACACGTATTTGAATTGGAAATATGTCTTACTGTTATTTACTATCCCGTTGGCTTTTTATTTTGCCTCTCTACAAGAAAATATCAGTGCAGCTCAGCATTTTATTTACATAGGTATAATTCTTGTGCAATTATTTGCTGGAATTATGGGAACCACAGAACGTTTTCAGCCTTTGAAAGTATATGGTTATCTCTACTTAATAAGCGGTTTGTTATTTGCTTATTTAGGCCTTGTGTTTTTCTGGTAATGAGGAACAGTCAGGGCGAGTGATCGGAGCGGTCCCTGAGCGCCTTTCTTGGTACAAAAAAAGAGACTAGGACATAAGTAAAAGAGAGGTATTAAAAAACGAACATTGAAAATGGATATGAGTTCAATGATGTTCATGAGCGTAGTCAAAACACGTAGACTCCTATGGGAACAGCGCGAGCCGAAGATCCCGCAGGAAAGCGTTCTTTGCTTTCCGAGGAAGCTGAGGCCGTGCCCATGGAAAGCGAAGTGTTTTGACGGAGCGGTCATTAAACAACTCTCTAAAATACAGAAATTCCGAACGTTCAGGAAAGCGTTCGGAATTTTTGTATTTTATTTAGTCCCAACCTCTTTTTTCTGTTTTGTCTATACTACTCATTTTACAGAAAAAAGTGAGAATTATGGCTGTTCCACAGGTTTGTAAAGGATCACATGCGGGCCGATCGGTTCAATTTCAAACACGTCACTAGCTTGTTGGAAACCGATGCGTTCATAGAAAGCAAGAGCGGATGTCCTTGCGTTACACCACATATAATCGACGCCCTCTTTGAATAATACCCGGTTAGCTTTATGGATAAGTGTTGTGCCGATCCGAAGTCCACGGTGATCAGGGTGGATCGCCATTCCTCTTATCCTGTACTGGTTGCCTTTTTCAACTGCATCTGATGTCTCAAAATAAAAAGAAGCGATGCCGATTAATTCATTATTTTCGAAAGCGCCCAGGTGAAATGTGGAAGGTGACTCGTCTCCAGGGTATTCACACGCCTCAATCGTTTGATTAGGTCGAAGAACGAGTTGCCTCAACTTGTGAGTATCTTTAGGATCAATTGCTCGTACCTTTATCATCAATCTTCCTCCTTATCCCATGCTTTCCCAGGCGGCATGCATGCCGGCTACTCTTCCTGTTACCATGGCCGAGGTAATATTATACCCTCCGGTGTAACCATGGATATCCAAAATTTCGCCACAAAAATAGAGGCCGTGCATCAGTTTGGATTGCAATGTGTTCGGGATGATTTCTTTAATTGATACGCCGCCGCCTGTAACGAATGCCTTTTCAATAGATTGGGTACTATGAATGGTAACATGAAAGTGCTTCAAATGCTCGACAAAGTAGTTCAACTTGTGATGGGAAACATTAGCTGCTTTCTCATGTTCTTGAATATCTGTCTTCTGTAACACGTAGTCTAACAATCGTTCGGGAACGATCCCTTTTACAAGATTTCGAAAGCTTTTTTTGGGTTGGTCCTGCATAAGATTCAGGACCCGCTCGCGCACGTGGTTATCCGTTTCCTCAGGTAAGCAGTCAATTTCCAGAAGAACTGGCTTATGACCCTTCATAAACTCTTTTACAACAAATTGCGAGCACCTTAAGATAGCAGGTCCCGAAACGCCGAAGTGAGTGAATAACATATCCATTTGATGGGTGATGATAGGCTTCTTTTTCGGGTTGAGTACCGAAACGTTTACATCCCGCAAGGACAGCCCCTGAAGAGTCTTGTCCCGGATAAATGAATCGTTTGAAATTAAAGGAACTTCGGTTGGATATAGATCAGTAATCGTATGACCCGCTTTTTCTGCCCAGGCATACCCATCACCACTGGATCCAGTGTGAGGTACGGATTTTCCCCCCACAGCAATGATGACCGCATTCACTGAAAGGGCATCACCGGAATGTAAAACAATTGAATGAGCGGACTCTCCATAATTTACGGTTTTCACAGCAGTGTCGGTACGCACCTCGATATCAAGTTCTTCGATTCGATTCAATAACGTATTCACGACATCTTTTGCTTTGTTACTCGCAGGGAACATGCGCCCATGGTCTTCTTCCTTTAATGCTACTCCTAACCCTTCAAAAAAATCTATGATGTCATAATTATTGAATACAGAAAAAGGGCTATATAAGAATTTTCCGTTACCAGGTATGTGTTTGATGACTTCTTCTTCAGGGAGACGGTTCGTTACATTACAACGCCCGCCTCCGGAAATGGCGAGTTTTTTTCCTAGTTTATTCCCTTTATCGAGCAGAAGGGTTTTAACACCCTGTTCTGCAGCAGCAATGGCCGCCATAAGTCCTGAGGGACCGCCCCCGATAATAGCTACGTGATAGTCCAAGAGGGTCATTCCTTTCTTTTTAACCAAGATTCAATTGTTAAAGCTTTATTTATGATAAAATAAATGCGTCCGATTCTACAATAATTGCAGGTGAAAAATATTAATATGTCGAAATTTGTCAAAGGAACGATGTTGTTAACAGGTGCAACATTCTTATCTAAATTTCTTGGAATGATTTATCTTATTCCATTTCAAGAGCTAGTGGGTGAGCGCGGAGGCGCGCTTTATTTATATGCCTATAACCCCTACAACATTTTAATTAGTATTTCCACTTTAGGTGTGCCGTTAGCCGTGTCAAAGTTTGTTTCAAAATATAATGCACTTGGTGATTATGAAACAGGGAGGAAGATGCTTAAGTACGGCATGCAATTAATGGCCTTGACTGGTTTAATTGCATTTCTCACTCTGTTTTTTGGCGCAGAACAGGTTGCGAAATGGAGTATTACGGAAGGGAATGACGATGCCGCTTTAGGCAATGTGACAAATGTTATTCAAATGGTGAGTTTTGCGTTATTAATTATACCATCTATGAGTATTGTGCGTGGATTTTTCCAGGGATATGAATCCATGGCGCCGACAGCATTGTCACAGGTACTTGAACAAATTGTGCGCATTATTTTCCTTTTAGTGGCCGTATATATCGTGTTGAACGTATTTGGTGGCAGCATTTCCACTGCCGTTGGTTTTGCAACGTTTGCTGCTTTTATAGGTGCTATCGCTTCATGCATTGTATTGTTCGGTTACTGGAAGAAACGGAAACCGTATCTTGATCGACAGGTGAATCAGCAGGAATTTGTTTACGATCTAACCAAGAAAGACATGTTCAAAGAATTGCTAGGGTACGCAGGTCCGTTCGTATTAGTGGGAATAGCTACTCCATTATATCAAATGGTTGATCAGTTTACGTTTAATGATGCCATGTTTGCAAGTGGTTTCACTAGAATGGTGTCAGAAGGCGCATACTCTGCTTTGTTCCTTTATGGTCATAAACTCGTTATTATCCCGGTTACCTTAGCCATTGGTCTATCGTTAGCATTACTCCCTGCCATTACGAGTTCATTCACTGAGAATAAGCAAACACAACTGTTTCAGCAAATCAATCAGGCATTGCAGATTGTTATGCTGCTCATCTTGCCTTCGGTAGCAGGCCTTGCTTTGCTGTCAAATGAAGCTTATGCTTCCTTTTACGGCCTTCAGCATATCGAATTATACGGCAGTTTATTAGCCTGGTATGCACCGGTCGGTTTAGGTTTTGCTTTGTTCACGGTGAGTTCTTCCATTCTCCAGGGTATCAACAAACAGAATTTCGCTGTCATCAGTTTAGCGATGGGATTATTGGTGAAAGCAGGGTTGAATATACCTTTTATCATGATATTGGATGCTAAAGGTGCAGCTATCGCGACAGGTTTAGCAGTGGCAACAGCTGTAGGTCTTAACGTATGGAAGATTAAAAGCTCGTTAGAGTTTGCGATGAAACAATTAGTGAAACGTTCACTCCTCATCGTCATCTTTACGGTTATGATGCTTCTGGTGGTGGCCCTTGCTAAATGGTTGTTGGAGACAAGCTTGAATCCGCAGGAGAGTCGTTTCGCATCTGTAATAGTGTTGATTTCAGGTGTAGGTATCGGTGGAACGTTTTATTTGTGGCTGGCTTACCAATCCACTTTACTAGAGCGTGTAATTGGCGGGCGTGTTAAAGTACTCGATCGATTTTTAAAAGGATCAGGTAAAGGTTAATGGAGTAAGAATGCTTTCCGATCATTTTATTTTGATAGTGGTGTGTATGCGATTGAAAATGATCTGATCTGGTAAACGGACCTATGCCTTGATTTAATAGTCTTCAACAATAGGGAACTTATATGAGACCTTAGTATAGAGAACGAGCAGAGCTAATCAAAAGGAGGCCGACGATGCGAATTGATAAATATTTGGCCCATATGGGGTTTGGTACACGCAAAGAAGTAAAATCATTGCTTAAATCTGGCGGAACGCGCGTAAATGATGATGTAATTAAAAGCCCTAAAGTTCATGTCGATGCCGAGCATGATGTCATAACTGTCCAGGGCGAAATCGTTGAATATCGGCAATTTATTTACCTCATGGTGAACAAGCCGGGTGATTTAATTTCTGCTACGGAAGATGCCGATGAAATGACAGTCGTTGATATTTTAGAACCGGAGGATCATTTGTTCCATCCCTTCCCAGTAGGCCGGTTGGATAAAGATACGGAGGGGTTGCTTCTCCTGACAAATAACGGGCAGTTATCCCATCGATTAACGTCACCAAAAAAGGAAGTGGGGAAAACATACGTTGCCGATATTGAGGGTCACGTTACCCAAGAGGATGTGGAGGCTTTTTCGCGCGGCGTGACGTTGGACGATGGCTACCATACAAAACCAGCTCGCCTGCAAGTTATTGAATCGGGAGAGGTTTCTCGAATTGAACTTGTCATTACTGAAGGGAAATTTCATCAAGTTAAGCGCATGTTTGAATCTGTAGGGAAACGCGTTACGTATTTAAAACGTACCCAAATGGGAGAGCTAGCTTTGGATGAAGCGTTGGACCCTGGCGAATACCGGGAATTACGGGATGAAGAGCTTGACTATTTGTTTGAATTAACCAATATGGAATAAAAGACCCGGCGTAAACCGGGTCTTCACTTCCTTAAGATACCTTCACTTTTTTGGCTGTTGTAGTCCATTTACCACGGTTAGGGCTCATGACAAGGCCGTTGTATTCCAATACTTTTAAATCGCGCTGCATGGTTCGATCAGTGGTTCCAAATTCTTCTGCTAACTGGGCTGTGGAAACCGTTTCTTGTTCGTTGATAAAGAGGTAGACAGCTTTAATTCGATCAAGCATACGTGAAGATGGACGATTCAAAAAACCACTCCTTAAAAAAGATCATTGGAACGTTATTTCAATAAGTCGTTAGGTTCATTTTACAATATCCTTTAGACAAAATGCTACAATTTCCGCACGATTTAACAGATAATTCACGAAATTTACACATATTTAAAGGAACTGGAGGGTAATCATGTATACGCTGAGAAAATTGTTATTGAAAGTCGTCAAGATTAATAATTATATCTTGTTTCTTTCAAGCTTGCTGTTAGTGTTAAGCACTTCCTTGTTGATTGTGTGGGTAGAACCTGCAACGTTTCCGACTTTTTTTGATGGACTCTGGTGGGTCATGACCACCGTTACAACGGTGGGCTATGGTGATTATTACCCTGAAACAGCCGGGGGCAGGAGCATTGCCATGGTACTGTATATTATTGGAATTGGCCTGATTGGGGTTGTCATAGGAAAAATAATTGACGGTCTTTCTATCTTCAGAAAAAAACGGTTGAAGGGTGATATTATGTATAAAGAAACGGGTCATTTTATTATTATCGGATGGTCTCAAAAAGCTAAATTTGCGATTAAAGAAATGATGGCTACCAACCTCGATGTGAACATTGTTATTATTGATGATCTTCCTGAAGCCCCTCTCCTGGATGAAAATATTCATTACATAAAAGGGAATGCCTCCCATCAGGAAACGCTGGAAAAAGCCAATATCCCAGAAGCCAAAGCTGTACTGATTTTCGCAGATGATCAACTTGGAAGTGATCAAGTAATCGATGGGAAAACACTATTGGTGGCTTCAACTGTGGAAGGGCTCGCTCATAATGTGCACACGATCGTCGAAGTGATGGAGGAAGCCCATATCTCCAACTTCCGTCATATCAATGTTGATGAATTCATCGTATCGAATGAAACAATTTCGTCACTGGCAGTCCGTTCTGCTTTCCGTAAAGGCGTCTCATCCATTTTCAGTCAGTTACTCAGAAGGTCGTTCGGTGATGACCTCTATTTCGTGCCGACACGTGCACATTGGAAGACATATCGACAAGCATTTAATGAATTACTTGAACAAGGGGCTACGCTTATCGCCGATCGTAATAAGCTGGATATTAATCGCCGACTTGATGAAAAGCTGCCAGAGAATGCAGAGTTGTATGTCGTTTGTGATGAAGCGACCTACCAATCGCTGATTCAAGAGGATCATAATCAATGACAATGCCACGGATAGACGCTCAGCACGTTGAGAAGTATTGCACTAAGTTATTTAAACTGTTAAGTATACCGAGTATCCATGAACCCCATGAGACCTATCCATTTGGCGCGTCAATCGATGATTGTTTGAATACAATGTTGGAAATGGCGCTAGCGGATGGTTTCAAAGTGAAAAATGTTTCAGGATACGCAGGGCACATTGAGTTTGGCGAAGGCAGTGAACTGATAGGTGTTCTGGGTCATTTGGATGTTGTCCCAGCGGGTGAAGGCTGGCATACGCCAGCGTTTCAACCCGTTGTAAGAGAAGGAAAAATTTATGCGCGGGGCGCGCAAGATGATAAAGGTCCGGTTATGGCTGCGTATATGGCAATGAAAATACTAAAAGATTCAGGATTTGTTCCGAAAAAAAGAATAAGGTTGATTCTTGGAACGGATGAAGAAAGAGACGGGCGGGGCATTCAGCATTATTTTGATCATGAAGAAATGCCGGAATTCGGTTTTTCCCCAGATGCAGCCTTTCCGGTCATAAACGCTGAGAAAGGCCTGATCGATTGTTCTATCACTTTTGACGAAGGGGATTTGGGTGCTCAAGCACCTGTGGTCATTCATTCCTTACATGGTGGAGACAGACTGAATATGGTGCCAGAGCAAGCACATGCATTTGTCTCAGGTGATGTGGCGTTACAGGATCATGTAGATGATTATTTCCACCGTCTATCGATTGCGGGAGATATAAAGGCAGATTCACAGGGCTACTGGATAACGGTTTTCGGAAAAGCTTCTCATGCAAGCAAACCCGATCAGGGGGCGAATGCAATCGTGCACTTACTCGCTTTACTGCAATCGTTACCCATTGCAGCAGGTGCGAGCCAATTCATTGAGATGCTTCAGAAACGGTTCAGTTCTGTGTTAGGAGAAGGTTTCGAGTTACATACACGCGATGACATATCGGGTGAATTAACCATGAATTTGGGGACTTTAGCTTGGAAACAAGGCGACAAGCTGAAGGCAGGGTGTAATATCCGGTACCCGGTTACAGAAACAGGAGAGGTCATCTTGCAGAAAGTAAGCACAGAAATCGATCGGTTGGGAGGAGATGTTGAAGTTCTTGACCACCTTCTCCCCTTATATGTAGACGAGCAGGATGACGATGTTCAAACGCTGCTTCATGCTTACAATCACCATATGAATATGGATGCCTGGCCCATTTCCATCGGCGGGGCTACGTACGCCCGTTTGCTGAAACATGGTGTAGCTTTTGGTGCTCTGTTTCCGGGGAGTCCGGATACTGCTCACCAGAAGGATGAACATATATTGATATCAGATATGAAACAGGCGATCGCTATATATATGCAGACCCTCTATGATCTCACTGCAGAAGAAGAGTCTTAGTAAAAGGCCTTTTAGCAATTAATTTACATTCAGTCACAGGCTATAGGCTAACACTAGAGTGTGCTAAGTGGATCATAATCAACAGACGCATAATGCAGAACAACTGAAGGAGTGAGCGGAACATGAGTTCTCTGCCGCATTATTTTATCGGCATCAAGCTTCCGGAAAAGCTTCAAACAATCTTCAAGGAGTGGCAGTTGCAATTGTCAGACGAATTCTTTTATAAACAATGGACGCATCCCCAGGATTTGCATATTACATTGAAGTTTTTAGGGCCATGCCATGCGGATATAATAGATGCCTACTATCATCGGTTGTTAGCAGCGGAATTAGTTGGATCTTTTGTTCAGGGTACAGAAGGGCTTGAAGGCTTTGGTGCGTTTTCTTGTCCACGTGTATTATATGTGAAGGCAGCTCCATCACACGAGCTGAGTCAACTAAAAAGACGGATTGAAGAGCAGGGAGAGGCATTAGGATTTGAACGCGAGCAGCGAGAGTATCTGTCTCACATTACGCTGGGCAAGAAATGGGGAGCACAAAGACAGCTCGATGAACAAGCGTTAGCCCGATGGAATCAAAAACTGATCCGTCCATTCACATTTGATGTCAGTTATATAGAAATCTATCGTATTCATCCCCGTAATCAGCCAAAGTACGAAAGCGTGCACTGTATTCCTTTATCCTAGGAGGAGATTTATGGCACAACTCATTAAATTACAAGACTACATTTCTCGATATGAAACGGATATGTTCAGATATCCTGGTCAATTTATTCGCCTGAAAAAGTCTAATTGGGCTAAACTAAAGGAAAAGTGGGAAAATGGCACACTTGAAGCAGAAGCGGAGGAAATCGACTCTGGGGCTGAGGAGGAAGAAGCTTCGCCTTCATTATGGAAACGCGTATTCAGAAAAAAAGGCGATGGACAGGATGACACTGATGAAGCACCCCGCCCTACATCGGCATTGCCAAAAACAGAAGAGGAATTAAAGCAATATTTTCTTGATGATATGTTGTCGTTTCAACTCAAATGGGCCTCTACTACTTTAAAAAGAAAATCGTTTTTTGATCCTTCGTTTTACCATGAGTCGCGTTTACAATATTTCTTACAGCGGTTTCCGGACACATTTCTCGTCATGTATCACCCCATTGTCAGAATGAAGCAGGCACCAATGGAAGCTGAAATAATGATTATAACCCCAATAGGCATTGACATTATTCACGTCATTGACCCTCCGCCTGGTACCCGTTCTCTCATTCCCAGTGAAGACCATAGCTGGCTCATTGAAACAGAAGATGGGGGCCAAAATAAGATATTAAGCCCCATGTATGCTTTGAATCGCTCTGAGACCTTTGTTAGAAGTGTTTTGTCGAAGCATGAGATGACGTTCCCGTTTCAAAAAATTGTATTGGCTCCTGATGTTCCGATCGTTGAATCACAGCCACCTTATAACACCCATTACATTGGAAAGGAACGTTACAATGAGTGGTTCCGTGAAAAACGGAAATTATCTTCGCCTTTAAAACATAACCAATTAAAGGTGGGAGAAGTTCTGCTTATGTATACACAACGTACAGCAGTCAACCGACCTGAATGGGATCGTGAAGGCGATATCACGTAACGAAAAGTTCTCTTTGTGGTTGAGGAGCTGGTTTTCCGAGATAATACCCTTGCCCGAAATCGACCCCTATATCTTGCAGCAAATCCCATTCGTCCTTGGTTTCTATACCTTCAGCTAATACGTAAATACCTAAGGACTTAGCGCGCTTCATAACCGCTTGAATAAAAGCTTGCTTGCTGGTGTCATAGCAGCAGTTCGATATGTGGGAGCGGTCGATTTTTACATAATCAGGTTGAAGCTCTGTAAGAACATCGATTGTACTGAATCCTGTTCCTAAGTCATCTAAAGCTACCTTGATTCAGCTTGTTTATAGACATTAAAAATGTTTTTCAGATGCCTTACATCAGCGATTTTTTCAGTTTCCACGACTTCAAAAACCAGATCTTCAGGTGCAATTTGATAATTTTCGATAACGTCAAACGTATGACGCAAGCAGAATTCCGGTACATATATAGTAGAGGGAAGAAAATTGATGAATATTTTTTCCCCTTGATAAAGTAACTCTGATTTCGTCTTTACGGCTGTCCGTCTAGCTTGTTGATCAAGATATGAATGAAGACCGGCACGGTGGGCGTGTGAAAATAAAAAGCCAGGGTTTATACCATGGTCTTCGGATCGGAGCAACGCTTCATACCCGAAAATAGCCTCTTGCTCCATATGGACAATCGGCTGCAGGTGGGATGAAAACCTACCCTGTTGAAGAACGTCTGTCAGCATAGGTTCATGGAGTCTTTCATAAAGGTGTTGAATCATAATTGATATGGATTGGGTCTGATCTCCATTTAAAATATCAACCCATTGCTGATCTGACCGTACCGAGGAGATTGACTCAAGAGCATGGTATAATTGCTGATGTGAATGAAAGGAGTACGCAAATGAATCATCTGTTCGTTCGCTCAGTATAAGAGGAAATGGATGGTTCCATTCGTTCACGTGTAGGTGATGAAAGACGATCGTCCCTCGTTCTGGAATCGTGACTGGGGTTGCGCAGAATTGGCATGACATAAAAGTCTACCTCCTTTATTTATTTAATAGTATAATAGATTTAGTTCTGAATAACTAGTATTAAATCAGATTGTTGACGATTTGTATCAGAATTTTAGGAGAAATGACATATGTATATTATCATTGTTAATCCGATGGCAGGACATGGACGAGCTAAAAGGCTGTTTGATCGCATTTTGAAAGAGCCAGAATACAAGTCCAAAAATTGTCGATCGTTCATAACGACATCTGAAGGTCATGCGAAAAAAATAGCTGAACAAGTAGCAGGTATTCATCATGCTTCGCTCAAAGCTGTCATTGTTGTAGGAGGAGATGGAACATTCCAAGAGGTATTGAATGGTTTAACGGGACATCCTGCAATTCCACTAGCATTTATTCCTGCAGGTTCCGGCAATGATTTTGCAAGAGGACTACAACAGAAAAAAAAGGGTGTTGCCTTATTCAAGCAGCTGCTTCGTCATCACGCGTCCATCTCCATGCTTCCAGGACTCGTCATCAATCAGAATCGTACTAAAGGTTCCGGCATTCAATTTGCGAACAGCATCGGAACAGGGTTGGACGGGGAAGTGGTACGTGTGGTGAATCAATCGAATATACGAAAGTGGCTTCACCGACTTAATTTGAGTCCGCTTTTATATGTTATCGCATTTCTAAAGGTATTGCGTCATTTCAAAAGTTTGCAGTTAGATTTGAAGATAGATGGAACGGCACTTTCATATCAGGGGGTCACCTTGGTAACGGTTACCAATCACTCTTTCTTTGGAAATGGTATGAAAATAGCGCCTCAGGCAAAACTGACCGATCGTCATTTATCTGTTATTGTTGTTCGACACATGCCAAAGGTTAAGCTGCTGCTTATGTTTTTAAGTGTGTTTATTGGAAAACATACATATTTTAAAGAAGTGGATGTTTATCAAGCTTCAGAGGTGAAAATACAGAGTGATAAAGCGGTCAGCTTCCAAATAGATGGTCAAAGTTGGCAAAGCTCAAGCTGTACGGTTATAAAAAGCAATCAAAGCCGTCAGGTGTGGAAAGCGTGAGCGATGCAGCTTGAAAATTTTCCTTGTCATAAGTTAATGTAATCAAAGATCTAGGAAAAAGCGAAAACGTCCTGCAAAAATTGACGAAAATACGATATACTGATATTACTTCTATAAGCACGGTAATCAATTGAAGATTTGAGGAATTGAAGGTGAATGGGTTGGAACATATATTAGGGAAGGAATGGACAATTACACCTGCTGGCGGATCGACTGGAGAAGCTTATTACGCCCAGAATAATGGCAAGCATTTATTCTTAAAGCGTAATTCTTCTCCATTTTTGGCTGTCCTCTCAGCAGAGGGTATTGTACCAAAACTTGTCTGGACCAAAAGGCTGGAAAATGGCGATGTTATCACAGCCCAGGAGTGGCTGGAAGGCAGGGAACTGACTCCAGAAGAAATGAAACATCAGCGTGTAGCGAAGTTATTAAGTAAAATTCACCATTCGTCTGAGTTACTTGATATGTTAATGAGAATTGGAAAAAAACCGCTCACCCCTGAAGAAATGTTAGCTGATATAAAAGAAAATGAACGTGCTACTAAACAAATCGATTCTCGAATAGAGGTGCGCCAAGCTATTCGGTATCTTGAGAAACAACTCCCTTATGTGCAGTACCATAAGCAGGTAGTCTGCCATTGTGATATTAATCATAATAATTGGTTGCTTTCTGCGGATAACCAATTGTATCTCATTGATTGGGACAACGCTCTTGTGGCCGATCCAGCGATGGACATCGGCATGTTGCTCCATTGGTACATCCCGAAAGAGGAATGGGAAGATTGGCTGAGCCGTTATAGTATAGAAGGTGAAGATAACTTCTTTAGTCGGATGAGCTGGTATGCTGTAGCTCAATCTCTTGCATTTTTACAGTGGCATAAGATGCGCGAAGATTATCAGGAGGCTGAAGCTCGAACATATCGACTTAAACAAATGATGGATGACCATCATTTGTTGCAGTTTATTAATGAAGAATAAAAAACGTTGGCTGATTAGATATCAGCCAACGTTTTTTAACTTTGTGGTGAATATTTAAGCTGCATTTTTTTTACTTCAGGGTTTGTTTTCTCGCTGATTTTTTCAATTGGATATATCAATAAAGCATAGCCAGCAAAGAGGACTGAAAATATAGCTAATACCGACATTTCAAATAGTCCTGTCAAAAATTTCATAACGTCTTGTTCACTCCCGATTTATTTATTAATCACATGCTTAATATCATATAGCAGGAAGCGCTTACAACCCAACCCTTTAAACCTTCCATATGAAGGAGTTAGTATCCGTACATATCCACACAATTCATCTAGCTTATACACAAGATCATATAGCGGGATATTCATAGGTATGCTTCGATATACTTCAAAATTGCCAGTAACTTTTATTATAAATAGAATCATGGTAAGGTTTTACGAGATGACTCTGATAAAAAGTGTTGCTAATTGCTCATAAAAGCATTATCTGAGTCTTCCAGATAAACGGGATGATATGAAACATCAACAACAGAAATTTAGCAGAGCTTAGAAGATAAGGAGGGAACGTCATGCGATTACGGCATAAACCTTGGGCAGACCAATATATGAAAGACAATAATCACATTCTAATTCAGGAGCCTTTTGAACAAAAGGGGTGTTGGAAGCAGCTATTTGACCAACAAGAACGTCCATTGCATTTAGAAGTCGGGACGGGGAAAGGTCAGTTCATCGCTGGGATGGGCGAACAACATAGTGAGGTGAATTTCGTCGGGATCGAGCGCGTCAAAAGCGTAATCGTCGGTGCTTTGAAAAAGGTGAAAGCGAAAGAAACCACTAACACAAGACTTGCTTATGTTGATGCAGAAGATCTTAGAGACTTATTTGTTGAGAATGAAATTGATCATATTTATTTGAATTTCTCAGACCCGTGGCCAAAAAATAGACATGAAAAGCGGAGGTTAACGTACCCCACTTTTCTTGAGCAGTACCAGCATATTTTAAAGGATGAAGGAGAAATTACGTTAAAAACGGATAACCTAACGTTCTTTGAATATTCACTCGTCAGTTTTTCGAAGTTCGGTATGACATTGCAGGAAGTTAACTTGGATTTGCATGAAACCGGTGATGAAACGAATGTGCCAACTGAATACGAAGAGAAATTCTCCCAAAAAGGCCAACCCATCTATCGCTGCCGGGCAAGTTTTTCAAAGTGATATCGCTTACAATCAGTGGATTGTATATGATAGACTGTATGCAGTTACTGTATGGTAGGAGGAAAAGATTATGGAATCTTTGCAAGTGGGAAGAGCCAAACTGACATGGCTGAACGGTGGTGTCAACCATTTAGACGGTGGGGCTATGTTCGGGGTTGTACCTAAACCGTTGTGGAGTAAAAAATATCCTGTCAACGAGAAAAATCAAATTGAATTAAGGACGGACCCAATCTTAGTCGAATTGGATGGGAAACGTCTGCTCATCGATTCCGGCATAGGAAATGATAAGCTCACAGAGAAACAGCGACGCAATTTTGGCGTGCTAGAACAATCTGAAATAGAGCATTCGTTATCTCAACTGGGGTTAACGTGCGAAGACATCGATTACCTATTAATGACGCACCTTCATTTTGACCATGCTTGTGGAATTTCAAAATTTGCAGACGATTCGCTCATTCCAATGTTCCCTAATGCGGTTATTTACACGACTGAGGTTGAGTGGCAGGAAATGAAAGACCCTAACATCCGCTCCCAGAATACGTATTGGCCTGATAACTGGAAGCCGGTTCAACACCTTGTGCATACGTTTGAACAGGAGATTGAAATACTTCCGGGTTTGAAAATGGTACATACCGGAGGTCATAGTGATGGTCATGCCCTCGTTATATTCGAAGATGGTGATGCCTCCTTCATACATATGGCTGATATCATGCCAACCCATGCGCATCAAAATGTATTGTGGGTCCTGGCCTATGATGATTATCCCGTGACTTCCGTACATGAGAAAGAAAAGTGGATGAGCCACGGTTATCAGAAAAAGGCATGGTTTACTTTTTATCATGATGCCCATTACCGGGCTGTACAATTTAATCACGAGGGTAAGTGGGAAGATGAGATAAAAAGGCATCGCTACAATTATAAATAAAGAACCCGCAACCGGACGTTTCGCGTTCGGTTGCGGGCATTCATGTCATTATGCAGTTTCTGATACATCAACAATGGTACCTGTTTGGGTGTCGATAAAGAATTCGTATTGAGACGTTTCTCCATCTTGATTTTTAGACACTCCACCACGGTAGACTTCATAGTTCATGCCGTTTTTATTAAGTTCTTCTGGTTTCATGTAAATCCAAGAACCGCTGATAGGCCCTTGTTTTTTAAAGGCTTCCTTTGCGATTTTCAAAGCTTTTTCAGGGGTGACCCCACGATTGTTTATAACTTGTTCTTTTACTACGTATCCTGCAAGAGCTCCCGCTCCTGCTGCGATTGCGACTTTCTTCCAGTTCATAGATTAGCTCACCTCAAATAAATATTCTATAATCCTTACTATACTAAAGTTTCCCCTATAATGGAAATATAAACGTTGGATATGTAGCGCAAATTTGAAAATTTCGGTAAAATACGTAATAGAGAAAAGGAAGGGGAGTATGACAGTGAATCGAGAAACACACCATTTATTCAAGACATTGACTGAATTGCCGGGAGCACCTGGTAACGAAACGCAAATTAAACAATTTATGAAAGAAGAGTTGACGAAATACTCCGATGACATTATTCAGGACCGTCTCGGTGGCGTATTCGGTGTTAGACATGGCGAAGGACCTAGAGTCATGGTGGCCGGCCATATGGATGAAGTTGGTTTTATGGTGACCCACATCACTAAAAATGGCATGGTAAGGTTTCAGCCTCTTGGAGGTTGGTGGAGCCAGGTTTTACTTGCTCAGCGTGTTCAAATTGTGACGGAAACAGGTTCAGTAGTGGGGGTGATCGGCTCAACACCTCCGCATAATTTAACTCCTGAACAACGAAAAAAGCCGATGGAAATAGACGATATGTTAATAGATATAGGGGCAGATGATAAGGAAGATGCCGAAGCGATAGGGGTTAAACCAGGCCAGCAAATCGTACCGGTTTGTCCTTATACACCTATGGCGAATGATAAGAAGGTTATGGCTAAAGCATGGGATAATCGGTACGGATGCGGTCTCTCTATTGAACTATTAAAAGAATTAGAAGGTTACAGCCTTCCCAACCAACTTTTTTCAGGCGCCACCGTCCAGGAAGAAGTTGGTTTGCGTGGAGCCCAAGTAGCAGCTAATATGATTCAACCTGATATATTTTATGCGCTCGATGCTTCTCCTGCCAATGACATGGAAGGGAAAGATGACGAGTTCGGTCAACTTGGAAAAGGCGCATTACTCCGCATATTTGATAGATCGATGGTCCCCCATCGTGGCATTCGGGATTTTATCCTGGATACCGCTGAATCTGAAGATATTCCTTATCAGTATTTTGTATCCCAGGGCGGGACTGATGCCGGACGTGTCCATATTGCAAATGAAGGTGTACCATCAGCTGTCATAGGGGTATGTTCAAGGTACATTCATACGTCGTCTTCCATCATTCATGTAGATGATTATGAGGCAGCCAAGGAACTACTTCTCAAAGTTGTGAAAAGCACGGATTCCAACGCTCTTGAGCAGATTCATTCCAATGTATAAGCACAGCTTGACTTCATATGCTATGATGTCCAAAGAATGACTACGTAACGGATCGTTATGGAAAGGTGAATCTTACTATGAAGATATATATCGGCACAAAAAATCCAGCGAAAATAGAATCGGTAAATCGTGTTTTTTCAGAACATGATGTTGTCGAAGGAATTGAAGTGGAATCCAAAGTATCTGCTCAACCATATTCTGACGAAGAGACACTTGAAGGAGCCATTAACCGTGCCAGAGAATGTGTGAACTTCAAAAAAACAGCACTGGGCATCGGACTTGAAGGAGGCGTAATGGAATTAGGCGGAGAGATATTTTTATGTAACTGGGGAGCGTTAGTCGACCAGCATGAAAACGTCTATACGGCCAGTGGAGCAAGAATTCCTCTTCCTGAAAGTATTCAATCGGGTCTGGAAAAAGGACGTGAACTTGGGGACCTGATCGATGAATTCGTCGGGAAACAAGAAGTGAGCAAAAATGAAGGAGCAGTCGGTGTATTTACCGTTGGGCTAGTCAGTCGAACGGACATGTTTGAGCATGTGGTTAAACTGTTGAAAGGTCAATGGGATTATGATCAAAATAGGTGAGTTCACATGAAGAGAGTATAGTGTGGAACATAGCGTGTCGATAGTCTTTAAAAACCAATAAGATGTGGGATAACAGACGAGCTGTGATGATTAACCAGCATGTGTACAAACTGAATAGGTTGAACACAATAACTTTAATCTAGAAATACGCTCTGAGCTATAAAGGCTCAGAGCGTATCTGGTTCCATCACTTATTCATCTAACCTTAGAAGATGATGTGATTTTTATGCTCAGCTTCATTCATATATATATGCAAGTGCTGCAATGGCCTGGTCAATCGACGTAACGGTTATGTTTGCTTTGTTTGATAACTCTTTTAAAGGATGAATCAGGGTTTCAGGACGAATGATAATCGTCGGCTTATCTAATTGGAGCGCAGTGCTTGCGTCCATGGCGGTATTCCATTGTTTATATTTTTCCCCGAATAAAGCTATGACAATATCAGATTTTTGCATCAAGACGTGTGTCCGGAAATTATTGATGCTCGAAGCTGCATCATCACGCAGCAGGTGATTGGGCTGTTCACCTAGAATATCTTCACCGATTTGATCGGAGCGGTCATGATTAACTTGGGGGCTGACAAAATCGAGAGGCAGCTGCTGTTCATGAGCTTTCCCCTTCAACTGCTCTCTCCAGTCATCATGAATTTGTCCTGCCAAATAAACGGTTAATCGCATGTGCATACCTCCTTTTTGTTTAGTGTAGACCTTCCCTTCATCTCGCTACGATAAACGAAGCCCGTTCTAGAAAATATGGCACTTTAGTAACATGAATGTAACTTGTAATCATGCAAATCCGTTGTATGATGGTGATATAAAGTAAGTTACAGGAGGATCTATTTCAGATGCTTAAGAAGTCAGGATTACTTATATTTTTGGTAGGGTTCATTCTTTCAGGCTGTAATTGGTTCATGTCTGAAGAAGATGCGTTAGAAAAAGCGGAAGAGAATTCTGAGAAGACTTTTAAGCGTGAAGCAATTGAACCGAATTATAAATCTGATTCATTTGGCATGTATGTGCCCGAAACGATGGCTGTAGAAGATGAATCAGAGAACAACATCGTATTGAGCGAAGAGGAAGACCAAAACTTCATTCTTTTCTATAATGCGATGGAAGAGCAGTCTAGTCGATTAAATTATAAGACGGCTGCTTCTGCTCAAAACGAAGCGTTGCTCTTAGAATCCTTTGAAACTGAAGGACGCTTCGGGTATGTAAGAGTGTTACCGATGAATGAAGAAGAAAGGTATGAATTACAGGTAGGGATTGGCGGTACGAAAATGACTACTTTTACAAAAAAAGCTCAACTCCCAGAAGATGCGGAGAAAATGATGGAAATCGTCAATTCCCTTGCATTTGCGTCATGACAAATGCCACCGAGTAACGTATATCATGAGCGTAGTCAAAACACACAGACTCCCTCCTATGGGAACAGCACGAGCCGAAGATCCCGTAGAATAGCGTTCTTTGCTTTTCGAGCTGATGCCGTCCTCGTGGAAAGAGATGTGTCTTGACGGAGCGGTCACTGAACGCCTTACTTAAAACACAAAAATGCCGAACATTTTGTTCGGCATTTTTGTGTTTTATTCAGCTTTGTCCCAGATGGAGGTTGGTTGTGGCAGTTGGCTAAAGGAAATCATTTACGAGGTTAATCGTGTATGACCATCATTGTTATGGTCCTCGTCTTCCTCTAAGTTTTCCGCGCTGGCGGCGACCTCATCGTTTGCTGAGTGGTTACCTTCTTCTATTTCACTCATTTCATTCTCGATGGTTTCATCTTCACCAGGTTCAGCTTCATGATCTTCTGATTCATGTGTGAATGCTGCGGGATAGACAGAGGCTTCCGCTTCTTCGTTTCCTATGACAAACTGACTTACTTCTGCTTCCAATTCCTGTGACAGTCCTTGCAGGTCTTCAGCGGAATGGTTGACGTTTGCCATCGAATCGAGTTGGTGTTCACTAGAAGCTGCCACCTCCTCCGCTGTAGCAACTGCTTGTTCAGAAATGACACTGATATCTTGAAGTTTTAATTTAACATCTTCATTTACATGTTCGACATCTTGAACAGAGGCTTGGACGTGTTTGATTTGCTGGTTCATATCCATAACATGCTCAGAAATTCTCTCAAAAGCTTGTTTCGTCTGGTTCACCGCTTCATCCTGAGACGATTGGTATGTTTCAAAGTGCTGAGCTTCACGTGAAAGCTCTTGCATTTGGGTCGACATGGTATGAACAAGTGATTGAATATCGCGCGCTTCATTTTTAGAACGTTCAGCAAGCTTGCGGACTTCATCAGCTACGACAGCAAACCCTTTGCCTGCTTCACCGGCTCGTGCCGATTCAATAGCAGCATTTAAAGCGAGTAAGTTAGTGCTGTCAGCTATTTCTTCAATGGTTGTGACTATTTTTTTTACTTGCTCGGATTGCTCATTGGCTGATTGGACTTCATTCGATAAATGTGAAGCAAGGTCTATGAAAGAACGTGAAGTAGTTTCGAGTTCTTCTACTGTCTGCATCCCGGAAACACCGTCCGCTTTTGCCGACTTTATTCGCTCACTGATTTCCTCAGATGCTTCGTTCGTGTATCCAATGGCTTTTGTAACATTTTGGATCAATTGATTGCTCTCATCTATTTTCTGGGCTTGATCTTGAGAGCCGATAGCTACTTGGTTGATGGCTTCATTTACTTCTTGAGCTTGCTGGGTCGTCTGATCGGAAACTGTGGCTAAGTGATTGGAGGATTCACCTAAAACCCCCGCCGCTTTCCGCACATGATGCAACGATTGTTCCATTCGACCAGCCATATGATTGAAATATTCACCCAGTTCAGCCATCTCATCGTGAGAATCTACTTTAACACGGTGTGATAAATCGCCATCCCCAATAATTTCAGCACTTGATTTTAATGAGTTAATAGATCGGTTGATTGAGCGTATGAGGATGAATCCTGTTATGAAGGTGATGAGAATAGCGACTGCACCAATAATAGCCAGGAGTAACATCATCATAGTTTTAGCTTGTGCCTGATCATCCACTAGTTGAGTATTGATATTTTCAGCGGTAACGACGACGTCATTCATCTGGTTTGCCATTTCACTTGATATATCTTCAAAAGACGAACGGATTGTATTAGCCTGCGTCATTGTATCATTGATGGAATTGATGGTTTGTTCATATTTCAACAAACCACGTTCTAATTCACTCTCTTGATTTGACGGCAGTTCTTGAATGTCGATAGTCTCTTTAAAGCTGTCAGCCCCCGCTGTGAACTTATCAAGATTTTCTTCATTTGGATTGTTTATAAAGGCTTGTTCAAGCACCTTCATGTTAAGGACGGCATTCATTAAATCCGGTCGATCACTTTCATTAATAATCGTTTCAAAGTCGTTATATGATTGATTGATAAATTGGTGCAGACCTTCCGTTTCTGAAAAACCTACCACTTCAAACATGTTGATTAAAGGCACCATTTCTTCTTCATACTTGATGGCACTATTATGTATAGCTGAAAAGCGTTCCGCAATTTCCGGATACCCCTGATAGGTTTCTGCGTGTTCTTGTGCAGTCGTCTTGACTCTGTTAATGGATGTTTCCATCGCTTTGGCATTATCTTCACCAGGATTGTAGAAAAATGCTTCCTGCTTTTCCCCGGTGTCTTTCATTAAATACTTTATTTCCTCACTGGCTGTCAAAGCACCTTGAACATGTCTGCTTTTATCAGCCATATTACTCTGCTGGTTAAAAAAGTAGGCTGAAAAAGCGATAAGTACGATCAAGCTGATTAATGATAATACCAGAATCAGCCGTATTCTGCTGCGGATGGTTTTCACGTCGTTCCCTCCTCTAGAAATTACAAAGCTTATGTAAGGACATCGACTTCTGAAAAATTAAAAGTCTTATACTACGTTATTATAGATCTAATTATTCATAAAAACAACACAATTAATCTTAAAACTAATAATATTGATCTAGTGTTAATATCGGCCAATAGCTTCATATATTTACACGTGTATTTACACAATGCGTGGAATTGTGTAAGATAATAGACGGTTATTGAAAGGAGAGAGAGTATGAAACGCTTTTTAGATAGAAAGGGCATTCTACTATCCTGGCATGCTTATGTCATTACGGCATTAAGCTATATGGCTTTAGGACTATTTTCCTCATTAATTATTGGTTTAATTATGAAAACCCTTGGCGACCAGGTGGGACTGACCCCGTTAGTAGAAATGGGCGAGTTGGCTATGGATTCCAGAATGTGGGGAGGAGCAATCGGGGTCGCGATTGCATATGGCTTAAAAGCTCCCCCTCTGGTGATTTTTTCAGCTCTATTAAGCGGGGCTTTTGGTGCTGAATTAGGGGGGCCGGCGGGTAGTTACGTCTCTGCATTGATTGCAACCGAATTCGGGAAGATGATCAGCAAAGAAACACGTGTTGATATTATCTTGACCCCCTTCTTAACCATTGTTATCGGTTTTACGGCGGCAAGTTTCATCGGTCCCCCCATCGATGCATTCATGACTGGATTTGGAAGTATCATTAATTGGGCGACACTGCAGCAGCCCTTTATCATGGGTATCATTGTGGCTGTTTTAATGGGATGGGCGTTAACCGCTCCTATATCAAGTCTGGCGATCGCTCTTATGCTGTCCTTAGAAGGCATAGCTGCAGGTGCTGCTACAGTTGGTTGTGCCGCCCAAATGATCGGATTTGCAACCATTAGTTATCGTGACAACGGGATAGGGGGATGGTTAGCTCAAGGCATCGGGACTTCTATGCTTCAAGTAGCAAACGTTATCAAAAAACCGATTCTTATTTTACCCCCGACCATTACCGGCGCAATTTTAGCACCGATTGCTACTGTCTGGTTAACTTTAGAAAATAATGCATCAGGAGCTGGTATGGGAACGAGTGGATTTGTCGGGCAGATTATGACATTTGAATCGATGGGATTCTCTTGGAGTATTGTGTGGGCTGTATTGATTTTGCACATTGTGGCTCCAGCTATAATCAGTTATATCCTTGGGGTCTGGTTCATGAAAAAAGGCTGGATCTCACCAGGAGATATGAAGATTGAATATGATTAAGTTTATGATAAGATTGAGTTTAGGTGACGCTTGTCCAATCGAGCAAAAGCTGTGCATTTACGCATAGCTTTTTTTGCTGGCATTTCATGACAAGATAAATGTGTGCTGAATGCGTGACAGGACGTGTATGTATGCTAAAATATTAAATGTGAATTTCTTCCCTATTGAAAGGAGGAAGAACGATGAAAATGACGAGTATAAAAATGAAACGTAAACTAGAAGAACGTTTGCAGGAAGCGGACTGGCAAACGATTTATAATCGCGATAAAGACACTTTTCGCATCGAATGGAAAGAGTCAGGCGAAGGTATTACAATTACGCTCCCCAATGTTATTTCCAAATGGGAAGTACGAGGGGAAAAAGCGCTTGATGAGCTAGAGGAACACGTTAAGGAAGCGCTGTATGTCATGAATCAGGTCAATGAACTAGAAGGAAAAGAACAATACATTTTTCCCGTGATTCGAGCTGCATCCTTTCCTACAGAGACCGAGACTGGCAAACAGTTGATCTATTCTGAGCATACTGCCGAAACGCGTATATATTATGCACTCGATTTAGGCAAGACCTATCAATTGATCGATTATGATATGTTGACACGTGAAGGTTGGACCATTGAGAGAATGAAAGAAGTAGCAACCTTCAACGTACGCTCACTAAGTACAGAAATGAAACAGGATGAAGTGTATGGAAATGACTTCTATTTTCTTGCTGCCCAAGACGGTTATGATGCAAGTCGCGTTTTAAATGAAGCGCTTCTTGAAGAGATGAAGGCGCAAGTGAAGGGCGAGCTTGCAATAAGCATTCCCCACCAGGATGTTTTGATCTTTGCGGATGTGCAAAACTCTGAAGGCTATGACATTTTGGCCCAGATGGCGATGAAGTTCTTTGCTGAAGGACGCGTTCCGGTTACATCCTTGTCCTTCCTGTATGACGATAAGCAATTGGAACCTATTTTTATATTGGCTCAAAAGAAACCAAAACGAAATGGGGAAGGGGAATAGCGATGTATGTTTATTATAACCCTAAAGGTGTAGGTGACGTCCTTATCTTTCCAATGGAACAAGGAGAACGGAACCTTATTAAAGAAGAAACGTATGGAGATGTTGTGAAAATAACGGATACTCAAAATGGAAATCTTCTGGGGTATAACATATTCAATTTTTCACACTACCACGTATTTACTGAACACGGTAGACGGACCCTTGATGAAGATTTACTCAACCACATCCAATCTATTTTCACTAAGAATCAGCTCGATGATCACCTTGAGATCGACCTGTCACCGAAGTTTGTCGTCGGCTATGTCGAATCGGTCGAATCGCATGAAAATGCTGATCATTTGAGCGTATGCAGCGTGAATCTAGGAGAAGAACACGTTCAAATCGTGTGCGGCGCTCCTAATATCGCGCCTGATCAAAAAGTGGTCGTGGCAAAAGTCGGGGCAGTTATGCCGAGTGGTATGAAAATAAAAGCTACTCAACTTCGCGGTATCGATTCATATGGCATGATCTGCTCTGCAAAAGAACTGCAACTTCCAGATGCTCCTCAAGAGAAGGGTATATTGGTCCTCGATGACAGCTATGAAATCGGGATGCCTTTTGAAATATGAATAAAAGGTTATCAGGCTCCAGTACTATTTTATGTGCTGGAGTTTTTTGTAGATAAATCACCCGACACTTCCTAGGGAAAACCTGTTAAAATAGTCATATAACTAACTTTGACTGAGAAAGAGTGAATACTATGTGGGATCAATTAAAATATAAACTCAAACAATTATTTGATAGTGATCATGAATCCGGTGATTCGACGTCATCTAATGCTGCTGAGTCTTCCCGTCAACCTGGGGGAGAGACGAAAATGACCTATAAATATCCGAAATCCGGTGCCTTCCGGTTTCCGGTTATTCCTGATGAGAAAAAACATAAAACACATCAAAGGGTACAACCAGAGCCTTCTTCTAAACCAGCCAAGCATGATTACCATGCAAATGTTCACTCGACTGAGCAGCATCAACCGGAACGGAAGGCCGAGGCTGAAAAAAATACAGCTCGGCCGTATTATAAAGAATCGAACAAGACGAACAAAATCGAAGTCAAAGACAATCATCATGCTAACCCATTCACCCCTACTGAAGTACCTTCTCCTATTTACGGGTTCCAAGTTCGCGAAGATTTAAAGCAGACTGAGCTTGAAACGTATTCGCCTGATTCTTGGAATTATCCGCAAGATTTGATCAGAAGCGGCTTGAAAGATGCATCCCGTCAAACAGAAAGTGAGGCGGCTGCTTCTCTTCAAGAAAGTGATACTGAGTCAGAAGAAGTTGCGCCTCATAAAGTTGATAAAAAAGATGAAGATAGCATTGAAACCACAGAAGCCGAACAGGAAGAATTTGCCGGTATTTTTACTGTAGCAGATATTACACAAACCGATAAGAGTGAAGACGAGGAGGAGAAGGAAGAGCAATCGGCCGATCTCGTGTTGGAAAATGAAGAGATGGAGCAAAAGCGTAAAGAGCTTCAAGACGGGCGTTCCGACAATGAAGAGCTGAGAGACGAGACAGATTCGATGCCAGTCCGCGAAGATAGAGAAGCCAGTGAAGCGTCCCAGGAAAAAGAATCAGAGGTCACGGCCGAACCGAGGGCGTCGACCAGAACCGTTCGCCGTTCCGAGCAAGGCTCATCGCAAAGACGCGTGCCTTTCAATGTGATCATGACCCCTCGCGATAAACGGGGGCGTGATACAAAAAAGGTAACGTCAACTAATTCTGAGACGGAGCGGAAGGTTGACCCTGAGAGCGTCGCCACGCCACCACTCTATCTCTTAGATGATGTCGAACGTCGTTCAGAAGAAGACGATACGTGGATGAACGAACAAATGCAGTTGCTAGAGACAACACTTAAGCATTTTAATGTAAAAGCAAAAGTAGTCAATGCTATGAAGGGGCCATCTGTTACGCGGTTTGAAGTCCAGCCGGACCCTGGCGTGAAAGTAAGTAAAATTACGAATTTATCGGATGACATTAAGCTGAGCATGGCTGCGAGTGATATCAGAATAGAAGCCCCCATCCCCGGGAAGCAGGCGATCGGTATTGAAATACCAAATCCGGAAGCTCAAAAGGTTGGGCTGCAAGAAATTTTCGAGTCTCCATCTTTTGAACAGAGCACGTCAGCTCTCTCTGTAGCACTTGGATTGGATATCGGCGGGGAACCTGTGGTAACAAATCTGCAGAAGATGCCTCATGGTCTGATTGCAGGTGCCACGGGTTCAGGCAAAAGCGTCTGTATTAATACGATATTGATCAGTTTGCTGTATAAGGCGCACTACGAAGAAGTGAAGTTTTTACTGATTGATCCTAAAATGGTAGAGTTAGCGCCATACAATGAATTGCCTCATTTAGTATCGCCGGTGATTACCGATGTAAAAGCAGCTACCAGCGCTCTGAAATGGGCTGTGAAAGAGATGGAAGAGCGCTACGAGAAATTTGTCGCAGAAGGCGTGCGTGACGTGGAAAGATTTAATCATAAAATGGTTCAGCAGCAAAGACACGCAGAGAAACTTCCATATTTAGTGATTGTCATTGATGAATTGGCAGATTTAATGATGGTTTCGCCTCAAGATGTCGAAGACGCCATCTGCCGTATCGCACAAAAAGCAAGGGCATGCGGCATGCATTTGCTTGTGGCCACCCAACGCCCTTCTGTGGATGTCATCACTGGTCTGATAAAAGCAAATGTGCCCACCCGGATTGCATTCAGTGTGTCCTCCCAAGTTGATTCACGTACCATATTGGATACGAGCGGAGCCGAGAAATTACTGGGCAAAGGTGATATGCTATTTTCTGAGAATGGTTCAGGTAAATCTGTTAGGATTCAAGGTGCGTTTGTTTCTGAAGAAGAAATTGAACGTGTGACCCAACATGTGAAAAAGACTGCACCGCCTAATTACCTATTTGAACAGAGCGAACTGATTCAACAGGTTGCCTCAGAAGAAGAAACGGATGCACTGTTTGAAGAGGCTGTATCATTTGTCGTCAATCAGCGAGGAGCAAGTGCTTCTTTGCTTCAACGTCGATTTAAGATCGGCTACAACCGTGCAGCGCGCTTGATAGATAAAATGGAAGAATACGGGATTATATCAGAGCAAAAAGGCAGTAAGCCGAGAGATGTTATGATGACCCAAAGCCAAGTGGAAGCGTTCATGAACCCCGATGAATCAAAATTTGAAACGCATTGACACACCAATGATGGTGTCAAAAATACGGCAACTGCCCGCCCTCTGCTTTTCAGGGGGCGGGCGATTGCATGGCGGTATGTCTTTGTGCAGATCGCTTCTTTGCTGAGAGTGACCACAAAATAATGGATAAATATCTTGTGTTCATTCATAAGTTTTTATATCATAAAGGATGAATGATCATTAAAACCAAGATTTTATCTCACGTTAAGGAGAAGAATCATGAAGGAAATTGAACGTAAATTAAACGGTGAAATCAGCCGATTGACTAATGACACCTTTAAGTTTGATGAACGCGTTGGTGAAGGTTGGTTTTCAGCCGTATACTTTTTAAAAACGAAACGAATAGCGGAAGAATACTTACAGGATAACATCGTGACCATGCAATTTTTTCAAAAAGACCATGCTGTGTTGTGCGGGACAGATGAAGCGATTGCTATCTTACATACTTTTGCTGATCACCCTGAGAAGTTGGAGATTCATTCTCTAAAAGACGGGGATAAAATAAGCCCATACGAGTCGGTATTAACGATTACAGGACCTTATCAATATTTCGGTTACCTTGAAGGCATTATTGATGGCATATTAGCCAGGCGGACATCTGTGGCAACGAATGTTTACACTGTTGTCAAAGCAGCGCGCGTATCCGGACGCCAAAAACCGATCATCTTCATGGGTGACCGTGATGATCACTTCACTCAACAAGCGGGTGATGGCTATGCTGCTTTTATTGGAGGTTCAACAGCTCAGGCCACGCATGCGATGAACGAGTGGTGGGGAAAAAAAGGAATGGGAACGATGCCTCACGCCTTGCTGCAAATGTTCCAAGGTGATGTCGTAGCTGCTACAAAGGCGTACCATGAACAATACCCTGAAGACGAACTTATGGCTTTAGTGGACTATAACAATGATGTTATAACAGATTCACTGAGGGTCGCTCACGAGTTCGGTGACACATTGAAAGGGGTAAGAGTCGATACCTCCCGTACCTTGGTAGATAAATATTTTCTGCGCAATCAACATAAAATGGGGACATTCGACCCGCGCGGGGTAAACGCGGAATTGATTTTCGCTTTGCGTAGAGCACTGGATGAAGAAGGCTACCATCATGTGAAGATTGTCGCAAGCGGCGGTTTTACCGAAGACCGCATCAGGGAATTCGAAGAAAGAAAAGTGCCTGTGGATATGTATGGAGTAGGCGGCAGTCTGTTAAAAATAAACATTGGATTTACGGGTGATAATGTGCTGTTGAATGGAAAAGGTGAAGCGAAAGAAGGAAGAAGATATCGCCCCAACCCACGATTAGAAAAAGTCGACCCTAGTGAGGGCTGATGATTTGGTTGGACTTAAGCGCTGCTAAAGAACTCTTTAGTAGCGCTTTTTATTCATTTTTTAGTAAATCGAGACATTCGCCTTTATCGGAAAGGTTTACCGCTTTTTATCCTGTATAATTCGTGGTAAAATAATTTGATATCTGGGATTTAGATTCATCCTATTCAAACCTTTGGGTACACTAATTAGACTGGCCCCAGAAGCAAACCGTACAAAAATGGCAATTTATTTACACGTACATATATTACATTATAGTGATTCACTTCATTTTGGAGGTTCTTGTTTATGACAATTTTCCACTTTATAGGTATTAAAGGAACTGGAATGAGCGCGCTTGCTCAGATACTGCATGATTCCGGGGAACACGTACAAGGATCAGATGTTGATAAACGTTTTTTTACCCAAGATACGCTTGAAGCAAAACATATAGATATTCGACCTTTTTCTAAACATAATATTGAACCGGGTTTGACCGTCATCGCCGGAAATGCCTTCGGGGATGATCATGAGGAAATTGTAGCTGCAAAAAAATTAGGTCTGCCCTATTATAGGTATCATGAGTTTCTTGGTGAATGGTTAGGAAAATATACGAGCGTGGCGGTAACAGGAGCACATGGGAAAACATCGACCACGGGGCTATTGTCTCACGTTCTATCCGAAAATTATCCCACATCTTATTTGATTGGTGACGGAACGGGTAAAGGACACGAACATGCCAAATATTTTGCGTTTGAAGCGTGTGAGTACAGACGTCATTTTCTCGCGTATTATCCGGATTATGCCATAATGACGAATATTGATTTTGATCATCCTGATTATTTCACCAGTATTGACGATGTCTTTCAAGCTTTTCAAGAAATGGCAAAACAAGTCAACAAAGGCATTATCGCTTGTGGTGATGACGAGCATTTACAGCATATCCAGGGTAACGTCCCTGTGCTGTACTATGGGTTTAACGATACAAATGATTTTCAAGCCCAACATGTAGAAGAGACCGAGGATGGCACGACGTTTGATGTATTTGTGCGCAATTCTTATTACGACACGTTCACAATCCCGACTTTCGGCAACCATAATATTTTAAATGCCCTAAGTGTCATCACGTTGTGCCATTATGAAGGGATGTCTGCAGAAGAAATAAAAGTGATCAATTCGTTTAAGGGTGTGAAAAGAAGGTTCACCGAGAAAAACGTAGGTAATCAAGTATTAGTGGATGATTACGCGCATCATCCGATTGAAATAACAGCAACGATTGATTCTGCCCGGAAAAAATATGCTGATCGTTCAGTTGTGGCCATTTTCCAACCTCACACGTATACGCGAACAAAAACGTTCTTGAATGAATTCGCGGAAAGTCTAAAAGAGGCTGATTATATTTTTCTTTGTGATATTTTCGGTTCAGCACGGGAAAATGAAGCTGATTTATCGATTCAACACTTACAGGACCTGATTCCGGACTCTGTGATACTCGATCTTGACCAGACAGAAAGGCTCCAGCAGTTTGACGATAGCGTTTTGTTGTTTATGGGGGCAGGAGATATTCAGAAGTTTCAGGAAGCGTATGAGATGCATACGCTGACGTAAAAAATTTCAGCTCCCTTTGTCCTGGACTGGGGGGGCTAGATTTTTTTTCTAAAAAAAAGGTATAAACGAGGTTCTTAGCGAAACTTTAAATTATAGAGATAGAACGTTTATCCTGACGTTAAGGCGGGTAAACATTAAATCAGAAGTGAATACATAGTTGAAGGAGTGAACAGGGGGATGATTGAACTACTGTACGTAGCCGCCTTAATCGCTGCGGTTGCATTCGCTGTTCTGGTGATATTCTTAGCTAGAACATTGATGGCTGTCAGAAGAACCATGAACAACGTAGCGGATACATTAGAAGGCGTTGAAAAACAAATGGAAGGTATTACATTAGAAACAACTGCACTGTTAAATAAAACAAATAAATTAGCAGAGGACGTGGGTGAAAAATCACAGAAGCTGAACACGCTGGTTGATGGGGTTAAAGGCATAGGAGACTCTGTACAAGACTTCAATCAATCCATCCGCTCTGTATCAAGAAATCTCACATCTTCAGCTGAAAAAAATGGTGACAGTGCGGCACAAGCGATGAAATGGGGACAAGTGGCTATTAATTTATATAAGAAAGCCAAAAAGGAACAAGGTAAATAAATAAGGAGGAAATGAATATGAGTGAAAATCAAAAGCAACAACAAAAGCAGCACAATCAACAAAATGAAGGAAATGGGAGTGGAAGAGACTTTGTCATTGGCTCATTGATCGGTGGTTTGGTCGGCGCTGTTACAGCGTTATTGTTTGCTCCTAAATCCGGAAGAGAACTAAGACACGATATTAATGAAGGATCTGGCTACGTAAAAGAACGTGCAGGTGAATGGAAAGACACCGCTTATGAAAAAGGCGGCGAATGGAAACACCGTGCGGCTGAGTCCACTTCTCACTTGTCCAAAACTGTATCAGAAAAGTCCCAGGACTTAGGTAGTAAAGTGAAGGATTCCACAAAAAATTTACAAGATAAAGTGAAAAATTTCCGAGGAAATGACGACGAAGAAGAAGCTGAAAGAGCTGCACAAGAAGTAGCAGAAGCGATTGAAGAAGCAGCTCAGGAGTTAGAAAAACAGCAAGATTCCACAACCTCATCAAATGTGTAACAGACGAACAAAAGGCGGACTGACTTAAGAGTCCGCCTTTTTAAGAGCTCATTTATAGAAGGGTCTTAAAGTCTCATAACACGATGTGTGTGATAAGGAACTCAGCTAAAGGATGATAAGGAGATGATCATGTGACAGAACGCAGACTCAGCTCGATTGAAGATTTTCAACAAGCTCAAAAAAATGAAGGAGCATTTTGGCTTTTGAAGCATAGTTTGACGTGTCCGATCAGTGCTTCGGCCAAAAAAGAATTTGAGAACTATACAGAGCGTACTCATTTACCCAGTTTTATACTTCACGTGCAAGATTCACGAGCGTTATCGAACCATATAGCCACTGATCAAAATGTAAAGCATGAGTCGCCGCAAGCTTTATTATTTGAGAATGGCTCGGTCCGTTGGCATGATTCACACGGAGGCATCACGCATGATGCGCTTGAAAAAGCTGAGAAGTCTTTCCGATAATTATGTTAAAACATTGCTGATGGTTGCTCTACAATATCCTAATTCATTATAGAAGAAGTACTTGGGTTGGCAAGAAATATTCTTTCAAAGCCAACCTTAGCTCTTTTATCAAATATAAAAGAGGCCATCCAGTTTATTCCACAAGGGTCGTGTATAACATTTTGCTGACAAATCTGTATGAATATCCTCTGAATGGATGACAACAAAGCTAAAGTCAGCTATAATTATCCCTAATTATCTTATTAATATATATAAGGGAGGCCATCTTATGAGTAACGAACAATTGGATAACCTGCGTAATGAGATGAATCAGGTAAACTTGCAGCTTCTTGATTTAATCAATAAACGCGGTGAATTAGTAAAGGAAATCGGTGAAATTAAACAAAAGCAAGGCATTACCCGTTTTGACCCTGTGCGAGAACGGGATATGCTTGATGAGATAACGGATCATAATGAAGGACCGTTTGAGCAGTCAACAATTGAACATCTGTTCAAAGAAATATTCAAAGCAGCCCTAGAATTGCAGGAAGATGATCATCGCAAGGCATTGCTCGTATCCCGTAAGAAAAAGCCAGAAGACACTGTCATCGACATTAAAGGTGAACAAATCGGCAACGGCGAGCCTCATTTCATTATGGGTCCATGTGCCGTAGAAAGTTATGAACAAGTGGCTACGGTTGCAGAAGCTGTGAAAAAACAAGGCATCAAATTGTTACGTGGCGGAGCTTTTAAACCACGTAGCTCTCCTTATGACTTTCAGGGATTAGGTATTGAAGGGCTCCAAATATTAAAACGTGTGGCCGATGAATACGATCTGGCTGTCATTAGTGAAATTGTGAACCCGGCTGATATAGAAAAAGCTATAGACTATATTGATGTCATCCAAATTGGTGCTCGTAACATGCAAAACTTTGAACTCTTGAAAGCAGCAGGAGCCGTTGATAAACCTGTGCTGTTAAAACGAGGGATGTCAGCTACAATATCTGAATTCATTAATGCAGCTGAATACATTATTTCACAAGGGAATGAAAACATTATCCTATGTGAACGTGGTATTCGAACGTATGAAAAAGCGACTCGAAATACACTCGATATCTCCGCTGTTCCGATTTTGAAGAAGGAGACGCACCTACCTGTCCTTGTTGATGTTACCCACTCTACAGGGAGAAGGGATTTGTTGATTCCAACCGCTAAAGCTGCGCTTGCCATTGGTTCTGATGGCGTGATGGCTGAAGTGCACCCTGATCCGGCGGTCGCCCTGTCAGATTCTGCTCAGCAGATGGACGTTGAAACGTTCAACAACTTCATGAAAGAGGTTAGAGGCTGACATGATAGACTAAGACCGATTCTCACCTTTGGGGATCGGTCTTTTTAAAGTGAATAGGATCCCCAAAAATAGAAAGAATGGGGTTAAGAAGGTTAGTTTTACGGGAAAATATAAGATGTGAAGATTGACTGACGTTGCGGAAGCAGGCAGAGTATCGTATCATGGTTTTATGTCATAACCATGTGCGAAATGCTTATGCGATTGACAGGGATTCCACCTGTTATGGAGCAAGCTTTACTTAAGAGTGAACGAGTTAATGTCTATAATCATATTGTTTGAAGGAGGATGCAGAAATGAATGTAACCATATACGACGTAGCAAGGGAAGCGAATGTTTCCATGGCTACAGTTTCCCGCGTGGTGAATGGTAATCCAAACGTAAAGCCGGCGACGCGAAAAAAAGTTCATGATGCGATCGAACGGTTAGGTTATCGACCTAACGCTGTGGCCCGAGGTTTAGCCAGTAAGAAAACAACAACGGTCGGCGTAATCATACCCGACATTTCCAGCATCTTTTTTGCGGAGTTGGCGCGTGGCATCGAAGATATTGCAACGATGTATAATTATAATATCATTTTGAGTAATTCTGATCAGAATAAAGAAAAGGAAATTCATCTGATTAATACCATGCTGGGAAAACAAGTGGACGGCTTGGTGTTTATGGGAGGGAAAATTACCGACGATCATATCCGCGAGTTTAAAAATGCATCGGTACCGATTGCGTTGGCCGCTACGGTTAATGAATCTAAAGAGATTCCCTCTGTAAATATCAATTACGAACAAGCCGCTTATGAAGCTACAGAACTCTTGTTGAGTCATCAAAACAGTCAGGTGGCATTTGTCTCCGGACCTGAAGATACAGAAGTGAATAACCAAAAATTAAACGGTTACCAGCGGGCGATGCATGATTCTGGCCGTGACATTGATCGTAAACTGATTGTTACCGGGGATTATACGTATGATTCTGGGTTGGAAGCATTGGAACAACTTCTTGAGTTAGACAACCGGCCCACAGCAGTATTCGTGGCTTCTGACGAAATGGGACTAGGTGTTATCCATGGAGCACAAGACCGTGGTCTTCGTGTTCCAGAAGACATCGAAGTCTTTGGGTTTGATAATACGCGCCTGGCTACCATGGTGCGGCCGACGCTTTCTACAGTTGTACAGCCGATGTATGATATCGGAGCCGTGTCGATGCGCTTATTGACGAAATTTATGAATAAAGAAGAGGTAGAAGATAAGAGTGTCGTCTTACCTCATCGAATTATCGAAAGGGATTCAACCCAGAACGGATAATAGATAATAAAACGGTCATTTCCATGTTCAGCATGGAAATGACCGTTTTTAATGACCGGATTTCTGGGAGGGCATATTTTTCTGATTATAGATAAGCTGCATGCAACTTTCCAAAACCTTTGCATTTTTTTCTGTAATCTCTTGCTTTCTCGGTATGGCCTTATAGCTATTCGCGACATCGTGCCAAGTGGAAGGAAGAGTGACTGGTGATTTTGGCTGCCAATGGTTACGCCAGTCTTCAGGCAGCTTCCCTTTAAATGGCTGTTCCCCGAGCATAATTTTCCAAATTTGAGCCCATGCACGCGGTACGACGCGCCAAATATCATACCCGCCTCCTCCAAGCGCGATCCATTTGCCTTCACATTTTTCATGGGCAAGCTGGTGGGCTAAGAGAGGAATTTTTTCAAATATGTTCATCGTGCCGCATAGGTGTGTGAGCGGATCCAGGAAATGTGCATCTGCGCCATTTTGCGTAACAATTACATCAGGTTGAAAATAATTGACGATCTCTGTGAAGGCCGATTCGTATAATTCCAAGAAAGATTCATCCTCCGTAAAGGCATCGATAGGGAGGTTGAAAGAATAACCATATCCTTCTTTGAGACCCCTTTCGTTGACATTGCCCGTGCCAGGGAATAAGTAACGGCCCGTCTCGTGTATCGAAAACGTGCACACGCCGGGATCATCATAGAACGCCCATTGTACGCCATCACCATGATGAGCGTCTGTGTCCACATATAGCACGCGATATCCGTACTGCTCTCGAATATACCGGATTCCTACGGCACCATCATTATAAATACAAAACCCTGAAGCTTTTCGTTCAAATCCATGGTGAAGCCCGCCACCTAAATTCAAAGCATGATCATAGTCTCCATCAAGTACAGCATCGATTGCAGCTAAAGTACTTCCGACGAGTAACGAAGAAGCTTCGTGCATATTCGTGAAAATAGGGGTATCTTCAGTACCAATTCCAAATTCCAGACATTCTTCTTCAGTTAATTTTCCCTCGCCTGCTTTTTTCACTGTGTCCACATACTTTCGACTATGTACGAGTTGTATTTCCTCATCAGTTGCGTATCTTGGTGTAATGATCTGCTCGTTAGACAGTGTTCCTGCTTTATCGAGTAAATCTTTCGTCATGACCACACGCGTCTGATTAAAGGGGTGCTCCTCTTGAAATTTGTAATTAACAACATCTGGTGAATAAACGAATCCTGATTTGCACGTCATAAGGACATCCCCGGAAGGTTCGGCCACAAGACTTCATAACCTGCCGATTGTAGATCTGTAATAGTGGGCTTAGGATTCATGGTTTGAATGCGAAATACGAGTATTTTAAATTTCTTATCCGGCTTATAGGGGTAAATGAGGACCGAATTGATATTCATTTTTCTCTTTCCGAAAATTTGAGTCACTTCAGGTAAAATACCAGGTCGGTCAATGACTTTTATTTCAATTTGCGAGCCTTGTTCATGAGTGCCTGTCAACTGGATCAACGTATAGAGAAGATCCTTTTCCGTGATCATCCCGATTAGTTTGTTTTCACGGGTAACGGGAACACAAGCAATCTCGTTATCATAAAAAATAGCTGCTACTTCTTCAACAAAGTCTAGCGGATGTACAGTAATAACAGGAGAAGACATAATGGACTGAATGTCATTTTTCAACGCATTAGCCCCTGACTGACGATCAAAAATCGAAGGGCTGGCATCACGCACATCGCGATCTGAAACGATCCCAACGACCTTATTGTCATCATCTACAATCGGGATATGACGGATGTGGTAGTCATTCAACAATTTTAAAGCGTTTTCAATTGAATCATCGGCTTTTAGTTTGATGATATCTGTCCGCATCATTTCTTCTATTAGCATGTGTGATTACCTCCTTTGAGCCCTGTAGTTTTTTCGTTGCCAAAACCGAAGTTCATCAAATTGTTCGACTGATGATTGAGGGACGTGTTCTCCGATTTTAGCCATTAAACAATTGGCCGGATGAGAAATGATTTCTGGATCATCAGTAGGGTAAGGGGTAAGCCCTCCTGCACCCATCATCCTTTCCATGACTTTGCGATAATTCCATATATTCAATCCGGTACCCTTTAGATCCCAATGCCAATAATACTCGGTTGAAATAATGATATAGTTCTCCATATAAGCGTCTTTCATTGAAACCTTGAGAAGCTGGGACCCGACACCTGTGCCGCGATATTCTGGAATGACTTCAATGGCTCCTAGCTCAATCAAATCCTCCATATTAAGTTTAGACCACCGTTCTAAAGGATCAGGGTGCAAGTATGTAACATACCCGGCAATCAAGTTATCAAGTCGCGCGATAATGATTCTGCCCTCTTTAAAGTCTGCAATGCTTTTGACAGCTTCAAATTGTTTGGCTGGTGGACGGAATGCGTTTAAGTCCCGATGAAATTCATAATGGCTCAGCTGTTCAGAAGAAATAGGTCCTTCAACGATTAAGGTACCGTGTTCGGAATCTATTTCCACAGAATGATAAGATTTTACATGCTCCATTGCTACACCACCTATAAGTAAAATCGCTTCTATTTTACATTATACATCATCTGGTGCATTTTTTAATGTGATGAATTGACAGAATACTGAAATTTTAAAAAGGTCAGGGAAGTTTGTACCTCCCTGACCTTTCCAGACTTAGTTGTTGTTGTCATTATTTTCGTTTTCAGTAGATTCGGAACTGTTACTGGAGTTACCCTCTGCTTCCGAACTGTCAGCTGAACCAGAATCGTTACCGGTATCAGAATTGTCGCCTGATCCATCACCATTATCTGAACCAGAACCACCGTCGGAACCAGAACCATCACCAGAGCCATCCCCGGATCCAGAACCATCGCCGGATCCAGAATCATCCCCGGAGCCTGATCCATCGCCGGATCCAGAATCATCCCCGGAACCAGAGCCATCCCCGGAGCCGGAACCATCGCCAGATCCAGAGCCATCCCCGGAACCAGAGCCATCCCCGGAGCCAGAACCATCACCGGATCCAGAATCATCGCCGGATCCAGAGCCATCCCCGGAACCAGAGCCATCACCGGAGCTTGAACCATCGCCAGATCCAGAGTCCTCCCCAGACCCGGAGTCATTCCCGGAATCAGAATCTTCACCAGATTCGGAATCATCGTTATTACCAGGGGAACCAACCGTGGTTGAACCAGACATTCCGGAGCTTTGGCCGAAGTAGTCGACGGCTCGTACGGCATATACACCTGAACCGGAATAATTCAAGCTGGTACCAGTCGTGCTGCCAACAAGCGTGAATGAACCGTCAGGAGTAGCAGAACGGTACACTCTGTAGCCAACGACATCGTCACTTCCAGAAGCTGACCAATTAATGGACGAGCTGGTGGAGGATACGGAACTCGGAGCAGCAGGTGATTGTCCGTCGTTCTCAATGTCTGAGGAGTTGGTGATAGAACCTGAGCTAGGCAGAGCGACATTGGACCAGGCACCGGAATTTGGTAACAGATGCTCTAACGTTTCAGAATCATCATAGCCATTGTCCTCGAGAAAATCTGGGCTAAGTGTTACCCCGCCACCATCTTCGATGAACTCGGATGGGGTGTTGGGACCAGCCACAACCAAATTACCTTGAACATCAACGAAATCTCCGCTGATCAAGCTGTCATCTTCTTTTGAAGGCGCATATTTAGCATTAAAGAGATCCTTTTCAGTTAATCCTGCATCAGAACATAGGTCTGATGGTGATAATCCGGAAGTTGCGCAGTATGAACGCGTAACGATACTGCCAGGATTTTTGAATCGCTTATCAGGCGCCATTAATTCCGGACGTACATCAGATGCGGCGTTAACGACATCGGCCCATAATGAGGTATTTCTCTGGCTGTAACCTGAGACATCCCCAAGGTCTTCTTTTTGGTCGTACCCCATCCACATGCTGACTGTTACTTTTGGATTTGTGGCCACGAACCAAGTATCCTTGTACTCTTGGGAGGTTCCTGTTTTACCTGCCCAGTCAACCCCGGAATATTTGAGCTCGTTTTTTAGTCCGCCAGCTGTTCCGTAGTCTAAAACATCACGCATCATGTCAATGGTGAGGTAAGAGGTTTGTGGACTGAATACGTCTGTTTTCTTAGTCTCGTGTTCATAAATTGTCTCGCCTTCTTTTGTTTCTATCTTTTCAATCATATACGCATCCACGAATTTACCCATGTTACCGAATGTTGCATAAGCGTTGGTGTTTTCTTCAATGGTGACACCGTTCTGCAAGCCGCCGATAGCAACCGATTCATTGGTGTGGTCCGCCTCGGTCAGCGTCGTGAAGCCCATTTTCTCTAAATAATTTTTAACAGGGTTCTCATCGATAACCTTCATGTAGGATTTTATCGCGGGAATATTATACGATTCTGCCAGAGCGTTTCGGACCGATGTGAATCCATGATAATTGCCTGTGTAGTTGTTTACGTCACTGCCATCGCGCGGATAGTTGTAAGGAACATCGGCAAAGACAGAACCCGGTTGAATCGTACCCATTTCCATGCCGGGTCCATATGCCAGTAGCGGCTTCATGGTACTTCCGTTAGACCGTGTTGCTTCGGTCGCATGGTTTAGCTGTTCAATGTCAAAATCGCGGCCAGGTATAAAAGCAAGGAGTTTACCGGTTGAATTTTCGATAATTGTACTTCCTACTTGAACTGGAATAGATTTTTGGACTTCTTCTCCTGAGTCTGGATCAATAACCGTAATGGTTTTGTCACGAGCATAGCCGTTGTAGTTGTTTTTCACATCTTGAACTGTGTCATACATCTTTTTATCGATAGTAGAATGAATTTGATAGCCGCCTGAACTTAATTGCCGCTCAGCGACTGTTTCATATTCGGCTAAAAGATCGCTATTATTGTCCAGTTCTTCTTTCGTATAGCCATCCTCTTTCGCCAATTGTTCACTAATAATATCGGTTGCCCGCTTCTTCAGTTCAGTCGTCAGAGATGGGTACCGGTCAAACGACGATGGAGAAGGACTGGTCAAATTCTTTTTGACATTATAAGTATCGGCTTCTTCAAATTGAGCTTCCGTAATATAGCCCGATTCCAGCATGCGATCCAAAACGTCATGCATGCGGTTAAGGCCATCTTGCAACCCTTCATCGGATTTTATGCGATGGTCTTTGTTTTCCCGCAAGGAATTACTGAACGGGGTGTAGGCATAAGGATTCTGCGGCATACCGGCAAGGTAAGCAGACTGAGCTAAATTCAATTCGCTTGCACTGACACCGAATACTCCTTGGGCTGCAGCTTCAACACCCGCAATGTTTCGACCATTTGCGTTTCTTCCAAATGGCACGACATTTAGGTAGGCTTCTAAAATTTCATCTTTTTCAAAGAAGCGCTCCACTCTTAAGGCGTTGACCATTTCTTTGGCCTTTCGTTCAAATGATACTTCATTAGTTAGAATTTGATTCTTGACAAGTTGTTGCGTCAACGTACTACCACCTGTTTTTACAGCTGAATTGGTGACTTCCTGCATGACAGCACGCATGACGGCTTTCGGCACAACACCATCGTGTGTGTTGAAATTCTCATCTTCCGTTGCTATCACAGCGTTCTTTAAATGCTCAGAGACATCTGATAAGGCAACTTCTTCGCGGTATAAGTCAGATCGTACTTTTCCTAAGTATTTTTCGTTCGAGAAATACAACTCTGACGTTTCTTCATAATTATAAATATCTTCCTGCATTTCTGCTTTGCTTCGAAGCGGCTCATCTTTAACGAGCGAAGCGAAGTAACCAGCTCCCACTCCGCCAGCGAAAAACAACCCGACAACGCCGAAAATAATAAAGAATAATAGCACATTCCACGTAATATCGTACGTCATGCGAGTGGATTTCTGAATTTTGCCTTCTTTCCAAAGCTTTTTAAGATCAAATCTATTATTGCGATCATGATGTTTGGTCATTTGCTAACCCCCTAAAATTCAACCTATATTATAACACAATTTGATCGGTCTCGACATGCACAAAGAATTGCGTTTTGAGAAAGAATATGATACACATAATAGAGAATTAAATAAATCATAGCGACGAAAGATTGCAGTAGTAAACATATCCCTATGACAGAGAGTTGACGGCAGGTGGAAGTCAGCATACATATGTTTATGAAATACGATTGGGAGCTATCTTCTGTGTAGAAGACGGTCATGCAAGTATTGGCCGTTATCGTTGTAAGTGGCACAAAACGTGCAACAAGGGTGGTACCGCGACAATCCTCGTCCCTTATAAGGACGGGGATTTTTCTATGTCATGGGTTCTATATAGTGTGTAAATTTTCACCACGATTTTACAAAGCCGTGCCATTAAATATTAATATAAAGGAGTACGTGCAAATGGATATTTTAACCGAATTGGATGCCCGGGGGTTAGTGAACCAAATTACGGATCAAGACGGGTTAAAAAAGCAGCTTGATGCTAGTCAGGTAACGCTATATTGTGGCTTCGATCCTACGGGGGACAGCCTTCATATCGGCCACTTAATTCCTATAATTATGTTGAAACGTTTTCAATTGGCAGGTCACCGCCCCATCGCCCTCGTAGGAGGGGGTACAGGTATGATCGGGGATCCAAGCGGACGATCAGCTGAACGACAGTTAAATGATGAAGCTGTCGTTCTTGAATACAGCGAGAGCATCAAACAGCAGCTTGCCCGGATTTTGGATTTCGATCAAGGGGAAAATGCAGCAGTTGCACGCAACAATGTGGAATGGCTCGGAGAGATGTCCATCATTGAGTTTTTACGAGATGCCGGCAAGCATTTCGGGGTCAATTATATGCTAGCCAAAGAATCAGTCGAATCTCGAATTGAAAGCGGCATTTCATTTACAGAATTCAGTTACATGATCTTGCAATCGCTGGATTTCTTGAAGTTATATCAAAAAGAAAACTGCACGCTGCAAATAGGCGGCAGTGATCAATGGGGAAACATCACAGCCGGGCTGGAACTTATCCGAAGAAATGCTGCAGGTGAAGAAGATGTGGACGCCTACGGGCTGACCGTTCCGTTAATTACAAAAGCGGATGGCTCGAAGTTTGGAAAGACAGCCGGTGGTGCAATATGGCTGGATCCTGAAAAAACGACACCTTATGAATTTTACCAATTTTGGATTAATGCTGACGATCGTGATGTCGTTCAGTTTCTTAAGTACTTCACGTTTCTTTCTCTAGATGAAATTGACGACTTGCAAAAAGAAGTAGAGACCCGGCCAGAACAAAGAGTGGCGCAAAGACGGTTAGCTGAAGAGATGACGAAGCTGGTGCACGATGAACAGGCACTCGATCAGGCGCAAAAAATCACTCGAGCTTTATTCAGTGGTGAAATAAAATCATTAACGGGCCAAGAAATAGAGCAGGGTTTCAAGGATGTCCCGGCTTACACAGCTGACCAGAAGGAAATCGGGTTGGTCGAGTTGATCGTCGCGTCTGGTATTTCCTCCTCCAAACGTCAAGCGCGTGAAGATATTCAAAACGGAGCCATTTATATAAACGGGGAACGAAATCAGGATCTAAACCATACGATTGGTGAACAGGATCGTATAGAAGATCGTTTTACCATTATTCGTCGTGGGAAGAAAAAATACTTCTTGATCCGTTTTCAATAAGCAGAGTTAAAGCATCATGCAGAGAGAGCATGATGCTTTACTTTTGTATGTGGCATAAACCATTCGCTACAGGGTTAAAGTCCTGTATATGGTATTCCCTTACCCGCGTTAAGTATTTTTGTTTCCTTTCGGCTTTAAATTAGATTCATATAATGAGTTATTTTGCTAGGGAGGCTAAAATAAAAAAAACCTTGAAACGTTGATATGCCAACATTTCAAGGGTTTTTTGAGTACTATCCTGCAAACTATAAAGTTTAACGAGAGTAGTATTCAACGATAAGTGCTTCGTTGATTTCAGACGGCAACTCAGAGCGTTCAGGGAAACGCGCGTAAGAGCCTTCAAGTTTTTCGGAATCGAATGAAACATATTCAGGAACAAAGTTTGTCGTTTCGACAGATTCCAGAATAGCGTTCATATTTTGTGATTTTTCGCGAACGCCGATTACTTGTCCTGGTTTAACACGGTAAGATGGGATGTCTACACGACCGCCATCTACTGTAACGTGACCATGGTTAACAAGTTGACGTGCTTGTGGGCGTGTACGTGCCAGACCCAAACGGTATACAATGTTATCCAAACGGGATTCTAGTAAAAGCATGAAGTTTTCACCGTGAATCCCTTTCATGTTGCCGGCTTCTTCAAAAAGACGGCGGAATTGACGTTCAGTCAAGCCGTACATGAAACGTAGCTTCTGCTTCTCTTGAAGCTGAAGGCCGTATTCAGATAATTTTTTGCGTTGATTCGGACCGTGTTGTCCCGGAGCGTAAGGGCGTTTTTCCAATTCCTTACCTGTTCCGCTTAAAGAAATGCCAAGGCGACGTGATTTTTTCCAAGATGGACCTGTAAAGCGTGCCATAGGTATTTCCTCCTTTTTATTTTATTTCGCATAAAATAAAAACAGTGTGTTCCAGAGCTCGCTGCTCATTATGTTTTCATGCACCATCGCTCCAGCAGCAGAGAGTTACTCGATGCACCTCCGGATGGAGGAACAAAATGAATGCAACGCAGGTTCACATAGGCTGCCATTTATTTTACACAAAGGCTATTATAAGTTCTATTTGGTGATACGTCAAGGTTAAATGCTAATTGGTTGCTTATTTATGAGTGCAAATTATGTTCGAACTTAAGAAATTTTTTTATCGCGCTATTATTTTTCAAATAAGTAATTCATTTTTACTAGGTAAAGTGGTACTATAGTCTTAACGGGGATAGGTGTGAAGGGGGACGATGTTATGGTTAGTCACGCGAATGAAAAAAGAGTGCTGAATGAATTAAAACAATGTCTCGCAGACACATTCATTAACCAGATAGACCGTACATTTTCAAGTTCTGTCAACTGTTTGGCAAAAGAGGTTAAAACGCTGCTTGAAGCAGAATCCGTGGACTTCTATATACGAAATGATGGGGAAAACGCGTTCCGTCTAAAATCTGAGCGCGAGTCGGGAGAGGCTATGTACCTAGAAACACTTCTTTTCGATGATATCACTCCCTTGGCATTGCAGCAACAGGTGTATACATCTGATGAGATTCCGATTATGCAAAAGGAGCAATCGCTGCCTGTGTACATTATTCCGGGGTTTCACGAAGGAATATGTTCAGGCTTGCTATGCCTTGTTTATAACCATGATCAAACAGGACAGGCTTCCGAGGATTTATGGTGCAGTGTGACGAATTATACATTGACATATCTTCATAAACTATATAAGTACCACCATGTTTTGAACGAAGAGAATAAGTATGAATTACTTTACCGGGTGACGTCTAAGTTTCATTCTTCGATTGACATGGAAGGGGTACTGAAAGAGGTCATTCATACGTTACAGAAAATATACCCAGACTTAGAGTACCACTTGCTTTTATCACATGATTATACAAGTAATAGTCATCTCCCCATCCAAGAATTGTCTTACGAAGCGGACAATTATACAAAAGCGAGCATCCAGGCGTACTTGACAGGCGAATTGCAAAAAGAGGATCGATTAATTGATAGGCAGTCTTATCTTTATGCCCCATTAAACGGAAAGCAAGGTGTGTATGGGGTGCTACAAGTAGAGGCGCCGAACTATCTTGTTTTTCCTAAAGAAGACATCGAATTTATCATGCTGCTTGCAAGTACGGCGGGCAATGCGCTTGAAAATGCTCAACTTTATCAGCAATCCAAAAAACATGTAACAGATCTACAATTAATAAATGAAACGTCGCATCACCTAAACTCCAATTTACGCTTGAAGGAAAAAATCACGTATATGGTCGAGCAAATTAAGTCGTCTTTTAAAGGCCAAGAAATTGGTTTTTTCTCTTATCAATCTGGCCATTCAAAAGTGCACCTCACGTTAGAAGGAAGCACGCCTTATTTCAATCGGGAAGACGCACATTCATTTGTAGAGGATATCCGCTCGCGTATGGAAGCGGAAGGGGAAGCCCTGTTTATTGGGGACTTAACGATAGAAGAACATGGGGATGAGATAGATTTCCGCTCTGTGATGGCGGTTCCGATGAGTTTACATGAGCAAGTCGAAGGCGTGGCGGTTGTTGTCCACAAGGAGCCTTATTTCTTCAGTTTTGAATCATTTAAACTCCTGCAATCGTTGGTGCACCATTCAGCACTGGCCTTCTCCAATTCGATGCTGCAAGAAGAGTTGGAGAAGACTGTCATAACGGACTATCTAACGAAGCTGTTTTCCCGCAATTATTTGGATGAACAGCTGGAGCACCATGTGCAGCATCACAAACCAGGAGCCTTCCTGTTAATTGACCTGGATAATTTTAAAGCGATCAATGATACGCATGGTCATCAAATAGGTGATGATATTCTTGTGCAAGTCGCTGGTATTTTGAAAGATAACAGCCCTTCTCATGCAATCGCTGCGAGATGGGGTGGAGAAGAGTTAGCGTTGTTTTTACCTCGTGCAAACACCGAGGAGGCTGCGTTGATTGCACAGTTGATCAGACACAAAGTTGCCGAACAAACGAAACCGAGCGTAACGGTGTCGTGCGGCGTGTCGTGGTGGTCTCAAGAAACATCGATGTCTGGAAAGCAAATTGTGAGCCGCGCAGACGAGGCCATGTATAGAGCTAAAACGTCAGGTAAGAACAGCATTGAATGGGCGGTATATGGTTAGCGGTATGCATGCTTGTTTAACCTATACTCACCCGATTATTCAACGCAGCAGAAAAAAACAGGTAAACGCTAAGCAGGCGTCACCTGGTTTTTTCTGTTCTCTTATAAATGGTTTAACAGGGTGGCTGCGTATGACTCCAAATAATGTTGGTCAACGTCATCAAAACGTCCGATTGATGGGCTGTCAATATCTAAAACGCCGTAGGCTTCCGCGTCTTTGTACATAGGAACGACGATTTCAGATTGACTGGCAGCGTCGCAGGCGATATGTCCCTCAAATTGAGTGACATCGTAAATACGCTGGGTAGTATTCTCAGCCAGTGCTGTGCCACATACACCTTTTCCATAAGGGATGCGGACACAGGCAGGTAGACCTTGAAAGGGTCCAAGGACGAGTTGCTCGTTTTTCCAAAGATAGAACCCAACCCAATTGACTTCAGAGAGGAATTGGTTCAGCAGTGAGGCAGCATTGGATAAATTAGCAATCGCATCATTTTCGCCTTCGAGTAGAGCATCTAATTGTTTGATTAGCAGCTCATAATTTTCTTCCTTCGTGCCTGTATATTGCATCGTTTGAAACATGTGATATCCTCCTCATGGTCTTTTCGACAAATCTCATACTGTACTTGTCTATAATTGACGTACGATAATTACAGGAAACCCTCGCTCTGATGCAGAAATTTACAGAGGGAGGCGAATTTTGTGAATAAAAACAAAACCAGAGAAAAGGTCCTCGACGTTGCCTGTCAATTATTTTATACGAAAGGATTCCATGGCACATCGGTCCGGGATATTTCGGGACGTGCTCATGTGAATGTATCGTTGATCAACTACTATTTCACAAGTAAACAGGGCTTGTTCGAGTCATTAGCCGTTGACTATTATGAACCTTACTTGGAGATGCTAGAAAATCACTTGTGGGAAAATAACGTTTCCACTTGGGAGAATTTCAGTCAATTAGTTAAGCGTATTTTACATTATAAACAAGATCGATATCAACTGTCCTGCCTGATCCACCGGGAGCTATCTCTTGATTCAATGTTTGCCAGAGAAATGCTGGTCACTTACATGGCAAAAGAAAACCATTTGATATATGGCTTATTCAAGGCAATCTCCTCCCCGGGTTCTTCGCAGGAAATTTCACTACAATACTTGCAGTTCAAAGGGATGTTAAATGCCCCTTATATGATGCCGCATGAATTCAGGCAAACCATCAGCTCAGATCACTCAAGACGCCATTTTGCTGAAGTATACAGTAAAACCTTGCTAAAATGGCTGGAGAATGAAGTGATGCCTAAAGTGTAAGAATCGAGGTATCGATTTGGGCATACCCTTGGGCGATGGCGCCATGATGGTGGGCATCCGATCCATATATGAGCGGGATCCCCATGTCACTTGCCTCATGTGCGATGTGTAACGGCGGATACGTCTCCAAACAGTTATCTTTGATGGCTCCCGCGCCGTTATAGTCCAACGTCATATTGTAAGCTTTGACGAGGGGAAGGGCAGCCCGGGGGTATTTTTCCCAATTGTCGACAGCAGGGAAGGCACGATGAAACTTCCTGACCAACGTCATGTGCCCGATCCGCTGTGGTTTATACGTTCCCAGTTCAGCTGTGACTGAATCCAAGACGGTCTGGAAGTACGCCTTGTAGAGCGCATCCACACCACCGAAATCATGCAAGGCTTTTTCGTATGCCTGTTTGCTGAAGTCAATACAATGGTATTGATCACGAGACTTCAGAAAATGGACAGAAAGGATGCTATCTGTCAAGTAGGGGCCGTATTGATCAAGGAATGCTTTCGTTTCGTTTTCATACCCTTCAATAAAATCGACTTCAAGACCGGTGTGAATGTCGATATCATTTTGATAAATTTGTTTTAAATCCGTAAGGTCTTTAATATATCCTTCTATATCATTAAGGGCCATGCTGCTGTCCTTTGCAGGTGTCGGATCTGCAAAATGGGCGGGCAAAGGGGCATGTTCAGTGAAGGACAGTGCCGTATAGCCTTTAGCTATGGCTCTTTCCACATAAGAATTGAGTGAATCAGGTGTTCCGTGAGGGCAATAAGGAGAATGGACGTGTCCATCTTTTATCATATATGACGCCTCGCTTGATAGAATTTTTTGTCAAATGGTTAATAAATTTGAAATATTTTAGCAAAAACAATCGATATCATGGTATCATAGTAACAATAAATTATCATTACACGAGCGTAAAAATTCATTTTGTTTGGTGATGGGGCGAGGAGGTTTTAACATGAATTACATCATTGGAGCTATATTAGCCATTATAGCGATTATTGTCGTAGGGTTAATTCTTCGAAAAAGAATCTATGATGGCGTTGATCGACTTGAATCATGGAAACTTGATATTATGAATCGGAATGTGACAGAGGAGTTGTCACGCATCAAGGCCTTGAACCTCTCGGGTGAAACCCAGGAAAAATTCGAAAAATGGCGTGATCGCTGGGATCGAATCGTCACCACTGAGCTCCCTGATTTAGAAGAAGACTTATTTGATGCAGAAGAAGCTGCTGATCGCTACCGGTTCAGAAAGAGTAAAGCGATTTTAAGCCAATTGGAAGATAAGTTGAATCAAGTGGAGGCTGAAATAGAAGAGATGTTCAAGGAGTTAGAGATGCTCCTTGATTCAGAAGAAACAAGCCGTAAAGAACTTGAGAATATCCAGCCGGAGATTAAAGAACGTCAGCAGGAGATCCGTCAAAAGCGTTACCAATTCGGGCCTGCAGCAAGCATTTTTGAAAAGAGATTGGAAACCCTCCAGTCCAACCTTAACAATTATGAAGATTTGACAGCCCAAGGGGATTATCTTGAAGCGAGCCAGCTCGTCCAGGACACGAAAGGCGAGTTGGAATCGTTAAGGGAAGTCATGGACCAATTCCCTGCACTCTATCAAAAGTGTAAGAAAGAATTACCTGAGCAATTCGATGAACTGTTATCAGGTTTGAAAGAGATGCGTGAAGAGGGATACCGTATCGACCATTTTGCGTACGAGGATGAAGTACATAGTTATCAGACTCAACTATCAGCTTGTGTTACCCAACTTAACGAAGGTGATATCGAATCGATTCAGGATGTGATTGAAGGAGCGGAATCCCGTCTGCAAGAGATCTACCAGCATCTCGAAAAAGAAGCCATCGCCCGTAATTTCGTGGAAAATCAGCAGGCCCCATATCAGCGCTTGCTGGATGAAATGGAAAGAGTGTTAGAAACAACCAAGCGGGAAATCAATGACCTCCAAAAAACCTATCAATTCAAAGATCATGATGTAGAAACACACTCTCATTTAGAAAAATCGTTTCGACAGTTGAAATCGCGTTTTACGGAGTTTGATGAGAAATGGAATGATGGGGAAACCCCTTTCTCGGAATTGGAAACGTTGCTTGAGCATAATATGACCCATTTACAAGAATTGCAGGAAGAGCATGAAGCGTTCAGTGAACAAATCCATGCTATGCGAAAAGATGAAATTGCCGCCAAAGACACACTGGCAAACATGGAAACGCTGGTTTTTCAAACCCATCGCAAATTAGGCCGGAGCAATATCCCGGGTATCCCTCAGTACATCTTTGATCAAATGGAAGCTGCCAACGAGAAAATAGATGAGGTGTTTGTCAAGCTAGAGCAACAGCCGCTGAATATGGACCTTGTTTCGGGTGCATTGAATGAAGCTGTAGACGCAGCGGAAACAATGAATGAAGAAGCCAATAAAGTCATTGACGAAGCTGATAAAGCTGAGCGGGTCATCCAATATGCCAATCGTTATCGGAGCCAATATCCATTACTGGCTGCAAAGTTACTGGAAGCGGAGGATCATTTCCGTAACTATGACTATGAAGTGGCTCTTGATGAAGCTGTAAAAGCATTGCAGGAAGTCGACCCCAAAGCGGTGAAACGTTTGGAAGAGAAAGAGCACGTTTATGTTTAAACACCGTTAGCTGCCGAGTATGTCTCGGCAGTTTTTTTGATGTTAGGCTCCATTATAGTGTTTAGAAATCTTTTGAAGGGTTTGGGATGGCGTCTCATCTATTTTCTTTTCATCCCGCTATATGGTAATATAAAAGATTGCAGAACGTAAAAAGGAGCGCCAGCCTCATGATTTATTTAGATAATAGTGCCACCACTAAACCCTATGATGCGGTTTTGGATAGTTTTAACAAGGTGAGCAGCACCTATTTTGCTAACCCTTCTTCCGTCCATCGTTTTGGCGGAGAAGCAGAACGTCTTTTAAGACAATCCAAAATCCAGGCTGCCGAACTTATGGGTGTTGAGGAAGATGAAATGGTTTTCACATCAGGCGGAACAGAAGGAAACAATATGGCAATCAAAGGGATTGCGCTTGCTCATCAAGCGAGAGGTAAACATATCATCACCAGTCAAATTGAACATCCTTCGGTCCTGGAGGCTTGCCGTAGTTTGGAAAGTCTGGGCTTTAAGGTCACTTATCTCCCTGTTGATGAAACGGGAAGAGTAACGGTGGATTCAGTTGAATCTGCCATTCAGAAGGATACTATACTGATCAGCATCATGTCCGTTAATAATGAGCTGGGGAGTATTCAGCCTGTCGAACAAATAGGTGAACTGGCCGCACATTATCCAAAGTTATTTTTCCATGTGGATCATGTCCAGGGCTTATACAAAACACCCTTTGATATAAAGGGGGCCAAAGTAGATCTTTGCACAGTTTCGGGCCATAAGGTGCATGGGTTGAAAGGTACGGGGGCCTTATACGTGAAAAGGGGGACGCAATTGTTTCCGCTCTTTCACGGAGGGAACCAGGAAGCAGATTACCGGGCAGGAACCGAAAATGTTCCCGGTATTGTAGCGTTTGTGAAAGCCTTGCGTTTAACGTCACATCAACAGCAAACCAATCGAGAAAGCCTCATACGCATGAAGCGTGATTTAAGGGCTGCATTAGCAGGGATAAATGGCGTGCATATCAATTCCCCGGAGGATGGAGCACCTCATATTGTGAACATATCCGTCCCAGGGTACAAGCCTGAAGTTGTCATTCATGCATTAGGAGAAAAGGAGATTTACATTTCCACGAAGTCCGCTTGCTCTTCTAAACATCCTGACGTAAGTGCAGTATTAGCAGCATGCCGCTTCAACGAAGAACGCACGACTTCTGCTCTGCGCATCAGTTTATCCTATCAAACTGAACCATCTGAGATAGATACGTTTGTCACAGAGTTAAAAGCGACACTGAATGAACTAAAAGAGACAATGGAGAGATCTTCATGAATTTTGAACACATTATGATTCGATATGGTGAAATGGCCTTGAAAAAAAAGAACCGTAATCAATTCGAGCGCCGTTTACACCATAATATTATTGAGAAACTGAAGCCTTACCCGAATACGCACGTAAAAAAGACGCGCGATCGCATGTATGTCTTATTGAACGGTGAACCTGAGGATGAGGTCATGAAAAGCTTGCAGGAAGTATTCGGCATTCATAGTCTGAGTTTTGCAGTCAAAACAGATAAGACAGAGGAACTGATAAAAGAAGCGGCGCTCTTTGCCTTTCAAGCTGATGACACAGCAAAAACCTTCAAAGTATCGGCCAAACGAACGGATAAACAGTTTCCTGTTCACTCACAGGACCTGAATCAGCATCTGGGTGGTTATATTCTTGCGCATACTGAAGGTGTGAGGGTGGATGTTCATAACCCAGATGTTGAATTGAAAGTAGAAGTCCGTCACGATGCTGCTTATGTTACCTCCAAGGATTACCCAGGCGCTGGAGGACTTCCGGTTGGTACAACAGGAAAATCGCTATTGTTATTATCGGGCGGAATAGACAGTCCGGTCGCTGGATATTTGACGATGAAACGGGGTGTGGAAATAGAAGCAGTGCACTTTCATTCCCCGCCTTATACGAGTGAACGAGCTAAACAAAAGGTGCTGGATTTAGCCAAGGCCATGACGCGTTATGGCAATCGCGTAAAGGTGCATGTTGTTCCATTTACAAAGGTTCAACAGAAAATCCACCGTGAGATGCCTGAGGGTTACAGCATGACGATTATGCGCAGGATGATGATGCGCATCAGTGAATCACTAGCGAACAATCGGGAGATTCTATCGCTGACAACAGGAGAAAGCCTTGGCCAAGTAGCCAGTCAAACGATGGAAAGCATGCATGCGATCAATGATGTGACGAACTACCCGATTATCCGACCATTAGTATCAATGGATAAATTGGATATCATCGACTTATCAAAGAAAATCGGCACCTATGACATTTCCATCCGCCCTTTTGAAGATTGTTGTACCGTCTTCCTCCCTAGTGCTCCGAAGACGAGACCAACTCGGGAAAAAGCTGCATCCTATGAAGCTCATGCAGATTTCACTGATGATCTTCAGGAAGCACTCCGTCAAACAGAAACGATTGAGTTTAAATCAGGGGATACAATCAATAAAGAGTTTGAAGATCTATTGTAGATTTAAGGTAACCTCAAGAGGTCGTAGAGCAATGCCTTGAACATTACAGTACGAACTTAAGAGCCTGGGACAAAACTGAACACCATAATGCCGAACGGTTTCACTTGAAATTGTTCGGCATTTTTATGTGTTAAGCAAGGTGTTCTAAGATCGTTCCGCTTTCCACGGCCTTAGCTTGTTAGGGCTTTGTAAAACAGAGGCACGTACCCTGTTAGAATGTTATGATATAAAAAAACGGATAATGAGAAAGAGGTTGGTGTGATGAAATTATGGTATGGGGGCAAAATCTATACGATGATCCAAGAAGGGGACTGGGTTGAGGCCATTGTAGTCAGAGATGGACGGGTAATTGCAAGTGGAGAGACCCAAGACTTATATGACACATACAAAGAAGAAATCGAAGAAGAATACGACTTAAAAGGGCACGTGATGTACCCGGGATTTGTAGACAGCCACCTCCACATTATTGGTCACGGGGAACGGCTGATCAGACTTGATTTATCATTTATGAAATCAGCTGAAGAAGTCATTCAGGCATTGAAACAACATGCCGCGCAACTGCCTGATGGGCAATGGATCATTGGCGAAGGGTGGAATGAAAATCAGTGGGAGGACCCGCGTATCATCCATCGTGATGAATTGGACGAAATCAGTCAGGCTCATCCCATCATGTTGTCACGAGTTTGCCGCCATGCGTTATTAGCGAATTCGAAAGCTATTCAGCTAGCTGGTGTTGATGATTCAACGCATGACCCTTATGGAGGGGTGATTGTAAAAGATGAGTCTGGACGCGTAAACGGCTATTTTCATGAAAAAGCACAAGAACTTATAAAGCAGGCTATGCCTCCTGCCACCTTTGATTACTTAACGCATGCTACTGAACTTGCCCTCCAGAATATGTATCAAAATGGTTTGACGGGGGGCCATACAGAAGATTTGAATTATTATGGCGGGTTTAAACAGACGTATGATGCTTTCACGCATGTTATAGATGGTAAGGCGTGCAAATTTCGCGCGCATCTACTCGTTCATCACGAAGTTGTAGATGATATGGTGAAGGAAGGGCTGGGCTACAAACAAGGTACAGAGTTTGTTGAGTTAGGAGCCATGAAAATATTCGCTGATGGAGCTATTGGAGGGAGAACTGCATGGTTGAGGGAAGCTTATTCAGATCAACCCGGTCATTTCGGCGTGGCCATTCATGATGAGCATAAATTTACATCGTTGGTTCAACAGGCGCGTCATCACCGTATGCCCGTAGCGATTCATGCGATCGGGGACCAAGCTCTGAAAGCTTCATTAAAAGCCGTTCATCAGTTTCCATTAACAACGGGTGAGCGAGACCGGATTATCCATGCTCAAATTTTCCCTCCAGAATTTATGAGTCCTCTTAAAAACAGGCCGATCATATTTGATATCCAGCCTGCTTTTGTGGCATCCGATTTCCCGTGGGTCATGGAGCGTATCGGCAGATCACGACTTAAGCACTCCTACAGTTGGAAAACAATGATTGATGCTGGTTTAGCTTGTGCTGGTGGTTCAGATGCCCCTATTGAAGAGATCAATCCATTGCTTGGCATGAGAGCGGCGGTGGAGCGGAGAGCTGGACCAGATCAAAAAATATACCAGGAAGAAGAACAGTTATCCATCTATGAAGCTGTGGCGTTATATACGAAGGGGAGTGCTTATGCCATTGGGTATGAGCTCGAACGGGGTCAAATTGCACCTGGCTTTGTTGCTGATTTTACTGTGCTTGATCGGGATTTATTCACGTTGAATAGCCATGAGCTTGCTGATGCAGTCGTGTCCACAACTATCGTTGACGGGGATGTTATGTATAATCGGCTATAATGCTTGAAAAAAGCTGACTTATCAAAAAAGTTTTGATAAGTCAGCTTTTAATTTAGAGGAAGGTACGCTTAACGCGATCCCAATAGGTGTTATTTTTAAGTTTGACTGTTTTGACGACTTTATCACTTAACGCGATATTCACTTCTCTGATATTACGAATGGAATAAGCTTCGTTGTCCATTCCTATCAACGGGTAGTCATTGCCATCTTGTTTGACTTTCAAAGACAGCTGGCGTTGGCCGCTCAAGACAAATGAGGAGCCTAATGTCCGGTAGCGATTATTGTTTAATGATGCAAGTTCGCTAACTTGGAAGCATGGAAGCTTAGGATCGATCACCGCTCCATTTGTTGACTTATTATAGCCGGTGCTCCCTGTAGGTGTAGCGACAATCAAACCGTCACCTCTGAACTGTTCAAAATGAAGCTCGTCTATATAAACATCAATATCGATCGATTTGATCAAGGTGGAGCGCACACTGCATTCATTTAGGCAATAGTAGGTCGCTTCATTGTTAACGGTCGCTTCTATAATAGGAAAACGACGGACTTCCAGCTCAGCATTAAGCATGGAATCGACCATATGGTCATATTGGTCAAGATTGAAATCGCAATATAAGCCTGCCTCATTCTCCTGTCTTACGCCAACGTAAAGGCAGTCTTGGCGGAATCCCGTTTTTCTTACAGCTTGAAGAAACGTCCCATCTCCTCCGACAGCAATGATGATGTTGGCCTGTTTGCTTTCTTCCACTACATTAAAATGGTTATCTTTCGCCAGGTCAATGAGGGGTTGCAGTTTCTGATCAAGTTCTTCACTAGGTGAATAGTAGAAAAATAAATTACGGCGCTCATCGGTCATAGTGGCTCTCTCCTTTTGTTTCTGAAGGTGTACTATCATCCTATCATTTACCTTGTGAAATGAGTAGGGTGAACCCCCTTTCGCACGCGTATAACCGTCAAAATTAGACAATAGACGCCGCTAGCCTTCATACTGGAAAATAACATGGCATCATGACTGGAGGAATAAACAAAATGACAGCTATTACGTTTAAACAGAAACCGGTAAGCATAGAAGGAGAGCCGTTGAACGTCGGAGATGAAGCGCCAGACTTTAATGTATTAGCGACGGATCTATCAGAAGTGACATTAGCAGACTATGAAGGAAAAGTGAAGTTGCTCAGTGTCGTCCCTTCTCTGGACACGTCAGTCTGTGATTCGCAAACGCGGCGATTTAATGAAGAATTTAATACGATGGAAGATGTTAAAGTGCTGACGTTAAGCATGGACCTGCCGTTTGCTCAAAAACGCTGGTGCGGATCAGCTGGGGCACAAATTGTAGACCCGTTGTCTGATCATCGCGATGCTTCGTTCGGCCGGGCTTACGGTGTTTTGATGAAGGAGATGCGGTTACTTGCACGCGCTGTCTTTGTGGTAGATACGCATGATATCATCCAGTATGTTGAATACGTCCAGGAAGCAACTTCTCACCCTGATTACGATTCCGCAGTAAAAGCAGTCCAAAATTTGGAGACACCGTAACTTGAAGTCGGGGGTAAAATCCGTTATATTTTGTGTAAGTGAATAATTTGGTTCTTTCCCGTTAATGAAAGAGATACAAAGTGACGCATTTTGACTAGGAAAAGTGCGTCCTTTTCTTATGTGGCACACAAGGAAACGAGGAGGCACAACATGGATCAGAATAACGTGGAATTTTTATATGAAAAAATCGATGAATTGGCTAGCACGATAGAACATCACAACGATAAGACGTATTTAGAGGCTGTCGTTGATGCGATGGACATCCTTTTTCACCAACAACCTTTTGAAGATTCAGAAGAACTGCTGCATCAGAACGTGGAGAAACTTTTGTCTGAAGTCGATCTGGCTCAGTATAAGAAGGAGGAAACACGAAAAGCGATTCAACTGGTCATCTTAAAAGGCATGAAGGATGCCACTCAGCAACAGCATCTCATTACGCCGGACGCTGTGGCAATGTTTATGGGATATTTGACGTCAAAGTTATTTGAAAATCAAGAAGAGTTGACCATGTTCGATCCGGCTTGCGGGAGCGCTAACCTCCTTACGTCTGTGATGAACCAGCTCTCTCATAATGTGAAGGCTTATGGCAGTGATGTGGATGAAACCTTAATTCGACTAGCCTTAGCCAATGCTAACCTGCAAAAGAATGAAATTGAGTTTTTCCATCAGGATAGTCTCGGTGCCTTTCTCATGGAACCCGTCGATTTTGTCGTAGCTGATTTACCTGTCGGTTATTACCCTGATGATCTCCAAGCCTCTCAGTATGAGTTAGCCGCAGAGGAAGGGCATTCTTATTCTCATCACTTATTTATCGAACAAGGTTTGACCTATACAAAAGCAGGAGGTTACCTGATGTTTATGGTGCCGAACTTCCTGTTTGACAGTGACCAGTCGAAACAATTGAATGCCTATTTACGAGAGCACGCGCATATTGTCGGCATGCTCCAGCTTCCAAAATCGTTATTTAAACAAGAAAAGCACGCTAAAAGTATTCTCATTCTCCAGAAAAAAGGGGAAAACACCAAGACCCCGCAGCAGGCGCTGTTGGCAACCTTACCATCGTTTAAAAATCATAATGCTATGGCCGATGTGCTCGCACAAATTAATCAATGGTTCGATCAGCATCATAAGTAAGTTGTGTGAAAATAACAAATACGTGACGTAAACGATTCCATTTTCTTTCTATGTTGAAATCGCGGCAAACGGGTGGTTAAATAGTAATGGTGAAATCACGAACCTATAATAAGGGGATGAATAACGTTGAATAATATATTAGCCATCAATGCTGGCAGTTCATCTTTGAAGTTCCAATTGATCGAAATGCCAGAAGAAACCGTCGTGACAAAAGGGTTGGTTGAACGGATCGGTCTCCCTAAGTCCGTTTTCACTATAGAAATCAATGAAGAAAAAGATAAAACGGTAACGGATATTGAGGATCATGCTGAAGCTGTGCGTCTCCTGGTCGATAAATTAACGTCTACCGGCATCATCCAGTCTTTAGAGGAAATCGACGGTGTCGGTCATCGTGTCGTTCATGGTGGTGAGCGATTCAGCGAGTCTGTGCTTATCGATGAGCAGGTCATTGCCGAAATAGACCAAGTATCTGAACTGGCTCCATTGCATAATCCCGCCAATTTAACCGGCATCCGCGCTTTCCAGGACGTGCTGCCCCATGTCCCTCACGTGGCCGTTTTTGATACGGCTTTTCATCAGACGATGCCTGAGCAATCGTATCTGTACAGTTTACCTTATGAGTATTACGAAAAGTACGGGATCCGGAAGTATGGGTTTCATGGCACATCCCACAAGTACGTGTCAGAACGAGCGGCTGAATTATTGGAGCGCCCCGTTGAACATTTGCGGCTGTTATCCTGCCACTTAGGGAACGGTGCAAGTATCGCGGCTATCGAAGGTGGTCGTTCCATAGATACGTCAATGGGCTTCACACCTCTGGCTGGCGTGACAATGGGGACAAGATCAGGCAACATCGACCCTGCTCTTATCCCTTATATCATGGATAAGACCGGCAAAACAGCTAATGAAGTGATGAACGTTTTGAATAAAGAAAGCGGCATGTTAGCGCTCTCCGGCTTTTCCAGTGACCTTCGCGATATAGAGGATCACGCTTCCCAAGGTGAGGAAAGAGCCGAGCTTGCTTTGGAAGTATTTGCCAATCGCATCCACAAGTATATCGGGTCTTATGCAGCGCGTATGCACGGCATTGATGCCATAATCTTTACTGCCGGTGTCGGCGAAAATAGTACGGCCATCCGGGAACGCGTTTTGAAAGGGTTGGAATTTATGGGCGTCTACTGGGATCCGTCGTTGAATAAAGTGCGCGGAAAAGAAGCCTTCATCAGTTATCCGCATTCTCCGGTCAAAGTCATGATTATTCCGACGAATGAGGAAGTCATGATCGCCCGTGATACGGTAGAAAAAGGACTGTAGCAAGCTTGGAAATGTATAAGTGTATGAGTAAGCGGCTTTCTTTTTGTTACGAAATGGGGACAAGAAGGAGGGTCGCTTTTTTTATGTCTTCATCATATAGTATCTTAGGTGAAAAATAAGTCAGTACAGAGGTTTTGCTTTTGTTATAATAAGGATACACTGGTATTAATACCATGAAGGGGAGGGATACAGCATGAGCTGCGAGCGGGTCTTAAAAGATATTCAAGCGTGGCAACTGCAGTACAGTGCGTATGAACCCAATGATTTTGAAATGATATATGACGATTGGATCAAAGAATCATTTCGCGCAATCAACCCTGGTGTGAAAGCAAAATTTTTTTCCAAAATTGATAATTGGCTATTCCATAGCCATGCCTTCTTGCAAGGAACAGCTTATCAAAAAGAAGCACGTCTGCGTTTGCTGAATACGGGAAGTATATTCAATACCAATATTGAAAAAATTGAAGACATGAAGACGCTATCAATCGATCAATTAACCTACATAGCGGAGCAGCAAGTAGCTAAAGGGAAGCTATATGCCTTCGCTCAAGGGGGGATTACAGGAAGCGGTGGATTGCTGCTGCTTGGTATCGATTTCCCCTTGATGTTGATCATGAACTTGCGGGTGGTCCAGTTAATCGGATTATCATTCGGTCATGAAATGAATCGGCCATTTGAAATGATGCTCTCCTTGAAACTCTTCCATGCTGCTACGCTGCCGAAGCGCTTACAGGCTGCAGCGTGGGAAGGATTAGTTAGGGAAATCGAGCAGCAATCGCATGCGTATATTTATGAAGGAGCCGAAGAAATAACTGACGAATCATGGCTTGATCAGCCGTTAAAGCAAGCGATAAAATCGATGTTCATCTTAATGTTTCGCCGGAAAATTTTTCAAAGCTTGCCGATTATCAGCATGGGGATTGGCGCTGTGTTCAATTACCAGCTGACCCGTCAAGTCACTGAATTTTCTTTGAGATTTTATCAATACCGTTACATTTTGGAGAAAGGAGAATAACGTTGTCCGTGCACGAGCATAAACAGCAAGCACCCGAGCATGTTAGGTGTCACATAATAACAGTCAGTGATACGCGCACTTTGAAAACGGATAAAAGCGGCCACCTCATGCATGAAAAACTGACCGATTCAGGGTATACAGTCGTGGATCACCAAGTAGTCAAAGATGAAAAAGAAACCATCCGGGAAGCTGTGCAAGTGGCCAGTCGCCAGACGGAAGTCGATGTAATTCTGACAAACGGCGGGACTGGCGTAGCGGAACGGGATGTTACCATTGAGGTTGTACAATCGCTGCTTGATAAAGAACTGCCCGGTTTTGGCGAAATCTTTCGTATGCTCAGCTACACAGAGGACATAGGGAGTTCTGCTATTTTATCAAGGGCGCTAGCCGGCATCACCCGAAACACTGTCATCTTTTCAACACCAGGTTCAAGCGGGGCTGTGAAACTGGCGATGGACAAGCTCATTCTTCCGGAAATGGCTCATGTGGTGAGGGAAACACAAAAAGATCTGCCTGAGAATGAAAAGGAAGCGTAAGGCTGCTCATTAGCCTTACGCTTCCTTATGAAACAAACGGTCGATCATCTATAATTAATACGCGTATAATCGTAACACTTTATGATGCACGCACCACGAGCACATCGCATGGCGCATAACGTGTGATATGTTCAGATACACTCCCGATGAAGAAGCGCTCAACAGCGTTTAATCCTGTAGCGCCGCAAATGATCAGATCCGCGTTATATTTGGGCGCCACCTCTTTCCCGATTTTCACTTTAGGGGAGCCATATTCGACATCAATGACGACATCCTGAACCCCTTCTTTTTTTGCCTTTTCTTGATAGTCGTTCAGAAGTTCGGTGGCGTATGTTTCAGCTTGCATAGCCAGCGAACGATCATAGGCTTCGACGGTAGCAAAAGCGCGGGTATCAACTACATGGGATAAAATCAATTGGGCATTGTTCCTTCTAGCAATATCAATCGCTTTGTTAAAAGCGAATTCTGCTGCGTTCGATCCATCAACTGCAACCACGATGTGTTTATATTCAAATTCCATCACTGATGCCCCCTTCCTAAAGTTACTTCCATTATACCATGAATGAGCGGCGTACAAACCCTGTGTCCTGTGTGAAAACACGTTCATTAATAATGACTATGTTCAATACTAGTGGTTGATACCATTTTGGGTTACCCTGCCATCACAATGCTCTTCTATATTAGAATCGGATCAAATTAGACAAGATGCAAACCTTTGAACGTGAACACAATCTGCTGTTTGTAGTAAAGTAGAAAGGGCATTCACTTACATATCTTATCAAAATAGGGGAATACGAAGGAGGTCTTGCTCGCATGCGTCATGCAATCATCACGGCAGGAACGAAAGGACTAGGAAAAAAAGTAACCGAACAATTTTTAAATCAAGGCTGCACTGTTACCGCTACGTATCGAAATGATGACCAGCAAGCAGAAAAACTTCTCCAAGAGAATGCTCACCTGGAAGGGAGACTACACCTTGTTCAAGCGGATGTCACACATTCTTCTGATCTTGTAAAACTGGTTCAGGAAACGATCGAACGATATGGCCGCGTCGATTACTTAATAAACAATGCCGGCCCTTATGTGTTCGAACGTAAAAAGCTGGCGGATTATACAACAGCTGAGTGGGATGAGATGATCCGGGGAAACTTAGATGCTGCTTTTCACTTATTTAAACACGTCATTCCATATATGCGAGACCAACAGTTTGGCAGGATTATCAATTACGGGTTCCAGGGTGCCGGGGCTGCCTCAGGCTGGCTCTATCGGTCAGCTTTTGCAGCAGCGAAGGTCGGGCTAGTGTCTTTAACGAAAACAATTGCTTTTGAAGAAGCAGAGCATGGGGTCACATCCAACATGATATGCCCAGGCAGCATAGCAGGAGAGATGAAAGAAGCGTCGATTAGTGAAAGTAAGCAGCAACCGGATCCAGCAACACCAGTCGGTCGTTCAGGAACCGGAGAAGACATCGCTCGTCTCATCGAATTTCTGTGCCAAGAGGATTCGGATATGATTACGGGGGCAGTCTATGAAGCGACCGGCGGGATCGACGTCATCCATCGCTACAGATAAGCTATTACTGCAATTTTCTGAATTTGAAGGAAAGCGTGAATTAATGAAGTGAGTTTGATACAATGTAAGGGCTTTCAAAAAATTGAAACTACCAACAGTAAAAAATTGATGGTATAGTTGAATCGTAATTAGGGAATAGGTCCCGACTTATGGAATGGGAGGTAGAGATCTTGAAAATTGGTGTACCTACTGAAATAAAAAATAACGAAAATCGGGTCGCCATGACACCGGCAGGCGTTATATCATTGACACATGCAGGACATGAGGTTTTTGTTGAAAGTGGAGCAGGAGCGGGCTCTAGCTTTACAGATAGCCAGTACGAAGAGGCTGGAGCTGTCATTGTCTATTCGGCATCAGAAGCCTGGAATAAAGAAATGGTCATGAAGGTTAAGGAGCCATTGCCAGAAGAATATTCTTACTTTTATCAAGGACTTATATTATTTACTTATCTTCACCTTGCTCCTGAACCTGAATTAACGAAAGCATTGATCGATAACCAGGTCGTTGCTATCGCCTATGAGACCGTCCAGCTTGATAATGGCTCCCTTCCGCTGCTCACACCGATGAGTGAAGTAGCAGGAAGGATGGCTACACAAATCGGAGCGCAGTTTTTAGAAAAATCCTACGGGGGCAAAGGGATTCTGTTAGGTGGCATTCCAGGTGTACGTCGCGGACGTGTTACAGTGATCGGCGGCGGTGTCGTCGGAACGAATGCGGCGAAAATCGCGTTAGGACTAGGAGCTGATGTGACCATCATCGATCTGAATCCTGAACGGTTGCGGCAATTGGACGACATTTTTGGCTCGGAAATTAACACCTTAATGTCTAATCCGTTAAATATTCAAGAAGCCCTGGAGGAGTCCGATCTCGTTGTAGGAGCGGTCTTGATTCCAGGTGCTAAAGCGCCGAAACTCGTATCTGAAGATGTCGTAAAAGCGATGAAAGAAGGGTCGGTTATCGTTGATGTGGCAATTGATCAAGGCGGTATTTTTGAAACCACCGATCGCATTACCACGCATGATAATCCGACATATGAAAAGCATGGCGTGCTCCATTATGCTGTAGCGAACATGCCTGGAAATGTACCGAGGACCTCCACTATCGGGTTAACGAATGTAACGGTTCCCTATGCGCTTCAGCTTGCGAATAAAGGGTATAAGCAAGCGTGTCAGGATAACCATCATTTGTTTAAAGGACTCAACACACTTGAAGGATATGTGACCTATCAAGCTGTGGCTGAAGCTCATGGCTTGGAATATGCCAGCGCCAAAGAATTGCTCCAAAAGTAATGAGTCAAGCAGTGCTTAAGAAAAAAGCACTGCTTTTTCTTAAGTTTGTTGCGATGTTAAACGGCTGCTCGTTCCTATATAACGCTTTTGTGAGTGATTTAACAAAATCTCAAAAAAAAGTGAAACATACGTTTAACTCATTCGTACATAAAGATAAGAACATTTAATCAAAGCGAGGTGAGGATATGGGGATTTTTTCGAAACTATTCGGAAACAAACAAAATAAGACACCAGATATTGAAGAACGAACCCCATTGAATATTAGAATAGGAGATATCGTGACGTTCGACCTTGTGGATTACGAAGTTGTTGGTAAAATCACATACCGCGATGGCTCCTATGAGTGGTATGCTTATCAATTACTGGAGGGGGATAAATCCATATGGCTTTCAGCAGAGATGGATGATGCGTTAGAATTAGGAGTGTACGAAAAAGTGAATCTTCCTGTTTCACGCCCGTTTCCCAAAACGATCGATTATGAAGGGACCACTTTTCATAAGGATGAAGAAGGAGAAGCACGGGTGCGAGGGGAAGGAAGAAGTTCCAATCTCAGCGGGGATGTCTTACCTTATGCGGATTATCTGTCAGAAGAAGAAAATGCTTATTTAAGTGCTGAAGCATGGGGAAGTGAAGTGGAGGTCAGTCACGGACGTGACATCGAATCATACGAAATAAAAATTATTGCTGCTTCAAAATAAAAGGAGGAATATAAATGTTTAAACTATTTAAACGTGTTAAGACGGTAGTAGGTTCAGAATTGAATGCGATGCTGGATAAAGCCGAAGATCCTGTAAAGATGCTCGATCAATTCATGCGTGACATGGAAAATGATATTCGTGAAGCAGAGACTGCTGTAGCGAAGCAGGTCGCGAACGAAAAAATGTTGAAGCGTAAGTATGATGATGCACAAGCTCTCGTTGAAAAACGCCAGAGCCAAGCGGAGCAAGCAATCGAGAGTGGTAATGAAGACTTGGCACGTCGAGCGCTTGAAGATAAGAACAACCATGCGGACCAAGCTTCACAGTTAAAAGAATCGTATGAGAGAGCAGAGGCGGACTCCCAAAATTTACGCTCGAAGCTCGATGAAATGAAAAAAGAATACCAAGAAATGAAATTGAAAAAAGACTCCCTGAAAGCCCGCGCAGAATCAGCCCAAACACGTACGAAAATGAACCGTACGATGTCGAATATCGGCGGCGACGAATCGCGGCAAGGGTTCGAGAGAATGGAAGAGAAGGTCATGCAGCATGAAGCTGAAGCAGAAACCAGTGAAGACATGTCACAAGCCAGCCGCTCACTCGATGATGAATTTGAAGATCTTGATAAGAAGAGCGGAGTCGATGACGAACTTTCTGAGTTAAAGAAAAAAATGGGTAAATCTTAATATTTTGGGTTGTAAGCTAGTGTAATGCCCGGTTATCAGCCGGGCATTATCATTTGTTTTGGGAAAGGAGGTCGCATATGAGAGATTTGGTCGGCATGCTAGCACTCGGTGCAATTGCACTATTCCTGCTTATTAATGCATTTGGCGGTGGTGCCCAAAGTTTAATGAAGGGTATGACCGGATCCCAATCAGAAGCTACATACGAAGAACTTCCTGATGAGCCAGACCGTAGCGAAATTTTATCGTCAATTGAAGAATCCGATGCTGCATCGATTGATGACTTGATCGAAGCGGAGTTTCCTCTGCTGGATACAGTCAAGCGGGATAACCAGCAGGCGAAAATATATATGACACGGAAACTCACCCTGCCGGAAGTTATTGATGAATTAAGCGGAAAAATTACGCCGGAAGAAGTCGGCGAAAGAGTTGATGATAAACAAGTTCTCATTTATGATGATCACTTTGTTACAGTAAAGGAAAGCGATGAAGAACCGAATCTCGTTTTGATTGAATTGGCCAATGATGAATTTGTGCGTAATCATTATTCACCTGGCTTTTTTCAAGGCATGTTTGCATACGCAATGCTTAACCGCATGCTGAATTCCAATGACTGGGCTGAGCGGCGTCGAAGTAGCTGTCGTAACAACTCAGGGTGCTATGGCGGTTATACCATGTACGGAGGTCAGGGCACAGGTTCATTCAGAGGGTCTTCTAATCGCGGCGGAGGTCCTGGTTCAGGAAAATAAAGAAGAGGAGGAGATAGAATGGGTCCATTTATTGCGACTTTCGTTTATTTTATATTAGCCATCATTGTAGTTGTCATTGGGTTGGTGATTTTTGAAAATATTACGAAACAGTATAAAGACTGGGAAGAAGTAAGAGACCAAAACCAGGCAGTCGCTTTGTCGATTGCAGGAAAAATCATAGGGATCTGTATTGTACTTTCATTCGCTATCTATCACAGCTTCACCATCTGGGATACGGTCATTTGGGGAGTGTATGGACTTGTCTTGCAAATGGCAGCCTACGGCATTTTTGAAGTGCTGACGCGAAAATTTTCGGTAGAAACAATGCTGAAGGAGAATAATCTGGCTGTCGGCATTATTTCAGCAGGTGTCTCGATTGGACTAGGGCTAGTCATTGGTGCGTCGATTACCTGATATGTTTCATTTTCGAAATCCCTGGATGACTTCCAGGGATTTTTATCTCGTATCACCTTTCATAAGCAAACAGGTAATTAGAATTATTTAAGCGGCGGCATGCCTGACGATGTCGGGTAAGTCTTTCGCTTCTGAACATGAGCTGGAGTGATCAGCATGAAAAACGAAATGGTTAAAAGAAGTCATGCGATATATTGGGCTTCTGGCATTGTATCAATTTGCGGTATTATATTTGAGGTTTTGTTCGGGGCACTCGGTTCCTACATATTAGGGGACGGCGTCAAACAATATACCCTTACCATCAGTCTCTTTTTGACGGGGATGGGCATTGGGGCAAGTTTAAGCGAAAACGTCATGAAACAGTTGATTACCACCTTCATATGGATTGAATACATGGTAGCCTTAATTGGAGGATTTTCCAGTTTCACCATGTTCGGAATTACGGCCTTTGCCCCATCCGGCTCTGATGCCCTTTTCTTGTATATGGTTACCTTTACAATCGGAGCTTTAACAGGGTTAGAGCTGCCTATATTGATCCGCAAGGCTAATGAAATCGGAGTTGAATTAAACAGAAGTACCGCACGCGTATTGTTTTCAGATTATGCGGGAGGATTAATTGGCGGGTTATTATTCGCCTTTTTACTTAGACCGCAAATGGGCATGGTAAAAAGTGCTTTTTTTGTCGCTTGTATTAATCTCGCTGTTGCTTTAGGCGTATTGTATCTTTTTCGTAAAGAAATTCAGCACATCAAACGACATGTCATGGCAGGTTTAACGATCGGCATCCTGCTTGTAGCGGGTTTATTTTTCGGTGAAGAAATGGCATTCTCGTTTGAACAAAAGCTGTATAAAGATCCTGTGCTACATATGGAGGAGTCAGCTTATCAGCGGATTGCCGTTACGAAAGACGAGGATGATGTGCGGTTATATTTAAATGGATCTTTGCAATTCAGTTCAACGGATGAATACCGTTACCATGAAACCCTTGTCCATCCCCCGATGGGGTTTGTTCCCGATCCAGAACATGCACTCATTCTGGGAGGGGGAGACGGGCTGGCTGCAAGGGAATTATTGAAGTACCCGTCTCTTAAATCGATCAAGCTCGTTGATCTCGATCCAGCTGTTACTGAATTAGCGAATGAAAATCCTCATTTATTGGAATTGAATGAGGGGTCATTAACCGATGACAAAGTATCCGTCGAGCATAAGGACGCATTTAAATTCCTGGAAAACAGTGATGATTTCTATGATGTCATTCTGCTTGATCTTCCAGATCCGAATAATGAAAGCTTGAATAAATTATATACGAAGGAATTCTATTCTCTAGTGCGAAATCATCTTTCTCCTGACGGTGCCCTCATGGCTCAGGCAACCAGCCCAGTTTTTGCAACAGAAGTTTATTGGACAATCAATGAAACGATAGAATCGACAGGGCTTCATACAGAGAACTTTCATGTGGACATTCCCAGCTTCGGGAACTGGGGCTTTGTATTTGCCAGTCGCAACAAAATCGCGGTTGAAGATTTGGACATCAACGTGTCTACGGAATTTTTAAAGGAATCCATGCTTCCTTCGTTAACGGTGTTTGGAAAAGATGAAGATAGGGAAATTACAAATGATGAAGGGGAACAGGTTCCCTTAAAGCCCAACACGTTGATCGACCCTCATTTGATTCAGAAGTATGAAGCCGCCTGGAGGAATTATTAGGGGACGATCACATCTATAATCAAGGAGTTGATCAAATGAACGTAACGTATCATGGACATTCTGTTGTAAAAGTCGAAGCAAATGGCAAGACGATTTTAATTGATCCCTTTATTTCGGATAACGGGAACACGGATTTGAAAGCGGAGGATGAAAATCCCGATGTGATACTGCTCACACATGGTCATAACGATCACGTAGGTGACACATTTGCTATTGCTAGACGTTCAGGTGCGCAAATTGTTGCCCCATTTGAGTTGGCCACGTACCTAGGAAATCAGGATTTGAATGCGCATCCTATGCACGTTGGCGGTTCCCACACGTTTGATTTTGGCACGGTCAAGCTTACCCAGGCTTTTCACGGTTCAGCGTACACAGAAGAAGATGGCAATATCGTTTATACCGGGATGCCAGCCGGGATTTTGCTGACGATTGATGGCAAAACGATTTATCACGCGGGTGATACAGGCTTATTCTCCGATTTGAAATTGATTGGTGAAATGAATAAAATCGATGTTGCTTTTCTTCCGATTGGTGATAACTTCACGATGGGACCAGAGGATGCATTGGTCGCTGCAAGATGGACAAAAGCTAAACAGGTCGTTCCTATCCATTACAACACATTTGATTTAATCAACCAGGATGGACAAGCTTTTGCTCGTCAGGTGGAGCCTGGTATCGGCAAAGCGTTAGAGCCTGGCGAATCAATATCCTTATAAGAACCACTTTAGCCCCTCATCCGATTCACGGAAGAGGGGCTTTGCTCTGATATATCGTACATAAAACTCCTCTAATGGTAGACTCAGATTCAAAATCGTTTGGGTTGGCTGGGAAATAACTCGCTTTCCTGCGGGGACCCGTCGAGCCTCCTCAGTCGCTTCGCTCCCTGCGGGGTCTCGTCGAGCTCCTTTTCCCGCGGGAGTCTCGTCATTTCCCAGCCAACCCTACCTTATATTGAAGAATGGCCCCTTCAATAGACAGGCTGAACAGAGAATCGACGTGGTCCGATGTTGGCTTATCGTATAGACGTGAGGGAAGTGTCACGAGCCGGAACTATTTAGCTCATGCAAGGCAAATCTTCTATCCCCAACCGCTTATTTGAAACCAGGTAGTCGTGCCGGATAGTAAAATAAGGTTTTGTGAGTAAACAACAACAACGTTTAACTGAGCTAATGGGAAAAATTGCACGGGAACTGTATCATCTGTATAATAACAATTAGAGGCAAAATTATTAGTACAGATGGAAAGAATGGTGAGGATTTTGGCCACTAAGCATGAACAGATTCTCCAGCACATTGATTCACTATCCGTAGGAAGTAAGATCTCCGTCAGAAGAATTGCTAAAACGTTGGATGTAAGTGAAGGGACAGCCTATCGTGCAATCAAGGAAGCGGAAAATCAAAACTTGGTTAGTACAATCGAGCGTGTTGGTACGATTCGAATTGAAAAAAAGAAGAAAGAAAATATCGAACGGTTAACGTTTGCTGAGATTATCAAGATAATTGATGGTCAAGTCCTAGGAGGACGTGAGGGCCTATATAAAACACTCCATAAGTTTGTGATCGGCGCTATGAAATTAGAAGCTATGATGCGCTACACGGAAGCAGGATCACTTTTAATTGTAGGAAACCGGACCAATGCTCACGAGTTGGCCATTAAAGAAGGCGCAGCCGTATTAATAACTGGCGGGTTTGATACAGACGATCACGTAAAAAAGCTGGCCGATGAGAAACATTTACCGATCCTATCGACAAGCTATGACACATTTACAGTAGCTACCATGATCAACCGTGCAATATATGACCAGCTCATCAAAAAAGAAATTGTCCTGGTTGACGATATATATACCTCGTTTAAAGAGTCTCACTATTTGACGACGAAAGACCAAGTGGCCACGTGGCACCAACTTAACGAGCAAACCGAGCACAGCCGTTACCCGGTGGTAGATAAAAATAATAGAGTGGTCGGCGTTGTAACGTCCAAGGATGTCATAGGTGAAGCGAAGACAACACCCATTGATCGTGTTATGACACGTCATCCGATGACCGTTAACACCCGGACCTCATTGGCGAATGCAGCCCATGTTATGGTGTGGGAAGGGATTGAATTGATGCCTGTAGTCGATCACCATCATAAATTTCAAGGGATCATCTCAAGGCAGGATGTTTTAAAAGCCCTTCAGCATTTACAACGTCAGCCTCAAGTGGGTGAAACCATTGATGATCTGGTATCCAAACAAATGGTCATTAAGGAAGGTGAACAAAAAGACATTACCTTCGACACGCAAGTGACCCCGCAGATGACCAATCAGTTAGGCTCGCTTTCCTATGGCGTATTTACGTCGTTGGTCACTGAATCGGCAAGTCGATTACTGCGAAAGTATAAAAAAGGTGATCTTGTCGTAGAAAATATTTCGATTTACTTTCTTAAGCCTGTGCAGCTTGAAAGTGAACTGGAGATAAAACCTCATTTATTAGAGGTGGGACGTAAATTTGCGAAAGTTGATGTGGAAGTCTTTAACGAAGGTGCGTTGGTAGGGAAGTCCTTACTTATGGCGCAATTGATTGACAGGTAGTCCGGCTCAACTTAAAAAGCCTGATTTACACGTGCAGGCTATATAATCCTCACGTGTAAATCAGGCTGCACATTAAGTTGACACCATCAGGGAGTCAATCGATAACGCGCGTTCTTTGGTATTCACGTTTATAATGCTGAAGGCTTTTCGTACCAAAACGAATTTGAAATACCCCGATTAAGATAAATGCGATTCCTATAAATAAGGATAGTTGGGTTTCGTAAGCTAAATATTGATTGATAGCAAAAAACAAGATAAATGAGCCCAGGCATATCCGTGCTTTGCTATTTTGATATTCTTGCATTAAGGGGTCCTTCGTTTTAATGATAGTGACTTTGTAATAAACATACATAACCAGCGAAATAAGGATAAGCGCCGAAAAAATAAACACGTGCATCTACTCCTGTGTAAGTTTTCAAATCCGGTATCAATTGTAGCTTGTTTTATGAATTTATGCTACCGATTGATTAAAATCTATGATTTAATATGGAGGTAGCCGCACCATCTTGTAAGAGATGGAGAAAGGAATGAAACGATGGTTGTTCATGATATTGTTGATACGATTAAAGCTTATGATACGATTATTATCCACCGTCACGTAAGGCCTGATCCTGATGCTTATGGGTCACAAGGCGCGTTGGCTGAAATGATAATGACAAGCTTCCCGGAAAAAAACGTCTTCGTAACGGGATTGGAAGATGAATCACTGAATTACTTATTATGCATGGATAAGGTTCCTGATGAAGCTTATGAACAGGCATTGGTCATCGTATGTGATACTGCAAATCAAGCCAGGATAGATGATCAACGCTATAAATTGGGAGATAAGCTGATAAAAATTGATCATCATCCAACCGTCGATGAATATGGCGATATTCAATGGGTAGATACGACAGCCAGTTCTACCTCCGAAATGATTTTTGAAGTGTTCCTTTCGTCTAAAGATGATGGGTTAACGTTTAATGACAATGCTGCTCGGTTAGCTTATGCTGGTATAGTCGGGGATACAGGACGATTTTTGTTTCCAAGCACGAGCAGGAAGACACTTGAATACGCAGCCGAACTCGTGATGTACAGCTTTGATCGATCAGACCTTTACGATAATATGTATAAAACAAAAATGAATCTCGCACGATTAAAAGGATATATTTTGCAGCATTTCTCGGTTTCTTCGTCAGGCCACATTGTTGTGACTATAACAAAAGATATTTTGGAAGCGTATCATGTGTCCCCGATGGAAACCAGTCAGCTTGTGGGTCTCCTTGGAGACATTGAAGATGTTCTGGCCTGGGTTTTTTTCATCGAAGAAGACGAGTTGATCAGGGTCCGGCTTCGTTCAAAAGGGCCTGCAGTGAATGAAATAGCTTCCCGGCATAACGGAGGAGGCCATCCTATGGCTGCGGGCGCGACAGCTTACTCGTGGGAGGAGACAGAAACAATCTCGCAAGAACTAGATGAAGCTTGCCGCATTTACAAAGAGCAATAAAAAAAACGCCTGAGAAGACTTTCCTCAGGCGTTACGTGTCAGGAACACTGATCATCTCTTAGAGGGATGATCCAGCATCCGCTGTCAGTTTTATCGAAATGGACTTGTAATTGATGTTTTTGTACTTCGCGTTTCATTAAACGGATGAGCTCTTCTGTTTCAACAAATGCCGTATAGCCACTTACTAACTGAGCGACCTTCTCTTCAATTTGCCTATGACTGTCGAGGATCAACATTGCATCATCACCCCTTTTTGGCATTGTTCAAGATATTAATTTAATTGTATAAAAATTCAATCGTGATTGCCAGTTTTTTGTTTTGCCAGTTTTTGATAACCCATTTTGTTAATGGTCTATTGCAATCATGATTCTCAATCGTGTCTGCGGGGCTAATGCCAGGAAGCGTACCTCCAATAAATAATTGACATCATCGATTTTAAATCGTTTATTTTCAATTACAGAGATCACTAAGTCAGGGTTTTGGGCCAAATCTTCTATTTGTTTACCGATAATGGATTGCAATTCGTCTTTAACCATTGCTTCCAACTGATGTTTAGTGAGTCGATCTACCTCGAGCCGATCGTCATTGATAAAGGCCACTTCAAGTTCTTGGATTTGCTGGATATCCGTTTTTTGCTCTTCTTCTTGTTCTTGCGATTCCAACAGCCCCTCATATTTTGACTCAAGCTGTGTCAATTCAGTTTGCAGATCAATACTCTCCTCGGTAATCCTTTCATATATGCGCCCGTGAATAAACAAAAAGAATATATAAGCAATGATTGCACCTACCACAACGCCCGTCAACAGCCATTGCCATTCTCTTCTTTTATAATATGGAGGGATGTGCATTAGGTGACATCCTCATGTAAAACCCATGAAAATACTAAAAGGGCCGCTTGGACGCCTCCCATAGCGGAAACAATCACCATTACTTGTTTGAACAAATCAAAGGGTGAGCCTTCAAAAATACCTTTTTCAAAGTTGCTGATTGCATCAAATGTGCCTCCAATAGCTGCTACGATGGCCCAAATCCGTAAACGTTTAGCAATTCGATAAATAGATGTCATAGGGGCTTCGCCAGTAATAAATCCGCCGATACTTCCTATAATCGCCCCTCCGATTACCACGCCGAAAGCGATGAAAAAGCAGTGAATCATTGATATGACTAGACGTTCATCCATTCTTCACTCTCCTTATGCAGGCACGTCCTTTATTGCATTATATTCAGATGAAAAATTGGATATGCTGAGTGGTTTCAATCCATTTCAGGTTTTCGGTATAATAACAAGAAGAGAGAAGGTGAAATCAATGTCAGGAACCCAATTGCAGTGTCGAAGCAGTTACACCCTCATGCACAGTACATTAACGCCGGGGGATATAGCTGAGCAAGCAAAAGCGTTAGGTTATTCAGCGGCGGCACTTACGGATGATCGCGTCATGTATGGAGCAGTGTCGTTTTATCAAGCTTGTGTACAGGCAAATATCAAACCGATAATAGGGCTGACCCTATACATAGAGTCCAATGAGTTTAAATACCCTCTGATTCTGCTGGCGCTCAACAATAATGGGTACCAGACGTTGCTTTCCCTGAGCACTAGGCAGCAATTAGATGAAAAGGCCTATTTAAAAGAAGAAGACATAGAAGATATTGATGATGTTCTTGGCATTTTGCCTGTGACAGAAACGGAGTGGGCTAGATCCATCGTTGAAGGTGAAGAGGAGGGTTTGGCAGCGACTGTTGAGGCTTGGAAAAATCGGCTTGGCACTGAACAATTTTATCTTGGAGTCCAGGATCACGGGGAGGAATCAGAACAACGGGCAGCCCATGCTTTACGCCAGTTTGTCGAGAACTATCAGGTTAATGTGACCGCTGTTCAAGATATTCGTTATAAAAATAAGCCGGATGCGTTAGCCTATACATGTTTAAAAGCTATGAGAGAAGGCGACATTTGGGCAGAAGAACGTGTGCCTGCTGAATTACAGAATCATCATTACCCTGCTCCTGAAGAGATGCAGGACGCGTACGCTAAGTGGTGGCCAGAAGTATTAGAGGCAGCCGATCATATTGCTTCGCGTTGCCACGTAAATCTTTCGTTTGATTCACACCTGCTCCCCTCTTACCCGTTGGACGAGGAGATGACAGCGGATACGTATTTGCGGCAGTTATGTCAGGACCAATTACACCGTCTTTTTGATGAACCGAGTTCGGAAGCTATTGATCGGATGGAATACGAACTTAATATTATTACATCGATGCAATTCAGTGATTATTTCTTAATTGTTTGGGACTTTGTGGCGTATGCCAAGCGAGAAGGCATAAAAGTCGGTCCTGGCCGTGGATCGGCGGCAGGGTCATTTGTAGCTTTTTTATTAGGCATTACAGAAGTTGATCCGCTGGAATATGATTTGCTTTTCGAACGTTTCCTTAACCCTGAACGCATGACGATGCCAGATATTGATATTGATTTCCCTGACCATCGCAGAGATGAAATGATTCAGTATGTAGCAGAAAAATATGGACGTGATAAGGTAGCCCAAATTATAACATTCGGAACCTTTGCTGCCCGCAGTCTATTGCGCGAACTTTTTAAAGTCATGGACGTTCAACAGTCGGAAGCAGCTTTCATCCTTAAGCATATCCCGGCAAACTCTGGATTATCATTAGGCGAGGCCGTCCGCAAGTCTAGTGAACTCGTTTCATACATTCAGCAATCACCAAAATTGAAGAAGTTGTTCAAAGTGGCTGCAGGACTAGAAGGGCTGCCCCGGCATGTGTCGACGCATGCTGCAGGCGTTGTCATCAGTGAAGTCCCCCTGGTCCGGAATGTCCCCTTAACGAGCGGGCACGAGGATGTTGCCTTGACGCAATACGCGATGGAGGATTTGGAATCAATCGGATTGTTGAAAATGGATTTTTTAGGGTTGCGCAATCTAAGCTTGATGGAGCGAATCGAACACCAGGTGAACCGCACTCAAAAGCAACGCTTCTCAGTGAAAGATATTCCATTCGACGATGCGTTGACTTATGAGCTTTTAAAAGAAGGGAAAACAAACGGCATATTCCAATTGGAATCAAGTGGCATGAAAGGTGTCCTGCAGCGTCTACGGCCGTCTCATTTTGAAGATGTAGTAGCGGTGAACGCCTTATACCGCCCTGGCCCGATGGAATATATTTCGGTTTATATCAATCGTAAACACGGACTTGAAAGGGTTCAATATCCGCATCCCGATGTCGCACCTCTATTAGAAAAGACGTTCGGGGTATTAGTGTATCAAGAACAAATTATGCAAGTGGCGGAAAAAATAGCAGGTTTCACATTAGGACAAGCCGATATTTTGCGCCGTGCCGTCAGCAAGAAAAAAGATGCTGAGTTGAAAGAACAACGAACAGCATTTATCGAGGGATGCGTGGCTCGAGGTTATGACAGAGCGGTTGCCACGGAAATTTTCGAATGGATTGTGAAATTTTCAAACTACGGTTTTAACCGAAGTCACGCTGTGGCTTACAGTATCATTTCCTATCAATTGGCTTATTTGAAAGCTCATTACCCTTCGTTCTTCCTGGCAGAACTTATGAATGCTCATACAGGTCACCATGATAAATTAGCCAACTACATTCGTGAGGCTAAGGGGCTCGGTGTAGAAGTCTTGCACCCCTCTATAAATAGCAGCGTTCCCTATTTCCGAGTAGACCAGGGAAGGATCCGTATGGGGTTGATAGCGGTTAAGGGAGTAGGATATCAAGCTGCAAAAGATATTGTCGAAGCACGAAGCAATGGCCCATTTAAAAGCTTACATGATTTTTGTCTGCGTGTTCCTTCACGTACAGTAAGCCGGCAGGTGATCGAAGCGTTGATTTTAGCCGGAGCACTAGATGAAACCCGTAAGAATCGGGCTACTTTATTGGCGTCGATTGACCAGGCCATGGAACAAGGGGAGTTATTCAAAGAATTTGACGGTCAAACGTCCTGGTTTGAAAGTGGCTTGGAATTAGAAGCAGAATACATCGAACAAGAGGCATTTCCTACTCTGAAAAATTTAGCCATGGAAAAAGAAGTACTTGGAACATATCTATCTGATCATCCACTGGGCATTCACCGAGAGCAGTTACGTCAACAGGGTTACATCTCATTAAAACAAGCTGAACAATCTGCGTTAACTGGCCAGATTCATATTTGTGCTGTAGTAGATGAAATTAAGGAAATCAGAACAAAACGCGGTGACCCCATGGCATTCATTAAACTGAGTGATGAAGCCCACCAAATGGAAGGGGTCTTGTTCCCTGATATTCATCGTAAAGTGAAGCCCTGGCTGACCGAGCAGATGATGGTCACCTTCAAAGGGAAATTAGAAAAACGGAACCATAAACTGCAGTGGCTGATCGCGGAACTGCAGCCTTACCAAGAAACTGTCAAAAGTGAGCCTCCTGCTGCTAAACGAGTTTTTGTAAGAATCCATCAGCAGGATCAACAGGAAGCCCGACAAGCTCTGCAGCAAATCGCGTCCTATTTCCCAGGGAATACGCCTGTTATCGTGTTTAACGCAGAGACGAGAAAGACATATCAATTGGATGCATCATTTAATTTAGAATTGACTAACGATTGTTTGCGAGCATTGTATGATTATTTTGGGAAAGCGTCAGTTGCGATAAAGCCTGTGTCTACTGAAGCGTGATTTACATCCACCCATTCTACCCCGCCTTTTTGTTTGCTAAGTCCGGCATTTTGTCTGGATGGTATGTTCTTTACACGATTTTTGCATCTGTTATAATTAAGAAGTTACGGTGGTCAGACCACCTAAGCCGTTAAAACGTATATTATATTGAGCTATAAAAGGAGCGGGTTATACTTGTCAAATCTACGAGATGAAGCATTGCACATGCATCGGGTAAATAAAGGTAAACTGGCAACGCACTCTAAAGTTCCAATCAAGAATGCAAAAGATCTTAGTTTAGCCTATTCTCCTGGTGTAGCTGAACCGTGTAAAGAGATATATGACCATAAAGATACTGTTTATGACTACACAATGAAAGGGAACATGGTAGCCGTTGTAAGTGACGGTTCAGCTGTTTTAGGGCTGGGCAACATAGGTCCTGAGGCGTCACTTCCGGTTATGGAAGGAAAAGCTGCACTTTTTAAAGCTTTTGCTGGAGTAGATGCTTTCCCTATTTGCCTTGATACGTATGAGGTAGAGAAGATTGTCCAAACAGTCAAATTAATGGAACCGACATTTGGCGGTGTTAATCTTGAAGATATTGCAGCACCTAATTGCTTTATTATCGAAGAGCAGTTAAAAAAAGAAACGAACATACCCATATTTCATGATGACCAGCATGGTACGGCCATTGTTACCGTTGCCGGTTTGATGAACGCCCTTAAAATCGTAGGTAAATCATTTTCTGATATAAAAGTAGTAGCCAATGGCGCAGGAGCAGCTGGAATTGCGATTATCAAGCTTCTTTATCATTTCGGTGTCCGCGACATTATCATGTGCGATTCTAAAGGAGCGATCTTTGAAGGGCGCAGTTATGGAATGAACCCTGTAAAAGATGAGATAGCTAAAATAACGAACAAAGATAAACAAGAAGGAAGCCTAGAAGAAATTATGAAGGATTCGGATGTGTTTGTAGGCGTTTCTGTAGGAGGGCTGCTATCTAAAGAGATGGTAGAGAGCATGAATGATGATCCGATCATATTTGCCATGGCTAACCCTGAACCAGAAATAATGCCTGCAGATGCTAAAGCATCCGGCGCGCGTGTCATTGGGACAGGACGTTCCGACTTCCCGAACCAGGTTAACAATGTACTTGCTTTCCCGGGTATATTTCGAGGAGCGTTGGATGTCAGAGCGACACGAATCAATGAGAAGATGAAAATCGCTGCTGCAGAGGCTATTGCTTCCCTGGTTGGGCCAGATGAACTGAATGAAGACTATGTCATACCTGCTCCTTTTGATAAAAGGGTTGCGCCTGCAGTAGCTGCTAGCGTAGCTAAAGCAGCCATGGAATCGGGTGTGGCTCGCCATCATGTGGACCCTGAGGAAGTAGCTGAGAAGACGCGGCAGCTTACGATGATTGACGAGGATAATTAATGGAAGAGAAGCCGTTTTGGCTTTTCTTCCATTTACATGTGAAGGTTCCTCATAAGAAAATGACCCTTCCTTAATAGAAGGAGTGACGCACGAACGTGGATAAGCCGCCAAAGGTAAAAGTGTATGAAGAAGTGCTGCAACAAATACGTGCGTTTATCACCGCTCAAGGGCTGCTTCCGGGAGACAGACTCCCATCGGAACGAGAGCTCAGCGATACGTTGCAAGTCAGCCGTTCCTCACTTCGCGAAGCTTTAAGAGCAATAGAGCTGCTAGGTTTGATTGAAACGAGAAGAGGTGAAGGAACATTCGTTCAAGCTTACCGGACGAATCGAACGATCGAATTGTTGTCGACATTCATTTTGAACGAGTCGCGGACGCGGGAAGAATTAATTCATGCTCGGCAAATGCTTGAAAAAGAAGTCATTATCCATCTTGCAGGTCGCCTGGAAGGTCATGAGCTGCAGGAACTGCGAATCTTGAAGGAAACATTTACGTCGGACGATCGGGAGCTTTATCAGCAATTTTTTTCGCATTTATTTACGGTTCATAATTATCAGCTCCTGACGCGGATGTGGGAATTAATAGATGATTTCATTTCAACTTATCATCCATCGCCTTACAATCATGGGTTTTATAGTAACGTGGTGTCCATCTTGAAGAATGGGTCTCCTATTGATGTTCACGATCTGTATGAGTCCGAGTGACGTGACAAAATCGACGCGACTGAGTACTACACATTCTGCTCGGTTTTACGATATATTGAATTTAGACCAGTTTGTCCCAAAGGAGGGAGATCCGTGCTTAAAGATTTTTTCAGCAAAAAGAAAAAATATGCACCGATGCCCAGCAAAGAAGCTAAACAAGATATACCCGCGGGCTTGATGCAAAAATGTCCAGGCTGTGGAAAAATCTATTATCGAAAAGAACTAAAGCGCAATATGCAAGTTTGTCCCCACTGTGATCATCATAGTCAAATGAACGCTTATGAACGGATTGAGTCACTGTTTGATCCTGATAGTTTTGAAGAATGGGATGCCGGAATGATCTCGACGAATCCATTGAACTTTCCGGACTATGAGATGAAATTAGAAAAAGACCGAAAAAAATCCGGGTTAAATGAAGCTGTCGTGACCGGTAAGGCTGAAATGGAAGGGTTACCTACAGGTTTTGCCATCATGGATGCTCGTTTCCGTATGGGAAGCATGGGGTCTGTCGTCGGTGAGAAAATAGCCAACGCTGTCGAAGAGTCACGGAAACAGAAGCTGCCTTTTATTATTTTGACTGCTTCTGGGGGGGCCCGGATGCAAGAAGGTGTACTCAGTTTAATGCAGATGACCAAGACATCTGTTGCTATCCAAAGGCACCATGCTGAGGGCGGATTGTTCATTTCGATAATGACTCATCCTACAACCGGCGGCGTTTCCGCCAGCTTTGCGTCGATCGGGGATTATAATCTAGCAGAACCTGGTGCATTGATTGGGTTTGCCGGTCGTCGTATCATTGAGCAGACCATCAGAGAAAAATTGCCTGATGACTTCCAAACATCCGAATTTTTGTTGAAACATGGTCAACTCGATCAAGTCGTTCATCGCCATGACCTGCACAAGGTGCTGCATACCATTTTAGATATTCATCAGTCAGGAGGTGATTCGTCATGAAACAAATCCTAGATTTTGAAAAGCCAGTCGTAGAACTACGGGAAAAAATAGCAGAATTAAAACGCCTCACCAAAGAGAGCGATATGGATTTGAATGATGAGATCGCCACACTGGAAACGCGTTTAGAGAAGTTGGAAGAGGATGTATATGATCGTTTGCGCCCTTGGGATCGTGTACAAATGGCCAGGCACCCTGAAAGACCGACGACTCTGGATTATATCGATTGTTTGTTCACAGATTTTCTAGAGATGCACGGAGATCGTTTATATGGTGATGATGAAGCAATAGTGTCAGGCATCGGTAAATATAAGGGCGAGCCTGTTACCATCATCGGCCATCAGCGTGGCAAAGACACAAAGGAAAACATTCGGCGTAATTTTGGGATGCCTCACCCTGAAGGGTATCGGAAAGCGCTTCGATTGATGAAGCAGGCTGATAAATTCAACCGCCCGATTATTTGCTTCATCGATACGAAAGGAGCCTACCCGGGTAAAGCAGCTGAAGAACGCGGCCAGAGCGAGGCCATTGCGCGAAATTTAGTTGAAATGGCTGGGCTTTCGGTACCGATCATTTGCATCGTAATTGGTGAAGGGGGGAGCGGAGGCGCTCTTGCCTTAGGTGTAGGGGACCATATTCATATGCTGGAAAATTCCACTTATTCTGTGATTTCACCGGAGGGAGCGGCTGCTTTGTTATGGAAAGATTCCAACCAAGCACAAAGTGCAGCTGAGACGATGAAAATCACCTCTTATGATTTGAAGCAGCTTCATGTCATCGACCAGGTCATTCCAGAAATTCGCGGAGGTGCCCATCGGGATGTGAAGCAGCAGGCAGACCATATTGATCACGTATTAGAGTCCAGCATGGCGGAGCTGCAGGCGCTCTCCAAAGAGGATCGGTTGGAAAAGCGTTGGGAAAAATATAAACAGATTGGGGATTATACGCAGTTAGATTTGTGATAAATAGGGTATAATTGTTAGAAAGTGGCCGCACGTCAGATGTGCGGCTTTTGTTATCTTAGTGGAGTACCCTCGCTTACTCCCTCTTTATTTCCCATTATACTTGTGAATCAACTCTATTTTTGTTACCTTAAATCTTGTTTCAGAACATGAACGGGTGTATTTTAACTATAAGAACGTTTATACATTAAAATGATTAACTATTCTCTTATCTATCATGTAAGCTACCATATAGAAAGTGTTGAGGTGATACGATGAAAAAAATCGGAGTATTGACGAGCGGTGGCGATGCACCAGGGATGAACGCTGCAATCCGAGCTGTCGTGAGGAAGGCTATTTATCATAATATGGAAGTTTATGGCGTGAAATATGGCTTCCAAGGTTTAATTGAAGGAAACATTGAAAAAATGGAATTAGGTTCTGTAGGCGACATCATCCAACGGGGAGGCACGAAATTATATTCAGCTCGGTGTGATGAGTTCAAAACCGAAGAAGGTCAGTTGAAAGGCATCGACCAATTAAATAAGTTTGGCATTGAAGGCCTTGTGGTGATAGGCGGAGATGGCTCATTTATGGGTGCGAAAAAGCTTACCGAAAAAGGCTACCCGTGTATTGGGGTTCCAGGTACAATTGATAATGATATTCCTGGAACGGATTTCACGATTGGTTTTGACACAGCCTTGAATACGATCATTGAAGCGATTGATAAAATTCGCGACACTGCTACCTCTCATGAACGTACTTATGTTGTAGAAGTGATGGGGCGCGATGCTGGTGATCTTGCTTTATGGGCTGGTCTGGCCGATGGGGCTGAGAGTGTCCTGATCCCTGAGAAGCCGGATGAATTTCATGAAGTGATCGAGCGTCTCAAGCGAGGTCATGATCGCGGCAAAAAACATAGTATCATTATTGTTGCTGAAGGGGTAGGAAGCGGTGTGGAGTTTGGCCAACGGATTAAAGAAGCCACCAATCTGGAAACACGTGTGACTGTACTTGGGCATACGCAAAGGGGCGGATCCCCAACGGCCACAGATCGTGTCCTGGCTAGCCGACTCGGGGCGTTTGCGGTGGATTTGATTATTGAAGGGAAAGCAGGTCGTGTTGTTGGTATCGAACGAAACCAGCTGGTTGATCATGACATATTGGAAGTGCTCAATCAAAAGCACACCGTTGATTTCGATATGTACCGTCTATCCAAGGAACTTTCTATATAAATAGAATGAACGAGCAAGTAGTTGAATGAAGGAGGTTATTTTAAGATGACAAGAAAAACAAAGATTGTGAGCACGATCGGTCCCGCTTCTGAGAGTAAAGAAAAACTTATGGAGTTGATCGAATCGGGCATGAACGTCGCTCGCTTGAACTTCTCTCATGGCGATTTTGAAGAGCATGCAGCCCGCATTGCCAACATTAGAGAAGCTGCCGAGAAGACAAGCAAAACGGTGGCGATATTATTAGACACAAAAGGGCCAGAAATCCGGACAGGCCGTATGAAAAACGAAGGCGTCCAATTGGAAAAAGGGTCCACCTTATACGTAAGCATGGATGACGTGGAAGGGGACCAGGAGCGGATATCGGTAACGTTTCCTGGATTGATCAACGATGTTCATGAAGGGTCCAAAATCTTACTAGACGATGGCTTGATTGAACTTCAGGTTGAAGAAATCAAGAAGCATGACAATGAAATCAAAACCACGGTCTTAAATTCGGGTCTGTTGAAAAATAAAAAAGGCGTGAACGTACCGAATGTCAGTGTAACCCTTCCCGGCATTACTGACAAAGACGCGGAAGATATTCTGTTTGGAATTGAACAAGATGTTGATTTCATCGCTGCTTCTTTCGTTCGGCGCTCCTCAGATGTACTGGAGATACGTGAGCTGCTCGAAAAGCATGAAGCTACCCATATTCAAATCATTCCAAAGATCGAAAACCAAGAAGGTGTCGATAACATTAAGGAAATCCTTGAGGTCAGCGATGGATTGATGGTCGCACGTGGCGATTTGGGCGTTGAAATTCCAGCTGAAGATGTGCCCCTCGTACAAAAGCAATTGATTCACCAATGTAACAAGGCTGGGAAGCCGGTCATTACGGCAACACAGATGCTTGATTCAATGGAACGCAACCCTCGCCCTACCCGTGCAGAAGCATCGGACGTAGCCAATGCCATTTTTGATGGAACAGATGCAATTATGCTATCGGGTGAGACCGCTGCCGGACGTTATCCTGCTGAAGCTGTTCAAACGATGCATAACATTGCTGAAAAAACCGAAACGGGATTAGACTATGCAGCTATTTTAGAATCGCGATCAAAGACAAGTGATATGACCATCACAGATGCCATCAGCCAGTCTGTTACACACACAGCCATTAATCTATCTGTGAATACGATTGTTACGCCTACGGAAAGCGGGCATACGGCTTTGATGATTTCCAAATATCGGCCGCGCGCGTCCATCGTAGCTATCACGAATAGTGAACGAGTCAACCGATTGCTTTCATTGGTTTGGGGCGTCCATGCGATCATGGGACCTCGCGCTCGATCGACTGATGATATGCTTGATGTGGCAGTGGAAAGAGGGCTTGCCTCAGGCTTGGTTAAACGCGGTGATCGTATCATCATTACGGGTGGCGTGCCTGTTGGAGAAAGCGGCACGACGAACTTGATGAAAGTTCATGTTGTAGGTGATGTACTCGTAAAAGGACAAGGGATTGGACGTACCAGTGCCTATGGCCGTGCAGTACTTGTAAAAAATGCTGAGGAAGCAAACAGACGGATTGAAGAAGGAGATATTCTAGTCACGTTTGGAACCGATAAAGATATGATGCCTGCTATCGAACGAGCCGGTGCGTTGATCACCGAGGAAGGTGGTCTTACCTCTCACGCAGCCGTTGTCGGGCTGAGTCTCGGCATTCCAGTTGTTGTCGGTGTTGAAGATGCAATGAATGTGATCGAGGACCACGAGGATTTAACAATCGATAGCTCTCGAGGAGATATCTACAAAGGTCACGCAAGCGTCCTTTAACTAATGAACAATCCAAAATACCATCTAACTGAGCCTTATTAAAAGGTTAGGTTAGATGGTATTTTTTTGATAGGCTTTCTACCTTGTATAAGCCACAACCAGGGTCAGGGAGTGATTCTACTTCAGGAATTGCAGCCCATCTATTCCTTTCAGTTTTGTCGGGGGCGAAGTTGACGTATAATAAAAGGAAATGGTTTTGGAAGGGAAGATTGTATGTTTCGTTGGTTATTACTTCTAATCATAATTGTACCAGCTTTGGAAATAGGTATTCTTGTGTGGGCCGGCAATATCATCGGTCCGTGGTGGGTCATCCTATTAATTATATCAACCGGGGTTCTTGGTGCCTGGTTAGCTAAACAACAAGGATTGGAAACGATCCGTCATTTTCAGCAATCCATGTCGATGGGGCAAATGCCTCGAGACACATTATTAGATGGCGCCTGCATTTTGGTAGGAGGTACCGTCTTGCTCACTCCTGGATTCATTACGGATGCGATCGGATTTTTACTCCTGCTGCCCGTTACGCGAACACCTCTCAAGCGGGTGATTGGCAGTCTCATTAGAAAAATGATGGACAAAGGAACCATAACAATTTATCGGAGATAGCCCCAGAATTGAAAGCTGCTTATTACGAGCAGTTTTCTATTTTTTTGGCAGTGCTTAAACAAGCGAGGATAGAGCCTTTTTTAGTGCGCGCGTCGCGTTACCCTATTAGGAAGAGTGAGGACCGTATTTAATATAGTTCCAGAGTTCGTGGGTGGCCCCGGTGCGATGGATGCTTTTTACAACAATGAGGGTGACAGGCCCAAGCAGTAAACCTAAAAACCCGGCCAGCTGGAAACCACTGAACATGGCGATTAACAAAAATAAGGGGTGTAAACCAATTTGCTGGGAAAGCAGCTTGGGCTCGAGTAGTTGTCTCATGATTACGATGGTAAGATACAGAATGGCAATGCCGATGCAAAGCTCTTGCTCCCCGCTGAGAAACAGATAGCCGATCCAAGGTATAAAAATGATACCTGTCCCCAGATAAGGAATAATATCTACAACACCGGTCAACAATGCGATGGTTAAGCCATGGTTGACGTCTAATATCCATAACCCGATGACGACGAGACAAGCCGTAATCATTATGAGCAGAAACTGGGCCTTAGCATACCCTGAGGCTGTTTTTTTAAGGTCATTCACGACATGCTCAAGCGTCACAATCAGCTTCCCTGGAAAAAGAGACGTCATCCGGCTGTTGAATGTGTCCCAATCCTTGCTGATAAAAAATACGCCTAGCAACACAAACATGATAAATGTAAAGGAGGCGGGGAGCTGACTTAACAAAACAGGGATTTGTTCCAATACGTTCTTTAAGAAATTGGTGCCGGTTTCAGTCAAGCTCATGCCGAGTTGATCCATTTGTTTGAGGAATTGGGGGCTTTCTGTCCCGTTAAATCCGCCTAATTTTTGCGTGACTGAATTGATTAAATCTGTTACATGGGTCGATACAACCTGTCGTACAAAGTCAAGTGCCTGTCCAAAATGAGACGGGACGTAATGGGCTAAATAAGTGGTTCCGTTTATGATTTCGAGCATAGCGACCATGGAGAGACTGAACAAGAAAACAATGCATAAGCTTAGTGCGGTTATAACGGCTGTCCACCGTGGAAAATTCCACTTCCATTGCATTGTTTTCACAAGCGGATTAATAATCCACGCGATGAAAAATGCCCATAAAAAAGGATGAAGCAAGGGAAGTAAGGCATATATGGTCAAGCTGGCAACGACAGTCACCGTACATACGATAAATAAACGGGCCCACATCAACTCGTGTCGCAAAGTATCCCTTCTCCCTCTTTTAATAGTGAACGCGCCCTAACCCATTGTTTTAGGAGACAATTAATAACTCAATTATGTTTTAAAACAATCTAACTGGGATATTATTTTTGCAATATAGTTAAAAGAAGGGTGTTCCATTAGTCGTCAATTTTTTAATAGGATAGGGAGTTACTTACGGCAGAATGAAGCAAGGTAAAATAGACAACCGCTTAATGAGTCAATTGAATAAAAAAACGGGTCTTCAAGGTAGGTATGCGAAAGGTTATCAGACTACAGACAGTTCAACTTTGAGTGTCTTTCGTTATCGATTCATGCCAACGTGCATGTAAAAGGTACTTATGGGGTATGGTTATAGGTGGCCTCTTAAAGTATGAATGTTTTATGACCCGTCAGTGTGGTGTAAATATTAAGAAAAATATTTCACATTCTGTCAGTAATACTTTATAATTGTCGGTGGGGATGAATTCCTATGTAGAAAAAACATATATAATGTAAAGCGTTTACTTGGATTGGAAAAAGTTAACCTTGCAATTTTTTGGAAAAAGGAGAGAATTTACATGGCATCAACTAAAGGGTTGGAAGGCATTACAGCGACGGAATCATCAATCAGTTCAATCATTGATGATCAACTGACATACGTTGGTTATGACATTGATGACCTTGCTGAAAATTCAAGCTTTGAAGAAGTAATATACTTACTATGGAATAAGAGACTTCCTAAGTTGGACGAGTTGAATGAATTTAAACAAGAACTTGTTTCAAACATGGATATTCCAACTGAAGTGATCGATCATCTTAAATCCTATGATCTTTCCACGGTACATCCTATGGCTGCGCTCCGTACAACCGTATCGATGCTGGGTCTATACGATCCTGAATCAGATGTTATGGAAGAAACGGCAAATAAACGTAAAGCATTACGTCTGCAAGCCAAGATACCAACAGTTGTTACAGCCTTTGCCCGTATCCGCAAAGGAAAAGAACCTGTTTCTCCTAAGCGGGAATTGAGTTTCGCTGCTAATTTCCTCTATATGTTAAACGGTAAGGATCCGGAAGATATTGAAGTTGAAGCATTCAATAAAGCGCTTGTCCTTCATGCTGACCATGAACTTAACGCATCTACCTTTACAGCACGTGTATGTGTTGCGACTCTCTCTGATATTTATTCTGGTGTAACCGCTGCGATCGGTGCCTTGAAAGGGCCGCTGCATGGAGGTGCCAATGAACGCGTGATGGCGATGCTCACTGAAATTGGTGATGTTGAGAACGCTATTCCAGAAATCAAGAAAAAGCTTGAAAATAAAGAAAAGATTATGGGGATGGGCCACCGTGTTTACCAAAAAGGCGATCCTCGTGCCAAACATTTACGCGAAATGTCACGTGAACTGACTGAACTGACGGGACATTCCAAATATTATGATATGTCAATCAAAATAGAAGAGTTCATTAAAGAGAATAAAGGGCTCCCGGCAAATGTTGATTTTTATTCCGCTTCAGTTTACCACAGCCTCGGCATTGATCATGATATTTTTACGCCTATCTTTGCTGTAAGCCGCGTTTCCGGCTGGCTCGCTCATATTCTTGAGCAGTACGATGACAATCGGTTGATCAGACCGCGTGCGGAGTATGTGGGACCGAAAAATCAATCGTATACACCAATAGATGAACGCTGAAGCTCGAAGGCAGCTTCTTTGTAATTCATGCTTTTTATGACTGATAAATTAAAGTATGATGATAAGTGGACAAATATACCAACATGAATTAGGAGGTTTTACTTTGACACAATCAGCAAAAATTACAGAAGAAAACGGAAATTTGAATGTACCTAATCGTCCAATCATTCCTTACATTGAAGGCGATGGAATCGGACCGGACATTTGGGCTGCTGCCAGCCGCGTTATTGAAGCAGCAGTAGACAAAGCATACAATGGCGAGAAAAGCATTGAATGGAAAGAAGTATACGCTGGTCAGAAATCCTACGATAAGTTTGGAGAATGGCTTCCTAATGCTACCCTTGATACGATTCGTGATTACAAGATTGCGATAAAAGGACCTTTGACCACTCCAATCGGTGGAGGCATCCGTTCCTTGAATGTGGCTCTCCGCCAAGAGTTGGATTTATTCACATGCCTGCGTCCTGTGCGTTGGTTCGAAGGCGTACCTTCTCCGGTTAAACACCCTGAAGATACAGATATGGCTATCTTCCGTGAGAATACTGAAGATATCTACGCGGGAATCGAATGGCAAAAAGGGACGCCGGAAGTGAAGAAGGTCATTGATTTCCTTCAGGATGAAATGGGCGTGACCAATATCCGTTTCCCTGAAACGTCTGGGATTGGCATTAAGCCCGTTTCAGAAGAAGGGACAAAGCGCCTCGTACGCGCAGCAATCGACTATGCACTGAACGAAGGACGCAAAAACGTCACCCTCGTACACAAAGGAAATATCATGAAGTTTACAGAAGGTTCCTTTAAATCCTGGGGCTATGAAGTGGCGCAAGAAGAATACGGTGATAAAGTCTTCACATGGCTGGAGTATGATCGTATCGTTGAAGAACAAGGTAAAGATGCTGCGAATAAAGCTCAGGACGAAGCTGAAAACGCCGGCAAATTGATTGTGAAAGATGCTATTGCCGATATCTTCTTGCAGCAAATTCTTACGCGTCCAAAAGAATTTGATGTGGTAGCCACAATGAACTTGAACGGTGATTACATTTCAGATGCGCTTGCAGCCCAGGTCGGCGGCATTGGAATCGCTCCAGGTGCCAACATCAACTCTGAATCTGGCCATGCTATTTTTGAAGCGACGCATGGTACGGCTCCAAAATATGCAGGCATGGATAAAGTGAACCCATCTTCTGTTATCCTTTCAGGTGTCCTTATGCTTGAGCACTTGGGATGGAGAGAAGCCGCTAACCTTATTACACAATCCATGGATAAAACCATCGGCAGCAAAGTCGTGACGTATGACTTCGCCCGTATGATGGATGGAGCAACAGAAGTGAAATGCTCTGAATTTGGAGACGAACTGATCAAAAACATGGGTTGATGCACCGAAAGGAGAATAGGAATGGCGATCAAGCGTAAAAAGATTTCAGTAATTGGCGCTGGCTTTACGGGTGCAACGACTGCCTTGATGACAGCTCAAAAAGAGCTTGGTGATGTTGTACTTGTTGATGTGCCTGATATGGAAGATCCTACGAAAGGGAAAGCGCTGGATATGCAAGAAGCTGGACCTGTCCAAGGGTTTGATGCCAATGTTACCGGAACTTCTGATTATAAAGATACGGAAGGATCTGACCTTGTCATCATTACCGCAGGGATTGCCAGAAAGCCTGGGATGAGTCGTGATGATCTCGTCAGTACAAATTCAAAGATTATGAAATCTGTTACGAAAGAAATTGTAAAATATTCTCCGGATTGCTATGTTATTGTGCTGACCAACCCTGTTGACGCTATGACTTATAGTGTTTTCCAGGAAGCTGGCTTGCCGAAGAACCGTGTGATTGGTCAGTCCGGTATATTGGATACGTCTCGTTTCCGTACCTTTGTGGCTCAAGAGCTTAATCTTTCAGTGAAAGATATAACCGGATTTGTGCTAGGTGGTCACGGAGATGATATGGTGCCACTTATCCGCTATTCTTATGCAGGTGGCATTCCATTGGAGAAGCTTATCTCAAAAGAACGTTTAGACGCCATCGTTGAACGCACCCGTAAAGGCGGGGGAGAAATCGTAGGATTGCTTGGAAATGGCAGTGCCTATTACGCCCCGGCCGCTTCAATTGTCCAAATGGCTGAAGCGATTTTGAAGGATCAGCGCCGTGTTATTCCTTCAATTGCCTATCTTGAAGGAGAGTACGGTTATGAAGGTATTTATTTAGGTGTCCCTACCATTCTTGGCGGGGACGGTATTGAAGAGATCATTGAGCTTGACTTGACGGAAGAAGAACGCAAAGATTTAGATAAATCTGCTGATTCCGTAAAAGATGTACTCAACGTATTGAACTAAACGATGAGGATTCGGGGTTTTTCCTCGAATCCTCTTTCTTCACGGTTAGGAAATCGTTTTCAAAGAGGTGATCGTATGTTAGGAAAGCGCAGAAAACTGGGAAAGAAAGTCCATGAATTGGAAGTCGGTTCGAGCTACACGGCGTCAAATGTAATTGAAGATCGGGACTTACTGATGTATCTTGGATTGACGGACGATGCAAATCCGCTGTATATTCAGCATGATTATGCTTCCCAAACCCCTTATAAACAGCCTGTGGTGCCAGCAGTTATGTTGTTTGGAATGGTATCGTCCATCATTTCAATGCACCTGCCGGGTCCGGGGAGTCATATTCTTCAATCTCATATTCATTACCCCAAACCCGTTCACCATTACGATGAAGTCAAATTTACCGTTGAAATCACAGACATACAACATGAGGAGCACACCGTTTTGTGTGAGGCAACAGGGTTCGATACAGAAGGAGACGTCATTTTACAAGGCACTTTAACTGTTGCGCCTCCCTATGAGCCCCGTTCCATGACCGCAAGTTCACTGGAAAATTTCTATTAAAGTATGAGCATCTCTTCATTTTTTATATAGTGGGCTAATTCAACTAAAACCTCCCTATTGTGGAAGACTCAGTTGCGAGATTTTTGTGTATGCGGATGCTGGCTGGGAAAACGAATCGCTTTCCGTGGGCATGGGGTGAGCTTCCTCAGGCTACGCCTTGCGGGATCTCACCGCTCATGTTATTCCCACAGGCGTCTCACCGTTTTCCCATTCACCATACAATCATAAGGTGCTCGAAACGACCTTCCGTAACAGGAAGCTTTGACTGAAAAAGCTTTCATACGCGTGATTATATGTGCTATCGGTTCCCTATAGGTAGATGCGCAACCAAGTGATGTCGAGAGGCCTATATGGCAAGGGCCGATGGGGAAGGGTGAGACTCCCCTCTGAAAGCGGAGGTGTCTTGGTCAGCGGCGTATGGACTGGACTGAGCTGTAGGAGATAAAGGAAACACGAAGAACGACGTGATTCGATGTTGACTTATCGTACAGAAGCGAGGGAAGTCTCACTAGCCGCTAGACGCCGTAGCTGGATAGGTCAAATAAGGCAACCCTTTGATCTAGAGGGCAACCCCCTATAATTTAGAAGGAGCAAGGCAAGATCCCGGAAGGCGAATCCTGAAGAAGCTTGGCAGTTCCCCCGCAGGAAAGCGAATCCTTCCCCAACGGCCCTACACGCCTACAAACATCTCGAAATCGAGTCTTATAGAATTTTACCCTGTAGCGAAAGACTCCGTTTCGAGCTAACTATCCACTTCAAATATCAACAACAAACTTTACTGAGCCTTTCTTTATAATATGAGATGATAATATGGTTATTATTGGTTATGTTAAATGAGAGAGTCAACCCTCATTAAAATGCAGCAATGAGGGTTTGAGTCGCAATGTTTCAAGTTAGTAAGGTTTAATGGAAATCAGTAAATGTTTCAAATAATATGTCACGAAGGGCATGGCAATTGGATATCAAGACATTTATTAACATTGTGTAAAGATTTTAAGGAGCCGTGTTCAAATGTGCCGCTTCATTGTATGATGGAGATAACGCAAATTAGAGGTGATGGTTATGAAGCAGAACGTGCTGATTGTCGACGATGAAGAGTCCATAGTGACCTTATTAAAATACAATATTGAACAAGCTGGATTTGAAAGTGATGTGGCTTATACAGGAGCAGATGCCTTATCCAAGGCAGAAGTGACTAAATTTGATATGATCGTTCTTGATGTGATGCTTCCTGAAATGGATGGTATGGAAGTATGCAAACGTTTAAGGCAAAAACAAATCCACACCCCCATTTTGATGCTGACCGCAAAAGATGAAGAATTCGATAAAGTGCTCGGGTTAGAACTTGGCGCTGACGATTATTTGACTAAGCCCTTCAGTCCAAGGGAGGTTGTCGCGCGAATAAAAGCTATTTTGCGGAGAATCGATCGCGATCCTGAAGATACACATGATACTAAATTGACCATCGCAGATTTAGAGATTTACCCCGAACAGTATGAAGCATCCATTAAGCAAATTCCCTTAACGTTTACGCCAAAAGAATTCGAATTACTATGGTATCTGGCTAAGAACAAAGGGAGAGTCCTTTCCCGTGACCTTCTTCTTCAGAAGGTTTGGAATTATGATTTTGCCGGGGATACCCGAATTGTAGATGTTCATATCAGTCATTTGCGTGAAAAAATCGAGCCGGATACGAAGAAACCAGTGTACATCAAAACGATACGTGGACTTGGGTATAAAATGGAGGAGCCAAAGTAAATGAGGTCAAATACCCGACCACTGCTCATCTATACCATTCTAATCGTTGTGGTCATGGTCAGCTTAGGCATCTTATTAGCGCAATTGACACGAACCTACTTCATCAGTTTCTTTGAAGAACGGATTGAGCATGAGCATGCGTATTTTGTTGACTATCTGCAGGATTATGACTCACATGAACAATTGGATGAAGCCGAATTCTCCGACTTGAGTGAACAATTTAATTCTGCGATGTTCATTTTCAACCAAGACAATCAATTGGTGCTGGATACTTCAGATGTTTTGGATGAAGTGACCGAAGAGGAAAAGAATCAGATTACAGAGCAGGTGACAAATCAAAGTCACAATCAACGCGGTACTTTAATAGATGATGTGTTCTACTATCCTTCATCTATACAAATAGGTAATGAGACGGCTACTTTAGTACTCGCCTCACCCGTTCATTCGCTTGGGAATATTACAAAGAATATTTGGTTGTTGATCGGGGTGACCCTATTTTTCGGCATCCTTCTCATATATTTTATCGGCTATAATATATTTTCCAAATATATCAAACCGATTCGTTCAGCTTCTAGTGTGGCAAGTCGGCTTGCGCAAGGGGATTATAAAGCCCGTACATATGAAGGCTACTTTGGTGAAGCGGGCGAATTAAGTCAGTCAATTAATATTCTGGCTCGTAATTTGCAGGAAATGACCAGTGCTCAAGGTATGCAGGAGAACAGGTTGGAAGCGGTCATCAATAACATGGGGAGCGGACTTGTTCTAATTGATGAAAGAGGCTACATCTTATTAGTGAACCGGGCTTTTCTTGATAGCCTGGGTGGGGAAGAGCATGAGTACGTCAGTTATATATATTATGACGTAATCCCCTATGATGCGGTGCATCAAACTGTTCAAGATGTGTACATGTTTGAGGAAACGATCAGCCATACGTTTGTCGCACCCTTCCATATTCAACGGAAGCATTTAAATGTGACAGGTGCTCCTATATTCAGTGAGTCTCACAAATGGAAAGGCGTCGTACTCGTTTTTCATGACATTACAGAATTAAAACAGTTAGAACAAATGAGAAAAGATTTTGTGGCCAATGTCTCTCATGAATTGAAGACCCCCATCACTTCAATCAGAGGGTTTTCGGAAACGTTATTGGATGGGGCCATGAAAGATGAACAGATGCTGGATCAGTTCTTACGTATCATATTAAAGGAAAGCGGTCGTCTGCAATCATTGATCCAGGATTTATTAGAGCTCTCCAGGTTAGAGAAAGAGGATTTTCAACTTGATATCGAACGCTTCGATTTTGTGGAACTCGTAGAGGAAACGGTTCCCCTTATTGAGCAGCATGCCAAGCAGAAATCACTCAAGATTCAAAAGGACATTTCAGCAAGCGCCATGATTGAAGGAGATTCTGGCCGGTTAAAACAAGTCATTCTCAATCTGTTGACTAACGCTGTCAATTATACTCCTGAGCATGGAGAGATTGGCATACGTATTGTAGACGGTGAAGCAGATGTGACGTTATCGATTACAGATACAGGAGTTGGCATGCCTCAAGAAGAAATTTCCCGTATTTTCGAACGATTTTATCGCGTTGATAAAGCAAGAAGCCGAAATTCAGGCGGTACTGGACTGGGCTTGGCTATTGTTAAACATATCGTCGAGGCGCATCAAGGTTCTATTGAGGTGGTCAGTGCACCGGACGCTGGTACTACATTTCACATCACATTACCAAAGAAATTTACAGAACATTAATAATCCATTAATACCCTTTTTAAACATGGTTGGTAAACTATCTTTGAAACCCTTTCATCCAAGGTGTTTTCTTATGGGCGAGAGTTCTAGTAACTCTCGTCTTTTTTTGTCTGGGAAATGATAAAATTTGGGACCCCGTGGATAACACATACCTAATAAGCCACGCCGTCTCCAGCGCCTTTGTTCGTTGGCATGATCTCCTTTATTTCCCGTCATGTAATGAAGACTACGCTTTTTCCTTCTTGAGCTTAAACATGGTAGAATAAATGACAGACCAAGACGTTTTTTATTATGAAGGAGTGGAATCATGTCCGAAAAATTAGTGTTGATTGATGGAAACAGTATCGCATATCGCGCTTTTTTTGCGTTACCGCTATTAAATAATGATAAAGGCGTATATACCAACGCCATTTATGGTTTCACGACCATGCTGTTAAAGATTTTAGAGGAAGATCGCCCAACCCACATGCTGGTGGCTTTTGATGCTGGTAAAACGACATTCAGACATGAGACATATAAAGAATATAAAGGGGGGCGTCAAAAAACGCCGCCAGAATTATCAGAGCAGCTTCCATTACTAAAAGAACTTTTGGACGCCTTCAGTATACCCCATTATCAATTGGAACAATATGAAGCAGATGATATTATCGGTACGCTTGTTAAACAGGCCGAAGCATCAGGAATGGACACCAATGTCATTTCAGGGGATAAAGACTTGCTGCAGCTGGTTTCGGACAAAACGAGCGTCACGCTGACCAAAAAAGGAATAACGAACGTAGAGGCTTATGACCCTGCTTTCATGATGGAAAAAATGGAACTGCGGCCTGATCAGATTATTGATCTCAAGGCGCTAATGGGCGACAGTTCGGACAACATCCCTGGAATCCCTGGCGTAGGAGAAAAAACCGCCGTTAAATTACTTAAACAGTACGATACCATTGAAGCTATATTTGAACACATTGATCAGGTAAGCGGCAAGAAATTGAAAGAAAAACTTGAAAATCATCAAGGCGATGCTTACATGAGCAAAGAATTGGTGACGATTCAAACTCAGTCGCCCCTGGAGATTGGTTTGTCCGACTTAGAATTTAAAGGTTACGAAAGCTATAAAGTGAGCCACCATTTCAAAGATTTGGGCTTCCAATCCCTTTTAGGTCGTATTTCGTCGGATGAACAAGAAGCTGAGTCAGCTGAATCGCCTCATTTGCAAGAGCTAACGGTGGATTATCCTGAAGAGTTGCAGCAGCATCATTTTACTGGGGAGGATTCCTTAGTGATTGAAATGTTAGACGATAATTACCATTATGCACCGATTGAAGGGTTGGCCATTGTAAATGATACGGGGAAATACTTCATCCCGATCGAAAAGGCAGCTGCGTCTCCAGCCTTTAAACAATGGGCTGAGGATCGTGATCAGAAGAAGTCTGTTTTTGATGCGAAAGGAACGATTGTCGCTTTGCTCCGGAATGGAATCGAGATTCAGGGGATCGATTTCGATTTATTATTGGCCTCTTATCTTGTCAATCCTTCCGAAAATAACCATGACATCCCAGCTATCAGTCATCGACTGGGGGTTACGGGGGTTCAGTATGACGAAGAAGTGTATGGAAAAGGAGCTAAACTGAAGCGTCCGGATGATGAAACGCTCGCCCAGCACGTGGTGCGGAAGGCTTCGCTTTTGTATGAATTGAAACAGCAAATTGAAGAGCAGCTCAAGCAAAACGAACAATTTACCCTTTACGAAGAGCTTGAAATGCCGCTGGCAGTCATCCTTGGGAAAATGGAACATCTTGGTGTTAAAGTAGATGTTCAGAGACTACAGGAGATGCAGCAGGAGCTTCATGATCGATTAGAAGCTATTAAAGAAGACATCTATAAAATGGCCGGCACACAATTCAATTTGAATTCGCCTAAACAGCTCGGACCTATTTTATTTGAACAGCTCGGCTTACCTGTCATCAAAAAAACAAAGACGGGGTATTCGACGTCGGCGGATGTATTAGAGCAGTTGACAGACAAACACGAGATCATTCCCCACATCCTATTATACAGACAGCTGAGCAAGCTGCAGTCGACCTATATCGAAGGGTTGCTTAAAGTGGTCAATGAGGAAACGGGAAAAATACACACGCGATTCAATCAAGCCTTAACTCAAACCGGCCGTCTCAGTTCAACGGATCCGAATCTGCAGAATATACCGATCCGTCTAAAAGAAGGGCGGAAAATAAGGCAAGCGTTCATTCCTTCTCAACCGGGATGGGTGATCTTTGCAAGTGACTATTCACAGATTGAATTGCGCGTTTTAGCGCATATGTCGCAGGATGTAAAACTGATTGAAGCATTTAATTCAGGGCGGGATATTCACACCCAGACGGCAATGGAAGTATTCGGCGTCAAGGAAGATGAAATTGATGGGAACATGAGACGTCAAGCCAAAGCGGTCAACTTTGGAATTGTCTACGGCATCAGTGATTATGGGCTGTCTCAAAGTCTGTCCATTTCGCGTAAGGATGCCCAGGCTTTCATTGATCGGTATTTTGAAAGCTATCCGCAAGTCAAAGCCTACATGGATAACACGGTAAGAGAAGCAAAAGAAAAGGGTTTTGTGACTACCTTTATGAATCGCAGGCGTTATCTTCCGGATGTAACGAGCCGGAACTTTAATCGCCGGAGTGCAGCAGAACGGACTGCCATGAACACGCCGATTCAAGGTAGTGCAGCCGATATCATCAAAAAAGCGATGATTGATTTGAATGCGAAACTTGAAGCGGAAAATATGCAAGCGAATTTACTCTTGCAAGTCCATGACGAACTGATCCTGGAAGCCCCTGAAGACGAGATCGATCAATTGAAAACAATGGTCCAGTCTGTCATGGAGGGCACCATTTCTCTGGATGTGCCCTTAGAGGTCGATTACTCTTACGGCTCTACCTGGTTCGATGCTAAATAAGTAAGGAGAATGTCATCATGCCGGAGCTACCGGAAGTAGAAACAGTCAGACAAACGTTACGGGAACGGGTTATTGGCCAAACCATAGATGAGACCACAATCCTTTGGGACAATATCATTAAACGGCCAGGTGATCCGGATGAATTCAAAATGCTGCTGCAAGGGCAGACGATTCACGAGATCAACCGCAAAGGTAAATTTTTATTGTTTGACATGGATGATGTCACGCTGGTGTCCCACCTTCGTATGGAAGGTAAATATGCCGTCTATCCCAAGGAGGAAGTGGCGCTCCCCCACACCCACATTTTATTCCATTTTGCCAGCGGCACAGATCTCCGGTATCAAGACGTGCGAAAATTTGGGACGATGCACGTTTTTAATAAGGGAGATGCCTATGACAATAAACCGCTTAATACCTTAGGACCCGATCCTTTTGATCCAACGTTCACAGCATCTTATTTATTTGAGAAATTAAAGCATACTACGCGCCAAATAAAATCGGTGCTCTTAGATCAGACAGTAGTGGCAGGACTCGGCAATATTTATGTAGATGAAACATTATTCCGGTCTTACATCCACCCCGAAAGAACCGCACATACACTTACTTATTTGGAAGCTGAACGCGTGAGACAAGCTGCTATAGATACGTTGCAGGAAGCCTTGGCTCAAGGAGGCACAACGATCCGCAGCTATGTGAACAGTGAAGGTGCCAGCGGGTCGTTCCAAAAGGAATTGTTTGTCTACGGGCAGGAAGCATCACCTTGTAAACAGTGCGGAGAAGAAATCATTAAGATAAAGGTGAGTAATCGAGGGACTCATCTTTGCCCTGTGTGTCAGCAGTAACACACACCGACTGCCCATTCCCATATACTATCTCAAAACGTTACGGATAAAGGTGATGAGGTATGGGGATGGTGTTGTTTGCAGCTCTGCTTGTAATAGCTGTCAGTATAGACAGCTTTGGTGTGGGCATTGTGTTTGGGTTGAAGAACATTCAAATTTCTGCTTGGAACCTCTTTATTATTGCAACCTTATCAGGCTTTGTGTTTTATAGCTCTATGTTTGCTGCTTCATTTTTAAAAGGGATGTTCCCTGCTCATTTAAGTGAGAGCATTGGGGCTTACATTCTCATTGCTGTAGGTGTCTATTTACTCGTCCAAATCGTCATTCCATTAAAAGGCAATGAGGAAAGCTACAAGGAAAAATCTCAGGAAGTCCCTCATTTAGCTCATATTCTAAAAGATCCGCAAAAAGCCGATATGGATGACTCGGGAGCGATACGGGGGAAAGAGGTCATCGTGCTCGCACTGGCTCTATCTTTAGATACTGTCGGGGCTGGCATCAGTGCTGCATTCATAGGAATTCATCACTTTGCTACCTCTGTTTGTATCGGCGCAGCAACAAGCGGTATGCTGTTTATCGGGGCACATCTAGGTCGTCGACTACGGCACGTCAAGTGGATCGATAATATGAGCCTATTGCCGGCCATTTTGCTTATCACGATTGGCATTTTAAAATTGGTATAAATAAGGGGGATTCGTATGACAGTTGTAATCGGATTAACAGGAAGCATTGCCACAGGTAAAAGCACCATCTCTCACATGTTCAGCGAATTCGATATCCCCGTGATCGATGCGGATCAGCTTTCTAGAGAAGTGGTCGAACCTGGAGAGAAGGCTTACGAGTCGATTATCGACACGTTTGGCAACCACATTCTGCATGAGGATGGGACACTCGACCGTAAAGCACTGGGGAGTATCGTGTTTAAAGACGAGAGCAAACGAGAAACCTTGAATGGCATTGTTCACCCGGCTGTGCGTGAGCGGATGATTGCAAAACGAGATCAGTATAAAGCTGAACACTATCCTGCTGTCGTATTGGACATCCCACTACTCTTTGAAAGCAAGCTATCTCATTATGTCGATAAAATTATTGTCGTATATGTAGATGAGACGATTCAGCTTGAACGTTTGATGCACCGCGACAAGTCGTCACAAGCAGAAGCGATGGAGCGTATTCAGGCGCAAATTCCAGTGAAGGAAAAAGCTGAGATGGCCCACGAAATCATTGATAATTCCCAAAGCAGAGAATCGTCCTATCATCAATTGAAACATATTTTATCGAAATGGAATATCCTGTAATGTCATCTAATGTCTTGTATATCAATGCAAGGCATTTTTTGATGCACGAGCCGGGTTCAGACTTTTTGGGCGATAAGCTTGTAGGGATAAGCCTGAATTCGTTTTTTTGCAACTCTTATACACCAAAAGCGCTTCCAATGTGTTATACTATTTACACCTACTTATATAAAAGTATATCATAATTGGGGGTTATTCCTTATGTCAAAATCACGTATTGCGATTAATGGGCTGGGACGAATCGGGCGAATGGTGTTTAGAAAAGCTGTAACTGAAGAAGATGTTGAGATTGTAGCAATCAATGCGAGTTATCCAGCTGAAACGTTAGCCCACATGCTCAAGTATGACAGCGTCCACGGTCAATTCAAATATGATATTAAACCGATAGAAGACAGCCTTGAAGTAAATGGTAAACGAATTAAAGTGTGTTCAACTCGGAATCCCGAAGAACTGCCGTGGGATGAGTTGGACGTTGATATTGTGATTGAAGCAACTGGGAAATTCCGCACGAAAGAGGAAGCGGGACTTCACATCGAAGCGGGCGCTAAAAAAGTGATCATTACCGCCCCGGGCAAGCAAGTAGACGCCACGATCGTCATGGGAGTAAACGAAGCAGATTATGATCCGGAAGACCACCACGTTATTTCGAATGCTTCGTGTACAACAAATTGCCTGGCTCCGGTGGTGAAAGTGATAGATGAGCAGTTTGGCATCGAGAATGGGTTGATGACCACGGTCCATGCGTTTACAAATGATCAGCAGAATCTCGATAATCCGCATAAGGATTTACGCCGGGCCCGTGGGTGTACGCAATCTATTATCCCGACGTCCACTGGCGCCGCTAAAGCGTTAGGAGAAGTCCTTCCGAATATGCAAGGTAAACTACATGGTATGGCGCTCAGAGTGCCAACGCCGAATGTATCGTTGGTGGATTTGGTCGTTGACTTGAAAACTGACGTTACTGCTGAACAAATAAATGAAGCTTTCAGACGAGCTGAAGAAGATAAGATGAAAGGCATCATTCAATACAGTGATGAACCTTTAGTTTCAGTCGATTATACAACATCTGAATACTCAGCGATTGTTGATGGATTATCCACCATTGTTATGGAAGATCGTAAGGTGAAAGTATTAGCCTGGTATGATAATGAATGGGGTTATTCCTGCCGTGTAGTCGATCTAGCCAAGTATGTGGGAAGCAAGTTATTGGAAACCGAAGAAATGAGAGTGTCTTAATGAGTAGCCACTTGACCATCTTGTATCCTATAATAGATATACGGTTGCCATCCTTTGACAATTATTTGCAGCTGATGCTTGCCAAAACGGGGTAAAACGTATATACTTTTTTTAGCTTTAGAATTCTAGCAAGCCATAGGCTACTCAAAGGGTTAGGACCTCTCAGGACTAACTTTCCCCCGTGGTAGTTATGACAACGTAGTGAGAGGTTTTATTGCACCTGTTAAAGGGGGATATTTTGTATTGGATACGATGGGCAGACACGTTATTGCAGAACTTTGGAACTGTAATGAAGCTAAGTTGAACGATATAAATTTTATTGAAAAGGTATTTGTAGATGCTGCTCTTAAATCAGGAGCCGAAGTCCGGGAAGTAGCTTTCCATAAATTTGCTCCACATGGTGTCAGTGGTGTGGTCATTATTTCAGAATCACATTTGACCATTCATAGTTTCCCTGAACATGGTTATGCCAGTATTGATGTATACACGTGTGGCGACCGGATCGATCCGAATATTGCAGCTGGCTTTATTGTTGAAGCTTTAGAAGCGCAAACGAATGAAACGGTCGAAGTTCCGCGTGGAATGGGACCGGTTGAAATTAAAGCATCACGGGCATTATAAATTTTACTGAATTGAATGCAGGATGAAGAGGTCGAATCGAACTATGATTTGGCCTCTTTTTGTATGATAATTGAATCGGATAGGAACACTAACGCCCATGCATCCCATTCGTTTCCGGTCAGTTTTTTTGATTTCCTTTATGTTCATGACGAAAAACATGTTAAAATGACAAGTAGTATATGTACATAGCGAAGGAGTTAACCTAGTGAAGAAATTTATTTCGACATATTTAAGCAACCACTCTGAAACTGCCGAGAACCACTGGGATCCGAAGCTTGAAACCCACTATTTTAAAACGACGAAAGATAAAGCGTTCAGTGCAGTGGAAACGATGCTTAATCGTTCCCCTTCCCGCGTGATTTCTGTTTCCAAAGAACATGGCGAGATTAACGTTCATTATCAAGGGAAACGAAAGGCTTTCATTGTCGCGAGTGTCATAATGGTACGTCCTTTTCGTACTGCAGTAGATTTTTCTGTAACGACTGAATCTGGTGGGCCTGTTGATTTTGGCTTCAGTAAGAAGCTGATCAGCCAGTTTTACGAGCAGTTAAATAAAGAGCTTCCTCGCGTCGAGTATAAAAATGACCCTCTCGAGTGAAAGATGACTATTATGTGGAGATGATTGACAGTGAAATGTCCAAATTGCCAATATAAGAGCACCAGAGTGTTGGATTCACGCCCGATCGAAGAAGGACGTGCTATTCGTCGGAGACGTGAATGTGAGGCGTGTGATTTTCGCTTCACGACATTTGAGCGCATTGAAGAAGTGCCCTTGATTGTGGTGAAAAAAGAAGGGACCAGAGAAGAATTCAGTCGCGAAAAGCTGATGCGCGGGTTGATCAAGGCGTGTGAAAAACGTCCTGTGGCACTTGAGGAGTTAGAAACGATTACGCTTGAGGTTGAAAAAGAACTGCGCAATCGAGGTGTTTCAGAAGTCCAGAGTGAAGATATCGGAGAAATGGTGATGCAGCATCTTTCGAAAGTCGATGAGGTTGCCTATGTTCGTTTTGCTTCAGTCTATCGTCAATTTAAAGATATTAATGTATTCATAGACGAATTGAAGGATTTAATAAAACGAGAGGATTAATGCTTGAATGAGCTCCCTTGAGCTCATTTTCTATTTAATAGCCTCTGTTAAAGGGAAGTGTGGGTTAGGCAAGTGGATGGAGCGCTTCAATCTCCCTAATCATCCAAAATTGAGGTTTAACCGCGCTTATTACTACACGGAAAGGGGGAAATGGAATGGAACCATTTATTGGGAAACTGTTGCCGGTAGATGGATTTTATATTCATTTGAACGGTTCTGTGCCACGCGACTATCACCAGTCGTTAACGCATCTCTATCAACCGCTTATCGGTGTCTTAAGCATGTCTCTGTATCAGACATTGCTGAGCGATTGTGAAGGACCCTCAAACGCTGAATTGCAATCCCACCATGCGCTAATGAATTACTTATCTTCCCCTCTGGACCAAATATATAAATCTCGTATCAAACTTGAAGCGATCGGCTTGTTGCAAACGTATCGATCGAAACAAGATGACCACACCATTTATCTTTACGAGCTTCAGCCACCTTTTTCCCCTAAGCAGTTTTTTCGAGATGACATGCTTGCCTTAATGCTTCATCATGAGATAGGTGAGGACAAGTATCGCAAGCTGCAGAACCGATTCGACTCCAACAAGTGGGAAATGAATGCGTATCATAATATCACCGCGACATTTGACGAGGTTTTCCATGACTCGGTAACAAGGTCCGCTAACGCTCAGTCCACCGTTGAGGCAGGGGCCCAGGATACGAATCATTCTGCTAACGGCCCCCCGATTGAATCGGATCGGCTCGATTTCGATTGGTTGACTCACGTGTTAACACAACGTATGTATCCAGCTGATAAAATATTGACGGGAGATAATCGGCGTTTAATGCACCAGCTTGCATCGTTGTATAACTTAAATTCCCAAGACTTAGAGAAAGCGATGTTGTGGGCGTTGAATGACGAAAATCGTCTAATCGGTCAAGAATTGAAAGAAGCTTGCCACGATATTGCCCAATCGAAACCTAAAGTCAAACAAGATACTGAGGCACCAAAAGAAGCGTCTTCAGACAATGAAGCTCTCAGTCAATCAAATAATAAAGAGGATCAATTCATTGCCATGTTAGCAAGCATTTCACCTAAAGAACTACTAGAGGATCTTGGAGGGCAACATGCTTCTTCCCAGGACTTAAAAATGATCCGGGATGTCATGACTGAACAAGGGCTTCCTACAGGTGTCATGAATGTATTGGTTCATTATGTGTTACTGAAAACAGATATGAAACTATCAAAAGCTTATATGGAAAAAATAGCTAGTCATTGGTCCCGGAAAAATGTGACAACAGTCAGGCAAGCCATGAATCTAGCTAAAGCTGAACATCAAAAGTACCAGCAATGGGGCAAACAGAAGCAATCACGCCAACAAAAAGGAAAAAAAGAGGTCATCCCGGATTGGTTTGAACAGAATCAACAGGAAACTTACAAACGTGAAAAGGATAAGACCCTCCCGTTCAATCGTCAGGAAATGGCTGAACGCATTCGAAATTTAACGAACAAATAACGGATAGAGGTGAAAGCAACGATGGAGCCGATAAAATCTTCCTTAAAAAAATGGATGAACGATAATAAGGGATTTCAAGAGAGGTTCAATACGATAAAAGAAGAAGTGCTCGCTTCACCTGAAATTAAAGAGTTGCAAAAACAACATCCGCAATTAGGGCCGAAAGCAATGGAACGCCAGTTGATTAAGCTTCATGAATATCAGGATCAATCCAAAAAGTGTGAAAAATGTCCTTCTCTAGACGAGTGTGTCAACATTCTACCTGGGTTCGCCCCCCTGGTCTCCGTGGAGGGGGAAGACATAAAGCTGACATATGAGAAATGCCCTAAGAAAGTTCAACATGACCAAATCAGGAAGCAGCAATCGCTGGTCCAGAGCCTCCATATGCCGAAAGAGATATTAGAAGCCACATTTGAGCGAATGGATTGGGAAGATCCAGAGCGAGCCCAGGCCGTACAAGAGGTGGTTAGCTATATGGAAACAGTGGAGGAAGAACTCCCGAATCGAGGTCTTTACCTTCACGGGCCGTTTGGCGTCGGCAAAACGTATATTCTTGGCGCTTTAGCCAATGGACTAAGTCAAAAAAATATCGCTTCCATGATCGTTTATATGCCGGAGTTTGTTCGTGAGATAAAAGCGTCTATCAAAGATGATACGATCAACCAAAAGGTAGAAGCTTTCAAGACTATCCCTATTCTTATGCTTGACGATATTGGGGCAGAATCACAGTCTGCCTGGTTCCGTGATGAAGTATTAGGCTCCATCCTGCAATATCGCATGATGGAACGTCTGCCTGTCTTTTTCACCTCCAACTATAATCTCAACGAACTCGAACAAATCTTTACAACCAGTAACCGGGGGGACGTCGAACAAGTCAAAGCGCGTCGCATTACAGAACGCATTCGTCAGGTCAGTCAAATTATACCGTTGCAAGGTGAAAATCGTCGCGGCTAACACGATGAAATTAAATGCCCAGGCTTGAGCAACTGATTGCTCAGCTTGGGCATTTTTTATAAGGGGGAGCCATATATATAACATTGCATAAGTCGTTTGTGAGGGGGAGTTGTGTTGGCATGTTTTTACTTTGGGGAACGGAAGGAAGCTTTATACTTTTGCGATGTATTAACTGAAAAAAGTCCCGGCGTACAAATAAACTGGAAAGGGACAAGCCATTTTGGCAATGAAATCACGTTATTAGGGACGAGCGACAACAATGTAGAGGTCGTTATTAAAGAAATTCTCATCGATATGCTTTATATGTTCCGGATGAATAATTGGAACCGGGACATTGTAGAACACACCTATTATTTTCACGATGAACATGAAATCAGACGCTTGCTGGAGATAAGAGAGGAGTTTGATACAGACCCTCCCCGAGGCGTTCGCCTGCCTGCCATCCGTAGTGATATGGGAGCGTATATTCAAACATTTATCGAAAATGCAGACGTCATTCATTTTCAGGAGTTAGCTAGTCGTTGTTTTCGCGCGGTCAAATCATCTTTAGAAGATTACATCGGCTGCACGATTGACGAATACAAACGGGAAGAAGATTATCAATTGTGGTTGGATTCATTACGGCTTTATATTAATCAAGGACAGACGGAGATTGAAGAATTGATGCTGTACCATCGTCACCGGAAGTTTACTTACTATCATCAAAATGGTTTGAAGCTATCCCAAACGGACGTGCAGGAGCAATTGAAACATCACCCCCTTGTGATGTTAAATGAAGGTTATTATGACTGGCAAATGACGCCTGCTCTAGCTTTTGCGCCGAGAAAACTGACCATTTATACGGATGATAGGGGCGATGCCAAAATTCAAACGCTGGCTAATATTTTTCAAGAGAAAGCGCGTTATCAATCAATCCAACAGTTTCCTTTTGCCCGGATATGATTTACACTTGATTTATCACCTGACAATCGCTATAATACGTACATAATATGATGAATCAAACGGTAATGATAAGGTTACGGACATTTGGAGACGGATTAGCAGAGAGGGAAGTCACGGGCTGTAAGCTTCCTATTTACGTCCAATCGTTCACCCCCTTTAAACCCTGTCTTCGAACGATGAGAGTAAAAGACAGCGCATGACCAGCGTTAACAGGTAATGAAGCCGTCCTATGACGGAAATTTGGGTGGAACCACGTGTTTTTAGATGAACTCGTCCCTTTGCAAATGATGCAGAGGGACGAGTTTTTTTGATTGGTAAACTGATAAAGGAGTGGTAAGGATGACTGATCACATTAATATTACATTTCCTGATGGAGCTACGAAAAGTTTTCCGGAGGGTACGACAGGGGAAGACATTGCGCATTCCATTTCTCCAGGATTAAGAAAACAAGCGCTGGCGATAACACTAGATGGTGAATTGTATGATTTACGACGCCCGATCGAACAAGACGGATCGATCGAAATCGTCACGTATAAGCATCCTGAAGGGCTTAATGTGCTTCGTCACTCGACTGCCCATTTAATGGCTCAAGCACTCAAACGTTTATATGGCCATGTCAAATTAGGCGTTGGCCCTGTTATCGAGAGCGGTTTCTATTATGATATCGATATGGAGCATACGCTTACCCCGGAAGATTTACCGGTCATTGAAAAAGAAATGCAGAAGATCGTCAACGAAAATCTTGAAATAGAACGTGTTGAGTTGTCCCGTGAAGAAGCAAAAGAGAAATATCGTGAAATAGGAGATGACCTTAAGCTTGAATTGATTGATGATATTCCAGAAGGCGAAGACGTCACCATTTATCGCCAGGGTGAATTTTTTGATTTGTGCCGCGGTGTTCATGTTCCTCAAACAAGCAAAATCAAAATCTTTAAGCTATTGAGTATTTCCGGTGCATACTGGCGCGGAGACAGTGATAATAAAATGTTGCAGCGTATATATGGGACAGCCTTTGAGAAACAAGCTGAACTGGATGAGTATTTGCATATGCTTGAAGAAGCAAAAGAACGTGATCATCGAAAACTTGGCAAAGAGTTGGAGATCTTTTCAGTCAACCAAAAGGTGGGACAGGGATTGCCGCTTTGGCTGCCAAAAGGGGCTACAATCCGCCGTACGATCGAGCGCTATATTGTAGACATTGAAGAACGACTGGGGTACGACCACGTTTATACTCCTGTATTAGGTAGTACAGAGTTGTATAAAACAAGTGGCCACTGGGATCATTACCAGGATGACATGTTTCCGGTAATGGAAATGGACAATGAAGACCTGGTGTTAAGGCCGATGAACTGCCCCCATCATATGATGGTATATAAGAATCAACTTCATAGTTACCGGAACCTCCCGCTTCGGATTGCTGAATTGGGAACGATGCACCGTCATGAAATGTCCGGGGCGTTAGCAGGTCTGCAGCGCGTGCGTGCGATGACGTTGAATGATGCTCATATATTTGCACGACCGGATCAGTTGAAAGATGAATTCAAACGTGTGGTGCACCTCGTCCAGGCTGTTTACCATGATTTTGGCATCACTGATTATTATTTCCGTTTGTCCTATAGGGATCCCGAAGACAAAACAAAATATGTCGACAATGACCAGATGTGGGAGCAGGCTCAAGCCATGCTTAAGGAAACCATGGAAGATATGGAGCTTGAATACGTAGAAGCAGAAGGAGAAGCTGCTTTCTATGGCCCGAAGCTAGATGTGCAAGTGAAGACGGCTTTAGGGAAAGACGAGACGCTCTCTACCGTCCAATTGGATTTCCACTTACCCGAACGATTTGATTTGACGTATGTAGGCGAGGATGGCAAAGACCACCGACCTGTTGTGATTCACCGCGGAGTCGTCTCGACGATGGAACGGTTCGTTGCTTTCTTAATCGAAGAATACAAAGGAGCATTTCCGACCTGGCTGGCACCGACCCAGGCTCGTATTCTCCCAGTCTCAGCAGATGCGCATCTGGACTACGCCACTAAACTGGCCGATGAGCTCAGAGCAGCAGGTGTGCGGACAGAAGTAGACGAAAGAGACGAAAAAATCGGCTATAAGATTCGCGAAGCACAGACTAAGAAAATACCGTTTGCCCTCGTGGTCGGTGACCGCGAAGCGGAAGGCCATGATGTTAACGTGAGACGGTATGGTGAAAAAGATTCCGAAACAAAATCGGTCGACCTGTTCATATCTGAAATCCGCAATGAAATCGACCAAAAGTTACTCAGGCGTTAGAGTGTTGCAATTAAGCTGTCTGGCATGCGCCGGACAGCTTTTATTCTCTGTTTTAACAAGAGGGAAACCGTGAGACTTCCGCCTATGCTCACGTTATATGGCGGACAAGCACCACTGACTTTCATAAAAAGTATTGATTAATTTGGGCCCGTCTATTATGATAGTAAAGGCATCAATTTGACACTCATTTGTTGGTGTGCTATTCTTTCATGAGTAAGCTTAATAGACGGATCTGAGACAAGTAGAAGCACCCGCTTCTCACCTGAACGACGCGAGAGCAGTTGTCAGGTCACGAATCCTTTTGTTTTTTAGGAATTGTGTGGGTGCAGTATGTGTACCGGCACTTTTTTTATGGCTTAAATTAACTTGTCGATGATAAGTCTTTAATAAGTTCTTTTAAAATCTTATGGAGGTGTATGGTTATTAGCAAAGATATGAACGTTAATGAAAAGATTCGCGCCAGAGAGGTGCGTCTCATTGATGTGAATGGAGATCAACTGGGCGTCAAATCAAGACAAGAAGCATTGGATATTGCCGAGAATGCCAATCTTGATCTAGTCATGGTTGCTCCAAATGCAAAACCGCCCGTCTGCCGAGTTATGGATTACGGTAAGTATCGCTTTGAACAGCAAAAGAAAGAGAAAGAAGCGCGTAAAAAGCAGACAACGATTAAAGTTAAAGAAGTGCGTTTAAGCCCTGGAATTGGCGAACACGACTTTAACACCAAGCTTCGTAATGCCCGCAAGTTCTTAGGCAATGGGGACAAAGTCAAAGTCGCCGTCCGTTTCCGCGGTCGCGCCATTACCCACAAAGAATTGGGCCGTGAAGTATTGGATCGTATGGCAGATGAATGCAAAGATGTCTCTCAAGTTGAGACGAAGCCCAAAATGGAAGGGCGAAACATGTTTATGATGCTTGCCCCAATTGCTGAAAAGCAAGCATAATCGATTATTTAAAGGAGGAACAATCTCATGCCAAAAATGAAAACCCATAAAGGGTCTCAAAAACGTTTCAAACGCGTAGGAAATGGTAAAGTGAAGCGCTCCCATGCTTTCACGAGCCACTTGTTCGCTAACAAATCCCAAAAGCAAAAGCGTAAGTTGCGTAAAGATACGCTTGTATCAAAAGGCGACCTTAACCGCATCGATCAAATGCTTCCGAAAAAATAATGCGTGATTAATCTAAATCAATAGGAGGGAACTATTATGCCACGTGTAAAAGGTGGAACAGTGACACGTAAACGTCGTAACCGTGTCCTTAAACTAGCAAAAGGTTATTATGGTTCAAAGCATAGCTTGTTCAAGCAAGCTAAGCAGCAAGTAATGAAATCCGGTCAATACGCTTATCGCGACCGTCGTCAAAGAAAACGTGACTTCCGTAAGCTATGGATCGCCCGTATTAACGCTGCAGCACGTACCAATGACATTTCTTACAGCCGTTTGATGCATGGTTTGAAATTGGCAGGCGTTGATGTTAACCGCAAAATGTTGGCAGACCTTGCGATTCACGATGAAAAAGGATTCGCGAGTCTTGCTGAACAGGCGAAAACTGCGTTAAGTAAATAAGTGATCAAAAAGCCATTTCCGTACGGTGGGAAATGGTTTTTTTATGGATTGGATACATATCACTGTTTGTCATGTTAACAAGTGCGGGCGCCACCCTCTTGCAGAGAACAGACAAGCATGCTTGAGGAATTCCTGTAGGCTTGCCTTATGATTCGAAGACTTAACCATTTTTCATCATTCATATAGGAAGGGGGGATAATGGGTGAATGCGATCGATATTCTTTGGCTGTATATTGTGATCATCAACCTTACACTATGTTTGATAATGATCAGGGATAAATATAAGGCTCGGCGCAATCAATGGCGGACGCGTGAAAGAACACTGTGGACGTTAGCCCTTTTGGGTGGAGCCATAGGAGGATGGGTGGCAATGGTGTTAAGTCGCCATAAAACCAATCATCGGTTATTCGCGGTCGGGTTTGCCCTGCTCGCTATGGTGCAAAGCGTTGCGCTTATCTGGTTGTTAAGCATGGTTCTAATATAACGGAAGCGCTCATAGTGTGAGTAGAGGAGGGGTTAGAGATGTCTGAAACCTCTATGGCAGCTATTGACTGGCTGCAAAGAAGTGGCAGTTTAGCTCCACTGTTGTTCATTCTGATTCATTTACTCCGCTCCTTTCTTTTTATCCCCGTCATGGTATTATGTATTTCCGGGGGCATCCTGTTTGGGATCGTCGCAGGAACGGTTTATTCTATTATTGGAATAATGCTGTCGAGTTTATTGTTTTACCGGTTCATCGGGCATCTTCCGTCCGTGTTTCACAGGCTGCAAAAGGTGTATCAGAAGCTGTCGAAACGAGGAAGCATCCTTACGGTCAAACAAGTAACGGTACTGAGATTAATCCCCTTTATCCACTTTCATCTGCTTTCCTTCTGCTTGATTGAGATTTCAGCTGATTTCAGAGAATACACCAAAGCATCGCTTATCTCCAACTTTCCTCTAGCTATCGTATATACATCGTTAGGTCAATCGTTAAGTGGCCTTCATTGGCCGATCGTGTTTGGGCTGATTCTGGCATTGGTTGCCCTTTGTATGATGTTACGCTCTCAGAGTTCGAGTTTTACGATTCAGGAATTTATTGCACGTAAATCGCTCACTTAACTGCACGACGATTTCAAAAGCTGATAACAAAAACAGGCTGTCGAGAAATGATCGACAGCCTTTAGCGTGTTTGTTTAATACCGTTGTAACGTGATTTATTCATGGTGGTCATCCAAGGGGTGGATGATCAAACGGTTAATGGGATATTTCCATTCGATCGATGCAAAAGGGTAGTGAATCAGAATTTCCTCTTCCAGAAAGTAGAGGTCATTACGATCAAGCCCTCTAAGCTCATGAGGGTTCTTCGCTGACACACTGATATTAAGCACTTCAAATGAGTCTTCTGTTGTGCCTAAATATTTTTCACCTTCGAACACAAACCCTTTATACGTCAGAATAAAATTCTGCTTTGTATTGGAGGGATCGTCATGAAAATAAAAAGCCTTATTTTCTTTGGCAAGTTCCAGTTTTCGCTTGGGATTGATCATATATTTATAAGCTGTGTATATCAGAAATATGATTGCAATGAGAATCAGCAGTCGAAACAGTATGACGATCATGCGAATCTTCTCCCTCTTTTCTCGAGTGGTTGCCTAGTTTTACGTACAGGGCTGCCGTTAAGTTTCAATAAATGATACATTTATTATAGAAAAAAATAAGAGAGGAGCAAAGCACCATGAATTGGGACGAGCTGTTTCACATGCAAAAAGAGCTGGATACGTATATCGAGAACCACAATAACCTTACTGGAGAAGCCTTATTTAAGCGAAAAGTGCTGGCGCTGATGGTTGAACTAGGGGAGCTCGCTAATGAAACCCGCTGCTTTAAGTTTTGGAGTGCCAAACCAGCTAGTGCACGAGCTGTCATACTGGAAGAATATGTGGATGGCCTTCATTTTATTTTGTCCCTGGGTATTGAGATAGAAGCTGGAATGGGGACTGAAGACTATGAGGAATATGCTGATTTGACTAATGGGTTTCTAAAGGTTTATGAGGAGGTCAATCGCTTCAGTACTTCTCCCTGCCAGGAAACGTATCAGGCTTTGTTTACATCGTATTTGACATTGGGAAGAACGATCGGTTTCAGTGAACAAGACGTTCAAGACGCTTATTTGGCTAAAAATAAAGTGAATTATGAACGACAGGATAAAGGTTATTGAACAAAATAGGAAATTTTTTGTGAATTCTTACAAAAAACGATATAATTAATACGGATTACAATAAAAGGAGGAGAATTACATAATGGCAAAGAAAGATGAAACATTACAAATGCTCAAAGATCTCACAGACGCCAAAGGGATTCCCGGTAACGAAAAAGAAGCTCGGGATGTTATGAAACAATATCTCGAACCGTACGCTGATGAAGTCTATTCAGACAATTTAGGCAGCTTGATCGGCAAAAAAATCGGTGATAAAAAAGGCCCGAAAATCATGGTCGCCGGCCACTTAGACGAAGTGGGCTTCATGGTTACCCGGATTGATGATAAGGGATTTGTTTACTTTCAAACTGTAGGAGGCTGGTGGAGCCAAGTGATGCTGGCTCAGCGTGTGACGCTTATGACAAAAGAAGGGGAACTGACAGGTGTCATCGGTTCCAAACCACCTCATATTCTTTCACCGGAAGCCAGGAAAAAGCCGGTGGAAATCAAAGACATGTTCATCGACATAGGTGCTTCTAGTAAAGAAGAAGCGAAAGAATTTGGCGTACGTCCCGGGGACTCCGTCGTTCCATATTTCGAATTTACCCAAATGAAAAATGACAAAATGCTTCTAGCTAAAGCGTGGGATAACCGGATTGGCTGTGCCATAGCGATTGAAGTGTTGAAACAGTTGAAGAAAGAGAAACACCCTAATATCGTTTATGGGGTCGGAACAGTACAGGAAGAAGTAGGATTGCGCGGTGCCCGGACATCGGCTCATGCGATCAACCCTGATATCGCTTTCGGTGTGGACGTAGGAATTGCTGGGGATACACCTGGCGTCAGTGAGAAGGAAGCGCTAAGTAAAATGGGGGACGGCCCACAAATCATCCTTTATGACGCTTCTATGATTTCCCATAAAGGTGTACGTGATTTTGTCGTGGATACTGCTGATGAAAATGAGATACCTTATCAATTTGATTCGCTTGCCGCTGGCGGGACGGACTCAGGTTCCATCCACTTAAGCCATAACGGCGTTCCTGCTTTATCCATTACAGTTGCAACGCGTTATATTCATTCTCATGCCGCAATGCTGCATCGTGATGATTTTGAAAATGCAGTAAGATTGATTGTAGAAGTCATTAAGAAACTTGATCATAACGCTGTGGAAAATATTACATTCAATTAATAACAGAAAAGTTGCATCGTAGCTAGTCTGAGGTGAATTATACGAAATAGCCAATTAATGAACAGACCAAATCGCTTAAGATTTGGTCTGTTCTCATTCAAACAATAAGTTGCCGAGGTCATCGATTGCAAAGCCATTTAGTGCGATTGTTTTTCGTTTTTAATACCTTGTTCTAAAGCTGAGAGCATTTCTTCTTTTTCTTGCTCATTCGCTTCTTTCCAAATCAGTTCAAACATGACGCCAAGGCCGGGAAGCATCTTTTCTTCACCTTTTTGTACAGCATCCACGATCGTTGCTTCAAGCTGAGAGGTATCATGGTCTGAAACGTTAGATAGGATGGCTGCTCGCAAGTTTAAATTCATCATTATCCCTCCATCATCAGAAATTCTTCATTTTAGTTTGACCCATGGCGCGCGTTCTATGTATGATAATAGGGAACACTTAACGAATGCTCTGTAAAAACGCAGGGTCAACTTGATACATACTAACGTTATAAAAAAAGAAGGGATCGGCATGCTGACTTCTACCCAAAATACAAAAGTAAAAGATTGGAAAAAACTTCACCAACGGAAGTATCGCAAACAATCCCAATCGTTCCTGGTGGAAGGCTTTCATCTAGTTGAAGAAGCTGTAACGAGTGATTGGGTTGTCCGAGAGATTATCATCAACGAACATACAGAGCTACCGGATTGGGCAGCCTCACTTCAGGTGAGCCGCGTCTCAACGTCGGTGTTTTATGCGATTGCCGAAACGAAAAGCCCACAAGGCATAGCCGCGGTCGTGGAAATGAAACACGTTCCCTGGCGCTCATATGACCGTGTCATCATGCTAGATGGTGTTCAAGATCCAGGCAACGCGGGCACGATTATCCGAACAGCAGATGCTGCCGGTTTTGATGCGGTCGTCCTTGGCACAGGAAGCGTTGATTTATACAATGATAAAGTCGTTCGCTCAACTCAAGGGTCGCTCTTTCATCTGGATATGTTTGAAGGGACACTAAGCGACTACATTCAATCCGCAAAAGAAATGAGCAGTGAAATATGGGGGGCAGCCCTTGAAGGTGCGGCTCCCTATAAAACATGCCCTGTTCCAGACAAATTGACACTGGTACTGGGGAATGAAGGCTCGGGATTACAACCTGATGTAGCGGATATGACAGATCAGCTCGTTACCATTCCGATACTGGGTAAAGCAGAATCGTTGAATGTTTCCACTGCTTCAGCTATCCTTATGTATTATATCCAATATTAAAGGTTGCGTCTGCGCTTAACTTTTTCTATAATATATAATCAGAATAAAGTCAAAAGCTTGGAAAGAGCAAAGTAGCTGATCATCATCAAGGTGCAGGGAGAAAGTGTCTAGACTGGAAACACTTTTACCGGGATGATCAATGAAATTTCACTCTGGAGCTGGCATCAGGTCATGATGCCCCGGATTAAGGCCGTTATCCTGATGAGTGGACACGAATCTGTGTCAACTAGGGTGGTACCGCGAACCGAAATATAAGTCTCGTCCCTTTTTAGGGCGGGGCTTTTTTTATGATATAGGCTGGACAAACATAAAAGGAGGAAGCTGATCATGAAAGAACGTTTGCTTGAACTGAAGGAAGAAGCTCTACGCAAAGTGGAGGAAGCTGAAGATACGAAAAGCCTGCAAGACATTCGTGTGTCGTACCTAGGTAAAAAGGGCCCGATTACGGAAATGCTGCGCGGCATGGGAAAACTCTCAGCTGAGGAACGCCCGGTCATCGGTCAATTGGCAAACGACGTCCGTGAAGAAATCGCCAATGCTCTTGATGCAAAAATGAAGAAATTAGAAGACATTGCCTTAGAACGTCGAATGGCAGAAGAAACGATTGATGTTACATTGCCCGGACGACCTGTAGAAGTTGGCGGTCCTCATTTGTTGACCAGCATCCTTGAAGAGATCGAAGACCTGTTCATTGGAATGGGCTTTGAAATCAAGGAAGGGCCTGAAGTCGAGACGGATTATTACAACTTTGAGGCCTTGAATCTTCCGAAGGGACATCCGGCTCGCGATATGCAGGATTCCTTTTATATAACGGAAGAGCTCCTGCTCCGCACTCATACATCGCCTGTGCAAGCCCGAACGATGGGGGCGAAAGATGGCAGTGAACCCGTCAAAATGATCTGTCCTGGTAAAGTGTACCGACGTGATACAGATGATGCGACTCATTCGCATCAGTTCACCCAAGTGGAAGGCCTGCTGGTCGATGAAAACGTGCGCATGAGCGATTTGAAGGGTGTCCTAAATAAGTTTGCGAAGCAAATGTTCGGTTCAGACCGTGAAATTCGCTTGCGTCCGAGCTTTTTCCCTTTCACGGAACCTTCCGTGGAAATGGATATTTCCTGCAAAATGTGTAACGGTGCAGGGTGTTCGGTATGTAAAGGGACCGGTTGGATTGAAATTTTAGGTGCAGGCATGGTGCATCCGAATGTACTCAGAATGGCTGGCTATGACCCTGAAACATATTCTGGTTTCGCCTTTGGCATGGGACCGGAGCGGATTGCCATGTTGAAATACGGAATCGATGATATTCGTCATTTTTACACGAACGATATCCGTTTCTTGAAGCAATATCACAAGGTATAAGGAGGAGTCATCATGTTAGTATCACTGAATTGGTTAAAACAGTACGTTGACATAAGCGACCATGAACCGAATGAACTGGCTGAATTGATTACAAAAACGGGAATCGAAGTCGAAAGTGTAGCTTCCATCGCTGAGAATATAACCGGCGTTGTCGTTGGTTTTGTAGAAGCGTGCAGTCCGCATCCCAATGCTGATAAATTAAGCGTATGCCAGGTGAACACGGGCCAAGAAACCTATCAGATCGTTTGTGGCGCTCCAAACATTGCCAGTGGCCAAAAAGTAGCAGTAGCTCTTCCTGATACGACACTTCCGGGAAATTTTAAAATCAAACAAACTGAATTGCGCGGGGTAACGTCCAATGGCATGATTTGTTCGCTCCAGGAATTAGGGGTGGCAGAAAAAGATGTTCCGAAAGCTTTTGTTGATGGCATTTTTGTATTTCCTGACGATGTGGAAACGGGCGCAAATGCCTGTAAGCTATTAAATTTGGATGATGTCATTTTAGAATTGGGGTTGACCCCTAATCGATCTGATTGCTTAAGTATGATCGGCGTGGCGTATGAAGTTGCGGCCATTTTGGATCAAGATTTTAAACCTGAAGCACCACGTGTAAGTACTAAGGAAGAGTCTGCAGCGGATCGTATTCAAGTTCAAGTCGAAGACCCTGAAGCAAATCCTTATTATGGGGCTTTCGTCATTGATAACATTAATGTCGCTCCGTCCCCTTTATGGATGCGCAATCGTTTAACAGCAGCTGGAATTCGGCCGATTAATAATGTTGTTGATATTACGAACTATGTCCTGCTTGAGTACGGCCAGCCCCTTCATGCTTTTGATTACGACCGCTTCGGTTCAAAAGAAGTCGTCGTTCTCAGAGCACAAGATCAAGAAACCATTACAACTTTAGATGGGCAAGAACGCACCTTGAACGCTGATCATCTGTTGATTACAAACGGCAAAGAGCCTATGGCATTAGCAGGTGTAATGGGCGGGGCAGATACAGAAGTACAGGAGGACACAACGACTATTTTGTTGGAGTCTGCTTATTTTGCCCCTTCTATCGTACGTCAATCATCTAAGGATCACGGTTTGCGCAGTGAATCGAGCATACGTTTTGAAAAAGGGGTCGATCCGAATCGTGTGAAACAGGCGGGAATGAAAGCCTGTGAACTTCTGCAAACCTATGCAGGCGGTCAGGTTATTGATGGTGCAGCAGAATTTGATCACTTGGATCGTAGTGAACGCACCGTGCAAGTCGAGCTTACCCACGTGAATAACCGCCTTGGAACACATCTGCAAGAAGATGAAATAGAACATATTTTGCGTCGGCTTCAATTTCAATTTGAAAAAGACGGAGATCTTTACACTGTAAGTGTGCCAACACGTCGCGGGGATATTGAGTTGTTTGAAGATATGTTGGAGGAATTTGCCCGCTTACATGGATACGATCAATTACCATATACCTTACCGGGTGGAGCTGCTCAGGCTGGCGGCCTTACGCTATACCAACAATTGAAACGTAACGTCAAAACGTACTTTGAAGGCGCAGGCCTAGACGAAACCATTACGTACTCCTTAACGACTGAATCGAGATCCGACCAATTAGTCAGTCCAGATGTGAGAGCGAGAGGTGATCATCCTGTCAGGTTGTCTATGCCAATGAGTGAGGAGCACAGTCATCTCCGTTTGAGCATGCTGCCTGAAATGCTGGCCTCCTTGACGTATAACGTTGCGAGAAAGCAGCACGATTTAGCTTATTTTGAACTGGGGAGCGTGTTTATCAATGATGAAGCGACCCTCTCCAAACAGCCTTATGAACAATTGAGAGCAGCCGGGGCCATCACGGGGAAATGGAATAGCCACGATTGGCAGCAAGAAAACAAGCCGGTGGATTTCTTTGTAGTGAAGGGCATCATTGAGGGGCTTGAAGATTTATTAGATATTACCCTGAATTATGAGCAAGCCAAGCTTCCCGATATGCATCCGGGCCGCACGGCAGTAATCTCCTACAAGAACGAAACGATTGGCTTTGTCGGACAGATTCATCCAAACCTTCAAGCAGAACTGGACTTGAAAGAAACGTTCGTATTTGATTTGAATGCGGAAGCCTTAATCGCCAACTATGAGAAAGAGGAAACGTTCCAAACAATCCCGCGTTATCCATCTGTAAGTCGCGATATTGCGCTGGTTGTTGATGAATCCGCCGCAGCTTCTCATATTGCTGCAACCATTTTTGCAACCGGGCGTCCTTTAATCCGGGATGTCCGCGTGTTTGATGTCTATCAAGGAGAGCATCTGCCTGAAGGTAAGAAGTCTTTGGCATTTAATCTCTTGTACTTGGACCCGAACCGAACACTTAAAGACAAAGAAGTTGAGGAAGCCCATCAACGTATTCTAGAAGCAGTCAAAGGTGAGCATCAAGCTGAACTAAGGTCATAAAAAATTTATTACGTAACTTCTAATGCTTGCGGAAAACTTCTGTTTTCCGCAAGCTATTTTTCTTACTGCTTATCGCAAGCACAGCATTTATCGTCACTCCTCGCTTTATCATCGGTTATCCTGCCCTTATCGTCGCTTCGGCCCCGCTTATCATCGTTCCGAGCCAGATTATCATCGCTAGCCCAGGCTTTATCGTCGCTCCTCCGCTCGTTATCGTCGGTTCGCGCTCCCATATCATCGCTTCGAGCCAGATTATCATCGCTAGCTCAGGCTTTATCGTCGCTCCTCGCTTTCTCGTCGTTTCTCCGCACCTTATCGTCAGTTCGCGCTCCATTATCATCGCTCCGAGCCAGGTTATCATCGCATGCCCAGCATTACCGTCGCTGCGCCCTTTATCATCGTTCCTCCACTCACCCTGAAACACAAAACCCCCGGATGACTTCTAACGAAATCGTCCAGGGGCTCTCAAGGTTCATAGTAATTTTCTAGCTTTGGAAGTGGTACTGAAATGAGTCTTAGCAATCTCATCAAGTTTAGCTTCGCCATATGTTTCGATTACTTGGGCCGCTGCCTGGTCAACACTCGAGGAAGCTCCTTTAGGGATGGGAAGACCAGTGGCTTCAGCTATATCATCCATCGCTTTTACAAAACTCGACCTGGCTAAGATCGATGCTGAAGCTACAGCCAGCGAATAGCTTTCAGCTTTAGTCATGAAGTAAACGTCCTCTTGCAATGTTTTCCCTTCACTTTTCAGATGTTTTTGATAAACCTCAGGCTGAGAAAATTGGTCAATCAAAATGCCATCAGGTCGATCTGGTGCAATCTTCTCTAATAAGCCATCAAGGGCACGATGGTGAAGCATGGTTTTCATTTTACCCTGTGTCCATCCACTTGCTTGCAGCTCGTTGTATTTTTTATTGTTAAGTTTAAGCAGCGTATAAGGGATTTTCATATGAACTATTTTCTTAACAAGTTGTTTGATTTGCTGGTCGCTTAAGTGCTTGGAATCTTTGACCCCTGCTTCTTTCAAATACGCAAGTTGATCGTGTTTGAGATAGACAGCAGCGACGGTTATAGGGCCGAAGAAATCGCCTGTGCCGGCTTCGTCTGATCCTGCGTGAGAACTGGTGAATAACCAGGCGGGTGGTTGTTTAGAATGTTGAGAGGAGGCGCTCTGCTTTTGGTTACTCTCACCCTTAGGATGTGCCGGCTTGCCCCAACGTTCAGCTTCCTGGTGAGGGTTTTTTCCTTGGAATAAAACTTTTCCAGATTGGTATGCGGTAATCGAACAATCATCCGTTTTAGCTGCAAATGCAGCCCCAGGAGGGATTTTAGCCTTTGATTGTTTAGCGTAATGGGATTTCATTTTTTGGATGGTTTGCTTATTTAACTGCAGTACAACTTGTGACATAAGTCTTCCTTTCTATTACTATGGGTCTGTTAAGTATATCAATACTGAGGCAAGATGACGAAAGGCTTAAGAACCTGAAATATAATCAAACCTGAAATTTAACAGAGCCGTTGTAGTGGTTTTATTATAGCAGAGGAGAGGGAGTTTACGAACAATTTCTATTATTAATCGGATTGCTTTCACTATTGTAAAACTTCGTGTTAATATTAAGTTTAGGATTTAGAATTGAGGGGGGTATGGACATGGCCCGATCTGATGAAGATAAAAAACGAATCACGGTAGAAATTCATAACCGTTCTTATACAATTATCGGTCAAGAAGAACCTCATCATATCCGTATGGTGGCCAGTCTTGTCGATCAAAAGATGAGCGAAATCCATGAGGCCAACCCAAGATTAGACACAGCAAAGTTAGCTGTGCTTTCAGCTGTAAACACAATGAATGATTACATAAAGCTGAAAGAAGAGTATTCAGAACTGCTCGACTATATAAAAAAGAAAGAGGAAGAGGACCGGTAACGTCATGCTTGATTTACTAATCATTATCATATTAGTCATTGGAATATTAAACGGATTACGCAGAGGGTTCATTTTACAATTGTTTCATCTCATTGGTTTTATTGCAGCTTTTATTGTTGCTGTTTTATACTACGATGATTTAGCGCCGAAGTTAAAACTCTGGATTCCTTATCCTGAACTGCCCGAAGGCCAAACGTGGGCTTTGTTTCTAGAGTCATTACCGTTGGAGCAAGCATTCTATAATGCTATTGCATTTGCCATCCTATTTTTTGGCGTGAAGATCATATTGCATATCATTGCATCCATGCTTGATTTTGTTTCTGAATTACCGATTTTAAGTACAGTCAATGGTTTGCTTGGCGCCATATTAGGTTTTGTTGAGAATTATTTGATCCTATTCGTCTTGCTTTATATCGGTGCTTTGGTCCCTATGGCGATGATTCAAAATGCGGTAGATGGATCGTTCCTTGGCCAGTTGATCATTGAACATACCCCGGTGTTTTCTGCGCAATTAAAAGCAATGTGGATTGAACATGTGGGTGCGATCCTGTAAACTTCTCTGATCCAAGAGAAGTTTTTTCTTTAGTTGTGCCCTTTGTCAGATGCAGCAAAATTGATTTAAGCACGCGTACTTTTATAGACAGGAGTTGATGTCCATCATGTCAATTGATAAAAAACAAGTGATTCAGCTGTTGGAGAAAGTTGCCGTCTATATGGAACTGAAAGGTGAGAACGCTTTTAGAACGTCAGCTTACCGCAAAGCGGCCCAAGCTTTAGAGCAAGATGATCGCTCTCTTGACGAAATGGACGACTTTACTGAGATCAGCGGAATTGGTCAAGGTACAGCGTCTGTCATTGAAGAGTATATCGAGAATGGGAGCTCAGACACGCTTGCTCAGCTCCAGGAAGAGATCCCGAAAGGTTTGATTCCTTTACTTGACCTTCCGGGGCTTGGTGGCAAAAAGCTTTCTAAATTGTATCAAGAACTTGGAGTGAAGGATGCTCAGACGTTGAAAGAAGCATGTGAAAAGGGTGATGCCGAGGCCTTGAGTGGGTTCGGCAAGAAATCAGCCGAAAAAATCCTAAAAGCACTTGAGGAGGCCGGTGCACGGCCTGAAAGACTGCCGATAGCGGTTATGCTGCCGTTAGCGGAAAAAATTGAAGCCCATCTGGACACAATAACTGCGATTAAGCGCTTTTCCCGGGCAGGCAGTCTGAGAAGAATGAAAGAAACGATTAAAGATATTGACTTCATTATAGCTTCAAAAGAAGGTGAAGCGACGAGAGATGCCCTTTTGGAATACCCTGATATCAAAGATATAATCGCCTCAGGAGAGACGAAAGTATCGGTGGTTATTGAAGAAGGTTATGATATCAATGTGGATTTCCGTATTGTTCACCCTGATGAGTATTATAATGCGCTTCATCATTTTACAGGTTCCAAAGATCACAATGTAGCGATGCGGCAGCTGGCAAAAGAACAGAATGAGAAAATTAACGAGTATGGCATCGAGCATATCGAAAGTGAAGAAGTTATGACAAGTTCGAGTGAAGAAGCGTTTTATAAGCATTTCGGCTTGAACTATATACCTCCGGAAGTACGGGAGAATCAAGGTGAGTTAGAATACTTCAAGGAGAGCGTTCCCTTAATCGAACTGTCTGATATTCGCGGTGACCTTCATATGCACTCAACATGGAGTGATGGCGCACAATCAATAAAAGAAATGGCGCTTCGTGCTCAAGAACATGGGTATGATTACATCGCGATTACGGATCATTCCAAATATCTGCAGGTAGCCAATGGTTTAAATGAAGAACGGCTGCGCAAACAGCGTAAGGAGATTGATAAACTCAATCAAGAGATGAACAATTTTCATATATTTGCGGGAATTGAAATGGATATACGGCCTGATGCTACGCTCGACTTTTCCGACCAATTCCTATCTGAAATGGATTTTGTCATCGCATCGATTCATTCAAGTTTTAATCAATCTCAGGAGAAAATCATGGCACGCCTCAATGCTGCTTTAGAAAATCCTTACGTGACCATGATTGCTCACCCAAGCGGACGCCTAATTGGCAGACGTGAAGGGTATCGGGTCGATCATGAAGAACTGATAAACAAAGCTTCAAAGACCGGGACTGTATTAGAATTGAACGCCAACCCGAACCGGCTTGATTTAAGTTGGGAATGGGTGCGAGAAGCCCAGAATAACGGTGTTCGTCTGGCTGTTAATACAGACGCTCATAACTATGCCATGCTTGATCATATGAAAATAGGGGTCGGCACAGCCAGGAAAGGGTGGCTGGAAAAGGAGACCGTAATCAATACGTGGAATAAGAACGACCTTATGAAGCTTTTCAATGATCATAAGTGATAAAGGAGAATAGCACGAATGGACTCACGCATCCTGGATGTTTTAGAATATAAGAAAATTATTGAACGACTTAGCCAACAGACGGCAACCTCCCTCGGGAGTGAACAGGTGAAGGCATTACGTCCTTCAACAGACTTGCAGGAAGTCCAACTTTGGCAGGCCGAAACTGACGAAGCTGCTCATGTTCTGCGTCTCAAAGGACAAGCGCCACTTGGCGGCATTGTTGATATTAAACCGAGTCTGAAGCGGACAACGATCGGGGGGATATTAAGTCCGTACGAGTGCCTCGAGATTGCGAGTACAATCTATGGTGGGAAACAGCTGAAGCGATTCATTGAAGATGCCGAAGAGCCTGAGATGCCTATGTTGCGTGAGCTGGCGGGCAATATTGTTTCGCTCAATGAATTAGAACGGCATATCCGAAATTGCATTGATGATCATGGGGTCGTCATGGACGGGGCCTCATCTCAACTGCGTTCAATACGTTCTCGGATTCGGACATATGAAAGTCGAATTCGAGATAAAATGGATGCCTATACAAAATCAAAGTCTAAGATGTTATCGGATGCTATCGTGACGATCCGCAATGAACGCTATGTTCTACCTGTGAAACAAGAATATAGAAGTGCCATCGGCGGGATCGTCCATGATCAATCCTCCAGTGGTGCTACATTGTTTATTGAACCGCAAGCGATCGTCGATTTGAATAACCAATTGCAGGAATCAAAAGTTCAGGAAAAGAATGAAATCGAGAAAATATTAAAGGAATTATCGGAAGCGATAGCGGCTGATGAAACGTATTTGTATGAAAATGTGAAACGTTTAGGGCATATTGATTTCATGTTTGCGCGGGCTAAACTGGCTCAGACCATGAAAGCCTCTAAACCGACGATGAATGATCATGGGGTCATCAATATGAGACAAGCGCGTCACCCTTTGATCGCAGCCGAAGAAGTGGTCCCAAACGACGTTGAGCTCGGAAAAGACTATACGTCGATTGTCATTACAGGACCGAATACCGGGGGGAAAACCGTCACGTTGAAAATGGTAGGCCTCTGTACGCTGATGGCGCAGTCCGGATTACAAATTCCTGCAATGGACGGGCTGGAAATGGCGGTTTTTGAAAATGTCTTCGCTGATATTGGCGACGAACAGTCCATTGAACAAAGTTTGAGTACCTTTTCGTCACATATGACGAACATTGTAGATATCCTTTCGCGTGTCGACGATAAGTCGCTCGTTTTATTTGATGAACTGGGGGCGGGGACAGATCCTCAAGAAGGGGCAGCTCTTGCCATGTCCATTTTAGACGAAGTGGTCAGTCGACATGCGCGTGTGATTGCTACGACCCACTATCCAGAATTAAAAGCTTACGGCTATAATCGTAACGAGGTCACGAATGCGTCAGTAGAATTCGATATTGATACGTTAAAGCCCACCTATCGTTTGCTTATTGGCGTGCCGGGGCGGAGTAATGCCTTTGAAATATCAAGGCGACTCGGGCTGGATGAAAGTGTCATTACTTCTGCTAAACAACATGTGGGCAGAGATTCTGAAAGTGTCGAGAATATGATCGCTTCACTTGAACAGTCAAAACGTGAAGCTGAACGAGACTATGAACATGCTGAGGAGCTATTAGAAGAAGCAGAAGAACTTCGCAATCAATTAAAGAAACAATGGGATCAATTTGAACACCAAAAAGAGAAATTATATGAAAAAGCGGAGCAAAAAGCGGAGAAATCTCTGCAGAAAGCACGTCAGGATGCCGAGGATATCGTAAACGAACTGCGCCAAATGAAACATGATACGGGGTTGAAAGAGCATGAGTGGATTGAGGCTCGTAAACAGCTCGATGAAGCACAACCGGCGTTGACACAACATCAAAGTAAGACCAAATCTGTACAGACAAGCGCAGAATCCAAAGAACTAAAACCTGGCGATGAAGTGAAATTGCTTACGCTCAATCAAAATGGTACGATCATTGAAAAAGTAAGTGCAAAAGAATATCACGTCCAAGTTGGTGTGATGAAAGTAAAAGCAAAACGAAAAGACATCGAATTTATACAGTCCGAACAGCCTGTTCAAGAAAGGCCGATGGCTACGGTGAAAGGAAAAAGCCATCACGTGAAAACAGAATTGGACTTACGCGGTGAACGATACGAGGAAGCTCTGAATCATTTGGAAAAATATGTGGATGATGCTGTACTGGCAGGGTATCCACGCGTATCAATTATTCATGGAAAAGGGAGCGGCGCCCTTAGAACCGGGGTACAAAATTTTGCCAAAACGCATCGCTCAGTGGATACGTACCGGGCCGGCGGTATGAATGAAGGCGGTAGTGGTGTCACAATCTTGGAACTACGTTAGATCAGATTTTTTGGAGGGGACGTTATGACAGGGTTTTGGGAAAACGTTTTAGTCGAGGCTGCCGCTCGCTATAGTGTGGTCGTCTTATGTCTTGTTTTATTTATGGCGATATTTGAACTTGTTACAACGTATAACAATTGGAAAGAAATCAAGAACGGGAATATGGCAGTGGCCCTGGCGACTGGCGGTAAAATATTCGGTATCGCCAATATTTTCCGATTTTCCATTGAACATAATGACTCCATCATCGAAACGATGGGCTGGGGGTTATTCGGCTTTTTGTTATTATTGTTCGGGTACTTTATCTTTGAATTTTTAACACCCTCCTTTAAAATTGATGATGAAATTAAACAGGATAATCGGGCGGTCGGCTTTATATCGCTTGTTATTTCGATTGGTCTTTCTTATGTTATCGGGGCGAATATCATTTAATACAGGTTAGCAGGTGAGGTTTTGGAAACGTTAGCAAAAATTCTTGGTGTTATAGCAGTTTTGTTCGTGGTGACTGGTATCATTTATTTATTATTTTATTGATTTTGTCTGTATAATGGACGGTATAAAGGTCATTTGTCCTATAATCGCCTTAACAATATTCAAAAAATTAGAAATTGTATTTTCTATTTCGTGAATAAATCGGTATAATAAAAGTAACGAAACTGAAGGAGGCGTTTTGATGACCAAGGCATTTGACCGTCCATGGCACAAACAATATCCCGTGGAAATTGCACCCTCATTCGAATATGATCAAAAACCGCTACACCAGTATTTAATTGAAAGTGGTGACGTATACGCTGATGTGAAAGCGCTTCATTTTATGGGGAAGGAAATGACATACAGTGAAGTGCTTTACGAGACGAAACAGTTCGCGGAATATGTGCAGCAGCTTGGCCTTAATAAAGGAGATCGTGTTGCCATTATGCTGCCAAATACGCCCCAGTCCGTTATAGCTTATTACGGTGTCTTAATGGCTGGAGGGATCGTTGTTCAAACCAATCCGCTCTATATGGAAAGGGAGTTAGCTTATCAGCTGAATGACTCCGGAGCCAAAATGATTGTCTGCCTTGATATTTTATATCCTAAAGTGGCAAGCGTTAAAAGCGAGACCGAACTGGAGCACGTCATTATTACAGGCATTAAAGATTATTTACCCTTCCCCAAAAACCTTCTGTACCCCATCATACAAAAAAGACAATATGCTATGGTTGTGAAGCCGGAGCAATCCCATGATACGCATTTATGGCATCATATTTTACAACATTCAAGTGGAGATTTTACACCAGTGGATATCGACCCGATGGAAGATCTGGCTTTATTGCAATATACGGGTGGAACGACAGGTTATCCAAAAGGGGTAATGCTCACGCACTATAACCTCGTGGCCAATACCCAGATGGCTAATAATTGGCTGTATAAGTCCAAGAAAGGTGAACAGAGTGTGTTGGGCATTCTGCCATTTTTCCATGTGTACGGAATGACGGCAGTGATGAACCTTTCTGTTATGATGGGCACTAAGATGATCCTGCTTCCCAAGTTTGAACCGATTGATGTCCTGAAAACGATTGATAAACAGAAGCCAACATTATTTCCCGGGGCACCGACGATTTATATTGCATTGCTCAACCATCCTAAACTCAAAAACTACGACCTTTCCTCAATAGAAGCATGTTTAAGCGGCTCTGCTCCATTGCCGGTGGACGTTCAGGAAAAATTCGAAAAAGTCACGGGTGGCAAACTCGTAGAAGGCTACGGTTTAACCGAAACATCGCCGGTTACACATTCCAATCTTGTTTGGGGCAAACGCGTGAGTGGAAGCATCGGTATCCCTTATCCTGACACAGATGCCAAGATCGTCAATTTAGAAGACAATGATACGGCAGTGATAGGAGAGATTGGAGAGATCGCTATTAAAGGCCCGCAGGTCATGAAGGGTTACTGGAACCGTGAAGATGATACGGCAGACGTGTTAAGTGAGGATGGATGGTTCCGTACAGGAGATATCGGATATATGGATGAAGACGGTTACTTTTATGTCGTTGATCGAAAAAAAGACATGATTATTGCTGGGGGTTTCAATATTTATCCTCGTGAAGTAGAAGAGGTCTTATACGAGCTTGATGCCATTCAGGAAGTAGTGGTGGCAGGCATCCCCGATCCATATCGTGGTGAAACGGTCAAAGCATACATCGTCAAGAGGCAGGATCATGAGATTTCTGAGGAAGAGCTTGATGCGTTTTGCCGAAAAAATATGGCTGCGTATAAAGTGCCGCGCAAGTATGAATTCAGAAACGAACTGCCTAAGACGGCTGTCGGGAAAATTCTTCGACGTGCCCTCGTTGATGAAGAAAAGAAAAAACAGTCGGAAAAAGAGCCCGTCTAATTGTTGACAGTCAGAAAACCTGTGTGTAAAATAAACTATGAATGATTGTTCATTCATTTTCGCGACATGGAGCAGAGGAGACCTTACATGAAGAAAAATAAGCCGAAATACAAGCAAATCATTGATGCCGCTGTCGAAGTGATTGCTGAAAATGGATACCACTCCTCGCAGGTTTCCAGGATAGCAAAAAAAGCGGGAGTGGCTGATGGAACGATTTATCTTTACTTTAAGAACAAAGAGGATATTCTGGTTTCGTTGTTTCAGAACAAGATGGGGCAATTCGTGGAAAAAATTGAAGAGGAGACCACGGCACAGGACAATGCCAGTGACAAACTACGCAGTTTGATTGACATGCATTTTAGCCAGCTTTCAGCTGATCACCATCTTGCTATCGTCACCCAGCTTGAGCTGCGACAATCCAATAAAGAGCTCAGACAAAAGATTAATGATGTGCTCAAACGTTACCTTGCTGTTATTGATGCTATTGTTCAAGAAGGCATTGATGAGCAGATTTTTCGGGATGATCTCGACCGGAGGCTTGTCCGACAGATGATTTTCGGTACCATGGACGAGACGGTTACCAATTGGGTGATGAAGGATGAACGCTATAACTTGGTGAAACAATCTGCTGAGGTGCATAGAATGCTGGTGAATGGCCTGGCTCGCAACACTGTATAAGGGAGCGGAAGATACATGAGTACGATTACTTACACAATTGATGAAAATGTCGCAACGTTCACCATTCAAAGCCCTCCAGCTAACGCATTATCAAGCACATTGCTGTCTGATTTAGCAGGGCGCCTGGATGAAATTGAAAACGATTCATCTGTCAAGGCGGTAGTCATACGAGGGGAAGGTAAATTCTTTTCAGCTGGCGCTGATATTAAAGAATTTACTTCGCTTCAAAATGAATCCGATTACAAAATGTTAGCTGCAAAAGGGCAGCGTTTATTTGATCGACTTGAACGATTCCATATTCCTGTAATTGCCGCCATCCATGGTGCCGCTTTGGGTGGAGGTTTGGAACTTGCTATGGCGTGTCATCTTCGATACGTGACAGCTGATGCAACGCTAGGCTTACCAGAGCTTTCGCTCGGCATCATCCCAGGTTTTGCAGGAACACAACGTTTGCCACGTTATGTAGGGGCGGCCAAAGCTTATGAAATGATTTTGTCTGCTGAGCCCATCACCGGCAAGGAAGCAGTAGAAGCTGGTCTGGCTACGCGTTATTTTGAAGGGGAGGGCGAGCTTTTTGAATCGGCAGGGCAGTTTGCTCGTAAAGCGAGTGCCAAGAGCGGACCTTCCATTCATAAAGTGATGCAACTTATTCCTTACAGTCATAATGCTCAGTATGAGGAAGGGGTTTCAGCTGAAGGTGACGCCTTTGCTGCGATTTTTGGAACTGAAGATGCTAAAGAGGGTGTCCAGGCCTTTATAGAAAAAAGAAAACCAGCGTTTAAGGATCAATAGAATAGGAGGCAGAACCATATGAACATTTTTGTCTTATTGAAACGTACGTTTGACACTGAAGAGAAGATTGTAATTAAAAACGGCCAGATTGAAGATGATGGAGCAGAATACATCATCAACCCTTATGATGAATATGCCGTGGAAGAAGCCATTAATCTTCGCGATGAGCATGGAGGCGAAGTCACGGTGGTAACCGTTGGAGAGGAAGACTCCGAAAAACAACTCCGGACTGCGCTTGCGATGGGAGCAGACAAATCGGTGTTGATCAATACCGAAGACGACCTTGAGGAAGGCGATCAGTATACGACCGTTAAAATTCTGGAGGCTTTCTTTGCGGACAAAGAAGCCGATATCATTTTGGCGGGGAATGTAGCGATTGATGAAGCAAGCGGTCAAGTAGGCCCGAGACTTGCAGAACGACTGGACATTCCATGTATCACGACGATCACTGATATTAAAGTCGATGGCGAAAATGTCAATATTGAACGGGATGTTGAGGGGGATGTAGAGAAAATTGAAACATCTCTACCGTTACTCGTAACCTGTCAACAAGGGCTCAATGAACCACGTTATCCTTCCTTACCCGGCATTATGAAAGCAAAGAAAAAGCCTTTGGAAGAATTAGAATTGGATGATCTCGATTTGGAAGAAGATGACGTCGAACAAAAATCCAGAACGACTGAAATCTTTTTACCTCCAGAAAAAGAAGCTGGTAAAGTGCTCGAAGGTGAGTCCGATGAGCAGGTAAAGGAGCTTGTATCCTTATTAAAAACCGAAGCAAAAGTACTGTAGAATAGATCGCTTGAAAGGAGAATCGCTATGAGTAAAAAAATGTTAGTCATTGGTGAAGCGAGAGAAGGCGCACTGCGCAATGTAACGTTTGAAGCCATTGCGGCAGCCAGCAAAATCGGCGGTGGGGGCGAAATTGTCGGCGTTTTGTGTGGAGACGGCAATCTTGAAAGTTTAGGTCAGGAGATGATTTATCAAGGCGCTGACCGTGTTGTCACTGTCTCAGATGAAAAATTGAAGACATATACGCCGGAAGGATATGGCCAGGCGGTACAGGCGGTCATCGATAACGAGTCTCCTGAGGGGATTGTCATGGGGCATACCTCTATTGGTAAAGATATCACGCCTAAAATCGCCAGCAGACTTGAGTCCGGACTCATTTCTGATGTAACTGAAATTGATACAGATGGCGGCGAGATAGTATTTACCCGCCCAATTTACTCCGGGAAAGCTTTCGAGAAAAAAGTAATCACAGACGGGTTGACCTTTATTACGATCCGGCCAAACAACATTGCTTCTTTGGAACGTGATGAATCCCGCTCTGGTGAGGTATCCAGTAGTGATGTTGCCATAAACGATCTGCGTACGATTGTAACCGATATCATTCGGAAATCTTCGGAAGGTGTCGATTTGTCTGAAGCTAAAGTCATTGTTGCGGGTGGCCGCGGGGTGAAAAGTTCTGAGGGCTTTGAGCCGTTGGAACAATTGGCCAATGCGCTTGGCGGCACAGTTGGAGCTTCGCGTGGTGCTTGTGACGCAGGTTATTGTGATTATTCATTGCAAATTGGTCAGACAGGTAAAGTGGTCACACCCGATTTATATATCGCCTGTGGCATTTCTGGAGCCATACAGCACTTAGCCGGCATGTCCAATTCCAAGGTCATCGTTGCAATAAATAAAGATCCGGAAGCAAATATTTTTAATGTCGCCGATTACGGTATTGTAGGAGATTTGTTTGATGTCGTGCCGAAGTTGATTGAAGAAATCAAGCAAGCAAACGTAAATGCATAGACCGAAAAAAGTGCTGGGGCTACCCGGCACTTTTGTTTAATCTCAAGGCAGTTCGTGGTATAAACAAAGTATTAGCCACTAAAAATATTAAGTGATATACTCTTATCAGAATTTGAAAATGAACGAGGAGGAATAATATATGTCAATTGTTAAAGCTAGCGACCAAAACTTTGCTGAAGAAACCAATCAAGGGTTAGTCCTTGCTGATTTTTGGGCACCGTGGTGCGGCCCTTGTAAAATGATAGCACCAGTTCTAGAAGAACTGGATGAAGAAATGAGCGATCAAGTCAAAATCGTTAAGCTTGATGTAGATGAAAATCAGGATACCGCAGGAAAACATGGTGTCATGAGCATCCCGACCCTGCTCTTGTTCAAGGATGGCAAGGTCGTCGATCAAGTGGTTGGTTTTCAACCTAAAGAAGCGCTAGTAGAGTTGATCAATAAGCATTCTTAATGAAATCGTCATGTGGTAAAAGTGATGACAGAAAGCCGCGTTACATCGTAACGCGGCTTTCTGTTGAATAAATGGTAAATCGGCTTTTAAACACTAAAACATGGAGTGAAGCAATCTTGAATCAACAGATAAAAGAAAAATTGTCTGTTCTTCCCGATCAGCCTGGTTGCTACTTAATGAAAGATAAGAACGGCACTATTATATATGTAGGTAAGTCGAAAGTATTAAAAAACAGAGTCCGCTCCTATTTTACCGGCGCTCACGATGGGAAAACGCAGCGTCTTGTGCGGGAAATCATCGATTTTGAATACATCGTGACCTCATCTGAAATTGAAGCACTGATCCTGGAAATGAACATGATAAAAAAGTATGACCCCAAATACAATGTCATGTTGAAGGATGACAAAACGTATCCGTATTTAAAGGTGACAGCTGAAAAACAGCCGCGTCTCATCGTTACGCGAAATGTAAAGAAAGACAAAGGTAAATATTTCGGCCCTTATCCCAACGTCATAGCAGCACGAGAAACGAAAAAGCTGCTTGATCGTCTGTATCCATTAAGAAAATGTAATACAATGCCTGATCGTGTGTGTCTTTATTATCACATGAACCAGTGCCTTGGGCCATGTGAATTTCCCGTGAGCCAAGAGACGAATCGGGATATTGTTCAAAGCATTACGTCATTCTTAAATGGGGGCCACAAAGCTATAAAAAAAGATTTACAAACAAGAATGTACGAAGCATCTGAAGAGATGGATTTTGAGCGGGCGAAAGAGCTTCGCGATCAAATTGAGCATATCGAATCGGTTATGGAACAGCAAAAAATGACCCTGAATGATCAAGTCGACCGCGATATCTTCGGTTACGCTTACGATAAAGGATGGATGTGTGTCCAAGTTTTCTTTGTCCGTCAAGGCAAGCTGATCGAGCGTGACGTGGCCCTGTTCCCGTTTTTTGATGACCCGGAAGAGACGTTCCACAGCTATATTGGTCGGTTTTATCTTCACCAGAATCACCCCTACCCTAAGCAAGTTCTTGTGCCAGTTACAACGAATGTGGAACTCCTTGAAGAATTGCTTGAGACCAAAGTTCACACACCTATAAGAGGTAGGAAGAAAGAATTGGTGGAGCTGGCCATGAAGAACGCTGACATTGCGCTTAAAGAAAAATTTGCTTTGATTGAACAGGATGAAGAGCGGACCATCCGTGCAGTCGAGAAATTGGGTGAGCAACTGAATATCGAGACGCCCCATCGCATCGAGGCGTTTGATAATTCAAACATCCAAGGAACCGATCCAGTTTCTGCGATGGCTGTGTTCGTTGATGGCAAACCATATAAAAATGCCTATAGGAAATACAAGATACGTGAGGTTGAAGGGCCGGATGATTACGACACAATGCGTGAAGTGATTCGCAGAAGATACAAACGCGTGCTGAAAGATGAACTTCCGCTTCCAGATCTTATCATGGTAGATGGGGCGAAAGGTCAGATGAGTGCGGCTGTTGAGGTGTTAGAAAATGAGTTGGGGCTTGATATTCCATTGTGCGGTTTGGCGAAGGATGACAAGCATAAGACGAGTGAACTTTTGTATGGGAACCCTCCTCAGACCGTTGAATTGGATCGCAATTCCCAGGAATTTTATCTGGTTCAGCGGATTCAGGACGAGGTGCACAGGTTTGCCCTCTCCTTTCATCGGCAGTTACGTGGAAAAGGAGCGATCCAATCAGAATTGGATAATATCCCCGGGGTCGGTGAAAAAAGAAGAAGGTTACTTTTGCGTCACTTTAAATCCGTAACGGAAATTAAACAAGCTGCCTCTCAGGATATTGCGAATTTGGGCATCCCGCTTCCTGTAGCGGAAGAGATTTTACGTTACTTGAATAATTCTGAGGAGCCTGCTCAAGAATAGGAGCAGGCTCCTCTCATGACTTTATGGCCGTGATCCATATTTTGTTTGCTTTTTTGTCAATCTCTTCGACACATTCATATGTATGTTGGGGATCCATCAGTTGCAAAGCTTCTGCTATAAAGCCGGCTTCGAGACGGAAATCGACTTCTACCAGCGACTGTTGCAGCCTTTTCTCAATAACATGGCCGTGTACTTCGTATAAGCTTTCTTTCTTTTTTGTTTTGACAGTTGTTAGTTCACCCCAGCCTGAGTACTGAAAGAAGCGGATGAGGTCATCCATATGAGAAATACCGAATTTTCTCGCCATGTTTTTGCCCATATAGTACAGCACAAACATCGCTTCATTTCCAAGAAAATCAGGCAGCGTATAATAGCGGAGCAAATCGAACCCGGCACCTGTTGTGACTAAAGATTGTAAGTCTTGTTCATTAAGACTGTTGCTTTGATTCTTCATGGCTGTCCGTCCTTTCTACACTTATTATTATGGCGTGAAAATCAAGATTAAGCAACCAAGAAAAATAAATAATCAACCAAAAAAACCCATTAGTTTCTCTACTTTTATGACGGTGTTTTCTTGACGGTCATACATGATAGAAGTACAATAAACGTGTCACAAAATGTACATTTGTCAGTTTATGAGGAATGAGGGGGATTTTCCAAGAAAAGATTTTGTTAGGCTGCTTGCTAAAAGCGCTTAAATGTCTGGATAATGTACATCATATAAGACGTTATTTTTTGAGGGGGGTAAACATGGCAGGAACTCGAGGGTATTTTAACAGAAGACTTCATTCATTACTTGGGGTCGTTCCAATCGGCATATTCCTGATTCAACATTTGACAGTTAACTTTTTTGCTACACGCGGTCCGGAAGCATTCAACCAGGCGGCTCATTTTATGGAGAGCTTGCCTTATCGCTTCGTACTGGAGATTTTCATCATTTTCCTTCCTATTCTCTTTCATGGAATCTATGGTGTTTATATTGCGTTTACAGCTCGTTATAACGTGTCGAATTATGGATATTTCAGGAACTGGATGTTCTTATTACAGCGTTTAACAGGCGTCATAACGCTCATTTTTATTGCCTGGCACGTGTGGGAAACACGTATCGCTATTGGGTTCGGTTGGTCCGAGCTTAATTATCAATTGATGGAAAGTATATTGACGGATCCGTTTTTCTTTTGGTTCTACATAGTTGGAGTTGTTTCAACGACTTTCCACTTCTCGAATGGCTTGTGGTCTTTCTGCGTAAGCTGGGGTCTGACGATTACACCTCGTTCGCAGCGTTTGTTGACGTATGCTACCTTAGTTGTATTTGTGGCGATCTCTTACGTTGGTGTAAGAACGCTTATTCAATTCGCTTACGGTAGTTAAACGATTTATAGCAGACATTTTATATTAGTAAGGTTAAAGGGGTGAGCTAGAATCATGAGTGATAAAAATATTATTGTTGTCGGCGGCGGCCTGGCTGGTTTGATGGCAACGATCAAAGCTGCAGAGGCTGGCGTGCACGTTGATTTACTTTCTATAGTTCCAGTTAAACGTTCTCACTCCGTTTGCGCGCAAGGTGGTATTAACGGAGCGGTCAATACAAAAGGGGAAGGGGACTCCCCTTGGGAACACTTTGATGATACAGTTTACGGTGGTGACTTCCTTGCTAACCAACCGCCTGTAAAAGCTATGTGTGATGCAGCACCAAGCATCATTCACCTCTTGGATCGTATGGGGGTAATGTTCAACCGAACGCCAGAAGGGCTGCTTGATTTTAGACGTTTTGGAGGCACACAGCATCACCGGACTGCCTATGCTGGTGCGACCACAGGACAGCAGCTTCTCTACGCCCTGGATGAACAGGTGCGTCGTCATGAGGTGAACGGTCTTGTAACAAAATATGAAAGCTGGGAATTCCTATCTGCCATCGTCGATGATGACGGAATAGGCCGTGGCGTTGTCGCACAAGACATGCACAGCCATGAGGTCAGATCCTTTCCAGCGGATGCTGTTATTATGGCAACAGGCGGCCCAGGGATTATCTTTGGTAAATCAACGAATTCGGTGATCAATACTGGTTCGGCTGCAGGTGCACTTTATCAACAAGGCGTTCGTTATGGTAATGGAGAATTCATACAAATTCACCCGACAGCTATCCCGGGGGATGACAAGCTTCGCTTAATGAGTGAGTCCGCACGTGGTGAAGGTGGTCGCGTTTGGACTTATAAAGATGGGGAGCCGTGGTACTTCCTCGAGGAAAAATACCCTGCGTACGGGAATCTTGTTCCGAGAGATATTGCCACACGTGAAATATTTGATGTGTGTGTGAATCAAAAACTCGGTATCAACGGAGAAAACATGGTCTATCTCGACCTTTCCCACAAAGATTCTGAGGAACTGGATGTAAAATTGGGCGGAATCATAGAAATCTATGAAAAATTTGTGGGTGAAGACCCACGGAAAGTACCAATGAAAATTTTCCCGGCTGTCCACTACTCAATGGGCGGTATGTATGTTGATTATAATCAAATGACGCATATCCCTGGTGTTTTTGCCGCGGGTGAATGCGACTATACGCAGCACGGGGCGAACCGCTTAGGAGCAAATTCGCTGCTCTCGTCCATTTTTGGTGGAATGGAAGCAGGTCCGAATGCCGTGAAATACATTGAAGGGCTCGAATCTCTGGCCGACGATATGAGTGCTGAGTTATTCGATCGTAAACGAAAAGAAGAAGAAGAGAAATTCGAAGAAATCATGAATATGGATGGCGATGAGAACGCATATCAAATCCATAAAGAACTTGGTGAGTGGATGACTGATTATGTCACAGTTGTCCGGGATAATGAAAATCTATTAAAAACAGACGAAAAGATACAGGAATTGATGGAGCGGTATAAGCGCATCAATATCAACGATACGAGCCGTTGGACGAACCAAGGCGCGATGTTTACCCGTCAATTGTGGAATATGTTACAATTGGCTCGAGTCATTACACTTGGAGCTTATAACCGTAACGAAAGCCGCGGAGCCCATTATAAGCCCGATTACCCTGAGCGTAATGATGAAGAATGGTTGAAAACCACTCTAGCGTCATATGATCCAGTCGAGAACAAACCTGTTTTCACGTATGAAGATGTAGATACATCATTAATAGAACCGCGGAAGCGCGACTACTCTAAAGGTAAAGGGGGTAACAAATGATGAGTGACACAGCAACTCAGAACAAGACGGTCACGTTCATCATCACACGACAGGACGACCCTGAATCTGCACCATATGAAGAGACATTTGAACTTCCCTACCGAGAAAATATGAATGTTATCTCAGGTTTGATGGAGATTCGCCGTAACCCTGTCAATGCTAATGGAGAGAAAACGTCTCCTGTATTCTGGGATATGAACTGCCTGGAAGAAGTTTGTGGGGCTTGCTCGATGTATGTCAACGGCAAAGCTCGGCAATCTTGCACGGCTCTAGTCGATCAACTTGAGCAGCCAATCCGCCTGGCTCCCATGACGACGTTTCCAATTACGAGGGATTTAGCCGTTGATCGCAGCCGGATGTTTGATTCACTTAAAAAAGTGAAAGGCTGGATTCCGATTGATGGCACACACGACTTAGGGCCAGGGCCAAAAATGGCCGAAAGCAAACGCCAATGGGCTTATGAATTGTCCAAATGTATGACGTGCGGTGTTTGTTTAGAAGCTTGTCCGAACGTCAATGACAAATCTGATTTCATTGGTCCAGCCGCTCTGTCTCAGGTTCGCTTGTTTAATAGTCATCCAACAGGTGAAATGAACAAGAGTGAACGTCTGGAAACCATAATGGATGAAGAAGGCATTATGGGGTGCGGGAACGCACAGAACTGTGTAGAATCATGTCCGAAGGGGATTCCACTGACGACCTCATTGGCTGCACTTTACCGTGACACTGCCATCGAGTCATTCAAAAGCTTCTTTGGAAGTGACAATCGCACATAAGGAATGAGAGAGCCTCTCCATGATGGGGAGGCTTTTTACATATTCAATGGAAATGGAGAGGGAAATTGTGAAGCATGTATCTTACATAAATGATGAAAAAAATTGGAGAGAAGAGTTTGAATTTACTATTCCAGTTCATGTTCGGTTCTCAGAAACGGATATGTTTGGTCATATGAATAATACGATTCCGTTCATTTATTTTGAAGAAGCTCGGATCGCTTTTTTGAAACACCATCAGGTATTTTCAGACTTGCAACATGAAAGTCATGTCATGCCGGTCGTCGCCGATTTGCAATGTGATTTTCATCAACAGGTTTACTTTGATGAGAAGTTGAAGCTGTTTGTAAAGGTCGACCAGATTGGACGCACCTCATGTGATCTTCATTATCTGGCAACAAAAGAGAATGGAACATTGGCTTTTACCGGGAGAGGGCGCATGGTGCAAATTTCCACAGATACAGGTGAACCATATCCATGGACACATGAAGTCCAGCATCGCCTTGATGCCTCCCGTGTTCAAATCGAATGTTCCTGAAATAAGAGGGTCTGTTTGTAGAGTAGCCATATAATAAATTATTTCAAAGAAGGGGGCGCTGTCGTCGCCTTCGTTTTGAGGGAGTAACTTATCATGAAATCTTTAAAAAGCCGCCATATTGCCGTACTGTTATTTTTTGTGGCATCCATTGTCTATCTGATGGTTTTATCGGTAACGTCTCCTTATATGGGGGTTGAGTTAAGATACGAAAGTGGAGATTATTTCATAGAAGAAAGAAAATCAAACGGATGGGCAGACAGTCATGGTGTGCCGCTGGGCTCGGAGCTCGTGAGGGTAAATGGTCAGGATCCTGATACTCATATGTCGGTAAATGCCTTTCATGAACTTGAAAGAGTGTCATCGTTTACTGTTCAGGAAGGTCATGACACCTTCATCTATCAAGATATACGCGGGTTGAGCCTGCAGCATTGGCTGCTATATATCGTAGTGCCCGGGCTATTTTTTCTGGGGATTCTTGCTATAGCGGCTTTGCTTTATAAAAAAGTACCAAGTCGGTACTCATCCGAACAATTAATCATCTTTTTTTTGACGATTGCATTAGGTTATATGAGCAATACAGGCGCTATTCGTAATGATTTATATGGCACATTCTTAAATACATCGATGTTCTTAGTTGCGCCAGTTCTCCTCACGCATTATTTGTATAAATACTTCGCTGAATTAAATGTGTACTGGTTTTCGAAGCGTATGTACCAACTTTTTTATGGTATTGCTGTTGGCATGTCTCTTTTGGAATTATACTTTTTGTTGAAGCCTGGTTACCCAGGTTGGTTCAGAGCGGTTCCGGCCCTCACCTTATTAGGATTGATCTCAGCGTTATTCTTGATTATTATTCGCGGATACAAACAGCATAAGTATTCCTCGTCCGGTCCTATTTTCAAGTATGTCAATGTTGGCATGGGCATTGCATTCATTCCGTATGTCCTGTTTTATTTACTTCCGAGTCTCATCTTTGGCTTTTACATTATGCCTCTCGAAGTGGTGGCGTGCTTCTTGATTGCGCTGCCGGTTACATTCTTATATTTAGTGACACGAGAGCAATTGATCGATATTACGTTTGTGATGGGCCGGATCAGATATAATACATTGATTTCTGCCATTCCAAGCGTGGTCATGACCGCCATTACCGCCATGGTTTTAAATACGGGCCTTACGGTGCTGACGTTGTTTCAAATTTATTTAGCTGTCCACCTTCTCTTAATCATTTTCTTATCCTTAAAGGAAACCTTGGATTTCAGACTGCAGCGTTACCTTTTTGCTGCGAAATACAGTTATCAGGAAAGTATGCATAGGTTATCACAAGATATGAAACAGCAGTCCAACGCAGTCGATTTAATGAAGACCATGCGAAACGAAGTGAAAAACGTACTCGATGTCCGGGAGATCTACATTTACTCGAAACATAATCAACGCAATATTTACTGTGTCTATGATCGGATCCCTACTCAAATTTTAGATCATTTTACTCACGACTTAGAAATGAGTAAACCTGAAATTGGCTCAGTTATTGAAACAACTGAAGGTTTTGGGGTTGTCGTAGGCTATTCTTTATCTAAAGTCACCATGATGTGGTGTTCAGGAAAAAAAGATTTTACAACGTTGAATCGTGACGAAAAATTGTACCTCCAGACCATTGCTCATAATGCGAATATCGCGATAGAGAATATGAACTTGATTGAAGATCTGTTGAAAGAATTGCAGACGCTAAAGAATGACCACACCCAACGGTACCCCGCCTGGCTTTCGAGGTTATTGTTTTCAATCGCTGAAAACCAGCGGAAACAGTTATCGATCGATCTTCATGATACCGTGTTGCAAGAACAATTGTATTTGTATCGGCGAATGGATGACATGTTAGAAAATCGGTCTGACCTGCCAGACTCATTACATGAAGAACTGATAAGGTTTAGGGAATCTTTGTTAGATGGTATTCACTTAATAAGAGAAACGTGTAATGAATTGAGACCTGCTTTCATTGAAGAATTAGGACTCGTACAATCATTGAAGAATTTGATTCAGCAATATCAATTACGATCAAATTTCACTGTGTATTTCCACCATCATGAATTTGACGTTCAGCTGGATCAGGAACATGTGTTAGCCACATACCGTATTGTACAGGAATTATTATCGAACGCTATGAAACATTCGAAAGCGAACACTGTGACATTGCTGTTGTCGAATGATAATCAAATGACCCGTTTATATTATGCCGATAATGGAATTGGCATGGATTACTCGGAAAGCCGGGATTTATTCTCCCATATCGGGCTTTCAGGCATTGAACAGCGTGTCAATGGACTACATGGCAGTATCGATATTAGAACAGCCCACCAAAAAGGGTTTACAGCTGAAATTATTTTTCCGCATGTGATTTACCGGGAGGTGTCTCCGTGAAACGCGTATTAATTGTCGATGATCATCCCGCAGTGGGTGAAGGAACCAAAACGATGCTTGAACAAGAAAACGATATACAAGTGGAAGTGATCGAGGAGAGTTCCCGTACCGAGGAGATGGTTGAGCACTATAACTTTAATGTCCTGCTTCTGGATCTTTACATGCCAGGGATAAATGGGATTGAACTGGCGAAAAAATTAAGGAAAAATTATCCGGATCTTACTATTTTAATTTATACAGGCTTTGATTTGAGCACGCATTTCAACATGCTTGTGGAAGCAGATATTTCAGGGTTTGTAAGTAAAACGGCTTCGAAGGAACAATTAGTTACCGCTATCCGATGTGCCCTCCGTGATGAGGTCGTCATCCCCCTCCATTTGTTTAAACAGTTGCGGCGCTCCGAAGCAAGTGCTAATTCTGATGAGGATGCCTCTGAAGGAACGACGCTGGTGTCGTTAAATGAAAAAGAACAGGCCATCCTTCAGGAAGTGGCCTCCGGTCTCACGAACCGCGAAATTGCGCATAGTCTGCATATGTCACAGCGCAGTGTTGAATATACATTGACGGGTATATTCAATAAATTAGGGGTGAGATCCAGAACGGAAGCGTTATTTAAAGCACAAGAGCTTGGTCTTGTATCAAAATCTTAAAGTGAGAGAAGCACAGAAGGCTCCGTTTTCTCATAAGATACCTTGACTAGATAATCCCCTTTGGCCAGTTCAGAACAGCAAGGAGGGGTACATTTGTGAAGGAGGACGGCTATCGCCCGAAACAGATTCTGACCAAACGTGAGAGGGAAGTGTTTGAGCTTCTGGTTCAGGATAAAACTACAAAAGAGATTGCCAAAGAATTATTTATATCTGAAAAGACCGTTCGCAATCATATTTCAAATGCGATGCAGAAACTTGGTGTCAAAGGACGGTCGCAGGCAGTCGTCGAATTGCTTCGCATGGGGGAACTTGAGTTGTAGATTTTGTCCCTGTTAGAGAATGGTGGACGAAAACGCATGATCTTCCCGCCAATTTTTGACCCTTTCAAGGAGGTTGAGCTATAGTGGCTTATGAATCCTGAAAGGGTTTTTTGATGACCTAAAACGTTTTTTCTTGAATTTTTCGCCGGAAACCACGAGAATGATAGACAACGAAACATTGTGATAGGAGTGCTGAAGGTGTCCAATACACAAACGCCATCTAAGATTGGCAACGTTGAGAAAGAACTGCGTTACATATCAGGCATCATCAAACAAAAGGGTCGAGAAATCTTGCACCATTACCCGATTACGGCTCCTCAGTTTGTGGCTTTGCAATGGTTGATGGACTCAGGCGACATGACGATAGGGGAGCTTTCAAATAAGATTCATCTGGCATGCAGCACCACCACAGACTTAGTGGACCGCATGGAAAAAAATCAACTGGTTGAGCGTGTCCGCGATCCCGATGATCGTCGGGTGGTTCAAATACATGCTTTGCATAAAGGGAAAGAAATCATCGATGAAGTAATCGAGAAGCGCAAGGATTATTTGCATGATGTGTTAAGCGAAGTATCAGAGGAAGAGGTAGAAACGTTGAATAATCTCCTTAACCTCCTTCATAACAAAATGGTGGATGCTGACCATAAAACAGACTAGACAACAGAGAAAAAGAGGGATTATACATGTCAAAACCTATAGGTGTCATTGATTCTGGGGTAGGGGGACTTACGGTGGCCAGGGAGTTGATTAGACAGCTTCCTAAAGAGCGCATGATTTATCTCGGTGATACATTGCGCTGTCCTTATGGCCCGAGACCAAAAGAAGAAGTCAGAACTTTCACGTGGCAGATGGTCAATTATCTCTTAGATAAAGATATAAAACTCCTTGTCATAGCGTGTAATACGGCGACAGCTTTTACATTGGATGAGCTCCAGGATACACTCGATATCCCAGTTATTGGGGTCATTGAACCTGGTGCGCGGGCGGCGATTAAGGTCAGCCGCAATAAACGCATTGGCGTCATCGGAACAGAGGGGACTGTCAGTTCTCAAGCCTATCCGAATACATTAAAAGCCATTGACCAGCAAATCAAGGTCAACGATTTGTCATGTCCCGCTTTTGTACCTATGGTGGAAGACGGTATGTTTGACGGGACAGAGGCTGAAGAGATTGTTGCCCATACACTGCGCCCGTTAAAAGAAAAGAATCATATCGATACACTGATTTTAGGCTGTACGCACTATCCTTTGATTCGAGACTTGATCCAGCAGGAAATGGGCGAGCATATCCAAGTGATTTGTTCAGGTGAGGAAACAGCGAGAGAAGCAAGCTTTATTCTCGCTTATAACGATCAATTGTATAATGGCTCTACCCCTCCCAAACACGAATTTTACAGCACAGGGGATCTTGAAAAGTTCGAAAAAGTAGCGAATGGCTGGTTTAATGAGCCGGTATCCTTTTTAAAACAAATTGAATTATCCTTAAACTCTAGCCGCACTTCTTAAGGTGCGGTTATTTTTATGCTCTCCTGCAAACGGTTGGTCTAAATAGCTTAGCGGCTCGTATATATAATAGTACAAACCATCACAGGAGGGAATAGCATGAAAAAATGCGTTATTAAACCCTTATCAATAGCGGCACTGGCGAGTCTTTTTGTATTGTCAGGTTGCTTTTTTGAAGGAGAACAGTCTCTAGAAGAAATGGATGTACCGGAAGAAGTTACGAATGTAGATCCTGAAAATGAACAGCCAGATGATTCTGCAGATGATTCTGGTGAAGCCCCAGAGGAAGCTGAAGGCGAACAAGAAGAAACATCAAATGAAACGGTGAAGCGGCAACTTTATTTACTTGACGCGAATGGGATGGTCGTCCCTCAAACGTTAGATTTGCCGAAAATATCATCTAAAGAAGTGGCGACTCAGTCGTTAGAATATTTGGTGAAGGGCGGTCCTGTAACTGAACTGCTGCCGGAAGGATTTCAAGCCGTACTTCCCCAGGGAACTGAGATTAAAGGTTTGAATTTAAAAGAAGACGGTACGTTAGTTGTGGATGTGTCAAAAGAGTTTGCAGATTATCGAGCGGAAGAAGAAGCGGATATTTTGCAGGCGATGACTTTCACTCTTACACAATTTGATAATGTAGACAAAATAAAGTTATGGATCAACGGCTATGAAAAAACGGAAATGCCTGTGAGCGGAACACCTATATCTGATGGCGTATCGCGTTCAAACGGCATTAACTTGCAAGGCGGGCAATCAGTAGATTTAGTGGATAGTAGAGCAGTAACGCTCTACTATCCTGCTCAAAACGAAGCCAATCACGTGTATCATGTACCTGTCACCACAAGGGTCAAAGGTGATGGTGAACTGAACGAAGCCATTGTACAAGCTTTAGTTGACGGACCTGCCTTTAATCTTCCATTGCTCAGTGCATTCAATGACGGGGTACAATTGCAAAATACGGCACTAGATGACGGTGTTTTATCTCTCACATTCAATGAAGCTTTGCTAACAAACGCTGAAGAAAGTTCTGTGTCAGATGCAGTCATGAAGAGTCTGGTTATGTCTTTGACTGAACAGGAAGGCGTCGAGGCTGTAAACGTTCAAATTGAAGGGTTCGAGCAAATTTATAATGAAAACGGCGAGGATTATGCTGAGCCCGTTACCCGGAATGATGTGACAGGGGCGGAGCCGCTATAACCCTTAACAAGGCGCTATCATCCATATGGATATTTCAGACCAGGTTGGAATAAAACTAAATAAAACACAAAAATCCCAAACGATTCAGCGAAACGTTCGGGATTTTTGTGTTTTAGAAAGGTGTTCCATGACCGCTCCGTCAAAACACGCCGCTTTCCCACGGGCACGGACTCTGCTCCAAAGGCAAAGAACGCTTTTCTGCGGGATCGTCGACTCGCGCTGTTCGGAGGAGACTACGTGTTTTGACGACGCTCATGAACATCGTTGAAACGTATATCCATTTTCAATGGTTCATTCCTTTTGGAGAGAAGTTGAGTTGATGTAATATTTTTGAAATAATAATGATTAAGTTAAATTTGAAAGGGGAACTTACTTTGGCGAAAAAATGCGGTTGTCTTGCGTTTTTCTTATTGATGCTGTTATTCGGGTGTTCAGGGAAAAGTTCCGAGATGTATCAAGTGGAGCAATCAAACGTGAGCAACCAACTATAAGGAGTCGACTTTGAATATCAATTGCCAGTAGAATTACCTTTTGAACTAGTCAAAGTTGATGTTACTCAACCTTCTCATAGCCAACCTATTTTTATAGTGGATTACATGGGTGAAGAAGATGTGCATATCTCGTTAGAAGTAGCCCATGCAGATGTTAATCTATCGAGTCAAACGGATATAGAAGAAGTTGGGATTGATGGCGAAACAGGTGATTATTTCGAAAATGAACAGGATGCTCGTTTTCTTGTTTGGGAAGTAGAAGGTGTCAATTATCTAATGAGCACTAGACGTGAGATTGGTAAAGAGGCATTAATTTCTACTGCGGAGTCATTCCAGTAAAGCGTTTTGATAAATTATGATAACGGAAAAAGATATAATATCACCGTCCTTTCCTTAGTTACGAATCCTGCTATTATGAATAATGCACGCTGAGCAATTCATATCAACACGTTTATTTTTATACACGACCCGCTTTCATCTCTCACTCAAGAATTAAAATATGTTACGATAGGCTAGGATAAGGAATAAGGAGGCAAACGTCATGAGAGTGGATGAACGTGATAGTAATCAATTGAGACCTATAAAAATAGAGACGAATTATATAAAGCACCCGGAAGGATCGGTGTTGATTTCAGTCGGGGATACGAAAGTGATTTGCAACGCCAGTGTGGAGGACCGCGTCCCCCCATTTTTGCGTGGGCAGAACAAAGGCTGGATCACAGCGGAATATGCGATGCTTCCCCGGGCGACGGAACAGCGGAATATCCGCGAATCGTCCAAAGGCAAAGTAGGGGGGCGGACAATGGAAATCCAAAGACTCATCGGGCGCGCTTTACGTTCAGTCGTTGATCTTGATCAAATCGGTGAACGGACGCTTTGGGTCGATTGTGACGTCATACAAGCTGACGGGGGTACGCGGACCGCCTCCATTACCGGAGCATACGTAGCCGTCGTACTAGCGTTTGGCAAACTGATCGAGAATAAGACGCTCAAAAAAATGCCGATAACAGACTACTTAGCAGCCACGTCGGTTGGCGTGCTGCCTGAGGGATCTGAAATTCTAGATTTATGTTACGAAGAAGACAGCCAGGCACAAGTAGATATGAATGTTGTGATGACCGGTAACGGTGAATTTGTTGAACTGCAGGGAACGGGAGAAGAGGCTACCTTTTCAAATGTTCAGCTTCAGAATATGCTCAGTCTAGCCCATGAAGGAATAGAAGACATTTTTAAGCAGCAGCAAAGTGTTCTGGGTCAATTGAGCGAGAAGATTGACGAAAACCGACTCAAGCATAGCTCAGCGGAGGCACAGAAATGAACCAAATCGTAGTCGCAACAAAAAATCCGGGAAAAGTAGAAGAGTTCAAGACGATGTTGTCCCGCCACGGATATGCGGTTAAATCCTTACTGGACTTTGACGAACCAATTGATGATATCGTTGAAAATGGGCAAACGTTTGAAGAGAATGCTGCTATTAAAGCAGAGACGATTTCACAGCAATTCGGAGTCGCCGTGTTAGCTGATGATTCCGGGTTAGAGGTCGACGCGCTAGAAGGCCGACCTGGCATCTATTCTGCCCGTTACGCTGGAGAACATAAAAGTGATCATGATAATCTTCAAAAAGTATTGAATGAATTACAGGATATGCCTGATAATGAGCGGGCTGCCCGTTTTGTATGCAGCATTGCGCTTGCCACTGTAAACGAAGAAACATTATTCGTCAGAGGTACGTGTGAAGGCTCGATTGCCAGAGAGCCCCGGGGGCACAATGGATTTGGTTATGATCCGATCTTCATCCCGAATGGAGCAAACCGGACATTGGCCGAGCATTCCGCAGAGGAGAAAAACGCAATCAGTCACAGAGCTGAAGCCATCCGTCAAATCGACCAATGGCTCACACACTAATGTAAAAGAGGTGGTATTATGCCTAGTGTACTTATCATAAGTGACAGCCATGGGCTGACTCAAGAAGTACAAGATATAAAAGCACGCCATCAGCAGCAAGTCGATGCCATGATTCATTGCGGCGATGCAGAGTTAAGTTTAGAGTCTGAACCATTACAAGGATTTTATTATGCAAAAGGTAATTGTGATTTTGAGTCCTCTATGGAAAATGAACAGGTTTTTTCAGTGGAAGGCTTAACATTTCTCGTAACCCATGGTCATCTTTTTCAAATCAAATCGACCTTGATGCCACTTTCCTATCGAGCAGAACAAGTTGGTGCTGATGTGGTGTGTTTTGGTCACTCGCATCAAGTAGCCGCAGAGAAAGTGAAGAACCAATTTTTTATCAATCCAGGAAGCTCTAGACTGCCTCGAGATCGCAAGGAAGCCACGTATGCCATCTTGGAATGGGAAGGCAACGATTTAACACTCCACTATTATGAAGTGAATGGAAAGCCGCTGGAGTCGTTGCGCGTAGATGTAACCCTTTAAGCAGAGGAAAAGCCTCTGCTTAAAAGGTATTGACAAAAGCTGTCTGGATTTATATAATTACTCTTGTCTGAAAACAGCCACGAGCAATGCATCCACCGAATAAGCTACGAGTTGCCTCGACGGATACGCCTCTCTGAATCAGCTAGAAGAGGAAGAGGCATGCCGGTTTAACAGCCGACAAGGCTAATGGCAAAAATGTTATGCGGGTGTAGTTTAGTGGTAAAACCTCAGCCACGAGCAACGCATCCACCGAATAAGCTACGAGTTGCCTCGACGGATAAGCTACTCTGAATCAGCTAGAAGAGGAAGAGGCATGCCGGGTTAACGGCCGACAAGGCTAGTGGCATAAAATGTTATGCGGGTGTAGTTTAGTGGTAAAACCTCAGCCTTCCAAGCTGATGTCGTGGGTTCAATTCCCATCACCCGCTCCAATAGAATAGTAATGTCCCAGTAGCTCAGTAGGATAGAGCAACGGCCTTCAAATAGGAGCCTTTATAGGGAAAATCAACCTGTAAAGTGGACGACACTGTATCGGTGAAACCTTAACAGATAAAGCTGATGGTAATACCGAGGAAACTCTTAGCCTGAGAGGATCCGTAGAGACTATACGTGTCGCACCTGAAATGGTGAAGATATAGTCCAGACTACAAACAGTTTTTACATTGGTGGCGAAAGCCATAGTGGTAAGCTAAGCCGTAGGTCGGGAGTTCGAATCTCTCCTGGGACACTATAAATGATTACATAGAAGCTTCGGTCAATCCGAGGCTTTTTATTTATACCATGTCCTGGTTTTATTTTTCAGAGAATAGGATAAAATAAATACACAAGCAACCCAGTAATTTGATTTACAGGAAGGGTGTCCTATGGAAAACAATAATGGAAACATCGTGATGTTTCCCGGATGGAAGACGACATTAGAGAAAGAGGGCTTAGAGGCTGTCCGGAAAAAGCGCTATCAGGAAGCACTTGATAAGTTCAAGCCTTTGTTTGATTATAATGTAGCTTCAAAGGAAGTCGTAACTGCCCAATTAGTCAGTTTAATGGAACTCGGGCAGTATGAACCCGCAGAAGAGCTCTGTCAGCAGTTGATGAAAACTGAAGAGAATGACTATTTCGAGTACTTACATATTTACTTGACGATTCTATTCCAAACCAGTCGATATCAAGAATTGGTGGACCTGTTAGATGAAATATTTGAATCAGAAGAGATTCCTCAGCAAAGCCGTACCCAGTATTGGCACCTTTATGAGGTCAGTAAGAAGCTGTTAGAAGAATCGAATGTGGAGATGGGCAGTCAGTTTATCCAGGAATGGAAGCGAAGCATTGAATCCGAGGATTTACATAAACAATGGAAAACGATCAGTAAATTGAAAGAAATTAACGCCCAGCCTTTTGTTGAGCCATTTATTGATTTCCTGACTTCCCAATCAGGCCATCCCATAATAAAAACAGGGGTGATCCAGTGGCTGCAGGAAAGTAAAGTCGACCGGGAGATTCCTCTGTATAAATTAGGTGTGACAGAGAAGATTAACCCGGCTCACCTGAAAGAACTACGTTCAGACTATGTAAAAAACCAAATACAACTTCGGCTTAGTAATATTGAACAGCAAAACCCGACATTATATAAGTTACTCGATCAGCTTCTCTATCGTTATATGTTCGTCAGGTATCCTTTGTTTCCGATGGAAGAAGAAGTTCCTTCCATTGTACAAGCCTTAAAATATCTGGGGCATCTGTACTTACAAATGCCGTTTGATGATAAACTCAATGAAGAGACTCATCATTACATAGAAGAAATTCAACTTTGCGAACAGCATTATTCGCTTATCATAGGTGAATAATGCTCGTTATTTTCAAATCTTGTAAAGCAAGATACATAGGTTGAAAGCACGCATGATTATGTTATAATGAAATGGTTGCAAATAGCACCGTGTAGATAAAATGATGACTATTTATTAGAATTGTCATCTTATTAGAATGGAATTAATAGATGTTGGAGGGAATTTTTTATGTCAGCAAAATGGGAAAAACAAGAAGGGAATCAAGGGTTACTTACAGTAGAAGTACCTGCTGATGAATTTGATCAAGCTTTGGATCAAGCGTTCAAGAAAGTTGTGAAAGATGTACAAGTACCTGGATTCCGTAAAGGAAAAGTACCACGTAAGCTTTTTGAACAACGGTTTGGAGTTGAATCGTTATATCAGGACGCCCTTGATATTGTTCTTCCTCAAGCTTATCAACAGGCAGTAGAAGAAACAGGGATCGAGCCCGTCGACCGTCCTGAAGTGGACGTTAAAGAAATTGAAAAAGGTGAAGGTGTTGTATTCACAGCAGAAGTGGTTGTTAAACCGGAAGTAGAACTCGGTGAATACAAAGGGCTTGAATTCGACGAGTTGAGCACCGAGGTTACAGACGAAGATGTAGAAGATGAGCTCAAACAAATGCAGGAAAAACAGGCAGAGCTCGTCGTAAAAGAAGAAGGCGAAATTGAGGATGGCGACACCGTCGTTATGGACTTTGAAGGGTTCGTTGATGGTGAAGCGTTTGAAGGCGGCCAAGCGGATAACTATTCCTTGGAAGTCGGTTCCGGCACATTCATTCCAGGCTTTGAAGAGCAGCTTAAAGGTAAGCAAAGCGGTGAGGAAACAGATGTTACCGTGACTTTCCCAGAAGAGTATCACGCCGAAGAGCTGGCTGGTAAAGAAGCAACTTTCAAAGTGAAGATTCATGAAGTCAAGGCGAAAGAACTTCCTGATCTTGACGATGAATTTGCTAAAGATGTTGATGAAGAAGTAGAATCTCTTGAAGAACTTCGTCAGAAAACACGCGACCGTCTTGAAGAGCAGAAGAAAACCGAGGCAGAAAACCATAAACGTGACACTTTAGTCGAACAGGCAGCTGAAAATGCTGATGTTCAAATCCCGCAATCCATGGTGGATACAGAACTTGACCGCATGATAAGCGAATTTGAACAACGTCTGCAAATGCAGGGAATGACGAAGGACATGTACTTCCAATTCACCGGATCTGATGAAAATGCACTTCGTGAACAAATGCAAGAAGACGCAGAGAAGCGTGTGAAAACGAACTTGACCCTCGAGGCAATCGCTGCAAATGAAGACGTTGCTGTAGCGGAAGAGGATGTCGACGCTGAACTTGAAAACATGGCTTCAATGTATCAAACAGATGTTGGTAATTTGAAGCAGATGCTCGGTGGCAATACCGATATGGTTAAAGAAGACCTTAAAGTTCGCAAAGCGATTGATGTTCTTGTAGCTAACAGTAAAGTTCAATAGTGTCTAAACAAACAAGGCGCGCACGACGTGCCTTGTTTTCTAATTAATTCTGAAAAAATTGGCAGGAAAATGAATGAAAGAAGGAGAAAAATACATATAATATAAGAACAGGGCTATGATTTGACTTATGTTTTGAATATCTACATAATGAGATTGATGTAAAAGGTCATGAGCTCATTCGATGGTGTATTGCTTTTTTGAGTAAAGGTAATCTGTTATGATGAGCTAAAGATGACATGAAGAGATGAACGCAGGTTCTAACCTCCAAATCGTAAGTGTTATATAAACAAGGGGTGAAATGAATGTTTAAATTTAATGATGAAAAAGGACAGTTGAAATGTTCTTTCTGTGGCAAGAGTCAGGAACAAGTCCGTAAACTTGTAGCCGGCCCGGGTGTCTATATATGCGATGAGTGCATCGAGCTTTGTACCGAAATTGTTGAAGAAGAATTAGGTAGCGAAGAGGAAGTGGAATTCAAAGAGGTACCTAAGCCTCAGGAGATCCGCGGCACACTGAATGATTATGTAATTGGCCAGGAGCAAGCTAAGAAGAACCTTTCTGTGGCTGTTTATAACCATTACAAACGTATTAACACGTCAACTCAAAAGAATGACGATGTAGAACTGGCTAAAAGTAACATTCTTATGCTCGGTCCGACCGGGAGCGGCAAGACGCTCTTAGCTCAGACGCTCGCTCGAATCTTGAATGTACCGTTTGCTATTGCTGATGCCACATCACTCACTGAAGCAGGTTATGTCGGGGAAGATGTGGAGAACATTCTCCTTAAACTGATTCAGGCAGCGGACTACGATGTCGAGAAAGCTGAAAAAGGTATCATCTACATTGATGAAATTGATAAAGTGGCCCGGAAATCAGAAAATCCATCCATCACACGAGACGTATCAGGCGAAGGTGTCCAACAAGCATTACTGAAAATACTTGAAGGCACATCTGCCAGCGTTCCGCCTCAAGGGGGACGTAAACATCCTCATCAGGAGTTCATCCAAATTGATACGACCAACGTCTTGTTTATTGTAGGCGGTGCTTTCGACGGTATCGACCAGATCATTAAACGTCGCCTTGGTAAAAAAGTGATCGGCTTCGGCTCTGAAGATGCAAATCAAGATATGGATCGTTCAGAATTGCTCACGAAAGTCCTTCCGGAGGATCTACTCCGTTACGGATTAATCCCAGAGTTCATCGGGCGTGTACCGGTTCTTGGAAGCTTAGAGCCGTTAGACGAAGATGCCTTGGTGGAGATTTTGACTCAGCCGAAGAACGCGCTCGTCAAACAGTATGAAAAGCTCTTCCAAATTGATGATGTGGAATTAGAGTTCGAAGAAGGTGCGCTTCGTGAAATAGCCCACAAAGCTATTGAGAGAAAAACTGGGGCACGCGGACTGCGCTCCATCATTGAAGATATCATGTTAGATGTGATGTATGAGCTGCCATCTCGCGATGATATCGAAAAGTGCATCATCACAAAAGATACAGTCATTGCAGAAAATGGGCGTCCTAAACTTGTTCTGACTGATGGCACGATCGAAGATGATAACGAAGAATCACCGAAAGAAAGTGCGTAACACACACGAACATGATAAGTTTGGTCTTGTGACTAAACGAGGATGAATAGAGTGAGACCGACTTTTTCAGGCCGCGCTACGCCAAGACAGTAGCGTGGCCTGAGTTGTTTCACATGTGAAAAAGTACATAGGATGAAATGTTGCCGCTGCGCAAATAATACAGAGGAAACGGTTCTTATTCATGAGGCAGGCTCGCTCTTAACCATCGCTCCATCACTTTTTTTTCGATAAGATTCTTTATCCGAACCCCAACGATTTACTTTGAAACATGTTTTCATTATGATGATTATACTATATGATTGTTTATATTTCGGAGGTGCAAGCAATGACAGATAAACAAAATGTACAAATACCCCTCCTTCCACTTAGAGGTTTACTGGTATATCCATCGATGGTCCTGCATCTGGATGTTGGTCGTGATAAGTCTGTTAAGGCGTTAGAGCAGTCCATGATGGAGAATAGCGAGATTTTTCTCGTCTCCCAAAAAGAAGTGAATATGGATGACCCTTCGGACGAAGATCTTTATCGGATTGGGACAGTAGCCAAAGTGAAACAGATGGTAAAACTCCCGAACGGTACGCATCGCGTACTGGTTGAGGGTATCAAACGGGCTGAGATTGCAGAATTTCTCGATGAAGAAGATTTTTTCGTCGTAAATATACTTAATGTTGATGATATCCATGAAGATCAAAACGAAGAAGAAGCGCTGATGCGCAGTTTGATGTCACAGTTCGAACAATATGTTAAAGTCTCAAAGAAAGTGACCCAGGAAACGTATGATACAGTCGTAGACATAGAGGAACCAAGCAGACTTGCTGATATTGTGAGTTCTCACCTGCCGATCAAAATGAAAGAAAAGCAGTCTATTTTAGAAACAGCCAATGTAAAACAAAGACTCCAAAATTTGGTCGATATCATCAGCAATGAACGTGAAGTCCTTGAAATTGAGAAGAAAATCGGACAACGCGTCAAAAAGTCAATGGAAAAAACCCAGAAAGAGTACTACTTAAGAGAACAAATGAAGGCGATTCAGAATGAGTTGGGCGACAAAGATGGCAAAACAGGAGAAGTAGCTGAACTCAAACAGAAAATTGAAGATGCTCAAATGCCAGAGCGCATTGAAAATGTTGCTTTAAAGGAATTGGGACGCTATGAAAAGGTTCCCCAGAGCTCCGCGGAAAGTTCAGTGATCCGAAACTACATTGAATGGCTTGTCACTTTGCCATGGGAAACGGAAACCGTTGATAATCTTGATGTTCTGCATGCAGAAAAAATATTAGATGAGGACCATTACGGTTTAGAAAAAGTAAAGGAACGTGTGCTTGAGTATTTAGCAGTCCAGCAGCTTACTCAATCGATTAAAGGCCCGATTCTTTGTTTGGTAGGCCCGCCCGGTGTGGGGAAAACGTCCCTTGCTAAATCCATTGCAAGGGCAATCAATCGCAAATTTGTGCGAATATCAGTGGGCGGCATCCGTGATGAAGCGGAGATTCGTGGACACCGCAGAACTTACATCGGTGCGATGCCAGGGCGGATTATCCAGGGAGTGAAGCGCGCCGGCACAGTCAATCCAGTATTTTTACTCGATGAAATCGATAAAATGGCCAGCGATTTCCGTGGAGACCCGTCTTCAGCAATGCTTGAAGTCCTCGATCCTGAACAAAACAGTACATTCAGTGACCACTTTATTGAAGAAAACTATGATCTCTCCAAGATCATGTTCGTGACGACAGCTAATACGATGCAAACCATACCCGGGCCGTTGCTTGATCGTATGGAAGTGATTTCAATTGCAGGCTACACGGAAGTCGAGAAACTTCATATAGCTAAGCAGCATTTGCTGCCAAAACAATTGAAGGAGAACGGTCTGACTAAAAGCAAAATGCAATTCCGTGATGACGCCATGTTGAAATTGATTCGCACGTATACAAGGGAGGCGGGTGTCCGTGGTTTGGAACGTGAACTTGCCTCCATTTGCCGGAAAGCTGCAAAGAAAGTGGTATCGGGCAAAAAGAAACGTATTATTGTGACGGAAAAGCAATTAGAAGAACTATTAGGACAACCGAAATTCCGTTATGGACGCGCGGAAGAAGAAGATCAAATCGGGACAGCGACGGGTCTGGCTTATACGGCATCCGGAGGGGATACGCTCTCGATAGAGGTTTCCATTTATCCAGGTAAAGGTAAACTCACATTGACAGGAAAGCTCGGTGATGTCATGAAAGAATCGGCGCAGGCGGCTTTCAGTTATATACGTTCGCGCGCTGAAGAATTGAAGATCGACCCAGAATTCGGGGAGAATAATGATATTCATATTCACGTTCCTGAAGGTGCTACGCCCAAGGATGGACCGTCTGCCGGCATCACCATGGCTACCGCGCTCGTTTCAGCGCTAACTGGCCGTCCTGTAAGAAAAGAAGTAGGCATGACAGGCGAAATCACGTTGCGAGGGAGAGTGCTGCCCATCGGCGGGTTGAAAGAGAAGGCACTAAGCGCCCACCGTGCCGGCCTTACCACCATCATTATTCCAGCAGAGAACAAAAAGGATTTAGAAGATATTCCGGAGAGTGTCCGGGAAGGATTGAAATTTATTACGGTTAAACATTTAGATGAAGTGTTAGACCGTGCATTAACGGAGGAAAAAGATGAAAGTCAATCAAGCTGAAATCGTGATCAGTGCGGTCAGCCAAAAGCAGTATCCCAAGGAGCCTATTCCGGAGATTGCTCTAGCCGGTCGATCTAACGTAGGGAAATCATCGTTTATCAATAAGCTTATCCAGCGGAAAAGCCTTGCCAGGACGTCGTCAAAACCAGGAAAAACACAAACAATCAACTTTTACCGGATCAATGATAAATTTCATTTTGTCGATGTGCCAGGGTATGGCTACGCCAAAGTTTCGAAAAAGGAACGGGAAAAATGGGGCCAAATGATGGAAGAATATTTCTCCACACGTGAGTTTTTGCGTGCCACCGTTTTAATCGTAGATATGCGCCACAAACCATCTGAAGGGGATCAGATGATGTATGATTATCTCAAGCATTTTGACTTGCCTGTGATCGTCATTGCAACGAAAGCTGACAAAATTTCAAAAGGGAAGCGTCATAAACATCTGCAAACGATCATACAGACGCTTCAGATGGAGGACGAGGATACGATCATCCCGTTTTCAGCTGAAACGGCAGAGGGTAAGGAGTACGCTTGGCGCGCACTCTATCCGTACCTTGATTGAACATCATCCGCCTTTATAAATAAGAGCCCTTAGGCTCAAAAGACCTTCAATACACAACACGTTATCACCTGTTCTATATTGAAGGTCTTTTTAATGGCCAAAATACTGTGCCATAGTTTTGTTAAAGTTATTTTCGTTTATATAAAAAATATAACCCGATGCCGATTAATAAGAGCGGCCAAAAGTTTTCGATTAGATTAATGAGTTGGTTGATCCATAAGAACCAGCCCGGATTAGATGAAGAAAAAATAGCGAAACATGCTAGCCCTACTAAAATCAAACCAGGCAACAAGCCGCTTTTTGTCTTTTGGTAGCGCAGGAGAAACGCGCCGCCGATGATGAGTGGATACACAGCCCAATGATCGATCCAAAAAGAATACGTGTTCACACTGTGGAAATGCAATCCAAACCCTAACAGTAAAGCTCCAGTCAAAATGTTTTGATGTTCATTTGCAATATAACTATGTAATAAGAAGGCGACACCTATAATGATCAGCAGCGTGGGCCAAGAATAAAAATTATCCAGTACGGGTATATTTAGTTGTTGGAGAAAGAAATAAGCGCCGATTCCAATCAATAGAAAACCGATGAAGGTGTTTTGTTTTTTCACGCGTCTCAACTCCTTTGCAATTGATGTCGATTTCTTGCGATTAGGCCAGTATTATGGTAAAGTACAATCGGGTTTGAACAGATGAAGGAAGGACATATCTATCGTACCATAATAGATTCAATCTCTGTTCACATTTATACTGAAAGATCATGATGGTTTCATGTTATAATAATGATTATAAATTGTTCGTAACGAAAGATTCTTTGGGGGTAGAATTCATGCATATTATAGCTGTCGGACTAAATTATAAGAGCGCCCCTGTGCACATTCGGGAGAACCTCGCATTTTCTGATGATGCTCTTTCAGATGCTATGATTCATTTGAATCAGCAAAAGAGTGTGCTCGAGAATGTGATCATTTCCACATGTAATCGCACCGAAATTTATGCGGTCGTGGACCAGGTCCATACCGGTCGCTATTATATTAAACAATTCTTAGCCAACTGGTTTGACGTAGATAAAGAAAGTTTTTCTCCTTATTTGTCCATTTATGAAGCAGAGGGTGCGATTGAGCATTTGATGCGCGTCACTTCGGGACTGGATTCAATGGTGCTCGGGGAAACGCAGATCCTTGGTCAAATGAAATCGGCTTTCCAGCTTGCGCAAGAAGCAGGTACAACGGGGACGATCTTTAATCATTTATTTAAACAAACAGTTACATTAGCCAAACGAGGCCACAAAGACACGGAAATTGGAGAGAATGCCGTGTCTGTCAGTTACGCTGCTGTGGAACTTGCCAAGAAAATTTTCGGCGATCTCGTCAATAAGCATATTGTGATTCTTGGGGCTGGCAAAATGGGTGAGTTAGCTGCAAAGAACTTGCAAGGCTCTGGAGTCAAGCAAGTGACAGTGGTGAATCGGACCCTCGCAAAAGCTCAGGTCGTTGCAGCTCAGTTCAATGGCCATGCCAGAACAATGGAAGATATGGACGCCATCCTTCAAGATGCTGATATTTTGATCAGTTCTACTGGTTCAAATGAGTATGTCTTGACGAAAGAATCAATGGAAGCGGTCCATCGCAGTCGCAAAGGGAAACCGCTTTTCCTCGTCGATATTGCAGTGCCAAGGGATATTGAGCCTGCGATTGAAAGCATGGATAGTGTGTTTTTGTATGATATCGATGATCTGCAAGGAATCGTCGATGCAAATTTAGCTGCCAGAGAAGAAGCGGCTGAAGGAATTGAATTAATGATCGAAGCTGAAATCGTCCAGTTCAACGAATGGCTGCAAACCATTGGTGTCGTTCCGGTCATTTCTGCGTTGCGCCATAAAGCATTATCGATCCAATCTGAAACGATGCAAAGTCTTGAACGAAAATTGCCTGATTTGACGGATCGTGAGAAAAAAGTATTGAACAAGCATACGAAAAGCATCGTCAATCAAATGTTGAAAAGCCCGATTTCTCAAGCAAAAGAGTTAGCAGCACAGCCGGATTCGGACAAGTCCCTTCAACTTTTCATGCAAATATTTGATATAGAAGACGAGGTTGAAAATGAGATGAAGGTTAAAGATCAGCAGACAGAGAAGGAGTCTGATCAAAGCAGCGAAACGGCTTCGTGGCAAACAATGAACAGCCTGACGTCTCATTCTTAAGGTGGCCCATTTATGTTGGAATTGAAATGGGTATATGAGCTGATCATTTTTCTTTATGGATTAAGTTTAATTGGATATTTTATGGATTTCATTCAACATAACCGGAAGGTGAATCGCACTGCCTTCTGGTTACTTAGTATGGTTTGGGCGTTACAAACCATTTTTTTGTTAATTGAAGTATTGGTTAAACATAATTTTCCGGTTCTCAATGTTTATGATGGTTTATATTTTTACGCCTGGATTTTGGTAACCTTTTCGTTAATCATCAACCGGTTGTTCCGGGTTGATTTTCTAGTTTTCTTTACAAATGTCCTTGGTTTTTTTGTCATGTTGATTCACTTATCGACGCGCGCACAAAGTCAAGCTGTCGGTGAAAGTGTCCGTTTGGTAGACGAAATGCTGATTGTTCATATTACCCTTGCGATTATTTCGTATGGCTTTTTCACCTTAGCGTTTATCTTCTCGATTATGTATTTGCTTCAATATCGTTTGTTGAAACAAAAAAAGTGGAATACAAAGTTATTGAGACTGGCAGACTTGAATAAACTTGACAATTTTTCCTATATCGCGATTGTACTTGGCGTACCGCTCCTGCTTATAGCTGTGATACTGGGCGTTACATGGGGGTATACGTCAGAGGATGTGTTTTATTGGTACGACTCTAAAACGCTTGGATCTTTCTTAGTATTGATCGTCTATTTTATTTACTTGTTTTTACGGGTTGTCAAAGGCTATCAAGGACGGGCAATATCCTGGTTTAACACCGGCGCATTTTTGTTTCTGCTCATCAATTTTTTCTTATTCGGTTCCTTATCTAATTTTCATTTCTAATAGGAGGCAACGCATGTGCAAAAAATCGTAATCGGCTCTCGCAAAAGCAACCTTGCCATTACTCAGACTGAATGGGTAATCGAACAATTGAAAGAAATCGACCCCTCTTACGAATATGAGATCAAACGCATCTCTACTAAAGGGGATGAAATCGTCAATGTCACCTTATCCAAAGTGGGAGGCAAAGGTTTATTCATCAAAGAAATTGAGAAAGCGATGTACGAAGGTGAAATTGATATGGCAGTCCACAGCATGAAGGATATGCCTTCAGTCGTTTCTGAGGGGTTGACGGTCGCCTCCATTCCGAAACGTGAAGATCACCGAGATGCGTTCGTTTCCAATGATTATGTTCCGTTCCTGGAGCTCCCGGCAGGCGCAGTAGTTGGTACGAGCAGCCTGAGGCGCGGCGCCCAACTTAAGGCGGTGCGACCGGAGATTGATATCCAATGGATTCGCGGTAACATTGATACTCGCTTACGCAAATTAAGGGAAGAAAATTTTGATGCCATTGTCCTGGCTGCTGCAGGATTAAAACGCATGGGTTGGAGTGATGATCTTGTCACGGAGTACTTAGAACCTGATGTATGCGTGCCCGCAGTCGGCCAAGGTGCGCTTGCGATCCAGTGCCGTGAAGAGGACCATTCATTACGCGATTTTCTTATGAAAATTAATGATGCTTACACTGAACGTACAGTGGCGGCAGAAAGAAAATTTCTCCATGACCTAGAAGGTGGCTGTCAAGTCCCCATTGGGGGCTATGCTTACTTAGATGGTGATGAAGTTGTTCTCTCCGCTCTAGTCGCAAAACCAGATGGAACTTACGTGCTCCATGACACCATAAGAGGTCACGACCCTATTGCGGTTGGCAAGGAAGCGGCTGATAAATTGAAAGAGCGTGGGGCTCAGGAAATTGTCAATGAAGCAAAAGAGGAGTATGGAGAGTAATGTCCGGGTTAATGGGGAAACGGATCATGGTCACACGTGCGAGCCCCCAAGCGGAAGCTTTTTCTCATCTGATTCAACAGCATGGCGGGGACCCTGTGGAGGTTCCCCTGCTTACGTTTCGTGTGAGGGATAATCAAACGAATAGATCGATCATGAATAAACTTCACGCGTACACTTGGCTATTTTTCACCAGTTCCAATGGCGTGAAGTTTTTTTTCGATATGCTGGACCGATTACAATTAGAGGTGCCTCACACTGTACAATTCGCCGTCGTGGGACGAAAAACAGAGCAAGCTTTGGATGCGTTTGGTTACACCGCAGATTTTATTCCTGATGTGTCTTCTGGCGCTGCCTTAGGAAGTCAGTTTGCTTTGGCAGTTCCCGAATCGGGTAAGGGGTTAGTGGTGTGCGGTAATCTCTCTAGAGGGGACCTGGCCGAAGAGTTATCTCGTCGTGATGTTTTTTTTCACCAAATGATTGTATATGATACCATAACCATGGAGAACCATGCCGGACAATTGCAATGTTCATTTGAAAACGGGGGGCGGATAGACGGCTTGACGTTTACGAGCCCTTCAACGATTCAAGCATTCATGGATTTGATTGGGGATGAAAAAAATGACGCTTTGGCGTTACCCTGCTTTTGTATCGGTCCTACGACAGCAAATGAAGCCGAGCAAAAAGGCTTTCAAACGATCAGAGTACCGACACGTTATACAATTGAAAGTATGATCGATTGCATGAATCGGTATTTTAATTAAGAAAGGAAACGATCGATATGGACTTTAAACGGCATAGACGCTTGCGCCGGACAGATGCCATCCGCTCAATGGTTCGTGAAACGGCGTTACGGCAGGAGGATTTGATTTATCCGATTTTTGTAGTTGAAGGGGAAGGCTGGAAGCATGAAGTGCCTTCTATGCCCGGGGTGTTTCAGATTTCGCTCGATTATTTGACCGAAGAAATGCAAGAGGTTGAATCGCTTGGGATACGCTCGGTCATTGTATTTGGCGTCCCTAAAGTGAAAGATGAACAAGGCTCAGAAGCTTATCATGACCATGGCATCGTCCAGAAAGCTATCCGACAAATCAAGGAAGATGTACCTTCCTTGGCCGTCATTGCCGACACGTGTTTGTGCCAATACACAGACCATGGGCATTGCGGGATCGTTTCAGATGGTGTAATTGAAAATGATGCTTCCTTGAAGGTGTTAACCGAAACGGCGATCAGTCAGGCCAGGGCAGGAGCGGATATCATTGCCCCGTCGAATATGATGGATGGATTTGTCACGTCCATACGTGAAGGACTGGATGAAGCAGGGTTCAGTCAAATTCCCATTATGTCTTATGCTATAAAATATTCTTCCGCTTTCTTCGGACCGTTTCGTGATGCGGCTCACAGCTCTCCGCAGTTTGGGGATCGACGCACCTATCAAATGGATCCGTCTAATCGAAGAGAAGCGATGCGAGAGGCAGCATCTGATATGGAAGAAGGAGCGGATTTTCTCATTGTTAAGCCTGCCCTCGCTTATTTAGATATAATGCGCGAGGTGAAAGACCGTTTTAATGCGCCGCTGGTAGCTTATAATGTGAGTGGTGAATATTCCATGATCAAAGCGGCAGCTCAAAATGGCTGGGTAAATGAAGAGGAAATCGTGTTAGAAAAACTCACGTCCATGAAACGGGCGGGGGCAGATTTGATTGTCACGTACTTTGCTAAAGATGCAGCGAGATGGCTGTCTCAATAAGTAATGAGAAAGGTGGAGTCGTCATGAAGTTTGATCGATCGATTGATGCGTACAAAGAAGCGGTGCAGCTGATGCCCGGTGGTGTGAATTCGCCCGTTCGAGCTTTCAAGTCAGTTGGAATGGACCCCATTTTTATGGAAAGAGGCAAAGGCTCTGAAATTTACGACATAGATGGTAACACGTATATTGACTATGTGTTGAGCTGGGGGCCGCTTATCCTTGGCCATGCTAACGATCAAGTAGTAGAGAGATTGAAACGTGTAACCGAAATGGGGACAAGCTTTGGCACACCGACTGAGATTGAGAATAGTCTTGCTCAGCTGGTGATTAATCGAGTTCCATCGATTGAAATGATACGTATGGTGAACTCGGGCACTGAAGCCACCATGAGTGCCTTGCGGATTGCCAGAGGCTATACGGGTCGTAATAAGATTCTTAAATTTGAAGGAAATTACCATGGTCATGGTGACTCCTTGTTAATTAAAGCGGGTTCCGGGGTAGCTACATTGGGCCTCCCGGATTCCCCAGGAGTGCCGGCATCGACTGCCGAAACCACCATTACGGTGCCTTATAATGATAAGGAGAGTTTACGCTACGCCTTTGAACAATTCGGAGATGATATTGCAGCTGTTATCGTAGAGCCTGTCTCAGGTAATATGGGTGTTGTTCCGCCTATCGATGGTTTTCTGCAAGAAACACGCGCCATCACCGAAGAATATGGCAGTGTCCTCATCTTTGATGAAGTCATGACTGGCTTCCGTGTCGGTTACTCATGCGCACAAGGACACTTTGGTGTTACGCCCGATATGACCTGCTTCGGGAAAGTTATTGGAGGCGGTCTGCCAGTAGGAGCGTACGGTGGTAAAAAAGAAATTATGGAGAAAGTAGCTCCAACAGGTGATGTCTATCAAGCAGGCACGTTATCGGGAAATCCTCTGGCTATGACAGCAGGGTATGAAACCTTAATTCAAATGGATGAAGCCGCGTATGATGCCATAAATAAAAAAGTGGACAGGCTCGTTGCTGGATTTACTGAAGCAGCTCAGGAATTTGATATTCCGTTGACCGTCAACCGTGCAGGCTCAATGGTCGGTTTCTTCTTCAATGCTAATGAAGTCAAAGACTTTAAGACAGCGAACAAGTCTGACTTAGATCTATTTGCAAAATATTACCGTGGCATGATTGAAGAAGGCATCTTCTTACCACCTTCACAGTTTGAGGGCACGTTCTTGTCAACAGCTCATACGGAGGAAGATATTGAGCGAACGATCACGGCAGCTCGAAACGTATTCGCATTGATTAAGAAATAAGGCCCTGGCACACAATGTTGTTGCTTGATTTTGAAAAAGTTAATCAAATGGGAGACTTAAATTTGAAATAAGGGTGGTTCGTTACGGTGTAAGGAAAAGGGGTGGCTTTGAAACAACTCGCTTTCCTGCGGGGGAACCGGCAAGCCTCCTCGGTCGTTGTCACTCCCTGTGGGGTCTCGCCGAGCTCCTTCTCCCGCGGGAGTCTCGTCGTTTCAAAGTCACCCCATTCGATAAGGAATGAACGAACCCTCGAATAAGAGAATAAGTCCAAATTTTGTTTATAAAAAAAACGTCTTCCGGCGCGACTCTTATGCAAGATATGTTCTGGGCCGCTAGAAGCCGGAGTTAGAAAGCTCATGTATGGCAGACCTTATATTGAGAGGGACTATAATTTCCCATCTAATGGAAAGAGAGTGAATTCCCTGCCCTTCATGTGCCATCTTTCGTAACGGAAATCGCCAGGAAATCCCGAAGGCTATAAACGGGGCTTAATTGAAACAGGGACACTGTGATTTAAAGAACCCACTATAAAATTAACCCATTGCTCTGACAGGATAAAGAGGGCGATGGGTTTTTTATGTATATTATGTTAATCAAGACATAGATTGTTTATAGAAGGAGTTTCCTAGAAAGGGGGAAAAGGGAGTGAATTTTGACGACAAACATGTCTTCACATTCTATCTCGATGAGTCATTATCATTTCAATTAGGACAGGAAGTTCAGGAATTAGTAGGAATTTCCCTGGAGCCCGAAATATCAATTCAGCCGCGAGATGGACAAATAAAATTATCGGGTGATCTAGAGCTTTCCGGCGAATATGTGGCCAAAAAAGAAGCGGATCAAAGGGGGTACGCCCCTCCACTCATCAATGAAAGAATGATTGATTCTGTGGAACAGGATGAGGATGGCGTTCAGTGTTTTAATCATAAATTTCCTGTAGATATTTCTATTCCAGACTACCGCGTACCTGATCTCGATAACATTTCGATCAGTGTCGCAAGTTTTGACTATCAACTGCCTGAAGATCGAAAGCTTCGTTTGCATGCCGAAATAGCTATCCACGGGGTGGAAAATACAGAAGCCCAACCGACCTCAAGAGATGCGGGCCAATCATATGAGGCGGAAGAAGCGGGTGAGGATGCTTTTGATGAACCTGCCAGTTTTGAAACCGTATTTGAAGAAAAACAGGATCAACCGCCGGCGAGGCCTTTTACAGCAGTACCTAATCTTCCAAAATTAGATGAAGCACCTTATCCAATGGATGAGGCGTATCACGATAATCACGGAGACCAGGACCAAGACGATGGCAGGTGGAAGTATAATAAAAAAGTGCAAAGTTTCGCAGAATTCTTTGGTAATCAGCAAGATGTAACACCAGATTACTATGAACAAGCGGAACAACCGTCCTTAATGATGGAAGAAGAAAGTGGCGAGCCTGTGGAATCGAGTTACCAAAGTCCGACAGATGAATCACCACAGCAGAAAAAAAGCTTGTTTCAGTATTTATTTCATAGCCGCGAGGAACGCTACAGTCAAATGAAAGTATGTATTGTCCAGGAAAATGATACCCTGGACACACTGGCGGATAAGTACGATGTTCCTAAACACCAAATTTCACAAGCGAATGATCTTCTCACGGATGATGCCTTAACCGATGGCCGCATCATCTACATTCCCACACCTGCTGAGAATTAAATCCATTCAAAATGAAAAGCCACATAAATGCCGATTAATATGCCAAGTAAGAATACATCAAGTGAGGTAGGGAATATTAAGGTACGAATCAGTTGAAAAACTGCAAGCGGTAATGAGCATTTTTCCAGTATAAAGAGCCAATGTCTGCACCAGGGGGGCAAGCGGTAACGGTATAATCGACTCATTCCATCATCTCCCATCAATGAAAAAAATAGTTGACTTAAGTAAAGCTTTCTATATACAATATGAAATATAATCGAACACGTGAAATGCTATGATGAGGAAAAGTACTCATTTAACACCTTCAGAGAGGAAAACATACTGCTGAAAGTTTTCCAGGGAGTTTGAATGATGAAAGTCACCTCGGACGCTGTTTCTTTGAATCAAGTAGAAGAAGCCGGTTTGCAGCCGTTAAGGAATGAAGTGTGCAGGATGGTCATCCTGTAAATTAAGGTGGTACCACGGAATCAATCCCTTTCGTCCTTTTATGGATGGAAGGGTTTTTTTATTTTATGAAAACTAAGGAGGCTGATGCGTCATGTCGCATGAAGATATCTCACTACCCCCTAAATACAACCCGGAAATGGTTGAAAAAGGACGCTACCAGTATTGGGTGGATGGTAAGTTTTTTGAAGCCAGCGGCGATGCTGAAAAAGAACCGTTCACTGTTGTTATTCCCCCTCCCAATGTAACGGGAAGGTTGCACCTCGGCCATGCCTGGGACACAACCTTGCAGGATATTATCACGCGTGTGAAACGCATGCAGGGGTATGATGTGCTCTGGTTGCCGGGTATGGATCATGCCGGGATAGCGACTCAAGCTAAAGTAGAAGCGAAATTACGGGAACAAGGCACCTCGCGTTATGATTTGGGACGTGAGAAATTTTTAGAACAAGCCTGGTCGTGGAAAGAAGAATACGCTGATTTTATTCGCACACAGTGGGAGAAGCTCGGACTAGGGCTTGATTATTCCAGAGAACGTTTCACATTGGATGATGGTCTGTATGACGCTGTACAGGAAGTGTTTGTCCAGCTGTATAATAAAGGCTTGATCTATCGCGGCGAGTACATCATTAATTGGGATCCGGCTACTCAGACAGCCTTGTCCGATATTGAAGTGGTGTATAAGGAAGTCAAAGGTGCTTTCTATCACATGAAGTACCCGTTGAAGGATGGAAGCGGTCATATCGAAATTGCAACCACACGGCCGGAAACGATGTTGGGTGACACAGCGGTTGCCGTCCATCCCCAAGACGATCGTTATAACCATTTGATTGGTAAAACGGTTATCTTACCTGTGGTGGGTCGTGAAATTGAAATTATTCCCGATGATTATGTAGATATGGAATTCGGTTCCGGAGCGGTGAAGATAACACCTGCCCATGACCCGAATGATTTTGAAATCGGGAACCGCCATAATCTTGAACGCGTATTGATTATGAACGAAGACGGGACGATGAATGAAAACGCGGGTAAGTATCAAGGCATGGATCGTTTTGAATGCCGGAAACAGTTGATTCAAGATCTTCAAGCATCAGGTGTATTGTTTGAAATTGAAGACCATGAACATACTGTTGGTCATTCTGAGCGAAGTGATGCAGTGGTAGAACCTTATTTATCTACACAATGGTTTGTAAACATGCAGCCCCTGGCGAATCAAGCTATAGAACTGCAGCAAGGTGAAGATAAAGTTCGTTTCATTCCCGACCGTTTCGAGAAAACTTACTTACACTGGATGGAAAACATCAGGGACTGGTGCATTTCGCGTCAATTATGGTGGGGGCATCGTATTCCTGCCTGGTACCATAAAGAAACGGGAGAACTTTATGTCGGAAAAGATGCACCAGAAGATAGCGACAACTGGGAACAGGACGAAGACGTTTTAGATACGTGGTTTTCCTCTGCTTTATGGCCGTTTTCCACGATGGGATGGCCGGTTGAAGCGAGTGACGATTACAACCGTTACTTCCCGACGAATGCCCTGGTAACGGGCTATGATATCATCTTTTTCTGGGTCAGCAGGATGATTTTCCAGTCGATTGAGTTTACAGATCGGAGACCGTTTAAAGACGTATTGATTCATGGCCTGGTCCGTGATGCAGACGGTCAAAAAATGAGTAAATCGTTAGGTAACGGCGTAGATCCGATGGATGTCATTGATCGATACGGAGCAGATTCCTTGCGTTACTTCCTTTCGACGGGATCATCTCCGGGACAAGACTTGCGTTTTTCTTGGGAGAAAGTCGAGGCCACATGGAATTTCGCGAACAAAATTTGGAACGCCTCCCGTTTTGCTTTAATGAACATGGGGGGGATCAAATTTGAGGATATCGATGTGTCAGGAGAGAAATCTGTAGCTGATCAATGGATTCTCACACGCCTGAATCAGACAGTTGAACGCGTAACCCATAACATCGATCGCTACGAATTCGGAGAAGCAGGACGCCATCTGTATAATTTTATATGGGACGATTTTTGTGATTGGTATATCGAAATGGCCAAAATTCCGCTATACGGAGAGGATGCCGGCAGAATCCACACAACACGATCGATTCTCGCTTATGTCCTGGATCGCATTATGCGGATGCTGCACCCATTCATGCCGTTTATTACAGAAGAGATTTGGCAAAGTCTGCCCCACGAAGGAAGTTCTATTACGCAGGCTGCCTGGCCAGAGGTTGAAGCGGCGTTCCATAACGAGCAAGCTGCCTCTGAGATGGATCGGTTAGTGTCCATGATTCGTTCGGTCCGTAATATCCGATCTGAAGTGGATACCCCAATGTCAAAACAAATTCAGCTGTTGATTAAAACGAAAGATGAAGCCATAACGCACGAGCTTGAGAAAAATCGCAGTTACCTTGAACATTTTTGTAATCCGAGTGAGCTTTCCATCTCCTCGACGCTTCAAGCTCCGGAAAAAGCGATGTCTGCGGTGGTGACAGGAGCAGAATTGTATTTACCGCTTGCCGGATTGATCAATATCGAAGATGAAATTGTTCGCTTGCAGAATGAATGGGAGAAGTGGCATAACGAAGTAGAACGTGTCCAGAAAAAGTTGGCGAACGAAGGATTTGTAAGCAAAGCACCCGAGCAAGTCGTACAAGCGGAACGGGATAAAGAAACAGATTATCTCGAGAAGCGATCCAAAGTTGAACGAAGAATACAAGAACTTAAATCGTAACGATAAACAAGGAAAGGGAGGGTATCAGAGGTTGATACGCTCCTTCCTTTTGTAGAAATGGGGATTGTCGCGATGGAATATGAGGAAGCACTTGAGTGGATCCACTCCCGGGAAAAATTCAAAATAAAACCCGGACTGGAGCGGATGAAAGCGATGATGGCGGAATTGGGGCATCCTGAAAAACAGCTGCGTGCTGTTCATATTGCAGGGACAAATGGGAAGGGGTCGACCGTTTCTTTTTTGAGGAGTTTGCTCCAGCAACAAGGTTATCAAGTGGGAACCTTTACTTCGCCTTACATCGTGCGATTCAATGAGCGGATCAGTTTGACCGGAGTGCCTATAGATGACGAGGAACTGGTTAAGCTGGTTGAGAAAATAGAGCCGATTACAAAGAAGATAGCAGCCGGTAAATGGGGCGAACCTACAGAGTTTGAAACGATAACGGCGATGGCCTTCCTTTACTTTGCAAACAAGGAACCGGATGTTGTCTTATTAGAAACAGGTTTAGGCGGACGCTATGACTCTACAAATGTGATTGAACCGATGCTCGCCATCATTACGAATGTCGGCTTGGACCACCTTCAGATTTTGGGTGACACACATGAAGACATCGCGTATGAAAAAGCAGGAATCATTAAACCTGCCATTCCGACGATAACAGGCGTGACAGTTGAGCGTGCTTTTAAAGTAATCAGAAAGCAAGCGTTGCAGATGCACAGCCCGTTGTTGACATGGCAGACAGATTTTAAGACAACGCCATTATTCAGTGATGAAGAAGGAGAGCATTTCAATTTTTTCAATGATCGAGGCGAGAAGTACGCAATGACGTCTCCATTGAAAGGGCGACACCAGATAAGCAATGCTGCATTAGCATTACAAGCTGCTGAGATCTTGCATGATCAGGGGTTTACATTAAATTCCTCTCTGTATCAGCAGGGGTTACGTGCTACTAACTGGCCGGCAAGGTTTGAAATCATGCAGAAGGAGCCGACTGTCATATTGGATGGGGCTCACAATTTAGAGGGCGTCACTGCTTTAATGAACACTTTGGAAGCATATTATCCCGATGAGAAAAAGACGTTACTATTTACAGCATTAAAAGATAAACCACTTGATAAAATGGTGCCTAAACTGACGGCATATTTTGATCAAACGATCTTTACTACGTTTGATTTTCCCCGATCGCTGACGGGGGAAGAACTACGGGCTTTTTCTCCGGTGGGCGGAGCAGTGGAGAACACGTATCAAAAGGTTATATCAAATTTCCAAGTCACGGGGACGGAAAACGAGATATTAGTCATTGCTGGTTCTCTATATTTTGTATCAGACGCAAGGAAATATTTTGAAAAAAATACAGGACTATGCTAGGATAAATACATTATATTTGAATGAATTTTGCTTGATTTACCCTTTTATTGCATCAATATTAGTAGTATGGTATTAGGTAAATGTGGGGGGTGAGGTGACCATGGTGAATGCAAGAAGTAAAATCGTGGTTTGGATGTCATGGTTGTTCATTTGGCCGGTAAGCGTGTTGACGCTTTATCACGTACTTGAACCATCATTCGCTGGCCGGGAATTGGATATCCTGTCCTTTGCAGTACTCATGGTGATTCTCTCCCTGTTTCCACTGTTAGTCGGTGACTCATCCGTTTTTGTTGTCCATGGTGTCGGGTTGGCTGTTTTTTTATACTTCGGTTTTTTTGCTGAAATGTTGCTGACTCAACTCTCTGTCCTGTTCTTATTGCTCAAATTGCGGGTGGGAAAGACAGAAGGCTACCGCTTCCCCTTGAATATGCTTCTCTTTTTGACGGTTTCCTGTGCATCAGCAGCTGTTTATTACATATTAGGCGGTCAACATGGTGGGGCGGCTATTGATTCGAGTTATGACGCTGTTCCGATCGCGGGTTATGCATTCACACAAATTCTTGTCAATCAATCGATTCTAGCCGTGCTCGGTAAAGTGTTACACCGACGCAAATTCCGCTTGTTTGATGTTGGATTTCTGTGGGAGTGCCTGACTTCGCTGCTCGTCTTTCCGATTGGGTTAGTCTTGTTTAAGCTTTATTTAGAAATCGGTTTGACTGCCATATATTTTGTCGGTATCCCTTTCATATTTATCTCTTTCATGCTGATGCTTTACCATAACAGTCGGGAGATGAATGGTTATCTCCAGCAAACGAGTGAATTCGGTCATGAATTGACGGGGAAATTAGGTGTATCTGAAGTGCTGGATGTTTTCGTATCGCGATTAAGCAATCTGTTGCCCGTCGACTACATTTATGTGTTTGATGTTGTAGATAACAAGCAGCTGGAACTCATCCGTTTCTACGATCGTGAAGAAAAAATGAGTTTCCCCCAATCGCATTTAGAGCATGGAGAGGATGTCAGCGGGAATACCTGGTTGAAACAAAGCGGTTTTCATTTTTCTTCAAAGAAAGAATGGAAACCGTATGTCTCAAGCTATACGCCAGTTGACGCAGAAAGTATTATGTCACTCCCGGTGCAACGTAAGAATGAAATCGTCGGCATCATTTCGGTCTATGCCAAGAAACGCCGCGCATTCCACAGATACCAATTTATGATCATGGAAATACTGGCAAACTATTTGGCGGTTGCGATGGAAAATGCCCGCCATTATGAAAAAACAAAGAAGGACAGTGAAATTTGCCCGCTTACGGGTCTCTATAATTATCGTTACTTTGAAAATTACTTGCAGCACGTATTTGATGAGATGAAGACATCCTACGAAAAAGGACCGCTCTCGTTGATATTGCTGGATATCGATCATTTTAAAAGTGTTAATGATACATATGGGCATGAAAGTGGCAATGAGATTTTAAAAGAATTGGCAGAACGCTTAAGTAGGACCTTCGATGAACATGAGGGGGCGGTTGCCAGGTATGGTGGTGAGGAATTCGTCATTCTTCTGCCTTGGCTTTCACAGGATCAGTGCTATAAAAAGGCTGAAGAGGTGAGGCAAACGATTTCTGGACATCCATTTTCAATCCGTGAGCATATCTTGTCTCAAGAAGGTACGCTGTCTGTTGATATTACCGCCAGTGTCGGGATTGCCACTTTCCCTCATGATTGCGACGAACCATTGGATTTAATCAGGCACGCTGATCGCGCGATGTATGTCGGAGCAAAGCAGCAGGGGCGTAATCGTGTAGCCAAATATATAAAAGATGTCACAACGGTTGAATAATATTTCAATGCTTTAAGCTGCCGAGTAAATCTCTGCAGCCTATTTATTTGTCTCCAACAGCTAACTTTATCTCCGCAATCATAGGTGAGGGCCCTTATCTAACTAAGACGTTCGGGAAGAATTTCAGAAGTGTTATGTGATTGGTCATTGTGTTCCATAGAAGTCATCAACATGACCAAACCTTTTGTATTTTTTTCTTCGAATTACAACAATGAACGACAAATCATGGGTAATACGTTATAATTTAAGTGGATAAGCATGGATATAAGGAATTAATAGACTTTAAATATGTGGAAAATAGCCCGATATAAGAGAGAGAAGATTGGATAGGTTTTAGCTATCAGGGGAGAGGGGGACAACATGACAGTTATATTTATCGCTGTTCCAGCAGCTTTCCTTGCATTCTTGGTATTATACTTTCTCCATTCATTCGGTTTAACTGTAAACGGCACCATCTTTATCGTTAGTACTGCCTTACTTGTCAGTTTAATAGGTGTCGTGCTTACGATGAGAACTTCGTTGTGGGTTGCCCTCCCGAGTATGTTCGTATTAATGATTGCCTTGTATTACATAGGAAGCAGCCGGATTCAAATCTCACAGGAAGATCAAGCGGACAGACCCGCTACAGATAAGTCCCCGCACCCTGCTCAAACGAAGGGCGACTTGCTCATGCATCACCCATTGTTTCGTGAACGAGACGAAAATAAGGAAAGCACGGGTTCTTTCCAAAATGACGAAGAATCATTGAATTTAGATGAAGCAGCAGCAACGTCCCAAAATGGAATGAACGAGGCACCAGTTTCGCCTCCTGTAACCACAACGGGTGAAACAGAAAACGCCTTAAATTCTCCTCCCACAATGGATCAAATTGAACCGTTTGATGACAATGAGTTGATTGATTCACATTCAATCGAAGAAGAGGTGGCTGCTGCACGAGAACGGGCTGTTTTTTCTGCTGACGAAGCAGCGGCCGACATTCCGTCAGAAGAAGGGGATAAAATTTCAACGGCTTGGGATGAATCAACCCTTGTCGATCACCGTAAAGTGTCATCGGGGACGAGCGGAAGCGAGTAGGCATGCGGAAATGAAACCCTTTATAGCTTTATTGATTAATCCTAAAAGCATTATTTAAATATGGGGCAGGATTATGTAAAAGTTTTTTCGAGATAGCGTGGATTTGTTACCTCATAAGGGTGAGGAGTGGCTTTGAAACAACTCGCTTTCCTGCGGGGGAACCGGCAAGCCTTGCCACTCCCTGTGGGGTCTCGCCGAGCTCCTTCTCCCGCGGGAGAAGGAGCTGTTTCAAAGCCACTCCTTTCGATAGGGAGATGAACTAATCCTCTTCCCATTTGAAAAAAACGCCCCCAAAAGATATCACGGAAGGGAGGGCCCCCATGAGCGGAAGGTTTAGACTACGGACTTTTTTCATATTATTTCTGACGACCTTCTTTATATTTTCATTCACGAAATTGGGGATCGCGTCGGCGGACATGTTTTCTGGCAATTTTCATTCCTTTGAGGAAGGAACAACGGTGGCGACGGTGCCGATTGAAAACCTTTCACAAGAAGAGGCTAGGCAACGTTTGGAGCAACGGGCTGAACAATGGCGGACTAAAAACCCGGTGACCCTCCAATTGGACAATAAAGAGTTGGTATTTCCGGAATCGTTCATACAATTCGATATAGAAGCAACGACAGACAAAGTGGCCGCAGGTGAACAAACGGCTTTTGTCACCACAATCGATCGCTCGTATATAGAAGACATAGCCAATGAAATGGGGCACGAGAAATTTGACCGCGTGTCCATCGATGAGTTTATACACGATATAGAGGCCAAGGCTTCTGTTTTAGCTGAAGAAGACCTTTCATTTTCGATTTATAATTATGGTGATGCTGATGCGGAGGTGCTGCAGGAGACAGTGGGCGAGCATTCTGTGGAACTTCCGGGTAACGTAAAGACGGATTTGCTCATAGAGCAACTCCATGATCAGGTGATAAAAGGAGAACGCGCTTTTTCTGTTCTCGACCACATTGACTTAATGCACGTGGATAGTCATGCCATCAGTCCATTGGCTACAGCGATTTATGGCGCGGTGCTGGAGACTAACTTTGTGATTCAAGAACGTCACATCAGCCATAAACTGCCGGGCTATGCTGAGGTTGGAATGGAAGCGAAAGTAGAACCACAAACCGGGCGTGATTTGGTCGTAGCCAACCCTAACCCCTATGATTATCGGTTGAGTATCGTAAAAGAAGGCAATGAGGTCACTGTGAAAGTCAAAGGATTTCCCCTGGAACAGGAAACATCCGTGGCCGTTCAATCGCAGGAGCAGCTCGATCCTGATACTGTCGTTCACTATTCCGCCTTTTTAGACAAAGGAGAAGTCGAAGAAAAACAGGCAGGCAAACAAGGCCATGCAGTAGACGTCGTTCGCTATACACAAACCAAGGAGGGACAAACGGACACGCTCATCTCAGAAGATTATTACCCTCCCGTTCCCCGAATCGAATTGCATAGCATAGCAGCAAAGGAAGACACGTCTTCCGCTGATCGTGAGGAAGCGCCTGATAAGCCTTCCGAATCTCCGGATAAAAGGCAGGGAGAGAGCGAGGATCAACACCCTTCTATCCCAGATGAAGGGGCAGTGGATCAAGATGAAGATCCGGACGAGAATCAGCGTTCACAAGATTTATGGGAAAAAGACGCCCCTGTGTTTAAATGATGAGGGATAGACTCTAAGGGAGAGGTGAACGGCAATGGCAAGGCGAAAACGGCTGGGGGATCTACTGAAAGAAGTCGATTTAGTGACAGAACAGGACATACAAGAAGCGCTAGAACGGAAAAAAAAGAATCAGAAGCTGGGGGATGTGCTCGTCAGCAGTGGTTATGTGACCGAAAAACAATTGATTGAAGTGTTAGAGCGGCAGCTTGGCATCCCTCATGTTTCCCTTTACCATTACCCAATCGATCCTAAAGTCATTACGATTGTGCCCAAAGACTTTGCAACGCGTAACTTACTCGTCCCCATCGAAATGAAAGATGATCAGTTAATTGTAGCGATGAATGATCCCATGGATTACTACGCGATTGATGATATGAAAATATCCACAGGCTTTCAAATTTCCCCGGTCATCGCGGCTAAACATGAAGTACTGCAATCAATCAACCGATTTTATAATCTTGACGAAGGAGCTTCAGTGGAAGATGAAGCGGAAGATGACGCTCCGGCGATCCGCTTGATGGACCAGTTGCTGCAAGCGGGTGTACAACTGAAGGCGAGCGATATCCATTTGGATCCGCAAGAAACGAAAGTTTTAGTCCGTTACCGGATCGACGGTGTGTTAAGAACAGAGCGGACGCTCCCAAAATCCTTTCAGAACAGTTTAACAGCGCGTGTCAAAATCATGGCGAACTTGAACATTACAGAATCACGGCTTCCTCAGGACGGACGCATCAAAACGACGATAGATATGTCGCCTGTTGATTTACGCATTGCCATCCTTCCGACTGTGTACGGAGAAAAAATCGTCATACGTATACTTGATCTCGGAAACGTGATGACCGCACTTACTGATCTGGACTTCAATAAAGTGAATTATAAGAAGTACAAACAATTAGTTGATCAACCTTCTGGATTGATCTTAATCACCGGGCCAACAGGCTCCGGTAAATCATCTACTTTATACGCATCGTTGAATTATTTGAACACGGATGATGTCAACATTATTACTGTAGAAGATCCGGTGGAATATCAAGTCGAAGGATTGAATCAAGTCCAGGTTAATCAACCGGTCGGCCTCACGTTCTCCAAAGGGTTACGTTCGATTCTCAGGCAGGACCCTAACATCGTCATGGTGGGGGAGATCCGTGATTCCGAAACGGCGGAAATCTCGATTCGCGCTTCCCTGACCGGTCATCTTGTCCTCAGCACACTGCACACCAATAGTGCGATTGCGACAATTCCGAGACTGTTTGATATGGACGTGGAACCTTATCTCGTCGTGTCATCGTTGGCTGGAGTTGTAGCGCAGCGTTTAGTACGGAAGATCTGCCGGGATTGTAAGTACGCTTATGCTCCGAGCGAAATGGAACGACAACACTTCCAAAAACGAGGGATTCCAGTGGATGAAATTTATCAAGGCAAGGGCTGCAACAGTTGCCAAAACACCGGATACCGCGGACGTATGGCGATCCAGGAAGTGTTGGTCATTGATGATGAAATCCGGAAACTGATGATGGAAAATATGTCTATGGAAGAGATCCACAGACATGTTATGAACAACGGGATGCTCTTTTTATTGGACGATGGATTGTTGAAGGCAAGACAGGGAACCACGACGGTAGAGGAGGTCTTGCGCGTTGCTAAATCGGATTAAGGAGGGCTCATGTTGAAAGAACAATTTGATCGTCTCTTACGGGCTGCATTTCAACTCGATGCTTCTGACATTCATTTAACCGTAGGGGTGCCGCCGGTTTTTCGTATTCATGGGGACCTCAGGCAATACGGCAAAGAAAATATGACGCCGGAGGATACGTATGGCATGAGTCGAGCTATCCTATCAGATATCATGTGGAAGCAATTAGAGGATGTAGGAGAAGTTGATTTTTCTTACGGGATAAAGGGAGTATCGCGGTTTCGCATCAATGTTTATCATCAACGCAACTGTGTCTCCATGGCTGTAAGAATCGTCCCGAAAGAGATTCCGGCTATCGAGGAATTACATATGCCAGAAGTCCTGAAGAAGATAACGAAAAGTGCCCAGGGTTTAGTGCTCGTCACCGGGCCCACAGGATCGGGAAAGTCGACCACACTCGCCTCCATGATTGATCATTTGAACCAAACAGCGCGTAAACATATCATCACCCTTGAAGATCCGATTGAATATGCTCACGCCCATAACCATTGTATTATTGACCAGCGTGAGATTGGGTTTGATACGCGCAGTTTTGCGAATGGTTTGCGGAGTTGTTTACGGCAAGATCCAGATATTATTTTGGTAGGGGAGTTACGGGACTTTGAAACCATCTCGACCGCTTTGACAGCAGCAGAAACTGGCCATCTCGTTTTAGGTACGCTGCATACAACAAACGCTGCCGATACGATTGACCGGATCATTGATGTTTTCCCTCCCAACCAGCAAGGACAAGTGCGTGTCCAACTGGCGAATGTCCTTGAAGCGATCATCTCCCAGCGACTGTTTCAACGGACTGATCGAAATGGACGCAGAGCAGCAGTCGAGGTACTGGTCAATACGCCTGCTGTGAAAAATTTGATCAGGAGTGAAAAGATCCATCAAATCACGAATGTGTTGCAAACGTCTAAGTCCCAAGGCATGCAGACGTTAGAAATGGCCATCAAAGAATTGATTGCCAAAGACATCATCTCAGAAACGGAAGCCACTCCGTATTTAACGGAGGGAACCGTCTAGATGGCATATTACGCGTATCAAGGTCGCAATCGTGTGGGGAAACTCGTAAAAGGGAAAGTGAAGGCAGAATCACGCAAAGAAGCCGTTCAAACGATTAAGCAAAAAGGGGTCGCAACGACGAGTCTGACAGAGATTCAAAGCGTTCTTTACAAAGAGCTTTCATTTGGACAAAAGGTGAAACCCAAAGATTTCGTGGTTTATCTTCGTCAGTTTGCTACGCTGATCAATGCAGGGATTTCACTGCTTGAAACGACGCGCATCCTTCAAGAACAAACGAACAGCAAGTTTTTGAAGTCGGCGTTAGGAGATATCGCTCAACAATTAGAAGGAGGAATAGCATTTTCCGATGCTGCTGAACAGCATTCCAAAATTTTTTCCACTTTATTTGTCAACATGGTCCGGGCAGGGGAAGCAGGTGGAAATTTAGAGGAGGTCTTAGAACGGCTGGCCGTTTACTATGAAAAACAATATGATACGCGGCAAAAAGTGATTTCAACTCTTACATATCCTGCTATAGTCGGGGTCATAGCCATTATCATCGTCACGTTTTTATTAACCTTTGTCGTTCCTCGTTTTGCTAATATGTTCGCAAACATGGGTGGCGAGTTGCCGTTGATCACACAAGTCACACTGCAACTAAGCCACCTCATCCAACACGTCTGGTATCTGGGGCTGCTAGTGCCCATCCTGGCTATCTTCCTCCATCAAACGGCGTCTCGCTCGCCAGGGTTCACAAGCGCGATGGATCAAGCCAAATTGCGCATCCCTGTCTTCGGCCCTTTACTTCTAAAAGCTTCGCTCGTACGCATGACGAACACATTGAGCTCGTTGATGAGCAGTTCAGTGCCCATCTTACAGTCGCTGCACATTACGCAGAAAGTCGTGGAGAACAAGGTGATCGAGCAGGCCATCGAAGACAGCTACCATGCTTTAGAAAGAGGCGAGTCATTATCAGAACCATTAAAAAAACAGTGGATCTTTCCGCCTTTAGTCGTGCAAATGATTGCGGTAGGCGAGCAGACAGGCTCTTTGGATTATATGTTGGCAAAAGTCGCCGGGTTCTATGAATCCGAACTGGATTACACAACCGACCGGCTTAAGACCATGATTGAACCCATTATGATCTTATGCCTGGCCATCGTTGTCGGAGGGATTGTAGCGGCTATCGCGATCCCGATGTTTTCAATTTTTGAACAAGTCAACTAAACCATTGAGTAATTATTCCTAAAAAATTATAGATATTTTCCTTTTATACCATTATAATGAACGATATAGGTTGATATAACTAAATGACAGTCACGGGTTTAGGTCTATCTGTCTAAATTAAGGGCAGAAACTAGTGAAAAGGGAGAGAATTAAGATGAGCAAAATCAAACAATTGGTCAAACAGGAAAAGGGTTTTACGTTAATTGAGCTTTTGGCGGTCATCGTTATTTTGGGGATCATTGCCGCAATTGCTGTACCTGCTATCGGCAGCATCATCGGTGACGCTGAAGAGGATGCCCATGATGCCAATGCATTGTCCTTGTTGGGAGCGGCCCGCCTGGCCGATACGAGCGGGGAAGAGACTAACGAAGAGAGTCAGTATACTATGGATTTCTTGGTACAAGAAGGATACTTAGATAGCACGCCATCTAACCCGGAAGGCGGCGAATATAGTAAAGGCTTCGTGACTGTAGCAGAGGATGATACTTTTACAGTGACACTTGGCGAAGACATTGGAATTGATGGTGCCAGTAAAAGCGAATTAAATTCAGACGAATAAGCTAATGAAGAGGTTGGGACATAAGTAAATAAGAGGTGTTTAAGCGAACATAGGTAACGTATATATAAGAGCAACGTTCATGAGCGTAGTCAAAACACGCAGACTCCTACGGGAACAGCGCGAGCCGAAGATCCCGCAGGAAAGCGGTCTTTGCTTTCTGAGGAAGCTAAGGCCGTGCCCGTGGAAAGCGAAGTGTTTTGACGGAGCGGTTTTGGACCTCTTTCTTTAAACACACAATGCCAAACATTTTCAGTGATATAGTTCGACATTTGTGTGTTTTATTCAGTTTTGTCCCAACCTCTTTACCTATACTGAAATGAATAGGAATTATGCCCATGCAAATTGTCATGACCAGTATCATATTTACATATGGCCTCATGTTCGGTTCTTTTTTCAATGTGGTCGGCATCCGTTTTCCAACCGGGCAAGCGCTCAGTAAAGGACGATCCCATTGTCCGACCTGTCACACAGCCCTAAAGCCGAGGGATCTTTTTCCCCTCCTATCCTACCTTTCGTTAGCCGGTAAATGTCGTTATTGCCAATCCCGTATTTCTCCGCTTTATCCTCTGATTGAATGCGTAACTGCCCTCTTGTTTGCGGTAAGCTACCTGACATTCGGATGGTCGATGGCCTTTCTGGCGGCGATTATGCTCGTGTCTATGGCAGCGATTCTAACAGTATCTGATTTACACTACATGATCATACCGGACAAAGTGTTGATCATCTTTTTGGGTTGCTTTGGCGTCCTGCGGGTTATGTCTCCGCTTCAGCCGTGGCACTCCTCACTCACTGGCGCTGCTGTGGCTATGGTCTTGCTTGCTCTCATCATCATCGTTAGCCGCGGGGGAATGGGTGGAGGCGATATGAAGCTGATGGGCGTTCTGGGGGTTTTACTCGGACTGCAATCGGTCCTATTAACGTTTTTTCTAGCGACGCTCATTGGAACGATCATCAGTATGGGACTGCTCGGTTTTGGCATCATTGACCGGAAACAGCCGATACCGTTTGGGCCCTATATTTTAACGGCAGCTGTCATAACCATGTTTGTCGGTGAGGATCTCGTAACGTGGTATTTGAACTTTTTTTAGATAGGAGTGCGATTTAAGATTGTTTACGTTTACACCAGCGAGAGATCGGGTCAATTTAGTCGTCAAAGATCACACTATCCGCTATATTCAAGCAAAACCAGGTTCTACTGAGGTCATCACGTTTGGGGAAAAGCACCTGGCTCCAAACATTGTGGAAAATGGAAAAATTATCGATGGTTTGGCATTTCAATCTGTTTTGGCAGAATTAGCGACTGAGAAAGAATGGAAGGCGAAACCCTTGTATTTCTGTGTGTCAGACTCAGCGATGGTGATTCGACCATTCACTGTGCCACGAGATATTAAGGAAGATGAGATCAAGGGCTACCTGTTTATGCAGCTTGGCGAAAGCTTGCATTTACCCTTTGATACTCCCGTTTTTGATTATAGTATCATAACTGCTGGTCCCTCTGGTTATAAACTGCTGCTGTTCGCTTACCCCGAAAAAGAAATTCAGCAGTATAGGACGGCTTTTGAAGAGGAGCGTTTGAAAGCGAAGTCAGCTGACCTCACGTCTTTATCTGTGTATCGTTATTACGAGTACTTGGGTTATCATAATGCTGAGGAACATGTGCTGTCGATCCAGTGGAATATTGATGCCTGTATCGTAACAGTTTTCTATGCGCATAAGCCAGTGTTTGTCCGGAATATGAAATCAGATCTTCCTCTCGATCAATGGACCATCAAGGACGACACATATGTATTTGATGGATTTGAAGACCAAATGAAAACGTACCTGGAATATCAGTTGAATGAAATAGAGCGGATCATGGATTTTTATAAATTTTCGATGATGGGAGGGGAGCAGGGTGTTGATAAGCTGCTCGTTTCTGGTGATTGGCCAGATTTTCATAGAGTAGAAACCCTGCTGGATCAGACGTTCAATTTACCGATTGAGTCCTTGCGTCCCAATGAGATTCATTCTGAAGGCGATGACTTTGTGCCGCCGAGTTATGCCGAAGTGATAGGACTGGCTTTAAAGGCATGATTATGAGGAGACAGGAGGTGCTGTAAGTTGACTGTAGAAATAAATTTATTAGAGCAGCGAGAGAGGAAAAACTTACGGCCCTCTATCATTCTAGGGGGATTCATTCTGATCATCCTTATGATGGGGGCTTATTTCTATCATCAGCACCACCAGCTTAAGGCAAAAACCCAACACGTTGAAGAGCAGATTGCAGAGGTTATGGCAGAACAAGACAAGTTGGCTGAGGCTGAAACAGGGAATGTGGAAGCTAGCAGGGAGGACCTGACGACCCGTCTCGCTCATCTGGAGGACGCTGTTATTCCTGCGTTGCCTTTGCTGGAAAGTTTTGTAGCCTCCCTGCCGGAGAGAGGTTTTTTTGATGCGTATCGGTTTGAAGAACCAGGAACAGTAGAAGTCGTTGTACGCTTTGATATGATGCAGGAAGCTGCGGCGTACGCAAGCCGTCTGAAGGACAAACCGTTCGTCCAATCAGTTGAAGTCAGTCGCGTTACAACAGACGATGTACCATCAGCTGAGGTTCCTTCCTCCGATTATCTCCCCCGTTACATAGCGGAATATCAGGTTCGTTTCGACCCAGATGACGTAAAAGAAGTGGGGGCGAAAAATGATGCATGAATGGAAACGCCGTGACACGTTTATGGCTCTGATTGCTGTATGCACTCTGATAGGCCTGTTCTTTTTAGCTGAGCACCTTTACGTGAAGCCTGAAGAGCAGGATTTGGCTACCGCCGAAGCCACTCTTGAAACAGAAAGGGACAAAGTGGCAACGTTAGAATCAAAGGAAGATCAAGCGGATCAGGCGTTATCACAAAGTTCACGCACCGCTCAACAAAAGCTGCCGGTCGTTCCTTTGCTCGATCAGCTGTTCATTGGTTTTGAACGTGCACAAGTCTCAACGGAAACTGCAATTGAAGAAATAGAAATCGCCTATAACGAAGAAGGCGTAAGTTTACCTGATAAGCGTGAAGAGCAGAACGATTCGGAGGAAACGCCAGACTCTGGCCGTTCCTCTGCTCCTGATACATCTTCAGCTGATGAGGAGAGCGATGGACAAGGGAGTTCGACAACTCAATCGGGTTTGAACACTATCGAGTTTTCCATCCAATTAACAGCTGCTAATTATGAGGAGATGCTGATGTTTTTACAGAATGTCACTGGCCAAGCTCGCATCACTCAGGTGAGCGCCCTTGAATTTGAAGAAACGGAAGGAAGCGAAGAGGTGGCGCTGTCAGTTGTGTTGAGCAGTTACTATGCCTCGGATTTACAGGAACTCGCCCATGAAACACCTCAGTATGACTACGGAGAAACGCCGGGGAAAATTACACCTTTTTAACGGTTTGGCTAACGTATCATGATGAACAGAATCAGACATAAATATCGAAATAAACAGACGGGTGAGCGACAATACTCGTCCTCTTTTTTTCCCTTACTGTGATAGGGTTGATATAGATGAGGAAAGGATGAGAGTGATGAGTAAAAATAATAGAATTCCGGTTAATATAAATAAAAATTCTGTCTCCTCCACGTCAAATGTCGCACCCAAACCAAAGCAGAACGATTCGCTCGATACATCTGAATCGCCTGAATTACCTCCACCTGCACCGTTTAATAAATACTCAAAGAAACGTCCATTAATTTCAGAACATTCGTTTATTAAACGTGTGATCATTTCGGCCAGTATCGCTTTTATCGCAGGGAGTTTCATTGGCATCCTTTTACTTAGAATGTTTGTCGGTATGACCGAAGGCGAAGCTGTCAACACCAATCCAAATGTAACAGGAACGTCCAATGTTGCTGAGGAAGAGACAGCTACCGTTTCTGGTTCGACTGATCCGTCATCCGTACCCTCTTTAGAAGCTCATGTTGTTCAGCTCGGTGTATTTTCCAGTCGTGACAAAGCGGATGAATGGAAAAGGGATCATTATGGTGATAAGTCGACCTTCGTGTGGGAACGGGACGGACAGTTTTTCATGTTCGCTCAAGCTGCCCCAAACTATGGACAGGCTGAGGCTTGGGCGGAGGAGCATCTCCTATCAGGGCAAGATTATTATATTAAGCATTGGCAAGTGGAGGGAGAAAACGCAGTGTTATCAGCACCTGAACAAGCTCTGATGCAGGATCTCCAAGAACTCTGGTTGTCGACCCTCCATGGAAAAGAAGTAAATGAAGACGGAGAAGCGGTGCTGGATGATTTTAATCAGGTTGATCATGAAGGCTTTTCTGATTTGGAAGCGGCCATCCAACGTGTAGTGGAGGAACCGGGAGATGTTTCCACCGTTTTAAATGTAGGGTATGAATATGAACAAGCCATCCTTGCTTCTGGTGAATAGGAAAAGTTTAGTGAATAATGAAAAATGCTGCAGGAAATATCGGTGAATAATGCCTTTATTTCCAGGCATTTTTTTATTTATTGAAAGTATCAGCATTCAAAGTGACATGAACAGCTATTAAAAAATTGGGGAAATCTTACGTATAATAAGACTAACCTCAGGATCATGAAGAAAGCGAGATGATATGATGGGCACCTTGGTTCTTGGATCAGGCTCACCACGGAGATACGACTTATTAAACATGGCAGGATTCGCGTTCACCACACGAACAGCAGCAATTGATGAATACGTGAATCCTGATGAACAACCGCAGCAAACTGTTTGTCGCTTGGCTGACGAAAAATCAGATGCGATTCCTCTTAACGAACATGAAGTTTTACTAACAGCAGATACACTGGTTGTTTATGAGGGGCATGCACTCGGAAAACCGAAAGATAGACATGATGCCTTTGCCATGATAGAAAAACTGAATGGACAGACTCATACGGTCATGACTGCTGTCACGATTCGGGACAACTGGGAGAAGCATCAGCTTATGGTCACGACAGAAGTGGATTTCCATTCGTTTTCCAAAACCGATATTCATCGGTATATTGAGCGCGGGGATTATCAGGATAAAGCTGGCGGTTATGGCATCCAATCGCTCGGAGCTTTACTCGTGGAAGGGATAAGGGGGGATTATTATAATGTAGTCGGTTTACCTCTGTCACGGGTCGTCCTTGAACTGAGAGCGTTCGGCATTCATCCCGAGTTCGAATGATTGACCTGAGGCAGGCTATAGGAAAGGGAGCGTGAATGTGTCTGATAGTCAAGTTATGATCAAAGATGTGCCGAAGCAGGATCGGCCGCGCGAGCGCTTAATGGAGGTCGGAGCTTCGCTTCTTTCCAATTCAGAATTGGTTTCGATTTTGTTAGGAAGCGGAACGCGGAACGAATCAGTTACAACGTTGGCACAGCGGCTTCTCATCCATTTTGAAGGTTTATCGTTGTTGAAAGATGCCACCGTAGAGGAATTGAAAGCGATCAGGGGCATCGGGGAAGCGAAAGCGATTTTAATTATGGCGGCTATCGAGTTGGGAAAACGGGTCCACCAGCTTAAGCCCGGAGATCGTTACGTGATTAGGAGCCCTGAAGAAGGTGCTGATTTCGTGATGGAAGAAATGCGCGACCTTCAGCAGGAACATTTCATATGTTTGTTTCTGAATACAAAAAATCAGGTGCTCCATCGACAGACGATCTTCATCGGAAGTTTAAATGCCTCAATAGTCCACCCCAGAGAAATATATAAAGAAGCGGTCAAACGGTCCGCAGCCTCCATCATTTGTGCCCACAATCATCCTTCCGGCGACCCAACCCCATCACAAGAAGATATCCATGTAACGCGCAGGTTAACTGAGTGTGGCAAAATGTTGGGTATAGAAATGCTTGATCATATTGTCATTGGTGACAGGAAATTTGTCTCTTTGAAAGAGAAGGGGTATTTGTAACTGACTTTCAACTCTACACCTGACTATTGATGAAACAAGTTATGTCTCAATTACTTTAATTCACTTTATTTTCACACTCGAACAAGCATTATGTTTATCAGGTACCAACTATCAACCAAAGCGCAAAGATTTTATTATCCAAGCGCTTTGGTCTTAGATGATCAAGCTAAACGAGCCCCCAAAAATCAGTCGTTAATAATGTGAAATACAAAAGAATGATAATAAGTGTATCACCTATGGTTACTTTATAAGCATTAGGGTTTTGTGCATACTTGCGTTTCATAACAGCTCTGCTTAATTCAGAAACTACAACAAAGCACATGAGTATAGACCACGGTTGTAAGAACCCATAAACATTTGTGTGGGGTCGTGCGCTGTTTATACCATAACCTAACAAAAGAATGGCGAATGTCGTTATTCTAATGATAGAATCTATCTTTTGATGTTTCTCGTTAACGTGGTCAAAAGACAAAAGTTTCTTTCTCTCTACCTTCAACCATTTTCTCATTAGTGTATTGAACGAAATCCACAAAAAGAAAACAATAGCTAACACTAATACTAATCGCAGCCAAAAAACAGCTTCTACACCAAACATGACTTAACCCCCTCTGTTTATAAAGTTAATTTCTATTAGTTCCTGACACTTATGTAGAAAAAGCGAGTACGTTGAATATTATCTTATTACATCTACGATACCCAAACCAATTTCAGTTTCAGAGGTAACCTTGATCATGAATGCAAAAGCTTAAGTTTTCATACATGATTTAATTGCCAAATAGATCCTTTTAAAGCTCAGGGCAGGTTTTTCATATATTAATTTAAAAATCACATCAATGTTCTGTTGGTGATAGAAGGGTAGGATCGCTTTCTGATTTAAAGTCAAATTAAGGATGACATACAAAAAATCTCCTCATATGATTCCTGTAACACTATCTATTTGAATTAATTTTTTATATAATTGAATAGATGAATAATGAAGAGCGTCTCTTATAAGAAATTCACTTATAAAAGGCGCTTCTTATCATGTTCGCTCATGAAATAATTCAAACATAGATTATGCGACTATCAGAGAGAGATAGAAAGGAAGATACATGTGGGATTATTTGGTTTTTCACAAGATCTAGGAATTGACCTTGGTACAGCAAATACGTTGGTGTTTATTAAAAATAAAGGGGTCGTGCTGCGAGAGCCGACTGTTGTGGCACGAAATACAAAATCAAATGAAATTGAGGCGGTGGGCAGCAACGCCCGGAATATGATCGGTAGAACCCCTTACTATATATCTGTAATCCGTCCTATGAAGGATGGCGTTATCGCTGATTATGATACGACGGCAGAAATGATGAAGTACTACATCAAAAAAGCGCTCAAAACGCGTTCCTCGTTTGCAAGCAAGCCGAATGTAATGATTTGTGTTCCTTCGGGCATTACAATGGTGGAAGAACGTGCGGTCATTGATGCGACAAAACAAGCAGGTGCGAAAGAAGCTTATCCGATTGCTGAGCCATTTGCAGCCGCCATCGGGGCTGGACTGCCTGTTTGGGAACCTACCGGCAGTATGATTGTGGATATTGGCGGTGGTACGACAGAGGTAGCCATCATATCACTTGGTGGCATCGTGACGAGCCAGTCGATCAGAGTCGCTGGTGATGAGATGGACGAGGCGATCACCCAGCATGTCCGAAAAACATATAACTTGATGATAGGGGAACGGACGGCTGAAGAAATCAAGATTGAAATTGGTGCAGCTGGAGAACTTGATATCTATGATGAAATGGATATCCGCGGACGTGATCTTTTGACGGGACTTCCTAAAACCATTACGATTCAATCAGATGAAATAAGAGGGGCTCTGAAAGACACAGTCGATTCAATCGTTGAAACAGTCAAAACAACGTTGGAAAAAACCCCTCCCGAGTTAGCTGCAGATATAATGGAGAGAGGCATCGTTCTTGCAGGCGGAGGAGCTTTATTAAAGCATTTGGATCAAGTGATCAGCAATGAGACCAATATGCCTGTTTTCATAGCCGATGACCCGCTTGATTGTGTGGCTATCGGTACTGGGAAGTCATTAGAGTACATTCACCATTTTCGTGCCCAGCCCAATGTAGCTAATCGTCAAAAAATGGAATAGGCAGGTTTAGCAGCAATGATATTTCGAAAAAAAAGATTAATCATGATTCTAATCAGTCTCATCATACTTGTTGCCCTAGTCGGACTTTCGTTAGGAGATCGTGGCGAGAAAACGATGCCGGAGAAATTTCTGCATGACACAGTCGGCTGGACTCAGAATATCTTTGGCAAACCTGTCAGGTTTGTGAACGGAGCCGTTGATCATTTTCAGGAACTTTATGATGTGCATGAGCAAAATCAAGTATTGAAATCACGATTGACGGAAAATCGCAATCTCTTGGCAGAAAACCAACGTTTGAAAGAACGTAATCAGGAGCTGCGTTCGGTGATTGATAAAGCTGAAACACGGAGTGATTACGAGCCGATCCATGCTACGGTGATTGCCAGGAGTTCAGAAAGATGGTTCCAGCAGATGACCATTAACCAGGGGGAATCAGACGGTATTGAGCAGAATATGGCTGTCATAACCGGAGAGGGTATGGTTGGAAAAATTCAGTCCGTATCAGAGTTTCACTCTACGGTGAAATTGTTGAGTGGATTCGATCGCTCGAACAGGATATCTTCCTGGGTGGTCAAAGAAGGTGAAGATACAGAAAACGGCTTCGGCTTGATTGAAGGATTTGATGAAGAATCTGAACGGTTACTTCTAAAAGAAATTCCGTTTGAAGATGAAGTGAAAAAGGGAGAAACCGTTATCTCTTCAGGTCTTGGCGGTGTGTTTCCGGAAGAATTGGAAATAGGCGTCATAGATGAAGTTGAAAATGATGAGTATGGCTTGACCCAGATCGCTTACGTAAAGCCTTCTGCCAATCTTTATAATATTAATCATGTCATTGTGGTTAACCGCAGCATGGAAACCGTCGAAAGTGAGAATGGAGAATCGGAGGAAGAAGGATCATGAGCCGCGTTTTACTGCCGTTGTTAATCTTAATCCTGGTGGTAATGCAAGGCATGGCCATGAATTTACTTCCGCCGGCTTTAATTTACTCTGATTTGTTATTTACACCTCATTGGGCCCTGGTGCTGATTGTATTGATCAGTATGTTTTATGACAGGGATGATACCTATTACTCTGTTCTTTATGGTGTTATCTTCGGTTTCTTAATTGATATGATTTATACCGATATCCTCGGCGTGTATATGTTTACATATGGAATTGTCATCTACATTATCCATGGACTGAAAAAAATGCTGCATGCCAATTTTATCGTAGCCGTTTTATTGGGTGCATTAGCTTTAATCCTGGCTGATTTCTGTTTATACATGATGTATTATACCGTTCAAATAGTGGATGTGCAGCTGCAGGAATATGTATTGATTCGATTGCTCCCTACAACTATTGCTAACATTATTTTCTTCATTGTCCTTTATCCATTTGTTAAAGAGAGAATGGAGATGTGGTCTGAACAAATTGGACAACCTTAAATGGTTTTTATAGATTTCCCATAATGGGTCGGTTAGAGGTGAACATGCGTGACGACAAACCTTCAAAAGATAACAATTAAAGGAACAAGGGACGGCTTGACATTATATATTAATGACCAATGCTCGTTTGATGATATTCTGCGTGATCTGCAGGATAAAATTTCTATGAATGGTATTACAGACGACCAGCCCATGATTGGCGTAACCATAAAGCTTGGTAACCGGTATTTGACAGAAGAACAGCAAACGCATCTTCGCACCATCATTCGGGAGAAACAGAAGTTGGACGTTGAACATATCGAGTCTAATGTGATGAGCAAAGAAGAAGCGATGCAATGGAAAGAAGAAGCAGAAATACGTCCTGTAACGAAGGTTGTTCGCTCCGGACAAGTTTATGAAGTCAAGGGGGATCTGCTTTTATTAGGGGACGTCAACCCCGGGGGCAAAGTTATCGCATCGGGCAATATTTTTATCATGGGCAGCTTAAAAGGGGTGGCGCACGCAGGCGCAGAGGGCGATCCTTATGCAGTCATTGCGGCCTCTTACATGCAGCCCAGCCAATTGAGAATTGCAGAGTCGATCAGTCGTGCTCCTGATCACGAAGTAAATGGTGTTTATATGGAGTGCGGTTATGTCGATGAAACGGACAACAAAATTCGTATCGATCGACTGCAGGACGTCATACGGAAGCGCCCGGAGATGACCAGTTTTGAAAGGAGAATGCTAAATGGGTGAGGCGATTGTGATAACCTCCGGTAAAGGAGGGGTCGGCAAGACGACAACATCAGCTAATTTAGGTACAGCCCTGGCACTTCAGGATAAAAAGGTTTGTTTAATTGACACGGATATCGGACTTCGTAATCTGGATGTCATCATGGGGCTGGAAAACCGGATCATCTATGACATAATCGATGTCATTCAAGAGCGTTGTAAAACGCAGCAAGCTTTAATCAAGGATAAGCGATTCGATTGCCTGCATTTACTTCCTGCAGCCCAGACAAGTGATAAATCAGATTTAACAACGGATGGAATGGAACGGATCGTTGATGAATTGAAGCAGGATTTTGATTATATCATTATCGATTGCCCGGCTGGTATCGAACAAGGGTTCAAAAACGCTGTATTCGGTGCAGATCAAGCCATTGTGGTGACAACTCCAGAAAAATCCAGCGTGCGTGATGCGGATCGGATCATTGGTTTGCTTGAGCAAGAAAATATTGAGGCACCAAAGCTCGTGATCAATCGCATCAGGAATCATATGATGCAAAATGGTGATATGCTCGATGTAGACGAAATAGTCTCCATATTATCTATTGACCTGCTCGGCATCGTTATCGATGACGAGGCCGTTATCAAGGCTTCTAACCATGGTGAACCTGTGGCTTTGAAACCGGATACTAAAGCGGCTTTAGCCTACCGGAACATTGCCAGAAGAATTCTTGGAGAGTCCGTGCCTTTACTCAATATTGAAGATGAAAAAAGCATGCTTGCAAAAGTTAAACAGTTTTTTGGATTGAGGGCATGAAGTAAGGCGAAGGATGCTCCATCTATTAGAGCCTGTCCTGTTAATACGCCAAGTGGTTCACTTTTCAACGTGGACGCCTGCCGTATTAACAGGACAGGCTTATTTTGTTTTTCGCTCTCGCGACTCATATTCTTTTATTTTGTTCCATAGACTTGTACAAACGAATGGAAGAAGGTTGGGTGACAATGACGAGAGAAATTGAAAAGATACGTAAAAACATTTCCCAGCGGAAACGCGATAAGGCCAGCTCCAGCCCACGCTCAAAAGTTTTGCCTTACCACGTGCAGGATGAAGAGAGATATGGTTACCCGCCATTTGATTCAAGTGTGGCTGCGCCGGTAAAGTTTGACCAGTCGCCGATGGTGAAAAAATTTTTGCTTCGTTTTATTTTAGCTGCTTTCTTGTTTGTGTCAGTGGCGGTGACTTATCGGGTTGAACATGAACTCGTCGCGGGACCAAAAGTATGGCTTTCTCAGCAACTAGAAGAAGAGTTTCCATTTGCTAAGGTCACAGCATGGTATGAAGGGCGTTTCGGCTCTCCTTTGGAGCTAGTAGACGGAAATGGTGAAACGGGTTCATCTTCTGCAGCAGCGATGCCCGTCAATGGCGACGTAACGGAATCATTTCAACATCACGGGGAAGGTATTCTGATGACAGCTGACTCAAATGAAGACGTGATGGCAGTGGAGTCCGGGACCGTGATTTTTGCTGGTCATGATGAAAAATTGGATAAAAAAATCATCATTCAGCATGCAGATGGAAGTAATAGCATTTATGGTCATTTATCTTCAATCAATGTCCATCTATATGAAAATATTAAAGCGAACACGGCCATCGGTAAGCTAGCCGAACAAGGTGATGAGGCAAGTCAGTTGTTTTTTGCTATAGAAAAGGACAAGGAGTACCTCGATCCCATTGAGGTAATGGAAGTCGATGACCAAAACTAATAAGACTTCACTTGTGCATATCCATCCGGTGGTCATACTATTTGCACTGGTGGCACTATTAACTGGGGCTTTTCTAGAGCTCCTTGTTTTATTTGCTGTTGTCGCAATTCATGAGCTTGGCCACTATATGGTCGCTCAGCATTATAACTGGCGCATACAGCGTATCGTATTCTGGTTGTTCGGGGGAGCAATGGACTGCGAAGAGCACGGGTCGCGCCCATTTAAGGAGCAAGTTCTCGTAACATTGGCCGGACCGGTTCAACATGTATGGATGTTGGCTGCTCTTTACATGCTTTCATCGTTTACCAGTCCAACAGCGGTTATAGAACTAGCTATCCATTATAACTGGCTGATATTGTGCTTTAACCTTTTGCCGATTTGGCCCTTGGATGGAGGAAAATTGGCTTTTTATGTTTTAACCCAGTTCTTTACATATCGAAACAGTCAAACGCTGGTGATCTGGCTGTCAGGAACGTTTATATTAATGGTGGCAGTCCTGTTAGTGATGCAGTCGGTTTGGACCCTTCATGGCATGATGCTTGCTTTATTTTTATTAATAGAAAACCGACTTGAGTGGAAACGGAGAACCTACACGTTTATCAGGTACTTATTATATCGGAAGGAACGTGGTTGGGAGCATCTTCAAACAAAACTTGTAAAAGTCGATGAAGATGAAACGGTTTGGCAAGTATTAAAACGGATACGGTGTAATCGCAATCATTACTATGTATTATCTCCATCATATGGTTACCGTATGACGCATGAAAGTGTATGCTTGGATGCCTATTTTGATGCTAAGCAGCCTTCTGCTCCGATGAAACAAATAGTCGCGATCCAGGATTAGCTTGTGTGATCTCTTTTATGTAGGCTCTGTTAAAGTTTGTTGTTGATATTTGAAGTGGATATTTATCTCAAAACGGAGTCTTTCGCGAAAGAGCAGTATTGCGTAAGACTCTATTTCGAGATGTTTGTGGGAGTGAAGGGCCGTTGGGGAAGGATTCGCTTTCCTGCGGGGGAACTGGCAAGCCTCCTCAGGCAAGCCTTGCGGGGTCTTGCCTCGCTCCTTCTCCCGCGGGAGTCTCACCCTTCCCCAACGGCCCTTACCATATAGGCTTCTCGAAATCACTTGGTTACGAATCTGCTTATAGGGAACCGACAGCGCATATAATCACGCGTACGAAAGCTTTTTCAGTGCAAGCTTCCTGCTACGGAAGATCGTTTCGAGCACATTCCTATTGCATGGTGGCTGGGAAAACGGTGAGACTCCTGTGGGAATAACATGAGCGGTGAGATCCCGGAAGGCGAAGCCTGAGGAAGCTCACCCCATGCCCACGGAAAGCGATCCGTTTTCCCAGCCACCATCCGCAAACCTAAAAGTCTCGAAACGGAGTCTTCCACAATAGGTGGCTTTAGTTGGAGTAGCCCAATATATAAAAAATGAAGAACTTCCATAATATTGGACGTTCTTTTTTGTTAGTCATATCAACACTAAACTTTAACAGAGCCTTTATGTAAGCCTAGCTAGCCGGATACAAATTTATAATAATTATTTCATTGCTTCAAGAAAAATTCTCTAGTAAAATATTCTAGGAGTGTTTGCAATGAGATTAAATTTTGCATTCAACTCCAAGGTTGCATTCAAGTTCGAAGCCTCTTGAAGTCGCACTGCGTGTGTTGACAACTTGTTTTGATTCGTGGTAATATCGTTATGTTATTCTCGTAGCACCGCAATGCTACAACCGCTCAGAACAGGTTTTCAAACCAGCATTGGTACCTGAAGATGGCGAGTCTTAGTTAAAAGAGGAGGTGCAGTTATGTACGCAATTATTGAAGCTGGTGGCAAGCAGATCAAAGTTGAAGAAGGCCAGGAGATTTATGTTGAGAAAGTCAACGGAGAAGCTGGTGATTCTGTCACTTTTGATAAAGTTCTTTTCGTTGGAGGAGACGAGACTAAAGTTGGCGCTCCTTACGTAGACGGTGCGTCTGTGACGGCTCAGGTGGTTAAACAAGGGCGTCAAAAGAAAATCACCGTGTTCAAGTATAAGCGAAGAAAGAATTATAAACGTAAACAAGGTCATCGACAGCCATACACAAAGCTTACTGTAGAAAACATTAAAGCTTAAGCAGGTGTGTTATGATTAAGGTGACACTATTCCAAACGGATGGACATTTGACCGGATTTGAAATCGCCGGCCACGCTGAAAGTGGGCCCTACGGTTATGATTTAGTGTGTGCGGCTGTCTCAGCCGTGTCATTCGGTGCAGTCAATTCCATCATACGTTTGTGTGAGCTCGAGCCTGACATTCAACAAGGCGGTGAAGGCGGGTATTTGGCCGTACACCTCCCGCGCTTCATGGATGAGCAGACAGCGTCAAAAGCTGAACTGCTTCTTGAGGGCATGCGTGTCTCACTGGAATCGATAGCTCAAGAGTATCAAGATCATATATCCATCTCTGAAAACTAGAAGGAGGTGCAAAACCATGCTACGTCTGGATTTGCAATTTTTCGCCCAGAAAAAGGGTGTAGGTAGTACAAAGAACGGTCGTGACTCTGAATCAAAACGACTTGGTGCTAAACGCGCAGACGGACAAACTGTCACTGGAGGATCCATCCTTTACCGTCAACGCGGTACGAAAATGTATCCTGGAGCAAACGTTGGCCGAGGCGGCGATGACACGTTGTTCGCGAAGGTGGATGGCGTTGTGAAATTCGAACGCTACGGTCGTCACCGTAAAAAAGTCAGTGTTTATCCTGCAGCACAAGAAGCGTAATGTAAGGGTAATAATTTAACGACATAAAAGCCACGCTATGCTTACCCGCTATAGCGTGGCTTTTTCATTTTGAGGAAAATGTGCTCCCTCTTACCCCCTTGCAATTAGATAGGCATCTTTTTATTATGCGTTTTAGAACCATAGGGCTGCTGCAGGTGACCAAAGCGGGTATTTTAGTTCCTAGTCTTTTTCTGCTATACTTTCTTTATTATAATGCCAAGGGAGAGTGCCATGATGGGACAAAGTGAAGATATCATTCATTTATTAAGACACAAGCGTCATGATTGGATGAACCATTTGCAGTTGGTGCAAGGATATGCTGCTATGGGGAAGCAGGATGAAGTGGTCGATAAAGTGAAAAGTCTGATTGCAGAGGCTGAACAGGAGCGAAAATTATTGAATGCGAACGCCCCGCATTTTACCCTTTGGCTATTATCCTTTAATTGGTATCATGACAATTATCGGCTATCCTATACGGTTGATAAGGACGGTTTTTCCGGAGAACGATATGATTTATCATTATTAGCACGGTCGAAACGCGTTCTATCTGTTTTATTGGATCACAGTGATCCTGACGTGTTATACGAAGGTGACATTTACATATCTGGAGGGGCAAAGGAAGAAACGCCGCCGTTGCTTGAATGGCGCATTACCGGCTCTTACAAAGATGAGGCAGCTTTGAAACGTGACTTGTTACAAGAAACCTTCATCACTGACGTGCAAATGGAAAATACAAAGCAAAGTGTTATTATAAAAGCGAAAATGAGGTGATCGCATGTTTGTCGATCAGGTCAAAGTTTATGTGAAAGCAGGAGATGGAGGAAATGGTCTCGTTGCTTATCGCAGAGAGAAATATGTTCCAAAAGGCGGGCCAGCCGGCGGAGACGGCGGCAATGGCGGAGATGTGGTTTTTGAAGTCGACGAAGGACTCAACACCCTGATGGACTTTCGGTATCAGCGTCATTTTAAAGCTAAACGTGGCGAAAACGGTATGAACCAGAAGCAGCATGGTAAAAATTCTGAACCGTTTGTCATCCCTGTCCCGCCTGGGACCACGGTTAAGGATGCCAATACGGATGAAGTGATTGCGGATTTGACTGAACATAAACAGCGTGCTGTTATTGTAAAAGGCGGACGTGGTGGTCGTGGAAACGCCCGGTTCGCATCCGCTAGAAATCCAGCTCCCGAAATTGCTGAAAACGGGGAACCCGGTCAGGAGCTGGATATCCAAATTGAGCTTAAATTGTTGGCTGATGTAGGACTGGTAGGTTTTCCAAGTGTGGGGAAGTCAACACTCCTTTCTGTCATAACAGCAGCTAAGCCTAAAATTGCCGATTACCATTTTACGACGTTAAACCCGAACCTTGGCGTAGTGGAAACGCCAGACAATCGCAGCTTTGTCATGGCTGATCTCCCCGGGTTGATTGAGGGGGCGCATGAAGGAGTGGGCTTAGGACACCAGTTTTTAAGGCACGTGGAACGAACACGTGCAATTGTTCATGTCATTGATATGGCGTCATTGGAAGGGAGAGATCCTTACGACGATTATGTCACAATTAATGAGGAATTACAGGCCTATGATCAACGGATTCTCGATCGGCCACAAATCATTGCAGCCAATAAAATGGACATGCCGGAAGCCCAAGAAAACATGGAAAGGTTCAAGGCTAAATTAGGTGATCGTGCAGCTGTGTATCCGATTTCTACTATTACGCGCGATGGGCTGGATGAATTGCTATATGCTGTAGCCGATTTACTCGATCGCATCCCGAAAGACCATACGCCAGTTGAAGAAGTAGATGAACGCGTTTTATATAAGTATGAAAAGGAAGCAGCACCCTTCCATATCACACGTGCCGATGATGGTGCTTATGTGGTTTATGGAGAAAAGATCGAAAAACTCTTTAAAATGACCGATCTAACCCATGATGAATCAATTCAGCGCTTCTCTAGGCAGATGCGGAAAATGGGGATTGACGATGCGTTGCGGAAACGCGGAGCCAAAGATGGGGATATCGTACGCCTCCTTGAATTTGAGTTTGAATTTATAGAATAAGTGTGCATGATGGAGGGACGGAAATGGCGGATTATAACGAACAATTTTATTTGGTGCGAAGGGATATATTGCCTGAAGCGATGAAAAAAACGATGGAGGCTAAAGCCTTGCTTGAAAGAGGCAAAGTGGAGTCCATTTTTGATGCTGTTCATCAAGTCGGGTTATCCCGTAGCGCTTTTTACAAGTACCGAGATGCAGTCTTTCCATTTCAAGCTATGGTAAAGGAGCAGATGATCACCTTGTTCTTTCATTTAGAGGATCGGGCGGGTACTTTGTCTAAACTTCTTTCCACTGTCGCTGAAGCAGGGTGTAACATTCTGACAATCCACCAGACCATCCCTCTCCAGGGGAAAGCTAATGTCACGCTATCTTTGAATACCACTGGGTTAAATACGACGATTGAAACGTTACTCCAAAGACTTCATAAACTTGACTTCGTTGATCGAGTAGAAATATTAAGCTCAGGAGCATAATTACGATGGGAGAGAAATGTATGTCACAACAACAAAGAATTGGCTATCTCGGGCCGAAAGGGACGTTTACCAAAATGGCGGTGGACGCTTTCTTTGAAAGTGGGGATTTTCATAGCTTTGAAAGCATTCCAGCTTGTCTGGACTCCGTTGAGCATCAACAAATTGATACGGGTGTAGTCCCTTTGGAAAATGCGATTGAAGGGTCTGTTCATTTGACCATTGATTATCTCATCCATCACGTTAATCTTTCCGTCATTGCAGAATTGACAGTGCCTATAAAGCAGCATTTATTAGTTCATCCGGATTATAATGGTGAGCCGATTACACGGCTTTATTCTCATAGTCATGCCATTGCCCAGTGCCATCAATATTTGCATAAGCATTACCCGGAGGCAGATATTGAATATACGCCTTCAACAGGTCGTGCGGCTGAACTCGTCGCTTCTTCCGGTAAAACGGTAGCGGCCATAGGCAATTATTTAGCTGCTGAAGAATACGGATTGTGTATCTTAGATGAGAACATCCATGATTACGACAATAACCATACGCGATTCGCTGTCGTTCAAAAAGAAGCGAAAACGTTGAAAGTAAAAGACCATCCTGTTATCAAGCATAAAACCACTGTGATGGTGACGTTGCCAAAAGATTTTGCTGGTGCGCTCCATCAAGTGCTTGCCGCATTCGCATGGCGGAGAATGAACTTATCCAAAATCGAGTCCCGTCCGATGAAAACTGGTTTGGGGAATTATTTCTTTTTGATTGATGTTGATCAACCGTATGATCAAGTATTATTTCCTGGCGTGCAACAGGAGTTAGCTGCATTAGGATGTAACGTTACGGTCCTGGGAAGTTATCCAAGTTACGAAATTGAAATACCCTTTACAGCAAAAAATATCTAATCCCAGCTTGTTTTTATTTTTGCCGCAGAACGTGATGTTCTGTGGTTATTTTTATGAAAAATCAGTCTAACGCCCATAGCACAATAGAAAAATATAGGCAGATTCATCAACTTTTCCAATCTTACGCATAAATTGTTATGAAGGTGGAGAAGCTTATCTGTTTAAATTCCAGATACGTGTAGAAGGGAGTTACGACACATTGAGAATTCATATTGTTCAAAAAGGTGATACGCTCTGGAAAATTTCCCAGAAGTATGGTGTGAATTTTGAAGAGTTGAAGAAAGTCAATTCGCATTTATCCAATCCTGATATGATTATGCCGGGTATGAAAATTAAGGTGCCTCAACAGAAAAAACAAGTCAAAAAGGAGGCCCCTAAAGCAAAGGAAATGCCGAAACATCCATCTCAAAAACCTTATAAAGATACGTCTCCTAAACCAATACCTGTCGTCAAGGAAGATGAGAAACCGAAAAAACCCAAAGAACAGCCTAAGGAAATGCCTAAGGAAAAACCTGCAGAAAAACCGATGATGCCTTTCCATATGAACATGCCGGTCCAAATGCCAACAATGGAGAACCAATGGCAGAACTATTACACGACCCTGAATTTACCGCAGATGACGTATCAGCCTCCTGAGGCCCCTAAAGAAAAGAAAGCGGAAAAAGCAGATAAAGAAGGACATGAAATGAAAGGCGAGCATGTTGCGCCTCAGCAATCTATGCCTATGCCGATGATGCCTTATCATCACCCACCGATGCCAGTTTACTGTGGACCTCCTATGCCTCCTAACCCATGGATATATGGAGAAATATGCTGTTATCCACAACCAGGCTATCCGCATCATGGACAGATGCCTATGCAAGGACAAATGCCTATGGTAGAAGGTGCGGAAGATTTTGATGATGACGAGTCAGAAAACCAAATGATGGAGCAGGCGTGGCAGCCGCAGCAACATGATTGTGGGTGCGGTCCGCAGCCTCAACCGATGCATCAGGTCTCCCCATACGCTCATCATCCAATGATGCACCACCCAGGTATGATGATGCCAATGCAAGGGGGACATCCTCAGCATCCCATGCACATGCCGCAACAAGGGAATAAGGGCATGCCAATGATGATGCCGCAACAAGGAAACCAAGGCATGCCAATGATGCCACAGCAAGGAAACCAGGGTATGCCAATGATGCCGCAACAACAAGGAAACCAGGGCATGCCGATGATGCCACAACAAGGTAATCAAGGGATGACGAAACAAGGGCATCATAACCCTAATGCTCAACCTCAGAATACGTATCCAGGCCCTATGTTCCAAGACCAACGAGGCGATGATTTTGAAGACGACGAGTGAGGTAAAGGGCGATTCTTTTCGGGATCGCCTTTTCGATTGGTTAAGACGTGAGCATGATTTGCCTGTCGAACAGATACAACCGATCAAAGATAATATTTATCAAGTCACCATAAATGGGCGTCCCCTTTTGCTGAAAGGTTACCGAAGACGCTCGATTCTAGACCAGCAGGTCCGTTTTTTCAAATTGTACCGTCAGCCGTATTTATTAGCGGCAAAACCAAAACCGTTCAAAGCTCAAACCTACATTTTATCCGGGTTGGATTATCATTGGGGCTTATTTGAATGGGTGGACGGCAGGCATTTGAATTTCAGAATTAATGATGAAAGGCAATCTGCGGTTAAGCTTTTAAAGAAATTTCATCAAACGAGTAAGGGGATCGACTTTATCGCACTACCGAAAGATCCACTGTATTTAAAATGGCGGCATCGACTCGATCAGTTCAACAGTCAAAAAGACGTATTTACTGACCATCATAAACGCCCGTTATTTGATGAAATTTCCTCGATAGCCGAAGCACGATTGGAACAATTTCAACAGCATGATTGGGCGCGAAAAGAAGATGCTGCCTGGCATGACAAAACATGGCTTCACGGGGATGTTGCGCACCATAACTTTTTACTGCATCCATCTAATGAAGAAGTCACATTGATTGATTTCGATTTATTACAGAATGGCCCGCATCTTTATGACCATATTCAACTAGCACATCGTTTTTTACCGTATATGGCCCATGATCGTGCTTCATTGTTTAAACACTTCAAACATATTGAAGACTGGCAGCCCTGGCTGGATGGTGTGATGGTTCCTACAGATTTATTGAGAGAATGGCTCTATGGATATAAAAAAACACGAAATAGTAGTGCAAAGTTAAACCGCCATATGGAGAAGTTGGAAGTCGCCTGGGAACAGCGCAAGCATTTTGTTCGATATGCTCAAAATATGCTATGATGGTTTATTATAGCGTAAAGGAGAGCATAACGTATGGAAGAAAAAATTGAACATATTGTGTCCTGGCTACGTAATCAAGTTGATCAAGCCGGCGTGAAAGGCTTGTTAGTTGGTGTCAGCGGAGGTATCGACTCAGCTGTTGTGGCCAATTTAATTAAACGTGCTTGTCCCGATCAGTCTTTAGGTGTCATTATGCCATGTAAAAGTTCCCCTGAGGATCAGACCGATGCCAAACAGGTGATTGAATCGTGCGGCATCGCGTCTGTTACTTTTGATTTAACCCGGACGCATGATGTTATGTACAGCACATTTAAAGAAGAGCTTGAGGGCAAGGATAGCTATCATGAAGAAGATGAACAAATCATCGATGCTAATCTTCGAGCTCGGTTACGGATGAGCACCTTGTATGCGACGGCCGCTAATTTCAAGTATCTCGTTGTAGGTACAGATAATGCAGCAGAGTGGTACACAGGGTACTTTACTAAATTTGGCGATGGGGGAGTGGATTTAGTGCCGCTCCTCAACCTGACCAAAGGAGAAGTAAGAGAAATGGCGACCTATCTTAATGTGCCTGAATCCATCATAAATAAACAGCCGAGTGCAGGTTTGTGGGAAGGTCAGACAGATGAAAATGAGATGGGAACCAGCTATGATATGATCGATCGCCATTTAAAAGGCGAAAAAGTACCTGAAAAGGATCGCGCCATTATAGAGGAGATGCACCGTCGCAGCGAACATAAACGGAATTTACCGCCGAGTCCAGATCCATTGTAAGCTTTGGTTGATTTTAACAGACTAAAACCTCCTGATTTGCTTCACATTAAAGCAAAAGGAGGTTTTATTATGGTTAAAATCCTGCTTACCATGTTTAGCATGCTGGTGTTAATATCAGGTTGTGGAAACGATGAGGCCCAGGAAAACGAGAAGGACAATGAGCTATATCAACCAATCGAATATCGTGCCAGTGAAAAGGAAGATGAAGGCACGATTCCTTATGGAAATAATCGATACCAGAAACGAGCTGAACGAGATGAAATCCGGGACTCGTTATATAAAGAAACGAATCGAAGCCATGACAATGATTTTTACAATGAAGAATCATTGCAAATAAGTGAGGCGATCAATGAGATTCCTGAAGTTACGATGACCCAGGCTTTTTCAACAGACGAACGCGTTATGATTGCCGTTATGATTGAACCTTATAAAAGACGACAGAACGATATTGATGACAAAATCAGAGCCAAAGCCAAAGAAATTGTGCCTGATAAAAAAATAGTCGTTTACACGAATAATAGTCATTGGGATCAGATGAAAGACTTGAATGCCCGTTTGAAGGCGACAAAAGCTCCAGAAGACGTTCAACGAAAAATCAAAGCGTTCTTCGACCAGTTCAAAGGGGAATAGGTCATGCGACCGCTTTAACACGCTCAGTTCCTTATGATATATTGATAAGAGTGGATCATAAAAGGTCTGAGAGTGGAGAGGAGAATTGAACCATGGCTGGCCATTCAAAATGGAGTAATATCAAGCGGCGCAAGGGTGCCCAGGACGCTAAACGAGGAAAGCTGTTCATGAAATTGGCCCGTGAGATTTATATGGCAGCAAGACAAGGGGGAGGCGACCCTGAAACGAACCCCAATTTGCGTCTAGCTATTGATAAAGCGAAAGCGAATAATATGCCAAATGACAATATTGATCGGGCGGTCAAAAAAGCGACCGGTGATCTTTCTGGGGTGAATTACGAGGACTTTGTCTATGAGGGGTACGGCCCTGGTGGCGTTGCCGTTATGGTCAAAGTCCTTACAGATAATAAAAATAGGACAGCTGCCGATGTCCGGCACGCCTTCAATAAAAATGGCGGGAACCTTGGGGAGAATGGCTGTGTGTCTTTCATGTTTGATCGTAAGGGTTATTTGGTCGTTAATCGTGAAAGTCACGAGGTGGATGAAGAAACGTTTATGCTTGAAGTCATTGAAGCAGGGGCAGAAGAAATGGAAACACAATCGGACGTATTCGAAATTTATGCTGAGCCTGACACCTTTTCTGACGTTAAAGCATCGCTGAAGGATAAGGGATACCATTTTCAAACAGCTGAGTTAACGATGATTCCACAAACGTACTCCCACTTAGGCGAAGAAGAAGCAGAAAAAATGCTTAAACTGATCGACATGCTTGAAGATAACGATGACGTGCAGGATATATGGCATAACTTCGATGCAGACGAGGAAGTGCTTGAAAAGCTCTCATAAAATTCCACCTTTTTCATAATTGCTTCTATTTCTGGACATAATGGAAATAGAAGCTTTTTAATGAGGTGAAAAGATATGAAATATGCGGTGTTACTATGTTTATCTGTGTTGGTCCTGGCAGCTTTATTCACGGATGGTAGGCAAGTCGCTTCGGAAGCTGAACAACCGGAAACTGAAAAAGCAGAGCCGTCACGCGTAAAAAAGGACCCGTTGCAGTTGACGGTCATTTTGAAAACGGAATATATCGACGGGGTGACGGAACGACAGGAAGAAGTTGAAACCATTTGGTCCATGGCTGACTTTTGGGCTGAATATGAAGGATGGACCGTGTCAGACCAATCTCTGGATACGATTGTTTTTGTGAAACAAGCAAATGAGATATCACCGTTAACTGAACAGAATGGATATTTTGGTCTGAATTCGGAAGGTGATTTAGCTGTATTCAATGGAAAACCCGCTCAAGGAAACGTCATTGAATCTTTTCAACCTATACCTGTCAAGCAGCTAGAGTCATTGAAACTGAATCAATTGCAAGAAGGTATAAAAATAAAAGATGCCCATCATTTCCGGCAGGTTACGAAAACGTATCGTGCTTCATCGGGCGCCTATTGATCTAGAACGTAATAAATAAGTCAGTCATTTCACCGGGATAACTCAGGTCTACAAAGGCCTGGCTATCCTTTTTTTGTTGTTATGAATAAGCCTCTGTTAAAGTTTAGTGTGATATGACTAACAAAAAAGAACTGCCAATTTTATGGAAGTTCTTCATTTTTTATATATTGGGCTAATTCAACTAAAGCCCCACTATTGTGGAAGACTCCGTTTCGAGATGTTTGTTTGGGTTTTGGGCCGTTGGGGAAGGATTCGCTTTCCTGCGGGGGAACTGGCAAGCCTCCTCAGCCTTCGCCGAGGCCACTGAAAAAGTCCCTCTTATTCTAAAATCGCGAATTTTTCTCTAATCCCGAGAAAAGTTTGCGGTTTTCTTGTACACTGAACCCAATACATAAAAGTGAGGGATTCGGATGATTGAACGTC
>NZ_JABLSJ010000007.1 GCF_013618635.1 Thalassobacillus sp. CUG 92003 | reverse complement strand
GTACGTACGGTGGTGTGAGAGGGATGGAGGTTAGCCACCTCCCCCTATCTCTATTATTTTTGTTCATGAAGCAGTTGTTTGGACACCTTTGGAGCAAGCCACAGCATGGGCAGCAACAGAATCGAAACCGGCACAGCCGTAATGACGATAAAGTTTTGCAAGGCATCGATGCCACCGTTTCCAATGTAAAGCAGGATCGCTGCGATGGACCCCATGAGGACGGCCCAGAAAATGCGTAAAGAAACCCTAGGATTGCCTTCACCTGAGACCGCCATGGCAATCGTATAAGCCATAGAGTCGCCGGTTGTAATGACGAACACGATCGTCAGCAACAAGAACAACGGTGAAATGATCCCCGCTAGCGGGAGCTGTTCAGTGATCGCGATCATCGCTGCAGGCATCCCGCCGCTTGTGAGTTCTTCCGAAACCGAACCTGCTGATTGCAGTTCATAAAAGATGCCGGAACCACCGACGACGGTGAACCAGAACGTTGTGACAAGAGGGGCAATGACGGCAATGGCCAGTATCATCTGGCGAATCGTTCGACCACGGGAAATGCGACTGACGAGAATCGCCATCATCGGCCCGTAACCAATGAACCAGCCCCAAAAGAAAACGGTCCAGCTGCCCAGCCAGGACGTATCTTGACGGAAAGAGCTCATTTCAACAAAGTGATCGACATAAAAACCAAATGACGAAATGAACGAATCAATGATAAAGCCGCCCGGACCAAATAAGAGGACAAATAGAATTAAGCCTAAAGCTAGCGATACGTTAAAGTTACTTAAGCGCTGGATGCCTTTGTGCAGCCCTGTGACAGCTGAAATCGTGGTCACTACCACGAGTCCCACGATAATAGCCAGTTGCGTTGGAAATTGATCCGGAATGCCAAATAGCGCAGACAATCCATAGCTTGCTTGTAAGCCCAGGAAGCCTATCGGTCCAATCGTCCCGGCTGCGACTGCGATAATGGCGAACGCATCGATCATCGTGCCGAACCAGCTTGTTTTTAATTTCTCACCGAAAATCGGGTATAGGAGCGTGCGTGGTTTCATGGGCATCCCTTTATGATAGTGACCATACATCATGACCACGGCGCTCAATGTCCCTAAGATAGCCCAGGCAAGAAAGCCCCAGTGCATGTAACTTTGCGCTAACGCGGGCATAATGGCGCCTTCTGTTTTGGCATCAATACCCTCATGCATCGGAGGGACGGTCATGAAATGATACATCGGTTCAGCAGCAGCCCAAAACACACCGCCTCCAGCAAGCAAGGTGGCCATAATAATGGACAACCATTTAAATGTACTTATTTCCGGTCGTTCAAGCAAACCTAAACGGACTTGACCGTATTTCGAAAAAGCAATATATAAAGCCACTAAAAAGTGTAATAACATGAGAACCTGCCAAAAGGCACCGAAGAATTTAGACGACCAGGCGAAGCCGCCGTTAACGAAGGTTTTGACACTCTCGATATTGATAAATGCTGCAATCACAAATGCAACTAATAACCCGCCGCTGATGAGCAGGACTGACCAATCTATTTTAGAGGTACGTTGGTTGATATGAGACAATGTTAAACTAGATTCTCCTTTGAATTTTCATTCCTTTTTTAAACACATTTTCACACTTTCTCATATCTAAAATGGGCGTGTAAAGAAGAAAATGTTGTGAGGTGCTGGTAAAAAATACCCATCCTCTTTTAAGTTGTTGAGAACGAGTCAGAAACGAGCAAACTCATGAATGACACATTCACTGAAAGCCATGTATTCATTTATAGATATAATCCCGCTGGAGTTTTGACTTTTATTACGATGGAAAATGCGTTATAATCAGTAACGGAAGGAAGGCATAAAACTTTCTTCACATAATATTTAACTAGATTTGACTATGTATCACAACATAACCATTGGTGGAAATGACCCGGATCAATGAAGCCGGACATAAGCCAAAAAAGGACAAGGGGCCTTTTTTGGCTTTTTTAATGGAAAAAATAGGAGGATACTTGCAATGAACGATGACGACACTCTACCACACACAACACACCCATCTCCGAATGTATTGAAAGGCGTCCACCTCGTTAAAAAAAGTGCTGAAGCGTATAACCACGCTAAAGATATTGTCAACACAGGATCTCCGATTGCAGAGGACATTCTGCAGTCCTGCCTTGACATTTGTCAAAATTGCGTGGAGGAGTTTAAAAGAGCAAATGACGACGAGCTGGAGGACTTGATGAATGTTTGTATGATCAATCTCCTTTTTTGTGAAAAGTTAAAGGAGTTATTCAGCTTGGACGGGGAAGAGTCGGGATAAACAGTTTGAATTCCCGTCATTAGAGGAAACCTATTGGTAATGAAGATGACCGGGAGGTGGACGTATTGGAAAAAAATTCGATTCAAGCTGAAATAGCAAGTTATACCGGAAAATTGTTTCGCGATAACTTCGGTAAGGGACCGTCGTCGGTATACGTCTCTATTGAACATCCTTTTATTACGATTTATCTGCGAAATTTTTTGGCCCCGATGGAGCGTGTGCTCGTCGGACAAAAAAACTATATGAAAGTGGAAGAGATGCGGGATCTTCTCATGCAGGAGCTGCTCCCTGATATTAAAGCTACGCTTCGGGTCACAGCCAACCTGATCGTCGATGATTTGTATTACGATTGGTCGCTCCCGAATCGTTCGGGTCTGATCATGGGAATCATTAAATCGGAAGAAGAAAAAGAAGAGCCTGCTCCTTTCGCAGATTACCTTCACAAGCAGGACGTTCACGACGAGATAATCAAAGTAAGTGAGGAAGCTGAGAAACAACCTGAGCGCACAGATTCTCTCTATTTGAATGCGCGAACACTTGTCGTTAAACGGGAAGGCATATTGGTTAAAATTGAACAGGAATTGATACGCTCTGGATTCAGCCAACAGCTTCATTTAAGTAAAAGGCAGCTGGAAAAACGGCTGCTGGATCCGAAAGTGTTCGAGACCATATTAGGCGTGCCTGTTCAAGATATTTTTGTCGATTGGGACTTTAATTTAGACACGAGTTATATCGTTTTTATACTCAAACCTGAATAAGTGTAAGGCGGGAATGAGCTGGACAATAGAGCCGGACATAAGCCGAAGAGGACATGGTGCCTTTTCGGCTTTTTTTAATTCATTAAGGAGGTAGTAGGATGCACTATAAACTATTGGCACGCGATAAACATGAGACACAAATCGAGTTTTTCAAACGCGGAGAAGAACTTACATTTGGATCATACGAAGCTGCAGAACATTTTGCGGAAGCCATCAAACAGGAGTACGACTGGACTTCCGACTATACCTTTTCTATTGTAGCGACGGAGATTAAAGCCCATTCTGTCGTCACGGAATCACTGAACGGGAGAGAGCAATTAGAGGACAAATCACCATTTCGAATTAACTGATTCATGCAAAAAAGCAGTTGACAAAATAAAAAAATGAGGATATAGTTACACATGTAATCGCAACTGATAATCATTATCAATATCATTCACATTTCAATAAATAGGGGGTATCATGATGAATCGCCTATCAACTGAACAGCTGCATATCAGCTACGGTGACCATTTAGTCGTTAAGGATTTGTCCCTGCAAATTCCAGATAAACAAATCACGACGATCATCGGGCCGAATGGTTGTGGCAAATCAACGTTACTGAAGGCAATGACACGCATCATTTCCCATCAATCAGGGTCTGTCTCCCTTGATGGAAAAAGTATATCGAAAGAAGATACGAAAGTGCTGGCCCAAAAGATGGCGTTATTGCCGCAAAACCCGGACAGTGCAGCGGGGTTGACGGTAGCTGAACTTGTTTCTTACGGACGCTTTCCTTATCAAAAAGGCTTCGGCCGGTTGAGCCAGCGGGATTATGATATGATCAACTGGGCGCTTGAGGTGACCGGGATAACGGAATTCAAGTATTCAACGGTTGATGCCCTTTCCGGCGGACAGCGGCAACGCGTCTGGATCGCCATGTCACTTGCCCAGGAAACCGAAATGATTTTTCTTGATGAGCCGACCACCTATTTAGATATGGCCCATCAATTAGAAGTACTCGAGCTGTTACAGAGGCTGAATGAGGAAGAAGGACGCACGATTGTCATGGTTCTTCATGACCTTAATCAGGCTGCCCGATTTGCTGATAACATCATTGCCATGAAAGACGGGGAAATTGTAAAAGCCGGCAGTTGTGAGGCTGTGATGCAGCGTGACGTATTAAAAGAAGTATTTCAAATAGATGCTGATATTGGGCGCGACCCTCGCACCCAAAAACCAATGTGTCTAACCTATAACTTATTAAAAGGAGAAAATCGTAATGAACAACAAAATAATACCCTTCTTACTCTTGTCGGTAGTTCTGCTCATTAGTGCTTGCGGAAAGGATACTGGAGGGGGAGAAGAAAGTGCCTCCGCAGAAAACAATGAATCCGAAACGTTCACCTATGAGTCAGAAAACGGGCCGGTCGAAGTTCCAGCTGATCCGGAAAGAGTCGTCGTCCTATCCTCTTTCGCTGGGAATGTCATGTCGTTGGATGTTAATCTCGTCGGGGTTGATTCTTGGGCCAAAATGAATCCGCGCTGGGACGAAGAATTAAAGGATGTTGAAGAAGTATCCGCTGAAAGCCTGGAAAAAATTATTGAACTCGATCCCGATTTAATTATTGGACTGGCCAGTACGAAAAACATTGATAAGTTGAAAGAAATTGCACCAACAGTGACCTATACATACGGGGAACTGGATTATTTAACCCAGCACGAAGAGATAGGGAAGCTGTTAAATAAAGAAGAAGAAGCGAAACAATGGGTCGAAGATTTCAAAACTAGAACGAACGAAGCAGGCGAAAAGATCAAAGCTGAAATTGGAGAAGACGCCACTGTCTCCGTTATCGAAAAGTTTGATAAACAGTTTTATGTGTATGGAAATAACTGGGGTCGCGGAACGGAAATCCTCTACCAGGCCATGGACTTGAAGATGCCGGAAAAAGTAAAAGAAACGGCATTAGAGCCGGGCTACTATACCATTTCCGCTGAAGTCCTGCCTGAATATGCTGGTGATCATGTAGTGCTCAGTACCAGTCAGGATGGGGATAATTCGTTCCAGGAAACGGACACCTATCAGAACATTCCTGCCGTGAAAAACGATCAAGTTTATGAAGTCAATCTCCATGAATTCTATTTCAACGATCCGCTTACGTTGGAGTATCAACTGAAATTCTTTAAAGACGCATTTCTCGGTAATGAATAACGGGTAGAGGTAGGCAAGTGTATTCAGTGAAGAGCTAATTTGAAAAGGGATTCTGCTTTCAGAATTCCTTTTCTTATGAGTCAAGCTTTGATTATCACCATCAATTTTGGAAAATACATATGCTGCTAAGCAAGACAGTTCCGTACACAGGTGAGACGCCTTATGATTTCACAGACCTTCTTGTGTGACAAGAACTCCTCATTCGTGAGAATTAATTTACAGCAACATTAAGGTGTATTCTACTTCAGCATAGGTTCGTTCAATTCTATATCAAATGGGGGGCTTTGAAACGACGAGACTCCCGCGGGAAAAGGAGCTCGGCTAGACCCCACAGGGAGCGGCGCGACCGAGGAGGCTTGCCGGTTCCCCGCAGGAAAGCGAGTTGTTTCAAAAGCCCCCCTCTCCTTAATACGGTAACGAACCGAAGCAGCATCTCAAAAAAATCACGTTTTACTCCCCTAAATTCGAATTTATAATGAAATAGTTAATCTCTCAAAAAGTGTGAAACAAAGCCTAAAGAAAAGAAGCGATAAGCATGGGAAAACTAAACCGTTTAACATTCTTATATAAATTTACGATTGGTCTGCTCATTCTCATCGTGTCGTTTGTCATAGCGATGGTGCTTGGTGCAGCTGATATAGGCATCGATGATCTTTGGGCCGTGGTTACCTCAGGGGCACAATCAAAAGGGACCACGATCATCCGCGAAATCCGGTTGCCACGTGAGGTGGCGGCTATGTTAGTTGGAGCAGCATTCTCAGTGTCTGGTGCCATCATGCAAGGGATCACGCGCAACCCTTTAGCGGATCCTGGTTTGCTCGGATTGACGGCTGGTGCCAATATGGCGTTGGCGTTGATTTTTGCGCTCATGCCTGGGGTGAATTACTTCGGTACTATGATTGCTTGTTTTATCGGAGCTGCCATTGGCGCTGCTATGGTATTTGGTATCGGTTCAATGAAACGCGGAGGGTTTTCTCCTTTTCGAATCGTATTGGCTGGGGCCGCTGTATCAGCTTTTTTATATGCGATCGCTGAAGGTATCAGCTTATATTTTCAAATATCCAAGGAAGTGTCGATGTGGACAGCTGGGGGATTAATCGGGGCCAATTGGGGTCAGATTCAAGCTATCACGCCGTTCATTTTGATCGGGCTTGTTGTGTCACTGTTTCTTTCGCGCCAATTGACCATTCTCAGTTTGAATGAGGAAGTAGCTGTCGGTTTAGGACAGAAAATAACACGAATCAAAACCTTATTGTTCATTATTATGGTTGTCTTAGCTGGGGCTTCTGTTGCCTTAGTAGGGGACTTAGCTTTCATTGGCTTGATGATTCCCCATATTGTGCGGGCGTTCGTCGGTACTGATTATCGTTATATCCTGCCGATGTCCGCTGTGTTTGGAGCATCCTTCATGTTATTGGCCGATACATTAGGACGCACCATCAACGCCCCTTATGAAACGCCGGTAGCCGCAATTGTTTCCATATTGGGCTTACCTTTCTTCCTTTTGATTGTGCGGAAAGGAGGGAAAGAGCTGACATGATCCATCCTGCCTTAATAAAAAAGCAACGTATTTTGCTGCTGGTTTTCGTTAGTTTGATTTTCCTGACTGTGGTCATTAGTTTAGGCTTGGGTTACTCGTCGTTATCGTATAATCGTTTGCTGCCCACGCTATTCAATCAAGGAACGTTTGAAGAATCATTTGTCCTGTTTTCCATCCGGCTACCCCGGATTGCGATCACGCTTTTAGCGGGGATGGCCTTAGCGGTTTCAGGGAGTATTTTACAAGGGATAACGCGAAACGATCTCGCGGACCCTGGTATCATTGGAATTAACACTGGTGCTGGGGTGGCGATTGCATGTTTCTTTTTATTCTTCCCTACTGAAGCTGGGGCCTTCATTTACGTATTGCCGGTAGTCGCCTTTCTAGGTGCACTGCTTACAGCATGTTTCATTTATTTGTTTTCCTATCAGAAGACAACCGGCTTGCAACCGATCCGGTTAATTCTTGTCGGAGTAGGTTTTTCTATGGCCTTGTCAGGTGTCATGGTCGTGCTTATTTCCTCTGCCGAACGTCAAAAGGTGGATTTCATTGCCAATTGGTTAGCAGGAAGCATTTGGGGGACCGACTGGCCGTTTGTTTTGGCGATTTTGCCGTGGCTCCTTCTGCTCATTCCTTTTACCTTGTATAAGGCAAGCCGTTTGAATCTCCTCGGTTTGAGCGATGCTGTTTCGATCGGCGTCGGTGTCGCCATTGAGAAAGAGCGTCTCACCCTGCTTCTGGCCGCTGTGGCGCTGGCAGCTTCTGCGGTTTCGGTCACAGGCGGTATTGCTTTTATCGGTTTGATGGCGCCGCACTTAGCTAAGGCCTTGATTGGTCCGAGACACCAATTATTTCTTCCCCTTGCTATCCTGATCGGCGGGTGGCTCTTATTGGTGGCAGATACGATCGGCCGCAATCTCGTCGAACCTGATGGCATACCAGCGGGCGTGATGGCAGCCTTGATTGGAGCTCCCTATTTCATTTATTTACTGCTAAGGAAGATTTAGTGTTAAACTACATGGATTTTCCCATGACGTGTGCTTAAATTTATAGTATCTTAGTAAGTAGATTGCAAGCTTACTAAGGAGGAGGAAGTGCCGTGTCATTAATTAATGAAATATTGGCATACAATCAAACATTTGTAGCCAATAAAGACTACCAAAAATATGAAACATCGAAATTTCCCGATAAGAAGCTCGTCATATTAACGTGCATGGATACCCGCCTGCTTGAGATGCTCCCGCGGGCCATGAATTTGGAAAATGGCGATGCCAAAATCATTAAGAATGCTGGCGCTGTTATCTCGCATCCGTTCGGAGGCACGATGCGCAGTATCCTCGTTGCTTTGTACGAACTCCAAGCTGATGAAGTAGCTGTCGTTGGTCATTACGGGTGCGGCATGGCAGGTTTGAAACCCGAACCGATCATTGAAAAGGCGCTGGAACGCGGAATGGATCCCTCGAGTCTGGAGACATTGAAATACGCCGGGGTCGATGTGGAGAAATGGCTGCAAGGTTTTGAGGACGTCGAAGAAAATGTTCAAAACAGCGTCGATATCATTCGGCGTCATCCCTTCTTGCCGGGGGGGACGCCAGTCCATGGTTTGGCTATATCGCCAGAGACAGGAGAGCTTACCGTGGTAGACTCACCGGATTCCTAATGAAGTGTCACATAGTAAAAGAAGCGGAGAAGCCTGTCATGTACGGGCTTCTTTTTTTGGGTTTGGGCGTACATTTTAGGGAAGTGAATAAATCAGGGAATCCCCTCATTACAGATCACTCCAGGTCAGTGTGAAATAGTAAAAATAGGTACGTTACGCATGGCGAAGAAGTGTATGAGGCTTTATAATTCAATTGGATGCAGAATCAATTAAACAATATTAAAACTTATGAATAACATAATCCATAAAAAGATTAGTCAAATGTGGGGGTAGGACTGTGCAGTACCGAGAATCTGATATGCCTGAGGTGGAATTATGGGAGCGTTTTTTTGACCCTGTCTCGATCCTTCATACATTAGAGTTGGATCATAATACGAAGAATTATGTGGATGTCGGATGTGGGTTTGGGACATTTTTAATTCCTGCAGCAAAAATCATTTCTGGCGTGGCTATAGGTATCGATATTAATCAGGAGTATTTGGATATATGCAGAAAACGAGTGGAGCAGGAAAAGCTTCCAAACATCGAACTAATCAAAGAGGATTTATCTGATGGGAAAACGAGTCATACAATAACCCAAATGGATATAGATGTAGATTACATCAGCTTGTTTAATATGCTGCATTGTGAAAATCCCGTTGATCTTTTGAAATGGACGGAACGATTATTAGCAGCAAAAGGTAAGGTGGGTGTTATTCACTGGAAACCACAGGAAACCCCAAGAGGCCCTGCTATGGCGATTCGTCCTTCTCCGAGTAAGATTAGAACGTGGGGAGAACAAGCAGGATTGAAATGCGTAAAACAAGTAGACGTCTCTTCTTATCACTACGGTGTATTGTTTGAAAAATAAAAGAAGCACGTACTTTTCCTTTAGGGGGAAGAGACGTGCTTCTTTGTTAAATCGAAAGCCATGAAACAATTGGCCTGTGCTTAATAAACACTGGCACATGTACCTGCTTGCGGTTCATAATAGCAATGGTTTTTATATTGACCCGTAAATGGCTGACCGTACCAGGTTGAAGGACATTGTCCACCTGGATTGAAATACCAGAGCGCATATTTCGCTGGGTGCTGTCTCCAATAATCCAAGTTCTTTTTGGCTAGTCGTTTTTCAACAGATCGTGCTCTGTTATAAAATAAATTCCCTTTTTGAACAGCTTCAAACGAATAATTTCCGCCTTGCACTTGGTAAATGACTTGGGGAATGGTTCGGAGATCTCTAAAGTCTAAACAATTCGCATAAGCACGATTTACAATGACATTTCCAACATATAACATCCCTTGTTTTCCTTCGCCTTCTGCTTCCGCTCTCATCATCCTGGCCATTAAGGCAACGTCTGAATCTTTGTATTTTACTCGTGGCATAGGTCACCCCAAAAATAGTGTATGACATAAAACTGCTTTGATGTCAGTTTATATAAATTTACTGCGTAAAAAATTGCGGCCTCGTCATACGGGATTTACTTTGCAAAAGAGGTGTGGTAGTATTTAAGAAATTTTACATGCGGTGATGAGAAGAGTAGATAACAAGCATGCTTTGACAGAGAGCTCCATACGCTAAAAAGGAGTAAGCACGCTATTATTGAACCAAATCTTTGAGCAGCACACCGGAATCCAGCGAGGAGGGTGGTGTGACAGAAGCTCCTGTTATAGAGCTAGGGTATACGTAGACACGTGTTGTTGGCCGTACCCGATGAGATTAATATGGTGACATATTAATAAAACTGGGGTGGCACCGTGACGCGATAAACTCACCCCCAAGATCATGTCTTGGGGGTGAGTTTTTTTATGGAATCAGAGCTGAATCGATGGGAGGGGAAGACATGGCTAAACGACGTTCTGCGCTGATTTTATTATCAAGCATCGGGATTTCACAAATTGGGGATTGGATCTATTTAATCGCTCTTAACCTCATGGTGCTCAATATGACAGGGTCTCCACTGGCAGTAGCAGCCCTGTATGTGCTTAAACCTTTGGCCGTATTATGTACCAACATGTGGGCAGGGAGCCTGGTCGATCGCATGAATAAACGGCGTGTCATGATGGTTCTAGATTTATGTCGTGGCATTGTCATTGTCAGTTTACCATTTGCCCCTTCACTGTGGCTGATTTACGTGATTGTTTTTGTTACCAACATGGGCAGTTCCATGTTTGAACCTGCGGCTACGACGTATTTGACAAAAATGCTCCCTCCTGGAAAAAGGCAGCGCTTCAATGCCTTACGCAGTTTAATAGAATCGGGCGGCTTTTTATTAGGTCCTGCGATTGCCGGGCTGTTGTTGATGTTGGGCTCACCCGCTTTTGCTATTTATGTGAATGCATGCTCTTTTCTTGTGTCGGGCGCCATTACGTGGTTGTTACCAGATATCGAGAAATATGGCCTTTCGCTCAAGGCGGAAGAGAAGCTGACATGGTGCATGCTAAAGCAAGATTGGCGAGTAGTCATCGCCTTTAGTCGCCAGCACCTTTATGTGATGACCATTTACTATCTCTTTAGCGGCATCATCGTGCTGACGGCTGCGATTGATTCCCTTGAAGCGGCTTTTGCTAAAGAGGTGCTCACATTAACTGATCGTGATTATGGGTTTCTGGTCAGTATTGCTGGCGCTGGGATAATGGCAGGCGCGATCACGCTCAGTTTGTTTGCTAATAAAGTGAATAATTCCTTATTGATGGGGGCGGGGGCACTATGTGTAGCGGGTGGTTACGTGATTTATGCCTTTTCAGAGTCCTTCATCATGGCGGCTCTTGGATTCTTTGGCCTGTCCTTTTCATTGGCCTTTGCGAATACTGGGTTTTATACGTTTTATCAAAACAATATACCTGTAGAAATTATGGGCCGTGTCGGCAGTTTGTATGCCATGGTGGAAGCATGCTTGATCATCGTTTTGACGATTATGTTTGGCATAGCTGCACAACTCATGCCGATTCAGCTGGTGGTCATAGGCGGATCCGCCATCATGCTCCTAACAGCCACCACATTGCTTATCGCCCTCCAGCAACCCACTAAAGCAGCATGCAAACCCAGCGCAAGCACATAGCGTACCTGGTACCAAAGCCGATGTTTCGAAAGAGCCGGGTGTTCCATGTACGTACATGGAACACCCGGCTCTTTTCAGAATACCGTTTTGGTACCAGGTACAAAAAAGGTCTAACGACACAGAATATCAGTCCAGCCGCTCATATATCGGTCCAACTCACGAAATATCAGTCCAGCCACTCATATATCGATCCAACACACAAAATATCGGTCCAGCGTTCATATATCAGCCTGAGCTAGAACCCACCACCTTGTATTCAGACAAAAGTATGAGGCTGGGTTCCTCTGTATGAGGGTCCCCCTCCTATTCGACTTGAGATATTCTAGATGTATATTGATTTGAAAGGAGAAGGATTATGCTGTTTCATTATCATTATTGGACACCTTACGTAGAAGAGACGGAGAAATTCTACCATGACATTGGTTTTACCGTATCACAGCGAATTGGAAAACTAGACGGGGAGTATCAAGCGTTCAATCCTCCTTTGCAGTGGGAGAATTTTAGAGAGAGCGCGATCACTTTTCGGATTATTGAGATGAAGAAAGGCGCGGTGAATGTCACATTTGGACTGGGGAAGCGTCCCATGTTTGACCATATCGGATTTTTAACGACTGAGGAAGATCATGATCGGATTTGCGGTAATGCTGAAGCATTAAAGTGGAAAGTGAACCGTGGCGAACGTCGGACATTTATTGCCACGCCGTACCAATTCCGGATTGAGCTTCAGACGCATGGAGATGTCATCGAGTCGAGAAGAGGAGAAGAAGCGAGTATCCAGCATATGGCTATTGCTGCGTTGCGTGATGGTTTGGAAGCAGATTTACAGTTTTTATTTGGACAACAGGCGCTGGGGATTACGTCAGTTCGAAATCAAGGTGTGAGGATTCAATCCATTAGAGGCGTCGTTACGGCGAAGAAGGTGGACCCCAACGGTGTTGTTTTACTAGACGAATGATCGTGAAGACGAGTTAGCAGTGCTCATCAGTCGGCTTGAGTAAAGACAAATATTACGAGGTAAGTGAGCATAGAGTATGAGAGGCGGACCATCCAATGTTTCCATACAGGGGATTTTGACCCTGTTTAGTCAATTCATGAAGCGAATTATGGCGTGATTATGCATTTATGTTTTGCGTGTTTGCAGGATTTTGAAGAGAGGTGTAGAACGTATATAGATATACACATCGAACCTGATAATAGGGGGGTTGTCATGCGGTCATCTAAACTTGATCGTAATGTTCAAAAGGGCGTATGGGGTTCCACGCTGAGGGATTTAGAACACGATAGGTTTGTCGGCCGTACAAAAGAGATTGAATACTTTAGATCATTTCTGGCTCAGCAGGATGAGTTGCGCATTCTGCATATATATGGCACTGGGGGGTTAGGGAAGACTTTTTTATTACACGCTTTTCAACGCATAGCTGAGCAACAAGCTACTGTTATTTTTCTGATGTTAGACAGTGACGATTTCGTTCATTCTCCTGATATTTTAGCTGATCAGATTTCGTTTTTGTTAGCGTCAAAACGAGATGTGCATGTTTCAGTACCGCCTTCACACTCAAGGTTGGAGCATTGCATTCTATTGTTGAAAGAAGCTGTAAAAACACATCGGATAGTTTTGGCTGTCGATTCTTACGAAAAAATGGGTGATATGGAGCGTTGGTTCCGTGAGTTCTTTTTACGCCAATTGCCTACGGGGCTTTCCATCATTTTGGCAGGGCGCGATCCGTTGAAAGGAGATTGGATTGAGAACCCGGCGTGGCGCTCTGTGGTTACGCAGATGAAGTTATCTGAGTTTGACTATGACCAAACGAGTATGTTTTTGCGCAAGTCAGGCATCGACCAAATTGAGGACATTCATCACTATTGGCTGTTTACAAAGGGCCACCCGCTAACCTTATCAATGATTGCGCTGTCAGGGGATATACCGTTGGAAACGTCTAGTTATCCCGATGAAAAAACTGAAATTCTTTCGCGCCTCACGACGAGATGGTTAAGCGAGGTTCCAGAAGAGAATATTCAAAAGCTTCTTGAAGCTGCTGCTGTTCTGCGCCATTTCGACCAAATGTCCCTCTCACACATTATAAATGACGATGTTACAAGCTCTGAATTTAGTCATCTCACGTCTCTCTCCTTCATTTATAAAACGAATCACGGCTGGGCGGTCCATGACCTGATACGCTCCGCTATTATTATGAACCTGAAAGAACGTCTCCCTGATCATTATCAATTACTTCGGAAGCGAAGTGCCTTTTATTTCTTAAATCGTCTCAACGTCAATCATATCGATTCCTGGAATGTATCTGAGTTCTTCTATCATATTGGGGAAGAATTAATTCAATCCGCTTTTTTTCAGGGGGCAGCCCAATCAGATAAATACATTGAGGACGTAGGCGCCCATAACTTTGCAGAAGTAGAAACCTATTTTCGAAAACGGCAAGATCAATATACTGAAAGTTCAGCGCGTTACTACAACCGACATGCTGATAAAACCTATACCTATTTTGTATCGGCCGAGCATAACCAAAAAGAAAATGAGCTGATTGACGCCGAATATGTCAAAAAATTTGGATACAGGTCCTGCAAGCTAGTGAAAGATAGTCGCGGCGTTACGATAGGCTTGTCTATTAGTGTGCCCATCAATACCGATACGCTCCCTTTGTTAAAAACAAAACCTGTCTCCCGGGCTTATTTCAGAAGTTTATCCGCTCGTGAGGAAAAAGAATACCGTGTATCGAAAGAGACGGAAGCCGGCTGGTTTATCCGTATGCTTGATTGCCTGGATCCTGAAGATGCCGATACACGGTCTTATTTATTATACAATCTGTTCCCCTTCCTGTTATCAAGCGGCAGAATCATCATCTCCACTCCCATCTCGTTTTTCCAAGATCTTATCAAAGCATTTGGTTTTGAAAAAATACCTGACGCTACGCACTATGACTATGGTGTGGAAAACCCCTCTCCCACGTATCTACTTGATGTAAGAGGGGCAAGATTAATCCATTACTTAAAACAGCTGGCTCAATCCATGTTTTCTGATCACGAGGGCCGAGTCGAACTTGCTGAACGTCTGAACCTGACAAAACGCGAACAGGAGATATTCGTCCTTGTCCTTAGAGAATACACGAACAAAGAAATCGCCACAGAGTTGTTTGTAACAGAAATAACCGTAAAAAAACATGTGAGTAAAATTTTGCAGAAATTCGGTGTCAGTAACCGTACGCAATTGATCAAACGGACGATGGAAATGCTTCCTCCTCATGAATAGAACAGGTATCTCCTCAATACCTGTTCGTTGATTCACTCTTGTTCAGGCGTTTTTATGAGGGTATATTTTCCAATGACCGGTAAAGGTTTCATTTCCCCTTTAGCAGCACTGATGATCCCGATAATGGCAAGTATGAACACCAGTAAATTACCAAATGGCAAAATGAACAGCCAACCTATAATTGGAATAATGGTGCCCACAACGTTCACGCCTACGGCTGTAAGCAATAGCAGTAAGCCTTGGTTGGCATGATACATGGCAAACTTTGATTCTTTAGCCGCAAGCAATGGTATGAAAAAAATGATATAAGCTAGGATTCCCATGCCTTTGTTATCTTCTGCGTCCTGGTTTATAGCGGTTTGCTTCACTTCTTCTGTTTCCATGTGCTTCACTCCTTATGATTAGTAAAGTGGGTAGTCAATTAACTGTACGACAGGAATTGAATAATTGGTATTATACGCTGGTATACATTTAACGGCATGAAAGGTTTAATGAAGACTATACTTGAGTATAATAGCTTATCAACACGACGAACGTTATGCTAATGAGGATTACAAGCTGTACGTTATTTGAACAGAGCCTATATGGAGGTGACGTAATGAATCGAACATGGCGCTGCTTGGGTGTTTGCGGATTGCTGGTGATGTTAGTTATGGCAGGGTGTGGTAATTCGGAAACGAACACTTCTGAAGAAACCGCTACACAGGAAGAGCAACAGGCAAGTGAGTCAGACTCTTCCAAAGAGGACACTTCTGATACCAAGGATGAAGCAGAGGAAGTCGTCGAGTCTGTTCAGGATAGTGAAGATGAAGCATCGCAAATGGACTTAAGTAATCTCCAAAAAATTGATGGCCTTTCTGACATTCTCGATAAATTTTCCATGATGTCTTATTCCTATGGTTCATCTGAAGGAGAGGAAACGAAACTGACGTTAAATGTTATGGGAAAAGAGTCGATCGCGGGCGAAGCGACAACCCATCTCAAAGTTGATTTTACTGAACAGGGGGCCGCAACCGAAGCGGTTGAGTTCTGGGTCAATGAAAAGGGAGAAGCGTTAAAAATCCTGACGGGCGGAAACGAGCTGACTGGGGAAGCGTTAGAAATGGTTGGCAGCTCATATATCATGCTTTTGCTAATGCCTTTCAACATGGCCAATAATATTGAAATGACCGATATTTTGAAGAACAATGAACAATACGCAGATTACCAGGTTTCTCTGAAGGACAAAGAAACGCGGCAAGTCGGCGAGGTTTCCATGGAAACCTACATTTATAACGTGACCGGTGGCGAAGAAGAAATTGTTTGGGAAGTCGGCGATCTTGGTGATTTTAAAATCATGGCGGGCTGGACCATGAAGGTTGACGGTCAATCCTCATATTTTAAAATCGGGGATTTGAAACTTCAAAATTAATTCAAATAAACAGAATCGAGGTCATAAAACAGCCCCGGAATCGACAATGTGCTCGATTCCGGGGCTGTTTGCAGTGAGGTGGTCTTGTTTTGAAAGGGGTGGAGGGTCATTACACGACTTCAACTTCGAGAAACAACTTAGCCAGGTGGATGTTTCCTTCATCTGAAACTAAATCCAGTTCAAATGCATAGTCGCCTGGCTTGGTAAAGGTGATGAATAAGAGAGCACAGTTATTCAACATAGGCTCTTCAAATACAAACACGCCATACGCGTTGAACGTTACGGGGATAAATTGCCCGTCGGTAAAGAGAACAAGGTCAAAATGTTCGCGCTGGGAGGGGTTTTTCAACGTAACGATGACGCGTGCGCTTTGTTCGGGAGCATCGGTTGAATAGACACACACATTCAACGGGTGTTGTTCATTTACTGTGAGGAGTCGTGGAACATTGCTGGAAAGGCATTCAGCCAAATCAATCAGTCCCTTCTCTTATTAATAGATTGCGACGTCGCTTTATATCATATGTTAATAGGGAAGGGAAGCTTGGATGATTAAACTGATTAAAGTGAGGATTTTTGTGGTGAGGTCATAGAAAAACCCCAGCGCTGTGTTCAGCGTTGGGGGATGAATTCAGCCGTTACAAACCATCACGATGTTCCCGTCCGGGTCCTTAATGTTGAAGAAAGCTAGATCGGCGAATTCCTGGATGTCTGTTGTAATCGCATAACCTCGTTTTTGGACAAGGGAGTATGCCTCCCGGATGTCATGCGTGTGAAAGTTGAATAAGGGGTGCTTTGATGGCTCTACCGCTTGCTTTTGGCCTGGCGGTCCTGCCTCTAGCAAGAGTCCCGTATGATGATTGATGGCCATATTGTAGATGGGCTCCTGTATGGCGTGATGATCGTACGACTGACCGAGCAGGTCGCAGTACCATTTTACAGATTGTGTCAGATCGCTTACCGGGACGAATACGGTGTTCAATTGGTTTTGAATCGGGCTGTTCATTGTCTTCCACGCTCCTCGTTTAAGAATATTGGTTCATGACGCTGAACCTACATCCTATATAACGCGTTACATAAGCAAAATCTTACAGCCTTTTATAGATTTTTCAAAAAATGTGGTAAAAATATTCAGCATTTAATTGGACGTCGAGTTCTTCAGCTGTTTTGTTCATCAAATCCCAGGAAAAGCAGAAAAATTTCCAGTAGGTAACGTGGTCATCTGTCACTTCCATATAGTGCACATTATTTAAATAGAGCTGCTGGTCTTGTTTTCGTTCCATTTCTACGATAACGGGTAGTCCCCAAAGTTCGATATAATCCACGACGATGTCGAGCTGGGCGTCAACCACTTCTTTCCAATCGTTTAAGGAATTCTTCTTCGTTTCATTTAATCCGATTTCGTAACCGGAATGAACAATATCCGTAACGAGGTTTTCATCCAGCACTGACGCTATCCTTTCGGGATCTTTGGTTCTGAAGCCTTGTAGTATGGTTTTGACTACGGGCGAAGGTGTTAAGTTCGGTTTGGGTTGCTTTTTCTCTCCCCCATCAAGTTCCACTTGACTTTGTTTCATTATGTGTCTCGCACGATGCAGGTTAGTATGTACGGCTTGTTCGCTTGAGCCTATAATAGTGGCGATTTCCTTCCCCCTGTACAAGAACACATCCCCTAAAATCAAGGTTACAAATTGCGTTGGGGTCAATTGCTCCACTAGTATTTCCACATGTTCCATGACGTGAAAATTATGGCTCATGGATTCGTCCTGAAGGGTGACATTTTCGATAGGCGTTACGGCTGCTTTCTTTTTTCTAGTTTGATCAATCCATAAGTTTGAAGCTATTTTGAATAAATACGCTTTGGTATGGACAGGTTGAAAGACTTTCGCCAGCATGGACAGCGACTTTAGCAGGGTATCCTGCACTAAGTCTTCAGCGTCCCACGGCGAGCCCGTTAAGTGATAACAGTAACGCCATAATTCGGATCGGTAAGGTTCGATCTTCTTTTTGAAATCACGTTCAAGCTCCCGTAAATCATGGCTTAATTCGTTTAAATTTTGTTCTGTCATATTCCATCGCTCCATATATGTGTGATTTACCCTATTTTAAGCATTCTATATTGGGTAAGGATTTCCTCTCGTGCATATGAAGATATAAAAAACAGAGCTTCCCATGAAAGGGAAACACTGTTTTATAAACGGTGACACTAATAAAGCCTAAAATATAAACAAGGCGGCCGTCGTCGAGACAATCAATCCGAGTATAACGACGATAAAGTTTTTCCTGACGAGTTCCATGACCGGCACGCCGCAGAAGCCAGCGATGGCAATCATAGAGGACCAGGCGATAATGGTCCCGCCACCTGTCCATATGGATCCCATTTGTCCAATTGCGGCCAATGTGGACGCGTCGATGTGAGCATTTGTTAAAGATGCCGACAGCGCGCCGGTGAGGGGTAAGCCGGAAAAGCCAGAGCCATCGAGTCCTGTGATAATGCCAATCAGGAGGATGCTGAAAGCGGCCAGAAATGCGCTTTGAGGTAGGAACTCCTGTGTTGTTTCGACTAAGTCGAACAACAGTGAAGGGGCGGCCTCGGCAGGAACGGAAAGAATGTCACCTGCAAAATCGGGGCTCCCTAAAAAGAAGAAACCAGCTATCGGGATAACAGGTCCCATGGCTTTAAAAGCGAAAACAAACCCTTCGGTAATGTGATCGCTGATGTAGTCAAGTGAGCGATATTTACCAAATGCCACGGTCGATAAAAGAAGAAGGACGACAGCTACGCCTCCAATGAAAGCAGCTCCATTACCGCCTTCAAAGCCTCCCATCCGCCCTGATCCCAGTTTTGTCGACACCATATAAATCATGACGGCGAGCATGGACAGTGGGACAAGGATCGCGAAGAGTTTGCTCCATAGCGCTAAACGATGGTCCGAAGATGGATGACCTTCCGTTAAGCCTTGCATAGCTAATACTTCCTGCTCGTTCTGCAGGTCATGCTTAGAACGGAAGGAGTGTTTATTGAGAAAATAAGCGAGGCCGATTGCCACGGCGCCCGTAATAAGCGATAACACGAGGGCTTGATCCATCACGAGCTCAGTGTCCACGCCCGCTGATTTGGCTGAGAGTCCCGGTGCAACTTGGATAATATAATCCGACGACAAAGCCATTCCTTGCCCGGCAAGCGCGACAGCAACTGCAGCCATCAGGGCTGGGAGACCAGAGCGAATAGCAGCTGGCACGAGAAGAGCGCAAATCAGTGGCACCGCAGGAGTCGGCCAGAAGAATAAGGAAACGACATAGGTTACGCCGACAAGTATAAAGTAAGAAACATGGCTATTGACCATAATTTTTTCTATAGGTTGGATCATCCGTTTATCGGCCCCGAGGTCTTTCAATGAATGAAGCAAAGCCACCATGAAGGTAATGATGAGGAAGATATTGAAAAGCTCTTTAGCTGCGACTAAGTTCGCGTTGAAAATACTCATAAATCCACTTATGAGGCTGCCATTGTAAACCCACGCGACGAGAAATGTGCCGAGCAGAGTTGGCAGAACGACACCTTTACGAAATACCATTGTCAAAATGATCAGCAGAGTGAAAATCCCGTATAAACTATGGGAAAGGGTTAACTCCATACCCAACGCCTCCTTGATTCGCCGAGTTTATCCGGTGAATCTATAGGTAGAATATGCGGTCAGGTGCCTATAGGTGAGCAGGTTAAAATTAAAGGAAGGATTCATGGTTAGAGAGTAGAACTTAGTGAAGAGGCTATTATTTTGGGGAAGGAGGGGGATCATGGTGAGCACGCCGAAACTGCCGTTACATAAAGAGGAAAGCATAACGTTGAAAAGTTTGAAGGTGAGCGCGCGTCAATTGGATGCTTATAGAGTGGATGAGGTTGCAAGTATGCTTAATATATCGATCGATCGTGCCAAAAAATTGAAAGGCATGGTGGCATTTCAAAAAATCACGGTGTCGGCCCAAGCTTTTCGCGTCAATTAACCGATTTGGGATTTTCATCTTTAGCTGAGCTTGCCTCACATGATGGAGCAGACTTGTTAAATCGCTTAGAAAAACATTATAACGTTCAAGTGGATCCTTGCGTGGAAGACACGCTGCGCTGGATTGTCGATTATGCCAGGACAGGGGAGCTCGATAAAACGTGGTATGATTTTACTGCGGAACGAAAAGCATATCGGCTCGCGGAGGGCTACCCTGCAGATCGACCGCAGTATAAAGGATGATTCAAAGAAAGCTGTCAATAAAAGGAGGTTGAAACGTGAAACCCGTTCAGAATATATATTGTGTGGGGCGAAATTACGTGAAACATGCCAAGGAATTGAATAATGAGATCCCTTCCTCCCCGTTGATGTTTTCCAAACCGACCCATGCCTTGGCTGAAGCAAATGGAGGGGAGATTGTTCTTCCAGGGGATCGCGGTTCGGTCCATTATGAGGCAGAGTTTGTAATACGGTTACGTCAGCCTTACGAAGAAGGGATGAGCGTTGAAGATGTAGTCGATAGCATGGCTCTCGGAATTGATTTTACGTTGCGAGACGTTCAGGATCAGCTTAGGAAAAAGGGGCAGCCGTGGTTATTATCAAAGGGGTTTCCGAATTCGGCTGTTATCACACCCTTTCTTCCTTTCGATGGGGAAGCAGCCTGTCAAAATCAAGACTTCAGTCTGTTGCGGAATGAAGAACGCGTGCAGATCGGCAACATCCGCGATATGATATTTGATTTGCATACTTTAATCGCCTACACCGCCACTCATCTCGGTGCAGGCGAAGGGGACATCATATTTACCGGAACCCCGGAAGGAGTAGGCCCCGTCGCCCACGGCGACCACTACACCCTCCTCTGTGGCACAAACCCTCTGGGCAACTGCACCATCAAGCTTCAATAATTAGATGTTAAAACCGCGTACCTGGTACAAAATCGCAAAAACAGAAAGAGCCGGGTGTTCCATTATGGAACACCCGGCTCTTTTCAAATATCCACTTTTGTACCAGGTACGCTTAGCCGGTGTTGCGGAGGCCGGCTGCGATGCCGCTGATGGTGAGGAGGACTTCGGTCGTTAGTTCTTCGTTTGTGCTATCGGTGTTGCGTAGTTCTTTGATGAGATCGACTTGCAGGAAATTCAGCGGATCGACGTAGGGGTTCCGCCGTTTTACGGATTCCTGAATCGTCGGTTGCTGATCGAGCAGCTCGCTATCCCCTGTGATGCTGAGAAGGACGTTTTTGGTCCGGTTATACTCCTCCACGATATCGTTGAAAATGCGTTCGCCGATATCCTGGTCGTTCACGAGCGAGATGTACTCGCTGGCGGTCTGGATATCTGCTTTGGTTAAGGCCATCTGCAGGTTGTGGATGGTGGAACGGAAAAATGGCCAATTCTCATACATTTGCTGCAGCAGGTGCAAATTCTCATTACTTTGTGAAGCGAAATCTTTCAAACCTGTTCCAGCTGCATACCAGGCAGGAAGGAGCTGGCGGTTTTGCGTCCAGGCGAACACCCATGGAATCGCTCGCAAGTTTTCGAATTTATTGCTGTCTTTTCGTTTTGTCGGGCGCGATCCGATATTTAACTCGCTCAATTCTTTCAAAGGCGTGGCTTCATTAAAGTAAGTCAAAAATTCCGGATCGCCGAATACGAGTGATTGATACTTATTCAATGAATGATCGGATATGGTTTCCATCGCCTGTTCCCATTCGTCCTCACGATGGTGGGCTTGTTCAGATTCCTCCGATATTTGGGCTGCCCCTTTCACTAAGGTAGAAGCCGCTTGTTCTAAACTTCTATACGCGATATTGGTCAAGAGGTAACGGGAAGAGAGAACTTCTCCCTGTTCCGTAATTTTCACCCCATCCCCGAGTGTCTCGGCAGGCTGGGAAAGGATACTGCGGTTCAGTGGACCGCCTCCGCGACCTAATGAGCCGCCACGGCCATGGAAAAATTTCAAACCGATGTTATAATCTTTGGCCATATCATGGATTTCCTGTTGTGCCTTATAAAGGCGCCAGTTCGCGGTCAGTGTACCACCGTCTTTACTGCCATCAGAATAGCCCAGCATGATTTCCTGATGATTGTTCCGTTGGGCCAGATGTTTATTATAAACGTCTTTTTCAAACAGTGTTTTTAAAATGTCAGGACCGGCCACTAAGTCATCCACTGTCTCAAGCAATGGTGCGACATTCAGGCTGCTTTCCACATGTCCATCTGCGTGCAGTCTGTAAATGCCTACTTCTTTGGCCAGGAGGAGCACTTCTAATAAATCGCTGGCGGATTCGGTCATGCTGATGAGATAAACTTCAATGGAGCGTTCACCGAATTCCCTGTGGGCGTCCCTGATCATTTGGAAAACCTTTAACATCTCTTGTGTTTCTTCAGAGTAATCTTCATTAAGCAACGTCACCGGGCGCGGATCTTTTAATACAGTTTCCAAGACGGATTGTTTCTCTTGTTCAGAAAGCTCGCCATAGTTTTCGGTGACGTTCACTTTGCGTAAAATTTCGGTAATGGCTGCTTCATGTTCACCGCTATGATTCCGTATATCCAACGTAGCCAAGTGAAACCCAAACAGCTGAACTTGGCGGATCAATTTGTGAAGCATTTTAAGCTCACGTTCCGTAGGTTGATGTTTTTTAACGCTGCGCTGAACTAAATATAAATCATCCAGGAGTTCTTCGGCTGACTGATAGGCGATGTCTGAATGGCCTACCTGACGCAGTCGTTCCAGGATGATCCCGAATTTTCGCCGATAGATTTCCTGTTCGACGCGCCATCTTTTATCCGCTGCAATCATCGGTTCTTCCCGTTCGACCGAATCTATCAACTCTTCGCTGACCGTCACGCGCGTGGTGGAATGACTGAACCGTTTCATTAGTTCCACTAACACATCGTCATATTTGTTGATGATCAGTTCACGCTGCCTTACCAGCGTTTCCCATGTGATATCGGGGGTGACGTTTGGGTTTCCATCGCGGTCTCCGCCAATCCATGAACCGAAGTGAAGGAAATTGGGTACTTCCCAATCTGCATCCGGGTATTGTTCCTCAAGGCAGTCCTCCAACTCTTGATGAATATCAGGCAGCACATCAAAAAGCGTTTCATCAAAATAATACAAACCATTTCGAACTTCGTCCATGACCGTAGGCTTACGATGGCGCAGTTCATCAGTCTGCCACAATACGGTCACTTCATTAAACAGACTTTCCTGTAGTTTTTCGCGCTCCTTTTTCGTTAACAGCGGGCTGTCCAATTGTTCTAAAATGGTAGCGATACGTTTTTGAATCTCTAACACAGATCGTTTTGTAGCCTCTGTTGGGTGAGCGGTGATAATCAACTCCAGGGATAATTTATCTAATACATCCTGAATCACATCGTCCGAGATGTGGTTTTCCTTGAGGGAGGCGACGGCACTTTCTAAGGAAAAAGGCTGAGGTCCATGATCATCGCGTAGCTGGTATTCGCGTCGGCGCCTTATTCGGTGGTTTTGTTCAGCAATATTAACCAGATGAAAGTATATGGAGAAGGCACGGATGACTTGCTGGCGCATAGGGGGCTCCAGGCTCCTGATTTCTTCTTTCAACTGATCGTACGTATTCTGATCGAAATGTGACCGGAGCGTTTTTGTCAGCTCGCGGATTTTTTCAACTTTATCAAACAATTCTCTGCCGCCATGGTGGATAAGGATTTCACCAAGCATGTGACCGAGTGTATTCACGTCACGGCGCAAAGGTGTCGTGTTATCTTCTGTCTGTAGCTGTGTTGTCATGATTTCACCTTCCTGTTAGATACGTATTATGGTAATTTTCTTAATCTTTCTAGACATACTATCATAGATTTCCGAAATTTTTTATGATTAATATAAAATAGAGATTAATAGAAGTTTATCTATATCGAAAACGCATAGTAAAATGAAGCTGCTTTTGTATCGTTTCTTTGAAACAGGACCGAAGCGTCTTCACTATGTTATGAGTCGTTACCTTGAGTTTCAGCGAAGGTCAGTAAACTCAAGTTGTGTTAACATTTACCCATAATAAAAAGCCGAAAGGGGCCTTGTCATTATGCACTTCGCCTTGTTTCTTTTAGTCGGTACCTTCGGAGCAATTGCTATTATCGTATTATCACTGGTTGCTGGGTTAAGATATTTTAAAGATTGAGTGGGGCTAACATTTGTGGGTTAATTTCTATTAAAAAACAGTAAGGAAAAAGGTGTGGGAATTTATGGAAAACTATATTGTCGTAGGGGCCGGCGTATTAGGGGCGTCGACAGCCTATCATCTCGCTAAATCAGGAGCTGACGTGACGGTTGTCGACCGAGAAGACCAGGGTCAAGCGACGCGTGCAGCCGCAGGGATTATCTGCCCCTGGCTATCCCAAAGGCGGAACAAAGCGTGGTACCGCATCGTTAAAGGCGGTGCCCGTTATTATCCTGCTTTAGTCAGCGAGCTGGAAGCAGATGGTGAAATGGATACAGGGTATGCTCGTGTCGGGGCGTTGAGCCTTCATACGGACGAGGAAAAGCTAATCAAGATGGAAGAGCGTGCTCATAAGCGACGAGAAGACGCGCCGGAAATTGGAGAGATCACACGTTTAACGCCCGAGGAAACAAAACGGCTCGTCCCCGTTTTAGCTGAGGAGTATGGAGCTGTTCATGTGAGCGGAGGGGCCCGGGTCAATGGTGAGGCGTTATTAGCATCCCTGATTCATGCGGCAAAGAAGCACGGAGCAAGATTTGTAGAAGGGGATGCTGCCTTGCAATGGGATCATCAGCGCGTAACCGGTGTGATGGTCGGGGAAGCATCATTAAAAGCTGATCATGTTATCGTGACAGCCGGCGCCTGGGGAAAAGAATTGCTGCAGCCTCTGGGCATGAATTTTTTGGTGACGACGCAAAAAGCGCAAATAGTGCATGTCGATATGCCGCACGCAGAAACGACTCCATGGCCTGTGGTGATGCCACCAAATGATCAGTATCTTCTATCTTATGGGAATGGGCGCGTGATCATGGGGGCAACGCATGAAAATCATGTCGGACTCGATTATCGGGTGACGGCAGGAGGTTTGCATGAAATTTTCGATAAAGCCTTAACTGTGGCGCCGGGTTTAGCGAACAGCACGATGCGCGCAACCAAAGTAGGGTTTCGGCCCTTCACACCAGGTTTTCTCCCTGTCTTCGGGTCCGTTCCTGATTACCACGGTTTATGGGTGGCAAACGGTTTGGGCGCCTCCGGTTTAACGATGGGACCTTATCTAGGCGCGGAGCTCGCTAAACTTGTCCGCGGGCTCGAAACAGAACTCGATCCTGCTGATTATGATGTGAACAAAGCTATTGAACGTGAATCATAACCAGGCATTTTCCAGGTGAGATTGGGAGATGCCTGGTTTATTTTTCTAGTTTTTGGTGGAGGTTTCATCTTGCTCTTTACGTTAACGTAAATGCTACAATAGAATTGTTAGAAAATTGAAACAAACAGGTGGTTCACATGACAGAGTACCATACAATTTCCGAATTGGCGCATCATTTTGACGTGAGTACGAGAACGATACGGTATTACGAGGAACTGGGGATGTTAGCGCCTGAGCGCCGAAAAAATGGCCAGCGTTTGTTTACGAAGCGTGAAAAAACGAGGCTCAAAATGATTTTCAGAGGAAAGAAGTATGGTTTTCAGCTAGAAGAGATCAAAGAGATGATCCAATTGTTTGATCAGGACCCCTCAGGTGTGAAGCAGCTTGAAAAAACGATCGATTACGGCAAACTCAAGATCGAGGAGGTGGAGACGCGGATTGAAGAGCTGCTTATGTTGAAGCAGGAAATGACGGAGTGGGTAAACAAGTTTGAAACAGAACTATCCAATCGAAAAGGGGAGTCCAATCGTGAATATTTCTGAACTGTTAGCCATGCAAGCGCGCAAGTTTCCTGAAAAAGATGGCATTATCACGTCTGAAGAACGGATGTCGTACCGGGAATGGGATGATCGTGTTAACCGTTTTGCTCATCAATTACTCGCACAAGGTATTACCGCCGGTGACAAAGTCATGGTTCATTTGCCCAACACCCCGGAATTCCTCATCAGTTATTTTGCTATTCAGCGGATCGAAGCGGTGGCAGTGCCAATCAATGCGAAATTGGTCACCCGTGAAATTGAGTACATCTTAAGCCACAGCGATGCTAAAGCTTTCATCACCCATGACCTGTTGTTTGCTCAAGTCACTGCCTTACCTGACAATCGCGATCTCGTGTTCATTAAGACGGGAGAAGCTTCTGGTCCCTGGTTATCCTTTGATGCCTTACTCGAACGAGGTGATCCGAGTGATATTCAGTCGACTCTGTCAGATGATGATGAAGCCGCACACTTATATACATCAGGCACGACGGGTAACCCTAAAGGCGTCGTGTTTACGAATCGGAACATTTTGACAGTGGCAACGATGATGGCCATTGAAATGAAAATGGATCCCTCTAGCCGCATCCTGCATCTGATGCCGTTGAGCCACTCTGCCCCGCTTCATCTGTTTTTAGTAGCCGGCACGTATGTAGGGGCGGCGCATATTACTGCTCCAACCTTCACGCCTGATCTACTTCTCGGTCTCGTCTCCAAGGAGAAAGCGACACACTTCTTCGGTGCCCCTGTTGCGTATTTATTGACAGCGAAACAGCCTGAAATAGATCGCTATGATCTCTCGTCTATGACGCATTGGGTTTATGGGGGAGCCCCGTTATCGTGTCCTGAAGTCGAATTTGTCCAGAAACAGTTCAATACCGAGCACTTGCATTGCGTATATGGTCTGACAGAAGCGGGTCCGAATGGGTCTTTACTGGCGCCAGAAGACCATAGCCATAAAGCGGGGAGTATCGGGAAGCGCGGTGCATTGAATTGCGAAATTAAGATTGTCGATGACCACGGCCAAGATGTCCCTCGTGGCGAAGTCGGTGAAATTGTCCTGCGCGGTGAGGGAAATATGAAAGGATACTACAAAGATGCTGAAAAAACAGCGGAAGCGTTGCAAAACGGCTGGCTGTATACAGGGGATATGGCTAAACAGGATGAGGACGGATTCTTCTGGGTCGTCGATCGTAAAAAGGATATGATCATTTCCGGAGGTGTCAATATTTATCCGAAGGAAATTGAAAACGCTTTATTGGCTCATCCGCGTGTGGCGGACGCAGCAGTAGTGGGGGTTCCCCACCCTGACTGGGGCGAGACGGTTAAAGCGTTTATCGTAACGGATGGCGCGTTTGACGATATGGAAAGCACCTGTCCGGAATTTTTACAAGGGAAAATTGCCGATTACAAAATTCCACGGCTTTACGAATCGCTAGCTGAGCTTCCCCGGAATGCTACGGGTAAGTTATTGAAGAATCAATTGCGTGAACAGATGAACCAATCTTAACAGGAGGTGCCAGGCATGAATTTTTATGAGGAAGATCCGAATTTGCAAGGCCTGTTAAAAGCTTATTTAGATGACGATTTTTATCGCTGGGCGGATGAGCAGCTTGAGGAGTTCGGTGAAATGTGTGCTCATTCGATTGACGAACGAGCGGTTCATACCGATCGGGAAGGTCAGCCGCGTCTCATCAAGTATAATAAATTTGGCGAAGACATTTCCGAAGTCTGGTTGAATGAAGGGTACAAGCGGACTGTAAAAGAGACGTATGATAAGGGCATTGTCGGGTATGTGCATAAACCGATTCCGGAGCTGGGACGAAAAGGGAACTATATCTATTCGTTTGCTCAAGGGTATTTATTATCGCACGCTGAACCCGGGTTTTATTGTCCGGTGACGCTGACGATGGCCACAGCTTATCTCATCGATCATTATGCCTCGGATGAGTTGAAATCGGCTTATCTTCCGCATGTTCTAGCAACAGGCGACGTGGAGTTAAATGAAGGGGCCACTTTTTTAACAGAGCGGCAAGGCGGTTCAGATGTTGGCGTCAATGAAGTGCAAGCCATTCCAGATAGCGATGGTTACCGGATTTACGGTGAAAAATATTTTGCTAGCAACGCCGGCGCCTGTGGTGTTGCCATGGTATTGGCACGAATGGAAGGGGCGACGTCCGGCAGCAAAGGGTTGAGTTTATTTCTCGTGCCGTGGCGGCAAGATGATGGGTCATTAAATGGGATAAAGATTCGCAGGTTGAAAGATAAGCTTGGCGTTCGGGCTGTTCCGTCAGCTGAAGTTGAGTTTGAAGGTGCTAAGGCGTATTTGGTAGGCGAAGCCGAACAAGGTTTTTATTACATGATGGAAGCTCTGAATCTATCACGGGTCTGTAATGCAGTGGCGTCAATCGGCATTATGAGACGAGCCTATTTGGAAGCGCGCGAATATGCTTGCGAACGGACGGCATTCGATCATAGGTTGATCGAGTACCCGATGGTGCAGGACACACTCACGACACTGGCCGCCAAGCAGGAAGTGGAAACGAGTGCCATCTTCAACATGATTTCAAGGTTCGATCGGATTGCTGAAGCTCCGCGAGAAGCAAGCCAGGAGGAACAGATTCTGAATCGATTGTTGATTGCCATTATGAAAAAAGAATCAGCGGAACAAGCCATCCACTTCTCTCATGATGCGCTTGAACTGCACGGAGGCAATGGCTTTATCGAAGATTTTGTTACACCAAGGCTGCTGCGGGACGCCCAAGTACTTACCGTCTGGGAAGGCACTGCAAATATACTGGGTCTCGAGGTGCTCCGTCTCGTTAAAAGATACGATGCCCACCATCTCTTTCAACGCGAAGTGAGAGACAAACTCAGACAGGGGGCGTTTGATAAAGGCGCCCAGCTGGTGGAGGACGAATTAGTGAAGCTGGAAGTCTTTGTCGAGGAAGTACTCCAGCAGACAGAAGATAGGCAAACGTATCACAGCAAACACATCGCTAAACGCATGGCCGACATTTTTGAAGGCGTGACCGCATTAACAGACGCGAATAAAGGCGATGCCCGTAAGCAGAAAATCGCAGAAGTCTTTCTCGAGAAAACCTTTCAAGAAGAGTCTGGCAGCGGCTATCCTTTGACTATGCAATATAGTGAGGATATATTGAACGTTGAAGTGAACGCAAAAGTATAAAACATGCGACTCCCTCCCATGATGAGAGGGAGTCTTTTTTATGATAAACTGGGATGAAAGTTGCGGTCGACTGTAATGAAACGTTGTATAGAGAGAGTAAAGTAGCTCAAGCTTCCTTCAACTATACCCAGGATGTAGCAGCTACTCACACGAGTATGACGGGACAAAGGTAAAATTTCATTGACGCCCCAACTTTCGTTTGTTAGCATATTAGCATACTAAAGCGCGTTAATGACATACGGAGAGGATGACAACAGTGCCCAAACGATTAATGTTTGAAAAACCATTAGGGATGCGGGACACGCTCCCTTTTTTTTATAATCAAAAAAAGCAGGCTCGCGATCAGATGACGCAGGTGATCAAATCGTATGGCTATGCCTTCATGGACACGCCATTACTGGAATACCACGAAACAGTGGGGAAAGCGAGCGCCACCCTGGAACAGCAGTTGTTTAAGCTGCTTGATCAGCAAGGGCATACGCTTGTGCTTCGCCCTGATTTAACGGCTCCGATTGCCCGCGTGGCAGCTTCGCAATTAAAGCGGGCAGAACATCCGGTACGCCTTGCTTACGATGGCCCGGTCTTTCGAGCTCAACAACAGGAAGGCGGCAAGCCAGCGCAATTTGAGCAAGTAGGGACTGAATTGATCGGCGACCATTCTTCCTACGGGGACGCTGAAGTGATTGCGCTCTTAATTTCATCGCTGAAAGAAGCAGGGCTTGAGGAATTCGAAATTACAGTTGGGCACGTCGGTTACGTGCAGGCGTTTTTCACGGATCTGTTGGGTGAGCAGGATGAGCTTATTGAGACGCTGATGCATTACTTGTACCGGAAAAACTACGTCGGTTATCGGGAGAAAGTTGCTGCCTTGGCTGTGGACGATGCAACTAAGACGGCACTTTTGGAGCTTTTGCAATTGCGCGGAAATGAAGAAATTTTTGAGCAAGGCAGACAGCTAGCTCGTAACCAGGCATGTATTCAAGCGGTCAACGAATTGAAACAACTCCAACGGCTTCTGAAACAGTATCAGGTCGAAGAATACGTGAGCTTTGACTTGAATCTGATCAGTCATATGAACTATTACACAGGTATTTTATTTGAAGGGAATGCGCCTAACCTCGGAGCATTGCTCTGCAATGGCGGCCGCTATGATAAATTGTTACCTTCCTTTCAATTGAATGCTTCGGCTACAGGTTTTGCGGTCTATTTGGAACGGTTAGTGGAAGCCTTGGATCAACCGGTCCAGACTGAGGACAGGGTATGTGTATTGTTCGATGATGAACATTTTGGAAAGGCAGTAGAAACGGCGCAAGCCTTACGTCAAGATGGTAAGTCTGTGGTGTTGCAGCATATTGATCAGGTTGCCGATCTGGACCAGTACAAACAAGAATTGACGGAGATTTACGATATGACTGCTGCTGGAGGTGGAAGTGATGTCTAAACCATTGACCATTGCGATGCCAAAAGGGCGAATATTCGAGGAAGCTGCCGTGTTAATGGAAAAAGCCGGCTACGATTTAACGGGGGGGATGGATGAGACACGGAAGTTGATCATTCATTTTCCTGACCAGAACTTGAACATTATGATGGCCAAGCCGATGGATGTCGTCACCTATGTAGAGTATGGAGCGGCGGACATAGGGATTGCCGGGAAAGACGTATTACTGGAGCAAGATCGAGACGTACATGAAGTGTTGGATTTGAAGATCAGCCCGTGCTATATATCTGTTGCCGGTTTACCGGATCAACCGCTCAGCCGAATCGCTCCTAAAATTGCGACGAAGTACCCTAACGTGGCTTCACACTATTTTCGCGAACAAGGGGAACAGATTGAAGTCATCCCGTTGAATGGCTCGATCGAACTGGCACCCTTGATCGGTCTTGCAGATCGAATTGTTGATATTGTATCAACCGGCCGGACACTCCATGAAAATGGCCTGGTAGAGTATGAGAAAATCACTGATGTTACCTCTCGTTTAATTGTGAACCCTGTAAGCTACCGTCTGAAAAGCAAGGAAATCGACATCATGGTTCAAAATCTAGGTCGTATTATCGAGGAGGAAGAAGTTTCATGAAAATGATTCGGAAATCGGACCTTCCAGAGTTGAAACGTTCATTAGATAGCGGAACAGAAGAGCAGCGCAAGGCTGTTCAAAACATTTTGGCCGATGTAAAAGAGCGTGGGGATATGGCGATTCACGCTTATACGCAAAAATTTGATCACGTCCATCTCTCCCAGCTGCAAGTAACAGAAAGTGAAATTGCTGCTTCGTATAAGCAGATGGATGACGAGACAATCGAAGCGTTGCGAGAAGCTGCCGGAAATATTCGGCGTTTTCATGAAAAGCAAACACGGTCATCCTGGTTCGACACGCAGGATGACGGCACGATGCTTGGCCAAAAGATCACACCGCTGGATGCTGTAGGCGTATACGTGCCTGGGGGTACAGCCGCCTATCCCTCCTCTGTTCTTATGAACGTCATTCCAGCTCAAGTCGCCGGGGTGAAACGGATCGTCATGGTTACGCCTCCTGATGAACACGGTGATGTGCCTGCAGGTGTGTTGGCAGCAGCAGATCTAGTAGGTGTGCACGAAATCTACAAAATCGGCGGTGCCCAGGCAGTGGCTGCATTAGCTTACGGAAGTGAAACCATTTTACCAGTCGATAAAATCACGGGTCCGGGCAACCTCTTCGTTGCTTTAGCGAAACGGGAAGTGTTTGGAGAGGTCGATATTGATATGATTGCCGGTCCCAGTGAAATCGTGGTCTTAGCTGATGAAACGGGGGTCGCATCTGAGATTGCAGCTGATTTATTGTCACAAGCAGAACATGATGAACGATCCTCCAGTGTGCTCGTCACAACAAGCGATACACTTGCTGTCCAAGTTGCCGACGAAGTAGCGCACCAGCTTGATTCGTTACCACGTGAAGCCATAGCGCGCGTCAGCATTGAGGATTACGGAAGAATTATTCTCTGTGCTGACTGGGGTGAAGCTGTGGCAGCTGTTAATGAAATTGCTCCCGAGCACTTAGAAGTGATTGCAGAATCCCCCTTTCAAACAATCGGGATGATCAGACACGCAGGGGCGATTTTTCTAGGGCCTTTCAGCAGTGAACCCGTAGGTGATTATTTTGCCGGCCCTAACCATGTATTACCCACGAGCGGCACGGCACGATTTTCGAGTCCTTTAAATGTTGATGATTTTGTGAAAAAGTCGAGCATCATCTCCTACAGTGAAGAGGCGTTTCGAAACAATGCTGATGCCATTTCCCGGATTGCCCGATTAGAGGGGCTGGAAGGCCACGCGCGTGCAATCGAGAAACGTAAGGAGCGATGGTTATGAACGAAGCGAGAACAGCGGAAATAAATCGTAAAACAGGGGAAACCGACATTGAACTTGCCTTGAATATAGATGGGAGCGGCGAGCATGATTTAGATGTGCAAGTCCCTTTTATGGCTCACATGCTGGAATTGTTTACGAAGCACGGATTGTTCGATTTGCATGTCAAAGGTTACGGGGATGTTGAGGTAGATGCGCATCATCTGACCGAAGACCTGGCCATTTGTCTCGGACAAGCCTTCCGAAAAGCTGTGGGGGGCAAGAGCGGTATGAAACGTTACGGCTATATGATTCTCCCCATGGACGAGGCCTTGGTCACAGTAGCGGTCGATTTTAGTGACAGGCCGCACCTTGAATGGAAAGCTGAAATGCCGGCTGACCGGGTCGGCCAGTTTGATACAGAAAATGCGCATGAATTTTTTTGGAAGTTCGCCTTAGAAGCGCGTATGAATGTGCATGTCATCCTTCATCATGGACATAACAACCACCATATCATTGAGGCGATGTTCAAGGCGCTTGCCCGTGCTCTAGATGAAGCGACGAAGTTGGACGAACGCATCCAGGGCGTGCCAAGTACGAAAGGACGTTTGTAAATGATCGGCATCATCGATTATGGTATGGGGAATTTATTCAGTGTGTCAAAAGCCTTGGAACGATTAGATGTGCCCTATACATTCGGCGATCGGCCCGAACGATTGGAGGGGTGCGACGGTCTTATTCTCCCTGGCGTCGGGGCGTTTCCGGATGCGATGAAAGCATTGGCTGAGCATGGCTTTATTCAGTTTATTCAAGCTCAAGTGAACAAGGGCACTCCTGTTTATGGAATTTGTTTGGGCATGCAGTTATTGTTTGAAAGCAGTGAAGAGAATGGTCATACAGGCGGTTTAGGTTTGCTTCCTGGCACCATTATACGGTTCTCAGGGAAGACAGGCCAGCAGACAAGCTATAAAGTCCCGCATATGGGGTGGAATCGTCTCCAGCTTCACCAGCCAGATCAACCGTTACTCGAGAAGATTCAGGAGGACCACGTGTATTTTGTTCACTCTTATTATGTCGAAACAGATGACCCTGATATTTTGTTTGCCACGGCTGATTATCATGTGAACGTGCCGGCCATCGTAGGACGGGGCAATCTGTACGCCAGCCAGTTTCATCCGGAAAAGAGCGGGGCGGCCGGCATGCAACTGCTTGAAAATTTTTGTAAACGAATTGTGGGAGAATAAGGAGCGATAGTGATGAGTTTTACGATATTCCCGGCCATTGACATGCGTCAAGGCAAGTGTGTCCGCTTAGAGCAAGGCGATTTTGACAAGGAAACAGTCTATGGAGAAGACCCTTTTGAGGTTGCAAAATCATTCGCTGCGGAAGGTGCGACCTGGATTCATATGGTGGATTTAGATGGGGCCAAGGAAGGGTCACGTAAGAATGCAGAGTATGTTGTGCGCGTAGCGCAGGAATTGGATAGCAAGGTGCAAATCGGCGGTGGCATTCGTTCAGAAGCGGATGTCCGTTTTTACTTAGATCGTGGCGTAGACCGTGTCATCATAGGTTCGCTTGCAGTCAGAAATCCGACATTGACGAGACATCTTCTCTCCGTTTTCGGTGACCAAATTGTGATTGGCATCGATGCGCGGAACGGGTTTGTTGCTACAGAAGGCTGGTTGGAAAACTCTGACACCACAGCTGTAGAATTAGGAAAACAGCTGACCGAGGCCGGGGCTAAAACGTTTATCTATACCGACATTGCAAAAGATGGTATGTTGAGCGGGCCGAACACGAGAGAAATTGTACGCATGGCAGAGGAAACAGGAGCCGAAATTATTGCCTCAGGCGGCATAAAAGGGATTGAAGATCTGCGTGAGCTAAAGACACATCAACGAACAAATATTGTCGGATCGATAGTGGGCAAAGCTTTGTACACGAAACAGTTTACGCTTTCAGAAGCTTTGCAGGAGGAGGAATGATATGCTGACGAAACGCATCATCCCCTGTCTGGACGTCCAGGAAGGCCGTGTTGTAAAAGGGATTCAATTTGTAAATATCCGGGACGCAGGCGATCCGGTAGAACTTGCTAAACTGTATGATGCTCAAGGAGCTGACGAGCTCGTATTTCTTGATATCTCTGCCACCCATGAAGGACGAAAGACGATGATCGAAGTCGTGCGCGAAGTAGCGGCTACGCTGGCCATTCCGTTTACAGTAGGCGGAGGAATCGGGTCCTTGGAAGATATCAGAGCTATTTTGCGGGCTGGGGCGGATAAAGTGTCATTAAATTCCGCTGCCGTCAAACGCCCTCAGCTGATTCAAGAAGGAGCTGATTATTTTGGCAGTCAATGCATGGTGTTAGCGATCGATGCAAGGTACGATCATGAAATTGGAACGTGGCGTGTTTATACACGAGGCGGGAGAACGCCCACTGAATGGAAGGTGCTTGATTGGGTGCGTTTTGCTGTGGACCACGGTGCCGGTGAAATTCTGCTTACTTCTATGGATCAGGACGGGGAAAAGACAGGGTTTGATTTGCCACTATTAGAAGCTGTCCAGGAGGTGGCATCCGTGCCGGTTATCGCATCAGGCGGAGCCGGATCTGCCGAAGATTTTTATCAGGTGTTCCATCAAGTGGATGCTGACGCTGCTCTGGCTGCCTCTATCTTTCATTATAAAGAAACGTCCATTTATAATGTGAAGGATTATCTTAGAGAAAAAGGTGTGATTGTACGGTGAATATTGAACAGATCAAGTTTGATGAGAAGGGTCTTGTACCGGCCATTATCCAGGATGCACGAAGCAAACGCGTCCTGACGCTGGCATATATGAATAAAGAAGCGTTACAACAGACGATTAAAACAGGAGAAACGGTACTGTATAGCCGCTCGCGTCAAGAGCTATGGCACAAAGGTGAGACGTCTGGCCATACGCAGGAAGTTGCGCATATAGAGTTTGACTGTGATCAGGACGCAGTGCTTCTTCACGTCATTCCGAATGGCCCCGCCTGTCATACTGGCAGCTACAGTTGTTTTTCCAGTGATAAGAACACCGACGTACCTGAGGACAGCCATGCCATTCTCGAGCAATTGCAAAACCTTCTGATTGAACGGAAAACCACGCTGCCGGAAGGCTCCTACACCGCTAAACTATTTCAGGAGGGCGTCGACAGGATTGCTAAAAAAATCGGAGAAGAAGCCGGCGAGGTTATTATTGCAGCGAAAAACGATGATGCTGAAGAATTGTCAATGGAATCAGCCGATTTGTTATTCCACTTACTCATGCTCCTCACAGATCGAGGCGTTACGTTTGAACAAGTCCTTGATGTCTTACAACAGCGCCACCAGTAAAAGGTCGTGAAAAGCTAAAAAGCACCTATAAGCTTCTCCTGATGTGTGCTATAATGAATAATTAGCGATTTGTAATAGGGGGAGCGTTATGATGACATCGGAGCATGTACCATCACAAACAGATAAAGATAATGTGATACCATTTGTGCCCGATGGTGAATTTTATTTCACTTATGGGGTGCAATCATTCCAAAAACGGAAATTTGAAGCCTCCATCAAATGGTTGAAAAAAGCAATAGAAGTCGCACCTGACGAACCGTTATACCCGTGCCAGCTTTCAGTTGTATACACTGAAGTTGGCTCTTATCATGCAGCCAACCAATTGCTGACAGGTGTCATTTCCGAATTTGGCAAACAATACGTCGATTGTTATTATCTTATGGCTAACAATTATGCTCATTTAGGTCTTCTGGATGATGCAAAAAAATATGCTGAAACCTACTTGGAAGTAGAAGAGAATGGGGAATTCAAAGAAGCTGCGGATCAACTGTTAGAAATGCTCGATTCGATTGAAGAGGAAGAACCCGAGGATGATGAATGGAAATTCGAAGAGGAAGATGAACTGCTCGTTTATCAGGAAACGGTTTTTTATCACATCGAGCATAAAGAATGGGAGAAAGCCGTTATTGTTTTAGAAGAGATGATGCAGCTTTATCCTGAATTTACGGTTGCGAAGCATAATTATGCTTATGCACTGTTTCAACTCGGTCAACGGAATGAAGCGATTGAATTGGAAGAACAATGGTTACAGCAAAATCACGAAGATATCCATTCCCATATCAATTTGGCTTTATTTTATTCAGTAATCGACTCTCCGGATCGTGCTCGCGTCCATATTCAAAATTTATTGAACGTGTATCCGATTCTGAATCAACAGCGGTTTGCGATTGCCGAAGTATTGACAAAGACCGGCTATTACAGCGAAGCAGTTGCGCGATTCCGCAAGCTGAAAAATACCCATCTGCAACGCAGACGAGGGTATTTTAAATGGTACAGCATCGCTGTTTATCATACAGGAAATCCGTCGAAAGCGTTGGGTCTCTGGGAAGAAGGCTGCCGCCGACACCCTGAGCTCAGTGAAGAAGGCGGCCCTTGGAATAAAGGCGAAGAATGATCGGGAATCGATAAGCATTTCGATGGACGTTATTCATTTATTTTAATAGGATATATCTAGAATGCTTATGGCGATTCCGTGAGAGAAAGGGTTGTGATTCGGATGAGTGAAGAACAGATTTACGATGTTATCATTGCTGGGGCCGGGCCGGCTGGCATGACGGCGGCTGTGTATACGTCCCGCGCTAACCTTGATACGTTGATGTTGGAACGCGGCATTCCGGGTGGCCAGATGGCTAACACGGAAGATGTCGAGAACTATCCCGGGTTTGAGAGCATACTCGGTCCCGATATTTCCAATAAAATGTTTGAGCATGCTAAGAAATTCGGCGCTCAATACGCTTATGGCGATATAAAAGAAGTTATTGATGGGAAAGAATATAAAACCGTCATTGCAGGAAATAAAGAATATAAAGCACGGACTGTCATTATTGGGACAGGTGCTGAATATAAAGAATTAGGTGTGCCTGGCGAACGGGAACTAGGCGGCCGCGGTGTATCTTATTGTGCCGTCTGCGATGGTGCCTTCTTCCGTGATAAAGAAATCGTTGTCGTGGGTGGCGGTGATTCGGCTGTAGAAGAAGGTATCTATTTGACACGGTTTGCCAGTAAAGTGACGGTCGTTCACCGGAGAGATGAATTACGTGCTCAAAAAATCATTCAGGATCGTGCCTTTGATAATGATAAAATTGATTTCATTTGGGACACGGTCGTCGAATCGATCAATGATCAAGATGGGAAAGTAGGCAGTGTTAATCTGCATAATAAGAAAACGGGCGAAAAATATGAATTCGATACGAACGGTGTCTTTATTTATATCGGATTGATTCCATTAAGCACCCCGTTTACGAACCTCGGTATTACGAACGACCAGGGTTATATCGAAACGGATGAAAATATGGAGACGCAGGTACCCGGCATATTTGCAGCAGGTGATATCCGCGAGAAAGAACTGCGCCAAATTGTGACAGCGACAGGAGATGGCAGCATAGCAGCTCAATCTGCACAAGCTTATATTGAGAACTTACTTGAAGAACTCAAAGCTTTGCAGCATTAAAAAGTAATTTCAACTTAACTCTCCTGTAACACGCATGAAACATTTATAGGTTATAATGGGATTAATTAATTGACCCCCTTTTAATAGATAGACCTATTGAGGCACAGGTGTAGACACCTGTGCCATTTTTTTGTTCGCATGGTTATAGCGTCACCCCGTTGCGGTTTTGCTTAAGCTTGTCGGGGATAACCAGGCGCTTGCGCTTTTTTTGAATCCAGCTCCAGCGCCTACCCCCTCGAGGTCTTAAGCCCGTCCTCTCTGTGGCAAAAAACGCCACGCCGAGGCCGTTCTTAAGCTTGTCGGGGGTGAACAAGGCGCTTGCGCTTTTTTTGATAAACTATTCATAGTATAATGGTAAAAGATGTCCTCGTAAGAGATAGAGGTGACGAAGAAATGCAACGTGTAGCGAATTGTATCTTGGTTCATAAGGATCATGTTTTAATGTTGAAGAAGCCTAGAAGAGGCTGGTATGTAGCTCCTGGAGGTAAGATGGAGACAGGGGAATCGATCAAAGAATCTGTAGAGCGAGAGTTTTTTGAAGAAACCGGTTTGCAGGTTTCTGACCCTGAGCTTCGCGGTTCCTTCACATTCATTATGCGTGACGGCAATAAGATCGTACAGGAGTGGATGATGTTCACTTTCTTCAGCAATGGCTATACAGGTGAATTGTTAGAGGAAAGTGAAGAGGGAGAACTTGAATGGGTTCCCGTTGAACAAGTGTTGACTAAACCGATGGCAGAAGGTGATCGCCATATTTTTCGCCATATCTTAACTGCAGAAGAACAAATTCACGGAACGTTTGTGTATACGATCGATTTTGAATTATTAGAGGTTGATCTGGACCCGGCGCGTCCAACCCAGGGGGAGCGATAACCATGAATGATAAGGAAAAACAAACCGAACTGGTCATCATAACGGGTATGTCAGGAGCTGGTAAAACAGTCGCTGTGCAGAGTTTTGAGGACCTCGGCTTTTTTTGTGTCGATAACTTGCCTCCGGCTTTGTTGCCAAAGTTTTTGGAATTAATGAAGGATTCGGCAAACAATATTCAAAATGTCGCGCTCGTGATGGACTTACGTGGTCGGGAGTTTTTCGAATCGCTATTTGATGCCCTGGACCAATTGGGCGGAGAAGATTGGATACAAGAACATATTCTTTTTTTAGATGCTAAAGATCAATCGTTAGTGTCACGGTATAAAGAAACCCGTCGCTCCCACCCTTTAGCCAAAGAAGGGCTTCCGCTCGATGGCATCCGACAGGAGCGGAATATGCTTGATGAGTTGCGCGGTCGTGCGCAAACGATCATCGATACGACAGATTTGAAACCTAAAGAGCTGCGGGAAACTATTTTAGATAAATATTCGCAGCGTCAGCAGCAAGTGTTTTCATTGCAGATGGTGTCATTCGGTTTTAAATATGGCCTTCCGATCGATGCCGACTTAGTATTTGATGTCCGGTTCTTGCCAAACCCTCACTATGTTGAGTATATGCAGCCACTGACCGGATTGCATTCTGAAGTCTCTTCCTATGTTTTGAAATGGTCAGACACCCAGAAGTTTTTGGATAAATTGACCGACCTGCTTCAGTTTATGCTTCCGCAGTATAAGCGCGAGGGTAAGAGTCAGCTTGTTGTAGCGATTGGCTGTACGGGCGGTCAGCATCGTTCGGTTACGCTGGCGGAACATTTGGCCGACTATTTCACAACTGATTATATGTGCCATGTCACCCATCGAGATATCGATAAAAGAAAGGGTATGTAGGGCATGGATCATCATACATTACCTCGAGTTGTTGTCATAGGCGGTGGTACCGGAATGCCCGTTCTGCTCCGTGGATTGAAATATCTTCCCATAGATCTATCGGCCATTGTCACAGTCGCGGATGATGGTGGGAGTTCAGGTAAATTGCGTGACGAAATGGAAATACCAGCTCCAGGGGATATTCGGAACGTCATCGCGGCCTTATCGGAAGCGGAACCGATGCTCCTTGATTTATTTCAGCACCGTTTTAAAGAAGGGAATGGATTATCCGGTCATTCGATGGGTAATCTATTATTGGCTGCGCTTGCCTCAATGCGAGGGGATTTTCATCATGGCATCAAAGAAATATCGCGAGTCTTAAATGTCAAAGGGGAAATCTTGCCGATCGCTAATCATTCGATGAATTTGCATGCCGTCATGGAGGATGGGTCGATTGTGACGGGGGAATCTAATATTCCGAAGGCCAATAAACGGATTAAACGTGTGTATTTGAGTCCGAATCCTGTTCAACCGTTACCTGAAGCTATTCAAGCTATTAACCAGGCCGATTTAGTGGTCGTAGCGCCAGGCAGTCTGTATACGAGTATACTCCCCAACATCATCATTCCCGAAATAGGAGAAGCTCTGAGGCATACCCGAGCCAAGGTGACCTATGTCTGTAATGTGATGACCCAGGCAGGAGAAACCGCAGGCTATACCGCTGGAGATCATGTGCAGGCCTTGCATGAACATATCGGAAAAGGCACGATTCATTCCGTCATTGTGCATAACCTTCCCATCGATCAAACGATGCGTAGAATTTATGCAGAAGAAAATTCTGAACCTGTCCTTTATGATATCGAGCGGGTTCAGAAAATGGGAATTGAAATAATTGAAGGGGATATTATTGACCCTACTAAAACGATGCTCCGTCATGACACAGATAAAATAGCTAAACTGCTCTATTCACTCATATAGGGAGCAATTGGGCAAACAGGGAGGTGAGCATCTATGTCGTTTGCATCAGAGATAAAAAAAGAACTGACCAATGTTGAAACGGACGATGAGTGTGCAGAAGCTGAACTATCAGCTTTAATCCGCATGAATGGGACGCTTTCTCTGTCTAACAAACAGTATGTATTAGATGTTCAGACAGAAAACGCTGCGATCGCAAGACGCATTTACACATTGATCAAAAAACTATATCCTTACCCTGTAGAACTTCTGGTGAGGAAAAAAATGCGTCTGAAAAAGAACAATGTTTATATTGTCCGTATTAAATCGAATGCCGAGAAAGTTCTTAAGGATTTGGATATCCTAGACGAGCCGTTTCGAATCAATCGAAATATTTCACATAAACACCAAAAAAATGTCGGGTGTAAGCGGGCTTATCTTAGAGGAGCATTTCTTGCAGGGGGTTCGGTGAATAACCCCGAAACATCCTCCTACCATCTTGAAATCTATTCGTCGGATCCTGATCATAATAATGCATTGTGCCAGTTGATGAACGAATTCGGCCTGCATGCCCGTACGCTTGAACGTAAAAAAGGGTATATCACTTATATGAAGGAAGCGGATAAAATCACGGAATTGATCAGTAATATCGGGGCACATCAAGCGCTATTCAAGTTTGAAGATGTGCGAATTGTCCGGGATATGCGCAATTCTGTGAACCGTCTCGTGAACTGTGAGACGGCAAATCTCAACAAAACCATTGGAGCTGCCTTCAGACAAGTTGAGAACATTAAATTTATTAACAACACGGTCGGTCTTGGTGCCTTACCGAATCGATTGCAAGAAATAGCGTCTTTACGGCTGCAACATCAGGATGTGTCGTTAAAGGAACTAGGTGAACTCGTTTCCGGTGCTGATATCAGCAAGTCGGGCGTTAATCATCGCTTGCGAAAGATTGATGAGTTTGCGGAAAAAGTGAGACGCGGTGAAGTCGAAGAAAGCAGATAAAAATAATGCAAGACAGTTATTGTTCGTGCTATAATGAGGTCATTCCTAACGCTTTCGAACTGGAAGCGTTTTTATTTAAACGGTATGATAGCGCTTCCGTATCCGGACGATCTTTGTTGAGAGGAGAGTAATGATAATGCTTGAACGAACAGTTAAAATCGAACTTGAAACAGGCCTTCAAGCAAGACCGGCTGCTCAATTCGTCCAGAAAGCTAACCGATATGCGTGTGATATTTTCATTGAGAAAGACACGAAACGCGTGAATGCCAAAAGTATTATGGGACTGATGAGTCTGGCTGTTGGGTTTAATGAAGAGATTCTTCTTATTGCCGATGGTACTGATGAAGAAGTGGCACTTAGTGAATTAATTAAATTCGTCGATCATTCTTAAAGTAATCATGTGAATGGTTGATCAAACATAAAGTCAAGTACGTGTGACACATATCAAATCAACCAGGTATAGTAGTTCAGTTTAGGCGAATACGTCCCCTTAATTGAACTGCTATTCTTTATATTGGGGTCGGACCGATGTTTCGAGTTCGAGCCTATCTGTTAATCAAAAAAAGAACGCGCTACGAAGCACGTCCTTCACGGTCATATAGACCAAGCTCTATTTTCTTTTGTTTGGTTTTTAAAAACGAGGACAATTCAATCCCAGCATGATTTGCCGGGGTCCTTTTTAATGATTCTAAGTTGAAAGACAATTCTTGTTGCGTCTTCATGTCAAATACATGGATGCGGCGATCTTCTGAGACGCGTTCCGTCGACAAGATTTTGTAACGTAAAATAGTATTCATATGGTAATTGTCTCCTTTTGTGTACGAGTGCCAGCGACTAACAAGCTCCGTACATCTTTACCATAACATACGATTTACCTTAATGAAATTACATTAATATAACAAATTCGTGTAATTTCTATAAAAAAAGCAGCCTTTCTGTAATAAGAAAGACTGCTTTATACTAGCGCGCCCGAGAGGATTCGAACCTCCGACTCGCAGAACCGGAATCTACTGCTCTATCCAGCTGAGCTACGGGCGCAAAATGAAGTGCATTACATATTATATACACTCATCCCAGAAAACGCAAGCCTCTGGAATGGATTTATTGCTGTAAAATATGAACGACTGAATAATAAAACTGTCACGTTTAGCTGACCAATTTATGGGAAACATGATTAAAGGAACAACCTGTATGGGAGCAATGTTTTTTGTTTGACCTTAATTGACCATAGTTGTATGATGAACATATCACATCATTAAATAGAAGCAATGATGAAAAGGAGGAACTTACATTGAATTTAGTACCTACAGTTATTGAACAAACGAATCGCGGGGAACGTGCCTATGATATTTATTCCCGTTTATTAAAAGACCGGATTATCATGCTAGGAGCTCCGATAGACGACAACATCTCTAATTCGGTCGTAGCCCAGCTATTATTCCTGGCTGCAGACGATCCTGAGAAAGATATTTCATTGTATATCAACTCTCCAGGCGGCTCAATTACAGCTGGTATGGCGATTTATGACACCATGCAATTCATCAAGCCGAATGTGTCTACCATCTGCACGGGTCTAGCTGCTTCAATGGGAGCTTTCCTACTTGCAGCCGGAGAAAAAGGAAAACGTTATGCTCTGCCAAACAGTGAAGTCATGATTCACCAACCACTAGGCGGCACGCAAGGTCAAGCGACAGATATTGAAATTCATGCCAAGCGCATTTTAAAAATGCGTGAGAAGTTGAACCATATTCTTTCTGAACGTACAGGTCAGCCGCTTGAAGTGATTCAAAAAGACACGGATCGCGACAACTTCATGTCTGCTACAGAAGCAGTTGAATACGGTATGATCGACAAAGTGATGGAAAAAACAGCTGAATAATAACCAAGCAAGAGGCGCCTTATTTTAATAATGAGGCGTCTCATTTCTTTGTCTATTGCAGATATGGTGCTGTCGAATTTACCAGAGGAAAACAAGGCGGGTTATTCTGCCTTGAACAGTTTCATTCACTTTATAGACGTATCCATATCAGTTACAATCAAGTTGTCTCATAATCAAGACAATAAAGCGGATATTTTTATATGAGGAATATATTTGCCGAGATGGACGGGTTAGAAAAGGAGGGTGTCAGAATGGAAGAGGTCATGTTGTATACTAAACAGCATTGCCCGTTGTGCGACGAAGTGAAAGAAATGCTGGAAACGGTTCAAATGGATGCCCCTTTTCTATTGAAAGAAAAGGATATTTACGAAGATGAGGCATTATTGGAAAAATATCAGCTTGAAATTCCTGTCGTCATGATTGGAAACGAAGCATGGAATTATCAGCAGTTCGACCTCTTTACGATAAGAGAACGGTTACAAAATTAATTGCACTGTTTTGCGCTTGCGAAAGTAAATGTGGATTGGTAGTATTAAAACTGCAGGTAATATTTTTTGCTTCAAGTGGGACAAAATATGCCAAGTCGGGACGAATTTAACCCGGACGTGCATTGCTAAAGGAGTTTGACCATGAGAGCTTTAATAGACCTACAAAAGAAAATATTCCCTGATGTTCTGGAAGTGATGCAGCGCCGCTATCAATTGTTGCACTACATTCAGTTGATGCAGCCAATCGGCAGGCGTACGTTGGCTGATAATGTGGAACTTGCTGAACGAACCGTCAGAAGTGAAATTGATTTTTTGAACAAGCAAGGTGCTGTTGAAATTACATCACGAGGCATGAATTTAACCCATGAAGGACAGTCTATTCTTGAACAACTCTCTGAGTTTATTAAAGAGGTAGCGGACATCAAGGTTTTAGAAAGCCGATTAAAGGATAAATTAAAGCTAGACTACGTTGTTGTTGTACCTGGCGACAGTGATCAAACGTCATGGGTTAAACAAGAAATGGGCAAAGCATGTGTGCGCTATTTGCATGATGTATTGAAGCGTGATGATACAGTTGCGATCACCGGCGGTACGACGATGGCTGCTGTAGCCGATATGATGACCCCGCCGCCATTTCCAGAAGAAATGTTGTTTGTCCCTGCTCGCGGAGGTCTCGGTGAACGAATGGAAAACCAAGCTAACACGATCTGCGCTGAAATGGCTAAAAAAGCCCGTGGCGATTATCGGCTCTTGTATGTGCCAGACCCCTTAAGTGAGGAATCTTACCAGACTATTATAGAAGAACCTTCAGTCAAAGAAGTCCTGGATCTCATCCGTCATTCTGAAATTGTCGTTCACGGCATTGGCGATGCATTAACGATGGCTGAACGAAGAAAAACCAGTCGATCACAGCTGAATCAAATTCAACAGGGTGAAGCCAAGGGCGAGGCATTTGGCTACTATTTCGACCGTCATGGCGAACTGGTTCATAAGGTGAGAACCGTGGGTCTGCAGTTGGAGGATTTAAAGGATGCCTCTCACGTCATTGCTGTCGCCGGCGGCCGGTCAAAAGCACAAGCGATAGCTTCCTATTTTAAACCGGGTCAAAGCAACGTGTTAATTACAGATGAAGGTGCTGCAAAAGAGTTTGTAAGGGATACGTCCCTTTAAATAAATAGTTTTTATGATTTTAAGGAGGAGTTAGAGTATGACAGTAAAAGTAGGAATAAACGGTTTTGGACGAATTGGACGTAATGTGTACCGTGCCGCATTGAAAAATGACGATGTAGAAGTCGTAGCGGTGAATGACCTTACTGATGCCAATATGCTGGCTCATTTACTTCAATATGATACCGTGCACGGTAAGCTGGACGAGGAAGTCACTGTAAGTGGCGATAATCTTGTTGTCGGCGGTAAAGAGATTAAAGTTCTTTCTGAAAAAGATCCTGCTCAGCTTGGCTGGGATCAATACGGTGTAGAAGTTGTAATTGAGTCCACCGGCCGTTTCACTCAGCGTGATGATGCTAAGAAGCACTTGGATGCAGGCGCGAAGAAGGTCATTATCTCTGCACCAGCTAAACAGGAAGATTTAACCGTGGTTATGGGTGTCAACGAAGAGAAGTATGACCCTTCCAGCCACCACGTCATCTCCAATGCTTCCTGCACCACCAATTGCCTGGCGCCAGCTGCTAAAGTCCTTCATGATCAATTTGGCCTGAAGCGCGGTATGATGACGACTGTACACTCCTATACGAACGATCAGCAAATCCTTGATTTGCCTCATAAAGACTATCGTCGCGCCCGTGCTGCCGGAGAAAATATCATTCCGACTACAACAGGTGCTGCGCAGGCTGTGGCCAAAGTTCTTCCTGAGCTTGACGGTAAGTTGAATGGCATGGCAATGCGTGTTCCAACATCCAACGTGTCACTTGTTGACTTCGTAGCTGAATTGGATCAGAATGTGTCTGCTGAAGACGTCAATGCAGCCCTTAAAAATGCGGCAGAAGGCGAGTTGAAAGGCATTCTTGGATATAGCGAAGAACCGCTTGTATCCAAAGACTATAACGGCAACACCCTTTCTTCTGTTGTCGACGCGATTTCCACGCTCGTCCTAGAAGATAATATGGTGAAAGTCGTTGCGTGGTATGACAATGAATTCGGTTATTCCAGCCGTTGTGTCGACCTAGCAGCATTCTTGAAAGAAAAAGGTTTGTAAGTGAAATAAATCCAACCAGATAGTGGAAGCCTGTGAAAAGGAGGGGGTCGTATGTCCTCCTCCTTTACCCTTGTCTTAGGGAAATTCTACGTTTCAGCGTTTTGGAGCGTATCAATCAGGAAACGTACATAGTAGGCAAGGAATTTGCACGCGGTATCAATACCAAAGGAGGTCGTTTTCCGATGAACAAGCAAACGATTCGAGATGTAGATGTAAAAGGGAAAAACGTATTTTGCCGTGTTGATTTCAACGTTCCGATGAAAGGGAAGGAAGTCAGTGATGATACACGGATTAAAGCGGCTCTGCCTACCATTCGCCATTTAATCTCCAATGGAGCAAAAGTGGTGCTTGCAAGTCACCTGGGACGTCCTAAAGGTGAAGTCTTTGATGAACTCAGATTGGATGCAGTGGCGGAACGTCTAAGCAATCTGTTGGGTCAAACGGTAACGAAGACGGACGAAGTTGTCGGGTCAGAAGTTAACCGGGCTATTACAAACTTGGAAGAAGGCGGCGTGCTGTTAATTGAAAACGTCCGCTTCCATCCTGGTGAAGAAACGAATGATCCTGAACTGGCCCAACAATTTGCCCGAATGGCTGATTTATATGTGAATGATGCGTTTGGTGCAGCTCACCGGGCCCATGCTTCGACAGAAGGCATTGCGCAGCATGTACCTGCTGTCGCCGGCTTTTTAATGGAGAAAGAACTCAATGTTCTCGGCCAGGTTTTGGAAAACCCCGAGCGTCCTTTCACTGCTATTATTGGCGGTGCCAAAGTGAAAGACAAAATCGGGGTCATCGACAACTTGATTGATAAAGTCGATAACTTGATTATTGGCGGCGGTTTGGCTTATACCTTTGTCAAAGCGCAAGGTTATGAAATCGGAAAGTCCTTGCTTGAAGAGGATAAAATCGACATGGCGCGAACGTACATGAAGAAAGCGGAAGAAAAAGGCGTCAACTTCATCATGCCTAAAGATGTGATTGTAGCGGATGATTTCTCTGAGAGCGCCAATACGAAAGCTGTCAGCATCGATGAGATTCCTGCAGATTGGGAAGCTTTGGATATCGGCCCTGATACCCGGCAAACGTATACAGACATCATCAATGATTCAAAGCTGGTCATTTGGAATGGCCCTATGGGCGTATTTGAATATAACCTGTTCGCTGCTGGAACGAAAGAGGTAGCTGATGCCATGGCTCATACGAAGGGTTATACGGTTATTGGAGGCGGCGATTCTGCTTCCGCTGTTGAAAAATTCGGTTATGCCGATGATATGGACCATATCTCAACGGGCGGAGGAGCCTCACTTGAATTTATGGAAGGAAAAGAACTGCCAGGCGTTGCAGTATTAAAAGATAAATAAATAGGAGAGGTGACAATCGATGCGTAAACAAGTGATTGCAGGAAATTGGAAAATGAACAAAACCCATACAGAAGCTGAAGAGTTCGTACAGGCTGCTAAGAATGAAGTGCCTGGAGAAGACGCTGTAGAATCCGTAGTGTGTGCACCATTTCCCTTTTTACAGAAACTTGTAGAAGAAACGAAAGGGACGCCTCTTAAAATCGGTGCTCAGAACATGCACTTTGAAGAAAGCGGTGCGTTCACAGGCGAAGTAAGTCCCCTCATGCTGAAAGACCTGGGTGTGACTCACGTTATCCTTGGTCATTCTGAGCGTCGTGAGTTATTTGGCGAAACGGATGATGTTGTCAATAAAAAAGTCCATGCAGCATTTAATCATAAATTGACACCTATCGTCTGTTTTGGAGAATCGTTAAAGCAGCGCGAAAACAACAGTACAATGCAAGTTGTCGAGGCACAAGTGAAAAAAGCATTGGAAGGTCTTTCTGAAGCGAAAGTGAAGCAGACGATTCTCGCTTATGAACCGATCTGGGCGATTGGAACAGGGCGCACAGCTACAGCTGAACAAGCTAATGAAGTGTGCACCCACATCCGTCAGGTCATCAAAGATACATTTTCTGCTGAGGCAAGCGAAGCGATCCGCATTCAGTACGGGGGGAGTGTAAAACCTGCTAACGCGGATGAAATGTTGTCACGTACCGATATAGACGGTGCCCTAGTAGGAGGCGCGAGTCTAGAAGCAAGCTCTTTCTTGAAGCTTGTGGAGGCAGGTAAACATGAGTAATAAGCTTGCTGCTTTAATCATCCTCGATGGTTATGCGATCCGCGAGGAAGAGAAAGGTAACGCTGTGAAACAGGCGAACACCCCCAATTTCGACCGACTGTGGCAGCAGTACCCGCATTCCCAGTTGACAGCGTGCGGTGAAGCTGTCGGGCTTCCGGAAGGTCAAATGGGGAATTCGGAGGTCGGCCACCTTAATATCGGGGCCGGCCGGGTCGTGTATCAAAATTTGACACGGATCCATTTAGCTATCCGTGAAGAAAATTTCTACCAAAACGATGCTCTCCGAAATGCAGTGGAACATGCCAAAGTTAAGAACAAAGCACTGCATATTTTTGGCTTGCTTTCGAACGGCGGCATCCATAGCCATATCAACCATTTATACGCCTTGCTTAAGCTCGCTGCTAATGAAGGACTGCAGAAGGTTTACGTGCACGGTTTCCTCGATGGCCGTGATGTCGGGCCGCAAACAGCTAAAACCTTTATTCAACAGGCCGAGGACGAAATGGAGAAGATAGGCGTCGGGCAATTCGCAACCATTTCCGGACGTTATTACTCGATGGATCGTGATAACCGCTGGGATCGTGTGAAGAAAGCCTATGACGCCATCGCCTATGGAAAAGGGCCGAGCTATGCGAGTCCGCTTGAAGCCGTTGATGCGTCGTATGAAGAAGAAATTTATGACGAATTTGTGGAGCCGGTGGTCATTACGGATGATAACGGCGCCCCCGTTGCACCGGTTGAGGATGAAGACGCTATTGTCTTTTTCAATTTCCGTCCCGATCGTGCTATTCAAATCTCCCAAACGTTTGCAAATGATGACTTCGATCAATTTGATCGTGGGGAGGATGCTCCAAAACATATTCATTTTGTCGGCATGACCCAGTACAGTGAGTTAGTGAATAGCAATATTGCCTTCGCTCCCAATCATTTGAAAAATACGATCGGCGAGGTGCTGGCAGACCAAGACATGAAACAACTGCGTATTGCTGAAACAGAAAAATACCCGCACGTTACATTCTTTATGAGCGGCGGACGGGAAGAGAAATTCCCGGGAGAAGAACGCATCCTCATCGATTCACCTAAAGTGGCGACGTATGATCTGCAGCCGGAAATGAGTGCTTATGAGGTGACAGAAGCGCTGCTGAGCGAGTTGGATCAAGATAAGCATAACGCCATTATTCTAAACTTCGCCAATCCCGATATGGTGGGTCATTCCGGTATGCTTGAACCTACAATCAAAGCGATTGAAGCGGTGGATGAATGCCTTGGCAAAATTGTCGATAAAATCACCGAAAAAGGCGGGCATTCCATTGTAACCGCCGATCACGGCAACTCGGATGAAGTGATCACGCCAGACGGTTATCCTATGACTGCGCACACGACGAATCCTGTCCCTGTCATTGTGACGAAAGACGGGGTGAAACTGAGAGATGGGGGAGTCCTAGGCGATTTATCCCCGACCTTACTCGAGTTGTTACATGTTGAGCAGCCTGAGGAAATGACCGGCCAGTCTCTAATTAAAAAATAATTCATGAAAAACAAAGGAGAGAGAATCGTATGCCATATATTACAGACGTTTATGCTCGCGAAGTGTTAGACTCCCGCGGAAACCCGACTGTGGAAGTAGAGGTTTATACCGAATCAGGAGCGTTTGGCTCCGCCCTTGTACCAAGCGGTGCGTCTACTGGTGAATATGAAGCAGTAGAGTTGCGTGACGGGGACAAAAACCGTTACCTCGGCAAAGGGGTACTCCAGGCGGTAGAGAATGTCAACGAAAAGATTGCGCCTGAATTAATTGATATTGACGTCACCCAGCAAGTGATCATCGATGACCTGATGCTGAAACTGGATGGTACGGATAACAAAGGAAAACTAGGAGCGAATGCCATTCTAGGCGTTTCTATGGCTGTAGCCCATGCGGCGGCTGATTTCGTAGGCCTTCCGCTATATAAATATTTAGGTGGTTTCAGTGCCACAACCCTACCTTCTCCGATGATGAATATTTTGAATGGCGGCGAGCACGCCGATAACAATGTCGATATCCAAGAATTCATGATCATGCCGGTCGGTGCTCCAGATTTCCGTGAAGGCTTACGGATGGGAGCTGAAATTTTCCATGCTTTGAAAAAAGTATTGAAATCGAAAGGCTACAACACGGGTGTCGGCGATGAAGGCGGCTTTGCGCCGAACCTGCAATCGAATGAAGAAGCCTTATCAACGATCATCGAAGCGATTGAGGAAGCCGGCTACAAACCGACGGAAGAAGTCCTGTTGGCGATGGACGTGGCTGCCTCTGAAATTTATGAAGATGGCAAGTACAACTTGAAAGGTGAAGGCGTCACGCGCACTTCCGAAGAGATGGTTGATTGGTATGAAGACCTCGTCAACAAATATCCGATTGTTTCGATTGAAGACGGACTGGATGAAAATGATTGGGAAGGCCATAAACAGCTGACAGACCGCATTGGCGACCGCGTTCAGTTAGTAGGAGACGATTTATTTGTCACGAATACTGAAAAGCTGGGCCGCGGAATTGAAGAAGGAATTGGCAACTCCATCTTAGTCAAGGTTAACCAAATCGGATCCTTGACGGAAACATTCAAAGCGATCGAAATGGCAAAACGCGCCGGTTATACGGCTGTCATCTCTCACCGCTCAGGTGAAACAGAAGATTCGACTATTGCAGACATCGCAGTGGCGACTAATGCAGGCCAAATCAAAACGGGCGCACCTTCGCGTACCGACCGTGTAGCGAAATATAATCAGCTGCTTCGAATTGAAGATCAGTTGCTTGGCACAGCGGAGTACGCTGGCGTGAAAGCCTTCTATAACTTATCCAAATAGCTAACCATGATAAAGCCTCTCTGTATATTCAGAGAGGCTTTTCTTATGATATGATGTAGGGCATAAACGTGGCTAACTGACCGACTACATACGTATTAATTTCGAAAGGGAGAAGGTGAGAGCGTGGATGTTCAAGAGGCCATTGTGAACCGTCGTTCCATTCATGATTTTGCAAAAAAACACGTGGAGCGTCCAATGTTGCAGCATATCTTTGCTACGGCCGCATGGGCGCCCACCCATCGTATGAAAGAACCGTGGGCTATTCAGATTGTCCAGGGAGAAGCAAAACGTCACTATGCCGATCAAGTGGCGGATAGCTACGTGAGAGAAGGTCTGGCAGATGGATACGCGGAAGATAAAAAAGACCGGATGATGGAAGGCATTAAACAATTTCTCATCGACATCCCGCATCACGCCATTGTGTATATGGAGAAGGACACGGATCAGCGTAAATATGAAGAAGATTATGCAGCGGTGTGTGCATATATACAAAACGTACAGCTTGTATCCTGGGATGCAGGCGTGGGCGTGTTATGGACATCGAATCCCTATATCTATGACCCTGAATTTGTAGAAGCCCGTGGACTTGACCCCGACATGCATAAGATTGTTGCCGTCTTACAGATGGGGTATCCCAATCGAATACCGAATGCCAGAGCCCGTACGCCCATCATAAAAAAATTGCGATTTATGGATTAACGTGCAAAAAAACTGATGCCCCCTCCATTAAAAGAGGCCATCAGTTTTTTTTGTCTTCATGTTCCCATACATCGGGCGCATCCGCTTCCTCGTCTTCGGGGTGCGGATCGACCGTGTGCTTATAATCATAACCTTTTGAAACAGCAAAGCCGAATATGGCTGCTATGAACAGGACGATCGCTATGCAGACAATCATAATGATGGTATACATCATAATAAACACTTCTTTCTCATGACAGTAAAAAGGAAGGGTAGTCGATTACCCTTCCCAACCTATTTTGCCATAGGTTCTGCAAAATTATAAGGCTTGATCCGTTTTTTCTTTCACGAAATCCACGACCTGGTCAGATGTACCCATAGATAAGATGGTGTCTTTGTATGAAGCCATTTCTTCCTGAGACAATGCTTTGATCTGAGTCCTGGCGGGCAGAATAGAGGTAGCACTCATGCTGAACTCGTCCAGTCCCAATCCCAGCAAAATAGGAATAGCGATGGAATCGCCAGCCATTTCTCCGCACATGCCTGTCCATTTTCCTTCCGCATGGGAGGCTTCGATGACCGTGTTGATCAGATTCAGAATAGCCGGGTGGTAAGGTTGATACAAATAAGACACTTGTTCATTCATGCGATCGGCAGCCATGGTATATTGAATCAAATCGTTCGTTCCAATACTGAAGAAGTCAACTTCTTTTGCAAACTGTTTGGCGAGTACAGCGGATGCTGGAATTTCCACCATCATGCCAACTTCAATTGAATCCGATACGTTTTGTCCTTCGTTTCGTAATGCTGTTTTTTCTTCTTCAAGAATGGCTTTCGCTTCTCTGAATTCTTCAAGTGTGGCAATCATCGGGAACATGATTTTCAAGTTGCCATAGACGCTGGCGCGCAGCAGAGCACGCAGTTGAGTCCGGAAAATATCATCACGTTCTAGACAAATACGAATAGCGCGAAATCCTAAGAATGGATTTAATTCGTTAGGAAGATCAAGGTAATCCAATTCCTTGTCCCCGCCAATGTCGAGCGTGCGCACGACCACAGCACGATCGTTCATTTGCTCAAGGACGCTTTTGTAGGCATCGAATTGTTCTTGTTCAGTTGGCAGCTGTTTTTTGCCCATATATAGGAATTCTGTACGGTAAAGGCCAACGCCTTCGCCTCCGTTATTCAATACACCTTCGATGTCTTCGGGTGTCCCGATGTTAGCAGCGAGCTCAACATGACGCCCTTCTGAGGTAACAGTGGGTTCATCTTTCAATTTCGCCCATTCTTGTTTTTTCCGTTCGAACTCGTTTTGTTTTTCCTGATAAGTCCCTATTTGCTCCTCAGTCGGATTGAGCAGGACATCCCCATTAATCCCATCTACAATGATAAACGCGTCTTTTTCCGCTTTGGATGTAATATCTTTGGTTCCTACCACAGCTGGAATTTCCAATGAACGCGCCATGATCGCGGAATGAGAGGTTCGTCCCCCGATATCGGTGGTGAACCCTTTAACGAAATCTTTATTCAATTGCGCTGTATCAGAAGGCGTCAAATCCTCAGCGACAATGATGACTTCTTCATCAATCAATGCGGGATCCGGGAAGGTCACATTCAATAGATGAGCAAGGACCCGTTTGGTGACGTCATGTATATCGGCAGCACGCTCACGCATGTATTCATTATCCATATTCTTAAACATATCAATGAACATGTTCGCAGTCTCATCTAGGGCTGCTTCAGCATTCACATTTTCGGATTTAATTTTATCTTCGATTGGTTGAATCAGCTCGGGGTCATTCAAAACGAGCAGGTGAGCCGAGAAAATCTCAGCATGTTCGTCACCGAGCGACTCTTTTGTGTGCGCCTTGATTTTTTCTAGTTCAGATTTGGAAATATCAAGCGCCGCATGAAGGCGTTTAACTTCTTCCTCGGGTTGATCAATGTCTGTTGTGGTGTAAGAAAGGTCTGGCGCCTCCAGGTGGTAGACCTTGGCCATCGCAATACCGCTGGAGGCTGCAATCCCTTGTAATTGTGTCATGCTGTCTATTCCCCCAGACCTTCATTTTTCATGGTGTCCGCCAGTTTGCTGATCGCTTCCTGTTCGTCTTTGCCTTCAGCTGTAATCTTCACTTCAACACCTGAAGGGATGCCCAGGCTCATGATACCCATGATGGATTTCAAATTGACGGCTTTCTCTTTGTAATGAAGGTTGATGTCGGATTCAAACTGCCCGGCATTTTGCACAAGGACTGTAGCAGGACGGGCGTGGACCCCATCTGCAGACGTAACGGTAAATGTCTTCTCTTCCATTGTAAATTCCTCCTCAAAAGTGGTCGCTTTATAATGACTCTAACTCTCTCATTTTAAGCCTTTTGCACCTCTTTTTTCAAGAATCCTACAATGACTGCACTAATGATACTCCCGATTAGGATGGCAAAGAGATATAGGACAGCTTTCATGAAGCCACCTTCAACTAGTCCGATTACAAATATACCGCCATGGGGGGCACGCAGACCGATTTCAAATAACATGGTCAGGGCACCTGTGATGGCGGAACCTGCTACCATCGACGGAATGACACGGGCCGGGTCGGCTGCCGCAAATGGGATAGCACCTTCGGTAATGAAGAAACCGCCGAGGAAGTAAGCCGTTTTTCCTGTCTCGCGTTCTTGCTTACTGAATTTATTTTTAAAGAACGTGGTCGCAAGCCCCATCGCGATTGGCGGTACCATACCACCAGCCATGGCGGCTGCGATAAATTCATAATTTCCTGCTTCGAGTGTCGCAAGACCGAACGTATAAGCAGCTTTGTTGATAGGTCCCCCCATATCAACCGCCATCATACCGCCTACAATCAAGCCTACCAGAGCGAGGTTGGCATCTCCCATGCCTTCAAGCCAGCTGAGCAGCCCAGTATAAAGTTGGGTCAATGGCGGATTGATCAACAGCATGATCATCCCTGTAATGAAAATCGTAATGACTGGATAGAACAGGACAGTTTTTAAACCGTCCATGACGTCTGGTAACCCTGCTAATACTTTTTTAACGGCAAGCGTCAAATAACCAGCTAAGAAACCAGCGATTAAACCACCTAAGAACCCGGAACCATTTCCTGCACCTTCAACGCCAGACGTAATGGCAATCAGGCCGCCTATCATACCTGGTGCGAACCCGGGACGGTCAGCGATACTGGATGCTATGAAGCCGGCTAAGACGGGTACAAGTAGGAAGAAAGCATTGTCGCCGCCGATGATGCTGAGCATTTCAGCAAATCTGTTGTATTGATCACTTTCCGGATTAGCAGCATTGATTCCAAAGAAGAAGGAAAGGGCAATTAAAATACCACCACCGACAACGAACGGAAGCATGTTGGAGACACCATTCATCAGGTGCTTGTAAATGCCGCTTCTTCCGCCACTGTCTTCAGAGCTTTCCGATTTTTCGCCGCTCCCTTGATAAATGGGTGCATCTTCTTTCAACGCTTTGTTCAATAATTCTTTCGGCTCGTGAATGCCTTTTGCCACGGGGGCTTCGATAACGGGTTTACCTTTAAATCGGTCCATTTCGACGTTGGTATCAGCTGCGACAATAATAGCATCTGCTTTTTCAATATCTTCGGCCGTCAGCCGGTTTTTGACGCCGCTTGAACCGTTCGTTTCTACTTTAATATTCAGGTCCATCTCTTGAGCTGCTGCTTTTAACTTATCAGCGGCCATGTACGTATGGGCAATGCCGGTAGGGCAAGCCGTCACAGCAAGGATGTGTTTGCCGGAAGCGGATTCTTCCTCGCTGTCATAATCTTCTTCGGCTTCTTTGGCATTGATGGCTTCAATGACTTCCTCTTCCGTTTTGGCAGCCTCAAGCTGGGAACGGAACGCGTTGTCCATTAAGAAGGTGGATAGACGGGATAGCGTTTCTAAATGCGTTTGGTTCGCCCCGTCTGAAGCTGCAATCATAAAGAATAAGTTGGTCGGCTGGCCATCCAGCGACTCATAATCCAAACCTTCCTGTGAGCGACCGAAAACAATGGAAGGTTCTTTTACAGCCGCCGTTTTGGCGTGAGGAATCGCAATGCCTTCACCAATCCCGGTCGTGCTCTGCTGTTCCCGCTCGTTAATCGCCTGTTTGAATTCATCGCGATCATTCAGTTTTCCTGCCTGGTCAAGCTTGCCGATCAATTCATCGATGGCTTCAGGTTTAGAAGAAGCCGTCATGTTCAACACAATCGTGTCGCGCGTTAATAAATCTGTAATCTTCATCTTTAGACCCTCCTTTAAGAAATAGGTGAAACATATATATCAGTTACAATGGACTCCACATCTTGTCTCGTGCATAAATCATCGCTGAAAGCGGTGGCACTGCCTGCAGCAATCCCGTACTTGAACGCTTGTTCCAAACCTTGGTTCTTCGTATAAGCCGAAAGGAAGCCAGATACGACCGAATCACCTGCCCCGACGGAATTTATGAGTTTTCCTTCGGGCGTGTTGGCGTACCATTGGTGTTCCGCATTAACGAAAACAGCCCCTTCTGCTCCCATTGAGACGATGATATTTTGTGGTCCGTCTGCCAGCAGTTGTTTGGCGTAATAAGCAGCCTTTTCTTTATTCGTAATGGAGGTATCAAAAAGCTCGCCAAGCTCATGATGATTCGGCTTTAATAGCAACACGGGCTGTTTGGCCATTTGATGCAAAGCCGGGCCGGACGTATCTGCGACAAGGGCAACATCGCGCTCATAGCATAAGCGAGCGATCTGCTCATAAAAATCGCCAGGCAATGATGAGGGGAGACTGCCCGCTAACACTAACGTATCCTCTGCCGTGAGTCGGGCAATTTCATTCAGTAAGGCGTGCTGCTGTTCGGCTGTAATAGCCGGTCCAGGGCCATTAATTTCCGATTCACTCCCAGCCTTCAGCTTGACGTTGATCCTGGTCGTTTGGCCCGTTTCAATGAAGTTGTGGGAAATTGCTTCATCGCCTAAATGACGTTTTATGAAGTCGCCTGTGAAACCGCCGATAAATCCGAGGGCAGTCGTTTCCGTATCCAGACGTCGCAACACCCGCGAGACATTGATCCCTTTGCCGCCGGGGTAATAAAAGGTCTGAGCTGCGCGGTTGAGCCCGCCTTCCTCGAAACGCTCAATGTGCATAACGTAATCGATTGAAGGATTAAGCGTACAGGTATAGATCATGGTCTCACTGCCTTTACTTGAGTTTTGGTTCGATAATGCTCGATGTGATCGTGGTGATTGGTGATAATGGTAGCTTCTGCTAGATCAGCTACTTTTACAAAGGTAATTTCATTAAATTTAGACGCGTCGCCTAGCACATAACGGTCCAGGGATAAGGCCAATGCTGTCCGTTTTACAGCCGCTTCTTCAGGGTCGGGTGTAGTATAACCGTCTTCATCATGGATCCCGTTAATACCGAGAAAGCATTTATCAAACCGATATTGCTCCAAATTTGTGATAGCACCTGACCCAATGACTGCTCGCGTCTTTTGTTTTACAAAGCCTCCCACCACATACGTGGGCACGTGATGTTCCGTTAAAGCTTCTAAATGGCTGAGTCCATTGGTTACGACAATTAAATTTTTATCACGTAAGTGCGGGATCATTTCGAATGTCGTGGTACCTGCATCAAGAAAAATACAGTCTCCGTCACGTACCAATTTAGCCGCTTCAGCAGCTATGCGCGATTTATCCTGGTAGTGCACGGTGGCTTTTTCTGACATGCTGGGTTCTTCACTAGCTGATTGCCGCAAGGACGCTCCGCCATGAATACGTCGTAATTGACCGGCTTGCTCAAGTTGATCAAGATCGCGACGAACGGTGGAATCTGACGCTTGGGTTTCTTCGACGAGTTCCTTCAATTTTACGGTGGTTTTGTTATGAAGAAGCTCTAGAATCAACTGGTGACGTTCAGGAGTTAACACGAAATCCCCCCCTCTCTTAATTCCTAATTTCATCATAAAGGAAGCCCTTTCATAAATCAATCAAAAACAACCAAATTCATTCAAAAAGTATCAAAATAACATTCAAAATCACTCATAGTTAATCAAACAGTAATATAGTTCTGTTTCCAAGAAGGGGGACAAAAAAGGGCCATCTCTGTATTAAGGACTGTGCTATTAAGTGAATGGTATATGCCAAATCCTATAATTAAAAAAGAGTACTTTATAACCCAATCTGCCACACATACGAGCAGATACGGGAGATATTTAAGCCAGAACCTGACGTTAGGATTTCGACTTAGCTCATTACAGGCTAACCTGGGGTGATTACGATCCATTATCAGCTAAATTCAAGCCCAACCAGAGAGGATATAAGCGAGAGGCAGCCAGGCAGTCTGTTTACATGCCGTATTCCCAGACATTCGTACCGAATCGGGGGACCACCAAGCCATATTAAAGCGTGACCGCGCAATGAGCTAAATTTACATGCCAAATTCACACCTTAATGATCCCCAACAAATTTACGAGCTGAAAATAGGAGCTTATAATCCGATCTGCCACACATACAAGCCAATCCGGGAACATATCAAGCCACGACCTTCCATGTGGATTTCGACCTGGCTTATTACAATCTAAGCTGGGCTGAATACGAGCCAGCATCACCTGAATACAAGCCCGATCAGAGAAGATATAAGCCAGTGGCAGCCAGGCAGTCTGCTTACATGCCATTTTCCCAGATATTCTTGCCGAATCAGAGGATCACCGAGCCATTTACCAGCATGATCGCGCAATGAGCTGAATTTACATGCCAATTCCCCACATTTATGATCCCCAACCTATTTATAAGCTAAAAAGAGGACGTTAGAATCCGATCTATCGCAGAAACGATCACAGCCGAAAGTGTATCAAGCCAGGACCTGTCAACTCGCTGTGAACTGCGAACATGGATACCTATTGAGTTATACCCAACATTTTGAAATACTTATAATGATTCAAGAAGAAAATGCGGATCGTTTCGTTAGGGGAGGCGTACATATGTTTTTATTATCAGCTGTAGGCAGTTGGAATTTTGGAGATATCATAGCTCAACTGTTTTTCTTCCTAATTTTAATTGCTGTCGTTGTAGGCATTGTTACGTATGTTATGACTGCTAAACAAAGAAATAGACAATTAGATAGAATGGAACAAAAATTAGAGAAGCTTATTAAGAGAGAAGAATAGGTTCGGTAAGGTTAAATTCTGCACAAGAATTTATACCATTTTTTCCTTGCACATTTTTCTGCATGGAGGGAAGCAATTGTTTATAAAGCTCTTTTTTATGTTGGCAGCTTTATCTATTCCCGTATCTATCCTATTTAATCAGGAAGCTGCGGGAATATTAGTAGCTTTGTTGTTTATGTTCATTGGGGCATTTTTTAGTAAACCGAGGCTGAATAAACGGCGAAGTGCCAGGCGTAAATCGCGAAGCATTTTATCTATGGTGTTTAGAATTTTAGGGAGAGAGACTGAGTGGTTTCAACGCACTCCCGTAGAAAGCGCGCCGTGCTCAACCGCCCAAACCCATATAGAGCAAAAAAATTAAACAGTTACCAAATGTTGCTGTATGCGTGTTTTTGTGCTACATTTACAATATGTATTTGTGCGTTTTAGGAGGTGTGGGCACACTATGGAAAGTATTGCTATTGCGTTATTAGCTATTGATACTATTGTTTTAATTGTTCTTGTATTACTTCAATCTGGAAAAAGTGCCGGCTTATCTGGAGCTATCTCTGGAGGGGCTGAGCAGTTATTTGGAAAGCAAAAAGCACGAGGCGTGGACGCCGTGCTGCATAAGGCCACAATTGTGACCGGCGTTTTGTTTTTCGTCTTTGCTTTTTTGGCTGCTTACGTATTGAATTAAACCAGATCAAATAAAAATTGAGTATCAAAGCCGCGCTGTTAGCTAGCGCGGCTTTCGTATTCCCGGTTATGAGGGAGGGACTCGGAAAACGTCAGGAAAAACAAGAATGAATCCAGCTAAATAGGGAAATAAATGGGATAAGGAGCGAAAAAAGATGAAAATTAAACTGCCTGAACCGTTTACGTTTGAAGAGGGCGAGCGTGCGGTATTATTATTACATGGATTTACAGGGCATTCAGCTGATGTCAGAATGCTGGGACGTTTTTTGCAAAAGCACGGATACACAAGTCATGCTCCCATCTACCGCGGCCATGGACAGCCTCCAGAGGAACTGACTAAGGCTGGTCCAGAGCAGTGGTGGGAGGACGTTCAACATGCTTTAAACCATTTGCGTGAATTAGGATACACAAAGATTGCAGTCGCTGGTCTCTCACTCGGCGGCGTGTTAGGGTTGAAACTCGCTTACAATGAACCAGTCAAAGGCATCATCCCGATGTGTACCCCGATGTTCTTTGACAACGAGCAGGAATTGTCGCAAGGTTACCGATTTAAAGCGAAAGAATTTAAACAATTAGAAGGTAAAGACAAAGAAACGATTGATCAGGAAATAGAAACCTTACTCGATCAATCGAAAGATATGTTCCACCAGCTTGGCGGTTTAATTAATGAGGTACATGATCACGTCGATCATATTTATGCCCCCGCTTTTGTCGTCCAAGCTGAACAAGATGAAATGATTAATAAAGAAAGCGCCCAATATATTTATGACCATATCGAATCAGACACAAAAGATATCAAATGGTATAAACAATCCGGTCACGTTATCACGCTCGATCAAGAGCGCGAACAGCTGCACGAGGATATCCTTGCATTTCTTGAGTCGCTGGACTGGAGCTGACGCTGCCGGGTAGAGGGCGGAAATCGAAGGAGGAAGAAAACATGACAGACCAATTAAAAGAAAAGATTTTAGCTTATTTTAAAGACGCAGCTTCCAAGCCCCTCTCGGTTCAAGAATTGGAAGAAACGTTAGATTTTGAACAGGATGAAGACTTCACCGCGCTCGTTAAGGCGCTTAATGAGTTAGAAGGAGAGGGCGAACTCGTCAGAACGCGTAAGAACAGATTCGGTTTACCCGAGAAGATGAATTTAATTCGAGGGCGCATTCAAATGCACGCCAAAGGATTCGCCTTCTTAATTCCGGATGATGAAGACCAGGATGATGTTTATATTCACCATTCTGATCTAGCTTCAGCGATGAACAATGATAAAGTCTTCGTTCGGGTGGAGAGACGTGATGAGAAAGGCCAACGGGCGGAAGGTGTCGTTATACGCATCATTGAACGCGCCACGACGAAGGTCGTAGGAACTTACCAGGCCAATCAAAATTTTGGCTTCGTTATTGCAGATGATAAGCGGATCCCAAACGATATTTTCATCCCGAAAGAGCATTCAAACGGTGCTGTAGATGGCCATAAAGTGATTGTCGAAATCACCAAGTTTCCAGAGGAACGTATGAGTGCTGAAGGCATGATTGTGAATATCCTTGGTCATAAAAATGACCCTGGCATTGAAATTATTTCGATTATTCACAAACATGGCATTAAATCGGAATTTCCAGAGGAAGCCCTTGAGCAGGCGAAAAACACACCTGATCAAATTGCCGAAAGTGAAATCGAGAATCGCCGCGATTTGCGGGATGAAACGATTGTTACGATCGATGGAGCAGATGCCAAGGATTTGGATGATGCGGTTACCGTCAAACAACTGGGTAACGGCAATTATAAACTCGGTGTTCATATTGCGGACGTGACGTATTATGTTGATGAGAACTCACCAATTGACGAAGAAGCGAGTGAGCGCGCGACAAGTGTCTACCTTGTCGATCGCGTCATCCCGATGATTCCTCATCGCTTATCAAATGGTATCTGTTCCCTGAACCCACAGGTTGATCGACTGACGCTCTCGTGCGAAATGGAGATCGATTCCAGCGGGGACGTCGTCAATCACGAGATTTTCCAAAGTGTCATTAAAACCAATGAGCGAATGACCTATAAGGATGTAAACGCCATTTTGGAAGACGAAGACGAGGAATTGATCAAGCAATATGAAGATCTGGTTCCGATGTTCCGAGATATGGCTGCTCTTGCCAAGCGTCTTCGTCAGAAACGCTTTGGCCGCGGCGCCATCGACTTTGATTTCAAAGAGGCCAAAGTAATCGTTGACGATGACGGCCGAGCGATTGACGTCAAATTGCTGGAACGCTCAGTCGGTGAACGCCTAATTGAAGAATTCATGCTGGCGGCTAACGAAACTGTTGCGGAACATTTCCATTGGATGGAGGTCCCGTTTATTCACCGTGTTCACCAGGATCCTGATCCGGACAAACTTGAGCACTTCTTTGAATTTGTAGCCAACCTTGGGGTCAACGTCAAAGGAACAGCAAACGACATCCGACCGCAAGCCTTGCAAAAAGTTCTCGATGAAGTCAAAGGGACCCAAGAAGATACCATCATATCCAAATTGATGCTTCGGTCTATGCAGCAAGCCAAGTATGACCCGCAAAGTCTCGGTCACTTCGGCCTGGCGACAGACTTTTACACGCATTTCACGTCGCCCATCCGACGTTATCCTGACTTGATTGTGCACCGGTTAATCCGGACCTATCTGGTTAATGGTAAGCTCGATCAACAAACACAGCGAAGATGGCAGGAACAACTTCCAGAGATTGCCCGCCATTCATCAGAAATGGAACGGGCAGCCGTCGATGCTGAGCGCGAAACGGATGATCTGAAGAAAGCGGAGTATATGCAGGATAAAGTCGGAGAAGTATTCGATGGTGTCATCAGCTCCGTGACAAGCTTCGGCTTGTTTGTTGAGCTTCCGAACACAGTCGAAGGTCTCGTGCACGTCTCTTACTTGACCGATGATTATTATCACTTCGATGAAAAGCAATTTGCCATGATAGGTGAACGGACCGGTAATATGTTCCGTATCGGCGATGAAATCACCATCCGTGTCATGAATGTCAACTTGGATGAACGTGTCGTCGATTTCGAAATCGTGGGAATGAAACCGCGTAAAGAACGGAAAGCGCCGTCTAAGCCAAAACCGATTCCTTCCAAAAGCAAGGACGGGAAAAAAGGTAAAAACAAAGATAACAAACCTTTTTATAATAATAAAGGCGCCGCCAAGCGTAAAAGCGGCGGAGGCAAGAAAAAGAAGAAAAAGTAGCAAAGCTGGGACTTAAATAACTCAGTGGTATTAATAAAACGGACATTAAAAACGTTTTAAAGCTTTTAGATGAATATTAGCGTTCCTTCGGGAACAGCGCGAGCCGAAGATCCCGCAGGAAAGCGTTTTTGCTTTCTGAGGACTGAGGCCGTGCCCGTGGAAAGCGGAATGTTTTGACGCAGCGGTCGTTGAACGCCTTCCTTAAGCACAAAAAATGCCGAACCTTTCAGCGAAATGTTCGGCATTTTTGTGTATTATTCAGTTTTTTCCCAAGCTCGTTTGGTATGGTACTAAGCTTGTTTCAACATTCCGTAAAGCACCCAGGGATCTTTGACTTCATATGGCGTGAGGTCCTGGATGTTTTGATAGCCTTCAGGTGAAAAATCGATCCAGCAGCCTACGTTGTCAGGGTTATGCTGCCAGTGATCGCGAAGCGTTTCAAAGAAGCCAGGCTGTTCGTAATGGTCATTCCAAAAATATTTGACGTGTGCGTACTGGTATTTTTTCTGATCGTTTTGAATCACGACAAAACGCTGCTGATCAGGAGATTGATAGAAACTGCACGTCTGTAAATACGCATCTGTAAATAAGGCATCGTCAAACGGAAAAGGATAATAGCATTCATACGGGAAAACACCGAGCGCGTTCTGATGCAACGACCGAAGAAGGGCTCGTTTCTTGGTCAGCTCTTGAACAGGTTCCCATACTGCTCCTGGAGTGGCGTTTAATTTGTCAGGTTCTGTTAAAATTAAATAGTGCAGCTGCGGGCCTTGCTGCACACCGATCTTTTCCAGGACGCGCCGGGCCGAGCTATTGTGAACGTGTGTATTTGCCCCAATCCACGCTACCTCAGGGCGTTGTTTCAGATCTTCTATGATAGGAGAAAGTAATTCTGTCGCCATTCCCTGTCCGAGGTAACGATGATCACTTCTTAAGCGGCCAAGCATGGCGAACCGCCCCTCGGCAAATAAGCTATAGCCACCTACAGAGAGCATGTGCCCGTTTCGAAATAATCCGAATAACTCATGCACATCTGATGTGACTAGTCGGTCGAAGATCCGCACGACATAATCATCCTCAATGCCCGTCTGCATGGCATGCAGAGCATCATAATCTTGAAGCGTAAGCCGCCTGATATTCATCACCTGTTGTTCCATATCGCGTACTCCTTTAACTGTCTATTTCTAAGCTCATAATCTCACAGCGGTTATGAAAATGTCCATTAAGATGATTGTGAGACGCTGCTTTCAAGTTTGCAGTCTGAGCGTGATCACAATTGGAAATGGCGGGGTTTTTTGATACAATTATGGCTACGCAGGTAGAGGAGGAACCATCTATGCCAAAAGAGTACGACAAACCATTAGCGCAAAATAAAAAAGCACGCCACGATTTTATCGTAGAAGAGACCTTTGAAGCGGGAATCGTTCTGCAAGGGACTGAAATCAAGTCGATCCGAGCACGACGACTCAACTTAAAAGATAGTTTTGCCCGTATTTACAAAGGCGAAGTATACCTGCATAACATGCATATCTCACCTTATGAACAAGGGAACCGTTTTAATCATGATCCTACGCGAGCAAGGAAACTCTTGTTGCATCGCAAAGAAATCGACAAATTGATTGGTGAAACGCAGCAGCAGGGCTATTCTTTAATCCCATTGAAAGTTTATATCAAAAACGGGATGGCGAAAGTATTGCTGGGACTTGGCAAAGGGAAGAAGAAATATGATAAACGTGAAGCCCAAAAGCGCAAGCAAATGAAACGCGATGCGGATCGTGCTGTCAAAGAGAGCTTGCAGCAGTAACGGTCGTTTGCAAAATGCGCAAAATATGCTATAATGTATATGTCGTTAGATGACAATAAAATAAGGTAGCTTGATGCTATCCTTTCATCCTGACGGGGACGTTACGGATTCGACGGGGATAGATCGAGCTCGGGTTGCAAGTCGAGGCGACGACTCGATAAACGTCATTTGCCTAAATATAACTGGCGAATCTAACGATAACCTAGCTGTAGCAGCGTAAGCTGGCTATAGCGATCCTTCCTGCCATCGTCCGTGTGGCAGATGCAAGGGTCTCAAACTAAAGCGGACTACGCGTTTTTCCACCGCCTGAGGAAAAACGAAGAGACTAATCAGGCTAGCTCCTGGTAAGCCTGTCGTTAGGCTGAACAGGACGCGAATGACAATATAGCGACTACGCTTGTAGAAGCCCGAGTGACGATATCTCCGGACGTGGGTTCAACTCCCACCGTCTCCACCATACATATATGGTGGTTTTTTTATGTTTAATTAAAGTAAAGAAACAGTACAAAACTGAATAAAACAAAAAATGCCGAACTTTCGCTGGATTGTTCGGCGTTTTTTATTTTAGGGGGGTCATGACCGCTCCGTCAAAACACGTCGCCTCCCACGGGCACGGCCACACTTCTTTTAGATAAGCAAATCACCTTGTCTACTTTACCAATGTTCGCTTTTTATAGAGATCCAATAGCTTGGCTCCTCAAGCCTACGTCATTTTAATAAAGCGTATAACTGATCCTTATTCAAAACTAAATCTTGTAACGTGTACTTATCGAGGACAGAAAGAAATGAGTTCATCGCTTCGCTCAACACACCTTGTAAGCGACAAGCTCCAGATATGACACATGCATTCCCTTCCCTATTGAAGCATTCCACGATATGAAAGTTATCTTCCATATCACGCACTACACGCCCAATATTAATGTCTGCTGTGGAGGTTCCGAGTCTCATGCCGCCATTTCTCCCCCGAACGGTTTCAATATAGCCTAATCTGCTTAAGTGACGAACAATTTTTATCAGATGATTATTTGGAATCCCGTATATAGTAGCAATCTCTTGTGATCGGACCAACTGTTCTTTCTGTCTCGTGGCTAAAAACATAAGAATTCTCAATGAGTAATCGGTATAGTTAGTTAAGTGAATTTTCTATCCCTCCAAGGTTGCTTTGTGAACATTTTCGTAAACATGCATTTAAAATGTTGTTTTTATATATCGTCTATCATACTCTTAATTTTAAGAGCTCTGATCAGAGAGCCACGATAATTAAAGGGGAAATCTTTATGTTAGATGATAAAACGATTCAAACAGTAAATACAACAGCACCTGTTCTGCAGGAAAACAGCCATGATATTGGTGTGCGTTTCTATGAACTATTATTCTCTAAAGCTCCTTCATTGTACAATATTTTTAATCAAACCAATCAGAAGAGAGGCAATCAACAAGATGCATTAGCTCATTCTGTGTGCATGGCCGGGGAGCACATAGATAATTTGGATGCGATAAAAGGAATGGTAGAAAGGGTAACTGAAAAACATCGAGCACTCGGCGTTCAAGCGGAGCAATATCCTTTGGTGGGGGAAACGTTGTTAGAAGCAGTCCAAGACGTGCTTAGACATAAGGTGAACGAAGAGGTTATTGGAGCATGGGCAAAAGCATATCAGGCAATTGCCGACATATTTATATCTATCGAAAGTAATTTGTATGAGCAGGTTCAGCAACAAGAAGGGGGATGGACTGGTTTGCGTTCCTTTTATATTACAAAAAAGGTGAGAGAAAGCGATGTGATTACCTCTTTTTATCTGAAACCTCAAGATGGCGGGCCACTTCCTACGTATCAAGCGGGTCAATATATAACCTTGCAAGTAGACATAGAAGGAGATACGTACGCTCATATGCGACACTATAGTCTTTCTGATGCACCTGGAAAGGATACTTATCGAATCAGTGTAAAGCGAGAAGACCAAACGGAAGAACTTCCTGCTGGTAAAGTGTCTAATTATTTACACCGTACTTCTGAAGGAGACATATTGCAAGCAGCCGCGCCAGCTGGAGATTTCACTATTTCCACTGAGTTGATGCCATTGGTTTTTATTAGTGGCGGAGTTGGCATCACTCCGATGATGAGCATGGTTAAAACGATACTGGATCAACAGCCTGAAAGGGAAGTAACCTTTATCCATGCGGCACAAAATGGAAATGTACATGCTCTAAAGGAAGATTTACAAGCGTTAGCACACCACAATGTTACCTGTTATACCTGCTATGCAACTCCAACAGACGAAGATTATCAAGCAGAGACTTTTGATAAAGAAGGGTATGTAGATTTAGCATGGCTTCAATCTATTTTGAGCGATAAAAACAAAGATTTCTATTTTTGCGGTCCCGTGCCGTTCATGAAATCAGTCAATGATGCTTTAAGGGAGTGGGGCGTCCCGGCCGAGCAGCGTCAATTTGAAGCGTTCACCCCCTTAAGTACGATAGAATAATACCATTTTAAGATGGTTTCATGCTGAGACCGAATGGAAGGAGCGCAGGAAAGCCACCTTAGCGCTCCTTTTACCTCTTTATTTTTATCGGAATCGTGTAAGGGGACGTAACGTCGTCATTCCCGAAAAACTAAGCTATTTCGTTTAAGGAAACGTCCATATGTGATCGGGATCCCTTCTCCATCTCTCACAGCATGAATATGGAGATGCGGCTCTGTTGTGTTCCCCGTATTTCCTACTTTCCCAATAACATCTTCTTCCGTCACCTCATCCCCTTCTTCTACCGTCACGGTACCAGGTCGGATATGAGCGATGTAGACGTCAGCGTTTTGGCAAGATATAGCGACGTGATTACCCGCGGGATCTTCCGGGTCAGTCTCTGATTGCAGCGGCGGGATGTCTTCATATTGATCCACTGCTTCAGTAATGCTTCCAGCACAAGGGCTGTAAATGGGTGTGTTATAGATATTATAGTTTTCGAGCTCTGATGGCGTCAGTCCTCGGGCTCTAAGTCCCCATTTATTTAACTGGAGAATGTCATACGCATAGCGCTGTTCAGGGTGGGTGTGATGATAATTGATCGAAGAGTGGGAACCGCCATGGCCTACAGCATACACGCCTGACTGTAAAGGGAACGCAAGATCAATCGCCTGGTCTTCGTTTTCAAGCCAATACCCGGATAGTCCGAGGACCATCATTACACCAAAGTAAATTGCCAAAACAATACTGAGCCAGGCAGAAAATGTATTGCTTTTATCTTGTTTTGGTCCTTTCTTAGGGAGTGGTTTGATTTTCTTGAAAGAAATGAAGGAAACAATGATAAAAAGCAAGAGCCATACATATCTAAGATAATACATGAATATATGCCAGGGCCCGAGCACAAAAATGAAACCGATAAACATAGCAGCTAATATCCATTCAATGAACCACAGCCTTTGGCTGGCATAGCTTCCTTTATAAAGTTTAATGAAGAAAAATAGCGGCAGCACGGTATAGATGACCGCCTGGATCCATAGCATGATCTGCACGAGCATCCCCTCCTATATGTATGCTAAGCATAGTATAGATTCAGTTCTTTGATTTGTCACCTTATGGAAGAAATTAATGAGGGCTATAACATCAAGCCAAGTAAAGAAAAAGGGGGGAGACGCGATGGTTTACATGTTTGACATTGATCGCTATGTCGACGATCAGATAACAAGTGTGAGTGTGAAAAATAAGGGTTTAAATTACGGCTTAGGTTATTTGGATGGCATAAGAGGGTTTTGGAACGACAATCTCAAACAGCTTTTTGTTTTTCGCTTAGACGATCATTTACGGAGGTTTTACAAATCAGGGCACAGTTTACAGATGCCGTCTCCTTATTCCGTTGACGAATTGACCCAAATTACAAGAGAGCTTCTCATCTTAAATGAAGTGTATCGCGATGTATATATACGCCCGATCTGTTTCAAAGGTTCAAATACCTTACGACCTGATTTAATTGAACCTTTTAATCATTTAGCTATATTTAACGTTTTTACGGAATATGAACCTAAGCCTGTCTTACGAACGTGCATTTCATCGTGGACGCGGGTGGGGAGCAACATGATTCCTCCTCAAGTAAAACCGACAGCTGGTTATCTAAATTCAGCATTGGCCATAAGTGAAGCCGAACAAAATGGGTTTGATGAAGCCATTTTTTTAACAGATGAAGGCAACGTCAGTGAAGGGGCGACTGAAAATATCTTTATCGTTCAGGGGAGAAAGGTCTACACCCCTCCTGTTTCTGATGACATTCTCCCGGGGATCACAAGAGACACCGTGATGCAGATTATTACGGCAGAACTGGGGTTACCTGTTATCGTGCAGAGTTTTACCAGGATTGAGTTATACGAAGCAGACGAAGTGTTTTTTACCGGGACGGCTGTTGGCATTAAGCCAGTCGTTGAAGTCGATCGCCGGGTGATCGCAAACGGGGAGCCTGGTCCAGTTACGCTAGAAGTCCTCCACATTTATAATCGGATGATCCGAGGTGAATTACCAGGCTATCGGCATTATTGTTTCCCGGTCTATTAGTCACAAAATGCCAGGAGTCTTTTATAACCCATGTCCGCAGTCCTTGAAACACAAATAGTGCCGAACAATTTCACTGAAATCGTTCGGCGTTTCTTTTAGTTCGCTTGGAGTTTTTTCTTTTTGCGGGCTTTTTCTATTTCTATTTGTTTACTTCTTAATTGACCGCAAGCTGCGTCAATATCGGTGCCGTGTTCTGTTCTTACGCCGCACTTGATTCCTCGGTCCATCAGGGTTTGATAGAAGGTGAGGATCGCTTCTTTGTCACTGCGTTCATAAGGGTTGTCTGCAACCGGATTGTAAGGGATTAAGTTAACGTAAGATAAATGGCGTTTATCTTTTAGTAAATCAGCGAGCTGTTCGGCTTCTTGTTTATGATCGTTAACGTCCTTCAGCAGGATATACTCGAAGGTAATCCGCCGGTTCGTTTTCTCTAAATAGTAGTCAACGGCTGGCATGAGTGTTTCTAATGGATAAGCCCGATTGATTTTCATAACTTGTGAACGGAGCTCATTGTTCGGTGCATGAATCGATAACGCTAAGTTAATCTGGATGCCTTCATCTGCAAAATCGTACATTTTTGGTGTGATGCCGCTCGTGGAGACGGTAATGTGTCGAGCACCGATCGATAAGCCTTTTTGGTCGTTGACAACCTTCAAAAAGTCGATCAGATTGTCATAGTTATCGAAGGGTTCACCAATTCCCATGACCACAATATGGCTGACGCGTTCATCTTTTTGTTGTTGATCAAGATGATGCTGAACTTGCATGATCTGTTCGACAATCTCGCCGCTAGACAAGTCGCGATTCTTTGATAACACGCCGCTTGCACAGAATGAGCAGCCGATGTTACACCCGACTTGGGTCGTGACGCATACTGACAGACCGTAATTAAAACGCATGAGAACCGTTTCAATCACATTGCCATCATGCAGCTTAAATAGGAATTTGATCGTCCCGTCTGAGGACTCTTGTTTAATATCTTCTGTTAACGTTTCAATCGTAAAGTGTTCATCGAGCAACTCGATACACGATTGGTTCAGATTTTTCATGTGGGAAAAATCAGTGACGCGCTTTTGGTAAAGCCAGTTCCACACTTGCTTAGAACGAAATTTTTTCTCGCCATGCGCCGTCAACCAATCCGTCAGTTGATCGAACGTTAATCCATAAATGGATTGTTTCATAAGGTCCGCTCCTCTTTAAAAAAATTCACTATTTCCATTCTAATGCATACGAGGGGGAGACACAACCAGCGAGTTATTATCACAATAGTGCCTCAATTACAATAGCTTATCACCTCGTATTGCTAATTTCTATTATCCTGGCCGCCTCATTTCGCTTACACTAAAAGAGCAGATAAAAGGAGGGATGAACATGTCGATTGATTTTCATGATGAGAGTATGAAACAGAGTTACATAAGACGAGTAGATGATAGTTGGAAAGAGACGATTCGTGAGGTCTTGGAGAATGCCTCTGTTCAAATGGCCGCTGATATTGGGTGCGGAGGCGGTATATATGCGCAAGCACTGGTTGACCTGGGGGTCTCACATGTCACATGTGTTGATTTTTCGGAAGCCATGCTCACAGGTGCCAGAGCACAAGCTGATGGTTATGAAGGGCATTTAAGCTTTCACAAAGGCCATGCTTATCAAACGGGGCTGCCTGAATATCGTTACGATTTGGTGTTAATCAGGGCTGTAATACACCATCTTGATGATTTACAAGCTTGTCTGCATGAAGCACGTCGGATTCTTAAGCAGGAGGGCACGCTGATCATTCAGGACAGGACGCCTGATGACTGTTTTCAAACAGGCAGTCGGACTCATATAAGAGGTTACCTCTTTTCGCTCTTTCCTGAATTGAAGACATTGGAACGAACGAGGCGCTATTCCAGTGCGCACGTCAGCAAGCATTTGCAACAGGCTCATTTTGACCTCATTCAGGAACAGACGCTCTGGGAAACGAGACGATGCTATGAGTCGAAAGAAGCGCTATTCCACGATATAAAATCGCGTAAAGGACGCTCCATTTTACACGAACTTCATGACGCTGACATAGACGCACTCATGTCATATATCGATGGTCAATTCAGTTCTGAAGAGCAAATTGAAGAAAAAGATCGTTGGACGCTGTGGACAGCCAACCCCCAAGACATCTGACGTTTTTTCGTGTTTCTCAATTAGCATCCAACCATTGAGAAGGGAAGATTCATAAACTAGTAATACTTCAAAAGCAAGGAGGTGAGAGAATGGGGAGAAATAAAGGAACCCATGTCATATCAACTCAAGAAGAACGACCGATCGAGTTACCGTTAGATGGAACGAGCGTAGAGTTACTGCGCTTGAGTGTACCGGAGCAATTGCACGGCCACTCATTAAAGCTTGATGGGTTTTTCCAATCGAATTTTTTTGTGATTGAATGCGATGATCTGGAGGTTGAACAAACTGCGCTTCCTTATAAATACGAGATCGCTTTTCAAGTCATGACCGAAGCAGATGAAGGGTTATTCGTGGTACCGGCCACACCTATCCTGCGTGATAGTGTAATCGGGGTACAGCAGCCTGTAGAATTTTCGGTAGAGCACAACACCAGTCCGAATTTCACAGTCACGCTGCCTTGTGTGGATAGCGATATTGTCGTAATGGCGTGGGTTTCAGAAGTCCAGGGAGGTGTAGCAGGCGCGTTTGTTAATGCCCGATCTATTAATGGGACCGTCTTCTAACTGGGAGCGAAGCAGAAAAAATATTGCTATTTATGTCACGCTGCGATATAGTCGTAGTGTGATATATCATTTGGAGCAGGGCAGGTGGACCTTATTAAACGTGAGAAACGGTTAAAGCATTACATACCTATGACAGAAACAGCTTTTTATATATTGCTCTCTCTTACTGAACCACGCCATGGATACGGCATCATCAAGCATGTTGAAACGGTTACGAATGGCAGGCTTCGATTAGGATCAGGCACTGTTTACGGGACACTGACTAAAATGCAGCGAGATGGGATCATCACTGTACTCTCGGATGAAAAACGGAAAACGGTTTACGAAATAACGCCAACGGGCCGCTCCTTAATCAATGATGAGATCGAACGAATCAAGGAGCTCCATGCCAACGCTATGACATACGAGGGGGATTTCCGTGAGTAAGAAAGTATTCAAACCATTTTGGAGTTATGATATTGAAGCTACGGAACAGTGGCTGACCACGATGGCAAATCAAGGCTGGCGTTTTTCATATTTTCATACGCACACCCGTCTCTTTTTCTTTGAACCAGCCGAACCGGAAGCTGTTACATACAATGTGGCGTATCATAAAAAGAACACACCCAACCTGTCTGAATCCTTAAGAGAAGATGGATGGGAAAGCGTTATGACGAGCGGGAAATGGGAGGTGTTACAGAACGCCACGCCCTCCGAGGATATCCATACTTATCCGCTCCATATTGGGGTGCTCAGCCGAAACAGAATGCTACTGTTTGTCATTGGCGGCTTGTTGACTTACATGATGCTGTCACTTTTATTTTTTGCCACCATTACATCCTGGACACTGCTGAATGATGGAACAGTTTCGATAGAAGGAAGTCCGATGTGGATTGTAACGGTCACAGTCGGCATCATCATGTGGACGTGGGTCCCTTTCTTGGCTATTAAACTGTACAAATCGAACAAACGACTTTCCGAAGGTCCTCTGCAATCGAGTCGTCGTTACCCTCAAAGAGCCAGTGACTCCACTCAAGAAAGCTTTGTGAAATGGAAGTTCGGGTGGCAATACGCTCCCGACAAACTGGAGAAGTGGTTGGAAACAATGGAGAAAAAGGGGTACCAACTTTCCAAGGTTAGTATGATGGGCACTAGATTCTTATTTGTTAACGGAACCCCGATGAACGTCTGTTATACGGTCGATTATCAACGTGGCCAAAGCCATGGCTATTTTGACTTACATCATGAAGCAGGCTGGCAGCTTATGTTTGCGAATAATTCCTCGCTATCAAAATGGTCGATCTGGGCGAAACCGTATGAAGATACCCGTCCTGAATTTTACAGCGACCGCAACCATAAATTAAGGCACGCAAGAAGAGTAGCTATGACGCATGGCGTTACTTTTGGGCTTTTGGCTTTGATGTATGTTGCGATGATCGGCTTGAATGTAACTACACTTTACAGAGACGGCATGAGTAGATTGGATTGGATGCTTTTTTTCATTTACGGATTTGTCATCATTGAATTTGCCATCATCGTGAGTAAATCCGTCCGGTATTATCTGAGAGTGAAGCACACGGCCTGATTAGACTGAAAATGCGGAGGTGTCAGGATGGATCAAATCAATAAGATCGCACCATCAGAGCATTTATTCTTGCGCGAATTAGAGCAAAAAGACTGGGAGGATGTGCATGCTTATGCCTCTCAGGAAAAAGTGTGCCACTATCAACCCTGGGGTCCGAATTCAGTGGCTGAAACGCAATCCTTTGTTAATCAAGTGCTGAAGGATGCTGCTGAAATACCACGTTCCCGATATGTATTTGCCGTCGAAAACCAGGGGAATAACCATGTGATTGGGGCGGGGGAGGTTAATATACGGGACAGAACCAATCGGGTCGGTGAGATCGCTTATATCATTAACCCTGCTTATTGGGGAAGAGGTTATGCGACGGATGTGGCTGTGAGGCTGGTTGAATTTAGTTTAGCTGAGTTAGAGCTGCACCGGATCTACGCTACGTGTGATCCCAGGAATAGCAGGTCAGCTAGGGTGTTAGAAAAAGTCGGTATGATCAGAGAAGGTAGAATCCGGGAAGATGTGTTATTAAGGGAAGGGTGGCGCGATTCGTTACTCTATAGCTTGTTAGATTATGAATGGGAAAACGCCAAAGAGGGGGAGATGTTAAGATGACTTTCACGATTAAAGCGATTGATCACGTCCAGTTAGCTGCACCAGAAAGATCCGAAGAAACCGCACGCGATTTTTTCGTCTCGATCTTGGGATTTGAAGAAGTAGAAAAACCAGCAGAATTGAAAAAAAGAGGCGGGCTATGGTTAGCATTTGGCAATTACCAGTTACATATCGGGATCGAAGAACCTTTCACGCCTGCTAAAAAGGCTCATCCTGCTTTAGAGGTGGAGAACCTTGATGCATTAAAGCAGCACTTAAAACGTGAAAAGGTCGCCTATGTAGACGATGACAATTTGCCAGGAGCCAACCGGATTTACGTATATGACCCCTTTGGTAATCGCATCGAATTGTTAGAATGGTTGACCTGATATGTCTGTGATATCGCCTGTGACGTTACATAAGCGCGATTAGACTCAGTTTCGAGACTTTTATGTTTGCGGATGGTGGCTGGGAAAACGGATCGCTTTCCGTGGGCATGGGGTGAGCTTCCTCAGGCTACGCCTTCCGGGATCTCACCGCTCATGTTATTCCCACAGGCGTCTCACCGTTTTCCAAGCCACCATGCAATAGGAATGTGCTCGAAACTATTTTTCGTAGCAGGAAGCTTGCACTGAAAAAGCTTTCATGCTCGTGATTATATGGGCTATCGGTTCCCTGTAAGCAGATTCGTAACCAAGTGATTTCGAGAAGCCTATATGGTAAGGGCCGTTGGGGAAGGATGAGACTCCCCTCTGAAAGCGGAGGCGTCTTGGTCAGCGGCGTATGGACTGGACTGAGCTGTAGGAGATAAAGGAAACACGAAGAACGACGTGATTCGATGTTGACTTATCGTACAGAAGCGAGGGAAGTCTCACTAGCCGCTAGACGCCGGAGCTGGATAGGTCAAATAAGGCACCCCTTTGATCTAGAGGGCAAACCCCTATAATTTAGAAGGAGCAAGGCAAGACCCCGCAAGGCTTGCCAGTTCCCCCGCAGGAAAGCGAATCCTTCCCCAACGGCCCTTCACTCCCACAAACACCTCGAAATCGAGAGCGAAAGGCTCAGTTTCGATATAAATATAAACTTCAAATATTAACAACAAACTTTAACACAGCCTAAGAAAAAGGAGTGTCCTCATGGAATTATCAACAGACCGACTGTATATGCGGCCTTATACCAATCACGATGAGGATTTTCTCATGATGATGCTTTCAGATCCAGACATGATGCGGTTTATTGGTAATGGTCAGCCAAAAGACAGCTCGGGTGTTAAGGCTTTTTTAGATTGGATTTTTCAAACATACGAAACGGATTCGACACGTGACTTACACGTTGTCGTTAGAAAACGGGATCATGTTCGAGTGGGTCATGCCGGCTTGATCCCCCAACACATCAATGGAGAAAACGAAGTCGAAATCGGCTACTGGGTCGCATCTCCATTTTGGGGAGAAGGCTATGCCACGGAAGCAGCCCTGGCGTTAACTAAGCATGGGCTGGAAACACAAAGGGAGCCTCGTCTGATCGCTATCATTCAACCCGGGAACAAAGCGTCCATTGGTGTAGCCGCAAAAACGGGCATGACCTTTGAACAAGAGCTCGTGCATCAGGGGAACACCGTGCATCTCTATGCGATCACAACCGACACCTGGGACTCGGAATAGCAATCGAGCAGAATGCAAAGATTAGCCATGACCCCTCAATTAAAGAAAAGCGAGGGTAACGCGGACCCTTATTAAGGAGTGATCATGTGAACGTCAGAATTGAAATGATCTATAAGACGCCTAAAGGCACGGATGCAACATTCAATTCCGAGGAAATGGGGGCAGGTCGAGCCATTTTGATCGCTGAAGATTTAGAGAAAATCGGCCGTGCCAAACACATGACATTTGTGGACAGCTCAGATCAGACGTGGACCATGAAAGAACTGAAAGCGTATATGAAAGGTATCGAAACCGAGCCCCATAACATTACGGTCTATTTTGATGGCGGGTTTGATCTCAAGACGAAGCGCTCTGGGTTAGGTTGTGCCATCTATTATGAGCAGAACGGCAAGTCAATGCGCATACGTAAAAATGCCTTAGTGTCAGAGCTCGATACAAATAATGAAGCGGAATATGCTGCCCTTCACCTGGGATTAAAGGAATTGGAATTGTTGGGCGTGCATCATTTGCAGGTCAAGCTTGCGGGTGATTCTCAGGTGGTCATCAACCAGTTGAATGGGGAGTGGCCTTGTTATGAAACGGCATTATCAACCTGGGCGGATCGCGTAGAAAACAAGCTGCAGCAATTAGGCCTCCAGCCTGATTATGAGCTCGTCTCCAGAAAGAAGAATCGGGAGGCCGATCATCTAGCTTCGCAGGCTTTAAATGAAATAGAGATTACAAGTACAACAGAAGTGAAAACAGAGCCATAACGAGGATGTTTCACTCGCCATGGGTTGACCTTTATTGATGCTTGTCCGTATTGCTCATGATAAAATGAGGAAAGCGACCCTAACATGAACGGGGGTCGCTTCAAGACCTCGAAGATGGAGGGGAAGCGCATGGATCCATTAGACGTTGTGAGTGATTTACATAAAATCAAACCCGTCTATCAACCAATTGTGAGTGCCATCAGGCATTCGGTGGCAGGGTATGAAACGTTTGGCCGCATTCAGAATGGTGAGGAATGGCTGAGTCTCGGCGATTTTTTTCATAACCGGGATGTGCCGGAAGAATTCAAGGTTGAAGTCGATCAACATCTGCTCCATATCGTGATGACGGAGATGCTTGAGACCAATACGGAAGGTTATGTGTTTATCAACCGAAATGCGAAGCAATTGATGGTGAATAATGGCGAAGACCTATTAGAATCGCTGCTTATGTTCGAGCAAAAAGGATTTGCCATGAATCGGATTGTCATCGAAGTGACAGAACATGACTTCGACGAAGAGTTTGAAGAGCTCATACATTTACTTCTCTACTATAAAACGTTCGGCATCCAGATTGCTGTTGATGATGTCGGGGCTAAAAGCTCGAACATCGATCGCATCCGTCAGCTGGAGCCTCACATTTTAAAAGTTGATACGGGGATCATCCGTCACAATGACTCTGATGGTTTTCACGATATCATCTACTCGTTATCCTTGTTAGCTCATCGAATAGGTGCAGCGTTGTTATTCGAGAATATTGAAGACAATTTTCAACTGCAGTTTGCCTGGAAACACGGGGGTCATTTTTATCAAGGCTTTTATCTTGCCCGCCCGGTCTTTGAGCTTAAAGACGCGCACCACATCTCTGTGAATGTCAGCGAAAAAATTACGGATTATATTTTACGTGAAAAAGCATTAGTGGAAGATCGGCGTAACCATGTTCTGCATTGGGAACAGAAAGTGAAATCACTGCTCCCTCAATGGGGAGGGGTCAAAAAGGTTGATGCCTTTATCGATACGCTCACCGCTCAATTTAACACGGAAAGCTTCCGTATGTTTGTGTGTAACAGTTACGGGGAGCAAGTTTCAGCTAACTTTAGAAAACGGGAAGGAAACTGGGAAACCGAACCAGATAAAAAAGGATCGAATTGGGCGTTTCGTCCTTATTTCTTAGAGAATACGATGGAAATGAGAACATCGAGCAGAGGTATCTTATCAGAGAATTATTCAGATATTGAAACGCGGGAAATGATTCGGACATTCAGCTTCCCTTTATCTGAGCAATACTTTTTATTTGTGGATATCTGTTATTCCTTTATCTATGAAAATGAATCCCTTCTCATCTAAGACTTAGACACCTATAAACGCCTTCCTTTCCGATGCAAAAAACGGCCATCCTTAAGAAAAACAGGGTGGATGGCTCTCGCTTGTCCCATTAAACGGCCGAGGTTCACGTGAGCTCCGTAATAATAGCATTGCCATACAATTTTTGTGCAATATTGAGCATTGGGCATATGTTTCAGCGGTGTGAAAACACGGTATTCAGTATGCGGGTACGTGGTATAGAGGTCTTCTAAGTAATCGGCTGCCCGTTTGCCCATCTCTATATTTTTTGGCGCGTAGATGGTAATCGCCCTGAACTTACGGAAAAAGTCCGCAATCGTATCATGCACCAGGCCAGCGGGAATGGAATGGACGATGTTTCGATGATGGTCGACCATTCCTACGTGCCCGACATATTTGGAATCACGCTTTCCTATAGGAGAAAAAAGTAAGTCCCCAGGCTGAATCGCAATGGCTGTTCCCGGGTAGCACTCCTCATCATTTCCAGAGCTAGGTGCCTGCGCTTTTTTAGGTCTTACTAACAATATCAGTCCGCTTAATAAGATGCCTAAGCTAGATATAGCAGTTCGTTTGCCCATGGTATTCATTCCTTAGTCATAGATTAATGTGCGTTTGTGTGGAGGCTAAAAGAAATCAAGAAAGTTTGGTTGATCGTGCGGGATGAGATGCTCTAGCCGAGAAACGTCTTGCTCGTTAATGTCAAGCAGATTCAAAGCCGTAAGCTCCTTCGGTCTCATATAGCCCAACAATAATGTGCTTAAGCTGTTAATGGTCAACGTTACGTCGATTACGTCCTGTTTCTCTTGATTGTTATGGCGAGGGGGGTCCATTTGGAAGGTGCCGTTGTTCCATGGTGCATATTCGTCTCGAAGATGAAAACGGAGACGTTCATTCGCATGCTTCCATTGAAACGGAAACATATCCAGGAAGCTTTTCGCATCCACGATCCTTACCATTCCATACAAGTGGTAGGTCACAGGTTGCTCAGGATCCTCGAGTGTATATAATAAGGGGTCCTCAGCGTGGAGTGAAATGTCGACTTCGGTGACCATGGAATCATGTTGGCAAATAAAATTCCATAAACCCTCCCTCGCCTCATGATTAAGCGGCACAAATTCGGGAATGACCATCCTTTCCTCGCCAATGCTATAGATTATATAACCCAGCGGCTGGTGATCGTCCCCGTAATAGACTGCGCCGATGGAGCGATCCAACACATTGTTCCTCCACCATGCAGTGGGGCGGTCAAACATCCCGATCATCTGCTGGGAATAGTCCCGATAAATTTCTTCTACATGGTCATTAAAGGCATCTTTTGTAAATCGTTTGATGTAACCTGGCGTCCGTGCTTTTGGTTGTAAGTCGGTCTGGTTGAGGGACATCTTCTTATAATGTGAAAACAACTCCCACCCGTACTTCCGGTAGAAGGGGATAGAGAAGGGGTGCAGCACAGAGATCCACTGACCGTTATCTTTCATTTCCTTCAATGCGTGGATGAGAAGCGCTTTGACAAACCCCATGCGCCGATGCTCTGGGTAAGTGGCAATACTTGCAACCCCGCCCATCATCACGTTTTGCTGGTACATCCAAATGGAAAAAGGACGTATATGTAATTTGGCTGCAAGTTGGTTTTCAGCAAAAATGCCATATAATGATTCGGTTTCATAGCGTTTCATTTTTTCGGTTATAGTTTCTTCAGTCAAAGGGCTTTGAAAGGCATAGGCTGATAAATGGACGGCGTCTCGATAGTGATTGGGTCCAATCGGTACAATCTTCATGGGCGACTCCTTCTTTCTTCTCACACAATTATAGATTTATTGTGCCGGACTTCGTTGCGAGAGTCAAAAAAACGTGGATGGAAAGGAAGGCGTACATATGAAACTGACAGATACGATTTACGGTGAATATGTGATTGAAGGGGTATTAGAAGAGCTTATCATGAGTGCCCCGGTTCAGCGGTTGAAGGGCGTTTATCAGGGCGGCGCCAGTTTTTTAGTTAATGAGAAGTGGTGTGTTACACGGTACGAACACTCCATCGGGGTTATGCTATTGATCAGACGACTCGGTGGATCAATCGAGGAACAAATTGCAGGCTTGCTGCATGATGTGTCGCATACGGCGTTCTCCCACGTCGTTGATTTTGCTCTGGATCGGAAGGATGAAGATTATCATGACTCCATTTTTCAGCAAATCGTAATGGCTTCTGAGATTCCACGGATATTAGCAAGGCACGGGTACCAGGAACATGACGTGTTGTGGGATGAATCGAAGTGGACGCTGCTTGAGCAGCCGGCACCAGAACTATGTGCCGATCGTGTCGATTATACCTTGCGTGATATGTACCATTACGACTATATTGCATTGGATGAAGCTGTGAAATTTTTGGGCAATCTTGTTGTCATCGATGGTCGCATGTATCCGAAGCATTTGGCAGCGGCTGAATGGTTTGTTGAAACGTATTACAAAGAAGTCATCAGTTTCTTTATGGATCCATTAAATATATACGGCTATGATAGTTTAGCCCATACAATTAAGCTGGCGCTTGATCGATCAGTGATCAGTTTAGCCGATTTACAAGGGGAAGATAAAGCATTATGGCATAAGCTAAGCTCCGCAGAAGATCCCGAGATCCATAAGCAACTGCGAAAACTTCATCGCAATGTCCGGGTAAGAGAAGATCGGAACGACTATGATATTCACCGTAAGAGTAAAGCACGTCTAATCGACCCTTCCGTGCCGCAAGGAGATAAGGTAATCAAAGCTTCTTCCTTATCCCCTCGAGTCAAAAGCATGGGGGAAGAGGCTTTTAAGAAAGCACAAGAAGGGGTCTATATTAAAATAGAGTCAACTTAATGGCCGGATTGGAAGAGGTGTTGGTGGTATAGAGGCTGGTGAGACAAGTGGAATTGTTGTAAGTATTAAGGAGATGATGGAATTTAAGCACTTTTTAACAATTGGGAACGCTGACTGACCGCTTTTAAAATGAACATTTTATCCTGAGGCGTTAACATCGACCAACTGCATGCTTTAATTTTCATGCGGTTTCTCTCCCTTTCGCTATAGTTTTTTTGCTTATGCGTAACCTATACCGCGTAATTAAACAAGATAAACAACACAAATACCAACAAATTGTGCGGTTTGAGACGGGAACGGTGTAGATAAGCCAAGAACTGATGTCGGGGAGACACGAACGAGTGAGAAACGGGGGACATCCTGAGGATAAATAAACAGAAAAAAATGTGCCTGCTCGTGATCGTCAGGCACATTTTTTCGTTTTATTCCGGATCTTCTCCAATGATTCTTACTTCTCGTTCCAAATCGACGCCGAATTTTTCTTTGACGGTCTTTTGGACATGTTCAATCAATGAAATATAATCTGTCGTTGAGGCATTATCTTTATTGACGATGAAGCCCGCATGTTTGGTGGACACTTCTGCACCGCCGAAATTTGTTCCTTGCAGCTTACTATCTTGAATCAATTTGCCGGCAAAATATCCCGGCGGACGCTTGAACACGCTGCCGCAGGAAGGGTATTCCAGCGGTTGTTTCGATTCTCTTTTAAAGGTTAAATCATCCATAACCGCCTTGATGTCGTCATATTTAGCCGGCTTAAGATTAAACGTTGCTTCCAGGACAATATCCCCGTTATCCGGGATGTTGCTGGTGCGGTAATCCAATTCAAGTTCCGAGGCCAGGCGCTTTTTTAAGTTCCCTTCGCGATCTACGACATAAGCGTAATCGAGCACATCTTTGATTTCTCCACCGTAAGCCCCTGCGTTCATGTAAAGCGCTCCGCCCACAGTACCGGGAATGCCGCAAGCAAATTCCAAACCTGACAAACTTTGCTCCAGCGCATAACGGGAGGCGTCAATAATTCTCGCCCCGCTCTGGGCGACGAGAGTGTTTTCTTCAGTGGAGATATCGTCCAAATGTTTCAAGTTGATGATTATACCTCGGATACCGCCGTCTTTGATAATGAGGTTAGAGCCATTCCCAAGCAGCGTGAAGGGTATGTTTGCCTCATTAGAAAGTTTAACGACATTCTGCACTTCCTCGTATGTCGTTGGCGTAATAAAAAAATCGGCTTTGCCACCGAGCCTGGTATATAAATGATTTTTAAGCGTCTCGTTCACTTTGATATTGCCAAATTTAACTAATTTAACTAATTGCTCGTATATATCATCATGTTTCATGTCATCATCATTCCCATTTCAAAGAATATTTTACGACTCAAGGAGCCATTTTGCCCCTTTTCATTTTCCGTTATTCTCATATATTAGCATATGTAGGTTATATAATTGAAGTTAACGGACTATTACAAGCATGTTCTTTCCCTGTAAGGGGCTTGGAGTTGGTTGGGGAATCAACTCGCTTTCCCGGTACCGTCGAGTCTGATCGGTTGCTTGACTGAAATAGTGTAAGAGTAGAAGATTGCCTCTTCAAGATAGAGACGTAGATCCGTGAAGGGGGAGTGCTTGCTGAGAATTGACGGGAATGATTGAAAATAGTGGTAGCGCGATGGCACGCGTAAAAAAAGCACTTTGGCAAACGGCATGACAGTTCGAAATGCCCAATAGCCAAAGTGCTGGGAGATAGGAAGTGTCTTGTGGTTTGCTGGCGCTTATGCTTCCCAGTCTTTATAGGTTTTTCCTTCTTCCACGTACGATTTGAAATATTTTTGCAGCAGGTCCTCCCAACCTTCTGTATAAGAACGGTGCCAATCCGGATCAAGCAGACCAGCAGCATGATGCGAGAGGGATACGACTGTTTCGTCTCCTTTTTCGTTAAGCGTGAACGTATAGCTGCTCGTTACCGCTCCATTCATGCCAAGAATGCCATCCATACGGATTTCAAACGGAGCGTGGATGAACGTGACGGTTCCCCAAAGCGCCCCATAGTTATTGGATTTTCGTTCAATAAATTGTCCGCCTAGTTTGGGTTCGAATAGCAATTCTGACCCCTCGCCGCATACTCTGAATGACCACCATGCATCAATTTCTTCCGTCAAAGCGGTGAAAACCTGTGAAATGGGTGCTTTCACTTTAACTTCCTGCTCAATTTGAAATGAATCATGTTTGAAACCTTCGTTTGCCATTGAAATCGTTCCCCTTTCATAATGTGATTGGATTGTTGATATAGAACGTGCCAAATCAGACTGATATTGAGTCATCCAACGATCATACATGTGGTGTAAAGGGAGAGCATTCAAGTGATTTTCACGTATTCTCCCTTTTCGTCTAGCGGAAACCAGATCAGCTTCTTCGAGATAGGCTAAGTGTTTCATCACAGCATACCGACTGACATCTTGAAACTGGTCACTCAAGTAGCCGGTTGTTTTAGGTCCGTCCTTCAATAGGTCAAGTATGCTTCTGCGGATAGGGTGGGTAAGGGCTTTGAACGTAACGGTCAATCCCTCCTCACGCGGCAATGACGTCACCTACTTTCTGATTGTTACCTTAGAGTAACATATCCGTAAGTCTATTGTATCTTTTCCATTTTCAAAATACTATACACACTTACAAATTAAGGAAAAGTGTTCACGGTTGTTTGATGTGCTACAATTGGAGCGATCATATTCTTAATAAGATGCACGAATCGCGAGGAATTTGCTTGCATTGAAGGACTTTTGCAGTTGGTAGGCTTTAAGGAGGAAAATGAAATGACAAGACTGGGATTAATTCGGCACGGCAGCACAGCCTGGAACAAGGAGGGACGAGCACAAGGCACATCAGACATACCTTTGAATGAAGAAGGGCGGCGCCAGGCAGAAAAATTGGCGAAGCGGCTTAGCCATGAGGAGTGGGACGTGATATACAGCAGTGACTTGCAACGAGCTCAAGAAACAGCTGAATGGATTGCTTACCATAGCAAGGGACTGACACTTAAGCTGGATCGTCGGTTGCGTGAAGTCGATGGAGGCAAAATTGAAGGCACAACCGAAGAAGAAAGAATAAAGGCATGGGGGGAAACATGGCGAGATGAAGAGCTCGGAGTAGAAAAACGAGCGAGCGTCATTGCAAGAGGGCTCTCCATTATTGAAGAGATACATAAGCACCATGGCAACCAGAACATTTTGATTGTCAGTCACGGTTCTTTTTTGCGGAAATTGTTAAGTGAATTGGCTCCGGATCAACCCTCTGAATTGTCTTTAGACAACACGTCTCTCTCGAAAGTGTGCTTCAGAGACGAGAAGTGGTGCATAGATTTGTATAACTGCATCGAACATTTGTAGAAGTGACGCTCTTGGTTTTTTAAAAGGGGTTCTTTGTACAAAAGGAAAACGGCGCAGTTTTATCGTACTGGTTTTAAAGAGTGGCGGGAATGGGAAGTAGAATATGAGATTCCCGGTAGCGAAGTCCCACATAAAGCTTAAGGGGCACACGAACCATATTGGGATGACCCTTATCAGAGTTATTCCACTCAGCCTTTAGCGTCAAGAAATCTAATAGTGATGGTGGTAAAATGAACAAGAAAATGCTTGTTGTATCAAACATGTATCCAGGGAAGCGCCATACGACCTTTGGAATTTTCGTAAAAAATCAAGTGGAAAAATTGCGCGAGCGCCAGTTTGATGTCGATGTCGCCGCTATACATGACCCGAGGATGAGTAAGGTTCATGTGGTGAAGAAGTACCTGCTTTGGTTGTTGAAAACTGTGCGCATCCTGATCATGAAAGGGAAATCCTATGATGTCATACACGCGCATTACGTCTTTCCGAGCGGCTTCCTCGCTTTGTGGTTCAAATCGTTGTTCGGGACCAAGCTCGTGGTGACAGCGCATGGCGGGGACATTGATAAAATGCCGAACAAAGGTCCTTTTTTCTTTAAGCAGACGAAAAAGATCCTTCATAAGGCGGATGAAATCATTGCGGTAGGCGAAGGCTTGAAGCGTGATATGATTCAACGATTTCAAGTGGATGAAGCTAAAGTCTCCGTGATGAGTATGGGGGTCGATAGAGAGGTGTTTCAAGCTAAGGAGAAACAGGCAGCTCAGGAAGACCTTAATCTTGCCCATGACCGTTTCCGCTTTTTATTTGTGGGAAATTATATCAAAGAAAAGGGCCTTATGGAGTTATTAGCGGCTTTCAAACAAGTGAAACAGCACCATCCTGAATCTGAGCTTCATTTTATCGGCTCGCCTAAACAACCCGAATTTTTACAAGAGATGAAACAGTATGTTCAGGATCATGAGGTGCACGATGTAAAGATTCACGGACCGATGAATCAACGGCAAGTAGCCGAATGGATGGCAGCGGTTGACGTATTTGTCCTACCATCCTATATCGAAGGGTTCGGATTGGTCGCTGTTGAAGCCATGTCTTGCGGGACGCCGGTCATCGGCAGTGATGTTGGCGGGTTATCATACTTGTTGAGTGAAGGCACTGGCCGCTTGGTTACGCCTCGGGATACCGAATCGTTAAGAGCCGCTATGGCAGAGATGATAAAGGATCCAGCCATGAGAAGTGCCTATAGACAAAAAGGTGAAAAGCTGGCACAGAAGAACGATATGGAACACCTCATTACCCGTTTAACCGAGATTTACCAATGAACGGAGCGAATTCGGATGAAAACAGATAAAAAGTTATTATTGATTTCCTCCATCGGGGGGCATCTGACTCAACTCTTGCAACTCAAACCACTATTTGAAATGTATGACTACCATCTCGTAACTGAAAAATCCGAAATCACGAAACAACTAAAAGACCAGCACCCTGCTTCGTTGCTCGTCTATGGCGCGCGTAATTATCCCATTCGCTATGTATTTAAGTTCTCGTATAATATCATCAAGTCGTTGGTGATATTTTTGCGTGAACGTCCGGATGTGGTGATTACGACTGGTGTACACACAGCGGTACCGATGTGCTATATCGCAAAGTTATTCCGGAAGAAGGTCATTTTCATCGAAAGTTTTGCCAAATCCTCCAGTCCGACATTGGCGGGTAAAATTGTTTATCCGATTGCCGATTTGTTTATCGTCCAATGGGAAACGATGAAGCAAGTCTATCCTAAAGCCGTATACGGGGGGAGTATCTACTGAATGAGGGAAAGCCAATTACTGCAAAATCGATTGTTGATTTTCCAAGTGCGAATTGATGTATTGCTCTCAAATTATGATAAACTGTAACAGGATACGATTACATAGAATCTAGATGAAGGAGTGGAAGTATGAAGGTACGTAAAGCTATTATCCCCGCTGCCGGCCTGGGAACGCGATTTTTGCCGGCCACGAAAGCTCAACCTAAAGAAATGTTGCCGATCGTGGATAAACCGACCATCCAATACATTGTAGAAGAAGCGGTAGCCTCCGGGATTGAAGATATCATTATTGTGTCAGGACGAGGCAAACGTGCCATAGAGGACCACTTTGATAAATCCTATGAATTAGAAGAAAAACTGGCCGAAAAAGAAAAACATGAGATGCTAAAAGAAGTGCAGGCTATTTCAGATCTTGCCAACATACACTATATCCGCCAAAAAGAACCAAAAGGGCTGGGGCATGCCATTCTTTGTGCCAGTCGATTTATAGGTAATGAACCATTTGCCATTCTGCTCGGTGATGATATTGTGCAATCCGATGACCCTTGCTTAGGTCAGTTGATCAAGGCTTATGATGAAAAAGATGCCTCCATTATTGGTGTGCAAGAAGTGCCTGAGGAATTAGTGTCAAGTTATGGGGTCATCAGCCCGGTCGACGGAGCCCAAGTAGACTCTGATATGATTCAAGTGTCTGATCTCGTTGAAAAGCCGAGTAAGGAAGAAGCACCTTCAAATTTTGCGATTATGGGCCGTTACGTCATGACGCCGGAAGTATTTGAGATATTGGAAACTCTTCCGCCTGGAAAAGGAAATGAGATCCAGCTAACCGATGCGATCAAAATTTTGAATACAAAACAACCGGTGTGGGCTTACAAATTCAAAGGGGCCCGTTATGACATAGGAAACAAGCTCGGGTTTATTGATGCAACGATCGACTTTGCATTGAACCGTTCGGATTTAAAAGAGGATATTGAAGCCCTGCTTGAACGCAAACTTAAAAAAATTAACAATTAAGTTGGTGAAACCATGAAAATATCTGTAATTGGCACAGGCTATGTCGGTTTGGTGACCGGTGTGTGTCTGACCGATGTCGGTCATCAGGTTACCTGTATCGATATTGATGAAAAAAAAATCGAATCGATGAAAAAAGGCCATTCGCCCATTTATGAACCTGGACTCGATGAATTAATGAAAAAAAACATTAAGGCTGGCCGTTTATATTTTACTTCTGATTATGCTTCAGGTGTGAAAGATGCAGAGGTTGTGGTGATCGCAGTCGGCACGCCGCAGTCAAAAGATGGTTCTGCAGACTTGCAATATTTAGAAAAGGCTTGCCGCAGTATTGCGCAATCGTTGCAAAACGATACGGTGGTCGTGACGAAAAGTACCGTGCCGGTGGGGACGAATGAGTATGTCGCCAAAGTCATCCGGGAAAACGTTGTAAACGACGTCCAGGTGACGGTAGCATCGAACCCTGAATTCCTGCGTGAAGGCTCGGCTATTTATGACACCTTCAATGGCGATCGGATCATTATCGGGGCAGAAGATGATGAGACGCTTGCTACTGTAGCTCGTATCTATCAAGGTTTTGATATGACGATTGTCAAAACAGACTTACGTAGCGCTGAAATGATCAAATATGCTTCCAATGCCTTTCTGGCAACGAAAATCAGCTTTATCAATGAATTGAGTAACGTCTGTGAACAACTTGGGGCAAACATTGAGAACGTGGCGGAAGGCATGGGCATGGATCAACGGATTGGCAACAAGTTCTTGAATGCCGGTGTAGGTTATGGTGGCTCTTGTTTCCCTAAAGATACCCAGGCCCTACTTTCCATTGGAAGAAATGTCGGCGTCAACATGCCGATCATTCAAAGTGTCATTGAGACGAATGATAAACAGCAGCGGATCATCGTCGATAAGATCAAACATCGTTTTACTGATTTGACGACGAAAAAGATAGCTGTGTTGGGACTGGCTTTCAAACCGAACACCGATGATATGCGTGATGCGCCGTCCATCAAAGTAGTTCGGGAATTAGTGGATGCAGGCGCGGAAGTGCACGCTTATGATCCGATAGCCAGTGAGAATGCCAAAGTCTATTTGCCTGGCGCAACCATCTATCATGATTCAATCGAAGAGGCACTAGCTGATAAAGATTTTGTCGTGATCATGACGGATTGGCCGGAATTCAAAGACTATTCGATCGAAAATTACAGCCGTTTACTAAAACAGCCGGTTATCTTTGATGGGAGGAATTGCTATTCCCTGGCTGACGCGAATCAAGCAGACTTGGAATACCATTCCATTGGCCGCCCGACCGTCAACCAAAAAGAATAAGCGAAAAAAGCAGTCGTTCCGGCTGCTTTTTTCTAAATGCGTATGCTTTAACGAAAGGACGCTTTAATCTAGTAAAATATTGTTATTTTCTGAATATTGATTGCGAAGCGTCTTGCAAATTAGTATCATCATTGTAAGTAGTCAAAATGAATCAATTCAACAACCTCCTTGGGAAGGATGAGTCAATTGGCAGATAAACAGGATCTACGCATTCGCAGTAAAGTTATAAGTGACGATCCAAACCGTGTCCCGAATCGATCGATGCTTCGGGCTGTGGGATTTGAAGATGAAGATTTTAAAAAGCCGATGATTGGAGTGGCAAGTACATGGAGTGAAGTGACACCATGTAATGTCCACATTGATCAGCTAGCTCGAGACGCTAAAGGAGGAGCAGCTGATAACGGCGGAGCTCCCATGATTTTTAATACAATTACAGTTTCTGATGGTATTGCGATGGGGCACGAAGGCATGCACTATTCGCTTCCGAGTCGTGAAGTGATTGCCGATTCGATTGAAACAGTCACGAATGCCGAACGGTTAGATGGCGTGGTGGCTATTGGCGGCTGCGATAAAACGACCCCGGCTTGTGTGATGGCCATCGGACGCATGAATATTCCTTCCGTCTATGTTTACGGCGGAACTATTCAACCAGGTAAATTGAATGGAAAGGATATCGATATCGTTTCGTCATTTGAAGCAGTCGGTCAATATCAACAAGGGATCATCAATGATGAAGAACTCCATCAAGTAGAATGCAATGCCTGCCCCGGAGCTGGAGCCTGCGGCGGTATGTATACGGCAAACACCATGGCAGCAGCAGTTGAAGCGTTGGGCTTGAGTATCCCCGGCTCCTCTTCAACGCCGGCAGTCAATGATTATAAACAATCAGAATGCCGCCAGGCCGGAGAAATGGTTATCAATTTGCTCGAACAAGGCATTTATCCCCGCGACATCATGACGAAAAAGGCATTCGAAAATGCCATTACCGTTGTGATGGCCCTCGGCGGGTCAACTAATGCTTTGCTGCACTTGACGGCTATGGCTCACTCCGCAGACGTAGAGTTGAGCTTGGATGATTTTGAAGTGGTGCGTCAGCGTGTTCCTCACATTGCCGATTTGAAGCCGAGTGGAAAATATGTCATGCAGGATTTATTTGAAATCGGCGGTGTGCCAGGCGTCATGAAATTACTCCATGAGCATGACCTTCTTCATGGAGACTGCCTCACTGTTACAGGTAAGACGATAGCAGAAAACTTGGGCGATGCGCCTTCGTTGAAAGAGGGACAAGATATCATCCGCTCCTTGGACGATCCCATCAAACCAAACGGACCCTTAGTCGTCCTGCGTGGGAACCTTGCCCCTGAGGGAGCGGTCGCTAAAATGTCCGGGCAGACCATCAGCCGATTTGAAGGGCCAGCGCGTGTTTACGATAGTGAAGCCGATGCTACGAGAGCGATCATGGATAACGAAATTCAAGAAGGAGACGTTCTTGTCGTCCGTCATGTAGGGCCAAAAGGTGGTCCCGGTATGCCGGAAATGCTCTCCATCACCGCCATGATCGTCGGCCGTGGCTTAGGCGGGAAAGTCGCCCTATTGACTGACGGGCGTTTCTCCGGCGGCTCACACGGATTTGTCATCGGACATGTGGCCCCTGAAGCCCATGTAGGTGGTCCAATCGGGTTATTAAAAGAAGGCGATACGATTACAATTGACAGCGAAACCCAGCAAATCAATTTTGCAGTCAGTGATGAAGAATTTGAACGGCGAACCCGTGAATGGGTCCAGCCTGAACTCAAGCATAAGACAGGGGTGCTTGCGAAATATGCCCATCTCGTCTCCTCATCAGCCAAAGGTGCTGTAACGGATAAAAACTTAGAATAAGTGAACGGGAGCCAGCTGTTTATGAGCTGGCTCTTTTTTGTTGCTTGGGAACTATAAAATTTGGACATTGTGGATAACACATACCTCATAAGCCACGTCCGGCTCCAGCGCCCAGCTCCTCGCGACATAAGCAACCCACCCTGCGGAAGGAAAGACCACCTTCCTCCTGGTGTTTTGCTTATGCGTGTTGGAGCTCCCGGGGCGCTTGCGCCTTTGTTCTGAGAAGGAAGGGGGTGCGCATTCGTAGAATATTTAAGGTGAAAGAAAGGAGTTGACTGCAAATCGAGCAAAGTTGCTTGGAAACGAGTTGAGGTTGACCCGTAATGGCGGAAAGTTGCCTGCAAATGTAGAAAAGTCGCTTGGAATCGTCCAACAGTTGATTTTAAATTAGAAAGGAATGTGACGCCTTGATTGTTAAGCCACGACAAAAACCGCTTAAACTCATGAAATTGGAAGCTCTGCAACGCCGGATATCGATTGACCATCCTCAGCAGCCCCTCATTCAGGAAAGCATTGCTAAAACGCGTGCAGGTTATGCCGGGGAGACCGCTCTCGATTATCCGTTAAGTTTTCTCGAGCACGAAAAGGTCTACATTTTCCATGACCTTCGCCTGTTTGATCGCCAGCACTACGTCCAGATTGATAGTCTCCTCGTAACGCCAGCATTTCTCCTCATTCTTGAAGTGAAAAACATATCCGGCGAACTGTATTTTGATCAGGTTTTTCATCAACTCATTCGATCCAAAGATGGAAAAGAAGAAGCGTTTCCGGATCCCATCATTCAAATCCGCAGACAAGAGATGCAATTGAAAAAGTGGTTGCGTATCAACAATTGGGATTTAGATATCCCTGTGCTCTCGCTTGTTGTCATCAGTCATCCTTCCACCATCATCCGCAGTTCCTCAGACCATCTTCGTGAGCACGTCGTCCACCGCGATTACCTCCCGATTAAAATTTCCGAGTTCCACAATCAGTACGCCTTCCCTAAAATAAGTGATCCTCAACTCGAACAGCTCATTTCAACCCTGAAAGCACAGCACTTACCGCTTGATCGCAGTATATTAGAAACTTATCACATCGACGAACGTCACTTGATAAAAGGCGTGTTGTGCCCGCATTGTCTGCCACAATCTTGCCATCGCCTATATGGGAAATGGGCGTGCCCCCAGTGTGGCCAGATTTCAAAAAATGGCCATGTGGCAGCGCTGTTGGATTACAGGCTATTAATTGGAGCAACAATTTCGAATAAGGAAGCACGTGAATTTTTGCTCATTTCCAGTCCTTCTTTATCTTCTCGGCTGCTAAGAGGGTTGAACACCTCACATTCAGGCGGAAAGAAGGACAGAACGTACCATCTACATTTCCCTGAGACCGAGTTGCCTGCAAATCTCGAATAGTTGCCAAGAAATCGAAAATGTTGCAAAGAAGATGCCGCATCTCGTCTACAAATCAACTAAAGGCGTATAGAAACAGACTAGACTCGTCAACACGGCATCGCTCACGCCCGGCTACTATCGTTGTTGCCTGCAAATCCAGCTGAGTCGTAAACAAATCCAGAAAGTTGCTTATAAATATTAAAAAGTTGCTTATAAAATCTGAAACTCAAAAATACGCACGAAAAGAGAGCTGCCGTCTTGGACAGCTCTCTTATTCTATCTGAGTTTCCTAATAATTGGCGGTTCCCTCTAGTTTATGACCTACAAATCAGGACATTCAAGCGCACGAAGGATAGTTCTCAAGATTCATTGACTATGATAATCATTCTCAATTAAACTGTATCATGTAACGCGTAATGAAAATGAGAATCATTTTCACCTAAATGCAAAAGGCGTGCTAAGATAATTTTCAATTGAAAAGAGGGAGATGCCGATGGCAGTCGGATACGATATAAAGGAAAATTTAGCAGGAGATCAGGAGAATTATTTTGAGGATTTTTTTCTTCATCGTCACCCGTCAGGTGTTGCAGCGTATGAACACATGGCAACCGCTGTCGTTCATAAGCTGGCAAAAGTGTTTTCAGAACAAAGCGCACCTTATGAAGGTCAAAAAACTGAGGCACTCCAGGCTCAAATCAAGCAGCTCGCGATATTTTCGTATGAAGGAGAGTCGCTTGAAAAGGTGCTAGATGCCATTGAAGGGTCTGTTCTAACTCAGAACGTGAACATATCGCACGAAAGGGCTGCAGCTCATTTGCATTGTCCGCCTTTATTGCCGGCGCTTGCTGGTGAAATGATACTCAGTGCGTTTAATCAATCGATGGATTCATGGGACCAGAGCCCGGCTGCTACTTTTTTAGAGATGGAGATGATCAATTGGTTAACCGCTAAGTTCGGTTTTTCCAACCAAGGCGATGGTTCATTTACGAGCGGCGGCACGCAATCCAATTATATGGGGCTGCTGCTTGCCCGGGACGCATTCTGTCACACATATTGGGGACGGGATGTTCAGAAAGAAGGCCTGCCAGAGGGGGCCAGCCGCATGCGCATTCTCTGTTCCGAAGAATCGCATTTCACTGTGAAGCAGGCAGCTGCCCAACTCGGACTTGGGGAGGACGCGGTTGTTTCCATCCCGACTGATGAACATCACCGGTTATCACTGGAGGGGTTGAACGTAACCATCAAGGAGTTGGCAGATAAACAGCTCCTTCCGTTTGCTTTGGTTGGTACGTGCGGGACGACGGATTTCGGCAGTATTGATCCACTCCCGGAACTGGCAGAGACGGCCAAAACGAATGGCTTATGGTTTCATGTGGACGCAGCTTATGGTGGGGCATTGATGTTAAGTCATCACTGGTCGCATAAATTGGCTGGAATCGAACAAGCTGATTCCCTTGCGGTCGACTTTCATAAAATGTTTTTCCAACCGATCAGCTGCGGAGCATTTTTAGTGAAAGATCGTGCTTCTTTCCGTTATATACAACATCATGCCGCCTATTTGAATCCAGAAGATGACGAAGAAGATGGGGCGGTGCATCTCGTTAATAAATCCATACAGACATCCCGGCGGTTTGACGCTCTGAAGCTGTTTCTTTCGCTGCGGACAATAGGGACGAAGCGATTCGGTCACATGATCGATCATACCTTGCAGCTGGCTGGATATGCCGCCGAGTACGCGGATCGATTCCGTTCATTAACGGTGCTCACGCGTGAACCAGCGTTAAGCACAGTTATTCTTCGCTATACACAACCGATGCTTAATGCTTCTGAACACAATCAGATCAATCGATCGATTCAAAAGCGATTGTTTCATGGTGGCGAAGCGGTCATAGCTAAGACAACGGTAGACGGTGCTAACTTTTTGAAGCTGACGTTGCTGAATCCTGCTGCGAGCCGGCGTGATATAGAAGAAATTTTACACATGATTACACGATACGGAGACGAAGCGTATCAGAAATGGAGGGAACACCCATGTCAAACGTAAAGCAGACAGCTGAACGAGCGACGATGCAGAATTTCCTTAATTGTTATCTTAGAGAATCGGAAAATTATACAGATGCAAATCAGGCGCAAGGGATTGAAACGATTTTTTCCCAGCTTACAGATTGCTTAGAAAAAGTCATAGAATGCCCTTTATCTCATCAGAATGTGTATTTGATTGTTCCGGTAAAATATTGGTCTCAAACCGGTCGGCATCTGTTTAATTTCCCGCTCTATGTAAAGAAGGGAGATGAAGCGCCCCAGCCTATTGATTATATTACGCTGACATCATTGCTTGTAAATGAGCTTCAGCTGGAACAAGGGCGTGAGGGAGCTGAGGATGAGTTGGTGCTTCGGGTGATCTTAAGCTGCCAAAATATCAAAAAATACCTTGAAGCTCACCAAACTAGTTCCGAACATGATGAGAATTTATCCTATATCGAAGCAGAACAATCTCTTCTGTTTGGCCATCTGCTTCATCCAACGCCGAAAAGTAAGCAGGGCATGACAGGCGCCGATGATGACCGCTACGGACCGGAAATGAAAGGGGCGTTTCAACTGCATTACTTTCATGTTAAAAAGTCCGAACTGCAGCAAAAATCTATGCTCCCTGTTTCGATCAAACACATCATCATGCAGGAATTGAGGGCAGACCCTTCGCTTGAGGAATCGTTTTTGGCTGATTTGGAGATACAGGAGGAGTGGGAACTGGTTCCGACCCATCCCCTGCAGGCTAAACATTTGATTGAACAACACGAGGTAAAGGCTAAACAGGATGAAAGAACGCTGGTCTACTTGGGTCCGATCGGTCCATTATATACGGCGACATCCTCGTTCCGTACGGTGTATCGCCAAGGTTCGGATTATATGTTCAAGTTTTCCGTGCCAGTCAAAATCACCAATTCGTTACGTTATAATCAGCCGCATGAATTGGAGCGGGGTGTTGAAGTAGCTCGATTGTTAGACACACGATTAGGCCGTGAACTGGCTTATCATTATCCACACTTTCAGGTGATCAAAGACCCGGCTTATATGAATGTGCCGTTTGATCGAGAGGATGTGAAGCTTGATGTCGTCGTGCGTGAAAATCCATTTAAAGGAAATTCGACTCAAACGTATATGGTTGCGGGGTTATGCCAAGATGGTCCTGACGGCCGTCACAGCAGTCTCCACAAGGTAATTTCAGACCTTGCGCACAAAAAAGGACAAACCCATGAACACGTCAGCCTGGATTGGTTCAAAGCCTATTTGGATATCACATTGGATCCGCTGCTTTGGTTATTTGAAACGTACGGCATCGCCCTGGAAGCACATCAGCAAAATTCGGTGATCAAGCTGAAAGATGGCTTCCCGCATACGTTTTATTATCGTGACAATCAGGGGTATTACTTCAGCGAAACACACGCAGATAAACTTCGGGAGCTGTTGCCGGATTTGAACCGCCACAGCGATACGATATGTTCTGCCGCTATTGCCGAAGAGCGCTTTCGTTACTATTTCATCTTTAATCATATATTCGGATTGATTAATAGTTTTGGCGTTAACGGGCTGATTTCTGAACAGCGGTTATTGGATGTATTCAGAGAAAAGCTTCGGCAGCACCATAGTCGCTCGAAAGGGGTTGCGGATCTGTTAGCGAGTCTATTAAACGATGAGAAACTGCCCTGTAAAGCGAATCTATTAACACGTTTTTATGATATGGACGAATTAGTAGGGTCTTTGGAAGATCAATCTGTCTATACGCTCGTTTCTAATCCTATCGCAGAAAAAGCAGGGATAACCAATGGCTAACCGTTTTACGTGTTTTGACGATTCAATCAACCAAACGATATCGTTCCGCCCGTTTGAGGTGAACCGTGATATCGGGTTGCTTCATAGATGGATGCATCACGACCATGTCATTCCATTCTGGCAGTTGAATCTGCCGTTCGATCGGTTCCAAAACCATGTCGAACGTGCTTTGGCGGATCGTCATCAATCGTTGTATATCGGTGAGCTGGATGGTGTGCCGATGAGCTATTGGGAGTCTTACTGGGCAAAACAGGATGTGGTAGGGTCTACGTTTAACCCTGAACCATCTGATCAAGGCGTGCATCTATTGATTGGTGATCAGCGCTACTTAGGGAAAGGGCTCGCCCTCCCATTACTGCGTGCGATGGTCGCGTTTCAGTTCACGCATCCTGATACCAATCGTGTTATAGCGGAACCGGATATTCGTAATGAAAAGATGATTCATGTGTTTGAAAAATGTGGGTTCACGCCTGTTAAATCAATTGAGCTGCCGGATAAAACCGGGTTATTGATGTGGTGTGAACGCGAACAGTTTGAAGCGAGGTGTTCTTATGTCAGCGCAACATTGTGACGTTCTCTATGATGTGGCCGGTGTAGGCCTTGGGCCGTTCAATTTAGGTGCAGCAGCCTTAATGGAGAATGTTCCCGATATTAAAGCAGTCTTTATTGAAGAAAAAACGGAATTTGACTGGCATCCCGGCATGTTACTTGATGGGACGACGCTGCAAGTGCCCTTTTTAGCAGATCTAGTGAGCATGGCAGATGTCACGAATCGGTTCAGTTTCCTGAACTATTTGCAGGAGCACGGACGCATGTATCACTTTTATTTTCTGGAAAAGTTCCACATTCCAAGACAGGAGTACAACCATTATTGCCGTTGGGCTGCCTCACATATCACGTCCTGTCAATTCGGCATGCGTGTGCAGGAAGTGAGACGAATAAAATTGAGCGATTGTGATCCAGTATATGAAATTACGGTACGAAACGAAAACATAAATAAGCGGTTTTACGCTCGGCATTTACTCATGGGAGTGGGAACAACGCCAGCCGTGCCAGGTCATCTCCAGCATGCATTGGGGGATACGGTCTTCCATACGTCCGAGTATCTTTACAAAAAAGAAAGCTGTGAAAACGCAGACTCCATTGCTGTAATTGGATCAGGCCAGAGTTCGGCTGAAGTGTTTCTGGAATTAGCGCACGAGCAAGTCAAGAAGGGGTTTTCGCTCCACTGGTTTACAAGGTCTATGGGCTTTTTCCCGATGGAGTATTCCAAACTCGGCCTTGAGCATTTTTCACCTGATTATACGGCGTTTTTTTACCAGCTTCCCCAATTCAAGAAAGATAGATTGTTAGAACAGCAGCATTTGCTATATAAAGGCATCAGCGCAGATACGATTGCTGCTATTTATGATCTGTTGTATGAACGCTCTATCGGCAATACAAAACCTGATATCCATTTGCAGGCGATGACAGAAGTTGAAAACATCACGAAGCGAATGAATCAATGGGAGCTTCAAGCGCATCACCACATCAAGGGGGACTCATTTAAATTAGACGCCGATGTCATTATCCTCGGCACAGGCTATGCGCAAACGATGCCGCACTGGTTATCTCCTGTCGATCATCTTATAGAGCGGGATGAGAGGGGGCGGTTTCAAATAACGGAAGATTATCGTCTGGTCATGCGTGAGCGTTTATCCAACGAGATTTTCGTCCAAAATGCCGAACTTCACACCCACGGGGTCGGCGCACCGGATTTAGGGCTCGGAGCTCATCGGAATGCCGTCATCATTAACCAATTGGTAGGGAGAGAGGCTTATCCGGTCCAATCAGATGCTGTTTTTCAAACGTTTGGCATAGAACAGCCGACCATGAGCAGTACACATATTTAAGTGGAGGGATATTATGGCAACAAGTGAGAACCAGTTGACTCACGTATTAACAGAGGCAACCTGGCACAACGTCAATCAGCGATTACTGGAAAAAATGATAGCGGAATACATGTATGAAGATATGATAGAGCCGCACATTATGGCGGAAGCTGATAGGATAATGGAGTGTAAGCTTGATGTTTCAGCCGCTAAATCCTATTATTTTACCGTTAAAAAACGATGGTTTGATAGTTATGAGGTAATCAAGGATTCTGTTGACATCGTCGACGAAAGCGGACGAAGCAAAGCAAAGAGTGCGCTTACGTTTTTATTGGACATCAAGCCTTTGATCGGGATGTCGGCAGAAACAGCCAGCCATTTGATTAAAGAGCTTCAACATACGATGATAGCCGATGCCCATTTAGAGAGGGAGAACGTGAAGCCTGCGGATGCGTTAATTCATGAAGACTATGCCAAACTGGAAACCCATATGACCGGGCATCCGTGGATTACGTATAACAAAGGTAGGATCGGCTTTGATTATGATGACTATCTAGCCTACGCGCCTGAAAGGCAAAATGACGTCAAGCTGATCTGGGTGGCCGTTCATCATTCAATCGCCTCCTTTCAGGCTGTGGCTAATCTGGATTATGATGAGCTGCTCGTTCATGAAACGGATGAAGAGGAGCGGGATCAGTTTAAGGAAACGCTGATTCGTTACGATCAGAACCCGGCAGCGTATTACATCATGCCTGTGCATGAATGGCAATGGAACAATGTCATTATTCAGCAATTTCCAGAAGAGATTGCTAACAAAGACATTATCCTTATCGGAGACGGGAAGGATACCTATTTGCCCCAACAATCGATTCGAACGTTTGTCAATACATCGAATCCTTATAAACATCACGTCAAGGTTCCCATGAGTATTTTAAATACCCTGGTTTATCGCGGCTTGCCTGCCGAAAGAACCGTGATTGCCCCTCGTATTACAGACTTTATCAAGGGTATTGCTGAAGCTGACGCCTTCTTAAAACAGGAATGTCAGCTCATCTTGCCCGGTGAAATTGCCAGTATCAACGTTGATCAACGCTATTTTAACCAGCTCGAGCACGCGCCGTATCACTACCTGGAACTCCTTGGCTGTATATGGCGGGAAAGCATCTATGCCTACTTGGAAGAAGGGGAACAAGCTGTGACGTTGGCAGCTCTGTTATATCGCGATCACGAAGGTAAGCCGTTTATCCAAAGCATGATTGAACAATCAGATGTGTCGGCAGAGGAATGGCTGCGCAGCTTTTTCCAAATTGTCATGGACCCGCTGCTGCATTACTTGTACCAATACGGGACTGTTTTCTCTCCTCACGGCCAAAACACCATCATCGTGCTGGAGCAGCATAAACCGAAGCGGTTAGCGGTTAAAGATTTCGTAGATGATGTCAATATCAGTGATCAGCCCTTTCCAGAATTGGACAACTTGGCTGAAGATATTAAAGCCGTCTTAAGGAGTGAAGCGCCAGAGGGGTTGACCCAATTCATTTTCACAGGTTTGTTCATCTGCCACCTGCGTTATCTTGCTGCCATTCTGGACAATCAGTACATGGTCGATGAACTGACCTTCTGGGAGCTACTGGCTGATGCGATCAAACGTTACCAAACACGATTTCCCCACTTAGCGGAACGCTTCCAAGTGTTTGATTTCTTCAAACCGACGTTTACGAAACTCTGTTTAAATCGCAATCGCATGGTAGACTACGGCTATGAATCCGGAGACGACCGTCCTCATGCTTCCGAATATGGCAGCGTGAATAACGTGTTAGCCCTATTCAAAGAAACTGAGTAAGGCTTTTAAACTGAATAAAACACAAAAGTTCCGAACAATCTCCACGAAATTGTTCGGAACTTTTGTGTTTCAAGGAAGGTGTTCATAACCGCTCGGTCTAAACACGCCATTTTCGACACGGCCCCAGCTTCCTGAAAGAAAGCAAAAACCGCATTCCTGCGGGGTCTTCGGCTCGCGCTGTTCCCGTTAGCGTCAACGTGTTTTGACTACGATCATGAGCAGCGTTGATTTCATATGCATTTCCAATGTTCGGTTTTCAATCTTTCTGATTACTGATGTCCTAACTTCTTATCCACCTGCCAGTAAGAGCCCGGCAAAAGCGAGTAGAATCCCGCCTGTATAACTGACCCCCATATAGAGTAACGAGGTTTTCCTTTCCGAAGCGGTCAGCAAATGGATATTTTCCAGTTTGAAGGTAGAGAACGTGGTAAAAGCGCCAAGAAATCCTGTTGCTGCAAGGAGCGTCGTCTGTTCATCTAACCTTGCTCCCATGACCCATCCAAGCAAAAAAGAGCCGAGCAGATTAACGGTCATCGTAGCGAATGGGAATGAAAAAGGTATTCTTTCCTTTATCCATTTGCTTATGAAGAAACGGGATACGGCTCCACAAAATCCCCCGACGGCCACAAGCACACTATTTAAGAACATGGTTTTATGACCCCTTTCTTATAGAGTTTTGAAGCATTCCTCTTCCTACCCGGTAGCCTAGGTAGGCTAGTAATAATCCCCCCCATAAACTGCCTAGAACATAGCTGATCGCTATTAACCATTCAGAAGACTTTATTAAAGCAACCGTTTCAAAACTGAATGTGGAGAATGTGGTAAACGAACCGATCAGGCCTGTACCGATTCCAAGTGATACAGGACTTGGGAGCCAGTTCATTTTTGCTAAGTATGTCGTTACCCACCCTAAAAGAAAGCATCCGATTAAATTAGCCAGGAAGGTGTCAAAGGGAAAAGTGGACCCCCATCCATATCCGGTATATACACTTATGTAGTACCGTAATAAACTGCCTATCACCCCGCCAATCCCTACAGCTATGTAAATCATCTGTCTAACCTCCCGAAACTGAAGCACCCACCAATTGGCTGTGATGTGAGCAAGGATGCCTGAGTGAAATTGTGCATGTTTATAAGAATCACATCTATCGGTAATCTACCACAATCATCTCGGAAAACAAAATCCTGACTACTCACATTAAAGTGCTAAACACAGCCTTCGTTTATTCGGTAACAACCCCTCAGAGCAGTAATGTGAAATATGGGTTTGAGCGGAATATTTAGAATTATTGAAAAAATTATAAAAAAATGGTTGCATTTCCAATTTAAAAACACTAAACTGTTTCATAACAGATAACAAATATTTTTCCCTGTTATATAAAAGGAGGTGGTCCCATGGCCCAAGAACATAAGCGACAGGCTCGGCCTCATACGTGCCCGGAATGTGGCACACCTGTGCAGGAGCATCGTGTTACAACTATTTTGGAATGCGAACATTGTTTAGCTCGCCGAGAAGAATAATTTTTTTTAGTTATTCTGTTATATAATACATAGTGTGTTATATAATCTGACTTATAACAAAGAGGTGAATACAGTGCAGTTAAAACATGGAGAGTTGAACATTAGCGGATATATGCCTGACGCGTTTCATGAGATTTTAACTGATGGGGCTATGGATTTGTTATTTAAAATGCACCATCGTTTCGAAGACAGACGGCAGGCACTTCTTGCAGAACGTAACGTTATCCAGACAGAGCTTGCACAGGGGAAGGCACCTGATTTTCTTAAGGAAACACAGGTTGTGAGAGAAAGTGATTGGACTATCGCTCCCCTCCCGGCTGATTTGCAGGATCGGCGGGTGGAAATAACGGGTCCAGTTGATCGGAAAATGGTAATCAATGCCCTTAACTCTGGGGCGAATGTGTTCATGGCTGACTTTGAAGACGCCAATTCACCAACGTGGGAAAATTCTATCCAGGGTCAGATCAATTTGCGAGATGCCATTCGACGAGACATTGAACTAACGAATCTAAATGGAAAGACCTATCAATTGCAAGACGATCCCGCAGTTTTGAAAGTTCGTCCACGAGGGTGGCACTTAGATGATAAACATATCACGATCGATAATGTACCGGTCTCGGCTGGTTTTGTCGATTTCGCCCTTTATTTTTTTCACAATGTCCATGAGCTGCTTAATCAAGGTACAGGGCCATACTTTTATCTGCCTAAGCTTGAGAACCATCAAGAGGCCAGGTTGTGGAACGATATCTTCCTGTTTGCTCAGGATGAACTGGGGATTCCTAGAGGCACTATCAAAGCGACGGTGCTGATTGAAACAATTTTGGCAGCATTCGAAATGGATGAAATACTTTATGAACTGCAAGAGCATTCCGCTGGTTTAAATTGCGGTCGGTGGGATTACATTTTTAGTTACATTAAAAAATTCCGGCACGATCCGTCGTTTATCTTGCCAGATCGGTCGCTGGTTACGATGGAAGTCCCCTTTATGCGGGCGTATTCTCTATTGGCTATTCAAACGTGTCACAAACGTAACGCACCAGCGATTGGAGGTATGGCAGCCCAAATACCGGTGAAGGGGGACCCTGAAGCCAATGAATCTGCCTATCAAAAAGTGCAAGCAGATAAAGAACGCGAAGTAAGAGATGGCCACGATGGAACATGGGTCGCTCACCCTGGGATGGTTGAGACAGCGAAGCAAGTATTCGATAAATGGATGCCTTATCCTAACCAAATTGATAACAAACGGGAGGACGTTCACGTTACGGCGGACCAATTACTTGAAGTTCCTGCAGGGGACATTACGGAAGAAGGTCTGCGAACCAATATTAACGTGGGCATCCGGTATCTTGCCTTCTGGCTGCAAGGGAGGGGGGCAGCACCAATTAATAACCTGATGGAAGACGCCGCCACGGCCGAAATTTCTCGGGCTCAAATATGGCAATGGATTCGGCACCCGCGGGGGGTCTTGAATGATGGGCGTAACATCACCTTTGATTTGTTTGAACTGATTAAAGAATTAGAATTAAAACAAATATTAAGCGACGTTGGACCTGACATGTATGAACAAGGGCGATTTGATGAAGCTTCCCAGCTATTTGAGGATCTTGTCCATAACGATGATTTTGTTGAATTTCTAACCCTACCAGCGTATCAACGCTTAACCTAAGGAGGAACAAGTATGCGAGAAAGTCGAGTAGCAGCCTTACGTGAGTCATGGGAACAAGACAGATGGAAAGGTGTAACACGTCCCTATAATGCCGAAGATGTGATTCGGCTCAGGGGATCCTTGGATATCGAGCATACCCTGGCAAAAACAGGGGCAGAGAAATTATGGACATTGTTAAATGAAGAAGATTATGTGCACGCTTTAGGAGCATTGACAGGAAATCAGGCTATGCAACAGGTAAAAGCAGGTTTAAAAGCAATTTATCTAAGCGGCTGGCAGGTTGCGGCTGATGCCAATTTATCAGGTCACATGTATCCAGATCAAAGTTTATATCCGGCCAATAGCGTTCCGCAAGTTGTGAAACGGATCAACCAGGCCCTTCAAAGAGCTGATCAGATCCATTTCATGGAAGGGGACGAAGAGATCGACTGGTTTGCTCCGATTGTGGCTGATGCAGAAGCAGGATTTGGCGGTCAGTTGAACGTCTTTGAATTAATGAAAAGTATGATTGAAGCAGGGGCATCAGGCGTCCATTTTGAAGATCAACTCGCTTCTGAGAAAAAATGTGGGCATCTAGGTGGAAAAGTGCTTTTGCCAACACAAACTGCAGTGCGTCACTTGATCTCCGCCCGGTTTGCTGCAGATACGATGGGGACGCCAACCGTCATCATCGCCCGTACGGATGCGAATGCAGCAGACTTGATTACAAGCGACATTGATTCCGTCGATGCGCAATTTATGACAGGAGAACGTACGGACGAAGGATTCTTTAAAACGCATGCCGGCATTGATCAAGCCATCGCCCGAGGATTGGCTTATGCCCCGTATGCCGACCTTATTTGGTGCGAAACCTCTGAACCAGATTTAGAAGAAGCAGAAAAATTTGCTCAAGCTATCCATGCCGAGTATCCAGGCAAATTGTTGGCTTATAATTGCTCTCCTTCATTTAACTGGGAAAAGAAGCTGAATCAGGAGACGATCGCGACGTTCCAGGAACAATTAGGGAAGATGGGGTACAAATTTCAGTTTGTAACATTAGCTGGTTTCCATGCACTCAATCACGGCATGTTTGAATTAGCCCGTCAGTATAAAGATTATGGGATGAAAGCTTATACGGCGTTACAACAGGCTGAATTCTCGAGTGAACAACATGGTTATACCGCAACGCGCCATCAGCGCGAAGTAGGCACAGGTTATTTTGATGAGGTGGCCCAAGTCATATCGGGCGGAAGCTCCTCGACCACTGCTTTGAAAGGTTCAACTGAAACTGATCAATTTTCCGGAAAAGCCGTCACACGATAAATCAGAAGAAGCAGTCCTATTGGCTGCTTCTTCCAGTTTTCTGCTTCAGTCACTCTTCAGCGTCTTGGAAATATGATATTTCATAGGCAATTTACGACGCGTTTAAGGAGTGGTCGACGTGGTGAGGACGGGGCGTTCTTACATTAACAGTATAAATAAGTTGCAGACTCAGATTTGGTACGATGGGAAGAAAGTGACGGGTAACATTTCCGAGCATCCTGCTTTTAAAGGGGTCATGCAAAGTCAAGCTGCGCTATATGACTTGCAGGCGAAACATGAGCAAGATATGACGTTCGATTCCGACCTGACCGGTAATAAAGTGGGGCTTTCATACTTAATACCAAAGACAAAAGAAGATTTGGCACAAAGACGAAACATGATTCAAAGGTGGGCTAAAGCATCAGGCGGCGTCATGGGAAGAAGTCCCGATTATATGAATACCGTTCTGGCTGCTTTTGCTTCCTCTGTTGATTTGTTGAAAGGGGGAAAAAATTGCTATCCTGACCGTCTGTTGAAATTTTATGAGTATGCTAGTAAGCAGGATTTATCGTTTACTCACACATTCATAAACCCGCAGGTCAATCGTTCCTTTTTATCGGTTTTGAATGGGGAGGATACGACGAAAGCAAAAGTGGTCGATCGAACAGCAGAAGGACTGGTCATTAACGGGGCAAAATTATTAGCAACGCAAGGCGGCATCACGGATGAAATCATCGTGTTTTCCACACCGGGTGTCGAAGGGGAAGACTATGCCTATTCGTTTGCCATTCCAAGTGATGCGAAAGGCTTGAGCTTCATGTGCCGGGAATCCTTCGCCTATCGGGAGTCCAGTTTTGATCATCCGCTAAGTTCACGGTTTGAGGAAATGGATACGGTTGTCATTTTTGATCAGGTGCAGGTCCCTTGGGAAAGGGTGTTCTTTTATGACAATATCATGATGGCTACCGACTTTTACGTAAAAAGTAATTTTGTTCCGTTAACGTTGCATCAAATCGTATCTCGTCAGGTCGTTAAATTGGAGTTCTTATTAGGTATTGTTCTTTCAATCATAGATGCTATAAGTATTCAAGAATATCAGCACGTGCAAAGTAAGGTGTCAGAAGTTATCAAGGGGCTTGAAACGATCCGTGCGTTGCTTTTACACGCTGAACATGCTGCTGAGCAAAATAAAGCGGGCGTCATGGTGCCGGATCGTCAAAAGTTATACGTTGCGTTGAATTTTTTCCAAGAGCAATACCCACGCTACGCTGAAATCATTACGATACTGGGGGCAAGTGGAATGGTCTCCATCCCGGCAGAGTCTGATTTCAGCGCTTCGATGGGAGATAAGCTCGATCATTATTTACAATCCTCAACAAAACAAGGGAAAGATCGCGTTAGATTGTTCCGGCTGGCCTGGGATTTAAGCATGAGTGCATTTGGATCCAGGCAGACTTTGTATGAACGCTTCTTTTTCGGAGACCCGGTAAGAATTTCCCGAACGATATTCAATACATTCCCAAAAGATCGATATATCGAAGAAGTCAATCAATTTTTGCATAAAAAAAGCTGATCTGATTTAAAAAAGTTGTGCGTAACAAACCTGCCATGCGCGCATCAAATAATGTAAGATCGCTTAACATTCTGTTTTAGCTTGACAGAGTGCGTCAGGTTTTATAATAATTACAATATAGATAATATTCTGTCATTTAAAGTAGAAAGTCATTCGACACCTTGTTCGGATGCTCTCTATTTTTTATGAAGGACAAGTAATGCGTTAGTTTGATAACGCTTTCAATTGAGAAAGGAGGAAGGAGATTTTGTGGTGGGTACTGCTGTTTGCACTTATTACCATCGCCTCAGTTTTTATCGCATTAAATAAACGAAGACCTGTTTTTCTAGCGGTACCGTTTGTCTCGATATTCGCATTTATCCTGGTGAAAATCATAATGGTGCCTTTACCGTTTTGGGAGACGGTGCGATTCATATTTAATTTACGCGGATGACAACATGCTGCCTGAAAGGGGGTGAACGAGATGAAGAAGATTGATAAGAGCACTGCTGATGCCTATTTTCGAGCACGTACCACGATGATATTCATTTATCTAGCGATCGGTTTTCTCGTATCGTATGTCGTGGTCTTTTTTGCAGAACCCTTATCAAATATTACGGTCAATAACATTCCGCTCCATTATTACATGGGGTCACAGGGAGCTGTGCTGACGTTCATCATCTTACTATTTGTTAATGCAGTCGTAAGTGACCGTATTGATAAGAAATTTGGAATTGATGACAAGAAAAACGAGTCAATCAGTCGAGGCAACTCTGTTGAGCATTAATCAGATTGAGGAGGAAAGTGGATGGATGTTCAGTTTCTCGTATCGTTTACTTTAATTATTGCAACCTTTGCCTTATACATAGGAATTGCTATTTTTAACAGAGCCAAGGCAACATCCGATTTCTATGTAGCCGGTCGGGGCGTTCCTCCCGTTTTCAACGGGATGGCGATTGGTGCCGACTGGATGAGCGCAGCATCATTTATTGGTATGGCTGGCACCGTTATGGTGCTCGGCTATGATGGGCTGGCTTACGTCATGGGGTGGACAGGCGGATATTTACTTCTGACCTTCTTGCTTGCGCCTCAATTAAGGAAATATGGGCGTTATACAGTACCCGAATTTATCGGGGATCGTTACCAGAGTAACATAGCCAGGCTCCTGGCTGCTGTTGCGACCATCATCATCAGTTTTACGTATTCGATCGGACAATTATCCGGTTCAGGTGTGGTTATCGGTCGTTTGCTGGAAGTACATACAGCAGTCGGTACGTTAATCGGTGTTGTGTTGATCGCCTTTTACTCTGCTATGGGTGGTATGAAAGGGATTACGTGGACTCAGGTGGCTCAATATCTTGTGTTAATCATCGCCTACTTGATTCCGGTCATCTTCATGGCCCTACAGCTTACCGGTAATCCGTTGCCATGGGTATCTTACGGCGAAATCATTGGAAAATTACAAGTACTGGATCAGGACTTGGGTATTTCAGAATATGTCGTGCCGTTTACTGAAAATACGAAATGGCAGTTTTTAGCGTTAATGTTCACGCTAATGGCAGGAACAGCGGGTCTTCCGCATGTGATTGTCCGTTTTTACACAGTCTCAACCATGAAAGCTGCAAGATGGAGTGGTGCCTGGGCATTATTATTTATCGGTTTACTTTATTTGTCCGCCCCAGCTTACGCGGCTTTCTCACGTTTCATTTTGATGACACAAGTAGCCGGCTCTGCGATTGATAGTCTTCCTGCCTGGACAACCTCCTGGGTTGATACCGGGCGTCTGTCTGTTGCCGATCAGAACGGCGATGGCATTTTGCAGTGGTCTGAAATCGTTATCAGTAACGATATCGTTGTTATGGCCACGCCTGAAATAGCTAATTTAGGTATTTTTGTTATTGGACTGATGGCAGCAGGTGCGATGGCGGCTGCTTTATCAACAGCTGGCGGTCTTATGATCGCTATATCAGCTGCGCTGTCCCACGATATCTATTATCGCAGTATTAATCCGAATGCCAGTGAAAAACAACGGTTGTTGGTCGGACGGTGGTCAATCGTATTGGCTACTGTGATAGCAGGACTTGTAGCCTTGAATCCACCAGGTGCGATCACTCAAATTGTCGCATGGGCGTTTGCTTTAGCGTCAGGAACATTCTTCCCGGCATTGTTGCTAGGGGTATGGTGGCGTCGTTCTAACGGGCCCGGTGTCATCGCCGGATTGATTGTAGGTCTATCCGTTACATTAGGGTACATTTTCTTAGCTAAATATGGCGGATTTACAATTCTCGGTATAATTGACACTGGAGCAGGCGTCTTTGGTGCAGCGGCAGCGATTATAACCAATATCGTTGTATCCTTGAATACGGCAGCTCCTACTCAGCAAGTACAGGATGAAGTTGTCGACCTTCGTTATCCAGAACAAATGTCGTATCGAGATGGAGAGGTATGGTTAGATGACTCCCAAGACTCATGAGACGCCCCCGAACGATTATGATATTCGCGGTAATGTCCGCAGTCACACTTTATTTTCGGAATTGAATGAGCAGGTGTTCAACCAGTTGTATAAGGATTGTGAAGAGCGCATGTATCGCGAAGGTGTCATGATCGCCCATGCTAAAAAACGTCGCGAAGGCATTTTTATCATAACCGAAGGCATGGCAGAAGTGTGTGCAGCTTCTGAAGGGGAAACGTCTGAAGTGTTGGAAGTCGTTCAACCAGGCGAGTTGCTCGGTTTAGGCAGTCTAAGCAACTTTTTAGATAATCGAGCTGAAGATGATTACGCTTATATGGTTGAAATAAAGGCAGTAGAACGAGTGGTAGGGCTATTTGTGCCCTACCACGTTTTATCTCAATTGTGGTCGGAAGCGTATATCCGCGAATATTTTCTTCATCAAACGGTTATGCGTTTAAAAGATGTTTATGTGTCGTTAGCGGAACAAGTGAAGCTTGCCCATGAGTGGGGGGAAAGCGAACCGTTCATTAAGCGGGTCCAGGATATGATGACTCAGCCAGCCCTCACCATAGCAAATACGCAAACCATTAAGCAGGCTGCCCAAAAAATGATCGAGCATCAGTCAAGTTCCATTTTAATTATGGAGGATGAGAAGCTGATCGGGATTGTCACAGAAAAAGATTTGGTCAGCCGAGTCGTCATGAAAAACCATCCTACAGAGCAGCCGGTCGCAGAGATCATGACGCGTGATCCGCATACCATTAATCGAGTTGATTATTATTATAAAGCGATGTCTGAATCGCTGCTCCATGGGATTAAACATCTTCCGGTTACCAATGACCGTGAACAGGTGGTCGGCATCATAACCCTATCGGATTTAGTGCGGAACAAAAATCAGCCGATGTTTTCTGCAATTGAAAAGATCGATCGTCTTCAGATCGATGACTTGTCTAGTATCAAAACGGAAATCTATAATGTGTTAGCCGTTTTACTGAACGATCAGGTTCCGGCGCTTCATATTCTCGATGTATTAACAGAACTTTATGACCGTTTGTCTGTCCGGGCAGTAGAGCTGGCTGTCGCGTCGCTCAAGGAAGCCGGGGAAGGAGATCCACCTGTATCATTTGCCTGGTATCAAATGGGAAGTGCAGGCAGAGGTGAACAATTTCTTTTGACCGATCAAGATCATTTTTTAGTTTATGACCACGTTTCACAGGCACAATCTGAACGCGCGCAGGACTATTTTGCAAAATTAGGAAAAAGAATCATGGAGAACCTTGAACAAGCTGGTTTCACACGCTGCCCTGGTTTCATGATGGCGAGTGAAGAAAAATGGCGCGGCTCCTTGTCCACTTGGCAAGAAAGGCTGCGGCGCTGGGCGGTCAGGTCCACACCGGACACGCTCTTGCTGGCTGAAAACTTTTTCTCGTTTCGTAAACTTTACGGGGCTGAACCGCTACATGAAGCATTTAAATCAATGGTCATCAATGAAATGAATCGTTCGCGCATCTTTATGTACCGTTTAGCCCAAAATGAAAACGAGACGTTAATACCTCGTTTAGACCAGCCCATTCGTTCATTGCTTAATCTGGAGCGAAAGCAAATTGATCTGAAAAAAGAAGTCCTGTTTCCCTTTCATCATGCTTTACAGTTACTATCGTTGACACATCAAATCGTGGAAGGCACAACGGTAGAAAAAATTGATCATCTGAATGATAAAAACATTCTATCCGACTGGACAGCAGAGGATTTGAAACATGCTCTTTCCGGAGTGATGGCCATTTACATTCGCCATAAATGGGAACGTCTCAATCAAGGCGACCTATCCTCAGAGTCAGTGGTAATGTTTACGCATTTATCGGGAAGAGAAAAAGATACGCTTATTAGGGCGCTGAAAGAAATGCGGGAAATGCAAAGTCGGATGCTTAGAGAATTTTCATTATGAGTGCGGATAATGGGTGAGCAGGAGGGAACAGGATGTTTGGGCGATCCAAACCATTTCATTTTTCGATGAACACGGATATTTCGTTGTCGACACGGTTGGAAGATATGAACTTCTATGTGTTCGATACTGAAGCAACCGGATTTTCAGTCAAAAGAGAGGATCGACTCATTGAATTGGCAGCTGTGCAGGTGCAGAAGCTTCACGTGATGGAAGAGCCTATTTTTCAGTCTTATGTTGACCCTGAAAGGGGTATCCCTGAGGAAATTGTTAAGCTGACGTCCATTAGTAATGATAAGGTTGTGCAAGCTCCTAAGGCTTATGAGGTCATTGAGCAGTTTGCTGAATTAGTTGCCAAAGATCGCACCAATTGTTTAGTAGGGCACAACGTGGGCTTCGATCTGCAAGTATTGAAATCTGAATTGCAACGAGCGGATTACAAGCTGCGTACGCCAACTTCTGTGGACACGTTAAGCCTTGTGAAATTTTTGCGGCCATCTGAAGAAGTGAAAGATTTGGACGTGTACGCGAAGATGTTTAATTGTGCACGATATGAGCGGCATACAGCATTAGGAGACGCATTAACGACAGCCTCACTTTTTTGCGGGCTGATTGAAAATATACGTGAGCGAGGATATACGACGTGGGGCGATCTCTTGCACATCATATCAAAAGAGCGTAATTCTATCTTTTTTTAATGATTACAGACGTGCGGGAGAGGAGAGCCCTCCCCCGTTATACAACCTTTCTGAATGAAGGTTTGTCTGTATCTTCAAAGCGGTGTTTGAGTTCCGTGACCTCCTGCAGTTTTTCGATATACAGATTGAAGTCGTCATGGTTTTGTAAATCCAGTGATTCGTTGATCTTATATTCGTAATAATTCTTTTTTAGATCCAAGTCTGCCAGGGTACACACATACCCTTGAGCATAAAATGTGTCGATTTCATGGGTTGCCATATAAAGGCTGCAATCATTATTTATATCCATCAACAAAAACCAACCAGAACCGTGTATATATTTCTTTTGTTCTGTAATGGTGAGCGTGTCCCCTTTGTTCAGCTGCAAAAAAGAAGACGCTGCTTGATAAGGGGAGGTACCATACACTTGATGGACGAAAGGTGTCACGACAACCAAAGCATGATGCATGATGATGCTCCTTTCTGCAAGATGGACAAATGTTTTACTAAATGAAAAGCATTATCAATACCAATAGTATAAGGAATAAGGATTCTTTTCGTCAACTGTTCCTGTTCATCGGAAATTGACTAACAATACGACCAAAATACGAAATAAAACACAAAAAATCCGAACATTTTGCTGAAATCGTTCGGATTTTTTGTGTTTTAGGATGGTGTTCAATGACCTCTGGATGCTGATTGCTGGAAAAACGTGTATTAACGTTTCGTGTTGGTTTTCTTCGCTTTTTGTTCAAGTTGGGAATCTGGCTGCTGATCGGCAGCATCTTCGGTCAGTCCCTGGGGGTTAACAGAAGGTTTTGGTTTTTGTTTATGCTGATTTCCTTTATGACTCATCAAAATGACCTCCTTTTGATTAGTTTGACTGCATTCTCGTAGAATATGTGAACAACTCGGCTCTGACGCCATAATGTGGAGACGTGGACCCTGTATAAATAAGTTGCGAAATGGGGAAATTAACGTGGCGTACACATACTGTTAATCGGAAAGGCTGTCATGAGATGGAAGATAAACGACTGGATCTAATTGCTTTAGCATCTATTCCCATTATGATGACGTTAGGGAATTCAATGCTTATACCTGTATTACCGCTTATTGAAAAAGAGATCGGCATTACCGCGTTCCAATCAAGTCTGATCTTATCGATCTACTCATTTATCGCAATCCTGTTGATTCCTGTTTCGGGTTACTTATCGGATATATTCGGTCGAAAAAAAATCATTTTACCCGGATTGATCATTGTGGCGGCAGGGGGAGCTTTAGCCGCATTTGCTGCTTGGAAAATAGAGGAACCTTATGTATTAATATTAGTCGGTCGTTTTTTGCAGGGCATAGGAGCTTCGGGTGCTTTTCCTGTAGTGCTTCCCACAGTGGGTGACATGTTTAAGGAGGAAGAACAGGTAAGTGAAGGGTTAGGAGTCGTCGAAACGGCTAACACATTCGGTAAAGTCATCAGCCCGATTGCGGGAGGCTTATTGGCGTTAGTCGTTTGGTTTATGCCGTTTATCGCAGTGCCGATTCTTTCTTTAGTATCCATCATCCTTGTTTTCTTTTTTGTAAAGGTGCCGAAGAATGAGAACCAACAATCCAAACAAGACTTCAAGTCATTTCTCCATTGTATCAAGGACATTTTTCATCAAAATGGCCGGTGGCTGTTCGCCATTTTTATTATCGGATGTTTCTTAATGTTCATTTTGTTTGGCTTCTTATTCCATTTTTCATCTATGCTTGAAGACCGTTTTCACATGAAAGGTTATATGAAAGGGTTGCTATTGGCCGTGCCGTTATTGTTCCTCTGTATTGCATCGTATATTGGCGGCAAAAAAATCGGGTCCAAAAAGCCATTAATGAAACGTCTGATTTTATTCGGCTCAGGCGGGGCCTCCATCGCCTTTGTATGGGTTAAAGATGATATGGCGCTTATGATGTTTCTACTCCTCGTAACCATTGCAAGTATTGGCATCGGCCTTGCTCTTCCTTGTTTGGATGCATTGATTACAGAAGGAATAGAAAAAGAAGAACGGGGATCGATTACATCGTTATATAGCAGCATGAGGTTCGTCGGTGTCGCAGCTGGCCCTCCCATCATCGCGCTCGTAATGAAAAATAATTCCGAAATGATTTATCTTATATTAGCAGGCGTAAGTGCTGCTATAGTGGTACTTGCCTTATTCTTAATCAACACAGCAAAGATGAAGAAGTCCACCTCATAAGTTGTTTCTAAGGTATGCATACTAGGATATAAAGGAGGCATGACATTGAACAAAGATAATAAAGGAAACAAAGCGTATTTAAAGGATGCGGACCGAACGTACCAGGTCGAGGATTATGATCGTGAAGAACAGGTCTCAAAAGGATTATCCACTTCTCATGAGCAAGTTTCGGATACCTACATGGAAGGTTTTACGGATGGTAAAATCGACAAAGTGGATGAAGAGGGCGATCTGAAGACGCATAATGGAGAAAAAATCTCGAAAACCCCATATAAATCGTAACACTAAACGTGAACGTCGCCATGCGATGTTCACGTTTTATTTTTGCTTTCATAACCGTTTTGTTAGGGGATGTTGCGCGAGTGATTCACGAATCGATAGAATAAAGACAAAATGGAACACTTATCGGAGGGGTGTTGATGAAAAGCCGTGTTTTGAACAAAATTTTGCTCATTGTCGCTGGAGCCTTCTTGTTTTCTTTAGGGATCAATTATTTTGCTATCCCTAATCAACTGTCTGAAGGTGGTGTAATCGGGATAACCGTGGTGTTGCATTACTTATTCGGGTGGTCAACGGGTTTAGTGAATTTGCTCTTGAATGCCATATTGATTGCTCTAGGATATCGGTTACTTACGAAAGGGGTGATGGGCTATACGATTTTTGGTGTTGTGGTCTCGTCTTTTTTTCTGTGGTTTACAGAAGGTTGGGGCGCACCGTTTTCTTCTGATTCGCTTTTAGCTCCACTTTATGCCGGCCTGTTTGTTGGGGCCGGCATCGGATTAATTTTCAGGGCAGGAGCTACGTCCGGTGGCACGCAGATCATCGCGCGTATTTTAAACCAATATTTCGGGTGGAGTATGGCTCAAGGCATTCTAGTGGCTGACGTCATTGTGATTTTTGCGTCGAGTTTCGTCATCGGGATTGAAAAGGCATTACTAACCCTCGTTGCTATCTATGTGGGGGCGAGAGTCATTGATTTCATCGTAGACGGTATGCAAGTTAGAAAAGCCGTGACCATTATTTCAGATCAGGCTGATGATGTGTTGGAGTTAATTAATTCGCATTTCACAAGAGGCGTAACCGTCTTTCCTGCTGAAGGAGGTTATTTGAAGCAGCAACGAAAAGTGCTGTATGCCGTCGTTGATAAGCAGGAAATGGTGAAATTGAATCGATTGATTCAGCGTGTCGATGAAGATGCTTTCATCGCCATTCATGACGTTCGCAGTGCCTTCGGTGGTGGATTTAAGTGAATTCACTTCAACGTCTTTTGCGATGAGGAAGGCTCAGTCGGATTGATGACTTCCTTGAATAAGGGGGAGGGGCTGTCCTCCACGTCTTGAGGGGTTTGTGCTAATAATTGTTTGAATTGTCGGACAGTCAAAGGTTTGGCATCCTCTTTAAGCTCATAGCCAATCTGTCCGTTAGGTTCGATTGTCGCTACTTTCACGTCAGCAATATCTGAAATGCCCTGCTGTCTTAGCCTCATTTCCAGTTGATCCACTGAAAACCGCATCTTTTTAAGCTCGGGTATATTCAATATACCATTCTCGATTACAACTTTAGACTTTCCAGTGATAAATTTTTCTGCAAAATTCCACTTGACCTGTACGTATTCCATTATAATGAGTGCGGCTATGAATACAGAGGCTGCCACCATTGTACGGAACAAACTCGATTCAATGATCGGTTGAATAATAATCGAGCCGATTGAAATCATGACAACGGTTTGGGCAAGTGTCATTTGTGAGATTGATTTTCTTCCGGCAATACGTAAAAGAAGTATGCCAGTCAGCACCATTAGAGTTGATTCCCAAATTAAATCCATGTTATACCCCGCTTTCAATTCTAGATAGGAAATCTCATATGTTAATATTTGATTGTGAAGTGTAACTAACCTGAGTAATTTTTACTAATTCCGGGCTAATGTGAGCCTTTTTCTCATGTCTATCGTCAAATTAGTGTGGAAAGATGAAAAAGGGGGAGATATCAATGATGCGTAAATGGTTAACGTCATCATTTTTAGTCGTGTTATCAACTGTGTTGATCTCGTGTCAGGGAAACGCAGATGAGAGTGCTTCTGCTGACAACACTGATGATAATGAAGAAGAGAAAATAGAAAAAGCTGAAGACGAAGAGAACAAGGAAGAATCGTCTTCAGATAATCAAAGCGACACATCCTCTGAAGAGGAGGACGAAAATAAGGAAGAAAAATCACTTCCGGATGGTACTTTACAACAAGGGGATCAAAAGAAGGCGGTTGAAACAGTAGAGCAGGCGCTCAAAAAACTTGGGTATGACCACCTTACTGTCGATCAATCTTATGAAAAAGAGACGGCTACGGCCATTCGTGATTTTCAAGCACAACAACGTGACTTAGTTAATGATGGCATCTATGGACCTGACACAAAGCGGTATATGCAGATGGCTTTGAACAATAACCTTACATTTGAACCAGGATCAGGAAAACTGAAGGAACCAGAAGAAAACGAGCAGCAGGAGAATCAAAATGACGATTCTGATGAGCGCAACGATTCCAATGAGCAATCTGACGAGAGAACGCAACATAATTCGAATAATGAGTCGGATCAGAATAAATCCGATGATAAATCCAAACAATCTAATTCGGGTAATAATAACGATCAAGATGGATCGAGCGATGATTCTAACCAAAATGACTCAAACAGCGGCTCGGATCAGAACAATTCCACGCCAGTCGTTTCTAATCCGTCAAAGTTACTCGTTCTAGTTAATAAGAACTCCAAACTGCCGGGGGATTATGTTCCACAACCATTGGTTACACCTGATGTCCGTTTTCCATTTGAAGAGGACCTTCCTAAGAAATTGATGCGTCCAGTAGCAGCAAACGCATTAGAAAAACTTTTTGCCGCAGGTGATCAGGCCGGGCTAAACTTGTATGCTCTCTCAGGCTACCGTTCTTATGATCGGCAAGAGGCAATCTTCGCTTCTAACGTTGAACGGTACGGCAGTGAAGAAAAAGCAAATGAAGTCAGCGCTCATGCTGGCGAAAGTGAACACCAGACGGGTTTGACGATGGATGTGACTTCTCCGAAAGTTGATTTTGGGTTAACCGTAGAGTTTGGCCAAACGAAGGAAGGACAATGGTTGAAACAACATGCTTCCGACTACGGCTTCATTATTCGCTATCCAAAAGGCAAAAAGAATATAACAGGGTATCAATATGAACCGTGGCACTTGCGCTATGTCGGTAAAGAAGCAGCTCAAGCTATAGACTCTCAAGGCATCACCTTGGAAAAATATTTAGGGGCAATTTGATATAAAAAGAGACTTAATCATAAGTAAATGAGAGGTTTTAAAAAACGAACATTGAAAATGGATATAAGGTCAACGATGCTCATGAGCGTAGTCAAAACACGTAGACGCATGCGTGAACAGCGCGAGCCGAAGATTCTGCAGGAAAGCGGCGTGTTTTGACGGAGCGGTCATGGAACACTTCCCTAAAACACAAAAATCCGAACGATTTTAGCAAAACGTTCGGATTTTTTGTGTTTTATTTAGTTTTGTCTCAGCCACTATTTATAGTTATGAACAATGGCTTTGATAAGCATCTGTTAAATTACTGACGATTTCTTCAACTTCAAAATCCTCAATGTCTTCCCTCGGAATAAAATGAAGGACTTCTCCGTTTTTCATAACGGCCATGGAAGGAGAGGAAGGTTCGATCCCTTTAAAATGCTCTCTCATCCTTGCTGTGGCTTCGCGGTCCTGACCTGCGAACACAGTGACTAAATGGTCGGGTCGGCTATCATGCTGAAGCGATTGTTTAGCTGCAGGGCGTGCAAGTCCTGCGGCACATCCACAAACTGAATTAACTACCACCAAAGCTGTTCCTTCAGTCGAATTTATGAACTCATCCACTTCTTCGGGTGTTGTCAGTTCACTAAAACCAGCTTCTGTCAATTCATTACGCATGGGTTGGGAAATTTCTTTCATGTATTGCTCATAGGCGTTCATACTATTACCTCCTGCTAAAATTAGTTATCGTGCTGAGCGGCCTGGGTCATTTGATGCCAAACCGAGCCTTTTGCTTCTTCACCGCCTTCAATTCGTTCAATAGCCATATTGATTTGCAACCGTACCTCAAATTCGGGTTCATCCATGGCTTTACGCAGAGCTGGTAAGGCAGATTCATCACCAACCTCATATAAAAACATGGCAGCACGCCAGCGAACAATTTTATTTGAGTCTGTTAAAGAGGTGATGATTTCGTGCATGGCTTCTTTGTACCCGAGATCAGAGAGACAGTCTCCGGCAGTACGTCGCACTGTAACCGATTTATCACGCAAAGCCTTGTAAAGATAAGGAAGAACTTGTTTATCCTCAATCATCCCAAGGTAAGCTGTAGCAAGTCTGCGCACTGACGCTTTTTCGTCATCTAAAGCCTTGTCAAGCACAGCTAGATCATTTAACGTCGGATCCATTCGATCGAGCGCCGCGTAACGCGCCTTCCAATCAGATTGCTGAAAATCGGCCAAAGTTATGTTGTTATGTTGAGAATGATCTTGCTTTTGACCGGGTTCGTGTTCTGATAAAGCCTCTCGAAGCAGATCTTCCAAGCGCTGGGTTGAATAACTGGCTGATAGTTCTTCTGCGATGTCGTGCCCGACAGATTCTACAGAGCCGAATCGAGGATTCTGTTCTACCCATTTTCTCTCGAACATCAGATTAGCATCTGGTGCCTCAGCAGCCTTCATAGCTGTATCAGTAAACGCTTGAGGAAGACCGACACGATGTTCGGCGTCACCTTCTTCGAGTTTTATTTGCATGGGAATTCCGCGGAACATTTGAATATATACGTTGACTTCTCCATAAGGCTCTTCTGAGAGGTCAGAAGCCTCTTCTTTGCTCGCCAATTCTTGGGAGTTCTCCACTGACCCAAGTGTTTGACGCACTACCGGTAGAATGGCCTCCCAGGAAACGCGCGCATTTCTTTCTAAAGCAATAAAGTCTGTCACGTGATAGATCCCTTTCACTCCTTCAATGTTCATTAAGTCTTTGACATACTGTGGAGCAGTCTCCACGTCATCGTTTTGCTTATAATTACGACTCTCCCCTGCGGGCAATTCCATACTAACGTTAATTTTCATTGAATTCGGACTGGGTGTTGGTTCAATCGAAACAATTTTCATGATCGTCCCCCTTTTGAATAAGCTTCTGCTCGATGGTCAACTTCTTAGGGACATCAACTCTCCCCTTGTTCATCAGCAATAGCCCATAACGCATGCTTTATGTTGATTTTAACAAAACATAAAGCAGGTTACCATTTTGATACTTGGCTTAGGTAATTTAATTGGGAGAAAAATGGTTTAATGTTTTATTAATATAACGTATGGGAATGGTTTTGTATAACCTGAAGAGGAGGAAGATAACATGACACGTCATCGTTTAAACACTTTAAAACCAGAAGAGAACTATACTGCTCAGGAACTAGATAGCTTTGTGTCTACAACTGATGTAGTATTATTATCCAATAACGGTTCGCAGTTATTTACCGAACCAGACCGCCAATACAAGGTCACGCATGAATTTGAAGGTTTCTTTGAGCATTACGAAGAAGATGGGGAAAAATATTATCGCGAAAAGAAAGCTTACCTTGTAGAAAAAGTGTAAAAGAATTTAAGTGAATCAATCATAAAACTTCCGGACTGTTTAGAGGAAATGGTTCGGAAGTTTTTTGTGTTTTAAGGAAGGTGTTCGCTCCGTCAAAACTCGGTGCATTTCCAGTGTACGGCCTTAGAATTAGACGCTATAAAAGAATCTATATATTTCATAACCTAAATCTTATTTCCACTACATACAATAGTAAGCTGAGTATAAAGGCGGGGCCAAAGTAAGGATGATTTAGATCACGCCCCCATTGTTGCATGTGGCAATCGATTTTTGCACGTATGGTAGGTCGATATGAACATGAAGAGACAACTTTTCTATGAGTTAAACGATGCGTTATTCAGATAATTGCAAAATAAAGTTTAACGTAAAGCTAAACAGGTTATCTTATCCTATCAGTTTATATTAGGAGGTAAAGTATGGATGAAGTCAATTTAATCCCTTACCGAACGGAAGAAGTTTATGATACGTCATCAGACATACCAGAAGGAATTGAAATGATTGAAGCACCGGCATTATGGGAGCGAACTGATAAAGGAAAGGGTAATGTCATAGCTATTCTTGATACAGGTTGTCAGACAGACCATCCGGATTTAAAGGACCGTATTATCGGCGGCAGGAATTTTACGGCTGATTATAATGGTGATGAAGATGACTTTCGTGATAATAATGGTCATGGCACCCATGTAGCGGGGACCATAGCTGCGGTTGAAAATGGCAGCGGAGTCGTAGGGGCAGCACCGAATGCACAATTGCTTATCTTGAAAGTGCTTTCAGGAAAAGGTGGCGGTCAATATCAAGGGATCATTGATGCTATTGACTACGCCGTGAATTGGAGAGGCCCCGATAACGAGAAAGTAAGGGTCATTTCGATGTCCCTGGGCGGTCCTAATGACATTCCGGAACTACATGATGTCATTAAGCATGCGGTGGAAAATGACATCTCTGTAGTTTGTGCAGCTGGAAATGAAGGAGACGGTCGGGCGGAAACACCCGAACATGCCTATCCTGGTGCATATAATGAAGTGATTCAAGTGGGAGCTGTCGATTACGACCGAAAATTAGCCGATTTCACAAATACAAATGATGAGATCGACCTGGTTGCACCAGGAGTAGATATCTTATCCACTTATACCGATGGGAAATATGCCAGACTCTCCGGTACTTCCATGTCAACTCCACACGTATCAGGCGGGCTTGCGCTGATCATTAATTTGGCTGAAGGTCAATTTGGGCGACGGATGTCCGAGGCTGAGATTTTTTCTCAACTCGTCAAACGAACAATCCCAGTTGGGTATACCAAGAAAGCAGAAGGAAATGGCCTGTTAAATCTGGCGCTAGTCGATAAAATAGAAGATTTATTGAGTGCGCATAACAAAACCTGGTCTTCCCAGAAACTGGCCAGAAAAGAGACGTCTAGATAAATTATTAATAATAAGGCTCTGTTAAGTTTAGTGTTGATATTACTAACAAAAAAAGAACTTCCAATTTTATAGAAGTTCTTCATTTTTAATATATTGGGCTAATTCAACTAAAGCCCACTATTGTGAAGACTCTGTTTCGAGCCTTTTGTGTATGCGGATGCTGGCTGGGAAAACGGATCGCTTTCCGTGGGCATGGGGTGAGCTTCCTCAGGCTACGCCTTGCGGGATCTCACCGCTCATGTTATTCCCACAGGCGTCTCACCGTTTTCCCATCCACCATACAATCATAAGGGGCTCGAAACGACCTTCCGTAACAGGAAGCTTTGACTGAAAAAGCTTTCCTACGCGTGATTATATGTGCTATCGGTTCCCTATAGGCAGATTCGCAATTAAGTGATGTCGAGAAGCCTATATGGCCCTGCACTCCCACAAACATCTGTGGAAAGCGGCGTGTTTTGTCGGAACGGTCATTGAACACCTCCCTAAAACACAATAATTCCGAACGATTTCAGCGAAACGTTCGGAATTATTGTGTTTTATTTCGTTTTGTCCCAACCTCGTTATGTTTATCGTAGGCTCCGGCCCTTTTACGATCAATTCGAGAAACCCTCCCAACCAAATAGGTGGGGAAATGAATATACTATAAAACGCTTGTGTAATGAAATGAGGTGAAAGCGTGGAATCTAAGCAACCTAGAAAAAGGAGCGGCTGCGGCTGCAGAGGCAGGACAAGAAGAAGTGGACAAAGTGAAAAAAATGACCAGAAATCGAACCGGTCATGACATGGAAAATCTGGGGAGGCGTAAATTCAACGCCATTCATGAAGCGTTGAATTTACGTGGAATTAAAGTGATGTGTCGCTCAGCTTATATTTTTTTACATAGTACCATCCATTCGTCGATCGCAAACGATAAAAGATTACCCTCCTCCTCCATGATCTTAAAATCTTGTTTTAATTGAGGATCAGCGCCTAGCATGTAATTTTCAACTTCTTTTAATTGGTTTTTGTCATCAAGGGTTCTCGTAACCCAGTCACGAAACGTCAGTGTTTTTTTTCTGCTGTTGCTCTTTAAAAGTTGTAAACGAGAAGCGTGCACGTATTGTTTCCACTCGTTTATGGGTAAAGCACGAACATGGCTGGGGTCACGCTTTGCTTCGAATGTATTCATGAATGTATCTCCATTTGGATTCTCGGGAGCCACGTTGTCTATCATTATGAATGCGCCACCGGTTTTCAGGACACGACTCGCTTCTTTAATGAATGTCTCAGGATTTGGGAAATGATGCGGGGCAATGCGGCAGGTCACAATATCGAATGTGCCCTCTAAAAAAGGTAATTCTTCTGCATCCGCCACAACATAATAAACATTCGTCAAATCATTCAAGTGAACAGCTGTATTGTTCAGCATTTGTTTTGTGAGATCAGTCGCGAATAGCGTCTTAATACGAGGAGCAAGGTGTTTGACTACATGGCCGCCTCCTGTGGCGATGTCCAAACCTATATCCTCAGGAGAAGGGTCAAGCCACTCGGTAATCAGTTCAAGATCTATTCCATTAGCGTGCGTTTCACTTGTAACATAGGCGTCTGGATTTTTTGAAAATGTGGAGCGTACCAGGTCTTTGCGATAATCGTCCAATTTAGAACACCCTTTCTTACTAAAGTCATGTCTCATGTACATAATAAGTTAATTTTCGTCGTGAAGATAATACGCATTGTGAATACAATGTGATTCAAAAAAGTGATCACACGAATTTGCATAATCATAATAAATAATTTTTATTGAATATTACTATGGTTAAAAAATTGCTAGCATCTATGAGTCAGATAAACATTATATTGCTTCTAGTGTACTATTATAATGCATGTATAGTGTATAAACTTTACTGCTATTCTGAATATGGAATAAGTTCACGTGTGTGCACATATGTGAAGGGCAGACGATACATAATAATCTCAACTCACTCGAAAGAAGGTGAATTGAATGGGAAGAGATGATCGTCGAAAAGCCAATGGAAAAAATGACCGAAAACTTGCCCAAACTCCTGAACGTGATAAGAAAGTTGAAGGCGTTGACGTGGAATACGCTCAAGAATTTGCTGATCAAGATGATGTTGAAGCGCAGGAACGTGCAAAACAAGCTGATGAAAGAGCGAAAAAGTAACAAGAGGCTGGAACAAAACTAAAAGTAATAAAAAAATGCCGAGCTGATGGGTAGCGACCAATCAGTTCGGCGTTTTTGTATATCAATTTTATGCTGAGTCAACCACGTCGCTATTGCGCTTGATCTAAAATACGTTTCCAATGATCGCTTTTTAAACCATTTGAACTTAGCTTTGATTTTGCAAAGGTGACTGTGGCGTAGAATCGATCAAGGCTTTAACCCACTCAATATCTGAATCCGCAGGGTACATATAGTGTTGCTGGTAGTTTTCATGCCCTTTCCCTGTTATGAGAAGCCAATCACCTTCCTTTAGTAAGTTCCAGGCGTAATAAATAGCTTCAGTCCGATCAAAAATAATTGTCCCATTCTGTTGCCCATGCAGGGACTGTATGACATTCAATTGTTCGTGCATGTCCTCTGGACTAACATTATTAAAGTCATCACTCGTAAGGATATAGTGATCTGCATAAAGAGCGCTCGTTTGCAGCATTCCTTTACGCTTACTTAAATCCCTGTTACCTCGAAAGCCGAACACGTGATAAATCGAGTTCGCTCCGGCTTGTTTAGCAGTGCTCAACAGGTGATAAAACGCATCTTCTGTATGCGCATAATCGACAACTACTTTAGCGTTTTCTGGATGATTAAACTGCTCAAAGCGCCCAGGAACGTGCACATGATTTGAAAGCGTGTCCTCTATAACATGTGTAGGGAGGCCAGCTAAATATGAAGCAGCAGCCGCCATAGAGGCATTTAGAAAATTGTGTGTGCCCGGGACAGTGACATTGAACGAAATGACCCCGTTTTTATGGTGAAGTGAAGATTGATCGGGGTCTCCGTAAAAGTCGGCTGATGGGTGCGTGCCAATGGAGTGAAAACGGGAATCACTCCACTGCTCCAACAATTTCTCTCCCCAGTCCTGATCAGCGAAAATAATGCCATAACCATCCGGTTTCAATTGACGAAACAGGCTGGATTTAACTTGAAAGTATTCCTCCATGTCGGCGTGATAATCAAGATGGTCATGGTACAAGTTAGTGAAAATCAGGTAGTCGAACGTCAAACCGTGTGTGCGAAACTGGTGGATTCCATGTGAAGAAATTTCCATGATCACTACATCGTCTTGGCAATTTGCCAAATAACGATGTAATGTAATCGCATCTGGTGTTGAATTTAATGATGGATATTGCTCGCCATTAACTTTATAAAAAAGCGTCCCGAATTGAGCACATGAATGCCCGGAACTCTGAAAAATGTCATGGATCATAATTGAGGTTGTGGTTTTACCATTGGTCCCCGTGATGCCAACCATAATCGGGTAAGTTCGATCTTTCATATAGAAGGCTTGGGCTAATTTAGCAATCGTTTCTCTTGGGTTTTGAATTTGCAGATAGGGAACGGAAATCGATTCATCGAGCTCCCGTTCCGATAAAATTAATGCAGCGCCTCTTTCTATAGCAGAAGAGATAAAAGCATGTCCATCAGATTCAGTTCCATTAAACGCAATAAATAAATCACCAGCGTTAATTTCGCGAGAGTCATGATGAATGTTCTGGATCTCTATATCATGTAAATGTTTTGGTATATCGTGCGTCTTAAAAATGCTTTGTAACAGTTCAAGGGCTTTCACGAAGCATGCTCCTATCATCTAGTTGTTAATATCTGCTCCCCATTATAATTTAAAGGTATGTTTAGTGTAACTGATAATGTGTGAATTACACCTGAATTTCATCAGATTGTTAATAAAATAAAATATTATTGTCATACATGTTCCTTAATAATGGTAAAAAATTTAGCAAATGCGCTAAGTATGCTTTCTCATTTCAAAGGAAGTATAGAGAGGAAAAATATTCACATAATAAATTTACGTCTATAGTCTTTAAGCCTGGATGACAGAAAAGTTACAGTTTTATATCACAAATACGTATTAAATTTTTCACTGTATTGATTTTTTATACAGTACAAATTGTTTAAATTTGTCGATGGTTGTGGTAGGATTAGTACATGTGATCGGCTGCGTCGGCAAATTGCACATGTTGCAAATGTCATCTTTATGAAATATTTAGGAGGTATTAATTGGATGAAGAAATTACGTAAACTCATTCCAGTCATGCTATTGGGATTAATATTAGTGTTGGCTGCCTGCGGCGGTTCGGATGATTCAGAGTCATCAGAAGACAATGCAGGAGGCGACGGATCAGATAACGGTGAAAATACCGAAGAAAAAGGCACAGTCCGTATCGGTATGAATAACTGGGCTGAAAATGTGGCCGTTTCGAACATGTGGAAAATTATTCTCGAAGAAAAGGGTTATACCGTGGAGCTGGAACAAGTCGAAAAAGGCTTCTTGTATGAAGCGCTTGCTGCCGGAGATCTAGACATAGGAATGGAAATTTGGCTGCCAAATACAGATAAAGCATTTTATGACCAGTATGAAGAAGAGATTGACTGGCGCGAAACCTGGTACGAAGGTACTCAACTCGGTCTAGTGGTGCCAAGCTACATGGAGAATATGAACACAATTGAAGATTTGAACAAAAATCAAGATACGTTCAATGACAATCAAATTGTAGGAATTGACGCTGGAGCTAGTCTTATGTCACTGACTGAAGATGCAATCAGTGAATATGATCTGGATTATGAGCTTGCGGCTTCTTCAGGTCCTACAATGACAACAGAACTTAAAAATGCTATTTCTGAAGAAGCACCGATTGTGGTTACCCTATGGAAGCCGCACTGGGCATTCGCAGAAATGGATCTTAAGTTCCTAGAAGATACTAAAGGTGTATATGGAGAATCTGAGGATATTTCCTATGCAGCCCGTCAAGGCCTTGAAGATGATATGCCGACAATTACCAAATGGTTTGATAATTTTATGTTGGACGACCAACAGCTGGGCAGCTTGATGGCAGCATTAAACGAAGCTGAAACATCTGCAGAAGGTGCTCAAAATTGGATTGATGAGAATCAAGACCTGATTGATGAATGGACAAGTGAATCCTCAGAATAATTAACACTTCAACATGGCCTGTCCCTGATAAAGAGGGACAGGCTTATTTGTATTTGGCCGGTATGGGCAGGGATTTTTTTGTTTTTAATAAAGTCGTTTAATGATCCATTGTATGCTTTATATAAGTTTCACGTTTTTTTGCGGATTGAAGTTTAAGGAAGGGTGATAGCGGAAACATATTTAAGCAGATAGCATTTTTTTAAGTAAAGGAGTAGATGTAGCTTATGGATTTGAGTAAAGAAATTAAAAAACTCGAGAACATTCACCTCGAGAAACCACAGAAGGTATTTACGATGTATTTAAATACAGATCCATCAGATCCTGAACAACAAGCAGGAGAATGGAAGATTCATCTAAAAAATGGCCTGAACAATTTTGAGCAGTATTTACAGGATAATGATTCAGATGAGAAACGAAATTGGTGGGCCGCAAAAGAGAACGTGGAAAAATTCATTCATGAGAATGAGCAAAATTTCGCAAAGAGCGTCGTGGTATTCGCTTCAGGAGATGAGTCGGTATGGTTTGCGGAGCGTTTTCAGATGCCGGTTACGACTGAATTCTACTGGGAAGAAACGCCTGTTCTTGATCAGTTGAAGACCATGCACGAAAAGTTCCCGAAAACCGGCATTATTTTAACTCAAAAGAATGAAATCAAAGTGATTAACGCTGAGCTCGGAAACCTAAAAGGGACTCGGTTGTATGAGCTTGACTTGAATACAGAAGATTGGAAGCAGCATACCGGGCCACACAAAGCTCAACCTGCAATGGGCTCCGGAGGAAAAAGCTCGAAATCCGATGAATATCAAGAACGTTTCGAGGCTAATCGCTATCGTTGGTACAAAAGTATTGCCCCGAAATTGGATAAATTGGCAAAAGATAATGAATGGGAAAATATCTATATTGTCGGTGACAAAGAAGAAGCTGAAGATTTGGAAGATAACATGAACAAAGAAATTACAGACAAAGTAAATAAAAATCTACTTGATCACGAAGAGATGAGTGTCATTAATGAAGTGGTCAATTATTAATTCGTGTACCCGAAAAGAACACTCTCTATAGAGTGAGGTTTCTCAGGCTGTCGAGAAAGTCTCGACAGCCTGATTTTTTTGATTTCTTTTATTTTTCACCGTGGTCTTAATGCGAAAAATAGGCCAATATATAAATTTCCCCTTTATCCCCTGAAAAGTACGTCCCTTATATTCTGAAGAAAATGGGCTCTCGCCAAAACACAAAAAAATTGTCCTCCCTCTAAGGTGAAGGAGAGTCTTATTCTGACTTAAAGAAACTCCAAGGAGCGAGACCCCTTCTACTCCTGCGGAAGAACGGGTGAGCCGAGATCGCCGAGTGTGGGTTTCACGAGGAAGCTCGGGCGCTCGTCCGCGGAAAGTGAAGGGGCCTCGCTCCTGGCAGCAAGAAATAAGTTTGCGTAAAAATAGGGTTTCTCCACAAACTGAGCGCCCTCTCGTTCGAGAGAGCGCTGTTTTTTGTTATTCCATTTAGCTTCATCGCCTAGCTTTTTAAGAGCAAATAAGTTGACTAAAATACATGTAGGGGGTATTTTGAAATTAAACGAGAGGAAAGGGTGGAGCGTAATGAACAATGAACACGAACAAACAGATTTGCCAGAAAATAGCGGCAAACAGCCTGTTACGCCTCGAACACCAGCAGAAAAGCATCAAGTCGTCAATCGGCTAAAACGCATCGAAGGTCAAGTGCGTGGTATACAAAATATGGTCGAGGATGACCGCTATTGCGTCGATATATTAGTGCAATTGTCGGCCATTGATTCGGCATTGAAAAATGTAGGTTATTCGCTGATGGAACGTCACACCAAACATTGCGTGAGTGATGCGATCCGCTCCGGCGAAGGAGAAGAGGCGATTGATGAGTTGATGAAAGTGCTTAAGCAATTTTCAAAATAGAGGGGGGCTACGATGGCACAAAAAGAATTGGATCTGGCTATTACAGGCATGACCTGTGCAGCTTGCTCTTCACGAATAGAGAAAGTCCTCAATAAAACAGAAGGGGTGGAGGCGCATGTTAACCTTCCGATGGAAAAAGCTCAGATCCATTATGATCCGGGGGCCATTTCCCCTTCCATTCTTATCGAGACCATTGAAAGACTCGGATATGGTGTCGAGCCAGAACCATTAGAAGTTGATGTTCATGGCATGACGTGTGCAGCGTGCTCCAGTCGTATAGAAAAAGTGCTCAATAAAATGGAGGGGATTGACGAAGCTGCTATTAACCTTACCAATGAGACAGGTAAGATTACGTATTTCAAAGGGGTCACCTCCCAACAAGCGATCATTGACCGTATCCAAAAGCTGGGTTATGACGCGTCCCCTCGGGCAGATCAAGCCTCCAAATCTGAACAAAAAGAACAGGAGTTAACCCATAAGCGTTGGCAGCTTGGGATATCAGGGTTATTGTCCTTTCCGTTACTATTGACCATGTTTGCCCATTTGTTTGGCTTACCTATCCCGCAACTGCTTATGAACCCATGGTTCCAGATGGCTTTAGCCACACCCGTTCAATTTATTATTGGGTGGACTTTTTATCAAGGCGCTTATCACAACCTGAAAAATGGAAGCGCCAATATGGATGTCTTAATAGCTCTAGGCACAAGTGCGGCTTATTTTTATAGTGTAACGGAGATATTCAGGGGGATGGCTCAGCCTGACAGTACTATCCACTTATACTTTGAAACGAGTGCGATTTTAATCACTTTGGTATTAGTCGGGAAATACTTTGAGGCCGTAGCTAAAGGGCGGACCACGATGGCCATATCCAAGTTGATGAACCTCCAGGCCAAAGAGGCTCGTGTGATGCGTGAGGAACAAGAATCCATGGTTCCAGTTGAACAAGTCGTGCAGGGCGATATTGTCAAAGTGAAGCCGGGAGAGAAAATCCCTGTAGATGGAATTGTCATAAATGGTGAGACGACAGTGGATGAGTCGATGATTACCGGTGAATCCATGCCCGTGTCAAAAATGGCTGACGCCCACGTAACGGGGGCCACAATTAATGAGAATGGAACGATTGAACTTCGCGTCACTCATGTAGGGCAAGAGACGGTTTTGGCTAGTATTGTCAAAGTCGTCGAAGAAGCGCAGAGTTCCAAAGCCCCGATCCAAAGGATGGCTGATGTCATTTCCAATTATTTTGTCCCCATCGTATTAGGGATTGCGGTAGTGACGTTTGCCGTATGGATGCTTTGGGTTAGCCCTGCTCAAATATCAGCGGCATTAGAAGCTGCCATAGCTGTTTTAGTTATTGCCTGTCCGTGTGCTTTAGGATTGGCAACTCCTACATCGATAATGGTTGGAAGTGGAAAAGGAGCCGAACAAGGAATCTTGTTTAAGGGCGGCGAACATTTGGAAAACACTTACCGTATTGATACTGTCGTTTTTGACAAAACGGGCACACTCACAAATGGCAAACCAGAAGTGACAGACTTTGCAGGGGATGCTTCAGCTTTGCATTTCATGGCTAGTGCTGAAAACCATTCAGAGCATCCTCTAGCTTCTGCCATTGTTTATTACGGGGAAAAGCAAGGTGTGGAGGTAGTAAAGCCTGAGTATTTTAAAGCCATTCCGGGTAGCGGAATAGAAGCGAGAATAGAAGAAAAAAATATATTGATTGGCACTAGGAAGTTAATGGAGAGCCATGACGTGGAATATGAGGAATACGAAGAGAGATTAAAGCATTGGGAAAATGAAGGAAAAACAGTGATGCTTGCCGCGATCGATCAGCAACTTCAAGCTGTTGCTGCTGTTGCTGACACGATCAAACCATCTGCAATCTCGGCTTTAAAGCAGTTGAAAAAGCAAAATTTAGAACTCGTGATGTTGACGGGCGATCAGGAAAGAACGGCTCGTGCTATTGCAGACCAAGTCGGAATTGATACGGTCATCGCACAAGTCATTCCGACTGAAAAAGCCGATCACATTCAAGCATTGCAACAAGCTGGGAAACGCGTTGCAATGGTTGGTGATGGTCTCAACGACGCTCCTGCTTTAACCGTTGCAAATGTCGGAATAGCAATAGGCACAGGGACCGATGTTGCCATAGAAGCAGCCGATGTCACGATAATGGGCGACGAACTTAATCTGATCCCTAAGGCTATTGAGCTTAGTGGAGCTACGATGAAAAATATCCGGCAAAATTTGTTCTGGGCTTTAGCCTATAATACAGCCGGGATTCCCGTGGCTGCTGCAGGACTCCTTGCGCCCTGGGTTGCAGGAGCTGCGATGGCGTTCAGTTCGGTAAGTGTTGTTTCTAACTCTCTTCGCTTAAAACGCATCAAACTATGATAGTTGAATCCACAACAAGCAATTTTAATGCTTGAATAAATTACGAGGAAGGTGTGTTCTATGCAACTTACTTTAGAAGTTAACGGTATGACATGTGGTCATTGTGAAGAAGCGGTCAAAGGAGCGCTTGAGAATTTAGAAGGTATTCATGGCGTGGAAGTCCATCTCGACGCTGGAAAAGTTAACGTCACCTATGATGAAGCGTTCGTATCCAAAGGTACAATGAAGCAGGCTATAGAAGATCAGGGCTACGAAGCTGTAGGATAAAAGCAGTATCATCCGCTGAACACAGCACAACCATTAAACCAAAACGTGTTTGGATGTTAATATCCCCGCGTTTTGGTTTTTTCTTTTCTATTGGTAAACAAACGTACCGGGCCGATGAGTGATCATGAGCATAGCCAAAACACAGACACGCATGCTGGAACAGCGCAAGCCGAAAAGCTTGCACGCCCTGAAACACAAAGGTTCCGAACAATTTCAGTGAAATCGTTCGGAACCTTTGTGTTTTATTTCAGTTTTGTGCCAGCCTCTTCCCCTTGTGCATAAGTACTTTTATGATGCAGCGATCATAGGACTTATTGCACACCGTAAGGTAATTGGTTTTTATATCCCGAAAACTGCTGGTAGGCCTGTTGAATTTTAGATTGTTGAGCTTGTTCAAGGCTGTACCAGCCATTTTTAAACATCAGATTGTAAAGGTTTCGTTGACAATCCTGTGTTTCTTTGAAAATCGTGACAAGGTCCTGGTAGAGCTGGGCGTTACTTGCTTCATTTAATGCGACGTTATAAGCGGAGGTCATATACTTCTCTGTCGTGAGTTGATCATTAATAAAATCACGTTCATTCATCTCCGGTGTTTTAGGGACGCTTGTTTCGGGATTTTGGATTTTTTGAGATTGCTGTTCTTGTGGCATTCGAATACCTCCTTAGTTGACAGGTGTTTGTTGTGTGTTCAAATGTTCCAGTATTTTGTTGTAGTGTCTTTGGTGCATCTCGCCTGCTTGTTCCAGGGCGGCCTGCAGTTCTTGAGTTTGGCACTGTTGAGCAAAGAAGTGTGCTTTTTTACACGCATTCAAGTTCCACGACAACATATCTGTCAAGTAGAGCTGATCCTTGGTACTGACGATATGAGGCGGTTGTTTCATCGGCTGTGTTTCTTGAATGCCAGAATCATTTTGCGCCATTTCGTATTCCCTCCTTATTAAAGTCAACTATAGTATCTCCGGCTCCTCTTCTTTTATGAAGTTACTTCCAGATTTTGCACGGATATGGAAAAATACTCATACGGTCAAAAACATGATAAAATACACATATATGCATAGTTTCGCTAAAGTTTTCGAAACATTCAAATAGTAAATAGTTATCGCGTTAAGAGGGGGAGATAGAGTTGGAACAGTTAATGCGGAACTTTTTTCTGTTTCTATCCAAAAATAGGTTTTTTACTAAACTGGCTAAAAAATACGGACTACGGTTTGGAGCAGGTCGTTTTGTAGCAGGAGAAACAATCCCGGATGCCGTCACTTCGATTCGTAAACTCAATGAAAAAGGGATGTCTGTCACCATAGACCATCTCGGTGAGTTTATCGATAGTGAATCGGAAGCAGAGGCCGCAGCTGACGATTGTATAGCTGCGATCCAAGCAATCGCTGAAAATCAGCTTGATTCTCAACTGTCATTAAAATTGACTTCGATGGGTCTTGATATTTCGGAACCCCTGGTTATTGCTAACATGCAGCGCATCCTGCAGGAAGGTAAAAAAAATAATGTATTCATCACGATCGACATGGAGGACTACGACAGATGCGCTAAGACGTTGGAGATATTCAAGCAGTTACGGAAAGAATACGATAATGTTGGGACAGTTCTACAAGCGTATTTGTACCGCACAGTAGAGGACATTGAAGGACTGGATGAATACGATCCCAACTTGCGTCTTGTCAAAGGCGCCTATAAAGAATCGCCGAAAGTGGCCTTTCCCGAGAAAAAGGATACGGACGAGAACTTTAAAAAAATCATTAAAATCCATCTTTTAAACGGGCATTATACAGCGATTGCCACCCATGATGACGCCATCATCAATTACACAAAAGAGCTGGTGAGGGAATATAATATTCCAACTGATCAATTCGAATTTCAAATGCTCTATGGCATCCGTGTGGAGCGACAGGAAGAGCTTGTAAGAGAAGGATACGAAATGCGGATTTATGTACCTTATGGAAACGATTGGTACGGCTATTTCATGAGGCGGTTGGCTGAACGGCCAGCAAACGTCATGTTTGTGTTAAAAGGAGTGTTTGGAAAATAAGATGGGCTTTTCACTAAGGTTTGGCGCAAGGACGTCAAACCTTTCATAAACTTATACGTTCTTTGATGACGCGAATACGCTTTCAATTATTTGCAAATTACCCCATAAAAGGTTTGCGAAATATCTGAAATTATTTTATAGTTAGAGTAGAAGTCGATAGGCAACTATCATCTTTTTTTAGGGAGTTAAATGAATGAGTATTCATTCAAAATGATAGGGGGAACTGGAATGAATCGTAAAATCAAGCGCGCAGCCGTCCTGGGATCTGGAGTTATGGGAGCGGGAATCGCTGCACACTTGGCGAATGTAGGGATCCCGACAATCATGTTGGATATCGTCCCGCGTGAATTAACAAAAGATGAAGAAAAGAAAGGCTTGACCATTGAGGATAAGGTGGTTAGAAACCGGGTAGCCACTCAGAGTAAACAGGCCTTACTAAAACAAAATCCATCACCACTTACCAGTAAGAAAAACCTTGAGCTTATTCAGGTTGGTAACATGGAAGATGATATGAACCAATTAAATGACGTCGATTGGATTATCGAGGTTGTTGTCGAGAACCTGGAGATCAAGAAGAAAGTATTCGCTAATATTGATCAGCATCGCAAAGCGGGAACAATTGTGAGTTCGAATACCTCAGGCATCTCTGTTGAGGAAATGGTTCAAGATGTGTCAGAAGACTTGCGCCAACACTTTCTTGGCACCCACTTTTTTAACCCGCCTCGCTATATGAAATTATTAGAAGTGATTCCGACAAAGGATACATCTCCTGAAGTTCTCTCCTTTATGAAAGCGTTTGGGGAAGATGTACTCGGTAAAGGGGTTGTGGAAGCTAAAGACACTCCTAACTTTATCGCCAATCGTATCGGTACTTATGGGTTGTTAGTTACAGTGCAAAAAATGCTGGAAGGCGGCTACAGCATCGGCGAGGTGGATTCTGTTACAGGTCCAATGATCGGCCGGCCGAAAAGTGCTACCTTCCGCACCCTTGACGTCGTAGGATTGGACACATTCATTCATGTGGCCAAAAACGTCTATGACAAGGTAGAAGGGAAAGAAAAAACAGCTTTTGAGATTCCTTCATTCATGGAGAAGATGCAGGAAAAAGGCTGGCTTGGGGCTAAAAGCGGTCAAGGATTTTTCTTGAAACAGAAAGGTGAAAAAGGCAGCGAAATCCTAGAATTGAATCCTGACACCTTTGAGTATGAAGAACGGAAAAAGCTGAAGACGAAAGCGACTGAAATGGTAAAACAAGAAAAAGGACCGAAACGGAAATTGCAGGCGCTCGTTTCTGCTGAAGGTGATCGAGCCGGTGATTTCGTGTGGTCCGTTGTTAAACCTGTTCTGCAATATGCAGCTCATCTGACGGGTGAAATCGCTGATGATATACCATCAATCGATGAAGCCATGCGCTGGGGATTCGGCTGGGAACTGGGTCCGTATGAAATGTGGGATGCCATTGGTGTGAAAACCTCGGTCGATCGTATGAAGCAGGAAGGTGACGAGATTCCTGAATGGGTTGAACAGATGCTGGCTAAAGGGTTTACGTCGTTCTACACGCAAGAAAATGGAAACGTTTACTATTACCATGAGGGTGAATACCGCCAGCAGCATTTCAATCCTAATTTATTTAACCTTAAACGCATGAAAGAAACAAAAGAGGTTTTAAATAAAAATGCAGGCGCAAGTTTAATTGACTTAGGTGATGGCGTTGCCGGTTTGGAGTTCCATTCCCAAAGCAATGCCATCGGTTTGGATATAATCAAGATGATCAACTATGCAGTCGATGAGGTCGACGAGCATTTTGAAGGTCTCGTCATCGGCAATCAAGGTAAAAACTTCTGTGTCGGGGCCAACCTTGGCATGATGCTTATGGAAGCTCAAGATTTCAACTTCTTTGAAATAGAAATGGTCGTCAAACAATTTCAGGATGCCATGATGCGCATTAAATATGCTGATAAACCGATCGTTGCGGCTCCATTCGGAATGTCACTCGGTGGAGGTGCCGAAGTATGTTTGCCTGCTGCTGCTATTCAAGCGTCACAGGAGACCTACATGGGGCTAGTAGAGCCAGGAGTAGGACTGATACCTGGGGGAGGCGGAAACAAGGAACTTTACTTGAAGCATCTTCGCAACATCCCGCAAGGAGTAGATTTCGACTTACAAAAAATCACGAATGAAGTTTTTGAAAAGATCGCCATGGCGAAAGTCTCCACTTCAGGGGAAGAAGCGCGTGAAAATGGATTTCTGGATCAGCTGGATGCCATTAGCGTTAATGGGGACCATCTCTTACATGATGCCAAACAAAAAGTGCTGGGACTTTCACGAGCTGGATATCAAGCTCCGAAACGTACGCACGTGCCTGTTGTAGGTGAGCAAGGCTATGCCACGATGCTACTCGGTGCCAAGGCCTTGGGACAGGGCGGATATGCTACGGAGCATGATCTTAAAATTGCTGAGAAGCTCGCGTTTGTTTTGGCGGGAGGACGCTTGAAAGAAGGGTCCTTAGTGGATGAACAATACCTGTTGGATTTGGAACGTGAAGCATTCTTAAGTTTGATAGGCGAGCCTAAGACCCAACAGCGGATGCAACATATGCTCACGAAAGGAAAACCACTGCGCAATTAATCATATTTCAATTAGAGGGGGATGGAACGTGAAGGAAGCAGTTATCGTCTCAGGAGCAAGAACTCCTGTAGGAAAGGCTAAAAAAGGATCACTTGCCCACACGCGACCTGATGATCTTGCCGCTTTGACCATTAAAGAAACGTTGAAACGAGCGAACAATTACAGCGGTAACATTGATGACGTCATCATTGGATGCGCCATGCCGGAAGCAGAGCAAGGGATGAATATGGCGCGTAATATTGCCGGACTTGCCGGATTAGACCATACCATACCTGGAGTGACGGTTAACCGCTATTGCTCTTCTGGACTGCAAAGTATTGCTTATGCTGCGGAAAAAATCATGATTGGTCATAGTGAAGCTGCGATTGCAGGCGGAGCAGAATCGATGAGCATGGTACCGGTCGGCGGTCATGTCATCAAACCGAACGTGAAGCTGGTAGAACATGCACCGGAGTATTATATGTCCATGGGGCATACAGCTGAAGAAGTGGCCAACCGTTTTAACATAGCTCGAGAAGATCAGGATGCATTCGCTGCCCGGAGCCATGAGCGAGCAGCCAAAGCTCAGGAAGAAGGGAAATTCCAGGATGAAATCGTACCTGTGGATGTCGTAGACAGAGAACTCGGGTCTGATAACAAAGTCAAGGAAAAGTCATTTTCCTTCTCGAAAGACGAAGGGGTCAGGCCGGGCACAACGAAAGACGTGCTGGGGAACCTTAAACCTGCTTTCTCAGTGAATGGTTCAGTAACAGCAGGGAACTCCTCTCAAATGAGTGACGGCGCTGCCTCTGTCTTGGTAATGGAACATGAAAAAGCACTAGCAGATGGTTTGAAGCCATTAGCCAAGTTCCGCTCGTTTGCTGTGGCGGGTGTCGAGCCTGAAATTATGGGTGTCGGGCCAATCGAAGCGGTGCCGAAAGCCTTAAGGTTAGCCGGACTCGAAACGTCAGATATCGGGTTATTTGAACTGAATGAGGCCTTTGCGTCGCAGTCTCTCCGTGTCATCCGTGAACTAGGACTGGATGAAGAAAAAGTTAACGTCAATGGAGGAGCGATCGCTTTGGGGCACCCGCTTGGCTGTACGGGTACTAAGCTGACGCTCAGTTTGATTCATGAAATGAAACGACGTAACGAGCAGTTTGGTGTCGTGACGATGTGTATTGGCGGTGGAATGGGAGCTGCCGGGGTTTTTGAATTATTATAATAAGAGGAGGAACGCATGATGGGTGATACAAAAGAGAAGGTATTCAAAGGCGGCGGATTTTTAATCGAAGATGTGGAAGCAGAAGATATTATCACGCCTGAGGATTTCACAGAAGAACACAAGATGATTGCCAAAACCACAGAGGATTTTGTGTTGGGCGAAGTGGTACCCAAGATTGATAATTTGGAGAACCATGAGTTTGAGCATTCGGTCAAATTGTTAAAACAAGCAGGTGAACTGGGCTTACTGGGGGCGGATGTGCCGGAAGAATACGGCGGCCTTGCGTTGGATAAGATCAGTTCATCCTTGATCACAGAAAAATTCTCACGCGCTGGTGGTTTTTCGGTGACACATGGTGCCCATGTAGGAATCGGCTCGTTACCGATTGTCTTTTTCGGGAATGATCAACAAAAGGAGAAATACCTGCCTGTGCTTGCAACCGGTGAGAAACTGGCAGCCTATGCGTTGACGGAGCCTGGATCTGGGTCAGACGCACTTGGAGCTAAGACCACAGCCAAATTGAATGAAGCAGGAACACACTATATTTTGAATGGTGAGAAGCAGTGGATCACCAACTCTGCTTTTGCCGATGTATTTGTTGTTTATGCGAAAATCGATGGCGACAAATTCACTGCCTTTATCATTGAACGCGACTATCCCGGCGTGTCAACGGGACCAGAAGAGAAGAAAATGGGGATAAAAAGTTCCTCGACACGTACGTTGATTTTAGAAGACGCTGAAGTGCCCGTGGAAAATGTGCTGGGAGAAATAGGCAGAGGGCATGTCATCGCATTCAATATTTTGAATGTAGGCCGTTACAAGCTGGCGATAGGCGGAGTGGGGAGCTCAAAACGCGCCCTGGAGCTTTCTATAAAATATGCTAACGAGCGTAAGCAGTTTAAGACGTCTATTTCGAGCTTTCCACTTATTCAAGAAAAGTTAGCGTCAGTGGCTGCTAACACGTATGCAAACGAAAGCGCTGTTTACCGGACAGTCGGCTTATTTGAACAGAGTATGGGAGATTTATCAAATGAGGATTTGAAAGATGGGCAGGCAGTGGCCGATATCATTGCCGAATACGCTATTGAGTGTTCATTAAACAAAGTATTCGGTACCGAATTATTGGATTTTGCTGCAGATGAAGCTGTGCAAATCCACGGGGGATATGGCTTTATGCAGGAATACGAAGTCGAGCGGATCTACCGGGATTCCCGAATTAACCGCATCTTCGAAGGAACGAATGAAATAAACAGAATGATCGTACCTGGTACACTAATGAAAAAAGCAATGAAAGGCGAATTGCCATTGCTTCAAAAAGCTGAAGCGCTGCAAGAAGAGATTATGACGATGATGCCTGAAGAACCGGGGCTGGCTACGTTAGAGCAGGAAACGTATCTCTTGAAAAACGCAAAGAAAATCGCACTTCTTGGAGCTGGTTTATCGGCTCAGAAGTACGGTGAAAAACTTGAAAATGAGCAAGAGATATTAGTGAATATCGCCGATATGGTAGGCGAAATTTACAACATGGAATCAGCAGTACTACGGACGAAGAAAGCGATTAATAAAGACGGTGAAGCAGCTCACCAACAGAAATTACTGTACACACAAGTTTACGTGCAAGAAGCTTTCAATCGAATTGAATCACATGCGAAAGAAACGTTAATTGCAGCTGAATCAGGCGATTCTTTACGTATGATGCTCGGTGCACTTCGTAAATTGACACGTCATACGCCGACCAATGTGATTGCGAAGAAGCGAGAAATTGCAGCATCGTTGATTAAAGAACAGAAGTATATCGTTTAAACCAGCTTATATTCTTGAGAAAAAGGCTTTAGTGAGCTTGCTCACTAAAGCCTTTTTTCGTTGATTTATTGAAAAAACGTACGAATATGAAATAATTATGGAGAATGTGGTAGAATAATGATGATTACACGTTAAAGGAGGGTCAATTGAGATGGCGGTCACGTTTTATTGGTACCCCAAATGCGGCACGTGCCAAAAAGCAAAAAAATGGCTAGACGAAAATGAAGTGGCGTACACGAGTGTACATATCGTTGATTCCCCGCCGAGTCCTCACGAGCTCCGTGAGATCATCCATCAGAGCGAACTTCCGACCAGAAAATTTTTCAATACGAGCGGGAAAAAATATCGGGAGCTTGGGATGAAGGATAAACTTAAGGATGCGACAGAAGAGGACATGATTGAGTGGCTGGCATCTGATGGGATGTTAATTAAAAGACCTATTCTTACCGATCAAAAACATGTTACGGTAGGGTTTAACGAACAGGATTTTATAGAGAAGTGGCAATGAGCAGATAATTGGAAATAAAGGCGTATAGCTTTTATGTTAAAATGTGTTGTTTATACTTATATTAATTTTAATTTGGAGGGGTAATGATGAGCTTACCTAAAGATTTACGTTATTCTGAAGAACATGAATGGGTAAAAGTTGAAGGAGATAAGGTGCGCATTGGTATCACGGATTTCGCACAATCTGAATTGGGGGATATTGTATTTGTTGAATTGCCAGAAGAAGGCGATGCAATTGAAGCAGACGAGCCGTTTGGTAGTGTAGAATCTGTTAAAACGGTTTCCGAATTGTACGCCCCCATTAATGGTAAAGTTGTAGAAATTAATGAAGAATTAGAAGATAGCCCGGAATTTGTTAACGAATCACCATATGATAAAGCATGGATGGTTGTAGTGGAACCGAAAGATTCATCGGAAATCGATGAGCTGATGTCTGCTGAAGAATATGAAAAAATGATTAACGAAGACTAAGCATAATAACGAGATAATTGATGATTCAACGATCAATCTTAGCGTCATCAAGCTGCAGACCATGCTTTAACTGAAGGGCATGGTCTGTTTTATATAGACTGTGCCAAATAGCAGGTGATATGAATGGATGAAGAAGAACGGATCGTGATCGTAGAGGGCATTACAGATAAGAAACAATTAAAAAAAATACTGGCTGAAGATATCGATATCGTATGTACGCATGGGACACTTGGGGTTGAAAGGATGGAAGAAATCATTTTGGATCATAACTTGGACCATCGTCCGGTTTATATTCTCGTGGATGAAGACCATTCTGGATATAAACTGCGTAAACAGCTTTCCCATGAACTCCCCCATGCTGAACATATTTACATCGATAAGACGTTCAGGGAAGTGGCAGCGACGCCTGAGCCCGAATTGGCGAGAGCCTTGCTCAGCCGTCATTTTACAGTGAAACCTATTTATCTTATATAAGGATGTTTACCATGATTGAAATAGAAACGTCGTCATTTGAGAATGACTTGAGGGAACAAGGTGTGGCATTGACTTTTGTCTATACGACCATGTGTGGCACGTGTCAGGTGGCGAGGAAAATGCTTCATAGTATTGAGGCGTTGTATGACTCTAGTCTCTTCCAACAGTTGAATGCTGCATTTTATGCTGAAGCGATGGACGCCTATAAAATTGAAAGTGTCCCTTGTTTGCTCATTACCCGTCAGGGTCACGTTGTCGAGAAAGTGTATGCATTTCATTCCGTCCCGTTTCTGTATGAAAAATTAACACCTTACATTAACCAAAAAGCAGAAAATCTCAGATAATATAACCCCTGGGGGAAGTGGCGTTAATCAACCACTTCTCCCAGGGTTTCTACTATGGTGAGAAAATCAGTCTGATCTCCGAATTGCGCATAGATGAGACCAGCTTGATTGATGATGACAGTACTCGGAACGCCATCGCATTTATAGCGATCATAGACACGACGTCCGTCGTCCTGGAGTGTAGGTTGGTTTAAATATTTATGAGCAAATTGGATGCCTGCCTCAGGGTCTCGTTCACGGCCAGGAACGTTTATGGTCACCATATGGACATTGTCATGATTTATGGTGTTGTATAGCTGTTCTTTCTTGGGTAAATCACGAGCAGAATCCGGACACCAGGAGGTCCAAAACGTCAGCATAATGACGTGGCCAATGTGATCGTTCAGATGGAATGTTTCATCTGAGTTCAAGTACGATAAATCGAAGGAAGGAGCTTGCTCCATCGTGTTGACCCCTTTCTTAAAATGGCGTTTTTAACTTCCATTATGCTAACATAGGATAATCGTATACGTCATAAACTATGCTGTTTTCAGAGAACGATCAAATAAGGGTACGCTTCTTGAAATCAATTTTAATAACGCCTTATGAAAAAAGTGTATAATTATTGACACAACATGATGAGGGTGCTAGAATCCATCACGTAATACTTAAACAAGTTAAAGTGATAATAAATCAAAATATTTTCTCTTATCGAGAGTGGCAGAGGGACTGGCCCGATGAAGCCCGGCAACCGTCAAGCATTGCTTGAGAAGGTGCCAAATCCTGCAGAGCGTTCAGCTTTGGCAGATGAGAGAACAGAAGTTGAGACGAATTTTTTCGCCTTTCTGTTCCCTTGAGCAGAAAGGCTTTTTTGTGTCTGAAGGAGGAGTCAGCATGATTTCAATCAATAACTTGTCTAAAGTGTTCCAAACAAAAGATCAGCAGGTCCAGGCTGTTGATCAACTTGACTTATCCATTACTAAAGGGGAAATCTTTGGTGTCATCGGGTATAGCGGAGCGGGGAAGAGTACATTTATCCGCTTGTTGAACCGCTTGGAAGATCCGAGCGATGGCCGTGTAACCATTGATGACCAGGAGATAACTTCGCTCCATAAACGGGAACTTCGCATGGCCCGTCAAGAAATGGGCATGATCTTTCAACATTTCAATTTGTTATGGTCAAGAACAGTCAAGGAGAATATTGCTTTTCCGCTGGAAATAGCAGGTGTGCCAAAAGAAGAGCGAGAAAGCCGAGTCGCGGAACTGATGGAGCTGGTCGGGCTTGGTGAACGGCAAAATGCCTATCCTTCCCAATTAAGTGGAGGGCAAAAACAGCGCGTGGGTATTGCGAGAGCACTAGCGAACAACCCGAAAGTTTTATTGTGTGATGAAGCTACGTCAGCCCTTGACCCTGATACGACCGATTCTATATTAAATTTGCTTGTTGACATCAATCAGAAACTCGGTCTGACGATTGTCTTGATTACGCACGAAATGCATGTCATACGAAAAATCTGTCACCGCGTAGCCGTTATGGAAGAGGGAGCTGTGGTTGAGCAAGGTGACGTGCTTGATGTATTTCTTCATCCTCAACAGCCGGTCACACGAAAATTTGTCGACCAAGTAATGGGCGATCCTGAGCAAGAGCACTCGTTAGGGTTGATCCATCAAAAATATCAATCCGGTCGTATCGTGCGCCTTCATTTTGTAGGAGAGAGCACTAACCAGGCTCTCATTAGTGAACTATCACGTGAATTCAAGTTGGATATTAATATCCTTCACGGGAAAATCACCCAAACCCAGAAAGGGGCGTACGGGACATTATTCGTTCACCTTGAGGGGGAAGAGGATGAAATTGGACGAGCGATCGCATTCGTAGAAAAGACGTCTGTTGAAGTGGAGGTGAATCCTGATGCTTAAGCAGTTATTTCCAAATGTTGAATTGGAAGATATGATTACGGCTACGAATGAAACGTTATATATGACAGTCATCTCAGTAGCGGGCACGTTCATTCTAGGTATTTTGCTTGGATTGCTCTTGTATCTGACGGCGCCTGGAGGGCTCTGGCAAAATAAAATAACAAATTTACTGACAGCTTCTCTCGTCAACGTATTCAGAGCCATCCCATTTATTATTTTGATTCTGCTATTATTTCCTTTCACTGATTTTCTTATGGGAACAATCAGAGGCCCAAAAGCTGCTTTGCCAGCGTTAATTATTGGGGGAGCTCCCTTTTATGCCAGGTTAGTGGAAATTGCTTTGAAAGAGGTTGATAAAGGCGTCATAGAAGCGGCTAAGGCGATGGGGGCCTCATACAAAACAATCATTTTCAAAGTATTGCTGCCAGAATCAATGCCTGCCCTCGTTTCTGGTATTACCGTGACCGCTATTGCCCTCATTGGCTATACAGCAATTGCTGGAGTCATTGGAGCAGGCGGATTGGGAGATTTTGCTTACTTTTACGGATTCCAACGGAGCGACATTGATGTTGTGCTGGTTTGCACGATTTTAATCGTCTTAATTGTATTTATATTTCAATTTATTGGCGACTTTGTATCACGACAATTAGATAAACGATAAATAAATTAAAGGGGTAATGAACGATGAGAAAATTAACGATCAGTTTACTAACAGGCGTATTGCTTATAGTTTTGGCAGCTTGCGGCTCTTCCAACGAGGAAGGTTCAAATAGCGGCAATGGAAACGGGGAGGAAGGAACAGACGAAATTACAGTAGGTGCAACAAGCACACCACACGCTGAAGTGCTTGAAGAAGCGAAACCATTACTTGAAGAAGAAGGCATCACATTGAATATTGAAGAATATCAAGATTATGTTTTACCCAACCAACATTTGGACGCAGGAGAGATTGATGCGAACTATTTCCAGCACATTCCTTATCTTGAACAGCAAAAAGAAGAAAATGGCTACGATTTCGTCAATCTAGGCGGCATTCACATTGAGCCTATGGGGATCTATAGCAGCAGTATTTCCAGCCTGGATGAGATTGAGGACGGCACAACCGTACTCATGAGTCGCTCTGTTGCAGATCATGGTCGCATCCTTTCATTACTCGAACGTGAAGGTTTGATAAAATTAGATAAAGATGTAAACAAAGTGGATGCTACAACTGACGATGTTGTAGAAAACCCAAAAAATCTTAAATTTGATGCCCAGTACGAAGCGGCATTTTTACCCGAAATGTATGAGCGCGAGGAAAACACCCTTGTTGCCATCAATACGAATTACGCAATTGAAGCTGATTTGAACCCGAGTGAGGATGCTTTAATCCTAGAAGGATCGGAATCTCCTTATGTAAACGTCATTGCAGCCAACGCTTCAGATGAAGATTCTGAAGCATTGCAAACGTTGGTTGATGTGCTTCGTACTGAAGAAATCCAAAGCTTTATTAAAGAGGAGTATGACGGCGCCGTCGTACCTGTGAATGGAAACGACTAATCGTTGATCACCTCTTTGACATAATAACGTGGTCTCTGCCAATACTAAGCAGGGACACGTTATTTTAGTTTGGAGGATGAAAATATGACGGAACACAATATGAATCAGACTGAAACGTATTTGCAGGAGTATAAACATGGAATCGGGGTATTTTCAGAGAAAGTTCCCCATATTGCACACCAATTCAATGCGTTTTCAGAAGCTTGTTTTAAAGAAGGGACACTCTCAAAGAAAGAAAAGCATCTTATCGCTCTGGGAATCAGCATAGCAGCTCAAGATGAATACTGCATGATCTACCATACAAAAGGATGTGTGGATCACGGTGCAAATGAGGAAGAAATCATGGAAGCTTGTGGCGTTTCGGCGGCCTTCGGTGGAGGGGCGGCCCTAAGCCAGGCGGTCACCCTCGTTCAAAATGCATGGAATGATCTCACTTCTTCAACACATTGAAGTCACAAAAGAAATTGGAAGCAACGGGGAGAAATCATTATGTATTATCTTTACGGTTAAGGTGAAAAGGTAGCAACGGGGAATTTTAATTGTCATTGGTCCTATACCGATATACAGCAAGATTGGCTGGAAAAAATAGCTATGGTAAGATTAATTGTGTAAAAAATCTGAAAGGATTGATTTATTATTAACGACGATCTGAACTTGAATTATACTGCTGAGATGGAAAAAGCCATGCATAAAACACATGGGCTTGGATATGAAGAGTACAGCAGAAAATTGGATCAGCGTTTGGAAGTGGAAAGAAAGCGAAATGAAGAACATCAACAAAGTAAAAAATTAGTAGCTGAAGTTGAAAAACAACTTCATAGATAAAGAAAAAGAGCAGGTGGTTTAAATCACCTGCTCTTTTCTTGTATGCTATACATAAGGAAATTTTTTCGCGAGAGGATTGAATGGAACATCTCAATGGAATACAGTCGGGAACATAGTAAAAAGTTGATATCAGGTTTTAAATGATATAAGATTGTAATGAGAATAGATTGAGAATTTAAGGTATTCTTTATCAACTTAATTCAGATAGATGGAGGTATAAATTATGGCAGGATCGACTTTAGAAATCAAAGATCTTCATGTAGAAATTGAAGGAGAAAAAATTCTGAATGGCGTTAATTTAACGTTAACAGGTGGTGAGTTCCATGCAGTCATGGGACCGAACGGGACAGGGAAATCAACCCTTGCTTCGGCTATCATGGGCCATCCCAAATATGAAGTAACGCAAGGTGACATTTTCCTTGATGGTGAAAACGTTCTGGAAATGGAAGTCGACGAACGTGCCCAGGCTGGATTATTCCTGGCTATGCAGTACCCAAGTGAAATCAGTGGAGTGACTAATTCCGATTTCCTTCGTTCTTCTATTAATGCCCGTCGCGAAGAAGGGGACGAGATTTCCCTCATGAAGTTCATTAAAGAAATGGATAGCAAGATGGACACGTTGGACATTGACAAAAACATGGCTCAGCGTTATTTGAATGAAGGTTTCTCAGGCGGTGAGAAGAAACGTAATGAGATTCTTCAATTGATGATGATACAGCCAGCTATTGCCATCCTTGACGAAATCGACTCTGGGTTGGATATTGACGCTTTGAAAGTCGTAGCTAAAGGGATCAATGACATGCGCGATGACAACTTCGGCTGCTTGATCATCACACACTATCAGCGTCTGCTTAACTACGTAACGCCAGATAACGTACACGTGATGATGCAAGGACGCATCGTTAAATCCGGCGGACCAGAACTGGCTCAGCGCCTTGAAGAGGAAGGTTACGACTGGATAAAAGACGAATTAGGCATTGAAGACGAAACGGTTAGCCAGAACGCGTAATTGGATAGGAGGGATAGCATGGCTGTAGATATTTCACAAGCATACGACAAAGACTATGTGCGTCAATTTTCAGAAGGCTTAAATGAACCAGAATGGATGAAAACCCTTCGCCTGGATGCATTGGAGAAAGCAGAGAACCTGCCGATGCCAAAGCCTGATAAAACGAATATAACGAAATGGAATTTCTCGAATTTCAAGCACAATGTAGATGCGGAATCAATCCCTTCATTGGATACGCTCCCGCCTGAAATTCAAGACTTCCTTGAAGAAGATCACACACCAGCCAATCTGTTGATTCAACGTAACCAGATTGCTGCGTATAGTACGATGAGCGAAGAGCTAAAAAATAAAGGTGTTATTTTCACTGATATATTTACGGCCTTGCGTGAGCATGGTGATCTGGTCGCGCAATATTATATGAAGGATGCCGTTCATGTGGATGAACATCGCTTGTCAGCGTTGCATGCAGCGTTAATGAACAGTGGTGTTTTCGTATATGTTCCTAAAAATGTCGAAATCGAAGAGCCTCTGCAGGCTATCTTCTGGCAGGAAGACCCTGAAGCTGCATTTTTCAACCACATCCTCGTAGTAGCTGAAGAAAACAGTTCAGTTACGTATGTAGAAAACTATATTTCTCATAATAAAGAGGAGCAGTCGACAGCCAACATTGTCACTGAAGTGTTCGCAAAAGCAAATGCTAAGGTTTCCTTCGGTGCTGTCGACAACTTCGCGGCAGGTACGACTGTTTATGTTAACCGTCGCGGCGTTGCAGATCGGGATGCAAGAATAGAGTGGGCGTTAGGTCAAATGAATGAAGGCAATACAGCATCTGAGAATGTAACGCACCTTATGGGCGAGAATTCGTTTGCCAACGCGAAAACAGTAACCGTAGGAAGAGGTAGCCAAATTTCCAACTTTACGGCTAATATAACTCACTATGGCAAAGAGTCGGAAGGTTATATCCTTCAACATGGTGTGATGAAAGATAAAGCATCTGCGATTTTTAACGGCATTGGGAAAATTGCACACGGCGCCACAAAATCGAATGCGGAACAAGAATCACGTGTCTTGATGTTGAGTAAAGATGCGCGTGGTGACGCTAATCCAATTCTCTTGATTGATGAAGATGATGTGACAGCAGGACACGCTGCCTCAGTCGGTCGAGTAGACCCTGTTCAACTGTATTATCTGATGAGCCGCGGCATTTCCAAAGTCGAAGCGCAGCGTTTGATCATCCACGGTTTCTTAGCACCAGTAGTCAATCAACTGCCGATCCAAGCAGTTAAGAACCAGCTGACTCAGGTTATTGAAAGGAAAGTTTATTAATGGACATCCAGGCAATTCGGGATCAATTTCCGATTCTGCAACAGGAAATGAATGGACACCCGTTGGTTTACTTGGATTCCTCGGCTACTTCTCAAAAACCGGTACAGGTGATTGAAAAGCTTGATGAATACTACCGGAACTATAATTCCAATGTGCACCGCGGTGTACACACGCTTGGAACGCATGCGACCGACGAATATGAAGGTGCACGAGAAAAAGTCCGCCGTTTCATAAACGCCCGAAGCATGGAGGAAGTTATATTCACCCGTGGGACGACGACTGCCATCAATACCATCGCTTATAGCTATGGCCGTGAACAGTTGAGTGAAGGCGACGAAATCGTCATCACCCCGATGGAGCATCACAGCAATTTGATACCATGGCAGCAGACAGCTAAAGCGACAGGCGCTACGTTGAAATATCTTCCTCTTCAAGAAGATGGAACAATCTCGTTGCAGGATGTCGAAGCGACATTGACTGAGCGTACGAAAATCGTAGCGATTGTCCACGTGTCGAATGTGCTTGGAACCGTGAATCCTATCAAAGATATAACGGAAATTGCCCACCGCTACGGAGCTGTTACAGTGGTGGACGGTGCCCAAAGCGCTCCGCATATCAAAATAGATGTCCAGGATTTGGACTGTGATTTCTACGCATTCTCGGGTCACAAAATGTGTGGTCCGACAGGGATCGGGGTTATGTATGGAAAAAGGGATTTATTGAAAAACATGGAACCCGTGGAATTTGGCGGGGAAATGATTGATTTTGTAAATCTCTATGATGCGACATGGAAAGACCTCCCCTGGAAATTTGAAGGTGGAACGCCGATTATCGCCGGTGCAATCGGCCTCGGAGCTGCTATCGATTTCCTCAATGAAATTGGATTTGACGAGATAGAATCTCATGAGCATAAATTGGCTGCATACGCCCAGCAGCGCATGCAAACAATCGACGGATTAACGATTTATGGCCCCGATGACCGCGCAGCGCTTGTTACATTCAATATGAGTGATGTACATCCTCATGATGTAGCTACTGTATTAGATGCGGAAGGGGTTGCAGTGCGTGCAGGTCATCATTGTGCTCAACCGCTTATGAAATGGCTTGAGGTGTCGGCTACAGCTAGAGCAAGTTTTTATCTTTATAACAACGAGAACGATATTGATCGGCTTGTCGACGGATTACAAAAAACAAAGGAGTATTTTGGAGATGTCTTTTAACAACTTAGATACCCTTTATCGGCAAGTCATCATGGACCATTATAAAAATCCGCGAAATCGCGGCACCGTTGATGGAGATCACCTTGCCATCGATATGAATAACCCTACTTGTGGTGATCGTATCCAGTTGCAGCTTCAAGTGGAAGATAACCACGTCAAAGAAGCTAAATTCGATGGAGAAGGGTGTTCTATCAGCATGTCATCAGCTTCCATGATGACTCAAGCCATTAAAGGTAAAAGTGTGGATGAAGCATTGAAAATGTCCCGCATTTTTTCAGAAATGATGCAAGGAAGCGATATTGAAGAAGAAGATATCGATTTTGGGGATATAGAAGCCTTGCAAGGCGTTTCAAAGTTTCCTGCACGGATAAAATGTGCTACATTGGCATGGAAGGCTATGGAAAAAGGTGTTGACGAAGAAGAACAGGCGTAGTAGCTTGTAATACCAAAAGGAGGTATTTGAAATGGCTAAGAAAGCACCAGAAGTCGAAGAAGATTATAAGTATGGGTTCCATGAACGCGACGTATCAATCTTCCGCACTCAAAAAGGCCTCACAAAAGAAGTCGTCGAACAAATTTCTAATTATAAAGAAGAACCGCAATGGATGTTGGATTTCCGGCTGAAAGCGTTAGAGCAATTCTATAAGAAACCGATGCCGCAATGGGGCGGCGACCTGGATGAACTGAACTTTGATGATATCACGTATTACGTGAAACCATCAGAACAATCAGAGCGTTCCTGGGATGAAGTGCCTGAAGAGATCAAGAACACATTCGATCGTCTTGGCATCCCTGAAGCTGAGCAAAAATATCTAGCAGGTGTTTCGGCTCAGTATGAATCAGAAGTGGTTTATCACAACATGCAGGAAGACCTTGAAAATATGGGCATTATTTTCAAAGACACTGACACTGCACTTAAAGAGGATGAGGAGTTGTTCAAGGAATACTTGGGCAAAGTTATTCCTCCGTCAGACAATAAATTCTCTGCATTGAATTCGGCCGTTTGGTCGGGTGGTTCTTTCATTTATGTTCCTAAAGGCGTTAAAACGGATACGCCGCTTCAGGCTTATTTCCGTATTAACTCTGAGAACATGGGACAGTTTGAGCGCACCTTGATTATCGTAGACGAAGGCGCTTCTGTTCACTATGTAGAAGGTTGTACAGCACCCGTGTACTCCACTAATTCACTCCACAGTGCAGTTGTTGAAATCTATGTTAAGAAAGATGCTTATTGCCGCTATACCACCATTCAGAACTGGGCCAATAACGTTTATAACTTGGTGACAAAACGTGCCATTGCTGATGAGAACGCAACCATGGAATGGGTTGACGGCAACCTCGGTTCCAAGCTGACCATGAAGTATCCTTCTGTCATCTTGAGAGGAGAAGGTGCGCGAGGCATGACCTTGTCCATTGCGCTCGCCGGCAAGGGTCAGCACCAAGACGCTGGGGCGAAAATGCACCATCTTGCGCCAAATACGTCTTCAACAATTGTGTCAAAATCTATCTCAAAACACGGCGGTAAAGTTACCTACCGAGGAATTGTGCAATTTGGCCGTAAAGCTGAGGGTGCACGCTCCAACGTTGAGTGCGATACGTTGATTATGGATAATGAGTCCACCTCAGATACGATCCCATACAACGAAATCATGAACGAGAACATTTCGCTTGAGCACGAAGCAAAAGTTTCCAAAGTTTCTGAAGAGCAATTGTTCTACTTGATGAGTCGCGGTATTTCTGAAGAAGAAGCAACAGAAATGATTGTAATGGGCTTCATTGAGCCGTTTACAAAAGAACTTCCGATGGAATACGCTGTCGAAATGAACCGTTTGATCAAATTCGAAATGGAAGGCTCAATCGGTTAATATTAGAGCTTGATATAAAAGTAAGCACAACAGGGCCGCGCCAATGGCGCGGCCCTGTTGTGTATGAATATCATGCCTAATACATACGGGTGAATCATCCGAACGTGTTACGAGAGCCACCCCTTTGACTCAGCGATGCTAACAGCTTCTATCCTGTTTTTAGCTTCTAATTTTTGCATTACCTCAGAAATATAATTTCGAATGGTCCCCTCAGATAAAAAGAGGGAGTGAGTCATGTCTTTTACGGATTTCCCAGCTTGCAGAGATTGTAAAATTTCTATTTCTCTATTCGTAAGAGGGTTGTGTTCTTTTAAAGAAACGAAAGTCAATTGTGGACTAAAAATACGTTCGCCACGCTGGATTCTTCGTAAGGACTCCGCTAACTCTGTTACAGGTGTCTCTTTTAATAAATACCCGTGGACCCCGGCCTTGACAGCTTTTTGAAGGTATCCGCTTCTTGCAAACGTGGTAACCATCACTACGCGGCAAGGGAGGGGATTGTCATGTAATGTTTCAGCCACCTCCAGCCCGCTTAATAAAGGCATTTCGATATCTAAAATAGCGATATCCGGCTGTAATTGCAGGATCATGTCCAGCGCTGCTTGCCCGTTTTCTGCTTCGCCGATGACATCAATATCTTCTTCCATCCCCAGCAAGCGGCTGATTGCCCCGCGAAGCATCCCTTGGTCTTCCGCTATCACAATTTTCATTTCAATCGCTCCATTCTTTACATTTTCGGAACCGTAATGGATACGTTTGTTCCTTCACTACCGGATTGGAGATGGAGTGTTCCTCCAATCAAAAGCAGTCGTTCGTTCATTCCGTGCAGACCGCTGCCGAAGTTATGATGGCCGTGGGTTGAAAAACCTTCTCCATCGTCTTCAACACTAATCGTGTAAGATGATTCATTTTCATCGAGTGTCACGGTACAGTTTGTTGCTCTGCTATGCTTAAGCACGTTCGTGATACACTCACGAAGACACATTCCAAGAATATTCCTAGTTATCGGCGTGATCATCTTAATATTCCACCGTTTTCTTTGGTGAAAGGTGATGTTTGCCCATTCAAAGGTTTCGACTGCATGTTGGAGCTCATCTTCTAGATCGACAGCCTGCATGTCGTTGATTAATTCCCTGATTTGCAGTAATACAGATCTGGAAGTAGATTGAATCACTTTGGCTTCTTCGATGGCTTCATCAGGATTAAGACGAATAAGACGCTCCATCAATTCACTTTTTAATGTGATCAGTGAGAGGGTATGACCAATTGAATCATGAAGATCTCTGGAAATGCGTTCGCGTTCTTCGTTTTTTATCAGTCGTTTGATTTCTTCATTAGCCATTTTGAGTTCCTCATTCATAATACTGGTCCGACGATACATTCTTACGATAAATGGGAGCCCCATTATAATAGCGACGACAGGAAGCCAGTAGAAATGCCACTCCTCTCCCTGACGTACATGGTAAGTCACCAGAGAAAGGAGGATAGACATAACCATCAGCCCCACAAAGCGGCGTATAAAACGTTCAGGCAAAAACAGGCCGATTGTCAAAGCAGGATAAAACGCCAGAGCCAGACTCCATGGTGAATAGAGAGAGCCGATCAAGGCGACGACTACGAGTTGCAGTAAGATCCATGTTTTTCGGTGGGCGGATTGCGAGATACTCTTCCAATAGCATATGACCAGAGCTGCGAACAACAAAACATAGATGGCCCACTTCTGATCGTATGGACCAAAGAACAAGTAGACGGAGGGAAGCATCATCATAAAAAGCAATGTAGATGTTCTGTTTTTCGTTAAAGAATGCAGGGATTGCATGGGCAGCACTTCCGTTTCATTGTATATCTATTAAAACTAATTTGCTTTTGCTGTCGGATTGTCCTGCAATGTGCTGGTCCTATTTTTCGTCCATTTTGGAATCAACCAAATTGATATCAAAGCGACAACAATATGAATAGGATGGCCCACAATCCCGAACTGTTCCTGCGGCGGGTTTGCAATGGTGTTAAGAGTAAGAAGTATGGTAACTCCAGTGACTAGCATCACATAATACAGAGTCGCCCTGTACGTTTTTTGCTCCATCATATGGAAAATGAGCACTCCAGCCAAATTCGCGATAATACTCGAAACCAAGATGGAAACAATCGATAATTCCTCGAACCAAAGCCCCGTCGACCACCCCGCCATATACTCCACCATCAATGCTCCGCCCCCCGCAAGAATCCCAACCAAAATACCTTTAAATAAATTAATTTTCATCCATTTCACCTCGTTTTTTATGGTGTTTTAAGCTTACTTTAGTCAGAATTCTCTTTTTAGTCATAAATATCAGCTTTATCACATGATAAATATCATATTTAATCTGGTTATGAGGAGCAGCGTTTTGTCCCGTAGCACTTTGAAATTTAATGTTTTCTTCCACCTAATCGTGATAAACTAATGGTATCGTTACATAGAATGAAGGGATTATATGGATTTATTATTATCGTTATTTATAGGGTTAGTTACCGCTTTGATTGGAAGTATTGCCGGTTTGGGAGGCGGTGTCATTCTCGTTCCAAGTCTGCTTTTTTTGGGAGAGATTATGCCGTCATTTGATTGGGTCACACCTCAAAAAATCGTCGGTATTTCTTTAGTCGTGATGATCTTTACAGGCTTGTCCTCCACTATAACGTATATCAGACACAAGCGGGTGGATATCCGGGTCGGGCTTCTCATGTTAATTGGGAGTATTCCAGGAGGCATTATTGGCTCGTATATTAATCAATACTTTAAAAGCGATGCCTTTTCACTCTTTTTTGGAATTGTGATGATTTTGGTCTCTTTGATGTTTTTTATTCGGAAAAAAGATAAGAGTGCGGTATTTAAAACAGGTGAAAATAGATCGATGGATATCAATGGTCAAGAGTATGCTTATTCTTTTCCAATAGCAATGGGTATTGTGTTGGCTTTCGCTGTTGGCATCCTTTCTGGGCTGCTCGGCATCGGAGGCGGATCGCTCATTGTACCTGCCATGATTTTATTGCTTGGTTTTCCACCGCATATTGCCACAGCTACGTCGATGTTCATGATCTTTTTTGCAAGTGTCTCAAGTTCTGCCACTCATATCGTGTTGGGCCATGTTGACTGGAATTATGCATTGGTTTTCATTCCGGGTGCTTACGTCGGAGGCATGTTGGGAGCACGTTTGAATCGCAAACTGAAAAGCCAGTCGGTTGAATGGTTCTTAAGAGTGTTGTTAATATTGATTGGCATTCGTTTAGTTTGGCAAGGTTTGGGATAAGGAGAGAGCGATTATGAAAGAAAAAATATATTTATATTATACAAGCGATCTTCATAGTCATTTCGAAAATTGGCCGCAAATCATCGGTTATTTTAAAGACAAGGTCAAGAAGCATAGTGAAGCCGATGATAATTACTGGCTGCTGGACAACGGCGACCATGTGGATCGTTTTCACCCTATTACAGAAGGGCTGATGGGGAAAAGTAATGTGAATATGCTGAATCGCGCAGGTTATCATTTTGCTAACTTAGGCAATAACGAAGGAATCACGCTTGCCCATGAGGATTTGTATTCGCTTTACGATACTGCAAGGTTCGATATCATTTGTGCTAACTTGAAACGTCATCAAGGGGAGCAGCCCAAGTGGCTACATTCCCACAAAATTGTCTCGACAAAACAGGGTGCTAAAATCGGTATTATAGGGCTGACTGCACCGTTTGAAACGTTTTATCGGATGTTAGGGTGGGAGATTGAAGACCCTTACGCGGTGCTGCATCGTGAATTAAACCAAATTGCTGCAGAGGTCGATATCGTCATTCTCTTATCACATTTAGGCATTAACGATGACGAAGAGATGGCGCGACGATTCCCGGAACTTGATTTGATTATAGGGGGCCATACGCATCATTTGTTCAAGCAAGGGGAGGTCTTCCACGACACCCTGGTAACTGCCGTGGGAAAGCATGGCACGCATTTAGGTGAGGTCATTCTGGAATGGGATCATACTAATCGTGAACTGACACGAAGTGAAGCGTATGCTGTCTCGACCGAATATTTGGACAAAGATGAGGATACCAATCAGTTTATCGAAGATTTATCGAAAGAAGCATCTTCTTATTTAAGACGGGAGATCGCTTATTTACCTGAACCTGAAAAAATAGCCTGGTTCAGTGATACGGACCTTATGATTGGTTTAGTGCGACAGTTACAAAAATGGACCGACGCAGATGTCGGTATGTTGAACGCCGGTGTTTTGCTTGATAACTTGCCAAAAGGGAAAGTGACATATGAGGATGTTCATCGAATTTGCCCCCACCCGATGAATCCGTGTAAGGTGGAACTTTCCGGGGACGAGTTGCTAGAAGTGATTCGAGCAGGTCACTCCCGAAAACTGACAGAAATAAGGTTAAAAGGACTCGGATTTCGCGGCGAAGTCATCGGGAAAATGGTATTTACCGGAGTCAATATTGACACCTTCACCGATTCGGAGGGGGAGCAGCACGTGAAGCATGTAACGTATCAAGGGCGTCCTCTATCATCAGATGAAACGTATTCCCTTGCTACAGCTGATACGTTTACGTTTGGGCGGTTGCTGCCAGAGATTGCATACGCACAGACGAAGCATTATTACATGCCGGAACTGCTTCGTGACCTATTGATGGAAACGTTAAAAGATATGGGGACAGGTTCTTGAATCAATCACATCGTGTTAATGAGAACAAAAGTAGTTTTAGCATTTAATATAATCAGCACAGCAAAACGATTGGATTAAACGAACCAATCCTTTTGCTTTTGGCTCTGTAAAAGTTTAGTGTTGATATTACTATCAAAAAAAAGAACTTCCAATTTTACGGGAGTTCTTCATTTTTTATATATTGGGCTAATTCGACTAAAGCCCCCTATTGTGGAAGACTCCGTTTCGAGATGTTTGTTTGGGTTTAGGGCCGTTGGGGAAGGATTCGCTTTCCTACGGGGGAACTGGCGAGCCTCCTTAGGCAAGCCTTGCGGGGTCTCGCCTAGCTTCCTTCTCCCGCGGGAGTCTCACCCTTCCCCAACGGCCCTTGCCTTATATGTTTCTCGAAATCACTTCCGCAATAAGTAGCTTTTTATACGCAAGGAACGCGCAGGAATATAAACATCCATGGCATCCACTCTGAGTATGAAAGCTTGCTATAAAGCGCTTTACGTTTATAAAACAGAAATCGTGGAAGACAATCTTTCTGGGGTAGGGGTTCGTTTCTCTTATATATCGAATGGGGTGGTTGGGAAGCTGCTGCGAGACTCCCGTGGGAATGGATTGGCTGGCAAGACCCCACAGGACGAAGTCCGAAGAGGCTTGCCGCCATCCCCACAGGAAAGCGAGTAGCTTCCCAACCCCCCTGACGCTTAATACGGCAACGAACACCAGTTATCTCGAAATTGAGTCTTACAGAATTCTGCTCTTTAGCGAAAGACTCCGTTTCGAGATAAATATCCACTTCAAATATCAACAACAAACTTTAACAGACCTCTCTCTGAGTCTCACCTTTAAGTTTGTTTGTGCTTTTTTACGCTTAAGTATGTTTCCTATAAAAAATTTTTGCTGTATAATGTTCTTTAAATAAAACAACAATTTATCCAGTTATTCGACAAAGGAGCATGTTATGAGGTTAATTGCGACCAAACACCTTCAGCCAGCCACCGAACTCGGCCGATCGATCTATAATGATAATGGTCAGGTATTGATACGACAGGGTGTTAAACTGACACAACGGATGATTGATCGATTAATAGATTACGGCATTACATATGTTTATATTAGAGATGGATTGACCGAGGATTTGACCAGTCAGTATCCAATCTCAGAAGAATTGCGCATGACAGCCGTCCATACGATTAAGGAGTCATTCAGTAAAGTCGCAGATGAAGACAATCTGGACCACGGGTATTTAGTTAAAGCGTCAGGTAAGAAAATTAAAGGTGTTGTCCAGACGTTGTTAACGGAAATGAAAGGTCAGAAGGAAGTGATCTCTCTCCTGTCAGATGTGATCACTTATGATGATTACATATTTACACATTCACTTAACGTCTCAATGTACGCACTGGCTCTGGGCTCTGAAATGAATTTACCGAATCGGAAGCTGGAAGAGATCGGAATCGGAGCGATTCTTCATGATATTGGAAAAACATCTGTGCCTCGCCATATTTTATTGAAACCGGATAAACTTGAAGAACATGAATTTGAACAGATAAAGAAACACACTGAGGCTGGTTTTGAAGCTCTAAGGAAAAGTGAATCGATTCCTCTCGTGGCAGCTCATTGTGCTTATCAGCATCATGAGCGATTGAACGGCTCAGGCTATCCCAGGGGCATCACAGGAGAGGACATCCACTTATATGGCAAGATCCTTGCCATAGCTGACGTGTTTGATGCAGTGACGAGTAACCGAGCATATCGGTCAGCTATGCTGCCACATGAAGGACTTGAAATTTTGTATGCGGGAGCAGATGAATTATTTGATAAAAAGATGGTTGAGGCCTTCAGACGGTGTATCGCAATTTATCCTAACGGGTTGACCGTCGAGTTGTCTGACGGAAGAAAAGGTATTGTTACGGAGCAGAACCAGGGTTTGTGCGATCGTCCGTTCGTGCGTATTTTTCTTGAAGCGAATGGTCAATCTCCCGAAAGGTACTATGAAGCGGATTTGGCGAAAGAATTGAATGTTGTCGTCACAAAATGTGATACAACTTATGCGAGTTAAGGCGTAAATCTCTAAGGATGGACATACAATTTCCTTAGGGGGTCATGCCATTGAAGCGTAAAGTAAAGCCACCCTCAGCAGGGAAAGTTTTTGTAGTTACCTTTATTTTATTTGCCTTTTTTACTCTCATGAGTTTATGGCTGATTAATCGTGGGATTACCCCGACGTTAGTTGAAATTGCAGAAACTAAAACACAGCAATTTGCACGTTATGCGATTAATGAAGCCGTCAGCAAGCGAATTGCTGAAGATTTGCAGTTCACGGATCTCGTGACGATGGAAAAAGATGAGGAAGGTCACATTACTTACATGGGTTGGAATTCCGTAGTTGTCAATCGCGTTTTACGCAATACGACTTACCGCGTGCAGAATTATTTGAAACGAATGGAATTAGGGGAATTTCCGGGCCCGGAAACACCGTTAGATGAACCGATTGAGGAGGAGCTATTAGAGCGGGAAGATATCAGTCCAGTAACGCTGATCGAAATCCCCATAGGTCAGGCGACGAATAACACTATTTTAGCTAACCTGGGACCGAAAGTGCCTGTTCAACTTCAGGTAATCGGCGATGTGCAATCGAATGTGGAAAGCACCATAACCGAGTATGGGATTAACGGAGCTTTATTTGAATTGATGATTCACATTGAAGTGAATGTTCGAATTGTCATCCCTTTTTCGACCAATACGACGATGGTGACAGCGGACATTCCGATCGATCAAAGTACGATTATGGGCGAAGTCCCGAATTTCTACAATGGGTTAAGTGATAGTGAATCACCATCATTTTCCTTGCCGATGGACCCCTTGCAATAGTGAGCAGAGGCTGATAGAATATGGACGAATTGAATATATATGCCCTTATCATATCGATGAGGTAGAGGTGCAGATGACATGAGTAATCAATCTGAGGATGACAACGATGACTGATTGAAGAAAGGGTTGTTTGCCGAAGTATAAAGGAGCTGTCAGGCTTTTTATGCTGGTGCATACTGAATAAGAATTGCACTGTCATGTATGTTTTAGGAATGCATGGGGCGCTACTGATCGAAATGGAGGATAATCAAAACTTGCTCACTTCAATAGGCAATGGATGGATTATTTTCTATTCATTGCTTTTTTATATGTCTTCAAGTTCAAATTTCCCTCTAGAACCAACTTCGCGTCCATGTCATCCCGTTACAAACTAAACTAGTGGAGGGGAACAAGCATGGAAGGAACTATTTATTCCTTAATTCCGGCTATATTAATGCTGCTTCTTGTGATCGTCACGAGAAGAGTCATTTTGTCATTGGGAGCAGGCATTTTAGTCGGAGCCCTGATGTTGAGCGATTTTCATGTGCTTAACGCCCTGATGGATATTTGGAACATATTCGCAGGTATTTTTGTCAGTGATGGTGCTTTGAACACAGGCAATATTTATTTACTCGTCTTCTTATTACTTTTAGGTATGACAACAGCCTTTATGACAGCATCAGGAGGCAGTTATGCGTTCGGGCGCTGGGCCATCCAAAAAATCAAAACGCGCCAAGGTGCTCAAGGCGTACCGGCCATTTTGGGCGTCATCATCTTTATCGATGATTACTTTAATGCATTAGCCGTTGGTCAGGTCGCACGTCCTTTGACGGATCGGTATAAGATTTCACGTGCCAAACTAGCCTATTTTATTGATTCTACCTCAGCGCCGGTTACCGTCATTTCACCGATTTCCAGTTGGGGAGCTTATATTATAGGTACAATCGGTACGATTTTAGCGGCAAATGAAATCACGGATTACCAAGCACTGGAAGCATTTGTGAAAATGATTCCCGCTAACTTTTACGTGTTTGCAGCTCTATTGCTCGTCTTTATGACAGCCTACTTGAAAGTTGATATCGGTCCGATGCGTCGCCATGAGAAGCGGGCCATTGAAACAGGAGAATTGCATGCGCCGGGACGCGCCGATGCACCTGGAGATTTGGATGATGAATTTGAGACGCATCATAATGGAAAAATACGCCATCTTCTATGGCCGATTCTCGGATTAGTGTTAGGAACAGTCGGAGCCATGATATGGACAGGTGCTTCGGCTGCTGAAGGCTCTCTTGATGCATTGGCTATTTTTGCTAACACAAACGTGAACTTATCCCTGTTTATCGGTGGATTGCTGGCGGTTCTGCTGGCTGGCGTTATGTATGCGTCCCAACCCCAGCCTAAATCCAGGTTCTTCAAGGTCATCGTTGAAGGTATAAAAGCGATGCTTCCTGCCCTTTATATATTAATTTTTGCACGGGTAATCGGTACGGTGATCGGAAACTTGAAAACGGGGGAGTATTTAGCACAGGTTATACAAGACGCAGCGATTGCGACTGCGTGGCTTCCGCTTTTGATCTTTATCGTGTCGGGAGGTATGGCGCTGGCTACCGGTACCTCATGGGGAACATTTGGTATCATGCTTCCTATTGCCGGGGAAATAGCGGCCGTTACGGATATTGGTCTGGTCTTACCAGCGTTGGCTGCTGTTTTAGCAGGGTCGGTCTTTGGTGATCACTGTTCGCCAATTTCTGACACCACGGTTCTTTCTTCCACTGGGGCCGGAGCGAATCATATTGATCACGTCTTAACGCAGCTTCCGTACGCTTTTATAGCCGCTGGAGCTGCTTCCCTGGGTTATGTCGTGTTAGGTTTTACAGGCCATCTAATTTTTGCTCTCCTGGCTACGTTGGCGGTCGTTGCTATCACAGGCATTGTCTTGCATGTTTTCACTAAAAATCTTAAATATGATGGGTAAGGCTATCAATCGTTTTAAAATTCTTCTGAAAGGGCAAGCTCTTGTACAGAGCTTGTCTTTTTATATATAAAAGATTCTTATGCTATTGCCTGAAAATACTGAGATTTCTAATATTACTTTGACATAGGTCATCGGTATGGTTATAATTTAAGCATAAATAATCAGAAATGCATAAATTTTTGAAACATTCCCTTCAGACAAGCAACATAACATATTTATGAAGGGATTAATTTTATAAGGGGGTTTATGGAAAATGGAGAAGAACCGTGCACAATGGGGGACTCGCGTTGGCTTTTTGCTGGCTGCAATGGGTTCAGCAATCGGCTTAGGTAATATTTGGCGTTTCCCTGCTACAGCTTATGAAAGTGGGGGAGGAGCATTTATTGTTCCTTATTTATTTGCCCTGCTTACAGCGGGTATTCCATTGCTCATTATGGAGTACACACTCGGTCACAAGTATCGAGGCTCAGCACCGAAAACATACGGAAGAGTAGGAAAGGGTTTTGAATGGATTGGTTGGTGGCAAGTAGCCATTTCCTTTGTCATTTCCACGTACTATGCGGTTATCATCGCCTGGGCTATTATGTATGCGTTTTATTCCTTTAACCTGGCGTGGGGAGACAACCCGACCAATTTCTTTGTTGGCGACTTTTTGAATTTAGTTGATCCCGGACAATTCGGCGGATTGATTCCAGTCGTCTTGCTCCCGCTCCTCGTGGTTTGGCTAGTTACATTAGGCTTCATTTCCAGAGGGGTCAAGAAAGGTATTGAGGTTGCGAATAAGATTTTCATCCCAACCCTTGTGGTTTTGTTCTTAATTATTGTTATACGAGCTGTCACGCTAGAAGGAGCTGCTGATGGTTTAGCTGCATTCTTCACTCCTGAATGGGGAAGCATCATGGATGGTCAAGTATGGGTCGCAGCGTATGGACAAATCTTCTTCAGTCTTTCCATTGCGTTTGCTATTATGATCACATATTCTTCATATTTGCCGAAAAAATCCGATATTGCCAACAACGCCTTCATCACAGGGTTTGCGAATTCATCTTTTGAAATTCTTGCAGGTATTGGCGTATTCTCAGCTTTGGGATTCATGGCTTTCCAATTTGATACGACAGTCGTGCAATTGGCAGAAGAAAAAGGAGTAGGCGGAATTGGTCTCGCCTTTATGGTTTTCCCGGAAATCATTAGTCAAATACCGGGTATTCCAGGTTTCTTCGGATTCCTGTTCTTTGCATCGTTGGTGTTAGCCGGACTCTCCTCATTGATTTCCATAACGGAAACCTATGTGGCCGGTGTTTCTGAGAAATTCAATATCTCCCGCGGCAAGTCCGTTATCTTTGGTGGAGGACTGGCTGCCGTTATCTCGCTTGCTTACGCGACGCAAGGCGGCTTAAGTCTTCTTGATACCGTGGACCATTTCATTAACAGCTACGGGGTTGCGCTTTCCGGCTTGGTAGAAGTTGTTGCCATCGCCTGGTTTGCTAAAGGTCTAAAAGGGTTGCAAGACCACTCGAACACGTTCTCTGATATTCGTTTAGGTGGCTGGTGGCGTATTTGTTTAGGCGTTATTACACCAGTTGTACTCGGATTTATGATGATCCAGAATATCACGACCGAGTTGTCAGCAGCTTATGAGGGCTATCCAGTTGCCTTCTTGATCGGCTTTGGCGCCGTTGTGGCTGTCGGGGCAATCGTGGTCGGCTTCTTATTCTCCTTGAAAAAATGGCCGAATAAAGATGACTTGGATGTTCCTGCTACAGCAATCGAAGAAGATAAGGAGGCGGAATAGTCATGAGTTGGGTTATCATGTTTATTTTCACCATAATAGTTGTCTGGGGCGGGCTTGCCTTAAGTATTACAAATGCAGTTAAAAAAGCTAAAGAAGCAAAACAAGCTGAATAAATTAAAACGCCGTACTCGGTTATCGAGTGCGGCGTTCGTTTTAGTTGGCCATTTTTTCCCATTTCTTTAAATAAGGGTACGGGTCGAATGACCATTCATTTGTACCGTTATCCTGATACATGCCGTAATGAAGATGGGGAGGGAATTTTCCGGATGTTCCAGGTGGTCCGTATCCAGATGAGCCTACATACCCTACAACATCACCTGGTTTCACGACATCTCCGACTTTGATTCCATCTTCGAATCCGTTGAGGTGAGCAAAGTAGTGATAAATATTATAGGTGTCACGGATACCGATCCGCCATCCTCCATACTCATTCCAGCCCTTCATTTCAATTACGCCGTAAGTGGGCGATTTAACAGATACGCCATAATCCGCAAAAATATCTGTCCCTTCATGAATGCGTCTTCCTCCATAGCCTCTGCGGTCACCCCATGTGTTGTGGTATGTGTAATTCACATCGGTGGAGAGAGGAAAGGCCCGATCGGTCAGCTCAACGGATTGGAATGTTTGGAATACTTTTGCTGTATTCATAATGGTTTGAACAGTTAAATCTCGATGGTAATAGCGCCAAAGGGCTATTTTAATGTCTTCTTCAGAGACACCGAAAGATTCGATATAGGTCGCTAGGGTCCATAGCAAGTCTTCATCATCTGTTATGTCGGCATGTCCATCTCCGTTACCATCATCTCCATATCCCCCAAATAACGAGTTGACGTGGGGATAACTAGTGGGTCCAGTGAGGATATTTCCTGTTCCGTACCAAAACTGTTCAGATGGAGTGAAGGAAATAAAGCGGTCCTCTGGAATCTCATCCTCATGTACCTGCCGTTCATATTGATCGATTGCAGCCAAATAATACCACGGGATAAGCGTGACGGCTGAGATCTTCTTATAAAGGGCCATTCGGTTTTCAATGACGTCTGATTCCTGTGCATCGACTGGGGATGGAATTTGGATAAGGAATAGAAGCGTCGTTAACATCAGCAATTTAATTTTCATGAGATTCACCTATCATGTTGAATTAGTCTCTATCCATTTGAGTTGCCTCATTTTTGGGCTTTTCTTTACCTTGAGGTGCTTCCTGGAATTTCTTAATAATACTGTCGACACTATTCTTGTACTGGGCGTCATAGACGGTGGAGTTGCTCAAACTTTGAATGTCTGCAAAGGCGTGTGATTGGTCAGAAATATAGACGTTATAAAAACTGGGGACCATTGAATAAGCCGTTTTACGAACCATGTCTGCAGCCACTATCCGATCTTTTTCTTCAGGCTTGGTATAAGCGACTAAAATTTCTGAGTCGGTCACTAACGTGCCTACATCTTCAAATCCATCATAACGAAGAATCATACGGGTAATCATATCAGCAATTTGCTCTCGGTTTACTTTGACTGAATTGAGCTTTTCTTGATCAAGATCCAATTGATCTTTTTTGTAACGCACGTATCCCATCCGACCGTTAGAACTGTCGCCGGTATCTTTATAGCCGTCCATTTCATTACTGTAAAGCGTTTCACTGGGTGATTCTGCTGTGTTATTATGTTTTAATGAATCTTCACCATTACCGCAACCGCTTATAATCAGAATCAACGCGGTAACAATGCCAAACAGAAACGGTGCTTTCATTTTTTATAGCCTCCTGATCATTCATTGGTGTTAATGTTAGGTTGGGCTAAAAGATAAGAAAGATACAAAAAATATTTCATGTTTTTCGTCTCGGTAAAAAAGTGTGGTAAACTGGAAGTAACGCAAGAGGTGATATATATGGTCGAATTGTATGGTAAACATTATGAACTGCTCGAGGACCATAAGGAAGGGTTTGAGACGGAATCCCTTGAAGCAAGGTTCAGTGATATTCTCAGCAAGTATGACTTTATAGTCGGCGATTGGGGTTATGGGCAATTGCGGCTTAAAGGATTTTACGATGATCAAAACCCGAAAGCGAGTTTTGATACCAAATTCAGTACCTTAGAGGATTATTTATACGAGTACTGCAATTTTGGCTGTCCTTATTTTGTTTTGAAAAAGGTTGAAAGTTGATCGTTAAGAAAAAGCGTCTAATGGGGTTAATCCATTAGACGCTTTTTGCAGTGTAGGGAGAAGGCAAACTTAAAAGAGCTCCAGAAGAAACTCCCGTAACTCCTCTGCTTCCATTTCACTGACGTTGAAAGCATGTTCCAAATATCCCTCTTCTTGAATATCATCATGCCCCATGATAGCGAAATGGTTTCCTTGTAGGTCGAGTACCAAAGTCTTTCCGTAATAACGATCGGAAGCTATAAGAGCGAGGTCATAGCGGTGAGCATCACCCATAAAACTGACAAACCTTGTTTCTGTCGCTTCTTTTTCATCGTACAAGAAAAATCGTTCGTCACTCATTCTTTTTTCCTCCTAAGACGCAGTTATCAGAATCAAATGTATGGTGTATGGCTGATGTTGCCGCATCACCAGCCTTCTCGGCAGAGCCTCTGCCCCGAGTCAAAGAGTTCCGATTCAGGGAACGAGCATTGAATCCAAAGTGAGTCAATTCGTTAAAGTCAATTTTATCATAGCAGAAGATAGCTCGTTCCGTAAATCTACCTTCTTTTCCCTGTATCATTTAAATATGATATCATATGGCAAAGAATAGTGTGAGAATGAAGGGGGCTTTAGATATGTATTTTGTCGATCGCAACAAAATCGAAACCATTTTGTCCTATATGGAGCATCTCGTTCAACAACAAAACGTTGAGGATACAGAGTCTCTTGTCAGCCAATTATATTTAGAACGGGTAACGCATGTGACCATTGAAACAATTATAGATGTCGGTAATTTACTTATTGATGGGTTTATTATGCGTGATCCTGGTAGTTATCAGGATATTATTGATATTTTAGTGGATGAACAGGTATTACCTTCAAACGAGCAGGAAGCCTATACTTCTTTTATTCGCTTACGAAAATCGCTCGTTCAGGATTACTTGCATATCAATCACAAGCAGATTCTTGAGTTGTGGCGTCATCATCAGGAGATGCTCACAGCATTTCCCGCCCATGTACGCCAGTACTTGGATCATGAACTAGGGCCCATCTCTGCTTTCGGTAAGAAACCAGATTAACAGGCATAACTGCTATGGTCGCGCTGATAGAGCGCGATTTTTTACGCCGCAATACGAAAAGGGGACATTTACCATGAACCGTTATAAAGCGATGCTGATTGATTTAGACGGCACCATGTATCGAGGAACAGAAGCTGTTGAAGGAGCCAAGGAATTTATTGAATATTTACGTGCTTCTCATATACCGTTTTTATTTGTTACTAATAATTCATCCAAAACCCCTGCCCAGGTAGCTGGAAAGTTGCGGGATTTGAACATATCCGCTCATGATTCTGAAATCTTTACCTCCAGCATGGCAACAGCTAAACACATTCGAGATGAACATCCTGGCGCTCGGGTATATGCGATTGGAGAAACCGGGTTATATGAGGCGCTTTCGAATGAAGGTCTTACCCTTACGGAAGACGCTCCTGACATCGTGGTAACAGGCATCGATCGCCAGATGACATACGATAAGTTTGCTAAGGCATGTGTCATGATACGGAAGGGGGCGATGTTTCTGTCTACAAATGGAGATACGTCCATCCCTACAGATCAAGGGATGCTTCCTGGCAACGGTGCATTTAATGCCGTGATTTCAGTGAGTACGGGCGTAACGCCTCAAATTATCGGAAAGCCAGAAAGCATGATCATTGACCAGGCTCTAGACGTATTGAACTGCCCGAAGGATGATGTATTGTTAGTTGGCGATAATTACCATACTGATATTTTAGCAGGTATCAATGCGGGGATTGATACCTTGATGGTCTTAACCGGCGTTACTCAATTCAACCATTTGAGTGATGGGCGGGTGCAGCCGACATACGTCATGAATAACCTGTCAGAATGGGTGAATACTTTCCCGCCTAAAGGTTAGGCTTTATGAGACTAATAAGGGTAGTTGCCGTATCACGGGAGCGTGACTTTAGAAACTAATCGCTATCTTGTTAGGAAACCTGCACGCCTCTTTCTCCCGCTTGAGAAAGAGGCGTGCAGGTTTTATGCATATCATTCGAAGTGGAAAAGCCCCAGTGCCATCTTGATGTGATGTTTAAATTGGACAAATGCGAGGAAAGCTTCACATAGCTCATGTTGCACGCGTTCATCCTAAAGGAACTTTAAAGTAGATAAGGTCCGATAAAGATGGATAAAAAGCTGACATGCAGACCGATAAAGTAACAAAGCTGAATCGATATCGACCAATCATTTTGGCGATTAGTAAAATAAAGCACTCCATATAAGATGCAGGCAAACCCTAAAATAAACACAAACGGGCTGCCAAAAAAGTTCATATAATCAGGAAGCCGTAACAATACGACATGTTTGAACAATTCTTCGCGCAAAAACAGGGCGAAGGTTAAATAAATCGCAATACCGCCATGCAATATCCACATTCTATCCTGATCAATCGCTTTACTTTTCGCGAACATCATCACAGCCAGAAACAACAATGGCCAAATATACCAAACAAGGGTTACGAAAATGGTTAGAAAGCTATAAGAAAGCATTCCAATTGTTTTACCTGCGATTGCCAATACCTTATCCCAAGTGAGTCCCTGAGCTTCAGTGATCACCTCGGGGTGACTAGAAGACATTAAGACTTTGTTAGTTGAACCGTCAGCATCCGTCCAAACGATACTGTTATCGGAAGCTCGGTTTGGGTATTTGGAAGCATCCGGTGTATTACTCAGCCGTTTAATATGCCTTAGACCATCAGCATCCATGACAGCTTCATAGATATTGAATTGACCACCATCCTTGAACATGGTTTTTGTTTGACCAAATCCCCTGAATAATAATTTCATGTGACTATTTTCAAGGGTCATTTCAAGATGGGAAGCTTCGGTTATCATTTTATCCCCGGATGGGTCCTTGAACGAAATCTGTTTAAGAGAAGGCTTACTCTCAAGGGATTGAATGGCATAGTAGTTATTTGTTTCCGGCGATCCCGACATGCTTTGTTTTTGCGTCGTCCGTACAAAGAGTCCATACGTATCGTCATTAATGTCAAAACTGAGTTCGTTGATGACATCTGTCTGAGGCAAATCAATCCGCGCCTGTTTAAGAGAAGATACTTGGTCATTTTCCAGTTTGTGAAGGCTCATGTCAAAGCTTGATTGCCCGGATACGTAACTTAAAATATACACATTTCCGGCATGTTCGGTTACGTTTAACGTACTTTGAGGGTGGGGGAGGTCCATCACCTTCCGTGTTTCGTTTGTATCTGGATGCAATTGATAGAGCGCTTCATTCTTCGTAAAGAGTAAGTTGTTATGTGTCGGCAGGAACTGATCAATGTCTGTAAGTTTTTCCTGCGTTTTCCCATCATAAATCGAATAATAATCGGAATAAAGAAGATGATCTTTTGTTTGGAAGATGCGGGTGAATTTATTAAATGGAATATCGTATGTATCTTCAGCCTGCTTTTCCCATTTTTGATTATATACGTTTTGTTTGAGGCCTTGTTCGCTGAAATATGAGAGAGAGATTAAGTCATCCTGCGTTTCGATTATGTAAGGCTCCGAATTTACCGTGGTTTTGCCTAATTCAACCTCGTGGCTCCAATTCTCACTAGGAGCTTCTGTGACCTCTTGGTAGTTCTCGAAGATCAACGAGCAAAGCCCCACTAACATAATAATGCCCGGAATCATCCAGACGGCTTTTCTTTGAAAAAAATGCTTCATCACAATTTCACTTCTCTCCTTAATTAAATTCCGAATATATTATAATATAATTTTGAAAAATTAGGAAGTTTTATGGTAAAAAAACTGCCTGCCCCTCATACCATTAAGATGGAGGAGCAAGGCAGAGGCAGCAGAGATCAATTACTCGTCTTCATCTTCTCCGGCTGCACTGTGAGCTAAACGGCTTGAAGCTGCCGCTGCAATAGCCCCGACAATATCATCAAGGAATGTATGACACTCCCCAAGGGATTTATCATTCAATTTTTTAAGGATGCCAGGTTTTTGCTTGTCAATGTAACCATAATTCGTAAAGCCTATGGAACCATAGACATTGACGATTGATAAGGCAATGATTTCATCAACACCATATAGTCCTTCATCAGCAGAAATAGTCGATTGAAGCGGTTCTTCCAGCTGATTAAGCTCGGCGAATTTATCGAGTTGGATGCCTGTCAGAATCGCGTTTTGTACTTCTCTCTTTGTAAGCACTTTATCAACATTGGTCTTACAGTCTTCTAACGTAAGGTCATCATGATATTTAGATTGAAGATAGTATACCAATTCTGCCATGTCATCAATGGTAACACCTCGATCTGTTAACCATTTTCGGGCTGTTTCTTCGAGTGGTGTTACGTTGTGATTATTTTCCATAATTCTTTTATTGTCCCCCTTTAAAATGATGCTTCCGATTTGCATGTTTCCACTGATTTCTGTGTGGCAAACACATTCCTTCCATCTTACCCTTCATTATACCAAATCATATTCTTCAATGAATCACCGATATAGTCTATGGTGTTGCCAAGATTATGATAAAATGAAGGTAAATCCATGGGATAGGAGGCTGCCTACTTGAATAAACCGTATATTTATATTACCAGAAAGTTGCCGGAATCTGTCGTTCAACCGTTTAAATCTGAATACGACATCCATATGTGGCCATACAGTGACCAGCCCGTAGATCGTGAGACATTATTGCATGAGGCAGCAAAAGCAGATGCTCTCTTAACGATGCTGACTGACCGCGTGGATGAAGCGTTGCTCAATGCTGCTTCCGAATTGACTATTGTCGCAAACCTTGCAGTCGGTTACGACAATGTGGATGTCGCAAGTGCTAAAGCACGTGGTATACATATAACAAACACGCCTGATGTGTTGACCGATACGACAGCGGATTTGACATTCGCTCTGCTCATGGCGACTGCTCGGAAATTAACGCAGGCTGAGCAATTCATTAAAGACGGAGAGTGGGATAATTGGTCGCCTTTATTGATGGCAGGCACGGACGTTCACCATAAAACATTGGGAATTGTCGGGATGGGACGCATAGGGGAGGCTGTTGCTCAACGCGCTCAAGGTTTTGATATGGAGGTCATCTACCATAACCGTTCCCGCAAAAGTGAAACAGAAGAAAAGCTCGGTGTAACATACTCTTCGTTTGAGTCACTATTGCAGCAGTCGGATTTCGTGGTATGTTTAGCCCCTCTGACATCTGAAACCACCCATTTATTCAATGAGGCCGCATTTCAACAGATGAAACAGGAGGCGATTTTCATAAATACTTCCAGAGGGAAGATTGTCGATGGAGAAGCACTTTATCAAGCTCTCGTCTCAGGAGAAATCAAGGCAGCTGGATTGGATGTGTTTGAGGAGGAACCGATCAATTCAGATCATCCCTTACTCAACCTTGATCAAACGGTATGCTTGCCTCATATCGGCTCTGCCAGTACAGAAACGCGCATAGCGATGATGGAACTGTGCTTAGACAATATAACGCGTGTGCTACAAGGGGAGGATCCCATAACCCCTGTGACGTAATTGGGCAATTTTTTTGAGCGAACGGGTGGGTGAATACCACTCGCTTTCCGCGGACGAACGCCCGAGCCTCCTCGTGAAACCCACACTGCAGGGGATCGGATCGCCTGTTTTCCGCAGGTAGTCTCGCGATATTCACCCACCCGTAACCGAAAAACTATGCTTTCCAATCTCATCCTGCCTAGGTGTAACAAGGAAAAAAAAGACTGTCGAGACTTTCTCGACAGTCTGAATCCGTACACGTACGTGTACGATTGATTTTTGATCAGATTAGATTAAAATACTTGTTCAACTTCGTAAATACCAGGCACTTCTTGTGAAAGTGCACGTTCAATTCCAGCTTTTAATGTGATTGTAGAACTTGGGCAGTTACCGCAAGCTCCCATTAGGCGTAGTCGGACTATACCGTCTTCCACATCCACTAATTCAACATCGCCTCCATCACGAAGTAAAAACGGGCGGAGTTTATTAAGTACTTCTTGAACTTGATCATGCATGCTCAATCTTCCCCTTTCGAAATTAATGTATCTAACATCAATCATTAAATCTATTTTACTTGAATAAGTTCTTGTTTGAACGCATCCGCTAGTGACATAAGTGCAGTGAGAACTATTTTCATTTTATCTTTTTTTCGCTCTTTTGTAAAATGTTAACTAAGAACAGTTTTTTGTGGAGGTGGTTAAGTTGACGATTACATTGACTGTGTACGGGGCGGATAAAATTTGTCCGAGTTGCATCAATTCACCTGGATCCAAAGAAACGTATGAGTGGCTTCAAGCTGCTATTTCTCGAAAATTTGGCGATGGTGGAATAAAGTATGAATACGTGGATATATTTGATCCCCCGAAAGTGCACCACCATCAGGCGTTTGTTGAACGTATATTTAATGAAGACCTTTTTTATCCAGTGGTGCTGGTGGAAGAAGATATTGTCGGCGAAGGCAATCCGCGTCTGAAATCAATTTACAAAGCACTGGAACAAAGAGGCCTTGCCCCTGCTTAATAATATATAGGCTCATCTCATCCCCTGCATTGTTCGCGCCCCCATGTATATGGTATCATTAACGTTTAGCGGGGTATTCATCCAGGTAAAAGAGGTGGATACGAAATGGAGTCAATTGTTGAGTTTTGTGTAAATAATATAATGAACGGTGCCGATGAGGCCATGAAAGAGTTGGATAAAGACCCAGATTTAGATGTTGTAGAGTATGGGTGCTTAAGTAACTGTGGGCTATGCTCGCAAAGTCTATATGCACTGGTTAACGGTGAACGCGTCATTGCTGAAACGCCCAAAGAACTTGTCGATAATATATACCAGCACCTGGAAGAGAACCCCTCGTTTAACGGAATTTAAGGTGTAGAGACGTTTTTAATTGAGGCGTGCCGGTTCAGCCGAATCAATTGTTTGGTTATACAACGAATCATGCGTATACTGAAATCAACGATAACGAAAGGGGAGAGACTGGATGATCATCAACATTACGGAAACGGCCAGTCACCAAATTAAAGAGATGATGAAAGAAGAGGAATCGGAAAGTGTCCGTCTTCGCTTTGGTGTGAAAGGTGGAGGCTGCAGCGGTCTTTCTTATGCAATGGGATTTGAAGAGGACATCAATGAAGAACTTGATGTGACAGAAGAATCAAACGGGATCCCTGTTGTTCTCCATCGTCAGGATGTCCCCATTGTCGAAGGGACAACGATCGATTTTAAACAAAATATGATGGGAGGAGGCTTCACCATCGATAATCCAAATGCGATTGTTTCCTGTGGGTGCGGCTCTTCCTTCAAAACGGCAACGAACGCCGGTACGCCATCAGAGGATTGTTAAAGAATGAACCCAGCTTCGCATAAAATAGCGAGCTGGGTTTTTTGAGGTTTGGGGCTTTTAACAAGTGTCTTTCTTGAATACACAAAATGCCGAACTGATTCCAGCGAATCGTTCGGCATTTTGTGTTTCATTCAATTTGGTCACAGCAGCTTGTCATGATGCAGTAACCGTGTACGCAACGAAAGGAATGCTCCCTATAGCAAAGATTGTCTTACGAAAACATGCTCGTTGAATGCTTGGGCTGGACGCGAGCATCAGGATCAATATACGCTTTGGCATTATTGACGGCTGTTGGACCTTCGCCAAATCCGGTGGCAATCAACTTGACTTTACCGGGATAGGTGCAGATATCACCTGCAGCATAGATGCCCTCAATATTCGTCTCCATTTTCGAATTGACGACAATGCTGTTTTTATCAATCTCAAGCTCCCATTCTTTTATGGGACCAAGAGACGAGATGAACCCATAATTGACAATCAAGTCATCGACATCTACATCTTCACGCACATCACTTTTTTCTTGTTTTAACTTCACCTTCGTAATATGGTCTTCACCCATCAATTCCTCTGGTGTGTAAGGGGTACGAATATTTACTTTGGAATTATGCAATTGCTCGACGCTATGCTCGTGGGCACGGAATTTATCACGTCTGTGCACAAGTGTTACCTGATTCGCAATGGGTTCGAGCATAAGTGCCCAGTCTACTGCCGAATCCCCACCACCGCAAATCATCACGTTTCTATTTGCAAATTTGTTCATATCACTGACATGGTAGTGTAAATTACTATTTTCAAATTTCTCACAGTCACCGACTTTTAATTTTCTTGGTTGAAAAGCTCCGTTACCTGCTGTAATGATGATGGTTTTCGTATAATGAACGTCTTTGTTTGTCGTCAATTTAAAGCTGTCGTCATCGAGGCGTTCCACTTTTTCCACGGCTTCGCCTAAGGCAACGGCAGGATCGAAAGCCATTGCTTGTTCAGTTAGGTCGTCCACCAATTCCTGCGCTCTAACGCGAGGAAAACCTGCAACATCAAATATATATTTCTCAGGATAAAGTGCCGTCAATTGACCACCTAAATGGGGGAGGCTTTCAATTATTTTGACACTTGCCTGTCGCATACCGCCGTAAAATGCTGTAAATAATCCAGTCGGTCCTCCGCCGATAATCGTGATATCATAAACTTTGTTTTCACTCATGATTCTCCCTCTTTTCCTTACTAGAATCAGATGGTTTTTATTTTATCACACATTTCTTTATGTTGTAGAATGAAGGCGTTTCTCACGGTATTATTCTAAAATTACAAAATTTCCGACATATAGATTATGGGTTGAAAATTAAACGGAGAAAGTCTAAGATAAAATAAGAAAATATTTTACGATTTTGTGACAAGAAAACCAAATAACCGACATTCTTTTTTTATGCGGCATTGTGTGAAACGAGTCACAAAGAATAAGGGCTCGTTCAGTATTTATGTAAGACAATACTTTAATGGAAGTGATAATCATGAAGAATCCTAATATTGTTATTCTAGGGGCCGGTTACGGTGGCATCATGACTGCCGTCAACCTGCAAAAAAAATTAGGCGTCAATGATGCAAACATAACGCTTGTGAACAAGCACAGTTACCATTATCAAACGACCTGGCTTCATGAAAATGCTGCTGGAACTCTTCATCATGATCGGACAAGAATCCCGATCAAAGATGTCATCGACACAAGTAAAATCAACTTTGTTCAGGATACCGTCATCTCCATAGATCCGGACGCGAAAAAAGTGAAACTTGAAGATAGTGAACTTGAGTATGATTATCTCGTGATCGGTTTAGGTTTCGAAGCTGAGACGTTTGGTATCGAAGGTTTGAAAGAGAATGCCTTCACGATTCAAAACATCAACAGCGCACGGTTAATCCGCCAGCACATTGAGTATAACTTTGCCAAGTACAATAACGAACGTGACAAGAAACAAGAAAGATTGAACTTGGTAGTTGGAGGTGCAGGTTTTACAGGCATCGAATTTGTCGGTGAACTCGCCAACCGTGTACCCGAACTTTGCAAAGAGTATGATATTCCACGCGAAAATGTAAGAATCATCAACGTTGAAGCGGCACCAACTGCGTTGCCGGGATTTGATCCCGAACTTGTGGAATATGCCATGAACTCGCTGGAAGCCAGAGGGGTTGAATTCAAAATTGGGGCCATGATCAAAGAGGTGACCCCGGATTCGCTCGTGTTTGAAAAAGATGAACAACGCGAAGAAATCGAGACGAATACCGTCGTTTGGGCTGCAGGTATTCGAGGAAACCCCATTGTAGAAAATGCCGGGTTTGAAACCAACCGTGCCCGAGTCAAAGTAAGAGAAGATTTGCGGGTGAATGAGTATGATGACGTATTTGTAGTGGGTGACTGTGCGTTGATCATTAACGAAGAGACAGACCGCCCATTCCCGCCAACAGCTCAAATTGCTATTCAAATGGCTGAGCATACAGCCGAGAATCTCAAGAAGCTTGTGAATGGCGACGATCATTTAGAGGGATTCACGCCTCACATTCAAGGGACCGTCGCATCACTTGGAAATAAAGATGCGATTGGTGTCGTGTTTGATGATAAAAAATTATTTGGCTGGTCTGCAACGGCCATGAAGAAGCTCATCGACAACCGTTACCTTATGAAACTCGGTGGCGTAAGCATGTTGCTTAAGAAGGGGAAACTTAATCCGTTTGGTTAAGAGATGATAGCAAAGGCGCGTTACTGCCTTTGCTTTTTTCATGGATGCATAATAAAATGGACGTTGGTTACATAAGTTGGCGTTAGTCAGAGGGGGAAGATCCTTGGATATTGTTCAAGTTGTTGTCTCTATGCTATTGTTTTTTGTTTTGTTTTTTGGCATATCATTCATCATAAATATGCTGCTTAGAGCAACGTGGGTGATGGCATTCGTCTATCCTATCATTGTATTGTTGATTATTGATGATTTTGCTTTTAGCCGTTATTTCAGTGAACCATCCTGGGCGTTTACGACTGTAGGGGATAAGCTGGTGAACTTAGCTCCTGTCGATATCATTATTTTGCTTGCAGGTTTTGCCGGAACCATCGTCTCTGGCATAGTCATCCGTATTCTCAGAAAGCACGGTTATCAAATGTTTTGAGCATTGGACACAGTTCTTTTAGCTAAGAATTGTGTCTTTTTTTCGTATAATTGAGGTAATTTGTGGACATGATGACATCCAGAGAGGTGTTTATCATGAAAAAGTGGTTAAGTCGAATTACTTTAACATTATTGTTCACGTCTGCTTTGTATGCTACTTATTACAACATTACGAATATTTCTTTTGCAGACTTGAAGTCTTGGTTAAAACAAGAACATGTGACCATTTCGCTTACAAGTGGGGATTTATCAGAACGACCAATCGCTCTTGAGGACAAGTCATTAAAACAAAGACTGCCGAGACAGCACTATATTTCAAGTTCAGAAGTCAAGCAACCGGAAACGTTAGAAGAGACCCTTGATTTATCCCAATATCCAAGTAAGGAAGTCGTTGCCACCGGTTATACCGCCGGATACGAATCCACCGGGAAAACGCCTGAACATCCTCAATACGGCATTACGTTCTCAGGCGTCAAAGTCACGAGAGATTTGTATTCAACCATTGCTGCCGATCCCGAGGTTTACCCGATTGGAAGTGTGCTGTTCATTCCTGGTTACGGTTATGGGGTAGTCGCAGATACGGGTTCAGCCATCCAGGGTCATAAAATAGATTTGTATTATGATACCGTAGAAGATGTATATCAACACTGGGGGAAGAAAACCGTTTCTGTTTATTTAATTGAAGAGGGAGATGGCTCGCTCGAGGAAGAACAATTAGTTCAATTGAATAATAACGAAGCATTACAAGTATTTCGAGATCAAATCAACGGTAATGATGAATAGTGGAATAAGTAAAGAGTCTGAACTTTGCCGTACCTGAGTGGGACGGAGGTTCAGACTCTTTTTCGCATGAGGTATTAATAAACAATGTTGTAAAGCACTAATGTCAGGATGATGCCAGTTGCTCCCCCAAAAAATACTTCAATAGGCTGGTGTCCGAGCAATTCCCTTAGCTCTTCCTGTTTTTGAAACTCTTCTTTTTTACTCCACTCTCTTGCTTCATCAACAAACCTTTGAAAATCGTTCAACAGCGTATTCAAAACAATCGCTTGTTCCCCAGTCTGTCTTCTGACACCAGTGGAATCGAACATGACGATAATCGTAAACACGCAGGCAAGAGCGAATATTGATGTATCGAACCCCTCTTGAATCCCCACGCCTGTAGCCAGGGCCGTAACGGCAGCAGAGTGGCTGCTTGGCATACCGCCGGTACTGAAAGCCAGGCCGGGATTAAAATGGCGCGTTGCGATGAATTGGATGGGGATTTTTACCACCTGGGCGAATATAATCGCCGCTAAAGAAGCCCATAAGGGAAAATTTAATAATAAGTCCATGGAAGTGTGAACATCCTTTCAACTGGTATCTTTTCTTATAGGGAGAAGAAGGTTTCGCATTGATTTTATCCTATTATATCATAGGAACTGTTACGTTCCGGCCTAACAAAACCTCTCTCTAATGGTCTTTTCCCGAATGATACATCAATGAAAACGGGAGCACAAAAAAACCGCTAGCTGCCTGCGCATTTTTACCTTGAATTGGATATGATAGTGAAAAGAGGCGCAGAAAGAGGGGGTTAGTTTGCGTGAACTGCCAAAGGTTGAATTAACGTCAGAATATGCTGGCTCTCTTGTGGTCATCGCTGCTGATGGCTACACAATCAGAGGAAAGCTTGAAGCCGTTTTCGAGGGCCATATCCTGTTGAATGTAGAAGGCATGCTCATGCAAATCAGGAAAGCTGGGATCGTTGGTGTGGGTTTGATGTAATCAAAAACTGGCCACCTATTATATAGATCGCCAGTCTTTCTCTTGCTTATTCCTGAACCGCTGCTTCCAATGCGACGTCAATCATATCGTTAAAGGTCGTCTGTCTTTCTTCAGAGCTCGTTTCTTCGCCTGTCAGGATGTGGTCGCTCACAGTTAAGACAGACAGAGCCCGACAATTATGCTTGGCAGCTAATGTATAGAGAGCCGTGGTCTCCATTTCAACAGCAAGTACGTTGTAGCTCGCTAGTAGGTTGAAGAGATCCATCGCATTGTCACGATAAAAACTATCGCTGGTGAAGACGTTGCCCACACGGAGTTTCAATCCCTTATTTTCTCCTGCATCATGGGCTTTTTTCAATAAGTCAAAGTCTGCAGTGGGTGCAAAATCAATCCCACCGAATACCATGCGATTCATCTGGGAATCAGTGGTGGCTGTTGAAGCCAGGATGACATCCCGTACTTGGACATCTTTTTGCAGCGCTCCGCAGGACCCGACACGGATCAATGTTTTAACATCATAGCTTTCCATCAATTCATTGATGTATATGGAAATGGAAGGTACGCCCATTCCTGTTCCCTGGACGGAAATACGTTCGCCTTTATATGTTCCTGTATAACCATACATGCCGCGGACTTCATTGTAGCATGTCACATCTTCAAGGAAATTCTCTGCGATATACTTAGCTCGCAATGGATCACCGGGAAGCAGAATTTTGTCAGAAATATCACCTTGATTGGCGCCTATATGTACACTCAATTAAATAACCTCCTATAAGTACCGTACGTGTAATAAAATTTACCATAGAAATGATCTTAATACAAAGAGGAGGTACACATACCCATGAAATGCGCGATTGTCTCATTGCAAAATCGGTTAGTCTGGAATAATGTAGAAGTACCAGAAAATTTAGTCATGCGTAATTGTATGAAATGGAAAGGAGACCGGACGTAATGAATATATCTGTATCGCAACTTCCCGGAATTGGACAAAAAATATCGTTGAAAACATCAGAAGACAGCATGCTTGTACTTATTGTGCATCATACGGGTAAGCGCGAGTTGTATTTTTTTGATGATGCTGACAGTGAAGAGGCGGATTTTGCCATGGACCTCACGTCTGACGAAACGAGAGAGCTTGGCGCCCAATTACTTGGAGCCACTTACCAGCCTGTTGATGCAAATAAATTGAAAATGTTTAAAAATCAAATTGTGGTAGATTGGGTGGACTTGAAACAGGCATCGGCGATTGCTAATAAAACCATTGAAGAAGCGGAAATCCGGAATCGCACAGGCGCAACCATCATCGGGATCGTTCAAGAGAACGAATCGATAGCCATTCCCGAAGCTGACACAATGCTGACTCCAGGGGATATTTTGATGTCGATAGGTAAGCAGGATCAAATCGATAGCCTTTCTGACTTATGCAAAGGAGAGGATTGATCATGCATGCATGATTTCCCGTCATTATTAGGCGCAGGCTTAATCTTATTATTTATATTTTATTTAGGTTATTTAAGTCTGAAAATAAAGTTCCCCTCCGTTATCCTTTATATTTTACTCGGGATCGTCATGGCAGACGTGCTCAGTGGAAATGAATTACTGCATTTTGCCAGTGAAATCGGCATTGTCCTGTTATTTTTCTTATTAGGTTTAGAGTTTAACGTAAAACGTCTTGGAGGGGTTGCCAGGAAAATATGGCCCTCAGGCATGCTGGATGTGAGTTTGAATCTTGTTGTCGCCACGCTGATTGCGCTTGCCTTCGGACTGGATGGTTTCAGTGCCTTCCTGATAGGTGGCGTCGCGTATGCGACAAGCTCGTCAATCACAGCTAAGCTATTGGATGATCGAGGACGCATGGCCAACACAGAAACAGAATTTATTCTTGGCTTGCTCATCTTCGAAGACCTCGTTGCGCCTCTTGTAGTAGCCATTTTGATTGGTTTAAGCACGGGAGACAACTTGACGGCCTTCTCTCTCACCATCCTTATCGGGAAAATCGCAGGCATGACGTTAGGTGCTATTGTATTAAGTAAATCATTATTCAAACGGTTTGAAACGTTCCTATTGCGGATTGATGATGAGGATTTTAAAATCGCGTTATTGGTCGGGATTGCCCTAAGCTACGGGGGATTGGCATTGTTATTAGGATTGTCTGAGGTGCTGGGGGCGTTTCTGGCTGGTATGATGTTAGCTGAAATAGGGAAAATCGAACGCGTCGAACAAACAGTACTTCCGATTCGCGATTTGGCACTCCCGACTTTCTTTATTTATTTTGGGACGACCGTCGAACTTGGTGATGGCGTGCCGATGGTTGGTTTGCTTGTCAGCCTGTTGGTTTGGTCTTTGTTTGCTAAAATTCTTGTTGGTGTCGTAGGCGGCCGGTTATACGGATTGTCGAAACGTGTGTCGTTACGAGCAGGGTTGTCCATCTGTTCTCGGGGAGAATTTTCTGTGGTCATGGCCAGTGTCGCCGTGGGTACGGTGAAAGCATTCAGCGGGATTTACATTGTCATCGCAGCCTTTCTTGGCATGCTATTATTTGAACAAGCCCCCCGCATCACCAACAAAATCTACGGCAAACCCGTAAAGAAAAAACAAAACCTCAAAGTCCCAGGAAACTAGCTTGCGTACCGCTTCTGTTTGCGTACCTGGTACAAAATGAGGTTTTTGAAAAGAGCCGGGTGTTTCATTTTAGCTGAAGTATTGGGTTTCGAGGGACTCCAGTTGGCTTAGGGCGTGGCGATTGAAGTCGGTGTCCCTTCGATTGAGTTTTTGCTTCAGTTTGTCTACAGCTTCTTTAAGCGAGGTCTCATACTCGGGGACAGGTTCTTCATACGCGTGTACGGCTTGCTTATCAACGTTCATTTTTTCCTGATAGCTCAACGCTTTGCGTTGGTGGAAAAATACGTTATCCGTTTCTCCGGGGTTATGCAGATCTCCTTGCATGGGGTGTTTAGCCACCGCTTGAACTTGAACGAGGTACATATTTCCTTTATCTTTTATCAATTCCCCGATATATTCCCCTGATTTGTAATGAGCTTTTACAATATCTCCAGGCTTGAATTCAGTCATGTACAGGCCTCCTAAGTATTCTTTAATAAATATTTTAACAAACGTGTCTAGTTTGCCAAACTATAGGTTCAGGATATCCAATTGATGCTTTATTTGCTATAATGGACGATGGGAAGGAAGTGATGCGACATGATGGAATTTCTGTATTTCCCACAGGATAAATCAGAGTATATTCCAGCAGTGATCACGTTAATTATATTTGCCGCTGGAGCTGCTGCTGCGATGTACTTTTTTATTAAGGCTTCACGTAAAGAGGAACAAAAAACGGATGAACATTATGCTGAAAATCATTATTCCAGCACGGACTACCATAAATGAAATCCTGCTTACCTGTGAAGGGAGCAGGATTTTTTATGCAGGGAGAAGAAGCGCCACTTTAGTTGGTAACGTACGACCAGGGCATTAACTTCGATATTTACCTATCCTTTTTCGGATGGCGCGTAATAATTAACGATTCTTATGGTGAAACTAATTTCATTACAAGGCTAAAGGAAGTCGTGATATGAGATTATTGAAATATAAAGTCGTTATAGTATGCATCATTGTGTTATCAGGGTGCCAATCGCCAAGTCGTTCCCCTCTGGATGTCGGCATGTATAACCCGGACGGCGATATGATTGGTACAGCCACGTTTAAAGAAGCATCAGGGGGTGTTGAAATAGCATTGAGTGCAGAAGGTATGGATACGGGATTTCATGCCGTTCATATTCATGAGTATCCGAAATGCGAAGGTCCGGATTTCAAGAGTGCCGGGAACCATTTGAACCCCACTGGAAAAGAGCATGGCCTATTAATTACTGACGGGCCACATTTGGGTGATTTGCCCAATGTAGAAGCGGGCTATGACGGACTCATCAATGCTGAACTGTTATTAACTGAGGCGACATTGAAGGATGGCCAAAAGTCACTCCTCAAAGATGAGGGTACATCTATTATCATAAATCAGGATGCCGATGATGGCATGTCCCAGCCTGCTGGTGATTCCGGTGATCGGATAGCTTGTGGAGTCATTCAATTGCAGCAAGAAAAAGATAAGGCGACTGATCCTACGGAACCTGAAAAGAAAGAAGAAGAACAATCTTAGACTTATTTGTATTTAGAAGGGATAGGGACACTAAGTTCAAAAATGAGCCAGGGACATATACGAGCGGAGATCCTGGAGGAAGCGTAATGTCTTCCTTTAGCGGTCATGCTATGGTCCCCCAAAAACACAAAAATGCCGAACCTTCAGCTCGGCATTTTTGTGTTTTATTCAGTATTGTGCCAGCCTCATCACGAGGGCTGTTTACCAATTAGGGAAAGCTTTTTTATTGTGAAGAATAGGTGGTATTGATGGCTGTGATAATGCGATCGAGTCCTTCTTCCAAGGTGGCAAAAGGAGCTGCGATATTCAAACGCATAAATCCTTCTCCTTCATCTCCAAAGGACGTGCCGTCATTCAACCCGACTTTTGCATCTTCCCGCATAAAGCGTCTCAGCTCGTTTTGCGAAAGGTTCAGACTGCGGCAATCAAGCCAAAGTAAGTACGTTCCTTCGGGCTCCACGACTCGTATATGGGAAGTTTCTTGATGCAAACGCTTGATAACGTAAGACTTATGCTCGTCCAACGTTTCAATTAACTTTTCCAACCATTCTTCTCCGTCCTGATAAGCGGCTTCTAAGGCTGTGATGCCTAACGTATTCAACATGTATAAACCTTGTTGGTTGAATTGATCTTTAATTGTTTTGCGTGTCTCTTCATTGGCAATCACAAGATAAGAAGCCTGGAGACCGGCAAGATTAAATGTTTTAGTCGGAGATAAAGTCGTAATGGTTGCTTGATTCAGGTCTTCAGACAATTTCGCGATGGGGACATGGGCATGACCTGGGAAGATAAGATCGGCATGAATCTCATCTGACACAATCTGTACGTTGTGTCTCAGGCAAATGTCACCCATCTGTTTGAGTTCATGTTCTTTCCATACTCTTCCGACTGGATTATGCGGATTGCACAAAATGAACATTTTAACGTTGTTCTGCTTTATTTTCGCTTCAAAATCCTCAAAATCAATAGCATAGTGTCCGTTTTCAAAGCTTAATGGGTTACTGACCAGATGACGGTCGTGCGCTTTGATCACACTGTAAAACGGAGGATATACCGGCGTTTGAATCATGATGGAATCCTCAGGTTCAGTTAAAGATTGAATAATCATGTGAATGCTTGGAATGACACCAGGACTATAACTCAGCCAGTCTTTTTCGATGTTCCAACCATGACGCTTGGCCAGCCAGTGTTGGATGACATCACCGATTTTTTCATCCGTCATAGTGTAGCCGAAGATTCCGTGATCGACGCGCTCGGATAGTGCGTTCAATACCGGTTCAGGCGCTTTGAAGTCCATATCTGCTACCCACATAGGCAGGACTTCTTTATCTTTAAAAAGTTGCTCGGTCATATCCCATTTCACGGACCGGGTGCCGGTTCGATCAGTTACTTCACGAAAGTTACGCATCCATTTTCCCTCCTGCTTTTGAATCATGCTACATTCTATATTACTGAAGTTGGTTTCAAAAGAAAAACAAACTGTTCAACAATAAAAAAAAGCAAAGCGGAAAACCGCCTTGCTCACACAGGGGGAATACGAGAAAGTCTTACGTTATTATGTATATCCGCTTGGTGGTGAAGTTAAACCAAAAATTTCAGAAAAAAATAAATAATCCGACTTTTTTATTTCGGTCAAATTAAGAAACTCGAATAATAAGATTTTTGATAAGCGTATCATTTTATGATAAAATTAATAATTGCGTGAAAAGAAGCGAATATAATTTATATCAGGAGTTGTATAGCATGTCAGAGAAGTTTCAAGAAGGTCAAGTGTTAGATGGTAAAGTAACTGGAATTCAGCCGTACGGGGCATTCGTAGCCTTAGATGATAAGGTACAGGGATTAGTTCACATTTCAGAGGTGACTCATGGCTTCGTAAAGGATATCAATGAGCATTTATCTGAAGGTGATGAGGTAACGGTCAAAATCTTGAATATTGATGAAAATAAGAACAAGTACTCCCTCTCCATACGCGCTACACAGGAAGAACCGAAGAAGCAGCAACGTCGTCCTCAAAAGCAAGCACCGCAACAAGAAGATTCTACAGCTGGCTTTAATTCACTAAAAGATAAGCTTGAAGATTGGCTTAAACAATCCGACGACCGCGACAAGTATCGTAAATAGTGCCTGTAAAATAGTTTGAGGCAAGGCTTTATGTTAAAAGCCTTGCCTCAATTTTGTTACTTGGTTGGTTCTTCGACTCTCTGGTCAGCCATTTCTTCTTCGGACATGAACAGTGAGATCGCGACTAAACCACTGATACCTACCAGTGTATAAATGACACGTGCAAACGCGCCACTTTGTTCTCCGCCGCCAAATAGTCCAGCGACTAGGTCATATTGGAACAACCCAATTAATCCCCAGTTAATAGCTCCAATAATAACTAAGATCAATGCGATTTTTTGAATCGTATTCATTTTGCATGCCTCCTATTAACGTTTGATTCATTGATAGCATGAGCTAGCTTAAAAAATTTTATACATGGATATTTTTTGTCGCGTCGAGCATTCGAAGTGACTTAATTTATGGTTTGGAGAGTAAAATCATGTTGATCTCAGATTTCACGGTTCAGAGGGAATGATTGCTTGAATTGTTTTCAGCGTTCCGATATGGTGAAAATGATTGATATTATATAAAAAAATGGAGGGAACCATTTTGACACATGTTAGCTTTGATTATCAGAAAGCATTGAACTTTATGGATGAACACGAATTGGAATATATGGACGAAATGGTTCAGCTTGCACACCGGAGCCTGCACGAAAAAAAGGGAGCAGGAGCTGAATTTTTAGGCTGGGTGGACCTGCCCACAAACTATGACCAAGAGGAATTTGAACGGATCAAACGTGCCGCTGAAAAAATCAAATCAGACTCGGATGTTCTGCTTGTGATCGGCATAGGCGGATCGTACTTAGGTGCACGGGCAGCGGTTGATATGCTCAACCATAGCTTCCACAACGAATTAACATCAGACAAGCGGGAAGGCCCGCAAGTGTTTTTTGTGGGAAACAGCTTGAGCGCCCCCTATTTGAATGAATTATTTGATGTGCTTGAAAACAAAGACGTTTCCGTCAACGTCATCTCCAAAAGCGGTACGACAACAGAGCCGGCGATTGCGTTCCGTCTCCTGAAAAACTTCATGGAAGAAAAATATGGACGTGAAGAAGCCAACGAACGTATTTATGCTACCACTGATCAACAAAAGGGAGCTCTCAAAACGTTAGCCACTGAAGAGGGATACGAATCGTTCGTCGTGCCGAATGATGTAGGTGGACGTTATTCAGTTTTGACGGCAGTCGGGTTGTTGCCTATAGCTGCGAGCGGAATTGACATTGATGCGATGATGAACGGCGCTCATGCTGCACAAACCGACTTGGCTACGCCGCATTTAAGTGAAAACCCAGCCTATCAATATGCTGCTGTCCGTAATGTGCTTTACAATAAAGGGAAATCAATCGAAATGATCATCAATTATGAACCTTCATTACAATACTTTGGTGAATGGTGGAAGCAATTGTTCGGGGAGAGTGAAGGAAAGGATGAAAAAGGTATTTTTCCTGCTTCAGCGAATTTTTCCACGGATCTTCATTCCTTAGGACAATATGTACAAGATGGACGAAAACAATTATTTGAAACGGTTCTCAAAGTAAAAGAGCCAAGTTCAGATATAACGATTGAAGCGAATGAACAGGACATGGATGGACTCAATTACCTTGCTGGTAAAACTGTTGATGAAGTCAATCACAAGGCATTTGAAGGCACATTGCTTGCCCATACCGATGGAGACGTTCCGAATTTGATCATCAACATGCCGAAACGAGATGCCTATACATTTGGGTATTTGGTCTATTTCTTTGAAAAAGCCTGCGCAATCAGCGGCTATTTATTAGGCGTCAATCCATTTGATCAGCCTGGCGTGGAGGCTTATAAGAAGAACATGTTTGCGTTATTAGGTAAACCAGGTTTTGAAGCTGAAAAAGCTGAACTCGAAAATCGATTATCATAATATGTGGTGGCGGTGTTCTCCTCGTGACGAGGTGAACCCGCCGTTTTTTTGCCGCAGGGATTTCATAATTTTATCTCTTCCTGCAAAAGCTAACGAGAAAAAGGAGGAAAAATTATGATTCCATTAGAATCGCAATTAACAGGTGAGACTTTCTCATTTAATGAAATAGAGCAACAGCTTGCTCCATTAGGGTTCATCTTAGCAAGCAACTGGGATTATGACCACGGCTATTTGGACTATCAGCTCGCTGATCATGTAGGATATCAAACGCTTCGCCTCCCTTTCTCCGTTCGCGAAGGGTTCTTAGATGACCGTGAAGGACCTTCCCTTGTTGAAATGGGGGAGCCGTTTCTTTTATCCCATAAATACCAACCTGGATTAGACGATAATGTGAAAAGCGGCAATCTTAAAGCGGCTTTTAATCAATTCTCAGAACCTGTAGACAAAGATGCTTCCTTTCCGGAAGAATATATCCCCATCGGTCAGGACGCTTTGCAAAAAGCGGAACAGGTTTTGTTAGCGAAGCGGGGATAAAAAAATCAACGTGTCGTTGCTTTGAAAAAATTGTTGGGGGGTCAGATCCATATGAAGCTTCCCATCCCGTTTATAGCCGATGAGTTGGCGATTTTCTTCCAAATATAAATGCAGTCCGTCTGTAACGGGTTTTCCCTTAAGTTCTTTCGGCAGCTGTTCTTCAAGAAATTTACGTTCTGTCAGGATGTCCAGGAGCAACTGAAAAGGTTGAGCCGGTTCACTACGATATAATTCATGATAGAAAAGACTGCTCATGAAATCATTTGAACGCAGTACGGTTTTAGCCCCAGCGCGCAATGCGTTGATGCGCTGATTTTCGGTCAAGATTTCTGCTATAATCGTCAAATTTGCGTTGTATCCGATTAGAGCGACGATACTGTGAATAATAAATTGATCCGATTGCTTTTCTTTCCGTGAGGGGTCTGCGGTCACCATCGCACTGCGAGCAAGTTTGACATTTGCTTTATCCATCACTTTATCTTCTGTGATATCCCCTTTTATGAAATGGACATGCGAGTGCCGGTAATCAAGTTTGTCCATGGTATGATCGACCAACACAATTTGGTCAGATGGAAAGTGTTCACGAATAATTTGGATAAGCTGTCGCGTTCGTTCATTCCAGCCTACCAGAATAATATGGTCTTTGCCCTTGAACTCTACCTTACCTTTGGAAAGGTCTTGCTCGTGCGTTAAAGTGCTTGCTGAAATCGTCGCCATGTAAAAGGTGACCAAACCTCCTCCAGCTAAAATTAGCATAATGGCGACAATTTTTCCCGTGGTGCTCAAAGGAACGTAATCCCCATATCCTACAGTGGCACCCGTGACGAAGGCCCACCATATCCCGTCGAATAGGGTTGGGAAATTGACTGGTTCCAGTATATGGATGATGATTCCGAATGTGATCATGAAAAGGATGACAGTAAGCAAAAGCCTGAGAAATATAGGAAGATGAAAATAATAACGTAGGAATAGCTGCATCTGTTTAATGGACTCCTTTTTTTACCAGTATGTCCAAAGGGTGCGCCTTTAAAAAGTCTCCAGCAAAAATCCTTGATACAGCCAGATAAGGTGTGCCTAACGAGGGAAGGTAGAATGTGTATAACAAAAACGCTTTGATCGTGATCAAAGCGTTTTTGTACTAGAACTTGTTGTCCTTCTTCCTGTTACTTAGGTTGAAGTGTCTGTTTTAGATCGTCGTAAACGTTATACCAGAAATCCTGATTATCACGGAAAGCCTTTGTGATGAATTGCAGCATCTCGTTTCGTTTTTCTTTAAAATTATCATCGTCATCCGAAGGGAGCTTCGACATAGCGTCATCGATGAAAGCCTGGGGTTCAGGCGCACGAGGTCCCCAGTTGGTAATTTCATTTCCATCGACATCAAGAAAAATGAACTTAGGAATGGATCGGGATGTCCCGTTCGTTAAATACTGATCCATCAAATCTTCATTTTCATCTCTAAGCAGCATATGAACATTCATATGGCCGGTTTCAGCAAGTCTCAGCAGAATCGGAATATTGAGCATAGCATCCCCGCACCAATCTTCTGTTAACACGATTACGCGCAAATTCCGTTGTTGCAGTCGCTCAAAAAATGGTTGATCCTCTGAGGGGAGTTGGAAATGCTCGTATATATAGACTAAATCCTGTTGGTGGGTCTCCATCGAATCAATGTATTCTTGTGGAGTCAATCCTTTAATAAAATAGTCTTCAAGCTTCATACTTAAACCTCCTAAATGTCACATACTAGAGGTGATTCCCGAAACAGCGATGGATTAAGCATATTGTCATAAAAATTTTGCACTGAATTGTATCATCCAGGGAAATATGAGTTGGGTTTGAAAAAGTCTCCACTTTTTTTGGTATGATAGGCATATAAGGGAGGTCATACATATGGAAACGAATCGTCTGGAATTCTTAATGGAATTACTGCAAACCCCGTCCCCCTCCAGCATGGAGATGGGTATTCAAAAGCGATGGATCAAGGAAGTAGAGCCGTTCGCGGATGACATGAGAACGGATAATGCTGGGAATGCTATTGCTGTATTGAACCCGAAGGCTGATTTTAAAATCTTGTTGGCTGGCCACTGTGATGAAATTGCACTCGTCATCAATCGTATTGATGAACAGGGATATCTACACTTTGACAAAATGGGAGGCATCAATCCGAAAGCAGCTGTCGGAATGAAAGTTGATGTGATGGGTTATGCCAAAACCGTGACAGGCGTGATCGGAGTTAATGCTCAGCACCATGGAGGGTTGAAAGATGACTTTGGTCTGGAAGATTTGTTTATTGATTGCGGAGCAAAGTCGCAAGCTGAAATGGAAAGCTTAGTACAAATAGGAGATTTGGCTGTTTATAAAAGAGAGCCAGAAGTGCTTATGGATCGTTATATCTCGGGGCGCGGACTCGATAATCGTACCGGTCAGTTTATTGTAGGTGAAGTACTACGGAAATTGTCCAAACACAAATTGAATGTAGGTGTGTACGCTGCAAGTACCGTAAATGAAGAAACAAATATGGGTGGCGCCTATTTTGCAGCGGCCGGGATTGAACCGGACATGGCGCTTGCGTGCGACGTGACATTTGCTACGGATTATCCAGGCGTTAATAAAAATAAGCACGGGGATATCAGACTTGAAAAAGGACCGGTGCTTGCTAAAGGTGCACCGATCAACCTGAAAATCAATCAAATGCTTGAAAAGACGGCCAAGACACTGGACATGAACGTGCAGTATGAATTGACCTCCCGGATGACCGGAACGGATGCCGATCGCATGCGTTTGACGGGAAAAGGCGTGCCGATCAGTCTTGTTTCGCTCGGGCTCAGGTACATGCATTCCCCAGTTGAAACAGCGAGTATTCAAGATATCGACGAGGAGATTGAATTGCTCGTCAGCATGATTGCCAATATGACAGGTGAAGAAAGCTTGAATCCATTAGATTAAACGTTAGATAAGATAGACGTATAATCCTGTTACGCATACTCAAAAAAATAAGCCGTCCGATTCGTGTTGAAATTGGACGGCTTATTTTAATTTTGGCGCTGTTAAATGTTGCTGTTGACTGAAAATAGCGTTACACAATATATGCCCATCTAACAGGAAGACTTGGTTACTATGAGCGTTTGGGGCTTCGGGGAAAGAATCGATTTCCACGTACTACTATGGTTTCTCCAGAAGCGCTTGAGCTATTGTGAATCTTTTCCTCTTATAGAAGGTCCGTTCACTAAAATAAAGATAGGTTGGCTGGGTAACGACGAGACTCCCGCGGGAAAAGGAGCTCGGCGAGACCCCACAGAGAGCGTAGCGAACGAGGAGGCTCGGCGGTTCCCCGCAGGAAAGCGAGTTGTTACCCAGCCAACCTAAGACTTTCTACCATAACGGACTAAACGTTCTAGTCTTCCCTATAAGGGGCTATCAACACTGAAATTCAACAGAGCCAGTCTTCATTAAAACCAGGCTTAACTTTCATCTACGCGAAAGCGAGCGGTAGGCGCAACTTCAAGACGTTCTTTCGGAATTGGTTTACCGGATTTTTCACTTAACCCAAATGTTCCTTTTTCAATTCGGTCAAGTGCATCCTCGATTTCCATCATGCGTTCGCGTGCCTGCTCAAAGAATGTCAGTTCTTTTTCTTGTTCAAACTGTTCAGTTCCTAAATTCCCTTTATGATCCGTAACGCTGGAAAGTTCACCAGTTTCATCGTTAGGATCATGGGTGTTGGCTTTCTTTTCGCGATATTGATCAAGTTCTTCTTGTGTTTCGTGCTTCATCTCTAGCAATTGATCTTTGAATTGTTGAATATCTTGATTAGTCAGCATATCTTAAAGCCCCTTTCTTTATCATTTCGTCTTAGGAACGACTCCGATGGTACACCTTGAAACAGAAATCAACTGCTCGTTCTCATCGGTGATGTTAATTTCCCATACCATCGTGTTACGACCGATGTGTATAGGTCTAGCTTCTCCTTTGACAGTACCTTCCCGTTTACTTCGTATATGGTTAGCATTTATTTCAATTCCAAACACTTGTTGCTTGTCCGGGTCAATATTCAAATAAGCACCGAAGCTGGCGGCGGTTTCAGCCAATGCGACGCTAGCTCCGCCGTGAAGGAATCCCATCGGTTGGTGTGTACGCTCATCGACAGGCATGGTTATGATCACACAATCTTTTTGATAAGTCTCTAATTCCATCCCTAGCGCGCTCATTAACGTATTGTTCAAATCCATCTCATTCATTCCTCTCACAATTTTATTTCCCTGCTCATTATAACTGAAACATAAAGGAGGATGAAAAAAATGGCGTTGTGCCATTCTCAGCTTGTGGAGAAATCCCTGTTTTTCCGCAAGCTTTTTTCTTGCCGCCAGGAGCGATGGCCCCTTCCCTTTCCGCGGACGAGCGCCCGAGCTCCCTTGCGAAACCACACTCGGCGATCTCGGCTCACGCGTTCTTCCGCAGGAGTGAAGGGGCTTCGCTTCTTGGAGGTTCTTTAAGTCAGAAAAAGACTCTCTTTCGCCTAGCTCACCCCTGCAAGAGGGAGGACAATCTTTTTCATGTTTGGCGGGCTTCAGAATAGTAGGAACCTTATTTTTCGGGGGTAAGGGAGTGATCTATATATTGGACTATTATTCGCAGTAAATGGTTCTCGGGCACAAGTTTTCTCTGAAACAAAAAATCAAATGACCACGTTGAAAAATGAAAAACTCAGGCTGCCGAGTCTTTCTCGACAGCCTGAGAATGGTGTTGTGTTATTCTTTTTGATTGCTTAGGAAACTATAAAATTCGGGACCTGTGAATCACACATACTTCATAAGCCACGTCCGGCTCCAGCGCCCAGCTCCTCGCGACATAAGCAACCCATCCGGCGGAAGGAAAGACCACCTTCCTCCTGGTGGTTTGCTAAAGCATGTCGGAGCTCCCGGGGCGCTTTGGGCCTTTGTTCTCAACTTATCGGGAAATTGAGTTCTAGTAATAAGGAAAGACCTAGAAGCAGTCCGTAAAATGTATTCGTTTGGGCTGTGGCTTTCATAGCAGGCATCATTTCAAGTGGGGAAGATTTATGCTTGAACCCCTGTACGGCTTCCCGAGCTTTGAAGCCACTGATTAACGTAATGAATGACCAGAGAGGCAGCATCCCTACGAAAATGAAGATGACGGTGGCAACATACGCAACACTAAACATACTCTTTAGAAATGTGACGGCACCCTTATGTCCAAAAAGGATGGCGAGGGTCTTTCGTCCATTCGTTTTATCCCCTTCACGATCGCGTATGTTATTAGCCAGTAATATCGCTCCAACGAACAAGGCGACAGGTAGTGAGATAAGGATGATGTCTGTAGTGATCTCCAGGGTTTGAATGTAGTAACTGATGGCGATGATGATCGTCCCCATAAATAATCCCGCGGCAAATTCTCCGAAAGGCGTATAAGCGAGTGGGTATGGGCCTCCGGTGTACAGATAACCGCATAGCATTGAAACCGTACCAATGAGAGCAATCCACCAGCTTGATGAAGCACAAATATATATACCAAGTAGAATAGCGATGACAAAAAAAGTTAACGCAAGCACAAGGACAGTCCGTGGTCTCACTCCATCCCGTACAATCGCTCCTCCAATACCGACAGAGGTTTCATTGTCCAGTCCACGTATATAGTCGTAATATTCGTTAAACATGTTTGTGCCGACCTGAATTAATATGGATGCAGCGAGCATGGCTGAAAATAACCAAAAATTGATTGAGCCGTCCAGGGCGGCAACCATAGTGCCTACAAAGACGGGTACAAACGCAGCCGTAATCGTATGTGGTCTCAACAAGCGCCACCATACTTGAAACCCACTGCGTTCATTTAATGATGCTTTTAGGTTTTGGTCGTGTGCCGAGTTCATGGTGACCCTCCTCAAAAAATCTGATTCTGACGTTATGATTATATCATGTTAATTCTATGGAAACACACCAAGCGTGTCAACGACTGTAAAAATATGTCGCACTATAGTAATGATTTCTTGAGTCCTTAGCCAAAAGAGAATAAAATAGATAGTGGAATGCAATGCTCTGCCAAGGTGGAGCTTGAATCAACTTGATGTAAGTTTTCACCAACGCTTCATTCGGAATTTTATTTATATAGCATTGCGTACGCAGGGGGAGGGAAAGTCATGCTTCGTACGAAAACGTCACGTCTAGAGGAATTACTGGACGAGGCTTTAAATAATGCAACAGCAACCAACCAACCCAAGCTCATCAGCTTTGTTGAAAAGATCAATACGTTTAACCCTTATGCTGTAATAGATCATGCAGCCGATATCGGGGATCGGGTATTTTGGCATAGTGCTGATGAGGACTTTGTTTTAGTAGGAGCCGGTTCTGCCCGTAAGATAATGGCGACTCAAAACAATCGATATACGGACATCGAAACACAATGGAACCAATTGAAAGAGGAAGCTATCATCTATGATCCTTACCAGGAGAAAGGGACAGGTATTGTGGCGATGGGCGGCTTCAGCTTTTATAAAGATAACCAGCCTTCTGATTTATGGGATGCGTTTCATGCCAGTCAAATGAACATTCCTGCTTATCTGTTTACAAAAAAAGGGGATGACTATTACTTCACGACAAGTGTCCTCGTTTTTCCTGAAGATGATACTGCCGAACTGATGAACGAACTGAAGCGGCAAAAGACCCAGTTGTTGGGGAAAGGAAATGCAGAATGGGCACCGCCGGAACGGACGCATCTTCATGAGGTGGACCCTGAAGGCTGGAAGGAATCGGTTAAACAGGCTGCGGATGATATTAACCGAAGTACTTTGGAGAAAGTCGTCCTTGCACGGGAAGTCCGTGTTCATTTTAAGGCACCTGTCCAGTTGGCCTCCGTTTTAAAAGATCTTGCGCATACGCAAAATAACAGTTATATATTTGCCATAGAGAGTCAGGAAGACTATTTTGTCGGGGCGACACCGGAACGTCTTGTAAAAGTGGAGCAGCAACGACTCGTCTCAACTTGTCTCGCTAGTACAGCTCCTCGTGGAGAGACTGAGGAAGAAGACGGGCGTATCGGTCGTGAATTGCTTCAGGACCCGAAAAACCGAAATGAACATGAATATGTCGTTCAAATGATAAGAGGAGCGGTAGAGGCTTGCTGTGAGAATATTACAATTCCGGAAGAGCCTGTCCTTTATCCGCTTGAGAATCTTCAACATCTCTATACCCCGGTTACAGCTACTTTGCAGCCCGGCCATACGTTGTTGGATGTTGTCGAACGATTACATCCGACGCCTGCAGTCGGTGGATTGCCCCGCAACAAAGCACTGGATTATATTCAGCAGCATGAAGTGATGGAGCGAGGCTGGTATGCAGGTCCTATCGGATGGTTTGACAGCGATCATAATGGTGAATTCGCTGTGGCGATTCGATCCGCACTCGTTCAGAAAGATGAAGCTTCGTTATTTGCGGGCTGCGGGGTGTTAGGAGAATCTGAACCGGAAGCAGAATACGAGGAAACAGCAATTAAATTAACGCCTATGTTGACGGTGCTTGGAGGGGTATGATGGACCACACAGAGTCAATGACACGATATGTCGGCGCATTTGTTGATCAACTGTATCAATCTGGTGTGACTGATGTGGTTATCAGCCCGGGGTCACGCTCCACACCACTTGCCATGACATGTGCAGAACATTCTGGTCTGAAGGAGTGGGTTATTCTCGATGAACGCTCAGCCGGTTTTTTTGCATTAGGCATAGCGAAAGAGCAGCGGGCGCCTGTCGTGCTCATCTGTACGTCGGGAACCGCGGCGGCCAATTATTATCCCGCTATTGTGGAAGCCGCTTATAGCAGACACCCTCTTATCGTATTAACGGCAGACCGACCTCATGAACTGCGCGATGTCGGGGCACCTCAAGCCATCGAACAGATTGATATGTATCATAGCTTTACGAAATGGTTCCATGAGATGGCACTGCCGGAAGGAACGGAACGCATGCTGCATTATGCTAAAAACATTGCAGCGCGTGCTGTGCGTACGAGCGCTTCCGGTAACGCAGGTCCTGTGCAGCTGAATTTTCCTTTTCGAGAGCCGCTTGTTCCTGATTTTTCACTGCCCGACTGGCAGGGGAGTACGTACACGATTCCGCCTGTACAGATGACAGGAAAACGTCAATTAGTTGAGGAACACTTAGGGCAAATCAAGAATCGGTTGCTCCAAGCTGAACGGGGTGTCATCGTGTGTGGGCCGCAGATGGACGTTGCATTACGCGAGGCCGTCATTCAGCTCTCTGACGCATTAGGGGTGCCGGTTCTTGCTGACCCGTTATCACAATTGCGTACAGGCAGCCACGATAAAGAGAATGTCATCGATCAATACGATGCGATTTTGAAATCCTCTCATGCCAAACAGCAATTATCCCCTGAATTTATCATTCGTTTTGGGGCGATGCCTGTATCTAAATCATATTTGCAATGGCTGGAACTTATTGAAGAAGCGGAGCACTTTGTTGTTGAACCTGAAGAGGGCGTGAGAGAGCCTGCCGGTGTGCCAACCCAATTCATTTATGCCGATCCTGTGCGCTTTTGCTATGAGCTCGCCAATTCGGTGCAACGCAGGACCATTGACTCGGATTGGTTGAACCTATGGCAGGAGATGAATCTGGCGGCGAAAGAATGTATGCTGCGTCATCCTGAAGATGAAGCGTTGAACGAAGCCCAGGCAGTTGCTGATTTATCAGAATTGTTACCTGATCAATCAATCTTGTTCGTAGGTAACAGTATGCCGATAAGGGAAGTCGACAGTTTTTTTGTGACTACCCCTAAAGATATAGAGTTATTAGCTAATCGAGGGGGAAATGGAATAGATGGAGTCGTTTCGACAGCACTTGGAGCTTCAGTTTCCGGCAAACATGTTACATTGTTGATTGGCGATGTATCATTATTTCATGACTTGAATGGTTTGCTGACAGCCAAGCATGAATACCTTTCATTAACGGTCGTGTTGATCAATAATGATGGGGGCGGCATCTTTTCCTATTTGCCTCAAGCTCGCCATCCTGATCATTATGAGAAGCTGTTTGGAACTCCGTTAGGTCTCGATTTTAAACCTATAATCGAGGGATACGGAGCGAGCTATAGATGGGCTCGAACTAAAGACCAGTATACCGAATATTTGCGTAACTCTTATCAGAATAAAGGCGTTAATGTGATCGAAATCCGCACCCAGCGCGACGAGCATGTTCCCCATCATAAAGCGAAATGGGAAGACGTGAAACATGCTATATCGGAGCTTCTGGAGCGTGATGTGTAAATGTATGTCACGGTTAACCAGACGCATTACTGGGTGGAAGTTGCGGGCACCGGCCAACCCTTGGTTTTACTACATGGTTTCACAGGCAGTCACCGCACGTGGGAGGGGTTAAGCTGGCCCGGCATTAAAACCATTATGGTCGACCTCCCCGGACACGGCTGCACGAAGGTGGAGAGGGAGTCGCCGTTGACGATGGAGGAGTGCTGTCAAGAACTTATGCAGCTATTTCAGCATCTGCACCTTGACTCGTTTTATTTATTAGGCTACTCGCTGGGTGGTCGTACTGCGTTATCCTACGCGCTGCTCTATCCTGAAAAAGTTAAAGGTATAGTATTAGAAAGTGCTTCACCTGGGCTCAATACGCTTCAAGAGCGCGAGGAACGTCAGCAGAAAGATGAGCGTATCGCCGCCATGCTAGAAAGTGAAGGCATTGGAAAGTTCGTTGATTTCTGGGAAAACCTCCCCTTGTTCGATACCCAAAAAGCAATGCCTCGGGCGAAACAAGCGAAAATTCGCCAGGAAAGGCTATGGCAAGATGCTGAAGGTTTAGCTTTTTCCTTAAGAGGAATGGGGACAGGAAGACAGCCTTCCTGGTGGGAGAGCTTGAATGAACTATCTCACCCTTTCCTCTTGATAGCAGGTGAACAGGATCAAAAGTTTCTAGGGATCGGACAAGCCATGGAAGAACGATTTCGCCATGCATATTTAGAGGTCGTTCCAAGCGCAGGTCATGCGGTACATGTTGAGAAACCAGATATTTTTGCTAAAATTGTAAGTGACTTCGTGATACAATAACAATGTAGTGAAAGTGTTATAAAGGAGTGGTGTTATTTATGACAATCGAATGGATAAACGAACGCGAGTACGAAGATATTTTATACCAAACGTACGATGGCATCGCGAAAGTGACCATCAACCGACCCGAAGTTCGAAATTCGTTTCGTCCTAAAACAGTCAATGAGTTGATTGATGCGTTCACCTATGCGCGTGATGATTCAAAGATCGGCGTAATTGTCCTGGCTGGCGCTGGCGATGATGCTTTTTGTGCCGGTGGAGACCAAAGTGTCCGCGGTCATGGAGGTTATGTAGGCGATGATGAGGTACCGCGCTTGAACGTCCTCGATCTGCAACGTCTGATCCGTGTGATTCCTAAGCCTGTCGTTGCCGAAGTTTCCGGTTATGCGATCGGCGGCGGTCATGTTTTACATATTGTTTGTGACTTGACCATTGCAGCAGATAATGCAATATTCGGCCAGACTGGTCCGAAGGTTGGCAGTTTTGATGCTGGCTACGGAGCAGGACTGCTTGCTCGGATCGTCGGGCATAAAAAAGCACGGGAAATCTGGTATTTGTGCCGTAAATATAGTGCGAAAGAGGCCGAAGATATGGGACTTGTCAACACGGTCGTGCCGCTTGAGCAATTAGAGGCGGAAACCGTTCAATGGTGTCAGGAAATGTTGGAGAAATCACCGACAGCTCTAAGATTCCTCAAAGCTTCCTTCAATGCTGATACAGATGGACTTGCCGGTCTTCAGCAAATGGGTGGCGATGCTACGTTGTTGTACTATACGACAGAAGAAGCGAAGGAAGGGCGCGATGCTTTCAAAGAAAAACGAAAGCCCGACTTTGACCAGTTCCCTCGCTTCCCTTAATAAACTGGATAGGGACGTTACCGAAGCATCAGATCCGTGCCATAAAGGCGTGGCCTGATGCTTCATTCATGTTTAACAAAGCCAGGAGGAAAAATATGACACACGTGATTCCACATTGGTTAGATAAACAAGCAGAGCTAGCTCCAAATGAACAAGCGCTTGAACGGCCTGATGGTTCTTCGTTAACGTTCAACGAACTGCGGGATAACAGCAGACAATGGGCTAAATGGTTGAAGGCACAAGGGATTGAGCGTTATGACCACGTTGCCGTCCTATCTGGCAATGACGAACGAATGGTTTATCTGATTCATGCCTTATCCTATATTGGAGCCGTTGCCGTGTTATTGAACGCACGACTCTCGCAATCTGAACTGGCGTTTCAGATCGATGATGCCGATGTAAAATTGCTCGTCTGTCAAGAAGACTTGTTGCAAACAGGCACAGGTGCTGCTACTTCTCAATCTGTGCTTGTTTTGGGGATGGACAGCTTTCGAACCCTGCCAGATCGAGACGAATCTTTTTTAGAGGAAATTGAACTTGATCAGCTTGCTACCATCATGTACACCTCAGGTACAACAGGAAAGCCTAAAGGCGTTATGCATACGTATGGCAACCATTGGTTCAGTGCTGTCGCTTCAGCATTGAATTTAGGGTTGCACCAGGAGGATAAATGGTTATTGGCGCTGCCTATTTTTCACGTGGGTGGTTTCTCTGTATTGATTAAGAGTCTAATCTACGGCATGCCTGTATATTTATTGAACCAATTTGATGAGCACGTGGTGAATAGGGCGATTTATCAACATGGTGTGAGCATCGTGTCGGTTGTTACGCCTATGCTAAATCGGTTGATGGATAACATGGAAGAGCGTGAGTACCCCCATACATTTCGTTGTATGCTGCTCGGGGGCGGACCCGCTCCTTATACACTACTCGAACAAGCCAAACAAAAGAAGATTCCGGTCTTTCAAACTTATGGTATGACCGAGACTTCGTCACAGATTGTGACGCTCAGCCCGAAGGATGCGCTAGAGAAGTTAGGGTCTGCCGGGAAAGCGTTAAGCACAGCCCAGCTGCAAATTGGCAAAGGTGCTGAGCCGTACGAAATAGATGTAATCAGACTCAAGGGCCCGATGGTCACAAAAGGGTACTACAAACGACCGGAGGCAACGGAAGAGTTATTTCAAAATGGTTACTTATCTAGCGGGGATGTCGGCTACCTGGATGAGGAAGGGTTCCTGTACGTTGTGGACCGTCGCAAGGATCTGATTATATCAGGAGGAGAAAACATCTACCCAGCTGAAATTGAAAATGTTCTTCTTGGGGTAGAAGGTATCATCGATGCCGGCGTAACCGGAATGGAAGATTCTAAGTGGGGTGCGGTTCCAGTTGCATTTGTCGTGACACATAAAAAGCAGATGCTGACTGCAGAGGAAGTCAAACGTATGTGCCAAACACAACTCGCACGTTATAAAGTACCCGCTCACATTTATTTTGTAGAGGAGCTGCCACGGAATGCTGCTAGGAAATTACTGAGGCGCAAACTGCTCGAGATCATTCCAAAAGGAGAGACGTGAATGGATATTAGCTCACTAAACCTTTTTCATGTAACGTTGCCCCTTGCTCGACCATTCGAGACCCATCAAGGCACTCTTACCCATCGCGAGGTAATCATTGTGAAAGCCATTGATTATGATGGAGTCGCTGGGTTCGGAGAAGTGCACCCTTTCACCACACCGTTTTATACAGCTGAAACCATACAGACAGCCTGGCATATCTTAACAGATGTTTTTCTGCCGGTTGTGGATTTCGAGAAGATCAGCCATCCATCTGATGTGTGCGAAGCCTTAAGCGGCTACCACGGTCATCAGATGGCTAAAGCAGGGTTAGAAGGTGCATTATGGGATCTGTTCGCTAAGCAAAAGGAGGAATCACTTAGTTCTGTGCTTGGTGGTACACGCGAAGTGGTACAAGCAGGGGTGGCATTAAGTTTATCAGACGACATTCAAACGCTTGCACCCAAACTGAAAGAACAAGGGTATCAAAAATTTAAGGTAAAGGTGACTAAAGGGAAGGAGCATGAGCAACTCCAATCTATACGGGAGGTTGATCCTTCGTTACCGGTCATGATCGATGCCAATGGGATGTACAGCCACATTGATTTTGACACAGTAGTCTCACTGGATAACTTAAATCTCATGATGATCGAGCAGCCGTTCCCAGCTGGAGACTTTATAGATCATCGGCAATTGCAAACCGAGATGAAGACGCCCATATGTTTAGATGAATCAATTATGGGTGTACATGATGCGTATCAGGCCATCATGTTGGAAGCCTGCCGGATCATAAATATTAAGATAGGGCGCGTTGGTGGTCTGACACAAGCCAAGCAAATTCATGACTTATGTGATCAGCATGCGGTGCCGGTTTGGAGTGGAGGAATGGTCGAAACAGGAATATCAAAAGCGCATCATATCGCTTTAGCATCATTGAATAATTTCACTATTCCGGCCGATCTTACGTCATCTTCCCATTTTTTTGACAAGGATTTAGTAGAGCCGCCCATAACAGTCGAGTCAGGCCAGGTTAGCGTGCCTGACGGTCCGGGCATCGGTTTTGAAGTTGATGAAGATTATGTGCATGCATGTACAGTAAGATCCCATATATATAAAGTTGAAGCATAATGCCTTGCTCCATTTCTGTGTTTTGACACCACCATTTTTCCCCCATACACTTGACCATGGGCGTAATGATAAGAATGTTGAGCTTCTACGAGAGGTGACAATATGAACCAATTGACAGAACAAGAAGAAAAATTTCTTGATGACAACTTTAGATACTATACACGGGATTATGATCACAAGCGTTCGATGGAGGTTGTAGATGGTGGGGAGCTGCAAAACGTGGAAGACTTAAAGCCATTACTCGACCGGATTCATGAGTTCATGGAATCTGAATTTTATTTAACGACGGCATCCTTGTTGGCAAAACGTTATGGATACTATATGGTGACCGGACCTATGGCCTTAATGTCGGGCTTCAATAAGTTTCCTGATACCACCCCTGAGAACCTCACATTCATCAGGATAGATGAAGATAAAAAATGGTTTCCCAAGCTGCAATTAAAGGATAAACAGGTGAGCGTACCAGGTACGGATCGTCACCAGTGGGTGAAAACCAATATGGAACAGCTCATGAAATGTAATGTATTACCATTTTTTCAATCGTTGAATCAGGTGACACGTATTTCCATGAATGTACTTTGGGAAAACTTCGTCATTTATCTCTTTTGGTTTTATGAACAGGAAGCGGATAAATGGTTTGAGCCGGACCAGCTTGCATTAATAAAAGATGATTTTCACTTTATTTTAAATGAACTTCCTGCGGAGGTTTTTGGTACGGAGAGCCATCCTTTTTATTATTTTCAGTTTCAGCCGACGCTTCGCAATGGAAAAAGGGAGCGGAAGTGTTGCTGCTTAACTTACCGATTGAATGAAGAAAGCGGCTATTGTAAAGTTTGCCCGCATCTGAATCAGGGATAGTGATGCGGGGAGTAACTGAGCGTCCGGCCGAAGCCCTTATGGGCGGTTTTGTGGAAAGTATGGGCGATTATAGCTCAAACTTGGGCGATTCGCCACGGTGTTTGGGCGCTAGCAGCCATCATGATCGGTTCCGCCTGGCAGCCCCTCGGACGCTTTGCTCTAACTGTTATCTCTGTTGGGAGCGTCTGTATAAGGAGGTTCGCTTTCTCGATCCTTATCGTCATGGGTCGGGTGGGCGCCGGGGTGCTGTCTGGGCAAGTCCTGATGCAAATTACGATTTTCATAAGTGAAACTGCTATAGAACTGTTGGCCTTCTTTCCAATCGGTATCTTTATTTTCCACGGGAACATCCTTGCCTTTTGCAGCACCAAATGGCCCTTCAGGAAATTCTTCAGAGGCTAAAAAATTCTGCTGTGTTTCAGCGTTCGAGAAATCAGTATAACGCTGTTTTTTCTTTGCCATGGTATATCAACTCCAAACTTTTTTTTAGTATGAGCCAAAATCGCTCTGCTCATTACGATTTTTCTTACCGTCTATGAGGATCAGCAGGATAAATTCTCTCCATTGGATTCATACTAGATAAGACATTGTTGATATATCATCAGGAGGGGTCATTATGGAGAAGAAAAAATATTTCGTCAATATAGGCACGAGGGAAATCTCTGTGAATCATGATGCGAATAATGACGACTTTATCATCTATGCCAATGATGAAGAGATTGTGTTGTTAAGGGAAGTATTTGATGAAGTATATAACGCGGATATGCGGAGCTTTTTTCGGTCCCATACTCCATTTAAACCTTATCATCAAGATGCAGATAATGATGAATTTGATGAAGGAATGAACACGGTATTTCAGAAATTGTATGAATATGGAGATGACATGACGCGCGAGAATATTCGCAGCATGGACGTATTAGAGGATTTGGAGGATTGAAAAAAGGGTGACCGCTCAGGCCACCCTTTTTTCAATTATCACCTTATTGCTGGAGGTTAGGCATCTCCGTTGCATTTTCACTGACTTCTTGAGGTATTTCAATGTCGCCGATTTCATTAAATTTGCTATAATCACCGTTGACTTTTTGACTGATGGTGGATGTTTCTCCATTCTCATCTACTGTAAATTCCATTGCCATATCAAATGACTCTGGGTAATGTGTATCTTTAGCAATCTTAAACGTGTAGCTAAGTTGTTCCACAGTTACAGCGTCCATCATTTGATCGTCCCATTGGTCTTCTGGCAGCGCTTGTTTCATTGTTTCCTCAATTAGTTGTTTAACATTATCCCCTTTTGAGCTGAAAGACAGCGTATAATGGTCGTCGTCTTCTTCCATCGTAAAGTCATCGACATAATCTTTAAGTAGATCTAGTTGCTCAGCAGGTGTTTGCTGGACGTTGGTCATCTGATTGATTTGTTTCATCATTTCTTTAGGAGCCTTCATCCAGCCGTTTGTTCCAGGCTGGGAGATATACATCTCATCCTCTTTATAGTACATTTCGACTTCTTGCCCCATCATGGTCATTGTTTGATGGAGAGCCAATGGGTCTGTGATCATCTCTGCCTGGATTTCGCTTTCCATGTTCATGCCATTCATACCGGGCAAATTTTCCTTCCCATCGGCACCGGTGATCCCGGTTAAATCCATTTGTTGTTCCATCGTCATATCTACTGCTAAACTGTCAAGCTCTTTGCTGGCTTCATTGGCCTGTGAATAGATGTCTTGAAGTTTGGCCTGTTCACTGGCTGAGCAAGCCGTCAATACGAACACCGCCATAAGCACGCAGGCTATCCCCCACACTCTACGTTTCATAAAACTCCCCTCCCCAAAAATAGTGTAAACTGACTGTTTATACGGTTCTGTAGTGAGCGAAGTTTCACATTTTGTCAACTTTTTTCAAGTTTAGCAAAATTAATGGAAAGGTATAATACGTGTAGATGCACCTCTGTTTCAAAAGGATTCTACGTAAAATCGAGCTTTGTATTCCACGACCTCTATGGTACCATCAAAAAGACGTGCGATTTTAGGAGCGCCATTCTATCTGGAATACCTGAAGTTTATGGGGGTTTCATATCAAAGTCGTTATTAGAGCTTAGTGCAGAAGGCAGTTGAAGACAATGAAAACATTCTACGATTATTATCATAACCAAGTGAAGTTATCATTTGATTCCCATCCTTTTTCTGAGTACCCGAAACACGTTTGGGTCATTTGCCGCTTCGGAAAACAATGGTTGTTAACGAAGCATAAAGATCGTGGCCTCGAATTCCCAGGAGGTAAAGTGGAGGATGGGGAAACACCTGATGAGGCAGCTGTACGTGAAGTGATGGAGGAGACGGGGGGAGAAGTTTCTGAATTGACTTACATAGGCCAATACTTTGTAGAAGGTCGGGGAGGCACGATTATTAAGAACATCTATTTCGCTCGTGCTTCTACTCTGTATGCCCGTCAACATTACTTTGAAACGAACGGTCCAATGTTGTTGGATGCCTTACCTTCAAATATTAAAAAAGACAGGCGATATAGCTTTATGATGAAGGATGGAGTATTGCCGTTCAGTTTGAGGCAAATCGATGTAATGAATTTAAATGGAACATCACAATCATAATAAAAAAGGGGTACCGCAGATGCGGTACCCCTTATCTATATATGAGGAGATGAGGAAACAAGATTCATTTACCCTTTGTAGCAGGGACCTGCTTGGGCGATATTTTCACCTGCGTGGCGAAATTGCTTAAAGTTCTCATGAAACTTCATCGCCAGTTGAGAAGCACTCTGATCGTAAGCTACACGATCCTCCCAAGTCTGTCTTGGAATTAAAACCTCGTCAGGCACGCCTGGGCACTGGAGAGGAATGTGCAGCCCGAAGAAAGGATCTTGATGTGTTTCCACATGATCAAAGGCTCCTTCGAGTGCCGCTTGAACCATCGCTCTTGTATATGAGAGCTTCATGCGTTTTCCTTCACCATACGGACCACCTGTCCAACCTGTATTGACAAGATAAACCTGACTGTCATACTGATCAATTTTCTCGCCTAGCATTTCTGCATAGGTTGCTGGTGGAAGCGGGAGGAAAGGCGCTCCGAAACAGGCTGAAAACGTTGCTTGTGGAGACGTTACCCCTCGTTCGGTTCCAGCCAATTTACTTGTGTAGCCGCTGAGAAAATGATACATAGCCTGTTCTTTGGTCAGCTTACTGATGGGAGGCAAGACACCCGTGGCATCAGCAGTTAGGAAAATGATCGTATTGGGGTGGCCCGCTATGCTAGGCTGAATAATATGATCGATATTTTGAATAGGATAAGCAGCTCTCGTATTTTCTGTTAAGGACGTGTCGTCAAAATCTGGTTCGCGTGTGCCTTCTGTAAGGTTGACGTTCTCTAATACGGAACCGAAACGGATGGCGTTGTAAATTTGCGGCTCCTTCTCTTGTGACAAATTGATGCATTTGGCGTAGCATCCGCCTTCAATATTAAACACGCCATGGTCGGACCAAGCATGTTCATCATCACCGATTAACCGGCGGTGCTCATCAGCTGACAAGGTTGTTTTACCTGTCCCTGAAAGGCCGAAAAACAAAGCTACATCATGTTTCGAACCCACATTTGCGGAACAGTGCATGGGAAGCACATTTTTAGTTGGAAGCAAGAAATTCATGACGGAAAAAATGGACTTTTTTATTTCGCCAGCGTATTCGGTTCCCCCAATCAGGACGGTTCGATGTTTAAATGATATCATCACAAACGCTTCGGAATGCGTGCCATCTTTTGAGGGGTCCGCTTTGAAGGTTGGAGCCGATACAACGTTGAATTCAGGTTCATGCTCTTTAAGTTCATCCGTATCAGGGCGAATGAAGAGTTGGCGGGCAAATAAATTGTGCCAGGCAAATTCAGTTACGACCTGGATGGGCAAACGATGGTCATGGTCGGCACCAGCAAATCCATTAAAGACAAATAACTGTTGGTTTTGCCCCATATGATGAAGGACTTTGTGATAAAGATTGATGAATGTCTCTTCATCGATGGCCTGGTTGGTGGGTCCCCAATTCACAACGGAATCTGATTCTTGATCACGTACAATGAATTTATCTTGTGGCGAGCGCCCGGTATAGGTCCCGGTAGTTGCCCTGACAGCACCACTGGACGTTAAATCAGCTTCGTTTCGTTGTAATATGTTTTCGACCAGTTGGGGAACGGAAAGGTCGTGATAAACATTATCTTGCCTTAACATTGTTTTTAATTGCGACATTTGATTGATTGTGCTCATTTCTAACCCGCCTTTGCGAAATTTTTACCGTCAGGCACGGATATATGTGACAAATTATGATTATTAGTATAACACATTAATGTTATTAGTCCATACTATTTTAGGGTTGATTATTAATTTTCATTGTGGTCCATTTCTTGATATTAAATAATGTGCTCCTTATTGAGGGTGAAGTCAAACTGACTTGAATTGACATTAAGCTTCAATTTGGTTACGATAAATTTCGAACGGAAACTCTCTTATCCGGAGTTGGTGGAGGGACAGCCCCTGAGAAGCCCGGCAACCATCACGTGGAAGTGAAAAGGTGCTCAACTGCAGCAAGGCCATAGGTCTTGGACGATAAGAGCGAAAGGAACCATTCCCTTTCCTCACAATAGGAAAGGTTTTTTCTTTTTTAGAGCCTATAAGGGAAATGATTGCGTTTCCCCTGTCTCATTTACATTATATGCATATGATGTATGAGATATAGAAAAAAACTTACTTAGCTGACACAATATATAAGGATTGGTTCGTTTCTTATTCATCACTGGAGGAGTAGTTCCGTCTAAATTTTTGGATTTATGTGAAGGAGGAGTTTTAGAGAATGCCTGCAAGTCGCCGGTTGTTCACTTCAGAATCTGTAACAGAAGGGCATCCGGATAAGATCTGTGATCAAATATCCGATGCCATTTTAGACGAAATTTTAACAAACGATCCCAATGCCCGGGTTGCTTGTGAAACAACGGTTACGACAGGGCTTGTGTTAGTGTCAGGTGAAATTAGCACGTCTACCTACGTGGATATACCTACGATCGTACGTCAAACCATTAAGGACATTGGTTATACCAGAGCGAAATACGGCTTTGATGCAGACACGTGTGCTGTCCTGACTGCAATTGATGAGCAGTCTCCCGACATAGCTGGAGGGGTGGACCAAGCGCTTGAAACCAGAGAAGGCCAAATGACGGAAAAAGAATTGGAGTCCATCGGAGCGGGTGATCAAGGTCTGATGTTTGGTTACGCTAATAATGAAACGAGTGAATTGATGCCATTGCCCATTTCACTTGCCCACAAACTTGCCAGACGTTTATCTGCTGTCAGGAGAGACAATACGCTTGAGTATCTACGTCCGGATGGTAAAACACAGGTTACAGTCGAATACGATGAACACAATCGTCCGCTAAGAGTAGATACGATTGTCATATCGACGCAGCATGCAGAGGAAGTATCGCTCAGCCAAATTCAAGAGGATTTGAAAAAATATGTGATTACGCCGGTCGTGCCTGCGGAGTTAATCGATGACACGACGAAGTACTTTATCAACCCTACTGGCCGCTTTGTGATCGGCGGACCTCAAGGTGATGCAGGGTTAACCGGTCGGAAAATTATCGTGGATACTTACGGTGGTTATGCGCGTCATGGAGGAGGAGCTTTTAGCGGAAAGGATGCTACAAAGGTAGACCGGTCTGCCGCTTATGCCGCTCGATATGTCGCAAAAAATATTGTAGCTGCCGAATTAGCTGACAGCTGTGAAGTCCAGCTTGCCTACGCGATTGGGGTTGCGCAACCTGTTTCCATTTCCATCGATACCTTTGGTTCAGGAGTGGTCAGTGAGGAAGAATTGGTCGCGGCTGTACGCGAATTATTTGATCTTCGCCCAGCAGGCATTATTAAGATGCTGGATTTAAGACGACCGATTTACCGGGATACAGCTGTTTTTGGTCATTTTGGTCGTACAGACAAAGCATTTCCGTGGGAACAAACGGATAAAGCAGTGGAGTTGAAGAAACGATTCTAATTGCAGGTGGGCGTTTTTGTGCCAGGCGTTGTTATTTAACGCCTGGTTTTTTCATTGCTTAGGAAACTATAAAATTTTGGCCATGTGGATAACACATACTTAATTAGCCACGCCCAGATCCTCGGGACATAAGCAACCCACCCTGCGGAAGGAAAGGCCACCTTCCTCCTGGTGTTTTGCTTATGCGTGTCGGAGCTTCCGGGGGGCTTGCGCCTTTGTTCTGGGACTAGGGAACCTATCACGTGATATCTTATCGAACCTTGTTTATATTTGTGATATACTTTTTTAGACGAAGTCGCTGTTGAAAGTTTAACAGAACCTAGACAAAGACACTATAATGAATGGCAGAAAGAGAGGCACGTTTATGTGTGGTTTTATTGGGGTGCTCCGAAACCAGCCGGGTCAGCCTTCTGAAGAAGAACAATCAACTTTTCAACAACAATGCAATGTATTAAGACACCGTGGTCCGGATGATGAAGGATATTTTCATGATGAATATGTATCATTCGGCTTTCGACGGTTAAGTATAATCGATATTGACAGCGGGCAGCAGCCTTTGAGTTATGAAGATGAACGATATTGGATGGTTTTCAACGGTGAAATTTATAATTATGTGGAACTCCGTGAACAGCTATTGAAAGCAGGAGCGGAATTTGAAACGGAGTCTGATACGGAAGTCATTGCAGCGCTATTTCATTTTGAGCGTGAGCAGGCTTTTAAAGAACTTCGTGGCATGTTTTCCATCCTGATATGGGACAAAGAATTGCAGACTATGTATGGCGCACGTGACCCATTCGGCATCAAGCCTTTATTCTATACAGAAAAACAAGAAGGGACTTACTTTGCTTCTGAAAAGAAGAGTATCACGCTGGCTCATGAGAATGAAATCGTCAACACAGAAGCTTTGCAACATTACTTAAGCTTTCAATTTGTGCCGGAACCCTTAACATTGACAGATGACATATATAAAGCTGAGCCTGGCCATTATTTTGTTAAAAAAGCAGGGGAACCTATACAATTTTTCCGTTATTTTCATGCAACCTTTCAGCCGAAACTGATGGACAGACAAGCTTGGGTCAAGCAAATTCAAGATGTTATGTATGATTCAGTCAATAAACATATGCGCAGTGATGTTCCGGTGGGCTCCTTTTTATCAGGGGGGATTGACTCATCTATCATTGTCGCCATGGCCAGGGAATTCAATCCCAATATCAAGACCTTTTCTGTAGGGTTTGAACGGGAAGGGTATTCTGAAGTGGATGTGGCTAAAGAAACAGCTCGTCAATTAAATGTCGACAATATTTCCTACACCATTACAGCAGAAGAATATATGAAGAAATTGCCTAAAATCATGTATCACATGGATGACCCGCTGGCAGACCCTGCGTGTGTTCCATTGTATTTCGTGGCACGGGAAGCGCGTAAGCATGTGACAGTCGTCCTCTCTGGTGAAGGTAGTGATGAGTTGTTCGGTGGTTATAATATTTACAGAGAGCCCGAATCTCTTAAAATGTTTGACCACATCCCGCAAAAGTTTCATAAAGGGCTGGCTAAAGTAGCCGAAGTTCTGCCGGAAGGAGTCCGCGGGAAAAGTTTTCTAGAACGCGGCACAACACCGTTACGAGAGCGCTACATCGGTAATGCCAAAATGTTTGAAGAAGATGAAAAACGTCAGATTCTCCAGGATTTTCATGAGTCTTCACATTATCAAAGCTTAACAGAGGGCCTTTATGAAAATGCTGAAGGATATGATGCAGTCAACCAAATGCAATATATCGATATCCATACGTGGATGCGTGGAGATATTTTACTGAAGGCGGATAAGATGACAATGGCTCACTCTTTGGAATTAAGAGTGCCCTTTCTAGATAAAGAGGTATTCAATGTTGCACGTGAAATTCCAAAAGACATGAAAATCGCGGATGGCACGACAAAGCGTATCCTTCGCCAGGCCTCACGAGGAGTCGTACCTGATCATGTACTCGATCGGAAGAAACTTGGTTTTCCTGTTCCGATCCGACACTGGTTAAAGAACGAAATGAATGAATGGGCAAAGCATCTTATCAGAGAAAGTGAAACAGGTTACTTGATCAAAAAAGATTATATCTTAAACTTGCTTGATGATCATTGTAAAGGTAAAGCAGATTATAGCAGGAAGATATGGACGGTCCTTATGTTCATGTTGTGGCATCAAATTTTCATCGAGCGGAAATATTCCATACAAAACTTGATAGCTGAAGACCAAACAAAAAGCAAGCTCACCATCACTTAATGGTGATGGCTTGCTTGCCCATCTGCACCCAGGCTTCTTTAAAGGAACTGTGGGGTGCTTTTTTGTGTTTGTTTAACGGATCATTGAAATAGATGAACTCTTCGTCATACCCCGTGACAAGGACGGCATGCTCTTTATGCGTTACGGTGATCTCCCCTTGAGGAGTTTGCCACTCAGTAAATTGGCTGTCGGGCAGGTGTTCATATTGTGTATTCGTAATGACCCAAACAGGCTGCCCTTCATTCAGGTTTTTTAAAATGTAGGCGAAATCTTTTCCTGTTAAATCTGTCGTTCGATCGCCTGCATATTGCCGGACCAAATCCGCAACCGGCTTGTGATAAACGCCAAATCCCTCATTAGCCAGGTTGTACATATCCCCAACGAAACCTTCGTTAGGGTGGCCGTAATGGATTGTACCATTGATGATCTCCTGTTGTTCTTTGTTTTTCTTTATCTCATCTGCCAGAGTCATTTTATCAGCCGATATATTATGATAATTCAGCAGCATAGCCAAACTAGTGACTTCGCACCCGCGCGGTAACTCTGGATATTGTGATAATAAAGGTGCGTCGATTTTCACAGCCGACTTTAATTCAAACTGTTCGATCATAGGCTCGCTGTCTTGCTGAAGCGCATATGTAATAGGGATGGAACGTTGATCACGTTGTGAGAAAGATTGCTCCATCCACTTGTTCAATGACTCCCGGACTTCCTCCTGGTCTTGATGTAAGAGCATGACACCTAAGGCGAGGGAACATGCGGTAAACAAGTAGCTGTATTTGCGTGCAATTCGTCTCAGGGATGTTTCTAACCGAAATGAGAATAAAAACAGCATTATAGCCAGTGCAGCACTAGCTATGCCAAGTTCTAAGAACATACCACCCCTCCTTATAGTTACGTAGCTCCAATAAAATCAGGGGCTAAGTTGACAGGTTGTCCCTATAATATCGACCTTTTTCGATGTAAGTTTGACGGATTCGTTTCATTTCTTTCAAGTCGTGGTCATTTAATTCACGTACTACTTTAGCAGGGCGTCCAAAAGCTAGTGTGTGAGGCGGGATTTCTTTCCCAGGAGGCACGAGACTCCCCGCACCAATAAAGGCGCCTGAACCGATGACTGCTCCATCCAGGATCATGGTGCCCATCCCGATAAGGGAGTCATCTTCAATGTGAGCTGAGTGAAGCGTAACTTGGTGACCGACTGTAACACCTTCGCCTATAATTAAGGGCAGATTCGGGCTTTGATGAAGTAGACTAAGGTCCTGAATGTTGCTCCATTTGCCGATTTTCACTGGCGCCACGTCTCCTCGAATGACTGTTTTGAACCAGATGCTGACATCTTTTGCAATGGTGACATCCCCCGTTATAACAGTATCCTCAGCGATAAACGCCGATTCATGGATGTGTGGATGTTTACCTTTATATTCGCAAATCATCATTTTCCCCCTTATAATACTAATATAATTAGTATAGCAAATTTCAACAAGAAATCAGGGGGGACACAATGAAAAAATTGTTTGCAGACGAACCGCTTGCGACGCTTGTTATCGTTCATGGCGCGTTTGAACATAGCGGGCGCTACGATCGATTGGCCGCAAAGTTTCAGTCAGAAGGCTTTCATGTCATTTATGGTGATCTCCCGGGACAGGGTTCGACATATGAAAATCGCGGCCATATCAACTTTTTTGAAGAATACATTGAAGAGACAGCAGCTTGGCTGCAAGAGGCTTCAAGTTTGGGATTGCCTTTGTTCGTCATCGGTCACAGCATGGGCGGCATTGTTGTCATTAGAACGATGCAGAAACTCCGGCCTGAGGTGAACGGTGTTATATTATCTTCACCGGCGTTGGGCATAAAAGACGCACCGTCCAAATGGTTAACAGGTTTGACAAAGGCGTTGAATGTGCTATTTCCTAAATTTAAAGTGAAAACGCCGACATTTGCTGAAAAAGTGACCCGAAACCCGCGCGTTATTGCCCAAGACAAACAAGACCCTTATATATTGAAAAAAGTGTCGGTGCGCTGGTATTCAGAATTCGCCAGCGGAATAGAAAAAGCTTTCCGAGATTATCAGGCCTTTCCTGATGTGCCGCTGCTGGTTATGCAGGCTGGTCAGGACTTGATGGTTGAGAAGGAAAAAACAGAAGAATGGTTTGACATGGTGGATCTTCATGATAAAACGTATCAAGATTGGCCAGACTTATACCACGAAGTCTTTAATGAACCAGAATGGGAAGAGGTTGTGAACGATACGCTTTCCTTTATAAAGCAGAGATTGAATCATCATTTTGTTGAGTCAGGAGGGGATACAATTGAACACCCCAGTCCCACGTAATGCTTTCTCATTAATGGCTGCTGTGTATGGCCGCATTTTTCCAGAAGTGCATAAGGAGCTTGAGGGTTGGATAACCCAAGCGCAAGCCATTCCTGATCAGGAGTTGCGGACACAAGCCTTGTCGAGTATTGAGACAAAGACCTTTCATTGTGAAGGGGGCGGCATTTATGCTCTTCTGGCCGGGGAGAACTGGAGAACAGCTATTCGTTTCATTGTTGCGTACCAAACCATCAGTGACTACCTTGACAATCTTTGCGACCGAAGCACTTCCATGGATCCGCAGGATTTCAGGATGCTGCATGAAGCGATGACGGATGCTCTGACCCCGGGTAATCAATTAAAAAATTACTATCAGTTCCGTTCCGAGCAGAACGATGGAGGTTATTTAGAACAGCTTGTCACGACGTGTCAGGACGCCCTGGATTCGGTCCCTGATTATGAAGTGGCGGGAGGTTTCGCCAGAAAACTGGGTGGTTTATACAATGATTTGCAAGTACATAAACATGTATTTGAAGAAGAGCGGATTCCACGGTTACAAAATTGGTTTGCTTCGCATCAGGCGGAATGGCCAGAACTGAAATGGTATGAATTTTCCGCATGTACAGGGTCCACTCTCGGCATATTTTGCCTGGTTAGTTACACCCTCTCCGGAGAGATGTCCAGTGATCTGGCTGAAAAAATTGCTAGAAGCTATTTTCCTTTTATGCAAGGCCTCCACATCATGCTTGATTACTACATCGATCAAATGGAAGATGAGGCAGAAGGGGATCTTAACTTTTGCTCTTACTATGACCATGAAGAAGAAATGAAGCAGCGGTTTATCTATTTTGTCGAACAAGCACGGTCTCATGTCCAACTCCTGCCGAACCCCAAGTTTCATGAGATGATACGCGAAGGGCTAGTTGGCATGTATTTAGCAGATCGCAAAGTTGCTCATCTAGAAAACGCTCAACATTTTGCTAAAGCTTTATTAAGAGCAAGCGGCCGCAAAGCAAAATTTTTCTATTTTAACACCAAAATGTACCATAAAATGAAGCCTGAACGATCATTGTAGATCATTCAGGCTTCGCTTTTTTTTCGATGGCAAGAAGAAAGGGAGGCGTGTTGACTTGATTGATGAACCCATACTGTAGAACGTTGTAATAAGTTTGATCCAACTGTCCGGCAAATTCTAATAGAGCGTTCTTTTCAGCTTGGCCGCCTTCGTGCCCATGGTAAACGACAATAGCGAGGATCCCGCTCACTTTCAGGTGAGCCAGTAGTTCATGAACGGCTTTAAGTGTGTGCTCCGCTTCCGTAATAATGGATTTATCACTGCCTGGCAAATACCCTAAGTTGAATATCCCGGCTTGTATCTGGAATGTGTGTGCTTCTTCCAAGTAGTGTGGAAAGTTAGCATGACTGTCCTGGATTAATGTGACAGCCTGTTCCAGGTGATGCCGGTGTAATCTGTCAGCAGTTGACTGAATAGCAGCTTCTTGAATGTCAAAGCCGTAAACATGGCCTGCTGACCCGACAAGTTCGCTTAATAATAACGTGTCGTGACCATTGCCGCAGGTCCCGTCAATGGCGATGTCACCCGGAGCTAAGTTTTGTTTCATTAATTCGTGAGCGTAATCAAGCGCACGGTGCAACTTCATGTCAGTTGAGGGGCTTTCTTTTGATAATGTTTGCCTTGCCAGCTTTCACGTCGTTCGAGTTCTGCATCAATGTCATTCAGCACTTGCCATTTATTCATGCTCCACATGGGGCCGACCAATAATTCAGGGGGCCCGTCTCCGGTAATTCTATGGATGATCATGCTAGGAGGTAATATTTCAAGTTGATCAACCACAATGTTAATGTAGTCTTCTTTAGAAAGGAAGTTTAAATGACCCCGCTCGTATTGTTTGACCATAGGCGTGCCTTTTAACAAATGAAGCAAGTGGATTTTTATGCCCTGCACATCCAGGTCAGCGACAGCTTGTGCGGTTTCCATCATCATTTCATAATCCTCACCAGGGAGACCGTTGATCAGATGAGAGCAGACACGGATGTTATGCTTGCGCAGTTTGTTTACGCCTTCCTGGTAACATTCAAAGTCATGGGCACGATTGATAAGCTCAGCCGTCTCTTCGTGAACGGTTTGCAGGCCAAGCTCAACCCAAAGGTAGACACGTTCATTTAATTCTGCCAAGTACTCGACAACATCATCAGGCAGGCAATCGGGTCGGGTAGCGATGGATAACCCGACGACGCCCTCTTGTTTCAACACTTTTTCATATTTTTCACGCAGTTCTGATACAGGCGCGTGAGTATTCGTAAAGGCTTGAAAGTAAGCCATATATTTACCGTCTTTCCACTTGTGATGCATTTGATCTTTGACTTTATGAAATTGGACTTCGAGGTCTTCTGCTCGATCACCGGCAAAATCACCACTGCCGGCCGCGGAACAGAATGTACATCCGCCATGAGCGACGGTGCCATCGCGATTGGGGCAATCGAAACCGCCATCAAGAGCGACTTTGAATACTTTATGTCCAAACGTGTTTTTAAGATGGTAATTCCATGAGTGGTAGCGTTTCTTGTCAAAAGAATATGGAAATGGATTATTCATATAGGGACTCCTTCACGTATCAATTAGATTAACCAACATTGTAGCACGAACAGTGGACCATTCCCAAACTTCCGTGTATGAAATGCGGGGCTGCGGCTGAAAATACATACGAGGTGATGATGATGACAACACGCGATTCGATTGACGGGTTGATTCATGAAGCAACCAATCGACTGGACCAAGCCAATCAAGCCATGAATCAAGCCGACCGAAATGGGTACAGCATCAACGACGAATATGTGGCGACCCAACAAGCATTGGAACAAACCGAAGTAGAGATACAAAAAATGATGAACAGTGCCAATCACCAACAAAAAGAACAGTTGCATCGGCTCCATTTACAAGTCTCCCAATGTTTGAACGATATGATACTCGATGCAATCGATGTAGATGAACATTCCTAAAGAGTTGAATTTTAATGCGGCCGCGAACCGGTCGCATTTTACATATTATCCGAAAGGAAGCAGGAGTTTATCATTTTGTCACGAACATGGTGATACGAATAAAGGTGAAGAGGAGGAATTATGATGAACGTCACGGAAATGCAAGGTCATTCATCTCACGTGAACAAAGTGCGCTTTTCGAAGGACAGCAACTATATCGCTTCTGCGGGCTTCAGTGGTGAACTCTATTTATGGGATGTGGAAACACGAGAGAAGGTGCAGGTTTATGAGGGGCATACTCAAACGGTAAATGGGGTTGAGTTCCTCAATGATGAGACACTCGTCGCGGCTTCTGGGGATGGCACGATCACGGCTCATTCTATTTCAACCAGTGCGCCTGAGTTGGAGTGGCAGGACCCAAAATCCGGCGTGAATCATTTGGCTGTGTCTCATAAAAAGGAACACATCATAACGAGCACGAAAACCAATCTGTTCATCGTTCGTGAATGGCCAGACGGGCATATCATCACCAAGAAGAAAAGTGATCATAAGCAGAGTGGTGTCATGGATACAGCGCAAACCCACTTGCACATGATGATAGGTGGGCTCGGTAAGCAATTAAGACGTTTCGATATCCAGTCTGGGGAAGAAATTGAACGAATGAAAGCGCATGAAACCGCAACAATGGGCTTTCGTTTCTTTGATGATGATCGTCATGGCATCTCGGTAGGCTATGACGGGGCCATTATGATTTGGGACATGACCGCCCACCAATTGCTTGAGTCCCACCAGGTGGGAGACACAGGTTTTTATGGCATAGCTGTATCCCCTCAAGGCGACCGTGCAGCTGTTTGCTTGCCACACGCTTTGAAAATCATCCGATTAAAAGACTTAGCCACAGAAGCAGTCGACGTTTCACCCAAAGGAAATTATGATGTTACGTTTTCACCGGATGGACAACGCATTGCCATGGCTTCAGCAGACAAACGGATAAGGCTGTTTGAATCATAATCTGTTGAGCACACTTTAACGACTGGAGCTGCTGCGGCCCTTCCGTTTGTTTTGTACGGTGTTATAGGCCTTACGAGCGTAATGCTTCGTCTTCTCCGGGTTACGCTGTGCATAACTGACAGCTTTTCTGAGTAATTGTTTCATATACTTCCCTCCTAATTGAAATTCTTATCTGTCAATTCCTTATTCAGGAGGGCTTCAAACATGATAGAGGACGCTTGACAAAGCGATTTGGTTTAATTAAGATACGATTATAAGTATATCGTCTCCCAAGCAGTTTTGACTGCTGGCAAGAAGATGTCACAGTGTGGTTGGTGACATCTTTCATAAAAGTAAATAAAACAGGACTTGGAAAAGGAGTAGTAGTAAAGCTTTAAGTTGCTAGAGAGACAGTGGTGGTGCGAACTGTCCTTAAACTTTATGAACTCGCCTTGGATGTCGCAGGAATGAACGAGGAGTAATTCTTGCCGGTTAGATTCCGTTATCACTACATATAAGAGAACGATTCAGTTGTTAAATTGGGTGGTACCGCGGGAAGAAAACTCTCGTCCCATTTGTGGGATGGGAGTTTTTTGTTTACAGATTGACGGAGGTGGAATAAATGGCATTTGACCATAAAGCTATTGAAGCAAAATGGAGAACGTATTGGCTTGAAAATAAAATATTTAAAACAGATGAGCATTCTGAAAAAGAAAAATTCTATGCACTTGATATGTTTCCTTATCCATCAGGTGCTGGATTGCATGTGGGGCATCCGGAAGGCTACACAGCGACGGACATTTTGTCGCGAATGAAACGCATGCAAGGTTATGAGGTGCTTCACCCCATGGGGTGGGATGCGTTTGGTCTGCCTGCTGAACAATACGCCTTAGATACCGGAAATGACCCTGAGGAGTTTACGAAAGCAAATATCACGACGTTTAAGCGTCAAATCAAGGAGCTAGGGTTCTCCTATGATTGGGATAGGGAAATCAATACGACAGATCCCCATTATTATAAGTGGACGCAGTGGATTTTCTTGAAACTTTATGAAAAAGGCCTGGCTTATATTGATGAAGTGCCAGTCAATTGGTGCCCTGCCTTAGGCACTGTGCTTGCAAATGAAGAAGTCATTGACGGCAAAAGTGAGCGTGGGGATCACCCGGTGGAACAACGTCCTATGAAGCAATGGATGCTGAAAATCACTGCCTACGCTGATCGGCTGTTAGATGACTTAGATGAATTGGATTGGCCAGAAAGCATCAAAGAAATGCAACGAAACTGGATAGGAAAATCTGAAGGTGCAGAAGTTGTGTTTGAAGTCGAAGAGACCGGTGATACCTTTGATGTTTTCACAACGCGTCCTGACACGCTATATGGAGCTACTTATGCTGTATTGGCGCCTGAGCATCCATTGGTGGATAACGTTGTCTCTGAAGAAAAACGCTCAGAAGTGGAGCACTATTTAAAAGAGGCGAAGAAGAAGAGCGAACTTGAAAGGACAGATCTTGCCAAGGACAAAACAGGTGTATTTACTGGCGCTTACGCTGTTAATCCGATTAATGGAGAAAAACTCCCAATTTGGATTGCTGATTATGTCCTGACAAGCTATGGAAGCGGGGCGATCATGGCGGTTCCAGCTCATGATGAACGTGACTATGAATTCGCTCAAAAATATGATCTGCCAATCGTGCCCGTTGTGGAAGGCGGTAATGTCGAGAAGGAAGCTTACACGGGTAACGGTAAGCACATAAACTCTGGTATCCTGAACGGTCTGGAGGAAGAAGAGGCGATCGAAAAAGCGATTGAATGGTTAGAGACCCATGAAAAAGGTGAACGCAAAACGACGTATCGCCTTCGTGATTGGCTATTCAGCCGCCAACGCTATTGGGGAGAACCTATCCCGGTTATCCATTGGGAAAACGGGTCCATTACTGCTGTACCTGAAGACGAATTACCGGTCGAACTGCCCAAAACAACAGAAATCAAATCGGCCGGCACAGGCGAATCTCCGTTGGCTAATATGGAAGAATGGGTGCAAGTGACAGATCCTGAGACAGGAATGAAGGGGCGCCGCGAAACGAATACAATGCCCCAGTGGGCAGGAAGCTGCTGGTACTATTTGCGTTACGTCGATCCCGATAATTCCCGTGAGATTGCCGATTTTGAAAAGCTGAAAAAATGGCTTCCGGTCGATGTTTATATCGGAGGCGCCGAGCACGCTGTTCTGCATTTGCTATACGCTCGTTTTTGGCACAAGGTTTTATATGATGAAGGAATTGTTCCGACGAAAGAGCCTTTCCAAAAACTATTTAACCAAGGCATGATACTTGGTGAGAATAACGAGAAAATGAGCAAATCCAAAGGGAACGTTGTGAACCCTGATGAGATTGTTTCCACGCATGGTGCGGACACATTAAGGCTTTATGAAATGTTCATGGGTCCACTAGAAGCTTCAGTTGCCTGGTCTACCAACGGACTTGAAGGCGCGCGAAGGTTCTTGGATCGTGTATGGCGTTTGTTTATTGACGGAGAGCAACTGAGGGATAGCGTTGTTAATGAAACATCCAACAGTGAACTCGATAAAACCTACCATGAGACCGTCAAAAAAGTGACTGAGAACTTTGAATCACTGCGATTCAATACCGCTATCTCACAGATGATGGTATTTATCAATGAATGTTACAAAGCAGCTGAGATTCCGCGCAATTATGCAGAGGGCTTCACGAAAATGCTTTCACCAGTCGCGCCGCATCTTGCAGAGGAATTGTGGCAGAAGCTGGGCAATGAAGAAACAATCAGCTACCAGTCTTGGCCTACACATGATGCTTCCAAACTTATAGAAGATGAAATTGAAATTGTGATTCAAATCAAGGGGAAAGTTCGTGCGAAAATGAAGATATCCCCGGACGCCTCAGAAGAAGATCTTGAAAAAATGGCATTAGAGAACGAGACCATTCAAGAATGGTTGGAAGGAAAAACCGTGAGAAAAGTCATCGCCATTCCAGGTAAGCTCGTAAATATTGTTGCCCAATAAAAGATGAGGCCGGATTCTCTGCTAGAGTGTCCGGCCTTTTCGTTGGCCCAAAAGGAAGAAGCCGATTTCTTGACTTTGCGCACTATTTTAATAAAATAAGGCAGTGCAGAACTTAAATGAGGAGGTTAAATGATGAGTCATATTAATGAAATTACGCCTGAAAAACTTGAGGAAATGTTAGATAACAATCAAGACATTCATGTTATAGATGTACGGGAAAATGAGGAAGTCGCTCAAGGTATGATTCCGACTGCTACTCATATCCCACTTGGTCATGTTCCGGAAGCGGCTCCAGATCTGGATAAAGACAAGGAATATGTTATGGTCTGCCGGTCTGGGAAAAGGAGTATGAACGCTGCGACCTATTTAAAAGAGAATGGTTTTAACAATGTCAACAATCTCGCAGGCGGGATGCTTGACTGGAGCGGAGAAAAGGAATTTTAGTAAAGGAGTTCGCCGCTGATGGAAGTATTAGCCGTTGTTATCTCACTTATAATCACAATTACTCTGATTAAGTTTGTTTTCTCTTTTCATCACTTGGAAAAAATCGATCCTCATGCGGTTAAGAGCGATCGCTTTTGCTTGATTGATATCAGGGATTATATTTCGGCGAATAACTCTCCTTTTCCTGGAGCCGATAACATCCCCCTTAGTTATCTTTCTCGAGAATTAAATAAAACAGTGGACTGCCCGAAAGAGATTTTGCTCATATCGGATGATTTGCGGGGAGCACGCTTGGCTGCCAAAATGATTAGGAAGAAGAGAAATAAACATGTTTTTTATACGAAAGCTGGTTAAGCCGCCTTTTCGCAAGGGAAAGGCGGCTTTTCTGTTGAAAAATCGAGTTACACATTGCTTTTGATTGCTATAAAAGTGTGGCTTTAGGGATTTGAACAGGTGAAGCGGTAGCTTTTATAATAGAGGATATACGCCTTTCAACACGGGGTTTAATAGAGTTTGTATAAATAATCTAGTATCTTTGGTTTTAACCGTTGACATCAGGGGTATAGACCTGTAATATATTCAGTGCTGTTTCTTGAAGACAGCTTCTAATACGCATCATTCGCTAATAGATTAAGAGGTTAATAGTTATTGACATTTTATAGCGTTTTATGCTAGAATATCTTTACTGTCGTCATTAGGCAGATATCTAATCGATCTTTGAAAACTGAACAAACCAACCAGTACGTCAATTCAGTTTCTTCTATA
>NZ_JABLSJ010000006.1 GCF_013618635.1 Thalassobacillus sp. CUG 92003 | reverse complement strand
GATTAGCTCAGCCGGGAGAGCACTTGCCTTACAAGCAAGGGGTCGCAGGTTCGATTCCTGCATCCTCCACCATAATAGACCATTTAGTAGATTGAATAGATCTACACTATCGCGGGGTAGAGCAGTCTGGTAGCTCGTCGGGCTCATAACCCGGAGGTCGCAGGTTCAAATCCTGCCCCCGCAACCAATTTAATTCAGCTCACTACGTCGAATAAACATTTCTGCTAGCTGAAAATAGTAGTGCTTTAATGCAACCAAATTAATTCAGCTTACAACGTCGAATAGACATCCTTGCAGCTGAAGTTCATCATTTTAAATAAGGTCCGGTAGTTCAGTTGGTTAGAATGCCTGCCTGTCACGCAGGAGGTCGCGGGTTCGAGTCCCGTCCGGACCGCCACTGATTACATAAAGGCTAAAGAAGAGAAACTCCTTCCAAGCCTATTTTAATTTCAAGTTATAGTGCTGGCATTTGAGTGTAATCTGTTAAGCATTTTGTTCGGCTCGGTAGCTCAGTCGGTAGAGCAACGGACTGAAAATCCGTGTGTCGGCGGTTCGATTCCGTCCCGAGCCACCACTTTTTGGCTGGCCGGTCTAGCTCAACTGGTAGAGCAACTGACTTGTAATCAGTAGGTTGGGGGTTCAAGTCCTCTGGCCGGCACCATTACAATGTTATTCTGCGTTGAACTAGCATCGAGGCAAAGGTTTTGAGCATGATCATTATTTATGCCATTATTATGACATGGAGGGATAGCGAAGTTGGCCAAACGCGGCGGACTGTAAATCCGCTCCTTCGGGTTCGCAGGTTCGAGTCCTGCTCCCTCCACCATTTTTATTATTGTAGGGGTATAGTTTAACGGCAAAACAGCGGTCTCCAAAACCGCCGATGTGGGTTCGATTCCTACTACCCCTGCTTTTCTTTATGGCGGCTGTGGCGAAGTGGTTAACGCACCGGATTGTGGCTCCGGCATGCATGGGTTCGAACCCCATCAGTCGCCCCATTATATAACTTGTGTTTGTTGGGCCATAGCCAAGCGGTAAGGCATCGGTTTTTGGTACCGTGATGCGCTGGTTCGAATCCAGCTGGCCCAGCCATTAGCGGAAGTAGTTCAGCGGTAGAACACCACCTTGCCAAGGTGGGGGTCGCGGGTTCGAATCCCGTCTTCCGCTCTAACATCATAATTTATTTATTGGACGCATAAACTGTATCACAAGGCGGCATAGCCAAGTGGTAAGGCAGAGGTCTGCAAAACCTTTATCACCGGTTCAAATCCGGTTGCCGCCTCCAATAACAATATGCCGGTGTGGCGGAATTGGCAGACGCGCACGACTCAAAATCCGATTTGCCTCCGCGTAAGCACCAAACGTTGACATGGCGGGCGATTTGCGGGAAACAGGGCGTAATTTACCCGATCACCGCGCACGACTCCGTTATACATACCGATTTTGCTCGAAGCACGCCCGATTTTTCGCCTAATTCCGCGGACAGGCGGAGGTGCTACGAAATGGCACGGAGAAGTAACGTAATAGGCGATTTAAGCGGCGCAGAGAGCGCAGGACAAGCGGTGAGGGGCGTAACCCCCGAGGACTTCGAAGTCTGCCTGCACGCCTTTTTACGCGACTGTAAAATACGGAATCTATCGGAACATACGATTAAATATTACCGGAATGAGCTAATCGCTTTTCGCGGGCAGTTGGAAGCGCAAGACCTCCCGACGACGCCCGATAAAATTACGCTGCAGATTATCCGGGAAAACGTAATCTACTATATGATGGAGGTACTCGGTCGGAAAGAGGCGTCGATTAATACTCGGCTCCGCGCAATTCGATCGTTCTTTAATTTCCTCCATCGAGAGGCGTTGATTTCGGAGAATCCGGCGGAAAGGCTACGACTCGTCAAGCAAAAGCGGACGGTCATCGAGACGTTCAGCCGGGAGCAATTACGACACATCCTCCGCCAACCCGACCTCGCTACGTTTACGGGATTGCGTGATTATACGATCCTTTCGTTATTAATCGAAACGGGCGTTCGCGCACGGGAGCTAACGGATATTCGCGTAAAGGACATCACGTGGGAAGATTCGCAAATCCGGATTAACGGGAAGGGCTATAAGGAGCGATTGGTTCCGATTCAAACGACGATGAAACGCCAGCTTAAGCGGTATCTTTCCGTACGCGGCGAGATCGACTTAGAGGCGTTATTCGTCAACATCGACAACCAAGCGTTAAGTGTCCGTCAGCTGCAATCGAGAATCCGGAAGTACGGGCGGATGGCGGATATTAAGAATGTCCGGTGCAGTCCACACACTTTCCGGCATACGTTCGCTAAATTAGCGGTGCAGAACGGCGCGGATATATTTGCGCTGCAGTACGTGCTCGGACATGCGAGTATCGAGATGGTAAGAAATTACGTCAACCTTTACGGGAATGATGTTGCGGAAAGCCACAAGCGATTTAGTCCGTTGGAAAAACTTATATGAAGCGAATAGAGCGGCGTATACAAATTGTGTACGCGGATAATTGTGTCAACCTTTCGGGGTTGGCGCTTTTTTTGTGGAAAATTTCCGTGGTTGCTAGCAAGAATACGTAAGTTCGCGGGGATTAAATTATAAGAGGACGAAAAAGTTAGCGTAAATTTGCGCGAAATGGTTGGTGGATACGTCTTATTGAGTAGAGGATGAAAAAAATTTGTGTTAGCTGGCACGAATTTATACCGAGAACGCTATATCACGTAGAAGGAAAAACGAAGGAGGCGATTGATTGAGCGATACAATTAGATCTGGCCGAGAAAGGTCGGGCGGTTATTCGAAAATGTTCCACGAAATATTCGACGATTACCATCACTATATTGGAGACAAAGCAACGCTTTACTATCTTTTCTTGCTGCGTTACAAGAACAACGAAAAAGGCACAGAGAAAGAAGGTAAGTCATGGGTGGGGCGAAAAAAGATTATCGAGGAATTCAATTACAATTTCACGCAAATTAAACGGTGTGAATCAATACTTGAAGCAGTCGATTTAATTCGCATTGAACACCAACCGTCAGGAAGAGGGAGACCAAAACACATTTATTACGTGAACCACCCTTACGAAAAGGACGTTTTTAAACAACATGAAGCACAATATTTTAGAAATTTGCAGCGAGTAGTTAACGAAGATCCGGACGTTGCTAAAATGCTCGGCAAAGGTAAAAAGCCTTACTTTTCTACCTAATGGGATATTATATTTTACCGCATGGTAAGTTTATCTCTCCTTATAGGTATAAGAAAAAGAACTTAGTAATTAAAGAATTATTTTAAAAAGAATTAAGTAATAGGCGAACGAAGCTCGGGAGATATTCGCAAGCTCAATCTCCTACCTATCCACTACGTAAAAACCTAATCGTAATAAAGGAATGGCGTAGTCAGGGTATGAGTTACGCAAAGGTATTAAACCTAAAAGAAAAATTAAAATAAAAAGAAAGGTGGCCGCAGCGCCGCCGGAAGGAGCACGATAACATGAGCGTAAATATCGAATTTAGCGGAGGATTTAAAATCACGTCTGACTCGTACAACTGGATTATCAACCGGAAGAAAACGGTCGACCCCACGAAATCTCCGAACTGGCAGAAACGCAAAGCCGAAGGCGCATCGCCGGAAAAGCACGAAAAATGGACGGAGGTATCGTATCACGGAAACCTCGATCACGCACTCGATAAAATCGTCGATGCCCGGATGAAAGAATCGGAAGCAACGTCGCTCTCCGAGTTACGCGAAGAACTCACGGAGTTTCGCCGGGAAATTAGCGGCGTTTTGCAGGCGGAATAACCGCGCAAGGGGTATAGGTCATCTACGGAGGAAAACGGGCGTCAGAACGGCGGAAAATAGGCGAAATTAAACAGAAGCCAAACGGAGAGGGAGCGATAAATTATGACTAGACTAACCACGCAGCAACTCGAAGATATGCGGAACCGAGCGGACGAAAGGGTCGGAATGCATACGGCGGATGACGTTACGGATTTAGTTTCCGAAGTCGAAACGCTAATCGCCGAAAAAGCGGACGCCCGCCGCAAGCTTGATACCGTATATCAGTTCATAGCGGAATACGAGCGGCAAGGCGTCTACGAAATGAGCACGGAGCTTCTACGGGCGCTGCTCGTACCTACGAAGGAGGCGCTAACCGATGCCGGCGAATGAGTTCACGAAAAGAACCGAAGCATGGGACAACACTAAAATATGGGTCGGTGACGTTATTAAGTTCCCCGTTTACGACGCTAAGTTTTTCGGTAAGCCGTTCTTAAAGTATTACGATATGGGAGTCGTAACTTCGGTAGAAGCTTATTATGTCGTAGTTTTTACGAAACAATCTACGTACGCGTGCGGCGGAATGAATCCAGCTGTACACGTCAGCCTTTCAGATAAAATCGAAATGGTATTCCGCCATCCTAAAAATACAGGGGAGGTAAAGGAATAATGGCGAGTAAAGTACGTAAGCGGGCGGAAGAGTTAACCGGCTGGCAGTCCGCATTAAAAGCGACGCTTGAGGCCGCCTATCACGAAGCAGCGCGACGGGACGCGGCGTTAAGAATCCGAACATTTACCGACGTCCATTCCCGCGAGCTTTCGAAGGAGGTTATCGCAGACTTACGGGAAACCGAACGGAGATTACAAAAGGGGCTGAGCGAATAAATGACGAGAGTATTAGACGCTTGTTGCGGAAGTAAAATGTTTTGGTTCGACCGTGATAACGAGGACGTTACGTTTATGGATAAACGAGAGTTAGAGGATAAGTTGTGCGACGGGCGTAAGTTAGAAATCAAGCCGGACGTAGTCGCAGATTTTCGAGACATGCCATTTGAAGACGAATCTTTTTACATGGTCGTTTTCGATCCTCCTCATTTACTAAAGATAGGTGATAATTCCTGGATGGCCAAAAAGTACGGGAAGCTAGATGAAAACTGGAAGAGTGATTTAAAGCAAGGATTTGACGAGTGTATGCGCGTACTGAAACCAAACGGGACACTTATCTTTAAATGGAATGATGACCAAATAAAACTCAGAGAGATTCTAAAAGTTTTCGGGGAGAAACCTTTATTCGGTAACAGACGAAGCAAAACGCATTGGGCTGTATTCATGAAAGATGAGGAGGCGAAATAATGGCGAAAAAGCAACCGGAAAACAAGCGTAAGGTTAAGTCGGACAACTGGCGCGATCTACCCCTCGCCGAATGGAATTGCCGGACATTCACCGCGTATCTTACGAGCCTGACCGCGGAACAATTTGGCGTAGATTACGAGCCAACCGGCGGAGGCGCAAAGGCGGAAAGGTGGCGGCGGGAACTCGGAATGATGAAAACCGCGCAGGCTAATTACGGAAACGCCGTCCTTAAGCGGTTCATCGAAAAATGCGTAACGGAATACACGCCGAAAGCCGAATACCCTTACGCCAGTTTTTCGTTTATGTACTCGTATATGAGCGATAAGTTCCCGAAAGCTCAGGCGGAAGTAGCCGCGGAGCAGAGAGCGGAGGCAAAGCGAAAAGAGGACGAAGTAGAAGCAGCGGAGTTTGACGCGGGGGAGTACGAGGATTGGCTATAAGGAGGCGTGTATGAACGTAATTGACTTGATCCAGACGGAAGTTGATCGGATTACTTCCGAAAAGTACAAACGAGATGAGTGTCCACCAGTTTTTACGGTTAGCGTTCTATACGAAATGAACACGCACAAAATCGTATTGACCGCTAGGCATTTAGGAACAACCGTAAGTGAGCCGTTGTTTCCTAACTTCGAAATGAAATACGGATATGATTCGATAGAGAGCGAAATGGAATCTTTATATAATCGGACAATGTAACGGAGGTGATCGAAATGGTTAAATATCTAATACCAAATTTAGTAATGCTTCTATATGGTTTGTGGCGGCTCTTTTTAGCACTAGGCGTTCCTACTTTATTAGCAATGACACCTGTACTTTTCCTAGAAATGATGCCGATGAGGCTATTTCTAATCACATTCACATTTACATTTGTGCTGAGTATTGTTTGGGTTAAATCTTTCGTAGATCACGATGTTCAAGGTTAGGGGGTAAGTAGATGAGAGAAGCAGGCGTATTTATAACGACGACCGACTGGAACGGAGTCAAAGGTAAATACAGAATATACGAAGTTATTGAGCGGAAAGATGGCGAAAAAGGGAAGGTAGTTTTCCAAAATAGTGCTGGCGTTTTAGAAACGAAGGTCGTATCGAATTCCGCAATAAAGAAGGTGTTTAAATGACGAAGAAACGCTGCCTACTCGACGGACTAACGAAAGACGCCTGCTCCCCGCAAAGTTCGGCGCATATAGCGTTTCACGGAGCAAGCGGACGAGGCGGTCGAGTTGGCGCGGCGGGCTTGCCGGAAGACTATCGACTAATCACGCTAGAAAACGCACCCGCCCGCGAAAGCCAGCCGAAAGTTTACGACATGTTCGACAAGTACGCGGAAACGTTCAGCCGGCAATTCGGCGAAGACCCAACGCAGATAAAGTCGCTGTACCTCCACTCGCCGAATCCTGGTAACGGGAAATCTACGTCAGCGGCTGCGATATTAAACGCGTACCTGCTTACGCACTTTATCGGGAGTATCCAACGCGGACTTACACCGAAGCAACGACCGGCGTTATTCCTCGACGTATCCGATTGGCACGCGGACTACAACCAATTCAACCGTAGCAAGGTTCCGGATTCAATCGCAGAGCCGGCAGCTAAACGATACTATACGATGATGGAACGGGCAAAGCACGTAGACTTCCTAGTCTGCGACGATATTGGGACGAGGGACTATACGGAAAATTTTACGAACGACTTGCATACGGTCATCAATTACCGCGTAACAAATCGGTTACCTAGCGTATACACATCGAATTTGCCGATAAAGTACGAGGGAACAAAGGATCCGAGAGTTACGCAGGATTTAGTCGACTTGTTCGGCGAGGAGAGATTGGCGGATCGGATTGGCGATATGTGCATGAAAGTACCATTCGCAGGAGAATCGAAAAGGGGGCGGAGATAGATGGAAGAGTATTACAAAGTGAAGTCGGCAGAGAATCCGGATAAGGAGTTGCGTTCTACTATAGGAAGTCACGGGCAGTATTACGAATACGACTTCGAAGGATTTTATAAATTCCCAAATTTCGAAAGCGCCTATAAAGAAGCCCGGCTGAATATGGGTTTTGTAATCAGAGTACGAGAAGAGGCTGTGACAGGCGGTTGGGCTTTCGTTGAGAGGGACGGTAAAACAGTATTCGGAGCGAGAAAGTACGAAGAAGAGGAGGAATAACATGCGAAATAAACCGACAACGACGCTACTAACCGGCATCCTAACCGCAACCGCCGGCGCTTTAGTTGCTACGCATTTTTTCATAAAATTATCCGGCAAACGGAATGTAAACGTAACTCAAGCGAACGCCGCGGAATCGACCGACCTAACCACGCTCGTATTCCTCGGCGCCGAAGGAGAGGTTACGCATGAGGAGGACGTAAGCTCCCCGCTGTTTTCCGCAGGCGACGACGTAATCACCGTCAATCCATATACGAAGGAATACGCGATAGAAGACCTCGACGGGACTCCGTTGTACTATTCCGTAGTTTCGTTCAGTTGGGACGACGGTGATCGGACTTGGCGATATGCGTTAGAAGGCGAAGGCCCGGACGTAGGATTTGCGGAGGAATGGCTCGAACGACCGAAGTTTCCGATGATGGAGAAGGAATGGCGCGCGGATTCACCAAATTCGAAAGAGGAGGCGGAGAATATGCACCAAAATTACGGGGATGAGTGGGGCGAGGAGTTTAGCGGGCTAGGAAAAGCGGCGGAAAAGCAACGTAAACTAAAAGCGGAAAACGAGCGAAAAGAGGCCGAAGCCGAACGGAAGTACAAGATCGACTGTTACCTCGATTTGTACAACCACGGCTCACCGGAAATGCGAGAAATAGCGGCGGAAATGTTGGCGAAGTTGAGCAAAGGGGAGGACGAGTAGATGAGCGAAGGATTAACGGAAAACGAACTGGCGGCAATCCGCGAACGGGCTGACAATGCGACGGAAGGGCCGTGGACGAATTTCGACGACGTATTTTACGAGGATAGTCCGTACGTGCAAGTATACGACGGCTTTACGGAAACAGGGGTCGAATTAGTTGCGGACTGTAAGCGTACTAAGGACGCAGACTTTATCGCCCACTCCCGCGAAGATATCCCGAAATTACTCGCGGAAATCGACCGTCTGCACGCCGAACTCGACAAGGCCGACCGCGAGGTACGCAAGTGGGCAGGCGCCGGAAAGCGCGGGTTGTAGTCGGGGTGATTGCGGTAATAATCGCCGTCCTAACGGCACAGGCGGTCATACAGGCGTGGGTATATGCGGTGGATTTGCGGAGGAAAAGACGGAAGCGAGGCTGAACAAATTAACGACGAAGGAGGAAACTAAATGGCGCAACACTTCGAGAAGTTTCTATCGAAAGTAATCGACGCCGGGTCTGCAAGACCCATCACGGAACACGCGCTCACCTCAAACGATGCCCCGACGGAAGGCGAGCGGAAAGCCCTCGAATTCATCCAGGAATACGCGCATGAAAACGGAGGTCAGGCGCCGTCGTTGCGCACAACCATCGAAAATAATCCGGACTTCAACTACCGCGAAGGTTGCGTAGACTCCTTCCGGCATTACGCCAAATATGCGAAAGAAGAGACGGCGATCCGCGAGGTTATGCGCTTAACAGGCAGCGAAGAAGCGAACGATATCCTCAATCAGCGTAAAGGTACGGAGTTAGTTGAGTACTTGCAATCGAAGCTCGAAGATATTAAAATGGGAACAAGCGTTCGGGATAAAGAGGGAACGGACATCAAACGGGACACGCAGAAGGTGAAGGACGAATATCTCGCTCGTAAGGCTGGCGACTCCTTTACGATATGGAAATCGAATTTCTCCGTAATCAATAACGTAGGCGGCGGATATATCTCAGGAAACGTCTACGTACCTTACGGAAAGTCAGGGCGTGGGAAGTCCGCCATTACGACGAAAGAAGCGTTATATATGGCGGAGCAGGGCGCTAACGTGCTTATATGGTCGATGGAAATGGGGTGGTTCGAGGTCATGGTGCGCCTGTTCTCGTACTACTCCGCCGATCAGTCGATTATGAAGACGGAATTCAACGGCGTTAATTTCGACGCAGGATTTGAGACGCAAGGAATTTCGCAAGGCTCGCTTACCGAGGACTTCGAGCGGGCATTCTTCGACTTTATCGACTCGATTAACGAAACGCTTGCCGGTAATATCGTCGTAAGGGGAGTTGATGACGAGGACTTTCACCGTAAAGACATGCGCCAGTTGGAGTCGGAAATCATAAAGAACGATGTCGACGTCGTGGTTATCGACCCTTTTTACGACTTAGATTACGAGAAGAATACGTCTAAGACCGCAGGAGGCGACGCAGCGAATACGACAAAGTATCTACGTAGGTTGGCCGGTAAAACGAAGACGGTTATATTTGCGATCACTCAGGCGGACGAAACGGACGAGCAGACGGACGACGACGGAAACCGCGAGCTCGATTTACCGAAGCGTAAGGACGTATCGAAGACGAAGGCACTCATGCAGTACGGGCGGTTACTCATCGCGATTGATACGAATTACCGTGAAGGGCGAGGCTTAGTCGGCATTAATAAAGGAAGAGACGGAGGTGAGGGCGAGTTTAACGAGATTACGTATTTGCCGCAGGTTGGCGTGATTAAGGAAATCGAAATGGGAGCGTTGGCAGCCGATCAGTTTACGAAGGTATTTTAAGGGAGAGGTTAGGATGGTGTTTCTGTTACTTTCAATCTTCTTTTGGTGGGTATGTATTAAGGGAGCAAATAAGTACGATGAAACAGAGGGGTCGGAAGGACTGACAAGATGTGCTATGGGGATGTTTTCAGGTATATGTTCCGGGTTTGCTTTCTTTGTTTATATTTTTGTTTAAATTAGGAGGAATATTAAATGTATAGTATAGAAATTGAAGTCGGAAATGTCAGAAAAACAGTTTACGAAACAAACGATATAGGTAAGGTAAGAGAACTTTCGCCTACTGATTACGGGGTAAGTTGTCTTTTCGTAAAGGAGTGGAAAAACGGAGAAATTGTACATTCTTACAAAAAAGAAATATCTAAACTTTTCTAGGGAGGGATCAATATACTAAGCGCTGTGGAGGTTTCTCAAATTTTCCTCGATATGTCAGACTCGCAAAAACGTATTAGTAATCTAAAAATGCAAAAGCTCGTATTCTACGCACATGCTTATCATTTAGCTGTAACTGACAAACCTTTGGTAAAAGAAAAATTTTACGCAGCAATACACGGGCCATATTGCAAAGAGTTATTCGACTACTATAGAAGTTATGGGTTTGACAGCATACAGAAACCATTAACGTCCAGTGAAGTTAGAAAATTCCCTGACGAAAGAACAAAAGATATATTGAAACTTGTGTGGAAGTTATATGGACATATGAATCACAGAAAGATCGAGAATATTGTTAAAGAGGAGCACCCTTGGAGATACGCAAGAGGGTTGGTTATTGGAAACCGTACAGGAAATGCGCATATAGATAAACAGATTAGAAATCATGATATAAAGGACTACTATGTAAGGAGTTTACTGCAGATTTTAAGGAGGGTTAAACATGCCGACAATTAACGTAGCCGGCCGCCAAGTTGACGTCGATATCCGCACAGAACTCGAAAACTACGAATGGGGCCGCGCACAATGGGCGGACGACCAACTCCGCGCACAATCGCCGTTCCGTCCCGATCATTTACCGTCCTTCTACGTAAACCTCGACGGGGAATCCGCAGGCACTTGGGGCGACCGAGGCGCAGATGATCCGGAGTATGCGAAAGGTGGCTTCGTGCAGTTACTCGCGTACTTGCGCGGTGAGTCGTACGAAGAAACGGCCGATTACCTCCTCGCGCAATATCTTCCGTTTGAGTTCGGCGGGGAGGAAACGGAATTAAAACTCCCGCAATTGCGGATGAAGGTCGTACGTGAAAAGGCGGTTTTGCCCGAGTTTTTTACGCCGGAGTCATCCGCGTACTTGGCCAACCGAGGAATCACGCCGAAAGTCCAGCGCTATTTAGGCGTAGGATATGACGGGGAGAAGCAGGCGGTTATTCTGCCGTGGAGGCACGTTGATGATTCGCTTGCTAACGCTAAATATCGGAGCACAGGCGACGACAAACGATTCTGGTATGTAAAAGGCGCGGAGCCTATCCGGAACGTAGTCTTCGGACTGCATATCGTATATCAACGGGAGCTTTCGGAGGTTGTTATAACGGAGGCAGAGATCGACGCGCTCTCCTGGATGTCGGCGGGTGTTGCCGCGATTGCGGTCGGAAGCTCAACGGTGAGCGATCGGCAGCTCGCGTTGTTACGGAAAGCACCGGCGGAGAGATACGTGCTGTGCACCGACAATGACGCGGCGGGCGAGAAGTTACGGGAACAGTTGGCGGAGGGTTTGCGTGGATATGCGCAGGTGGCTGACGTACGAATTCCTGCGCCCTACAAGGACGCGAACGAGGCGTGGGTAGATGGCGTAGGGTTGGCGGAGTTAAAGCGCGTAGAAAGGCGCAGTTTTCCCCTAAAAACATTCGGAGTATGAGCGGTGGTTTACGGGGGTCGTCGACAGAATTGTCGCAAATTGACGAAGGAAAATAGCGGAAAATACCTCGAATATGAGGCGATTATGACATATAATGAACGGTGCAGGGCGGAATATTACGCTTCACTCATAAGTGAAGTATATGGCGGCAAGGGGCGTAGAAGCCCCGGGCAACCCTCGCGCAACTTCCGAATCCTACTCCCATTCCCAATCGTAAAAATCTTCGGCGTGGCAACCGATTATTTGCGCAAACTCCACCGCGGTTAAGTACGATAGATGTTTCCTGGACGATATATAGTCGCTTATTTCCGATTGGGATTTCGAGGAGTTTTCGGCGAGTTGATACTGGCGCATGTTGTTTGCGGCCAATATTTCGCGAAGGCGGCATCTTCCGAATTTTACCGCCATATTTAATTCTCCCTTATTATGTTTCTATTTCCTTCGCTTTCTTCTATAGGAAAATTTATCTAACTACAAATTACATTATACATAAAATGCCCTATTCGTGAAACTCAAAATTAACAACTTTTTCTATGCTCACGTTTAAATATGCGCAAATCCTCCCAATTACCAATAAACTAATAGGTTCTTTTTTCTTAAATTTAGCTGTTGTCTTGGAACTTATCTGCAATTCTTCGCGTAAGTCACTAAGATTAACACCCTTTCTGTACATGGTTTGCATTAATGGAGAATAATCGATCGAGAATTCCTGCATAAAATATTCCTCCCGGGAAATTAAGTATTTACAATAGTAAACATATCGTTTACAATTTAACTATAACCTAATCCGGTCGATAAATCAACAAAAGGAGGAAAAACATGACTAGCGCTCGAGATTTTTTCGGAAACCATTTACAAACGTTAGGCTATACTCAAAAATACGCTGCTGAGTTAATTGGGTGTAGCGGTGGGACTATCACGAATTACATAGATTATAGAAGAGAACTAAAATTTCCAACTGTAATGAATGCTAAGGATTCCCTGTTTGATGGAGATGAACATTTCGTAAAATTATTTTGTGCTGAGTCAAGGAATTCCCAAAATATAAAGTATTCCCTAGAATACCTTTCAACAAACAGGTGTTTTGATGAGATAGAAAGTCTTATAAATCGGTGCGAGAGAGAAAATAAATTATTAGATTGGTGCAAAGTTTATAGGTTAATCATTAATTTTCAACTGATGACAGATAGTTACAAAAGCATTTTGCAAAGGATTTATATTTTATCTCATGAAATTAAAGACGTCGAATTAAAAGTGTTGCTTGATATAATCGAAGCTAACGTCCATCATAATATATATGAATCATCAATAGTTACCCGTTTAATCGAAACGATCGAGGAAAAACTGGCCGAGGTTCCTGATAGTTATTTTAAATCAAGTTTGAATATAAGGGTATTAGAGCTTAGGTCTATAGATAGTCTTTTTTCTAGAAATGATCCAAAAACTGCAAGATCTTATGCGAAGCAAGTTATTTCTAGTAAAATTGGCACAAAGTTTGTAGCGGATTCCTATAACATTATAGGGACTTCATATATATTCGAGGACGCGAATAAGTCCCTAAAATACATGAGTAAAAGCATAAAAATCCTTCGGAAAATAGGTTGCCAAGAAGTAGCGGATATACGGGAGGGTGGAACTAAGCGTTTTATCCAAACTTACTGGGGTCTTAATTTAACGGAGGGTAACGGAACAACGCAAGAGTCCGAACTTGCTTTTATGGCGGCGAAAAGAGGTGAGACAGATAAAGCCCTAGAAATGTTAGATGAATTAGAGGAAACACCTTTCAGAATTTACTACGAAGGGGTGGCTAAAAATGACCCTATGATTCACTTTAAAGCTCTAGGGAAATTTATAGAGTTAAACGAAATGTTTTACGCGCAACTTCCGTACAGAGAGTTGCTGAAACACGAACAATTTAAAGAGGCCGTTAAAAGCCTACTTAACCAAAATTAGAGGAGATGTTAAAAATGAAAAGCTTACTAACAATTACATTCTTATCAATCGCAGTGATCCTGAGTGCTTACGCAGGGTCTACTTTAGAACAAGGGAAGCAAGTCACATCAGGTGAAGTTACAATCGCAGGGCAGGAGGATCCTGGGCGCGGTGGCGGTGGCGGTTGATTTAAAACTAAATAAGTACGGTCGAACCCTGACTTAACCGGTCGGGGCTTTTTTTTTACTCATTTTTTCCAACGTATGAAATTTAAGGAAAATTTATTTTGAGAAAACGTTAAAGCACCCCTTTATTTTAGAAAACGTCTGATATAGTAGATTCAACAGTTCACTCACGGGTGAATTTAAAATTACAAAAAAAGAATTTACACAATCTAGCACACTTATTCCAAACTCACCCTATAACACTTTAAGAGAACAGAAAGGGGAATGAACGTGAGTAAACACAAACAATTAAATGAGTTAGTTATGAGGTACAAGGAGAGCCGAAGCGATTCGGACTTCAACGAAATCTATCAGACTATCTCGGAAAAGTACTTCGGCAAGGAGTACCAACTCGCCCGATCGTTCAACGTGGACGAGCTCGAAATAACCGCGTTACAGGACGATAAGCTCCTCGAAGCAATCGCGTCGTACGAACCGGAGAAAGGCGATTTCGAACCGTACTTCTCGGTCATACTCGTAAACGGACGAAAACGCATCGCTGGAAAGACGAAGAAACGACGTGATAAGGAAACGTTACTATACGGAAATGATGACGAATCGGACGCGGCAACGTTCGACCGGATCCACCAGCAACATACGGATGCAGAACCCGAAGCACCACCGGAAAATTACGTAATAAAAAAGGAAGCCGAGCAGCGGCAACTGCTAGACTCCCTCGTACGAAATGCAGATTCCTCCACCGCGTTAATAGTAAGAGAAATCTTGAGCGACACAACCTATAAACGCGACTTCAACGCGACGGCAATCGCGGAGGTCGTAAAGGTTGAGCGCAGTAGAATCAAGCGCAAGCTACGCAACCTCGCTAAAAATTACGATAGCAGTCAATTCGGCGACTCATACCGCGATTATCTGTGCGGCTGAAATACGAGTGCCTAGCTTGTTCTACGTTTATATTTTACGCTAAACCAGTAAACCGGACAACAGGAACACCCGTTCGGAAAGGCGGAGGTAACATGCAAATCATACGATTATTATCAAACTATTTCGATATTAAGACGGAAAATTTGAACGATAAAATTATTCTATGGCTCGCGGCTATTACGTTAGTCCTGTTCCAAGCGGCTATTCTCCACGTACTGTGAACGGGCGTAAGAGGCGACCGCGAGCCGGAAAGGCGGAGTTAAAATGAACCGAAATTTGAACGAAGGTTTAACGGAGTCTTTAACGCAACTAGAGGCGGAATTCGAACGCAACGAGCTAACGCAAAAGTTCCCGGAGGTTGTCTACAACGGCGCACTAGCCGAGGACGAAGATCCGGCAGATTATTACGGATTTTCTATAAAGGCGGTGCGGGTCGGATGAACGGAGTAGGCACGACGATAAACCCCGGCAACTTAACCGTAACCAAGCACGCCCGACAACGCGCACAAGAACGGTTTAAAGTGGCTCCGAACAACGCGGAAAAATGGTTCCGGAAACAAATGGCGAATGCGGAATTTGTTACGTGGATTACGCAGGAAGACGGCAGAAAGCTACGCATGTTTACCCGAGATAAAATTACGCTGATACTCGACCCGGAAGTTGATCGGATTGTTAGCGTATATCCTCAGCAAGAGACCGGTAAACCACGCGAGCTTGTACGCCAATTCGCCCGCCATCAAATCGTAGCAAGCGAGCGCACACAAAACCGCACACTCCGGCAGCTCAACGTCCTACGGGCGAAAATAGAGCGGGAATTAGCCGACCGAAAGGCGCAGCTTAAACGCGTACGAAATCCGGAAAGAAAAATCGTAGTACAGGCGCGGATAAAAGCGTTGGAAGCGCGGTTGTCCGATTTGCCCGAAGAAAAGACGGAGGCTCAGCGGGAGCACGTCGTAAGAGCGCGGGGGTTCGCTAGAGTGCTATAAGCGAACGGGTTGCGCGGGTTTTATAAAACGGAATAACCGGCGGGGATTACCCCGCCCATTCCCGAGAGGTCTTCGCCTGAAGGTTCGGGGCTAGCCCGGACGCCTACGCAACATATTCGCCGAGGTCGCGACGCCGGCACGCGTAAATCGTACCTCGTGAGCGTAGGAAAGTAGGGCGGAGGCTTCTCGGGAGTGACGTAAGCCTTCCGGCGCTAGGGTCGCAACCTTGCCGGAAGCATCCTCCGAAAATTAAACGCAGGCGAAAGCCGAAAGGGGACGATTGAATGGAGAACGTAAAGAATTTGCGCGCGTTTCTATTGAACGCCAATTATCCGGTGGGTATGATTGCAAAAATGTCGGATGAAGAGGTCGTTAGTGAATACGAAGTGATTACGGGAGATAATTCCGTACCTTCTCCGATTTACTAACGCTAGATTTCATTACCCAACAAATAAAACAACGAAAAGGAGACGATTGAATGGGACTACGCGACAACTTGAAAAAACGTGAGGAAAAGCGCGATCAGGCAGCAAACGGAGGAATTAACGGGGATTTGCCGGACGGCGTTACGAGATACGTAAGACTAGGCGGACAAGGCAGCGAGCTAGGCCCGGAAGGAAAAACGTTTGTAATGCTACGCGACCCTGATTTGTGGTTCTTTTATTACGTACACGAAAAATCGAATTTCTCACCGTTTGAGCTTTACATCAAAAAACATACGTGCCTTAATTCACCACGTAAAGCACCGGAAACGGTCGAAGAAGCCGAGCAGTTATTCGCTAAGTACGAGAAACCGAATCCAAAGGTATGTATTTCGGACGCAGCCGAAGCTAAACGTGTTCTCTACTTTATGATTCCGGTATATGACCCCGAGTATAAAACGTGGCGCGTAATTGACACGAAAGAGTTTCACGTAATGAACATCCTTAAAGGTTACGATTCTATCGAGAAATCCGCAAAGAAATTCAACAAAGAATACTCGTTAATCGGCGACGCATTCACGATTAAAAAGGACGACAAAACGTTCATGATCGAAATGGGCGACCTAGACGACAAGGTTATCGAGGAAGCAAAGCCGTTCATGGACGAGGACATCGACTATGAAGAACTCGCAAACTTCCGTGAAGAATCGGACATCATCGAAATCTTGCGTGATGCTCACCCTGACCACGTGAATAAAGACGTGCTACCCGATAAACAAGGCGACGACCCGGACGACAATACGGGCAGTAACGAGGAAGTTGGCGAAGGTGCGGATGACACGGAGGAATATCCTTTTTAATCGGATACTCCTCCGGACAATTCCGTACGACTGACGAAACTTATCCGAAATAGGAGGACGAATAACATGCGCAAAATATTCACGAAATCCCGCCGACAACGCCGCGAAGAAGCGCGCGAGGCCGGCGAGCCATTCCAACCGAGGTACCATTACGGAATGGAGCCGAAGAATTACGCGGAATATTACGGGGGTTACGGAGTTAAACGGAAAGGGGCGAAGTAATATGGTACGCGTTAAATTTTATTGGAGTAATGGAGAAAAGAACGGACATTTTCTCGTAGAATCTCCGTCTCTCAAAGAATGTATGGAAATCGGCGAACAAGAGGTAACGGAATCAGGAGCAACACTAGACGATTGGCAATTCGCTTAATCATGGAGAGGGGAAGATCATTATCGCATACTACACGGAGAAAATCGGAATTTACTCGCAGCTAATCGCAAAATCAGCGCTAATTGCCGGAGGTTGGGAAGGCGTATCGGAGCCGGAAACGCACGAATATTACGACCTTTCCGCCAATGATCCGGCAACGGGCGTTAATAAGAAATTCCAGGTTAAAACGCTCAAACGCCGCGATAAAGGCGGAGACTGGTACGTGCTTTATGCGCGGAACGGACAAGGAAAGGCGTATGGGGTCGACAACGCCTCGGATTATTACATCGGAGTGCTGGTCGACGATGGCGAAACACCGCGTATTTTCCTCATCGAAAATAGCAATCCGAGCCAAGCGGAGTATTGGAGCAAAACGTACGAAGCTACGGAAAAGTGGACGGAGCTACCAATCGGACTCGACCGGGCTTCCTTACGCGAAAAGATCGGTATTACAACGGAAGTGAGCGCGTGAGTCTAGACCGGTTCTCCCGCCGCCTGCCGACCGACCCTCCGGCGTTGCCCACGTACACAACTTGCGTAAATTGCGGCGACGAGATATTGAGCGGGCATGAGGCGTGGGTGCTTGCGGAGTCAGGCGCCTGGGCTTGCGGCATAACTTGCGCGGGAGAGGACTTTAACAAGGCGGTTGCGGGCGAAAATTAAACGAAAAAGGAGCGATTTATAGATGGCGAAAATTACGCAGGACGGAATTACAATCGAAGGATCAGTCGAGGAGTTGCGCGAAATGGGGTTCGAGTTTGAGCAATCGGAATACAAAACGGAGAAACGTCCGGCGAAAGTGGGCGAACGTATTCTGATTACGAAAGCTGATCGGATCGACGGTCAGACGCATGAAGACGGCGATGTATTAACCGTAACAGAGACGCATGCTTGCGCAAGAAATGACGTACACGTAGCGGAACAGCCGGAATTCATCGACTTCAAGGAATACGAGGTTATCGTGGGAAAGGATAGGCAGCCGGAGTTGAAACCCGGAGATTATGCGAAGGTTATTACGGAAGAAACGGAAAAGTTACGAAAAGGAGATATCGTCAAAGTCACGAAAAATGCCGGGAGGGCGTATGATTTCCGATGCTACCTCCTGGACGATAGCGAAGACGAGTTGTTCCACGCCGGAGACTTAACGCCAGCAACCGACGAAGAAGTCGCGGAAGCTAAACGGAAAGCGGCGGAGCACCGACGCGAAAAGATATTCACGGACGCCGGACGCAAGGTCGACGAATATCGCGAAGGGGATGTCGTTAGATTTACGGAGTCAACCGGATCTGAATACGGCGAAGGAGATACCGCAATTGTAGGCGAGGTTATGTCGGACGGAGATTTCCACTTCGACGGATATCACGGAGAGCCGAGCTGGTGTGTTCCGGTCGTATTCGTAGAAAATCGCCTCGATAACTAACGTATTAACAACGCCAAAGGAACGGAAGGAGGTGGCGCGGGAATATGCAATTACGGTTGAACTTAGCGGGCGAGCAGACGGAAAATAACGAGGCGGAAGCGAAAGTAGCCGACGCCCGAAAACGGCAGGCTGACGCGCAGGAAGCTAACGCGGAGCCGTTGGAAGAGGCGTGGGGCAGAATTATGCGATCGAAGTCTTACGCGAACAACCAGGCGAAAATGGACGCGGTGAAGCAGGCGATGTTTTCCGGAGAGCTCGGGCGTGAGGATGGCGCGAAAGGGAAGTTCTCGGCTGCCGAAGCACTCCGTTTATACAAGTACCTGGCCGAACAAAAACGCGAAGAACGCCTGCGTGATATGGCGGAATCAGTTCCGGACAACTACTGGCTAGTTACGGACGAAGCGAGCCTGACCGAACTAACTCATATATTGGACGACGAAAAAGAAATCGTATTCGACGTAGAAACGACGGGTGTTAACGTATGGCGCGATAGAATAGTCGGCCACGTAATCACGGCTATACAGGCGGACATTCATGCGTACATTCCTACGAAGCACAAAACGGATCATCCGCAGCTCGATAATGAGTACGTGGTTAAAACGCTTAAGCCGTATTACGAGAATCCATCGCTAGGGAAGCTCGCCCACAATGCCAAGTACGATATACACATGCTCGACCGAGACGGCGTTGATTTACGAGGTTTAACGTGGGATACGCAGGAAGCTATGCGGATGCTTAACGAGAATGAGCCGTCCTTTGCGCTTAAGCCGTTGGTTACGAAATACCTCGATATACAATCGGAAAAGTACGATGAGCTTTTCGGAAAAAATACGGGATTTGACGAAGTGGACGATTTACAAGTGGCGCTTGCATATGCGGCGAAAGACGGTGACGTAACTAGGAAACTACGAGACTTCCAACGGGAGCATTTAGCGAGGTTTCCGGATATTCTCGAATATTACACCTCCGTCGAAGTTCCGCTAATTCATACGGTGGCGCAAATGGAAATGACCGGATTCGACATCGACCTGGAATACGCGAAGGAATACGGGGCGGAAATCAAAGCGGAGATTGATCGGTTATACGCGGAGTTGATTGACGAGTTAGGCGACATTAACCTCAACTCTCCGGCTCAACTTAAACCTGCGCTAGAGGCGGCAACGGGCGAAACACTCGAATCAACGGACGCTAAGAAAGTCCTTAAGCCGTTAAAGAAAAAACATTCCGTAATAGCTAAACTACTCGACTATAAAGATAACTTCAAACTTTACTCAACGTATATAAACGCGCTTCCTGAGTTAGTCGATGAGCGTACCGGTAAGTTATATACAAACTTTAATCAGAACGGCGCCAAGACAGGGCGCTTTTCTTCCGGAGGATCAGGTGTCAATCTTCAAAATCAACCTAAGAAAGCACGTAAACTATTCACGGCGCCAAAAGGTTACGTAATACTCGGCGGAGATTGGTCGCAACAAGAATACCGTTGTCTAGCGTACTTCTCGCAAGACCCGAAGCTAGTCGAAAATTACGAAAAAGGCCACGACCTTTACGCGTCCATCGCCTCGGAAGTATTCGAGAAACCGATCGAGGAGTGCGGAGACGGAACAACCTATCGAAGTCAGGCGAAGGTAATCATGCTTGCGGTAGCTTACGGCGGAGGGCCAAACATGCTTAAGGACGCTATCGGAATCGACAAGAAAGAGGCGCAAAAATTCCTCGATAACTTTTTCGAACGTTTCCCTGTCGTTAAGCAATGGGTCGAGGAAAATCAGAAGTACGTAAAAAAGCACGGCTACGTATGGATGGATCGTAATCAACGGAAACGCCGCCTGCCTGACGCAAAGGATCGGAGCGCAAACGGACATTACTCCGCCGTATTTACGCAATCAACCAACGCCCGAGTACAAGGCTCCGCGGCGATTCAGACGAAGGTGACGATGAACGAGCTTCAATCGTTATGTGACCGGAAAACTGCGGAAGGTAACGGAGAATGGCGTCTTTACTGCGTTGTCCATGATGAGGCATTAGTCCTAGTTCCGGAGACTATTACGAGGCAGGACGTAAAAGAGTTCGAGGACGTCATGGTAAATACGTACATTTTCGGCAATATACCGAACGCCACAGACCTCGAGTTCTACCGTAGATGGGGCGTAGGTATAAGCATAGAGGAGTGGTTCAATGACAAAAAGACTACCGTTAACTAAAGGAAAGTTTACCTTAGTGGACGATGAGGATTTTGATTGGTTAAACGAAAATAGCTGGTACTTCGAGGACACTGGGTGCGGATACGTTTGCAGACGGAAGAAGGTAGGATACAGACAGTATAAAAAAGTTTATATGCACCGAGAGATTATGAAAGCCAAGGAAAACACAGAAGTAGACCACGTAAACAGGAGCGGGTTAGATAACCGAAAGAAAAACCTCAGATTTACAGACAGAAGTAAAAACATGTTCAACACCGGAGTTAAAACAAACAACACATCTGGTTACAAAGGAGTCAGCCGATGTGGTCAGAAATGGCGGTCGAGAATATATAAAAACGGAAAAGAGATTATTATAGGTTGTTTTGAAAACAGAGAAGAAGCAGCAAGCGCCTATAACCAGAAAGCAGAAGAGTTGTACGGAGAGTTCGCGTTCAAAAACGAGATAAAAGGAGACGATTAATTGACGAATAAAAAACGAGAAGAAGAATCAGCTGTAAACACACTTCAAACTGGAATTGATGAAATTAATAACAGTAAAGCCCAAGAAATTGCGGACGTATTCCTTGATTACCTCGACGACTTTCACGCGCTTAGCGAAGTCTGGGACAACGAACTCGACACGCAGATTAACCGGTGGTACGCGAACGCCCCGAAGCTATTTCCGAAACGCCCGTACTTTTCTCCGTCGAGCGCCAACGCCTGTCCGCGTATGCTTTATATGAAAGCCAAGCGCGCGAAGAAGGACAATTTCGATAAGCAGCCGCACCAAACGCGATGGGCGGCGATCGGGACGGCAATCGGCAGCGTGATTCAGCGGGATATACTCGCAATGGAGAGAAACTACGAAAAGAAGCGCGGAAAGCCGACGCCGTTTAAGTTTGAACGGACGCCGGAAGGATTTCCGCAATTTGAGGACTTCGCCAAAAAGAATCACCGCGTCGAGCATAACGGCAAATCCTTCTATCTATACGGAACATGCGACGGAATCCTCGAGTACGCCGATCCGGAAACAGGCGAGCTTTTACGCGTCGGCCTCGAGATAAAGTCGAAGCAGACCTCCGCAGCTAAGACGTCCCATTATTCGATGCGCCAACCGGAGGAGAAGCACGTCAAACAATGCGTAGCTTATGCGGAAATGTATAACGTGTCAAAATTCATCATCCTATACGTCAACGCCGCGAAAAAGACGTGGGTTTACGACGATGACACCTACGCAAAGAATCCGGACATCCGGGCGTTTGGCGTGAATATTACGGAGGCTGATAAACGCGAGCTATTCGACTACTTTACGAAGGTGCAGACGTCGATTGACGCGAACGACCCATTACCGTTAGACCTCGACAATTGGACGTTCAACAACTTCAAGCAGGCGTGCGCGACGTCTCTTTCCGACGATGAACTAGCGGAGTTACAACGTAAGAAAAAGGCGGCACTTAAGTCGAACATGCCCGGCTTCAAAAAGGCGCAGATAGTTGACGCGGTTGAGCAGATCGAACAATTACGTGAGGAGGCGGAGTGATGATAAAAACTATCGGACACATTACGCAATCTGATCCTGATAAATTCCATGCGGATTTAACGGAATATGTAGATAGTCTCCAGTCAAAGGGGATTATTTGCGAAATTCAATACCAACAATCGGACCACACAATGTCCGCCTTAATACTCGGAAGGGACTCAAGCAATGCCGGAAACTAAGGCGCCGACTATCCGTATACTCACGTTCGATATCTCGCTTTCGCGTCCGGGCGCCGCAGTCCTCGAATACAAGAACGGCACGGCGAAGATAATTGCCCTTTCTCACGTCCGCACCGACGCCAAACAGCCGTACGCCGTTCGCGGCAAAACGATCGAGGCTTGGGCGCACTTATTCATCGCGGACAACCAAACGCCGTCTCGACCGTATTCCGTAATCCTCCGCGAAAAATATTCCGGCAAATTCGGCAACCACTCGATATTCACCGCCCACGCCGGAATAGATCGGGCAATGTTCGATTTTTCACTCGCAGACACCGCGAAGCCTATTCCGCAGCAATCCGTAAAAAAGCTCGTCGTCGGAAAAGGGCGCGCAGAAAAGGCGGAGGTTGAGGCGGCTGTTCGGGAGCTTACGGGCTTTAGCGGGGAATTTGCTTACGACGATGAAAGCGACGCGGCTGCGATTGGATTGGCGTGGTTGATACGCGAAGGTTACTTGGAAGGAATTCCGCAAAGTTAGTTCGGAGAATTAGAAGGAGGCGATCGGATGAAATACCGCATATACCGATTCTTTAATACAATCGCACATTTAACGTTCAAGAAACGCAGGACTGCGGATAATTACGTAGCGCTTATCCATGGCGGATATATCAGTAAGCGGGCGATGATGTTCTTACTTTCGTACAAAGCTAAGGAGGACGAATAAGTGTATAAATACTACGCGCTGATTGGTACGGAAAGATACGTTCATAAAACGCAGATTGACCATAAAACGTATAAACGTTTTCAGTCAGAAAGTTTTAAATCCTCTTCACTTGAGACAATTAACGGTCGATTAAATATAGCGCCTTCCGAGATAATTTTTATTGAATTCACTAAGGAGGTCGATTAAATGACGAAAAATTTCAACCATAATTTGGCGGTAATGCTTGCAGGGGTTATGACGTTAATTAAACTGGTGGCTTTTCTTGTAGACGGAAACCCTTTCTTCCAACTTCCTACTTTAATCATCGTAGTCGTGAATTTTGCAGTCCATTATGGAGTCGGACGATTCTTGTTACTAATGCTAGATTTAGCTACAAAAGTAACATCCAAAAAGAATGAGGAGAGTTTAGATTTCGGTACAGACCTCGACGTAAAAATTGAAATGGATGGAGAAACGGTTTACCACAAGCCGAAAGGATACACGTTAAAGAGTTACGATGAAATCATTAGAGAGGCGGATAAGAAATGAACTACGATCGGATTATCGGACTATCAATGGCGTCAGCTACGCGAGCAAATTGCGCAAAAGGGGCGAAGGAAATCGCCGAAGAAATGCGAGAAACCTTACGCCAAATCGACGTAACCGAGGACGAAAAAGCCGACATCATCGCGGACTTCAAGTCGGATTTTAACGAGGGGATGAACGAAATTATCGAAGACATCCGAAAGGGGCGGATTTGATGGCCGGAATACTACGCAACACCTTCATACTCATGTCCGTCATTTGGCTCACGGCGATCGTCTGCTTAACCGTCGGCTATCCGCAACCTGGCTTCGTCATATTCGTGAGTTATGCGCTGAATGCGGCGGCTTGCGGATTAATGGCGCTGGCGTTTACGAAGGTAGACGGCGTAGATGTCGTACGCGAAACGGAAAGGGAGGACGAATGATACTCGTCGATTATATTCCGGAGATGTTAACGGTGATGGTATTAACGTACGTATTCGGCGCAATTAGCGTACGTCTTTACGAGAAGAATAAGGAGGATGGTTAAATGAAAAACTTACTATTTTTAATCGCAGGTAAAGAGGAAGGTTTCGAATTCTCGGACGGAAAAACATTTCTTGTCGGCAATCCGGATGAGGCGATCGAAACATTACGCGGAGAAGGATATCGTATTTTCTACGTTGCCGAGGAAGTAAGAAGAGTCGACGATATCATCGGACAGGAGGAATAACGCATGCCCCGATTAAACAACGAATTTTCCGCAACCTTCCTCGCCCAACTCCGGCAAATCGAACGCCACCAGGAACGGAGGCGCGGCGAGTTGGAGTACGATCTTTTGGCGGCAAAGGAACGCGTACAGGCGCTTAAGGCGGAGCTCGCGGAGACAGAACGCGGGGTTGCGGAATCGCGGGCGTTGCTCGAAAAGTTTGGCGGAGAGGAGGGCGACGAATGAGCGAGTTTCTGACGATTACCGTTTTGATCGCGGTGTTTTACGTGCTGCCTGCGTATATAAATTGGCGGCAGGTACGGTGGATGCACACGCACATATTTAAAAATATTACGCCGACCTCGATAGATATACTTTTTACCGTAATACCAGGCGTTAACGTCGTGATAATGGTGTTAAATGCGTTTGCTATTTTAGCGGAGAAAATCCGTCCAAGAAAACGAGGATTTCCGGAAAAGTTTTTCAAGTTATAACCGAAAAGGAGACGATTAAATGACGCAAATGGAATCGAAGCTACTAACGGAGGAATTTCTCGGGCAATACGCGGACTTTCCCGAGCATATGAACGAACTAGGTAAATTCGTATACTACCGGACTTACTCCCGTTACCTTCCGGAGAAAGGTCGGAGAGAAACGTGGAAAGAGACGGTCAAGCGGGCGACGGAATATAACGTAGAACTCGGCGTAAAGCATACGGAAAAGATCGGCTATGCGGTGGATTACGATGGATTCCGCAAAGAGGCCGAGGAGTTTTTCGATAACATGTTCAACCTCCGCCAGTTCCTATCGGGGCGTACACTTTGGGTGGGCGGTGCAGACGGAAGCGTGGCCGACAAATATCCGCTCTCTAATTTTAACTGCAGCTATACGAACATCCGAAGCTACGAAGACTTAGGCGACTTGTTCTACTTGCTCCTCGTAGGCACCGGCGTCGGATTTAAATGTACGAAGCAATTCGCGCAAGAACTTCCGCCTATTCGTAACGACATCGACGTAATCCACGAAGAATATACGCAGCGCTACCCGCTAGTCAAAGAGGACACTACGAACCTATTCGTAATTAACGAAGGCAAAAAGGCGGTCATTCACGTAGGAGACTCGAAGGAAGGTTGGGTCGAGGCGCTCCGGACATTCTTCCGTTTGCACACCGAGTCAGAGTACGAAGGAATCGAGGAAATCGGAATTTTCTACGACTACATCCGTCCGAAAGGTGCGAGGCTGCATACGTTCGGCGGAACTGCCAGCGGATATGAGCCGTTGAAAGAAATGTTCGAAGGAATCGCGAAGGTAATCCGGAATGAAATTGATTCTTCGCTCGATCCGTTGGAAAAGGTGGGCGAAGGTAAGGTTAAACTACGTCCGGTTCATATCCTGGATATCGGAAACTTAATCGGAAATAACGTGGTCGTTGGGGGTGTACGAAGAACGGCCGAGATATTTCTGTTCGACGCGGACGACTACGAGTCTATGTTCGCAAAGTACGGAATTAACGGAATATGGAACGTCGAGCAGCACGAAAAGGTCGTCGGACTCGTAGAAAAGGCGGGGTTAAACGCGTTAGCGAATAAACTGGCCGAGCTGCCTACGATGGATCCGAACGCAAGGCCGTTGCACCACCGGAGAATGTCGAACAATTCGGTATGGTTCGAAGATAAGCCGAGCAAGCAGACGTTGAATCTCGTATTTGAATTAATGCAGGCGGAAGGTGAACCCGGACTAGGAAATGCGGCGGAAGCGAAAAGACGACGACCGAACGCGGAAGGTGTAAACCCATGTTTCGAGATATTACTTGACTCTTACGGCGTATGTAACTTAACGACGGTAAACCTCGTTGAATTCGTAAAGGACGGGCAATTGGATATGGAAGGTCTTATGGAAGCTCAACGCCATTCTGCACGTGCAGGTTTACGGATGACCCTCGTTGACCTCGAAATTCCGCATTGGAACGAAGTACAGCAACGCGACCGCCTACTCGGAACATCGTTAACTGGCGTAAAAGATGCGCTCGCTTTAATCGATATTCCGGATTCACTCACCGCCATAGATTACGAAAAAACGCTCGTCGATATGCTCGGATACGAAGCGCGCAAAGCAGCCGACGACTACGCGAAAGAACTCCGCGTGAATGCGCCGTTACTCGTAACAACGGTAAAGCCGGAGGGTACTATTTCGCAAGTAGCAGGCGGCGTATCGAGCGGATTGCATTACTCGCATTCACCGTACTACATCCGCCGAATCCGAATCAGCGCGAATGATCCGTTAACCGAGGCCGCGAAGGACTTAGGTTGGACGATAAATGCGGAAGTAGGTACGCCAGGCGAAACGAACGAAGAACGCCTTGCAAACGCTCGTACGCTCGTCATCGACTTTCCGATTAAATCCGGCGCTGAAAGAACGAAAGACGACGTGCCTGCTGCGGAACAACTTGATACCTACTTTACATTCCAACGTAATTATACGGAGCACAACTCGTCTAATACGATTACCGTCCGGCCGGATGAATGGGGTGTAGTTGAGGACGTTGTGTACGATAATTGGGACGACTTCGTAGGTGTATCATTCCTCCAATTGGACGGAGGTTCTTACGAGCTCGCACCTTACGAGAAAATAACGAAGGAACAATACGACGAAATGAAGGCGAAGATGACCGACTTCGATCCGGCTGCCCTCGAGCGGTACGAAACGGGAGAAGGTTCGGACTTAGAAGGCGCTGACGGCTGCGAAGGTGGCGTATGTCCGGTTCGGTAAAAATGCGGACTATAACCGGCACGATTCTCGCGTTTTACGCCTATAACACGTAGAAAGACGAAAGGCACGCAAATATAAAGGAGGCGGAATAGAATGGGACTTCCGGAATCAGCCGAATTGTTTTACGGACTCAACCTGACGGACGAGCAACGGATTTACGTCGATTCCATTTTCGATAATCAACTTACGATCGTCAACGCCGGTGCGGGCAGCGGAAAAACGACGCTCGCCATCGGCGCGGCGAAAATCCTCGGAAAGCCGTTAGTATACACGTTCAGCCCGGTCGAGGAGCAAAAGCTCGGCGCAACGCCCGGCTCGCTCGAGGAGAAGGAGTCGAAGTATCTGACGCCATTGTACGATGCGCTTTCGGAAATAGGCGAAGATCCGCGATTTTCAATTTACCGCGAAGAAAATCCGGAGCTCATCAACCGGCAGACGTGGATTACGGCGAAGTCGCACGTATTCATGCGCGGGTCGAATATCAAGGACTCGACGTTGGTAATCGACGAAGCTGCGAATTTTACGCGCGGAGACTTGAAGAAGGTTTTAACCCGCGTACATTCATCGACGAAGGTTATTATGATCGGACACGACAAACAATGCGACCTTCCGAATCCGGCGAAGAGTGGCTTCGTTCCTTACCTCGAACATTTCCGAAATGAGCCGTACGCAAAGGTCGTCGGATTAACGCACAACTTCCGAGGTGAACTAGCGACGAAGGCGGACTTGCTCGAGTGGTGAGCGGAGGGGCGAAAAGAGTTTACGTATCAACGTTCTTATTCGAAGGCTGGGCGGAAATCACCGACTATATTCCGAGTGAAGTTTACCCGTATCAGATTACGCTAGATGAGCCGGACATCCACGGCCACCGAATCAAGCGCGTATGTGAGGACGATTTTAACGAAAAGGAGACGATAATATGACGCAAACAAACGTACGAAAGACCAACCTTTCCCGCCAAGACTTCGCCAACCTCCTCCGGTATCTATCTTCCCCGGAGGAACCGGACTTTGCGGAGGTCGAGGAAATCGCGGAACGCAACGGATTTTACTTCGCGGCAGACGGCGTGTTGTGGGAACACGGGGAGGACGTACGATGACTATTCCGGCATTAAAGCCGTGTCCGTTCTGCGGAAAACCTCCCGCGATGAGGTGGACGTTAGATGAGCCGGTCATTGAATGCGCGAATAGAAAGTGCGCATTCCAGCCGAGCACGTTCCTTCATATTACGACGGACAATGCCCGGGTATTAGCGATGAAATGGAACGAACGGAAAGGAGACGATTAAATGAGCGGACGACAAACGAAATCTGCCGAAGCATTAGCGCGCTTTTTAGCGGACATGGACTTAGGCTCTCCGAAAATGGACGATGACTATTCGTTAAGGTTGGCGGAGGCACGCGCGCTATTAAACCCGCCGAGCAAGCAACGCGTCAAAATACGCAAGTTACACCCGGACGCCATCATCCCAACGTACGCCCACGAAGGCGACGCCGGCGCGGACTTGTACGCGGTAGAAGATACGGTGATTGAACCTGGAGATACCGCCGTCATTAAAACGGGGATATCCGTCGAGCTTCCGGCGGGTTACGAATGGCAAATCCGGCCGCGTTCCGGCATTTCTGCGAGGACGAAACTTCGCGTAGCAAACGCGCCAGGTACGGTGGATTTTGGCTTTAAGGGAGAGGTCGGCGTGATTATGGATAATGTGGCGCAGGATCACGATTTCCCTACGACGGAAGATATCGTGCTATATACGGACGGAATAAGCTCTAGGATGGCGAAGGATGACGAGGTAGATTGTTCGTACCATATCCGCAAAGGAGAACGCATAGCCCAAGCCATCCTCGCGCCGGTTGCTTCCGCAACGTTCGTCGAAGTTGATACGTTGGATGAGTCGGATAGAGGCGAAGGTGGCTACGGAAGCTCGGGCGTAAGGAATACGGAGGAATCCGAGGACAATTGGCCGGACGAAGAACTCGCGGACAAATTCGAAAGGGAGGACGATTGACTATGAGCGATAGCTTGGCGGAAACTACGATGAATGTAACATTAATGGCACATACGCAACTGAGCGACGATTTCCATTCGTATTTGAGCGGTAAGTTAGATGAAATTGACACAGACTTGCAGATACTCGGAGCTTCCGACGGCCAAGCGGTCGCACTTACCGCCATCCGTACGTGTTATTCCCCGAACAAACCGACGGAGGTTATTCCGAAAGAAGGCGGAAAATACTTCGGCAAACAGGCGTCAGACGGCGGAAAAGGATCGGACGCTGACCGTTTGTTCCGCCATATCGTAAAGAGCGGTCATACTAGCACCCTCGAGCATATATCGTTCACCTTCGCTATTGAAGGCGTGAGTCGGGCGTTGTTGGCTCAACTGACTCGCCATAGAGTCGGTTTCTCTTTCAGCGTACAGTCGCAAAGGTACGTCAAGCTCGGGAGCGAGAATAAATCAGGCGGAATGAATTACGTTGTACCGGAGAAAACGAGGCATAAGACGTATAAGCCGAATTTTAAGAGCGAATCAATGGCGCGGTTAGATACGGAAACGTCCGCGGAAGATATATTTGAATCTGCGATGGAAGAAGCGCAATTCTACTACGATTGGCTTCGAGAAGCCGGCGTACCTCCGGAAGATGCCCGCGCCGTATTGCCGAACGCCACCGCATGTAATCTCGTAATGACGGCTAACCTTACCGCGTTGCTGTCCTTTTACGCAAAACGGCGTAAAGGCAACGGAGCACAGTCGGAAATTGCGGACTTGGCGGAATCAGTTCGAGCAGCCGTGACGGAAGTCGAGCCGTGGACGGAGCAGTTTTTCGAAGGGGCCACGCAATGACGCCCTTTCTCCCCGTGCTCACCGCGCTCATGCTCGTCGGACAACCGGATGAGGCGGAATTACCGGCGGAACAAGCGGAGCAAGCCGAGGTTGAGGCTACGGATACTCACGTTACTACTAGCGATAATCCTGACGCTAATGGCGCAGGTTCTGGTGGTAACAGCGGTAACAACGATGTAACTCCCGCGCAAACGTTCGAAGCCACGGCGTACACAGCCTTTTGTGATTCCGGTTGCATAGGCGTAACCGCGACGGGAATCGACGTAAGCAATACGGTCAAACACGACGGACGGCGCGTAATTGCGGTAGATCCGGCTGAGATTCCGCTAGGTAGCGAGTTACGGATTGAAACGGGAGGCGGTCGCGTGATTAAAGGTATAGCCGCGGACACAGGCGGCGCAATTCGGGGCGAACGTATAGACGTCTTAATGGCGGATAAACAGGATGCACTAGACTTCGGAAGGCAGGACGTGGAGGTTACGGTGCTAAAATAACGAAAGGTGGACGAAAATATGACGAAGAAGCATTACATTTACGACGATGAGCTGAAGGTTGAGCGGGAGTACGCGGAGGTTGGCGGAGAAGCGAGCGTAGGCGATTACGTTTACGATCCACTAGAAGGCCCCGTCAGCAAAGTTACTTACGTTACCGCACTTGAATATCAACTTAACGGAATTTTTTATTTCGATAAATCACGTATGAGAAAACTCGCCCCGACCGGCAACGTGCGCGTCCCTAAACCGGACGGAAGCCCCGGAGAAACCTACGCTTTAACCGACCGGAAGGCGGACGTAGGTGAGCGGATTATCATTACGCACCCAAACCATCGCGGAAGAATTCTCGAAGTAACGGAGGTTAAATCCTTCGGAGATTTCGTAAGTAGTACGCCTGTCGACGGAATTGGAGGAATATACCCGTATTGCCGGACGGATGAGTATACCGTACTCGAGCCGATTGAGCCGGCGCAATCCCCGCCGCAATCCTCCGCGCCAGCCAGCCCCGAACAGCTCTTCGCAAATTTAGTCCGGCGAGTGGCGGAGCTTGAGCAGAAAGTACGCGTAATTGACAACTATAACGACGAAAATGACGCAATTCGCCGCGACCTGCAGACGTTCGCGCAAGTGGCCGAACAAGCGAAGTATCAGGCGAAACATGCGCGGGATTTGTCCGAGGATAATTCGAAGGACATTATTACGCTCGATGAACGAACGCAGCCGGAATCCTTAGCGGAGGCAGTCGCGAAGGAGCAGGCGGAGAGCAAACGGAAGTTCGACGCGGCGAAGGCCGAATATTTCCGAAAAGGTGGGTGCGTATAGGATGGAGATTAGGATTACGGAATCTTTCGGTTTTTATAAAGAAGGCGAAATTTACGAGACAATCGGAGGAAAAGAGCGTTCGCTCCACGGAGACAAGTTCGGGTTTTTCGTAAAGCACGAAATGAATAAACGCGAAGGCGAGGCGGCGTTTGTCTACGAGGAGCATTGCGGAATAATCGAATACGGACAACCGGGAACCCCCGACGTAGTTTCGCAACCTTCGCACTATACCCGGTCAAAATTCGAAACGATCGAAATTATCGAGGAAATCACGCAGGGTTACGACGATGGTTTCGTTGGAATGTGCGTAGGAAACGCGCTGAAATATTTGGCCCGCGCGCCGTACAAGCACGCTGAGCCGAGTGAAGACCTTGCCAAGGCAACGAAATATATCGAGTTTGCTACGGAATATTTAGAGAGGAAGGAAAATCCGAAGGAGGGCGATGAATGAGCGAGATTATAACGGGTAATAACGTTGATGTACTGCGGACAATGAAGGGTGGATACGTCGACCTTACGGTTACTAGCCCTCCATACGAAGACTTACGTAAGTACAACGGCTTTTCATTAGATTTCGACGGGTTGGTCAGTGAGCTATACCGAGTTACAAAAGAAGGTGGAGTGGTTGTTTGGGTGGTCGGAGATAAGACAGTCAAAGGATCCGAAAGTGGAATGTCTTTCCGCCAAGCCTTAAAATTCATAGACGCCGGTTTCCGTTTGCACGATACGATGATTTATGAGAAGGATAGCCTCAGTTTTCCGGATAAAACAAGGTACAATCAAATATTCGAGTATATGTTCGTATTTAGTAAAAGCCGTCCAAAAACGATTAATCTTATCAAAGACCGTCCGAATAAGCACGCGAATGGACGTAAGCATATAAAAGGTAATTATCGTACAGCAGACGGGCAAACAAAGCGACACAATAAGCAGAACTTACTCCAACCGCTCGGCGTGAGGAATAATATCTGGCGTATATCTACCGGATGTAATAAGTCAACAACGGACAAAGAGGCGTACAAACACCCGGCAATTTTCCCGGAAAAACTAGCGAACGATCATATAATTACGTGGTCAAACGAAGGTGACGTCGTACTAGATCCGTTCGGCGGATCCGGAACTACAGCGAAGATGGCCGCGCTAAATAACCGCCAGTACATTCATATCGATTGTTCCGAGGATTATAACGAAATCGCCCGCGGAAGATTAGCGAAAGTATAACGCAAAAAAAAGACGCCTAACCGACGAAAGTTAAGCGCCCTGCACCAGGCGGAAGATAAACGCATTCTTCGGAGCGCCCTTTACGCCCTTTCCGATATACTCGAACTTGTGTGGCGCCTGTCCTGCGGCAAATGCGTAATATTTCACGAATTGCCGGGCGGAGGCGTAGCACCGTTTGTCGAGCGGATACGGACTCAACCCCGATTGCTCCGACGTTTCCGCCGAGGCCACCGCAAGCAATTTTTGATCGGAGTCGTAGGCGATGTATACGGCGTCGTACGGTCGGAGACCCAGCTGGCGTTGCGTGGTCGCGTTGAAATAAAAGCGCCGCTCGCGGTCGAGTGTGACGAAAGCGGGCGCATCGTTCGAGATCCATTCGAATGGCATCGTATTCAATCCTTTCATAGCCGGTCTGTTTACGTTAATACAGCGAATATCTAACGACATGTTACTACGAGTTTACCCGAAAGTCAAGCGAAATATACGTAAGAGGAGCGATTAAATGACGGACAATAGCGAAGAAACGGAAGACTATACGCAAAAGACGAAACGCCTCCTCCGCAACTACCCGGCCTTCCAGGCGAAAAAGTACGCGGGCGATTTCGAGGCAACCGACATACTCCTCGATCTTGAGCGGGCGGTTGAGAAAGCGAAGCTAACCGGTAGGCAGGCGGAGGCGCTTCGCTACATTTACGAGGAGGACATGACGCAGGTTGCCGCAGGTGAGCGGATGGGCGTGAGTCAGCAGACGGTGATTGAAACGTACGAGCGTGCGGTTGATAAGATTGCGGAAGTGTACGAGCAATGGGGGCACAAGGACGCAAAAGACGAATTGGAGGCGGAGTAATGACGGCAAATTACAACGAAAAACTAAACGAACAATTAACGAAAATAAAACACGACACAAAATCGGGATTACTTACTCGAGAGGAAAGAGCGGTACTTATCGACAGGGCTACGCAGGAATATGCGCTAGCACACGCGGAACATATCGACAGCCTAAATCCGGATAAAACTCCGATAGATGTACGAATGAGAGACGAAAAACTCCTCGATCAACTATCCGACTTGATGCTAGACGAAGAATTACGTGATCCAACCGCGTATAAAATAGCCAACGCGGAGTATCCGTTTATGAGCGACCGGATGATAGATAAAAGGACGTCTAAGGACACGAAAGACACCGCTATCGACAAGGAGTCCGAGAGGGTATCGAGGGGAACACGTAGGCAACGTACTAAATACGAAAATTCTTTTATGGATCGTAGACATAAAGCGCATAACAAAGCGATGAGAAAACGGTATAACGACTTTATTAAAGGTAGGACGGAAGGGGTGCTTAATGTTGTCATTAAAGAAGAGGAATGATTACGACGTTTCATTTCGAAAAGCTGTTAAGCACCTTCACGAAGAACCTCCGGAAAGCCGAGGATTTTTATCTCACGAGATGTGTGAGCAATACTACGACGACCACGGAGATTATCCGGCTGATTATTTCCTTGAGAAGATGGCGGACGCACTATTGCACGAAACGTTGTCTAACTCTAGTCCTGGTAAAATGAAACGTGAAGAATACCCTATTCTTAGTGAATCTCAATTGAATCGGAGAAAGAACGGCGGTAATAAAAGAAATGAATCAAAACGTTATGAGGTTCCATTTCATAAGGAAGAAATCGATAAGTTACTTATTATGAGAGAGGATATTAGCATGTACCCGGAATGTAATAAGGTAACATTAAAGGCGCAGGTAACTAAGGAAGTCGATGAATACGACCAAATAAACGAGGAACAGCCTGTTACTACGTATTTTACCGACCCTTCTTCGCCGATTGATAAGCGAAAGAATAGCGAAGGCAGAGGAGACGGCGTTCAGCAATGGGCGGCTACGGTTAAAGAGCGCGATAGATACCGATGCCAAAATCCGATGTGTGACCGCAGGGCCGGAATAATGCACGCCCATCATATTCATAACTACGCAGACTATCCGGAATTACGGATGGATACCGACAACGGCGTTACATTGTGCGAGCCATGCCACTACGAGTTCCACGGAATATACGGAAAATACCGGACAAACGAAGAAGATTTAAAGGAATTTTTCGGAGAAACCCTGTATTTACCCTAAAAACGTTGGGTATTAAAGAATGTAAGGGAAATTTAGGTAAAATTACGCGGGCTTAACGGCCGGCGTTTTCCTTTGCGAAAATTTGACGAATTAAATCGAGCCGAAAGGCGAAAAGGAGCTGACGAAAATGGCGGCAGAAAACAATGCGCGCGGATTTGTCGTACGAAGAGGCGGAAGAGAATTACTTAAGGTACTTAAACGAGAAGGTAATCGAATACTCGCGCAAGAAGGCGACTATAACGTCTGGCTATCGGACGGAACGTACTACTATACGCACCTCCTATCGACCGAGCCTCCGGAGTCAAAGCGGAAATCAGTCGGAGAGCTTACGGTGGACCTCGATTGCTCCGAGGCCCTAACCGGACTCAAAGCGGTACAGCGCGAAGCAAAAGCGGCTGCGAGGGCGTTAAAGGACGTTGAAGAGGCGGGTAAAGCTACGGACTTGAGCGATTACAAACGCGCGCTCGAGGTTCTGACGAGCGAAACAAAACCGCCAGGTACTGCGGAGTACTTTTGGCAAAAGGCGCGTGACATAAGCCGGTACTCAACCGCAGAGTTAGCGGACGAATTAGCGCAGCGAGAAGGCGTCGATGAAGAGCGTGCAGCTCACGGAGATATTGTCGTCCATTACGCGGACGCTTTCGACGGGCAAGAGCGGGCATTCCGTACGAGTGGTCCGGCTAGGATCGTGGTGAATCACGATTAATACGACGTACGATATCCGAATCATAGACGAATTGGACGACAAAACACTCGGCACATATTACGGCGTGACAGCCGAAATGGTCGATAAGGCGTACGAGACAGTCGACGTTATGCAAGCGGTTGAAGTGATCGGGAGTTCGCATAAATAGTAAACGGAGGGATTACGAATGAACGAACAGTATTTCTATTGTTACTCTCCGCGCTTAAAAGGGCGCTTGCTGAACGAAGGCGAGCGTTTTATTTGCGTTGGATTAAACGAGAAAACCGGAAAGAAATTCTGGCTCTTTAAGCAAACGGACAAGTTAACCGGCGTGCTTTCCGAGTGGAAGCGTGAGAAAAGTTAAGCACAACCTTAAATTAACGGCCAGTTGGCCCTCGACAGTATATTACGACAACAGTAACGGAGGAATAAGATATGGAAGAGAACTACCGGCAATTAGCGCAAAAAGCCGCCCAAGAAAAGGCGGAGGTATTACGCGAAGGAGGCTACGCGGTTACGCCGCACGTCCTGTATCGCGAAATATTACCGGAGATAAAAGAGAAGTACGACGCCAGGACAGCGCAGGCTTGCGTAATCTTATACGGCTATCTACAGGCGTATGTGAACGGTGAGAGCGGTGGCGAACGATATATGTGGGCGTTTCCGAATCAGACGCAGATCGAGTGTGATACAGGCATCAAACGGAACAGATATACGCGGCTTACCGAGATCCTTCGCGCAGAGGGCCTGATGGAGACGAAGAAAGAATACCACGCAGGCCGCGAGAAGCTATTTTATCTTCCGTTGTACAGACGGAAAGGTAGCGGGTAAAGTTCCCGTGTACCCGATCAGGCACACGTCATGTACCTGCGGAGGCACACGTCATGTACCCGATCAGGCTCAGTAATAAGAACGAACTAAAGAGAACGAATTAAAAAGAATAGTAATAGCGAAGCAAAAGAGAAAGTACGGAAACCCCTTGGAAACTTACTCACTTACGTTCGTTGTTTCCGGGAAGCAGAGTTCGCTTCCAATAGGCTAATTACGAGAAGTTCGTTACAAACGTAAAAGATAACGTGATAAAGGGCAAGGGATTATTTAAAGGGTGTCAAGTACGCCAAAGAAGTTGACCAAAAGAAAGAAAAAGTGGCGCTAAAAAGAAAGAAAAGGTAAGCGCGCTGCAACTTTAATATTAACGGAGGTGGACCGAGCAATGGCGAAATTTGTGAACCGTCTCATTGTCGTTGATACAACCGACCAAGCACGCGCGTTAAACGCAGAATCTACTGACGGATTGTACCAAGATGACTACGCTATATCCTACGGAAAATCTGCTTTAGGTGTTCGATATAACACGCTTGAGTACCGTATACAAGACGTTAAGAGGCACGAAGAATACGAAGAGATGTTAACGCAAGGTCAATCGTGGTATGACGTAAGAAACGTTTTTAGAACATCTTGAACTTAATCATTCCGAAGGAGGCACGGACATATGACACGTAAGTTGAACGACAAGCCAGACGGAGAACGTGCCGTCCGATTAACGTCCATTACGGAGGATACTACGCAACCTGGCGATGAATGGGCGTCACATAAGATCGTAGGTATAGCGAAGGAGGAGGTTTTAGTATGGCGAACACAAACGCAAACAAACCGGAGGCAAACGAGCTAGTCCGATGTAAGGACTGCGTATTTTACGAGGAACATTACGGCTTTTGTACGAAACTGTTCGGTTATGACGAGGATGATTACGAATATAGTGCGATATACGTAACGCCTGAGGACGGTTGTACTTTCGGAGATAAATCGGAACGGAAAGGAGGTTAACGCAAATGGCGAAGAAACTGAACGAGAAGCAGTACGCAGCTATCGCATTATTGACGGAAACGGACTTAATGTACGAGGAAGTGGCGGAAAAGGTCGGATGTGACGTTAGTACGCTGAGGAGATGGCGCAGCCAGGACGACTTTAACGACGAGCTTAAGCGTCAGGTTATGCGGGCAGCAGTCGGTGACTTACCGAGAGTAATGCGCTCTATTCCGGATCATATTGTAGACGAGGGTAACGCGGCCATGTACCGTACGTTTATGCAGAGCCTCGGTTTACTTACGGAAAAGCACGAAGTTAATACGAAGGAAGAGAAGGCGAACACGGACGCAGTTAGAGCGGAGTTAGCTCGGTTCAAGCAGCGGAATAATGACGAGGAATAGGTAGCGGAATACGAAGTACCGCTTATACGTGATATATGGCGCACATATAATAGGAAGGAAAGCGGATATGTTACGGATATAGTGTACGCCGTAGCAAGCGGTAGTGACGTGTGTTGACCGGATTTATCAGCAACGCCCACTAGACGCGCGCCCTCCCGAACACTTTGGCGGATTTGGCGTGGCGTTTATACGGAATTTTATGCAGGATTTGCGGAGGAATAACGCTGTCATAGCGCGGATTATTCCCCTGCATATTATGCGGAGGATTTTACGGAGGAATTACGCGTTGATATGACGGGGATCTTGCGGTGAATGCAACACACTCATAGAGAGTCGCTTATGCGGAGTATTGCATGCGTATACGGTCGGACGAAAAAGGGCGGGGGCGGGTCGAAACCGCCGGGCCGCCGCCGGGCGACTCTAAAATCCGCGAATCAAATTTTCGCTTTGACCTCCGTCCTCTCAACGTACCTGATACGCACATTATACGCAACTCCCGTAGCCGACGGAACCCTGACGATGTAATCACGTAGTATTCCCGCAAAATTAACGCCTCTAAGCCGTTTTGTAGCCTATCGGGTACTTACGCCCTCTAAACGAACAAAAACGCCACACGCCCGCTTTAAAACGGAAATGTGACGTAAGCTGGACGTAGTCCGGGCGAAGCTACAGGTTAATCGCGTTGAATACGTTGTCGATGTCGTCTTGGACGATGCCGATATACCGCAAAGTTTCGCGTTGACTGGCGTGATTAAGGATCGCTTGAATAACCGTAAGGTCGACGCCGTTTTGGTACGCGTGATATCCCATCGTTTTTCGAAGTGAATGTGTCCCGATCTTTTCTACGCCGGCTCGTTCGGCCGCGGTATTCAGAATCCGCCAAGCAGTCGTCCGTGTAATCGGCTTGTTTCCTTTACGCGACGGAAAAAGGAGGTTATCGTCCGGCTCATCCGCCGGAATGTTTTCGCTAACAGCGGTTTGAATCGCCTGGTTAAGCGCGAACGTCCGGGTTTTCCCCGTTTTACCTTCGCGGACGGTAATCGCTTTTTGGTCGCGGACATCTTTTACGCGTAGTGGTAGGACGTCGGAAATCCGGAGTCCCGAGTTAATGCCGATGATGAAGAGTAACCGATCTCTTCCGGGTGTTAGCTCTTTTTTCATGCGCTCAATATCGGCGGTGTCACGTATGGGTTCTACGATATTCACGGAAAACAACTCCCTCGTAATTTGTGTTGCATTCAGTATATAACGGGGAGAGCCGAAAGTCAAGCGAAATATCAACGAAAGAAACGGAGGTGGTTACGATCGCTTGGGTTGACCAACGTTGGCTATACGACGAAGAACGCAAAGAAATGCTCGCTTTATACACGGAACTCATCGAAACCTACGAAGTAGAATACGGCGCAGACCCGAGCGATTGGCCGCCCGAAGCGCAGGAAAATTTCCTCGTTTGGTCGAAGCTCGAACGGGTTGAACGCTGCAAGGACGACCAGCTCGAGTTTGCCATCGAATATTTCTCGGAATCACGAAACCCCGGAAATGAAGGTAACTGGGACGGCTTTGACATCGAGGATAAATCGGAAGCGCCCGGCTTTCACGAAGAAATAGCGGGGATTATGAACGAGGTTTCCACGGAAAAAGTAAACGCGAAGGTTGCGGTTGCTGCTCCGCGTTCGCACGCGAAATCAACGTACTTATCGAAAAACTTTCCGGTACACCAGGTCGTTTACCGGCTCCGCAAGTACATCATCATTATCTCGGAAACGCCGAACGTCTCGAAAGGTAACATGGAATGGATCCGTAATCAGATGAAGTTTAACGAGAAACTACGCGCAGACTTCGGGCCGTTGTTGTCACCGAAAGATCAATCGAACATACAAGACAACTCCGAGTCATTTATCGCGTGGCACCTCGATTCCACCGGAGAAAAACGCCGGCAACTTTCGTTAGTTGAGGCGGCTTCAACCGGGCAGGCGTTGCGTGGACGAAACTGGAACGGCTCACGACCTTCGCTTATAGTCATGGACGACTTAGAAGACGCCCGCCCAGGAGGAAACGCAAGTACGCCGGAACAACGGGCGAAACTAAAGGATTGGTTTTCGCAAACGGTTATGCCGTTAGGCGATCCGAAAGGTAAAAAGACCGCGTTCGTCTACATGGGTACGACAGTTCATTGGGAAGCGTTGTTAATGCAGGTTCTACACCACCGTTCAGATTTCGAGTCACGAATTTATAAAGCTATTATTGAGCACCCAGTACGAACGGACTTATGGGAACAATGCCGAGAAATTTACATCGACCGCGACAACAAAAACCGAAAGCAAGACGCCGAGCAATTCTATCACGAAAATGAGGACGAAATGTTAAAAGGCGTTAAGGTTTTGTGGCCGGAAGTAAAGCCGATTCTCGAGCTTATGGAGTGGAAATGGGATAACGGATCTAAAGCGTTTAACACGGAGTATATGAATAATCCGGTCGACGAGGAATCGATGATCTTTAATCCGGAGCACTTTACGTACTGGGACGAACACCAAACGAAATCCGACTTTACTCACGCGGGTTATTTATTCTCGATGGGTATCGACTTTGCGCTCGGTAAAGAACGCGGTGATTACTCCGCTATCGCAATTAACGCACACCATCGCGAAAAGGATATCGATAACGTAATTGATACGTACGGTGAACGGGTACTCCCCGACAAATTCATCGACGATATAGTCGAAAAGGTTCTCGAATATCAACCGGACATAATCGCGGCAGAAGCGCAAGCAGCGCAAGAGTTTTTCGTCGAAACGCTCAAAACGCGGCTAACGGCGGAAGGTTATCCGGCTCATACACGCGTAAAGAAAGTCCATCAACGCTCGCGGAAAGAGCTACGTATAGAAACGATGTTACCTCGGATAGAGTCCGGGGCTATTCGCTTTTCCCGCAAACATCACTTAATGCTCGAGCAATTCGAGCGGTACGGACAAGGCGCGCATGACGACGTAATTGACGCGGTGGAAATGGCCGTTTCCGCGAGCAAGGCAAACGACGCCGTTGTCCGGATGTCACGTAAGAGAATGCGGTAGCAAGCGGCGGTAGCAACCAAACTCACGAAAGGAGGCGATCATAATCGCGAGATTCACGAAATACATGGCTGATTACAATTTACTAGCACCGGAGACGATGGACGACCTTCTATTCGACGCCTTCGATCAATCGCTAGGCTCGGAAACACGCGAAAGGCTCCGGACGCAATTCGAAAACTACGAATATTACGACGGTAAGCAGCACGTCGACCCGAAAACCGGCCGACTCGTTAAAGCGACGGAGTTAGAACGTCCCGCCGGATTAGATTACGACCCAACGCGTTATGCAACGAATTATTTCAAGGCGATTATCGACCGTAAAGCACGTTGGCAGATGGGCGGAAAACACGGCATCCAGGTTCCGCGTAAAGACGTTGATTCGCAGGAGGCGAGGTTGGCCGAAGGTTACACGCCGTCTCCCGAACAAAAACGCGTAGATAACCAGGCGGACGCTTACGAACGGTTGCTTTATCGGTTATGGGACGAAAACAAGATGCGCTCGAAATTGATACAAGCGGCGCGTGACCGGTTAATCGCGGATAGAGTCGTATGTAAGATCGTATTTAATCAGCGGACAGGGAAATTACGTTGGATTTGGCGCCCTGACACCGAGTTCATCCCGGTTTTCTCCGACGATGATTTCGAGGACTTAATCGCGGCTCATTTCGTCCGGCAGAAAATCGTCGAAGCGCCAGACGGCGAAGAAATCCGCGCTATTCAGAAGCAGACGTTTCGCATCGAAGAAGACGGCGGGTGTTACCTCGAAGAAGGCGTATACCGCCAGGATGACCTCGAATTACTCGAGGAAATCACGCCGTATTCTCCGATGGGCATCGATTTTATTCCGGTTGTTACTTTTCCGGTGAACGATCTATTAGGCGAAGAAACCGGCGAAGGCGAGATTTCAGATTTACGCGAACAAAACGACGTTCTTAACCAGATGAACGAGGACGCAATCGACTCGATGAAATTCGAAATGTTTTCGATGACCGCCGTACTAAACGCGCCGGAAGGAACCGCCGACAAAATGGAGGTTGCGCCAGGCTCCGTACTTGAAGCGACTGGAAATTACGAAGGACAATCACCGGATATTAAAAAGGTCGAATCGAGTTTCCGTTGGAAGGACGCATTTAAAGACCAATACGCGCGAGTGAAAGGCGCAATGCATGAGGTCTCCGGCTTACCACAAATTGTACCACAGGAGTTGAACTTCGGTGGACTAAACGGTGAGGCATTACAAGTCCTTTTCCACGACATCATCACGGACACCGAAGAACATTGGCACGTTTGGGGCTATCAGCTTTCGGAGCTCCACGAAAAATCAGTCCGTTATCTCCAAGCGCGAACTGCCGAGAACAACTTTGCGTATGACAAGACGGAAGTTTCGAGTATAACCGATTATACAAACGAAATGAAATTCGTACTTCCATTGCCGGATAACCGTAAAGAACTCGTCGAGTTGTTAGGCGAAGAAATCGGAATGGGATTAGAATCTCAAGCCGGAGGAATGCAACGCGCAGGTGTAGATAATGTACAAGCGAAGAAAGCAGAAATCGAACAGGAGCGCATGCAAGATCGAGCTAGTGGCGATCCTTACGGAAATCAAGGCGGCAGTCCGTCAAAGACGAGCGGATCCTCTAGCGAAACAACCGAACAAGAGAAAATCTGCCCAGAGTGTGGAGGATCCGGAACCGTATATAGTGACAACCAAGGTAGAGAAGTTACTTGTAATACGTGTAAAGGTGACGGGATAGTCCAAACCGCGTAAAAATTGCCTTACGGAACGGCGTTAAACTTCCGGAGATATTACACGCTTAAAAAGCGGAAGGAGTTTTATTATGGATACGAAATTACTACGACTAAACCTGCAACATTTCGCCGAAAAAGGCGAGGAAACTAACCCGGAGTCTTCCGAAACACCACCTACGACTGAGGAGTCGGAAAATAATACCGAAGAAGAAACGGAAGCAACCGAAGGCGAAGAAAAACGATTCACACAGGCGGAGTTAGACGAACAGATTCGGAAAAGGCTCGAACGCGAACGTAAGAAACGCGACGAGGCTATCCAGAAAGAGCGCGATGAGGCGGAGCGCAAAAAGCTCGAGGAGCAAGAACAGTACAAGGAGCTGGCGGATAGATACCGCGAAGAGTTGGACGCTTTCAAAGCGGAATCACTCAACGCGAAAAAGGACGCTATGCTCGCAAAGGCCGGCTACAGCGAAGAACAGGCGGAAAGGTACCGAAAGTATCTCGACGGGGATACAGACGAGGAATTGAAATCGGCGTTGGATCAGCTTAAACAAGACATTCCACCGAAGAAAAATTACGCAGATCCTAACGCAGGCAACGGCAGTAAACCGAAGCCGGAGCCGACCGATTTGCAAGACGAGGGCAAGTCGCTTTATCAACGTTTAAAAGCGAGCGGAAAGATCAAAGGCTCGCAAAATAATAAAAACTAGGAGGAATTTTAAATGGCTTACACTCTACAAACTAGCCAAACATCATTCAAAGGCGGAAAGAACATCCTTGCGTCTGAACACTTACAATTCATCGAGGCAGGCGCGACCTTAGACGCCGCAACAATTGGCGCTAAAACATTGGAAGTAGGTACGGCAATTATGCGTAATACAACTTCCGGAAAATTCGAGGAGTACGCAGACGACACCGGCGCTGTACCGAGCGGTTACGACGAATTTACGATTTTGAACATTGACGTAGAAGTAGACGGAACAAACGACGTAGTTGTAGGCGAGGTTATTTTCCGCGGTTCAGTTTACGACGCTAAACTACCTTCGAACGTGACAGACGCTTTCAAGACCGAGACAAAAGATCGCATCAGATATGTAAAACACATTTAATTAATTGCATTCAGCCACAAATATTTAAAAACGAAAAATTACTAGGAGGAATTTATAATGGCAGGCATACAACATTTCAAAGAGTTTCAAGAACCGGCACTACGTGGATTGGTGGACGAAACAGTACAGGACGCAGTACCAACGCTAGGAGATCGCTTTTTACCAAACGACCAAATCTTCTCTAACACGTTCGCTTACGACATCATTAAGGAGAACAAATACATCGGTGCGATGATCGGCTATGGTTCCGAACCTCCCGTTGTTGACCGTGACGCGGTTGCTTCTAAAATGGGCGAAATCGCGAAAATGGGTCTGAAATACATCGCGACCGAAGAGGAGCTATTACACCTTAACCAAGCACGTAACGACGCGGAAAGACAATCGATGGTTGACCGTCTAACGATTCGCGGTGTTGAGCTCGTTCAAGCGCTTAACCGTCGTGTTAACGTAATTAAAATGGAGGCGCTCGCGAAAGGTCAATTCTCGTATAACAAAAACGGCGTAAAAGTAAACGTTGACTTTGGCGTTCCAGCCGAACATAAAGTCGCGTTGTCTTCCGGTGCTGATTGGGACGAAACTTCCCGCGACGTAATCGGCGACTTGCTCGATTGGGTTGAGACGTATGAAGCGTCCACCGGTCAAACACCGTCCGTTATTCTTATGTCTCGCGAAGCACAAGCGAAACTTTTGCGTAACAACGTAATTGTAACGGAAGCAGGACGTCCGGAAGGTTCTACCCGCGTAAGTCAAGCGGAACTGAACGAAGTTCTAGGCGGATTCGGCTTGCCTCCGATTCAAATCGTAACTGAGCGTAAAGTAACAGTTAAAGACATTTACTCCGGTCAAAACGAGGAAATCGAATTTATGCCAGCAGAGAGAGTCGTTATGCTTTCGGAAGGCGTAGGTAACTTCCTATTCGGCCCAACCGTCGAAAATAACTTCCAACCAGGCATCGTACTAACCGCGAAGGATAAAGACGAGCCAATCGAATCTATCCTACGTTCTGTAGCTGCCGGATTCCCTGCGGTTGAGCGTCCGGATTACATTTTCCACGCTGACGTATATACGCCGTAAGTAACGAAGGAGGAACGAATAAATGGCGAAAGATAAAGTAGAAATCGTCGGGGCTTATGTGGATGGACACGGCCCTGGCGAAACAATCGAAATCGATGAAAAGTCGGCTGAGCATTTAGAGGCGATTGGTTATGCGAAAAAGGTTGCTAAGCCGGAGCCAAAACCGGAACCGAAGCCGGAGCCTGAAAAACCGAAGCAACCTAAACAAAAGCCGAAAGCCAAGCCGGAAAATAAATAAACTCGGGAGGACGTAATCATGGCGACAAAAACCGAACTATCGCAGCGTCTATTAACGAGGTTTAAGGACGTTCCCAACGTAGACTCGTCGGACGTAGACGAATGGATTTTAACGGCGATGAACGAGCACGGATATGCCGCTAATGAGAACGTCCTTACCGATGATATCACGTTGATTTTGCTGTACGCCGAAGCAGACGGAGCAGGTCAAATCGCGTTAAGAACGGCGTATTACTTCTCGTTTTCCGACGGAAATGAGCAAGTAGATAAATCGATGATATCTGAACAATACCGAAAACTAGCGAACACATTACAAACAAAGTACGCGCAGAAGAAATCGGAACGTTCGGGATCATCGTTTAAAATCATGAAACGCGCAGACAGACGGTAAATGAAACGGAGGTGATTCTTTGGCACGTACACAACTTACGATTACAGACTCGGAATTAAGCGGAGCAGACGTCGTATTCGACTCGGTTGACGGCACGGAAGGGAACGTATTTCCGAACAGTAACAACGATTATCTCTTCGTCAAAAACGATGATGCATCTTCGATCGACGTAACGGTCTTATCCGTACCTTGCTCGCACGGGCGCACACAGGACGAAGTTAAGTCGGTTGCAGCCGGTGCGACAGCCGTACTCGGCCCGTTCCCGCGCGCTCTCTTCGGAGAAAACGTAGCGGTCGACTTTTCCTCGGCTACAAGCGTAACGGCGGCGGTGGTTAGACGATGAGTGAAACGAAAGTAAACGAGAAATTAGCGGAATACGCCGGCACCTTCGAACGCTCACATTTACCTCGGATAACCAACGAAGCACGCGCCGTAATTTACGCTACTCGCCTTCAAGTTAACGACGTATTATCGGAACACGCGAAAAACGACGGTACTATATCGAAGTCGCGAATCAATGCGTTAATACGGGAATTGGAATCGGTGGAGAACTACGCACGAACCGAAGGGGAACGCGCGTTACAACAGGCGGTCAACCAGGCGGCTAATTACGGCGTGTACGCGGCTAGTTCCGCGTTGATTGCGGGTGTGGGCGCCGTTGCACTCGCGAACATCCTCGGGTTTACGCCGGAGGCTTTACGTGCTCAGTTGGCGTTGTCGTTCTCCGCGTTTCTAGGCGCCGGTTCTATATTAACCCTCGGAAACATTTCGCTTAACACGTATCGGCGGTATGTTCGTACCTCCGTATTTGAACGCGTAGGAAATGACGGTAAAACGTTAAACGACCGGATATGGCAGTTTGCCGGAGACTTACGCAGTTCGATTGCGAATACCGTCCGCCGAGGCGCGCTACAAGGCCGGCAGGTCACGGACATTCAACGCGAGGTCAAAAAGACGTACGACAACGAACGGTGGAAGATTGACCGGCTAATCGAAACGGAAACAATGACCGGATATCGGGAGGCTACGGCGCTGGGTGCGGAAAACTCCGACGTGGTAAAAGGCGTGAGAATCGTCGACCATCCGGACGGCCATTCGCACCACCAAACGCATGAATGCTACAAGTACGCTCGAGCGGACGAACACGGAATGGGGAAGGGCGTCTATCCGCCAGGTACGCAGAAAATTTTGCAGCCACATCCGAACTGCCGCGCCACGCTTCATTACGTATTAACTGAGGAGGCTACGGAAAATGCTTAGGAACCATGACTTAGAATTTATGAAATCGTCGCATGAAGATATCCGGCAGAACCGTACGACTCCGGTTTCTATCGTACAACGCGTCAAAACGGGCGAGGATCCGTTAACCGGCGAGCCGATTTATTCGGAAGAACCTGTAGAGGTTGACGTTATATGGAGCGCGGCTACAGGCGACGAAGACATTCAGTATATAGCCGGCGTAAAAATACAGGCGGGCGACTACCTCGTTTCCTTTCCGCTAACCGTCGATTTAACTGACGTCGAGAATGTCACGAAAGACGGCGTATCTTACAAGATAATTGAGCGGGATAAACTCGGGATCACTCCTTCCCGTACAGAAGCGCTCGTAAGGCGGGTGGTTTAATGTCGTTACACTTCGACCGACGCGGCGACTTTAAATTACCGGACGCAAACGAACTCCGCGCCGACTTGGATAAAACAGCCGAACGAGGCACGCGGTCAATGGCGAATCAGGCTTCGAAAAACGCTCCGATTGACACGGGTGCTTTGAAGGCGTCCATTCCGGCGAGCGTTCAGCAAGAGGAAGAGTTGTCGTGGCTATTCGGCTCTCATCTTCCTTACGCCCAGCGACAAGAGTACGAGCACCGGACGAAAAAGGCGTACTTCCGCCGCGCCATTTGGGCGGGCGAAGGCCCGTTAGAGCGGCAGATACGACAGACGGTTGAACGGAGGTGGGGCGTCCGATGAGTGCGTTCGAAATCATTTACTCGATCAAAACGGCGCTCGAAACGGAAATCGGAGAAATCGCAACCGCGCAGATTATTTACGATGGCGTTGACCTGACGAAGCTGGATAAACCGTTTGCAACCGTTGAGGATTTGGCGATTAATTCCGAGCTGTTATCGGCCGGACGCACAAGTTACGAGGATGGCTATCGCTTTCAAGTCGGCGTATATGCGAACGGGTATACTGAGCGGTTGAAGCTCCAAGAGAAATTCGCGACGGTATTGCGAGCAGCGGACGGTATTCCGTACTTTGACGCTGATTTATTACCGACGGGAAAACATCTCCTTTGCGACGTAAGCGAATTTACGCCGATATCAAACGACGAAATAGCGAATGAAACGAACAATCACCACGGTTACTTCGATGTAGCCGTTTTTATTTTGCGAAATAACGGAGAGTCCGAGTTTACGCAGTAATTTCGGAGACTTCAACCAAATACGAAAGGGTGTTTAACTAATGAAAAAGAAGGGCCAATACGCAAAGGTCGCAATGCAAGTCGACGGCACTCCGGTCGATGTACTTGAGTTACGCGAATGGTCGATTTCGGTTAGCTCCGAAAAAATTGACGCAAACGTAGCCGGAGAAGACTGGGCGGATCACGTAATCGGTCGTTACTCATGGGAAGGTGAAGCGACGTGTGTGAGCGCCGATCAATTCTGGCTTAAGCACATTACGAAAAAGCTGACGATTGATTTCTTCGACGACGCCAACGACGCGGAGCCGTCGTATCAAGGTACGGCGTCTATCGACTTCGAACATTCCACAACTCACGACGACCTGATCGAAAATTCCTTGACGTTCACGGGAGCCGGTGAATTGACAAGCCCGGCAGAAGACGCGCAAACAAGCTCTTAATCATACGCGCCCGCCGTTTCAATAGCGACGGGCGTTTTCAAATTAATTAACTAATAAACCAAACGGAGGCTATATACATGGCGAACAAATACGACGTAAAAGCACTACGCGAAAAGGTAATGGCGAGCGACGACATTAAATACGACGAGGTTTACGTAAAAGAATGGGACGCAACTCTCCCGGTTAAAACGTTATCCGCCGGCGAAATGAAGCAGGTTATGAAATATAAAGAAGACGAAACCCGCATGATGATGCTCGCAGTTGTTTACGGCTGCAAAACGGAAGAAGGCGAAGCCGTTTTCACCGAAAAGGACGTAGCGAAATTCGAGGCGGAAAAATCGTTCGGCGCCCTCATGAGAATTGGCGAGAAGATATTCGATATCTCCGGATTTGACGGAAAAGCGGAAAACGAAGCAAAAAACTAATTGAACGGAACGACTACCTCCGATCCCTTTACGAAATAGCCGACGCAAAACAGCAAACGGTCGGTGAATTAACCGGTAGTCGTCGCCGTTATTCCAAAGTGCAACTACCCGAGCGCATTGCGCAAGCGTTCGGACTAGAGGCCGAGGAAGCCGAAATACACATCGAACATTACGACGAAGGGATGTCGGCTAGTGAGATTCCGTATTGGTCGGCATTCTGGCGAATGAAAGACCGAGAGAACAATCGGAACAACTCGTAATTTCTAACGAAAGGAGGCTGTTTAATGGCGAAGATGAATATCTCGTACAAAGTCAGCATAACCGATAGGTTCACGAAGCCCCTCCGGAAAATGCACGCGCAACTAGAGTCGTTCAAACGGACGGCAGAGCGCGTCGACAATATGAACATAACACCGCAAGTAGATGCTCATACGGAGAAAGCGGAAGATGACCTCGACGACGTTAATCGGAAAGCAAAAAGCATTCCGAACCTCATCTATATACATTTCGCGTCCAATTTCAAGCAGTTTAACTCGAACATCGACAAAATGTCGAGCATGGTGCGGAACTTTGGCGTCGTAGCACAGAACGTCGGCTCAGGCGCATTAATGGCGCTATCTCCGATAGGCGCTTCGTTAGGCTCCGGATTAACAGCGGCAGTCGGCGGGCTACTCCCGATAATCGGAACCGCAGCCGGCGGCGTACTTGGACTTGCTTCCGCGTTTAGTGCGGCGGCAGTCGGGGCGGCAGGGTTCGCGTCGGTAGCTGCGCCAAGTATCGGAAGCGTAATCGATAAAACCGATGAACTGGCGACGTTACAGGAACGGGCGACAAAAGCGCGGCAAACGGGCGACATCGAAAAGTATAACGAGCTTATGAGCGAAATGGAACGCGTGCTCGGCAACGTTTCCGAGAAACAACAAGAGGCGATTAAAGCGACGCAACGTTTCAAGAAATTCTATTCGGAGTTTGCGAAGTCCCTCGAGGAGCCGGTACTCGACGTATTCATGGGGTCTATGCGGACAGCGCGTAATTTACTCGAGCGTCTCGAGCCAGCTATCCGGACATCAACGGAAGCCGTTTCGGGCTTATTCGATAGTTTCAACGCCGCGTTGGGCGCAGAGGACGTAAAGGCGATTATCGAATGGCTGAATACGAGCGCGGCTCCGGCATTGACTTCCCTCGGAAAATCGGCGGGCTATCTCGTACGTGGGTTGCTTTCGATTCTAGCGGCGTTCGATCCGTTGGCGAAGGACATGCAAGAGGGGTTACTCGGAATGACGAAGCGATTTAGCGAGTGGGCGGCCGGGCTTTCAGAGTCCGAGAGATTCAACGCATTCCTCGACTACGTACGCGAAAACGGACCGAAGTTGCTTAAGATATTCGGCAACATAACGGACGGTTTAGTTGGAATGGGCGAAGCATTCGCGCCGTTTGCTTCGAAGATGCTCGACGGCCTTGTGGATTTAACGGATAGATTCGAGGAATGGGGCAAGAACCTTAAAAACGACAAAGGCTTCCAAGAATGGATTGATAGAGTCGTAGAAAATGGCCCCGAAATGATGTCGTTCATTGAGAATATGGTTGACTTCCTTAAAGAGCTCGGAAAAGGGTTCTCTGCAGTCGGTGAACAAATCATGCCAGTAGTAAATAGTTTCCTAGAGTGGGTAAATACGCTGATGGAAAATAATCCGTGGATTGCTAAAGCAGTCGCATGGTTTTTCTCTTTGACAGGCGTAGTCAAAATACTCGCTCCTCTTATCGCGGTACTTGTTTCGGCGTTACGTTTAGTTTGGCCGGTGTTCAAATTAATTTGGAACGGACTTAAGTGGGCGTGGAATGGCTTCACGAAACTACTTAACATTTTAAAGCCGTTTAAATCGCAAATCATTGCGGGATTACGCGTAGGTGGCTCGGCTATTCTCCGTTTCCTTACGGGGCCAATCGGCTTGCTTATCCAGGGTGTCATTATGCTCGCTATTCTCATTTATAAAAACTGGGACTCTATTTGGGCGACTACGAAGAACATCTTCACGAAAGTGCTCGGCTTCTTAGCGAGTACCTGGTATCAGATACGTTTGAAATTCTTCATCGCAAAGCAAATAGCGAAGTTAATTTGGAATAAATTCACCGAAATTCGCGACAACGTAATCGAGAAAATGACCGCCGTATGGAACAAGATAAAAACGGTTTGGAATAGCATTACAAGCGCATTCAACAAGGCAAAGGAAATCGCTAAAACGGTCAAAACGAAATTCAACGAAATCAAGCGTGCTATCTCCGAAAAAATGGAGGCGGCGGAATCGACCGTCGACGAAATTATCGAGAATATCAAAGGTTTATTCGACCTCGACCTCTTCGAGTCCGGTAAAGCTATCGTCCAATCGGCAATTGACGGAATCAAGTCGATGAAGTCGTCGGCCACTAGCGCAGTCGGAGAGGTAGCGGGCGCAATCCGTGACTTTTGGCCGTTCTCTCCCGCAAAGCGCGGGCCATTGTCCGACTTGAATAAGGTTGATTTCGGAGGCCCTATCGCAGACTCGATCAAGAACGCAAAATCACCGGCAGAACGTGCGGCACAAAATACGGCCAACGCTATCCGGAAACCGTTCGACAAGATGGATACGCAATTTGACTTCAAAGCGCGGGCAGCGAGCGTTCCTAGACGCGGGCAACAAACGCAACCGGCGGAAGCTGCGGCGGCAGGCGGCGCACAAGCACCGGCACAACCGTTGTATATGACGTTCCAACTCGGCGACGAAGATTACGACGCGTTCATAGACGACGTAAACAAGCGGCAAGGCCAGAAAATCAAGACGACTAAACGACGGAAAGGGGTGCGGTAGAACATGAGCGGTTTCTCGATAGACGGCGTACATTTTACGGATGACCTCGGCATCATACACCGCGAAGGCTCGGCGCACCCTATTTCGCCGGGCTTTCGTAGTTCTACGGTGGAAATTCCGGGCAGGCCGGGCGTTTATGATTTCGGCGGACGACCGGACGTACGCGAGTTTGAATTGGCGTGTATGATTCCGCGGAATGAAACGTTATATGGCGTACAAGAAAAGGCGCGGGAGATTGCGCGTGTATTGCTCGACGACTACGGACGCCCGAAAACAGCGCGACTAATTTACGATTATGAGCCGGACAAATTTTACAACGTGCGGTTGGTGAACGGTGTTTCGTTGGAGCGCGTCGTCAAAGCCGGTGAGTTTACGCTACCTCTTACGGCGCATGATCCGTGGGCCTATTCCGTTCGAGATAATTCCGATGGAGTTCCGACATGGGGATCGGACGACGTTACCTTCGAATATCACTACCTCCTCGGAAACGAAGAAACGGGCGACAACACGTTCACTATTACGGCTGATAAGGTAATCGAAGCAAAAATACGCGGATATGCCGTCCGTCCAATATTCGATATAAACGGTTCGGCGGGCGACGCACATTTTCAGTTAAACGGGAAACAGTTCGATTTACCTTCATTCAGCAACGAAAGTTGGACTATAGACGGCGAACGATACACGGTTAAGCATAACGGTCAAAATGGTATGCCGGACTTTTCCGGTGAGTTCCTTGAGTTATTACCGGGCGATAACGAGATTCATATATGGGGATACGGCATGAATTTCGATTTAACCGTTAAATTCCGCGACAGGTTCATGTAATCGAAGAAAGTACGAAAAGGAGGCGAAAGAATGGCCGAGAATATAAATTATACCGATACTCTTCGGAGGGGAACGGACAAACTAAACGATTCGATTAACGACGCTAATTACGCTCGTACAACCGCGGATACCGCCAAATCAACGGCTGATATAGCCAAAACACAATCCGACCAAGCGATAAACGACTCGAGTGCGGCGTTACAATACAACGTAGGTAAATACCGAACACCTTCCGCAACGTTTTCCGACATTGACACCGACCATCCTGGCGCGGAAGAAAATGATCGGGTTTTCGTTAGGGATACCGGAAAGGTTTACGTAAAAGAAAGCGATGGAAGTTGGAAGGAATTTTCCGAAATCACGGCGGGGCCAGTTAATGAGGTGGATGACCGACTCAGCTCGGAGTTGAACGACATCCGTACTAAACGTATTCAATACGTCACATACGCAATGTTTAGCCCGCCTAGTGATGGTGTGTCGGACGATGGGCCGGCAATTAAAGAAGCCCATGAATATGCAAACCAAAACAATCTACCTGTTATCAATACAGCGGGTGAATATTGGATTAACAACACGCGGAATATACCAGTCAAAACAAACACCGACTTAGGTTCGTCTATTTTCCATATTGACGAAACGTATAACGACCAAGGTCATGTATTCCTTGTGGAGTCAGATAATGAGTTTGTGACGGTTGACTCAGGTTTATATGATGCAATCCTTCCACAACTAATCAAAGGAACAGAACCGGTTATAAGTGAGTTAGACCAATACAACAATCATTTTTTAGTTATTGAGGACGCAAATAACCAGGTCGGTAAACGTGTCGGTTCAAGTGTAAGTTGGAATATGACGGATATATGTTATTTAGATGAACACGGTCGTATTGTAGGCGAAATTACATGGGATTGGGGAGGTATTACAAGTATTACCGCAAAAGAAGCTGAAAAGAATTACTTGATTGTAGAAGGCGGAACATTCCTATTGAATGGTCAATGGGATGACGGTTCGACTAGTACCACTTACGGAGATAATGGGTTTTTAATCACACGCGCCCGCACTATCATTAGAGGTCAATTTGTCGGGTTGGAAGAAGGAACATCCGATAACAACCAAGACCCGGTTCATGGGTTTTATTATTATGAAGATGTTTATGATGTCAAGTTAGAAGATGTTAGAGTCATGCCAAGAGAAAAAGATCGATCAGGAACATCAGAAGATATTGGAGCCGGCACATATGGTATAGGCGGGCGTAGGGTTTTGCGATCCACCTTTAAAAATGTGTCTGCAAACGGGTCGGAAGTACATTGGGGAGTATTCGGAACGAACATGTTCAAAGACTTCAATATCGAAAATTGTGCTTTGAACCGAGTTGATATTCACTTCCATTGTTGGAATTTAACAGTAAATGATACGTTCGTCGGAGAGAAAGGGTTCACGTTGACGGGAGGTGGCAAACTAAGAATCAACAACACATCTGTTAAGAAAAATAGTTTTATTTTCTTCCGTGGTGATTACGGTTCTAAATGGGATGGTGACATTGACATTGATAACTGTACTCAAAAAATTCAAGACACCGAAACAGCCTATATTTTAGAGTTTGTCGGCCAAGACACGGACTACGGGTATATCATTACGAATGGGAAGAATATTAACATTAATAATTTTACGTTCGATTATGATGACCCATCTAATGATAATATTGCTAGGTTGATGACGTTTCACACCGACGGTCTAATCACAACAACCAATGAACGGCGTAGATTTCCTACACAAATTAATGTGAAAAACGTAAAAGTGCAAGGCCGTGATAAAGGCATACGACTTTTCCATATGGCTGACCCAATCAATTATTATGTTCCGAAAGTAGGTAGTATTGATTCAGATGAAGTTACAACTAATACAACCTGGCATTTTGAAAACTTAGAATTAGAAAGTATGTCAGCTCCCACGAATTCAATCGGACAAAACCATATCTATGTAGGCGTGGGTAACGATGATAATTATGGCCCTAATTCTATTTACCCGAAAATAACAGTAATTGATTGCAAACATTTCCACTACAATGCATCCAAGACAGCGCATAAATTAACATGCGAACGTTCTCAAATAAGCGTGATAGACCATTATAATGGAGGTGCTCATGGAAAAGGAACGAATACGTTCATAAATTGTGAATTCAAACCTAATATCACAAGTGATACAGGGCAGGACGCTTTATTTATCGAAAGTGATAGGTCAACTTATATTGATTGTATTTTCTTCCCGATTATTTACGACGGGTCGGAAAACTTAACTCAAACAGAAGAGCAATATGGTACGTTTAGTTACGCAGCGGGGAGTGGCGGCGTGGTTTATGGAAACTTTCTTTTCTGTAAACTGTCCGACAAAATGGGGAGCATCCCATCCGCGATTGAAAGTGGTTTAAGATTTAATGGGTAATTTTTTTTTGATGAAAAGAGGTGATCGTAATAATTAAAATACTCGACCGCAACCGCAACTTGCTCGCATATCTCGAAAACGCATACGCCATCTCCGTAGAAAGGCGCGCCAACGAAGTTTGGTCAGCGTCTTTTTCTATGCCTATAGACGACGAAAAAACGGAAAATTGCCAGCACTATAATTTCGTTGAAATTTACGGTGACGCAACGGGGAGGTACTACGGACTCTACCGCATTATGCCGACGCGCACCAAACGAAGCGACAACGGAGGTTCGATCGAATACGAATGCGACCACGTTTTGTCCACGCTACTCGACACGGTTATGGACGGATACTACCAATTCACGAATCACACGACGACCGACGTACTGCAGGCGCTCATCGATTTACAAGAGCTGGACTCGGACGGAGTTAAGCCGTGGAAACTCGGCACGGTTGATTTCGAGCGCTATTTCCATTATTCCTTCGAAAACGAAAACGGCCTTCTTGCGCCGGTTCTTTCGATCCCGCAACCGTTTGATGAGGCGTTCCAATTTACGTTTGATACCGAATCCTACCCGTGGACGCTGAATCTCGTTCGCCCATCCGACGCGCTAAAGGGCGAAATCCGGTGGGGCAAGGACATCGCGTCATTTGAGGACGTCTCAGATACGTCGGAACTCGTCAATTATATTATCCCGAAAGGTTACGGAGAAGGCGTCAACCAGCTCGGGATCGAGGAGGTCAACGGAGGTGAGCGTTTTTTGAAGGACGACGAATCCATTTCCAAATGGGGCAAACATCCGTACATTTGGGTCGACCGGCGTTTCCAAATCGCAGAATCGTTACTCGAATCGGGGCGTTCGATTCTTAATCAACGGAAAGATCCGTTATTCTCCTTCGAAACGGACGCGATTGACCTCTCCGTTTTACCTGAGTACGCGCACGAACAACGCGATTTAAATGACGTCATTAACGTAGTTGTCGAGGACAAAACGTACAAAGCACGCATAACCGGCGAAAGCATATCGGACTTATCCGACGAATGGGACGTTAAATATACTATCGCCAATAAGCTCGATGATGCTGCGGACATTCAAACGGATTTAGAGCGAAAAATTCGCGTAAATGAGGCGTATTCACAAGGCGCGACGAACATCGACTCGCACGATTACCAGGACAACGCAGATCCGCAAAATCCGGCGGTTATTCGATTTTACTTACCGGATGACCTCGTAAACATCAACACGCTTGACCTTACGTACGAGTCCGAAGAATTCCGGGCGTATGCGAAAGCGACGGAGGGCGGTGGTGCAATCGTTGAATCGACCTCAAGTGGCGGAAGTACGACCGAAACGACGACGAGTGGTGGCGGAACGACGGCGACTTCTACAAGCGGAGGCGGCGTAAGTAAATCGACGCTTTCCGGAGGAAGTACGACGCAAACGTCAAGCGGCGGCGGAAACCACACGCACATGATGTTCGATTACTCCGGAAGTGACACATCGGACATGGGTAAAAAGCGATACTATACGCGCTCGAGCGGAAGCTCTGGATTGAACGTTGCGGTGGATATCGAGACGAATCAACAAGGTAATATTTACACGGCCGGTTCTTCCGGGAATCACTCGCACAGCGTTTCGATTCCGTCACACTCGCACGATTTTTCTACCCCAAACCATTCGCATAATGTGACGATACCTAACCACTCTCACGACGTTACAATCCCGTCACATACGCACAGTATTACGCTGCCCGACCATACGCACGAGGTCAAACACGGCATATATAAGCTGAGCGAAACGCCTAGTTCTATCGAAGTACGCGTGGACGGTAATTTGTTGCCGGACTCTAGCACGAACGGAGAAATGATCGACTTAATCCCGTACTTATCGAAAGACGGCGGAGGTCGCGTACAAAGAGGTACGTGGCACGAAATAACGCTTACGCCCGACACGCTCGCAAGAATCAACGCAAACGTCGTATCTCGTCTGTTCATTCAATCGAGAATCGGCGGAAATTTCTAGGAAAAGGCGGTGGATAACCGATGGAATTACGAGTCGTAACACATAGCGGAGAAGAAACGTATGTAACGGTCGACGATTTCAACCCGAAAGCATTTGCGGAGTTATTGAACGATAGTACGGTACATGTCGTCGAACTCGGCGGAGAAATATTCGCCAGGATTGACGTTAAGCGCGTTCATCCTCAGAAGGAGGCTAACGGTGATGGATGATAAGGAGCGTGACGCCTACTTGCTCGAAATACTCGACCGGCTTGCGCGTTTAGAGACGAAGTTAGACGATCAGGGCGAGTTAAAAGAGACGGCGAAACAGTCTCTCGAACTCGGACGCGGAAACTCGCATCGAATCGACGACGTTGAGCGTAGGTTGGATAACAACGACAAGAAGTGGGATACGGACAGAAGCGAAAAGAAGGCGATGTGGATTGCGTTTATTGGAGGGATTTTTGCGGTAGCTGCGGCAATAGCGGGATCGGCGATGATGATTTTATTTAATTAGGGACGTCACGACCGTCCCTCCCACGTATGGCTACGGCAGGAGAACGGAAGTGACGTCCCATGTGATAAGCATATACGGAATATCACGGGGATTCAATAGGTAATTGGACGGGTTTTGCGAAATTATAACGAAAAGGAGACGATTTTATTATGCGTATTCCAAAAAGGTTTAAGAACTACGGGCTATGGACGGCTTTGGCGAGTTTAATCGGTTTAATTTTAAACGACGCAGGATTAGTCGCGCCGGAACAGTACCAAACGTACGTCGACGCAGCTTTTGCCGTACTCATCGCGGCAGGCGTCATAATTAATCCGTCAAACGGCGAAGGGTTGAAACCGGAGGCTCGACGGAAGCAAGCGGAGAATCCGAACGGAGGCGAATAATATGGCGAAAGCATACGTCGCATTAGATTACGGACACGGAGAGAATACGTTCAATGACCACGATAGTAAAGGCGTTCGGCGTGCCGGAAAAAATTACGAGGAGCACCACTTTAACGCGGACGTCGGCGAGAAAGTACGGAAAATTCTCGAGGAGCATAACGTAAAAGTCCTCGTAACTCAACCGCCATATAAGCGCGATGTTGGACTCGACCACCGGACGAATTTAGCGAACAGGAAGAACGTTGATTTACTCGTATCTATTCACGCTAACGCGGGGGATCCATCGGCAAGTGGCGCGTGCGTATTCGCGTGGAAAGGTTATAGCGGATCGAATAAACTCGCGGATGCAGTCGTTCGCGAATTTAAAGCGAAAGGAATCGCACTCCACGGAAGCGGTCGGCATTACTCGCAGGAAGGAAGCTGGACGAACTTCCATATGTTGCGGGAAACGGCCATGACGGCGATTCTAATCGAGCACGGATTTATGACGAACGCCCGCGACTTCGAGAATATCTTCGGAAAAAACTCGAAGGAATACCGGCAGAAATGCGCGGAGGCAGACGCGAAGGCGATCCTTTCGTACCTCGGCGTGGAGTACAAAGGCGATAAACCGGCGGAAGTTAAGCGGTTAAGAGGCGCGAAGAGATACGAAGGTAAACGGTTGAACGTGATTTACAACGGAAAAAAAGGCGTTGACTTCTACTCGAAAGCTACGTGGGATGACGCGTTCAAAGTCGGCGCAGCAACCGAAGGCTTTGCGGAAGTGCTCGGCTTATTAGAGGTAGACGGTAAGAAGATGTACAAGGTACGCGGCGTTTCGGGCGAGGTTCATTGCATTACGGCGCATGAAAAATTCGTGGAGCTTGCGGACAAAAAAGACGAGGGGGATTATAATATGGCGAATACCGGATTCAGAGATGTAGAAAAGGAGAGTAACCTCCAAAAGCAGATTACAGAAGCTAAAGACTTAGGCATTACAGAAGGTTATCCAGACGGCACATTCAGACCTGATAACCACGTCACAAGAGCAGAAGCTGTCACGTTTGCGTTAAACGCTTATAAACAAGCTTTAAAGGATAAATAAGAAAATTTTACCGGGGAATTTCATCCTCGGTATTTACATAAAAAAGGAAATATTGTAATATGGTTGTAACAAGAAAAACATGGAAGGCGGGGATTTCATCTCTTTTCTTTATGTTTTCTTGATTCTACTCCCACTCATTATCGTAGCGTCATTCATTCAGGTTTTGTTAGTTCTTAAAGGCGATCCTTAACAACGGGTCGCCAATCTTTTTTTTGTAATTAAGTTGTAATTTCGTGAAACTTAGACTATACTTAATCGTACATACTATAAAAAGCGAAAGGATGACGAAAACATGAAGCGATGGTTAGCGGGAATTGGCGCGGTCGTAATTGCCGGAGGACTTACGCTTGCAACGGTTACAGACGGAGAAGGCGAGGATAGCGCGAACGGAAATAACGAAGCTAAAGCGGAGGTTACAACGACGGAGAGTACGGGAAGCTCAGCGGACGGAAGTACGGAGGAGTCGACGGAGCAGAAGGAAGCCGAACTAACCTCCGATCCTAGCGTAATCGAATCGGAAATGGCGGAGTTTATCGTTAATGAAGTCCAGGCGGAGGGACGTAATAACCGCGAAACGATCATGGACATTACGGTTGAAAACGGAAAAGTTACGTATAAACTCATGGAAGGTACGTCAAGCAGCGACTCAACGTCCGATCGCGTAGACGAATTATTGAGCGGAGCTAAGCAAATCTTCACGGAAACGTACGAAAATTATGCGGTTGAAAATGCAACGGTCGAATGGAACGGTGTTTTCGATATTGAAGAACGCGTAGATGTGGCGGTAAGTTCTGAGATATCGAAGGAAGCGTATGAAGATATCGGCGGGTTAGGCAGCGTTTCTAACGAGGAATTTACGAGTACAGCGAGGGATTACTTCGAGCACGAATATTTTACGGTGTATTCTGAATAACCAATATACGCAAGAAGAAAGGGAGAGATTAAATGTTAAGGAAGAAGAAAAACTGGATGTTGACGGCGCTTTTAGTTGGAGCAGTTTCGTTAAGTGCTTGCGGGGAAGACGCGGCCAAAGAGGAATTAGAGGAGAACGACGACAACAAAGCGGAAGCTAAAGTAGACGACGAAGCGACTGCCTCCGAGTCTGAGTCCGAAACGGAAGCTGCGGAAACAGAGGCGGCAAAAGAGGGCGAGAAAAACGATCTATGGACGTACTATGATGACGTAACTTGGAGCGACGATTTTAACGGACTTAAATCGGAAATACAAAAAGTTGTAGTTACGGAAAAGGCTCCGACAATGGAGGACGAAACCGCAGAGGAATCGGCAGTAGGCGTAAAGTTTAAACTCGAGAACACAACGGAAGGTAAATTTACGACATATCCCGATCAAGCTACGCTAGTTACGTCAACAGGCGAGCAAATCGATATGCCCGACATGTTTATGTCCGACAACATCGGCGGAGAAATCGATAAAGGCGTAATCAAAGAGGGCGCGATCATTTGGTATCTTGAACGCGGAAAGGCTAAGGAGATCGAATGGATTAAAATGTCGTGGGATGCACGTAAAGGCGCCGAAGATAATATGGAAATGGATAAAAGAAAAGATTACGAAATCGAATTGGATTTATCAGGAGAATAATTTTACGGCGGCTCTCTTCGGAGGGTCGCTTATTTTTTTTGTCTTCTTTAACTACTTCCGCCCATCCTTCCGAGAATACGAATTTTTTCGCATAAATTACGAAATTGCGGAATATTCTTAAGTAAATGCCGCAGCAGAATTTTAGCCGGAATGTTCCTAATCCCCTAACTGTGCGGATAACGCCCAATTCGGAACGTTCTTTTCCCGGTGAACTATTTACGTTGTAAATACCTAAGGAGGTGGCGCGATGTTCGTAGAAATCGGAACGACTGTTTTAATGGCGGGAGTAGCCGGTTATTCTTATCTGAAAACAAACGGAGGAGCAACGAACGAAGGCGAAAAGATTCAGCGGATTTTCGCAAACGCCGGATGGAATGTACGCGATGCAAACGCCCGTATTCACCGCAAACGAAAAATCGAAGGTGGCGTAGAGTACGTCGTTCAGCTTCCACTCGGCGTATCTTCACGAAAAATCATCGAAAATAAAGCGGTCATCGAGGACGGCTTGAACGTACGTGGTAAGTATTTCGAATTTGATCCGCGTGATTTCTTAACCGTCGAGTGGGCAGAAGGGCTTCGGCCGGCTCTCGAACAAATACGCAAGATAATCACGGAACAACGCACCAAGCGGAAGGAGATCGACGTTACCTTCGACGGTATGCTATGTATTAAAGTTTACGACGAACCTTTGACGGATAACCTGCCGTGGAGTGACGCTTATTTAACGAAAGGTTGGCGGGTGATTGTCGGCAAGTCGAGGAGTTCGGACGTTTACCACAACTTTGAGAAGAGGCCGCACATGATCGTAGCTGGCGCGACCGGCTTCGGCAAGTCGCAATTTTTGAAGCTGCTGATTACGTCCCTCGTACGCCAAAAGCCGACCGACGTCAGCTTTACGTTAATCGACTTAAAAGGCGGAACGGCGTTTCAGCGGTTCCGGAACATGACGCAAGTTTCCGGATACGCAACGGGGCCTGAGGAGGCGTTAGACGAATTAAAAGCGATTCAGCGACGTATGTCCTCCGTACTCCGCAAACTCGTTCAGAACGGACATGAGGACGTTATAGAGGCGGGTATTCCCGACCGCCATTTCGTAATCATCGACGAGGCGGCCGATCTCTCCGACAACGACGAAGCTATGGAAATCATTACGGATTTATCCCGACAAGGCAGGGGTGCGGGAGTACGTTTAATCTACGCAACCCAGTACCCGACGAATGAAACGCTACCCTCGCAGGTACGCCAAAACATCGGAGGACGCGTTTGTTTCGTACTCGAGACGAACGCGGCGAGCCGGGCGGTGCTTGACGAAGGTGGCGCGGAAGATTTGCCGGAAATCGAAGGGCGGGCGATTTATCGACGCGTGAAAAATGTAATTATCCAAACTCCATATATTACGAATAAGGAAGTCGAGCGCCAAGTTAAACCGCACATCAACGTAAAGGCAAAAGGAGGCGACCGGTTTGAACAAAAGCGCAGCGAAAGAACAGAGGATCGAAAACATCCTCTTATCGTTGAAAAGGTATGATTATCTTACGCGGTCACAAATTCAAACGATGCACCGGCTAAAAGGTGACCGAAACGCCAACCGAATTTTAAACGATATGTCAGCGTATTTAAACTCGTTTCGAAACGGGTGGGAGAAGGTTTATACGCTCAACAAAGCCGGAAGGGAACGTGTACAGTGCACGACTACGCGCAAGAAAACGCCGAACGTTCAGCACTTCCTTATCCGTAATCAGCTTTATATTTACTGGAAACGCCCGAAGTCCTGGGAAAACGAAGTTAAAATGGTTATCGGAAAGGAGTCGATCGTAGCTGACGCCATGTTCAAGTATAAGGACGCGAAGGTATTCGTAGAAGTCGACGTATCTCAGCCGATGGCGACGAACAGCCGGAAAATCGAGAAGTACGCGAAAATGTTGCGGAACTCACAAGAGCCGTTCTTTCTCATATGGGTGACGGAATTGGAAAGTAGGCGAGCGACACTCAACCGGTTAATGAACGGACTTCCCGGTCAGGTTTACACGCTGAACGAAATATTATGAAGGAGGCGCGGAACTATGGGCGCACTATTTAACCGCACGAAAACGGTCGATTTCAAGGATTTCATGAGCGGAGGGGTTACGGCTCCGAAAGCGAACAAAAACGTTAATTCCCGCGTCAAAAAAGCCGCAAAACTAGGCGTACTAACACCGGTTGCGCTGGCGTTGCCTTCTCGGTCATTCGCGGAGGTTTCGGGAAGCCCCGACGTAATCCAAGCGAACGCGGTCGGTGACGCAATCCGTACGCAGATAACGAACGCGTTTGATCCGATCATTGACGTCATGATTGCGTTGTCGCTTCCGATTGCCGGCGTCATGGTGACGGGTGGCGCGTTGTTAGTCATGATCGGACTGAACGACAAAGGTTACGGTTTATTGATGAAGGCGGGCATCGGATACGTCCTCGTACAAATGTCGCCTCTATTCATCGATTTACTTGCCGGCGTCGGGCAGGCGATTTAATCTTCACGGAACTCCAATAACTCCGAGACATCCGTAATTTGCAAAGCCTCCGCAATCTTTCCGACGTAATCACGGTTAATGGCCGTGCGATAGTTCGAACACATTTCGTTAATTGCGGCTGATCGGACACCTGTTCGGTCGGCCAATTCTTTTTGCGTCATACCCCTCGCTTTTAAAACTTTATCCACCTTTAAATATAGCCTCATTTATAACGCCTCCCTATATTCTTATCTTACGTAGATTATACTAAAATTTCGTAATCGCGTAAAGTTTTTCATTGACTTACGTAATTTCGTAATTTAAACTCGTAGTATAGATTACGCAATTTCGAATTTACGTAATAGCGAGAATTGCGAAAAGGGAGCGAAAACTATGCACTATCTTAACGAATTCAGCACGTTCGAAAATACCGCGCAGCTCAACCGGGCAATCTACGAACATATCCGTAATCATACATACGACCTCAACGAAACGGATCGCACGACGCTTAAACTCATCGCAAGATACGCCGTTAAATACGCAGGCGCCGCGCACCTCAAAGCGGACTCTATCGGGAAAGCCATCGGAAAGTCCGTTAAGACTGCTCGGCGCGTACTTACGAAGCTCGAACGGTTAGGCATCGTAAAAAAGCACGCAACTGTACGGAAAGTTAACGGAGGAAAAGGCGCTAATATAATCGTGATTCTTCCAAGTGACCAGTCGAGCGTGTCCACTCGGGCAGATGGCGAAAAGCTTACGGAGAGTAAAGCGGAAGACGGACGAAACGAAAACGAACCATCGGATTCTATTAAGCTATTAAAACATACTATAAACAAAGATACTCCGCGCGTTCCTAACAATGCGTTGCGGTCGGCGTTGCCTTCCGCGGTCTATAAGGCGATGTCACCCTTCGTGAACTCCGACGTATTATATAAATATTACGGCCTTCTCCTTAAAGCAAAACGCAAGGTCGCGCCATCAACGCTAATCGAAAACGACTCCGCGCCATACGTCGAGGCGTTCAACGCGGTCATGTTCAAGGCAAAGCGCGGATTAATCCGGAACATTGAACGGTACCTGTACGTTGCTTTCGAAAAAGCGGCGGCGGAAGTTGCGCGGAGAAACGCCTGGACGGACGCGGAGGAAAAAGGCGAGGCGAAATTAATTACGTACGATTGGCTCGAAGGCTTGACGTAAATCTATCACGCGTGCTATATTATTAATTGTCCGTTTAGGTGCGCACGATTCAGGCGCGCAACGACTAAATCGTATGACATAACGGTGCGATTATCGCAGAAACAGACGGGTCGTACGAACCCTATCGGGGTAATACGCACCCCTAACCGCGTTCAAGCGCGGCACAGAGCCGGTGTGGCGGAATTGGCAGACGCGCACGACTCAAAATCGTGTTCCTTCGGGAGTGTCGGTTCGAACCCGACCACCGGTACTAATAAGTGTTGAAACAATGGGCTTCCTCAATGCGTTGAGGGAGTCTTTTTTGTGTTTACTTCACACGATTTTCCCTCAAATAATCGTATGTTCCAACTCGTATGTAATTCTAAGGAGGAATAACATTGAGAAGGAACTTGCAATTGTCCCCACAAGAACTTGCCACTCTCCACAATGATTTTTCACTTATTCAAATTAGCTTTCAGGATTCACTTGAGTTGTTTTTAGATGATTGCAACATTAGAAACTTGAGACCGTACACCATTAATTATTACCGTAATGAACTCAATGTTTATTACAAACATTTGAGGGAACAAGAGATTGATACCTCTCCTTCAAAAATTACCACTAACATTATAAAAAACAATGTGATACTTTATATGAAGAAACAAGGTATAAAGACAGTCACAATAAACACAAGATTACGTGCCATACGATCTTACTTTAATTATTTACACCGTGAGAATTACATAAAGAACAATCCAATGAAATCTGTAAAACTTCTCAAGGACAGGGAAACAATTGTGGAGACCTTTACAACTGAACAATTAAATCATTTGTTTCGGCAACCTGACCTGCATACGTTCATTGGAATTAGGGATTACACGATTATGCTTTTATTGCTTGAAACAGGTATGAGAGCCAATGAACTCTCTAACCTTTCAATACATGACATAAAGCTAAAAGAAGGCGTAATCCACGTAAAGCATACAAAAACTTACTATCAAAGAATCTTGCCTTTCCAAAATACAATGGCTAAAATGTTAGAACGTTGGCTTTCAATAAGAGGGGTATGTGAATGTGATTCTTTGTTTATAACCATTGACGAAACTCCCTTAACAAAGAGACAACTTCAATCTAGAATTACCTACTATGGTAAAAAAGCAAATTTAAAAGGAGTGCGTTGTTCCTGCCACACCTTTAGACATACTTTTGCTCGTTTGTGTGTAGTTGGGGGAGCAGACCCATTTACCTTACAAAGATTATTGGGACATACGGACATGAGCATGACAAAGAAATATGTGAACTTGTTTAGTGAAGAAGTGAACTACAATCACATGAAGTTTTCACCATTGAAGCATTTAGAAAAAAGAGTGTAGAAGCATGGTGGAAGGTAGATCATTATTCCGTGTGGAAACAAAAGAAGGAGGTGGTCAACATGAGTTCAAAGCATATAAAAGGTGTGGGTACTGTTACGAGCCACGGAAAACCTGACCCGGAAAAGTTAATAAAAGCAATCTTGAAGGCTTCCAAATAGGGAGTCTTTTTTTTGTCTTATTGTAGCAAATAATAATTATAAATACCCAAAAAATAACAACACAGTGATATAATAGGTGTATTACTATGGAGGTGATAGCGTGGAGGAAAATATCTCAATACCGACTGACAGTGAGGGGTATTATTCATTAGAATGTCCATATTGCAAGCAGAGATTTAAGGCATTGGGCGGTGATATAGACGCAGAGGACACTTTAGAACTATTCTGTCCTAGTTGTGGTCTTACGGATGATAGTAGTAATTTCATACCTGAAGCCGTTATTGAACATGCTCAAACGCTTGCTATGAACTACATGAAACAAGAAATTAATAAAACATTCAAGAAGTCAAAGCGGAGCATGAAAGGTTCTGGTCTTACTTTTGATTGTAAAAAGATGAAAGAGGAGCAACCCAAGGAATTAATCGAAGATGAGAATTTGGAGCAAGTTAAGCTTCATTGTTGTAACAAAACGATAAAGATACACGGAGACCAAACAAGAGATACAATTTATTGTCCATATTGTGGGGTGAATTAATTGAGCGAAGTGTTGACAGAGAAGGAATATGAAAAACTTTCAATTAGTTTCAGAAAATTAGCAAGTAGGTTTTTGAACTGTAACTTCCAAAATTACCATGAAAATTTGAAAAGGTTTCTTCTGTTTATTGAGGAATCACCTACGATTAATGAATTTATTAAAGAGAACAATGTTAAAGAGTTTGACATGGAAAAAGTATTTGAGAAAGAAGGTCATCATGTCCGATACGAATTGCCAATTCGAGAGTCCGAAGAAATTGCCTTCATTTATCAAATGCTGAATTATATCTCAGATAATGAACTTGACATTTTAGGTGTTTCATATGGTTATGGGAGTTCCACTAAGGTTCAAAATCATGTTGACGGTTTTAACAATCAAATTGTAAAACAGCTTGTTGACCATATTGTGACTTATTTAACGGAGGTGAAAATTGATTTGGGATATGATAAGAAATCGGGCACACATTTTTCTATCAATGAATTCAGGGGACAACTCAACCACGCAGAAAGTCAAGGACAAGTAACTGCTGAACAAACTTATAACGAGACACGGGTTGAAGGACTAGGAGAATTAGTTCAAAAATTTGTTGAAGAACTAAATCAGAGCAATGAGATTCCTGATCAAGAAAAAGAGGAAACCGTTGAGTTTTTAGAAGTAGCAGTTCAAGAAGCTGAAAGTGAGAACCCAAAGAAATCAATCATGAGAACCGCAATGGACAAGGTAAGAGGAGTAAACGAGTTAGCGAGTGCAGGAAGTAATTTGTTTAACCTTGGAAATCAGATAGTGAATACCTTGGGAGGAATAATTGGATAACACGGGGTTGGTTAGTATACCAATCCCCCTTGTCCTTGGTATAACAAAGCATGCTCGTTTGTTATATTAATCGTTGTTCCAGCATTGGTACAATAATACAAGTTATAATGTTAATCTGATCAGGTTTAGAGATTTGTTCAGAGAGGTAGTGTGTACTTGTAACTTTTATTGAGAAGGCATTGCCAATACTTGATTTTCATTAGAGATAACAATGAGTAGTATGGTGTAATTTTACACCTTTATATGCGTTGTTGTAGGCAATGTAAAGTAATCAAGGTACTCAAATACCGATAGGGGTATGTTAGAGAGGCTTGATTAAAATATTCTTTTACAAAGGGAAAGCACGATCATTGCATACCTGCATGGGTATATACCGTTGAACCTCAATGGTTAGATCATTGCACTTCTTTGTATTGACACAATGGTTGTTCGATTCCTTCACGTTGGAGAGAGCGGTGAACCGTGAGACCTTCAACCGCTCCACAAGTTTCTCCATGTATTTGGAACAATGTTGTTTTAAGGCGTTGAGGTTTCTTGAGAACTCTTGAACTATCCATGCCATTACTCCTTTTATTAGGAGATAACAACAAGGAATATTCAATGTGACATATACACCTTTTCACCGTGGGTATAAATGACAAATCCCTATAAATCAAGGGTTCTACACCATTGCATAAAACAATTGATTCTCATACATTTTGACTCAAGGAATAAAAACCACACCCCAACTTACTCTACCAAGGCTTACATGGTTTTGCCCATGACCAACACTAGTTTACATATGATATGTTATCGGAAGTTATTTTGTATTTTAATTCAAGTGCATACACAAGGGTTTTATTCACATTCATGAAAACATTGATATTATAACATGTGAATGTAACACTCTATCTATTGTGTTACTTTGAAGTAATTGATCACAAGTTATTGAGACTGAATTTCCTCATTCGCTCATAAATGGCTCAAATAAGACTCAAGTATTCAATGAATGGTATATCACTCGAAACACTACAAAGCTATTCAGTGAGGCTATATTTTACTCTCATGGCTATACAAAGGATTAATCAATGTTAAGTAAAATAACTTGACACCCCACCAACGGGGGACGGGGGTACCTGAACCACTGCAACTCCTGTCTAAAAAATACACAGTATAATTTCAAGTGGATTTTACATTGCAGGAATTGAGAAGCACACAATTGTCACAAGTGGATATGAAAACTGTTAAGAAAGATAAAAACATTAAAAGAACAAGTTCAAAGTCAAAAGAATGGCAATCGAAGATTGCGAGTTGCAAAGCAACTCAATTATTCCACAATGAGCAAATGAATAAATACCTTGTGAATTGAATACCACAGGGTATTTTTTGGGGAACCGTGTGTGGTGAGTTGACCAACTTGGGTAATCGGGTGTGGAGTCGCAAAAGTAACTATGATAAAAAAGGTGAAAATATTTGCTGAATTATCATAGGTATGATAAAAATTGACAAAATTTTAGCTAATTTATCATAGGTGTGAGAATTTGGCTAATTTTTTGAGCGAATTTATCAAGAGAATAATGTTTTAGACTCTTTAATAATTTTTAGACTTAAAATAATACTTAGACAGAAGAATCCACAAAGTTTAATTTAATTAATAAAAATAATTTCCACAAAAATAAATAAGTAACTGAATAAAGAAATTGAAGATTCGCAGATCATTGAATAAATACCTTGTGGAATAACTGGAATAAAGAACTTGCAAAGAATTGCGGAGCATTGAATAAATACTTTTGTGGAATCACTTAAATAAATAATTACTTGTGGAATCTTGAATAAAGATTATTATAGGGTTCCGCACCGCTCATTTTGTGAAAGGTTGTTAAACTACTCAACCAGCCACCTATTAGTATGAGAAGGAATAAACGTACACATTTCCCCATGTGTTTGGAGCACGGATTTTCCGTGTTCTTTTTATTTGGGGAGATAGTGTAATTAAATCTAACACAAAAGGAGATTTTTACATGATTCAATTTAATGTGGAGAAGTTGCAAATTTTAATGAATGAATTTGAGTTGAAAAAGACGGACGTTGCAAGGAGAACGGGATACACCATGAGTTATATTAGCATGGTTATGCAAGGTGAAAGAGATTTCACGGATAACCTACAAAGAAAATTAAATCTCATGTTTCAAGAGTTGACGGACGTTAAAAAGTTTGTGGAGAGAAATGAAAAAGCATTTTCAAAACTAGTCTAAAAAGGAGAATTCATTGAAATGGGGAAAACGGTACGAATTGAACAACATTGGGTTGAACCTTCAAACCCTGACCGCTTAAATGAAACAGAATTATATGTATTGGTGTATTTGCTGGAGCACATGAATTATCACGGGGAATACACGACTTCAATTGAGGTTCTTGGTGAATTGGTTCCCATTGTGAAGGACATTTACAAGAATAGAAAGCATATTGATAATGCCTTGGTGACATTACAAGAAAAAGGGTTGATCGACATTGAGGAATTTTCCAAGCGAGTTTTCAAGTTGACTTTCCACATTGATAAATCACAACACTATGACATTTTACCAAGGGAGGTTCTTGAAAAAGCGAATGTGGAGGAGTTTGCAATGTTCTCCTTTATTTACCGACACCAAAAGCACAATAAAACTTGTCGCTTGTCCTTCTCAAAAATTCGAACATTGACTGGAACCACGAATGGAACTGTACAAAGGATTGTGAAACGTCTTGAGGAACTTGGAGCCTTGGAAAAGGATTCTGGAAGTTACGTTGAAAGAGGTAAACAAGCGGATAATCAATATTATCTGAACCCTCAATATTTTGGAATTCAAGAATGGAATTATGAACACCCTCAACATTGTGTGAGACTTGCAGAGAGCCACACAGAACCACAAGAAAAACTCCCCAAGCCCAATACCCCTCAAGAGTCCTCAAAAGGCAGTAAAATACCCGAAAAGAGAGCATTGTTGAGAGACCCCAAAAACGGTGGCGCTTTTTACGAAGACGTTGCCTTGAAAGAATACAAACAAAAACAAGAAAAAAAGAAGGCTCATTCCGATAAACAGAAAGAACCTTCAAAAGAAGAAAATGAAAATGCAGAGAAGACCGAAAAAGCGCTGGATAGAATTACGGCAAGGGTCACAGATATTAAAAATGGTCTTCAACTAGCAGATTATATTGATATTCCCTTAGAAGAAGCAGAGGCTATTTTGCCTTGGTTAAAAGGAGAAGCCAAACGTTTGAATACTACGATCAGAGAACAAGCAGATTTTTATAAAAAAGTTAAAAAAGGAGAAGTGGTTTAAATGAACAAACCCCAAAAACCAAACAATCAACACGAAATGGAAATATATGAAATGAGGATGGAACAGTGGAGAAAAGAAGTTGACTCATACGGAGTCTCCAATGGAACTTATGAGGACATTGTTGGTGAGGTTATGGACGAATATCCTCAAAGTCAGTGGACAGAGAAAACACGTGAAAGTTTGCACGAATATGGCATTGAAGAAAGTAACGTATATGTGAAAAAAGATGGTGAACTTGTTGTTCTCCAAAAGCCATATACCAACAAAGAAATTGATTCCGTGAAACGAATTCTTGATAGGTTTTCTTATTAAGAATAACAATTTGTAGGTTATATTGTGACAGTTGTAAAAGAGATAAGGCAGTAACCTATAAGTGTAGAGGAACTTCACTCCTTATACAAAAGTGAAGAAACAGGCAAGAGGTCTTCCTTTATGGAGGGCTTCTTTATTTTGACCACAATGTAGGTGAAATCACATACATTCATCATCATTTAAAGGAGTTGGAAAAACAGTGGAAAGAAAGCTGACCAAGGCAGAATTTAAGGCTATTCGTCTTGTATTATCGTTTACGCAACCTGACTTTGCAGAACTACTTGGCATTTCAGTGGCTCACGTGTCTCGTACTGAAGAAGTGAATAGTAAACACCAATATGCAGTAAGTAAAAGACTGGATGAAACAGTGAAGGAAACATTGGAACGACTATATTTAGACCTTGAGGACATTCTGGAGATCGCAAAAAGGAGAGGGATATTGTGAAAATGCTTTATACACTAATGAAATTATATTGGCAAGCTCGCGATTCTGAAGAAAAACGTCAAGTTGCATTACTGACAAAAGAATTTATGGAAAAGGAGATTCAAAATGAAACAAAAATCAAGAATGACTGAAATAGTTGAGAAAATAGAGCATTTGGAAAATACAATTTTTGATCTAAGCAATCAGAAAAACATGACAAAGTCTAAGGCTCAAGAGAAAAGACGAGAACGCTATGATCTAACTAGAAAAGACTTCGCTAAAAACAGGACTGAAATAAGCAATATAAACCAAGAGGAATCATCTTTGTGGAGTGACGTGAAATCATTGCAAGAGGTGATTGATGAACTGGAAAGTGAGAAGGCACAGTTTATTCAGGAGTCCCTTCAAGAAGCGGTTCAACTAAGACGTGAGCAGATGAATAAATCACGTGAATACATGGAGAAAAAGGAGAGGGATATTTTGAAAATGAAATTTGATTATCTTGTGGAACTTGAGCAAAAAATCTATCAAGCACGGAGCCATGTTGACCGACAATTGGAGGATTTCAACGAATTCATTCTACAACACGGCAATGCCAAATCAGTGGGTGCCAGTGAATACAAAGAAAAGAGTGGACGCTATCTCCTTGATACGGGATATGGACGTAAAGATTTACCCGGTTATTTTGTGAGTGGGGATGACTATATGGAACTGTTCTCACGTCAACAAGATTTTGGTTTTCTACTTTATAAAGAATTTGGTGAAATTGAAGCCGATCAAAAAACGGCTCAAAAACGTTACCGTGAGATCAAAAGAAAGGAGAAATAAACAATGAAATCAATTTATGAGTTACTCTCGGAAGGTTATGGAGAGGACGTAAAACAAAACGAAGGTAAGCCTGTTCAATATGAATATGAGGAAGAAAAAACTGTACTGGATGATGAAGACAAACAACTTCTTAAAATGGAAGAAGACGGGGAGCCTTTGAGTGCCATGCTTCAAATGAGAATCGGGTTCCTAAAGCGGAAGATTGCAGAAGAAGAAGGCAAGGATGATGACCACGGTAATCCTGACAACGTGGGAGGGTAAGAATAGTGCAATATACGAAGCCATTTAAACATGATGATACGTTACCCGAACTCTATGAAATCCACGAACAACTTGAGCAATATGAAAATATAGACCTCACTTCTCCCCAATTTGACCTCTCCCATAGAGACCGCATGATTTGTTTACTTCACACTGTGAAAGACATGACAGGGATGACTAACCAAGAAATCGCTGAACAGTTTGGTCTTCAGAGGAGTCGACTTTACAAGATAACCAAGAAACCTGAAGCAAAACGATTTATTGAACACATTAACGAACAATTGTTTGCTGAATTGTTTCAGGATACCGTGAGGGAGTTACGTTCTATTTTGAAAACCTCTCATTCGGAGGGTAACAAAGTCAAGGTCGCTGAGATGATCTTAAAATCAAGGGGTATGTTCAAGGAACAACATGAACTTACTGTTAAGCAAGAAGAAACTTATGACGTTGAAGCAAAACGTAAAGAGATTATTGATATGGACATTGATTCATTAGAATAAATAAAGGAGTGAATCTCAAATGTTACCAGTAATTTGCCTGTTGTTACTGATCGTGTCGAGTCAATCCCGAAATGAAGCGGTTGACTCTTTTTTATTGGATAAAATCATGCAAAGGAGTTACCAATGAGACATTTCATGACCACGGTTGAACCATTTTCGGACGATATTCACGTGTTTGAACTTGATTCACCATGTAAGGCTGAATCTATGAGAATTGTGGATGAATCTTGTACGACTCAGAGTCACACCTTATTCATTGACAAGCAATATTTCAGTAATATGAACGCTTCAAGGCAAACGCTTGTGTTCAGGGAACCCGTTCAAATAAAGAAGTGTTTCTCATTCAAATTCCGTAACAAGAACCCTTGGAGTGCACAAGTAAGGATTGAAGTCATGGAGAGTGATTCTCATTAAAAATAAAAATCTTCTTGTTTTGGATTGCACGTTTCATACCTTGGAGATTGAATTGTTTAAGTCCGTAAATAACCCCAAAAATAGTTACACGATTGACATTCAATTTATTGATCGTGATAACAATGACCTTTACTCATTCGATCTTAATGACAATATGAATCAAAGAGCCATTTTGTATAGGACGTATGAGGAGTTAGAAGGAGTGACGGTTGGAGAACTTGCAGAAGACCTGAAGAAAGAGTTCAAGGAAGCTGAAAAAATTGAGGAAGATATAACAAACAAGTGGATACGTTCAGATGACTATTTGTTTCGGTATGTGTGCTCAAGAGCATTTCAATATTACGAAATGGGTTATTTTGTTTCCATGATTCCTCAATATATCAAGTGTAAGCAAGGAACTACAGAAAAGTTTTTAAGATACTGTCGAGATAATTATGAACGAGTCCTTCAATTATGAGGACTCTTTTTTTTGTATTAAATAAAAAGGAAGGTGGAAACAATGGCGAGTTTATCGGAATTAATGGTGTCTGTTGGCGCTGATATATCAGACTTTACCCGTGGAATGAAAAAAGTTGACAAGGACATACAAGGTGCCGGAAAAACCTTTGGCAAAATGGGAAAGTCAATGTCTAGTGCAGGAAAAGCCATGACTGCTTCAATTACTGCTCCACTTATGGGGATTGGTGTTACTGCCGTAACCATAGGAGCGACATTTGACAAACAAATGTCTAATGTGGCAGCGGTCACGGGAGCAACTGGAAAAGAGTTCGATTCCATGAGGTCTCTTGCAAGGGATTTAGGATCAACCACAATGTTTTCTGCAAAGGAGGCAAGTACAGGTATGGAGATGTTGGGGAGAGCAGGTTGGAGCACACAGGAGATCATGAGTGGTCTTCCTAGTGTATTGAACCTTGCAACTGCAAGTAACACTGACCTAGCTACAACGGCAGATATTGCTTCAAATATTATGAGTGGATTTGGCATTGAAGCAAACAAGGCAGGAAAAATGGCAGACGTGCTTGCTAAAACAACGGCTACGGCAAACACAGACATGAGCCAGTTAGGGGACGCAATGAAGTATGTTGCTCCCGTTGCTTCAGGTATGGGTTGGAGCATTGAGGAAACGGCTTCAGCTATTGGTAAAATGTCTGACGCTGGTATTCAAGGCTCACAAGCTGGAACTGCCTTACGTGGTGGACTAACCAAGTTAGCAAATCCAAGTAAAGAAGCAAGGTCACTTATGGATAAGTTAAGTATCAGTGTTTTTGACGCACAAGGCAATATGAAATCAATGCCTGAAGTTCTCAAGAGTATTGAACAGGGAACCAAAGGCATGACCGATAAGCAAAAGGCACAGACTCTTGCAACAATGTTTGGTCAAGAAGCTATGTCGGGATGGCAGGTACTACTTGATCAGGGTTCAGAGAAAATGAGTAATTACACGGGAGAGTTAAAGAAATCAAAAGGTCAAACCAGTGAAATGGCAAAAGTCATGAGCGACAATGCTCATGGAGCCTTCAAGAAATTAGGAAGCGCATTGAGCGAGTCTGCAATATCTATTTCAGACGTATTGACTCCTGCCATACGCAAGATTACAGACGGAATCACTTCCCTCACAAACAAATTCAACGCATTATCCCCCTCAACAAAGACTGCAATAACTATTCTTGCAGGACTAACCGCAATGTTACCTCCATTATTAATGTTCATTGGTTTTATTGCTCAAGGTGTAGGAGCATTGGTTACAGTGTTTGGAATGGTGAGTGCTCCTGTATTAGCAATTGTTGCAGGTATCGCTTTACTTGTCGCAGGTTTAGCAATTGCTTATGCAAAGATTGAACCATTCAGGGAGATTGTAAACAGAACATTCACACAAGCGAAAGAATTGATTGTTCAAGCAATAAACACAATTGTCACGTTCTTACGTGAAAAACTTGCTCAAATAAAGCAATTTTGGAAGGAGAACGGTGAAAGTATCCTCCAAGCAATAAAGAATGTTTGGAACGCTATCTCTCCAATTGTGAACATTGCTTTGAAGGCAACATTGGCTATTGTTAAATATATTTGGAATTCAATCAAAGGCGTAATTGACGGGGCACTCAATATAATCATGGGACTCATAAAAACATTTGCAGGTCTTTTCACAGGTGACTTTTCAAAAATGTGGGAAGGTATTAAACAATTGTTTGGAGGAGCAATCAAGTTTGTTTGGAACCTCATGAACTTGAGTTTTGTGGGAGCAATCCGAAAACTTGTAGTCAACTTTGTCAAAACAATTGTAAAACTTATTAAAGGAAAATGGGATTCAATCAGGCTTGCTTTCAGTTACGGGAAAGACAAAGTTGTTTCTCTCATGGATAATATGTGGGCATTGATTAAAGTCATTGTCTCTAAACTGAAAAATGGTGTCATTAATTCCATTAAAGCCTTGTGGAATACAACAAAAGGAATTTTCAACTCCATGAAGTCCGGTGTATCCAATATCTTCAATGGCATTAAGTCAACCGCTTCAAGTGTTTGGAATGGAATAAAAAGCACGGTCACAAAAGTTGCAAGTTCCTTGTGGAATGGTATCAAGACAACGTTTAACACAATGAAATCAACTATTAGGACTATCTTCAATGGTATCAAATCCACGGCTTCAACCGTGTGGAACGGTATTAAGAAAGCAATCACCTCACCAATTGAATCTGCTAAAAAGACAGTGTTGGGGATTATCGACAAGATCAAAAATGCCTTTAATCTCATGAAGATCAAGATTCCTAAGCCAAAATTACCGAGTATTAGCGTAACTAAGAAGAAGGGAATCATGGGAATTCCTTACCCTGACTTCAATGTGAATTGGAACGCAAAGGGAGCCATTTTCAACGGTGCGTCTGTTCTTGGTGGTGGTCAAGGTGTTGGTGAAGCTGGAGCGGAAGCCGTCCTTCCAATCCAACACAAGCGTTATATGAAACCATTTGCAAGTGCGGTTGCTGACAACATGGAGTCTATGAAGGAACAGGGTGAAGGCAAGGTTGAGCAGAACTTTCACTTTGCAGAAGGAGCGTTTGTTGTACGTGAGGAAGCAGATATTGACCGCATTGCTAGGAAATTGCTTGCCAAGCAAAAACGAACAAACCGATGGGGAGGAAGGTAAATAACAGGGGAGTCACAATGTGGCTCTCTTTATTTTAAAAAGGAGTGGAGTGAAGCATGAAGAAATCAAAGGTAAAACAAGCATTGCAACAAGATATAATGAAACACGAAGAAGTACGGGATTTTATTGTGATGAAAGCCACAGATAAAAAGGTGATTCTCAAAGTTTTTCACGTGAATGGGCAATGGTTCACGTCACAATATAAGGTTGTAGAAGACACCCTTGTATTCGATAAACATTTGAAAATGTTTTTAAATTAATACCAAGACTCCATTTATTTGGAGTCATTTTTTTTTTTGTGGCAAGAACCTAGGTAATAAGATACAATTTCAACAAAGGAAGAATTTGGGGGAATAGAATGCTTGATATAAAAAACCCACATACTCGTAAAAGATTAAGTATTAAAGAAAAGTTTGATATAAAATTCACTAACTTTATTTTGCCCTATATTGAAAAAATTGAAATTGATGAAAATGGGAATACAAAATCCAAATATATCCCTAAGGCGTTAGGTTGGGCAAGAAGTATTGTTGACGGGTGGGGAACGAGGAAGTGGGCAAGCACTAACCCAATTGGTGTTGAGTTGGATTTGCTTTCACTATATGTAGCTGAATATATTCCTATTGAAAATGTAGATGAATTGAACAAAGGGCTTAAGAAACTAATGAAGAAGTATCCAATGAGTCACCAATATGGGCAGGTTGGTAGATTGAATGAATTTTGTAATGCAGTAAAACAAAGTATTCACGGTGGACGATGGAGTGATTTTGGTTATATTGAATTTGGAGAAGAAGACACACTGTCTGATTTTGTGAAAAGCGTACATATTCATGGAACACACTTGTCTTCATCTTCAATAATATTACAATTTGTTATATCTCCTTCAGATAAATTTTTACACGAACATAAGACATTAATTGAGAGGGATATAGATGATAGAAGGACATTCAACTCTTTTTTGAAGAAACCTTTTAAGTTTTGGGGAGGTCAAGAAATTCCGTCTGAGATTGTAAAGAATCAAATGCTTGAAGATCAAATGTTGGAACTGAAATGGAGAACAATGAATAAGATCAGTAAGTATTTTGATTTGTACTTTACAAAAAATAATTTGATACCTCCGGGAATCGAAGTTTACAAATTAGATCAGCCTTCTTGTATATATAAGCCTACAGAAGAAGAAAAGATGAGTAGATTTTGGCATTCGGTTGGATTAGATGATTTCCTGTATGATATATCCAAAGATGGGTGCTGGAATTTGTTTTCAGGTAACAGGGTGGATCGTAGTATTGATAGTACATTAAAGGTAACGTGTAATTCTTTTATTAGTAGAATGCATATGTATTACTCATTAGATTTTCAAATAGTTCATATGTTAGAAGAATTTACTAAGAAAATGCTTCCTATAATGGTAATGCGAGAGTATGCTTTGGAAACAGGAAAGAAAGTTTCAATTCAACAAAGCAATACATTTTCTTCCATTAAAAAGGAGAACCCTAAATATAAAAAATTAATAAAAATAAGGCTTGATTTGGAGCGGGATATTCAACTCCTCAAAAGATTTAAAAATGAAATTGGAGAAAATTACTTTGAAAGAGTAAAGGAAAGACTTTTAGAAATGACCGAATTTGAACCTTCAAGACCAAGGATTTCAAATGGCGAGACTGAAACTGAACTTATTGTTGATAATACGAGTGAATTAGTTGATAAAACATATGACCACTCACTAAACTTTGCCAAAATAATTGACGATACTTCTAAGTTGTTGGAGATAAAAACCAATAATTCATTGAGAAAAATTTCAATCTCCCTCACCGTAACTACTGTAGTGATTTCAATATTTGCAACTGTTATTGCTGGGGTTTCATTTTACCTTCAATTGGATAGTGAAAAACAAGATAAAATAAATGATTTCTTCAGTCCACTAATAAACTTGGTGACCTATTTCTTTTAATAAAAGTGCAACACAGGGCTTCTCTCACCATAGAGGGAAGTCCACTCTTAAATAACGTATTGCCGGATTGACGTTAAAGTGTTATATTTACTTCAATTAAAATTGGAGGGAGTAATATGAATGAAGTTGAAATTTAACCTTGAAGAAATCATGAAGGAGCACGGTGTTACTGGAACACAGGTCGCAGAGGAAACGGGTTTGAGACCCCAAACTGTCTCGGAGTTGCGTAGAAATATAAGAGAAAACATACACAAAGAGCACATTGCCACTCTTATGAACTACTTTGGTGAGTATGATATTGATAAATGGTTCACGATTGAACAATAATGCTTGGAGGATTGAAAACACCATGAAGGTCACTGTAAGGACTCAAGGAACCCTCAATGTAGAGAAGCTGGTGGAGGTATTGTTAAAATCTAAATACATTCAAAAAGGTAAACACTAAGGGAACCCATTCATTGAGGTTCCATTTTTTTTTATTCAATGGCTTCCTAATTGATCGTTGACAATGTTGTTATTTTCAATGTAATATAACCATTATCAATTAATCGTATGAGTTGGTTCTACATGAGGGAGCCAAACCTTTGGTTATATAACCATTCAACAATATTAGTTTTCAAGCACGACTCAAAATCGTGTTCCTTCGGGAGTGTCGGTTCGAACCCGACCACCGGTACTAATAAGACGCATGAGGACGGTATCTAGCGAGGCTAGGTATCGTCCTTTTTGCGTTTAACGCAACGAGAAATGGTAGTGTACTTGGAATGTGGATCATCTTCATATCGTACTACCATCGTTTAAATCACATTTATCATCATTTGCCCCCCTAATATCATCACATCTCGTCATAATACCGTCGGTTCGCAAACCATTACCATCGCTCCATTGAACTTTATCATCGCTTTGAGCTATCCCCAATCCGTAGGAGCTTCAAAATATGATACGATAAGTATTTAGAAATCAGATCTGAGGTGAGCGCGTGTTTTTAAGACGAATAAAGTTGCTGCATGATCATGTTCCGTCGTATAAGCAGTATCCTTTCTCTATCCCTTCAATTAACAGTCTCCATGAATTAGAACTAAGGAGTAATGTTACCTTTTTTGTTGGAGAGAATGGCTCGGGAAAATCGACGTTGTTGGAGGCTATTGCTGATAAATGTGATTTTAATACGGCTGGCGGGGGCAGGAATAATTATTATGAGGTTGATGCTTCTGAAGCTGCGCTTGGGGATTATATCAGGCTTTCCTGGCTTCCTAAGGTGACGAATGGTTTCTTTCTGAGGGCTGAGTCGTTTTTTAATTTTGCTTCTCACATCGATACGGTTGGTGCCAATGATGCCTACGGAGGGCGTTCGTTGCATGAGCAGTCGCATGGGGAGTCTTTTTTGTCTCTTTTTTCGAATCGGTTCAAGGGCAGGGCTATTTATTTATTGGATGAACCGGAGGCTGCTTTATCGCCGCAGCGGCAGCTTTCGTTCTTAAGAATTTTACGTGATTTGGATGTTTCGGGTGAGTGTCAGTTCATTATTGCTACGCATTCTCCTATCTTGTTAGGATATCCTGATGCGACGATCTTAAGTTTTGATAATGATTCGATCGGTGAAATCGATTATGAGATGACGGACCATTATCAAATTACCCGCTACTTTTTAGAGAATCGGGACTCATTTTTGCGAGAGCTTTTTGAAGACGAGTGATTTCTGATTACTCTTTTGTCCTCTCAAAATGGTGCAAATACCATGTAACTCACTTCGATTAACCCCACCTGATTGTGAATATAGAATTTAAATTTTCCTTCCCCTACAACGCTTCAGTTCCTAGGCGGTTATTCCCCTTTTAGTTGCACGGATTCCAGATAAAGTTGCTTGCAATTCCCATTAAGTTAAAGCCAAACTGCCACAATTGAACAAGAAAACAGAGAGACTGCTTATAAAACGGGCTGTAGCGAAAGTGAAACATACTCTAAAGGTTATCCGTAAAGGTAAGCACACTAAAGAGCAGGAGGCCACTGAAATGGACGGAATCATCAGTATCGTCGTTATTGTGCTCATTGTTTTCGGTTTTACCAGACTGTTGGGTTATAAAAAAGGCAATATAATAGTTGATTTAGATCAGCGGTTTAAAACCTTCAATCGTGAGTACGTACAGGCGATCACACATGCATTAGAAAAGCAGGGACTTACCGTTGATTATTTAGGCGACCGTTACTTTGAAATAGATGGGAAAACGTATCTATATACCGAATTAAATTGGGGATTCTTGCAGCGCTCAATATTAAAACCGAGAAAACAAAGTGGCTAACTAAGCTATTTAGTTGCTGCCCCCTCCTAATATTGGTAAGATTTAATATAAACGGATGCCTGTACAGGTATTATGCTTTATTCGTAGTGGGTAAAATATGAACTGAATGTGTGAGGAGGAACTATCAATGGATTATAATGATCAAATGAAAAATAGAGTCAAACGGATTGAAGGTCAGCTGCGCGGAATCCTTAAGATGATGGAAGAGGAAAAGGATTGTAAAGATGTGGTCACGCAGCTGTCAGCAACGCGTACGGCACTCGATCGCACCATCGGCGTCGTTGTCAGTTCGAACTTGGTTGAATGCGTGCGGGAAGCTGAAGAAAATGAGGATCAGGATACGGAAGAAATCGTTCAGGAAGCTGTAAGTCTATTGGTGAAAAGCCGTTAACGAATAACTGCATATAAAATGAGATTAATTTCGCCTGATTATGCACACTATATACGTAGTATATGACTTATCGTAAGGGCGGAATGTAATATGTCCTATTTGAAATTGCTAAAACAAGGCAATAAATCATCTGGCATAGCGGCACTGGGAAATACTATTTTAGCGATCATCAAAGGAATAGCAGCAGCGGTTAGCGGAAGCGGAGCCATGTTTGCTACGACCATCCACTCCATCGCGGATGCCACCAACCAGGGTCTCGTTTTTTTTGGCAGTGCACTCGCTGAAAAAGAGCCGACAGACCGATTTCCATCCGGATTCGGTCGCGTGGTGAACCTGTTTGTACTGTTGGCGGTCATTGTTATTACAATCATGGCCTATGAAACGATTTTAAAAGGGTGGCACGTTATACAGGAGCCTGAAGCTTCGTCGAATTTTTGGCTGAACGTTGCTATTCTAATTATTGCTTTTTTGGTTGATGGCTATGTTCTTATTAAAGTTATGAAGGAAATTCGGGAGGAAAGCGGAGGAAGTACAGCTGACGGGAACCTCTTTACAGGAGCGTTTAAAAATGTCAGCCTTGCTGCGCCTCCAACGCGCCTGGTGTTTTATGAAGATATCATTGCGACTTTTGGGGCTCTTTTAGCCTTGCTTGCAGTGGTATTATCTCATTACACAGGGATGTATATGCTTGATGGTGTCGGGACCATTTTGATCGGTCTGCTGCTCATCGGGATTGCGATAAAAATCGGTTATGAAAATACGATCGGCTTAATTGGTGTGGCGGCTCCTAAGGTGATTGAAGACCGGGTGGCTGAGATCCTGCTTCAGCACGACAGTGTTGTTGATATTAAGAAGCTGCGCATTCTTCAGGAAGGCCGGGAATATCACGTGGAGAGTTATATCGAGTTAGTACAGGGTCTCACTCTGGCGGAAGCTGATGATATTAAGTACGCTGTGCGCGACAGCGTTTTAGCAGATTCCGATATATCCGACGTGACGTTAGGCATCATTGAAAGCGATGAAGAACAATCTTGGGAACTATAACCAAAAGCGTAGGGAGCTCAATCATTTTTGAGCTCCCTACGCTTGATTTATGATTGCTCCGCTTATATTGAAATAGCATTAAACCATGTTTGACAGCGTTTGGTGGGCCGGGAAATCACTCGCTTTCCTGCGGGGAACCGGCCAGCCTCCTCGCTCGCTTCGCTCCCTGTGGGGTCTAGCCGAGCCCCTTCTCCCGCGGGAGTCTCGCAATTTCCCGGCCCTCCTTACGATAAAGAGAGGAACGGAAACTCGTATTTCAGGATCTTAGTTTCTGTTAGACAGCTATTGTACAAGCTTGACATTGAGCAGTTTAGGCAAAAAACAAAAGCCTCTCTGCTCATGAAGATCGTATCACGTTCCCAACCACCCCTGACTCTTTATACGGCAACGAAACCCGGTATTCTCGCAATAAAGTTATCATTTGGCCACTTACGCCGAGTCAGAAGCGGCACAGGCGGCAGCCGTTACCTGTAAAGCTTGATCTAAGTCAGCCTTCAGTTCCTCCGCCTGTTCTAACCCGACCGATAGACGCAAGAGTCCTTTTGTAATGCCCCGTTGGTCACATTGGTCGTCCGGCATCGCCCCGTGTGACATCCTGCGCGGATAGGAGAGGATTGATTCGACAGCTCCGAGACTTACGGCAAAGACGGGAATTTGCATCGAATCAACAAACTGTTCAATCGCCTCAGCATGTTTGATTTCAAACGAAAGCACAGCGCCCCCGTTGGCCGCTTGTTTGGCTTGAACAGCATAATAGTCATTGCTCGCAAGACCAGGGTAGTAAACACGTTCAATCAAGGGATGCTGGTCTAAAAACTCAGCAAGCTGGTAAGTCGTCTCTACGGATTGGCGTAATCTGGCATGAAGCGTTTTGATGCCGCGCATGACCAGCCAACAGTCTTGCGGCCCAAGTATAGCGCCGCATGAATTTTGGAGAAAGCCGATCTGTTCTGCCAGCTGTTCATTATTGACCACGACAAGCCCGGCTACGACATCGCTATGACCCGCCAGAAATTTCGTAGCGCTGTGAATGACGACATCTACACCTTCATGTAAAGGCTGCTGCAATAACGGCGTGAGGAAGGTATTATCGATCAATGTTAAACAGTCGTTCTGTTTCGCCAATCCCGTTACAGCACGGATGTCGGTTACTTTGAGTAAGGGATTGGAAGGCGTTTCAATAAACACAGCTTTTGTATTTGGTTGAAACGATTGCTCAACCTCCTCCAAGTTGGTCATATCGACGAAAGTGTGCTCAATACCGAAACGAGACAGGACCTCTGTGACAAATCGGTACGTCCCGCCGTATACATCCTCTGTAATGAGCAGGTGGTCTCCGCTTGATAACAGCATGAGGGAGGTAGAGACAGCCGCCATCCCTGAGGAAAATGCAAATCCGTGTGAACCCCCTTCTAATTCCGCAATCGTCGTTTCCAATGCGTCCCGCGTCGGGTTTCCTGAACGGGCATAATCATACTGACCGAACTGGGTGAAATCATGCTGATGAAACGTAGAAGCATGCTGGATAGGGACACTTACCCCATTTGAGGCTTTATCTACGGAGTACGCGTTATGCAGCAGTTTGGTTTGGGTAGAAAAATCAGACATGATGGTTAACCTCCTCAACAGCTTGCTCTAAAGCGTGTTTTAAATCTTCAATCAGATCATCTTCGTGTTCGATGCCAACGGATAAACGCAAGAGACGGTTGCACACCCCGTAGCTCGCCCGTACCTCTTCTGGAATATCCATGTGAGTTTGCGTGGCAGGGTACGTAATGAAGGACTCGACCCCGCCCAGGCTTTCTGAGAACGAAATCAATTTAACGTATTTTAAAACAACCGGTGCAAACGCCTCTTCACGTACGCGGAAGGACAGCATGCCGCCCCGGCCGGGATAAAAAACATCCGTAATTAATGGGTGGTTTTCCAAGAATGAGACGACAGATTTAGCATTTCGTTCATGCTGTCTCATTCTCAGGGCTAATGTTTTCATCCCTCTCATCAATAGCCAACTGTCAAAGGGGGAAAGGACAGCGCCGCCTGCATTCTGTTCAGCTCGTAACAGTTCTGCCGTCTCACTGTTATTCGTAACGGCCAGCCCTGCCAGGACATCGTTATGCCCTCCTAAATATTTGGTGGCACTATGAATGACAATGTCAGCGCCCGTCTCGATTGGACGTTGAAGGTAGGGGGTGAAAAATGTGTTATCCACGATCAGCAAAAGGTTATGCTGTTGGGTCATCTCTGCAAACGCCTTGATATCGACTTGTGACATTAACGGGTTAGTGGGGGTCTCGATGAATACACCTTTTGTGCGTTCTGTTATCTTTTCTTTGAAATCCTCAGGGTCCTGGCTGTTCACGTAAGTGAAGCTGAGCCCGAATTTTTGAAAGTGTTGTTCAAAGAGGCGATAAGAACCACCGTAGACGTCCTGGATCACGATGAATTCATCACCAGGTGTGAAAATCGAGAAAACGGCTTGGATAGCAGCCATACCGGAGCTGAATGCAAAGCCGTCTGTTCCCTTTTCCAAATCGGCAATGGATTGTTCCAACGCACAGCGTGTGGGATTGGCCGTTCGGATATAATCATAACCGGTTGATTCTCCGACGCCTGGATGTCGATAGGCAGTTGATAAATGAATGGGTGAATTGATACACCCCGTTTCCGTATCGCTTTGGTTTCCTGTTTGAGCTAACTTTGATTCTACATGTAGACGACACATCATATCGTCCCCCTTTTATATGAAAATAAAAAAAGCCCTTCCGAAGAAGAGCTTGGTTAATATGCCTGGGCTGCTTCTTCTTATCTTTCAAGCGAAAAAACCGCTTGCTGGAGTTAGCACCTTACCGCGCGGGCTGGTTGCTGAAGCTTCGAAGGGCCAGATCCCTCAGCTTCTCGAAATAAGAAAGATAGTTATGTGATTTGGTTTAATGGTAACAATACAACATCAGCGGAGCTTGTGCAACAGTTTTTTAAGAAAGTATTGTAATTTTTAGATAATATCATTTTTGGAGACTAACTCTACCTATATTTGAAGCCATTAAGAAAGCTTGAACTTGATCCTTAGGTTCGATACTGTAAATAGAGGCATAATATCTCATTATTGATAGAGTGGAGGGGCAGCATGGGAATATTTATTGGAGTGTTAGGGATCATCATTGCTTTAGGGGTAGCAGGGCTCGCTTTTCAGCGTAATCAACACGTAGATGATGCCCCCATTACAGTCGATTATGATCAGTACAGGAGAGAGGCGAGTAGTACAGCTAAAAGAAACCAGACAGCCATGCTTCTGCGTGTCTTTGGAGTCGTCGGCATCGTTATTTTCGTATTGTTAGGTGTGGCTATGATGAGGGATGCTATTGTTTATGCGGGGCTGATGGTCATATTCTTCGGTATAGTCGTATGTTTTCTGCTGGTTGGGTTAAGTGAAATCATTCTGATACTGGATAAGCGATTACAACCCAATTCGGAGGAATTAAGCGATGAGGGCAAGCATAATCATTAATATAGCCTATCCATTTTTTTGTGCGAGAAGGTATAGAACATGTGTATAAAAGATAGAATGTAAGAATAATATTAAAATTTCGCTAAAAAACGTTAAAATTTTGTTGTCATGATAAAACTAGCTTGTTATAATGAAACACATGATTTGAATTTATTATGACAGGTGCTCAGATGTAGCATGTAATTAGGCTGTAATTCATTGAAACAGTTGGCTTTTAACGTTCAACTAACTATAAAAATGCGGGTGTAGTTTAGTGGTAAAACCTCAGCCACGAGCAATGCTTCCACCGAATCGACTGCGAGTTGCCTCGACGGATACACATCCCTGAAATAGCTTGCAGAGGAAGAGGCATGACGGGGTAATGCTCAACAGGGCTAATGAAACTATCATAATGCGGGTGTAGTTTAGTGGTAAAACCTCAGCCTTCCAAGCTGATGTCGTGGGTTCGATTCCCATCACCCGCTCCATTCATGTGAACCAACGCAGTGTTTCGTTAAGGTGGTAACGAAGCATTGCGTTTTTTATGCGCCTAAAATGGATAAACCCTAGAAGAAACTATTTTTGATAGGAGAGATCCAAAGTGAAACAACTACAACAAACATTACGTCAAATTGACGGGGAGAGTTATAAAGGATATAAACAAATTGCAGGGCAATATTCCTTTCAACAGCATCAGCTTTTGATTGATTATGTGCAAGGGGACCCCTTTGCAGCGCCATCCAAAATACGCATTAAGGTGCCTCATCGTAACCGGAACATAAAAACGGAGTGGGTCCAGAATCGGAATCGAAAAATTTATGCCGAAGACGTCCTGGCACGTTACGTGGCAAAGGCTATTGCTAAGCAGAATTCGGATGTGAAAGGTTCCGGTAAAAGTGGCATGATTGCCATTGATGGTCCGGGCCAGGAAATTCTTGAGCGGACCGCAGTCGAATTGACGACTGAAGATATAACCGTATGTTTATCTGTCGGATTACCAGCGAATGGACGCCGCATCAATGGAAAGCAGGCAGAGAACTTATTTTTCCAGGCTGTTCCTGAGGTGATCAATCAGTCTGTATTTTCCATCACGGATCAAACCATTGATGAAACGATCCAACTGGCTGATCAACATGAAGCCATTCAGGAAGCGATGGAAGCGAACGGTTGGATTTCGTTTGTGGCCGACGGTTCAATTTTACCGCGGCAAAGCGGGATCAGTGAACGACCTATGAAAAATGCGATTGCATTCGAAAGCCCTGAGGCTAACCGTGTCACAGTCGATATTCCCCATCGCCAGGAGCCCTTAACAGGCATGGCGCTTCATAAAGGGATTATATTGATTGTCGGTGGTGGGTATCATGGTAAAAGTACCCTGTTGAATGCTATCGAACGTGGGGTGTATCCTCATGTTAAAGGGGACGGGCGAGAGTATGTCCTGACAGATCCGAATGCGGTAAAAGTTCGGGCAGAAGATGGACGCCAGGTTTCCCACGTCAATATTTCACCGTTTATTAAAAATTTACCTCACGGCGCTGATACGACGAAGTTTTCAACGGAAAATGCGAGTGGCAGTACGTCACAAGCGGCCAATGTTGTGGAAGCTTTAGAAGCAGGAGCAGGAACGCTGTTGATTGATGAAGATACGAGTGCTACAAACTTTATGATTCGCGACGAACGGATGCAGGAATTGGTCGTGAAAGAAAAAGAACCGATTACACCGTTCATTGACAAAGTGAAACAAATGAAGCAGGAACTTGATGTGTCGACTGTTCTAGTTATGGGCGGATCTGGCGATTATTTTGACGCTGCCGATGAAGTGATTATGCTGGACCAGTATCTACCTTTTAACGTAACAGCTCGTGCTAAAGAAATTGCCGCAAAACATCCTTATCACCGTGAAGTTGAAACCGATGCGTCGTTTGGTCAAGTGCCGAAACGCGCTTTTCTGCAAGGCAGTCTTCAAACACAGCAGGGCAAAAAGTCCAAGGTTCAAGCGAAAGGCCGTGCCACCATCGTCATGGGCAGAACGGATATTTCGCTGCATTATGTTGAACAACTGGTTGATGCTTCCCAAACACGCATGATAGCTGATATCATCCATCATATGGAGAAAAACGGCTGGCTTAAGTTGGAGGAGCCTGTTCATGCATTACTCGATAAGATCGAAAACGCGTTTAACGATAAAGGGATTGCAGTGTTTGCTCCATTTAAGAATCAGCATCCTGGAGATCTCGCCAGACCACGTCGTTTTGAAATCGCAGCGGCATTGAATCGGATGCGCACAGCCAAGGTGAAAGACTTAAGTTAAACAGAAAGGAGGGGTGCAAGGTGGATTATCATCAACTGAAAGAAGATGTCATCGCCTACAGTAAAGAAATCGGTATTGATAAAATCGGGTTTGCCTCTGTCGACATGTTCAGTGAGTTGAAAGCCAGATTAAAGCGTCAACAAGATTTAGGCTACCAGTCTGGTTTTGAAAAAGGCAGCGTGAAAGAACGAACCGAACCTGATCAATTACTGCCAGAAGCGCAGTCTATCATATCGATCGCCCTTGCCTACCCTTCAAAAATGAAAGATGCTCCCAAGAGCACCCGGCAGGAACCGAGAGGGATTTTTTGCCGTGCTTCCTGGGGAGAAGATTATCATAATGTATTAAGGCATAAGTTGAACCAGCTGATGGAATATTTAGAAGCGAAACGCCCTGATCTTCGCTATAAGTCGATGGTTGATACAGGAGAGCTTTCTGACCGTGCGGTTGCCGAGCGGGCGGGCATCGGATTCAGTGGTAAAAATTGTGCTATTATCACCCCGGAATATGGCTCCTACGTGTATCTAGGTGAAATGGTGACGAATATTCCGTTTGCACCGGATGAACCAGTTGATGACAGTTGCGGGGATTGCAATATTTGCGTGGATGCCTGCCCGACAGGAGCCCTCGTCCAAGGCGGACAGTTGAATGCGCAGCGCTGCATAGCGTTTCTCACGCAAACGAAAGGATTCCTAGAAGATGAATTTAGAACACCGATTGGCAACCGGCTGTATGGCTGTGATACATGCCAGACGGTTTGTCCAAAAAACCGCAAAAAAGACTTTCATCTTCATGAAGAATTCGAACCTGATCCTGAACGCGTCAAACCGAAACTTAAGCCTTTACTTTCCATTTCCAATCGTGAATTTAAAGAAAAATTTGGCGCCATGGCAGGCTCCTGGCGTGGAAAGAAACCGATTCAGCGTAACGCAATTCTTGCGCTCGCACATTATAAAGATGAAACGGCTGTAAGTGAATTGATTCGTCTGATGAACGAAGACCCCCGGCCCGTTATACGTGGTACGGCTGCTTTTGCGTTAGGCAAAATTGGAACGAAAGATGGACGTAAAGCGATCGAAAGTGCAAAACATGTCGAAGAAGATAGCCAAGTTTTGGTGGAAATGGAAAAAGGTTTAAATTATGATAGATAATGAGAATTAGACCTTTTATTTCAGGAAGGCCTCTTGTATAATAAGAGAAAACTTTGGAGAGAAGGGGTTGTTTATGAGTAAACGTTCCTTTCTATATTATGATGTATGGGACGCCCCGATTGGCACTATGACGCTTGTGGCAAATAAAGATGGTGTGTGCCGCATTGATTTTGGCACGTTTAAAGAATTGTCTTCACACCATAACATCTGGGCTAGGAAACATTTCTTGGCACCGGAATTCATCCATGATGCTGACTATGACTATATTAAGCAGATGAAAGAGCAGCTATCTGAATATTTTCAAGGAGAACGCACATCGTTCTCCGTTAAACTGAATTGTTATGGAACCCCGTTTCAAAGAAAAGTATGGCGCATTTTGGCCAACGACATCAGCTATGGCGAAACATTATCGTATAAAGATATTGCCGTGCTTCTCCAATCCCCTAAAGCGATTCGAGCTGTAGGCGGTGCTGTAAATAAAAATCCGCTATCAATTGTCATTCCCTGTCATAGAGTGATAGGCAGCAACGGCAAACTCGTCGGATATGCAGGCGGATTAGATCGGAAGCAGCAATTAATAGAACTAGAGGCCCCGGACAAAGCAATATAAATGAAAGTGCGCCGCATCTTCGTTATGAAGGTGCGGTTTTTTGTGTGCGATGATAAAAGGGGGCGAAGCGATGATACCGCGTCAGGAAGTGACGATAAAATGATGAGAGATGATAAGAGAGAGCTCGTCCGATGATAAATGAGTGCGGAGCGACGATAAATGTCAGCGGAGTGACGATACTGCGTCAGGAAGCGACGGTAAAAGGTGGAATGATGATAAGGAGAGCTCGTCCGACGATAAACGAGTGCGGAGTGACGATAAGAGGAGGAGCGATGATAAGGAGAGCTCGTCCGATGATAAAGGAGTGTGGACCGACGATAAATAGCAGCGGAGTGACGATACCGCGTCAGGAAGCGACGATAAAAGTTGGAGCGATGATAAACGCCAGTGGTCCGATGATAAATGATTCCGAAGCGATGATAAATGCCCGCGATCCAACGATAACGCGCCCAGCACCGTCGAAATTTCATTCCAAATTGTATGGTTTTCCGTCTCTGCTCATAACATGTGAGGAGAGGAGGCGCTGTGATGAGAGTGAGTGATCAGCTTTGTGAGTATTGGCAAGATATACTGTCTCAATCGGATCGAAGTAAGCAGCCCCAGCCTTGGCTTACCAAGAAAATAGATGGTTACCAGAAACAGAACCAGCGATTGGTCAAGGTTAATGGAGATATTTTTCCGTTTCAGAGAATGAAAGAGGGAGACGAGGAGCATATTCACTATCAGTTGTATTTAACTTTTTTGTTGCGTCATCAAGGGGCTTTTTATCAGGAAGAGTGTCAGATGGTAGGCAAGGCTCGCGTCACGAATCATGACATTGTCGTCTTGCCTGTCGAAACCGAAGCACCCGAATCTCTTAATGAAATGCCGGAACGCTCCTTGGAGTTAAGTGAAGAAGGGGAGATTCGGTTCACGTACGATCGCCGGGCTGCTGTCCGTTATGCTGAGAATTGGTGGGATAGTTATAATCCTGCCTATCAAAAGTTCACGGATGATTGCACGAATTATATTTCGCAATGTCTTCGTGCTGGGGGAGCTCCGATGTGGGGGCAGCCGAATCGGAGTAAGGGGTGGTGGTACAGCGGGAACACGTGGAGTTTCAGCTGGTCGGTTGCGAATGCGCTTCGGTGGTACTTAAGTGGCTCGAAACAGGGGATGACGGCGCGAGAGATGGAAAGCGCTGAGGAGCTTATACCTGGTGATGTCATTTGTTACGATTTTCAAGGTGATGGGCGGTGGGATCATAATACCATTGTCGTGATGAAAAATTCCGAGGGCATGCCGCTCGTCAATGCGCATACGTCCAATAGCCGACATCGATACTGGGATTATGAGGATTCTACTGCTTACACGCCGAATATTCAATACAAATTCTTCAGAATAGGGCCGTGATCATATGATATAATAATGAGGTTAGTAAGGAATAGTAGAGGTGAAAGTCATGGCGAACCATATCGTATTATATCAACCAGAAATACCGGCTAACACCGGGAATATTGCCCGCACGTGCTGGGCGACAGATTCAGAGCTCCACTTGATTCGTCCTTTAGGATTTTCAACAGAAGATCGTATGCTGAAGCGGGCGGGAATCGATTACTGGCACAATGTAACGATTCATTACTACGACTCAATCGAGGACGTGTTTAACACATTTCCTGATGGGGAGTTTTATTATATTGAAAATTTTGGCACGGAACGGTATACGGATTTTGATTTTAGCGATGCGGGAAAAGATACGTTATTTGTATTCGGCCGGGAAAGTGACGGTCTGCCGCGGGAGTTGATTCAAGGGTTGGAGGACCGCTGCCTTAGGATTCCGATGACGGATCGGGTCAGATCGCTGAATTTGGCTAACTCTGCCTCCATTATTATTTTCGAGGCTTTGAGACAACAAGGGTTCAAAGAGTTGAGTTGACTAGGCAAAATCCTATCTGCGTGCAAAAAACATAAAAAAATCGCATCCGTCACGGGTGCGATTTTTATGATGGTCTATTTTGTTGGAGGACCAGGCTTTTCATCGTACCCGGCTGCAAAAATAGAGGTCAGGAATGTAATGCTGACAAGGATAATCAACGTTAGTTTCAATGGTGTTGCCTCCTTTGTTCATGTCGAAAGACAAACTGTACTATAGGCTATTATAACTGATTTGGTTTGAAAATGAAATCAATGTCGTGAATTTTACCTTTTAGTTTGTGGCCCATACCAATAGGCTTCTCTCATCATATGGTGGACTATAGGTAATCATCCTATAGAATGGAGGGAGAACATGTACCCTTATCCGCATTATCCTTTTGAGCTTGAAGAGGAAGATTCACGATTCTGGGGAGGACCATTTTTCGGAGGGCCGTTTGTGGGTGGATTTCTCGGAGGCTTGCTTGGCAGTGTCATAGCACCGCCGTTTTATAATTATGGTCCGCCAGAGCCGCCTCCACCGCCACCGCCTTATTATTACAATCAACCTTACAATTATCCTCCTTACGGTCCTTATGGTCCTTATGAATGGTAAACGATCATGAGTCGTCTCAGTTGTTGGACGGCTATTTAGACTGAAAAAATTCCCACGTGTCAGACGAGACGCGTGGGAAATTTTTAATTAAAAGTTTGTGTTTTCCAGTTTCTCGCCCTGTGATTCATAGCCTTGCATATACTTGATCCGACGTTGAGCAGAGGTTTCACTCACTTGTTCATCCGCGTGATAAGAAGAGCGGACCATAGGACCGGCTTCGCAGTGTCGGAATCCTTTTTGTAAGGCAATTTGTTTCAGTTCTTCAAACTCATCCGGGTGATAGTAACGTTCTACTTTCAAATGTTTTTTCGTTGGCTGCAAGTATTGTCCGATCGTCATGATATCAACGTTATGGGCTAATAGATCATCCATCGCTTCCTCGATCTCTTCTTTTGTTTCCCCGAGGCCCACCATTAAACTTGATTTCGTTGGTGTGTCAGGCGCAATTTCTTTGACGCGTTGTAAAAGTTCCAGGGAACGATCATACATGGCAATCGCTCGGACACGTTTCGTCAAGCGTCTTACCGTTTCAATATTGTGATTGAAAATATCCGGTTCACCGCCCATCAAGGTGTAGAGGCTGTCATAATCACCTTTCATGTCGGACGGTAGAATTTCAATCGTACAGCCTGGCACGCGGCGTCGAATCGCTTTGACGGTTTCACCAAAAACAGCGGCTCCGCCATCGTTAAGGTCATCGCGTGCGACAGCTGTGACGACCACATGTTTTAATCCCATAATTTCAACAGATTCGGCTACGCGTTCTGGTTCATCCCAGTCCAATTCGTTCGGCAGCCCTGTTTTGACAGCGCAGAAGCGACATCCTCTTGTACAAGTGTCTCCCAAGATCATGAAGGTCGCTGTTTTACGCTCACTCCAGCATTCATGGATGTTAGGGCAGCGGGCTTCTTCACAAACTGTGTTCAATTTCTTGTCGCGCATCAATTTTTTAAGACCCGTGTACGATTTGTTCGTATTGATTTTTATCTTCAGCCATTCGGGTTTACGTATGTATTCGTCATTTTTTTTGGCCATGTTCGACTCTCCTTTTTAGCGGGAAAAATTCCATTCACTTTGGTTGTACTTCGTTTCGGCAATGTTCTGGACTTCAGCAAACTGCTCTTCATTTAATTGAAAGGGTTCTAATCGAATGTTCAATCCTTTTTCAAATCCTGTTTTAAAGGCTGCATTAGTTTGATCGAATGTCTGGGGTTCTGATGTCAGCGTGTTAATTGCAATGGCTTTGTCCTTGAACGCTTTTTTGGCGCGCTCTTTAACACGGTCACTCGGATACACGAATAAATCGAATAGTGTATCGATATCAAGCTCAATTGGGATGGAGCCGTGCTGGAGGATCACTCCTTTTTTTCGCATCTGGGCACTCCCGGCTGCTTTCTTTCCTGCCACGATGAGTTCGTACCAAGACGGTTCTTCAAAGCAAACAGCAGAACCTGTGGTTTCCATTTTCCCATCCGGAATGGCGAACTCAGCTTCAATACCCAGCTCTTTAAAACCTTCCAACAAGCCTTGCGACAGAACGAGATAGGCTTCTTTTACAGATTGTGGCATGGAAGGATGCTCTTCTGATACGATAATACTATACGTTAATTCTTGGTCGTGCAGCACCGCTCGACCTCCAGTTTGCCGCCGCACGAGTTGGTAGCCGTGCCGTTCGACTCCTTCAAGGTCGATCTTGCCGTGCACCTTCTGGAAGTAACCGACGGACACCCCGCCTGGTTTCCAACCGTAAAAACGGAGGACAGGGGGGATCTTCCCTTGACTGTGCCAATTTAATAAAGCTTCGTCCATCGCCATATTGAAAGCGGGCGTACAAGGGCCTGAATCGACAAAATACCAAGTTTCGCTCATGATGCCCCTCTTTTCTAATCGGATTTATCCTTTAATGTGATAAATAATCACTTCAATTTTAACAAGGTGGGTATGGCGTGTCAAAAGAGGCTAAAGCAATCAAAAATTTGATCATAGCGGGGGTCGTCAATTCGTACGAGGACTAAAGGATGGTTTACATATACGGGGGCACATTACCATATGTCATGTAATAACAGGCTTTAACGGAGCTAAAAGAAAAGCAGCTGTCTCTCGTCACATGAAAAAGGGGGCCGATGATGAATCAAACACTCTATTCAAGTATCTTATTTTTGATAAGCGCTGGTATTTGGGCGGTCTTAGCATTTATTTATGATGATTTCCGCTGGTTGAACATTGCCCTATTCGTTATTTTTCTAATTATGGGCCTGGTGCGGAGAAAGCAATTTTCCCAAGAAAAAGAATGGAACGAAGATTGATGCGCCAATATGAAATAACGGTAGGAAAAGGGACTCTTATAATGAATGAGTCTCTTTTGTTTTGAATAGGATTATCAACACACCATTTTGTGTGACCTTTTTTTATGGAAGATGATTGATGTAACACATGCTATCATCATTTCGTTTTATTGGGCATAGACTGTACTAATTCGTTTGGGCTGAATACGACGGGGAGGTCGTGAGTGATATGGATATTCTTAAACAAATTCAAAACTACCGCGAAGAAGAAGAAAAGTTAAAATGGGAAGGTACGTTTGCTGATTATCTGGAACTATTGAAAGAGCGTCCACATCTTGCTCAATCAGCACATTCCAGAGTGTATCAAATGCTTAATGACGCAGGGATCGAAGAGGATAATGGGCACAAACGGTACTCGTTTTTTGATGAAGAAATTTACGGGCTCGAAGATTCGATGGAAAGGCTCGTTGAGGAATATTTTCATCCTGCCGCACGAAGGTTGGATGTCAGGAAGCGTATTCTATTGTTAATGGGGCCGGTGAGCGGTGGGAAATCTACGCTCGTCAACTTATTGAAGCGAGGATTGGAAAAGTACTCTTATACAGATCAAGGTGCTGTGTTCGCGATCAAAGGCTGCCCGATGCATGAAGACCCGTTGCACATGATTCCGAATTATTTACGAGAGCAGTTCCAGAAAGATTATGGCATCCGGGTGGAAGGCAATTTATCTCCATTGAACATGATGCGTGTCGAGCAGGAGTATGGCGGACGCATTGAAGACGTACTTGTGGAAAGAATCTTTTTCTCAGAAGATAAACGTGTAGGAATCGGAACATTCAGTCCTTCGGATCCTAAATCACAGGATATTGCTGATTTAACGGGGTCGATCGACTTTTCTACCATTGCAGAATACGGTTCAGAATCTGATCCGCGCGCTTATCGTTTTGATGGTGAATTAAATAAAGCAAACCGAGGCATGATGGAATTTCAGGAAATGTTAAAATGTGATGAAAAGTTTCTGTGGCATTTGCTCTCCTTGACTCAGGAAGGGAATTTCAAAGCAGGACGGTTTGCGCTCATCTCAGCTGACGAACTGATTGTGGCCCATACGAATGAAGCAGAATACCGTTCGTTCATAGCCAACAAGAAGAATGAAGCACTCCATTCACGGATGATTGTCATGCCGGTGCCTTATAATTTGAAAGCCAGCCAGGAAGAACGGATTTATGAGAAAATGATCCGCGAAAGTGATATTAAAGACGTGCATATCGCCCCACATACGTTGAAAGTAGCCGCAATGTTTACCGTGTTAACGCGTTTGAAAGATTCACAAAATGCCCAAGTGGATATTTTAAAGAAAATGCGCTTATATGACGGCGAGAACGTGGAAGGCTTCAGTGACGTTGATGTAGAAGAATTACGAAAAGAACACGATGACGAAGGCATGAGCGGGATTGATCCGCGATATGTCATCAACCGCATCTCCTCGACCATCATTAAAAAAGATATGTCGACGATCAATGCTTTGGATGTTTTACGATCACTGAAAGATGGACTTGGTAGTCACGCCTCGATCAGTAAAGAGGATAAAGAGCGTTATATCGATTTAATTTCGATCGCACGTAAAGAATATGATGAGATCGCTAAAAAAGAAGTGCAGAAAGCGTTTGTTTATTCTTACGAAGAGTCGGCTCGTACATTGATGGATAACTATTTGGATAACGTGGAAGCTTATTGTAACAAAGCGAAGCTGAGAGACCCTCTGACTGGTGAGGAATTGAATCCTGATGAACGCCTCATGCGCTCCATTGAAGAACAGATTGGTGTCTCTGAAAATGCCAAAAAAGCGTTCAGAGAGGAAATTTTAATCCGGATTTCGGCTTATGCGCGTAAAGGTAAGAAATTTGATTATCAGTCGCACGAACGCTTGAAGGAAGCCATTCAAAAGAAATTGTTTGCAGACCTGAAAGATGTTGTGAAAATTACGACGTCCACGAAGACGCCGGATGAACAGCAGCTCAAGAAAGTGAATGAAGTGATTGCAACACTGGTTGATAAATACAACTATAATTCAACCTCAGCGAACGATTTGCTGCGTTATGTGGGAAGCTTATTAAATCGATAATGAATGCAGTGAGACTGGGACAAAACTGAATGAAACACAAGAAGTCGAACGATTTCGCTGAAATCAGTTCGGCTTTTTTGTGAGGTCCTTTTGATTTACTTATGTCCCAGCTTCGTTTTGCTCATGCATGTGTTGGGGAAGCGTGAACCTATGGTATACTTGCTTCAATACAATGAGAGAAATGCAGGTGTGAACAATGTCAAAACACTATTATGCCATCGTCGACATTGGTTCGAATACAATGCGGTTAGTGGTTTACTTAAAAGAGAAGGGGGGACGCCTACGTGAGATTGAAAACGTTAAAGCTGTCGCCCGGCTTAGAAATCACTTATTAGATAGCGGAGAGCTGTCTGAAGAAGGCATTAAGATCCTCCTCGACACCCTGAGCAGTTTCGGTGAAGTGGCTGCAACGTATGAACTCGAGGAAATGGTGTGTGTGGCAACGGCCACCGTTCGCCAGGCTACCAATCAACAGAGCATCATAGATCGGGTAGAAGCTGAAACGGGTTTGCCTGTGATCATACTTACAGGTGAAAAAGAGGCTTACTACGGGTATTTGGCGGTCGTAAACTCGACGTCGCTCACGGAAGGTATCACGGTTGATATCGGGGGAGGAAGTACGGAAGTCACCTACTTTAAAGATCGAGAACTCATCCATTTTCACAGCTTCCCATTCGGGGCGCTGACGTTGAAGCAAGATTTCTTTAAAGAAGAACTCCCCACTGAAAAGGAACTGCGTCAATTGCGCCATTACCTCTTTGAGCAATTTCGCACGTTGCCTTGGTTAGAAGGGAAACGTGTGCCCATGGTCGGCATCGGGGGCGGCGCACGGAACCTCGTCCAAATCGATCAATCCCTTAAAGCGTACCCCCTCGCTGGTTTGCATCAATACCAAATGAATGACAATGATATTTCCTATGTAAAACATTATCTTTTTAACTTGAAGATGAAAAAACTTCAAAAAGTTGAAGGTTTATCGAAAGATCGGGCTGATACCATCATGCCGACAATCGAAGTTTTTCATAGTTTATTTGAAATCACTCAGGCTGAGAGTTTTGTATTAAGCAGGAAAGGCCTTCGAGACGGGGTGTTTTTTGAACAACTAGGGCATGAAATGGGGCTTCTTTTATTTCCTAGTGTGCAGGAAGAAAGCATTCAAGAGCTCATCAATGATTTTGAGTTGAATATCAAGCACGTTAACCATGTACAGTCTTTAGCCTATGAATTGTTCACCCACTTTCAATACTATGGAATCGGACAGATCAATAATCAAGATTGGATGAAAGTGAAGCGTGCGAGTTACGTGTTTAATCTTGGAGAATATATTGATTCGGAATCCAGTTCTCAGCATACATTCTACCTGCTTGCGAACCGGACAATCGATGGCTTCATGCATATGGAACGGTTGAAAATTGCGCTGATGGCTTCGTTCAAAAATAAAACGACCTTTAAACAATTCATCCAACCTTACAAGAAGTGGTTTCTTAAAGAAGAAGAAAAGAAAATTTTTTTGTTGGGGGCGATGCTTAAATTCGTTTACAGCCTCGATAGTACGAAACGGCAAGTCATTGACCGCTTAGAGTTGGCCCAAGATGGAGAAGAACTTGCTATTCGTTTGTACGGAAGTCAGGACTGGCTGCCTGAAGAATATCAAGCGGAAAAACAGAAGAAACATTTGGAGAAAGCATTGAAACGCCAAATCGAATTATCGTTTATTAAAACGTCATAGGATTTACAGATTTTTTACCTGAAGTTAATATCACCTATACATCTATCACATAATATGGCGGTGGGTATGATTACGACTTTAAGGGTGAGCATATGGCACAAGACGATTATCAACTCGATCATCCCCGGTATTTTAATAACCGGGAGTTAAGCTGGCTGGCATTTAATGAACGGGTCTTACAAGAAGCAAAAGATAAAAGCAATCCATTATTGGAACGGTTCAAATTTTTAGCTATTTTCAGTTCCAATTTAGACGAATTCTTTATGGTACGAGTAGCCGGGTTGACTGACCAAGTCAAAGCAGGATATAACAAGCCGGACAATAAAAGCGGCTTAACACCTAAGGAACAACTTAATCACATAACCCTTTATAATTCTAAACTTGTCCGGGAGCAATATGATATATTCCAGCATTTGAATGGGCTGCTACAGAGTAATGCTCCCACGTTTATTTCGATAGCCGACTTGGAGGAAAGTGAATATGAGCGAATTGAAACTTTCTTCAATGAAGAAGTGTTTCCTGTATTGACACCCATGGCTGTTGATACATACAGGCCCTTCCCTCTTCTCTTGAATAAGTCCATTAACCTCGCCGTCGTGTTAGAAGCGGAGCAGGAAACGGAAGCAAGCCGTTGCACCGCAATTGTTCAAGTCCCTTCTGTGTTAGACCGGTTCATTTCCGTAAATAAAGAGACAGATGAACCGACGTTTTTATTAATGGAAGATATCATCAGTCATTTTATCTATCGATTATTCAAAGGCTTTACCGTCACGTCGATTACGGAATTCCGTATCACCCGAAATGCTGATATGACGATACATGAAGAAGGCGCCCGTGATTTATTAAAAGAAATTGAAAAGGAACTGACGAAACGGAAATGGGGGGCCGCCGTCAGATTGGAAGTTAATGCGGCTAAACATGATGAAGAAATGACCCGATTTTTATTGGACGCTCTTGAGATTCATCGTCATGATTTATACATCACGAACGGTCCGCTTGACTTGAGTTTTTTGTTCCAATTTTATGATGATCTGGCTGACTTCAATGATTCGCTTATTTATGACAAACTTATTCCCCAACCGCCAAAAGGATTAGAAGGAGACGTTTCTGTGTTTGAAGCGGCCTCCAATCGAGATATACTGCTCCATCACCCCTACGAATCTTTTGCGCCTGTGGTTGATTTCATAGCTGAGGCTGCAGAAGACCCGGAAGTCCTGGCTATTAAACAAACCTTGTATCGATTGAGCGGTGATTCGCCCATTATCGAAGCTTTGAAACGTGCAGCGGAAAATGGGAAACAAGTGACGGTCCTCGTCGAATTGAAAGCCCGCTTTGATGAAGAAAATAACGTGCAGTGGGCGAGAGAGCTAGAGAAGGCAGGCTGCCATGTTATATTTGGTATGAATAATTTGAAAACCCACAGTAAAATCACGTTGGTCGTCAAAAAACAGGGTGAGAAAATCGAGCGGTTCGTGCATCTGGGGACAGGCAACTATAATGATAAAACGGCTGAAATTTATACGGATATGGGGCTGTTTACTACAAAAAGGAAATTCGGGATTGATGCGACCAACTTTTTCAATTATTTGAGCGGCTATACAGAAAAGCCGTTCTATCATCATTTATCGGTCGCACCGTTTGATATACGTGATGACTTCATCAAACTAATCGATGAAGAAATTGCGTTTCATCATGAACACCAGGACGGCCACATTATTGCCAAAATGAATTCGCTCACGGATAAAGACTTGATTATGAAAATTTACGAAGCATCACAAGCAGGCGTGAAGGTTGACTTGATAGTGAGAGGCATCTGCTGTCTGCGGCCAGGCATAACCGGTGTGAGTGAACACGTGCGGGTCATCAGTATCGTAGGTCGGTTCCTGGAACACAGCCGGATTTTCTACTTTCACTCAAATGGAGATAAACGAATCTATTTATCCTCGGCTGATCTGATGACACGCAACATGGTGAAGCGCGTAGAAATCTTGTTTCCGATCTACGAGGAAGAAGTGAAATCTTCATTAATGGACATATTATGTATGATGTTAAAAGATAATGTGAAAGCTAGAGAGCAAGATAGTAATGGCGCCTACCATTATGTGACAAAAGACGTGAACGAGCAGGAAATCAACAGTCAGCAAGTTTTATTTGACAATGCATATCGAGTATTAGAAGATGAAGAATAGTATATGGGACACTTTATTATTAAAAAGTGAAAAAGGCGTACCATGAGGTGCGTCTTTCTTGTTATAATATATATGGTATTTCATAATAAAAAATGGTGAAATATGTTGAATAGATTAGCCATTCAAATCTATAATGGTAGTTGGATTTGCAAACGTTTTACGATGAATATTCAGTCACACAAATACTTGGAGGTAATGTAAGTGTCTATTAACGGGTCTAACGAAAGATTCTGGGACAGATTTCATGGTCCCAATATGGGGTACATTGAGGAACAATATGAAACATATCGACAAGACCCTGATGCTGTCGATCCTTCTTTAAAGGAAATTTTTGATGAGCACGGGGCACCTGATTGGATGTCAGATCAAGCGACTGCTCCCAAGGGTGATCAGTTTTCTTCAGAATATATCGGTAAAGTAACCTCAGCATACAAACTTGTTGAGGCTATTCGTCGTCACGGCCACTTGGAGGCGGATGTCTATGCTGTAGGGGGAGAGGAAAGAGCTTCATCGCCACTGCTTGATCCCAAGCATTACGGGTTGAATGAACAAGATTTGGAAGCGATGCCTGCTGAATGGGTATGGCCAGACTCCCCTGTCAAACTTCAAAACGCCTTGCAGGTCGTCAAAACATTGAAAGAACGTTATGCAGGAAAGATTTCCTTTGAATATGATCATGTGAACAATGATGAAGAGCGTAAATGGTTGCAGGATAAGATCGATACGGGCAGTTTCCAAGTCAGCTTGAGCAATGAAGAGAAAAAGCAATTGCTTCATCGTCTTGCGGATGTCGAAGGATTCGAAAACTTCCTATCAAAAACATTTGTCGCTCAAAAACGGTTTTCCATCGAAGGGCTGGATGTCATGATTCCAATGATGGACCACATCATTCAAGCCGCTTCTACGGATAAAGTTGAACACATCATGATGGGTATGGCTCACCGCGGTCGATTGAACATGCTGGCTCATACGCTCGGAAAACCTTATGACCGTATTTTTTCTGAATTTCACCATTCACCTGATAAAGAATTGGTTCCATCTGAAGGTTCGATGGGAATCAATTACGGGTGGACAGGCGATGTGAAGTATCATTTTGGTGCCCGACGTGAAGTAGGCGAAGGTGAAGGGAAGCGGACACGCGTAACCCTGGCCCATAACCCGTCTCACCTTGAATATGTAAATCCTGTCGTGGAAGGATTTTCACGTGCTGCACAAGATGATCGGACTCAGGCAGGGTATGCGCAGTTACAAGAAGATAAAGCATTCAGTATTCTCATTCATGGGGATGCCGCATTTATCGGTGAAGGCGTTGTTGCTGAAACGTTGAACCTGAGTGATCTGCCAGGTTACCGTACAGGCGGTACGCTTCATATCATCGCAAATAACCTCGTGGGCTTTACCACGAACAGGAAAGATGGGCGGTCGACTCGATACGCGAGCGACCTTGCTAAAGGATTCGAGATTCCGATTTTACATGTGAACGCAGATGATCCGGAAGCGTGTCTGTCTGCGATGGCATTTGCCTATGAATACCGTAAGAAGTATCATAAAGATTTTCTCATCGATCTCATCGGTTATCGCCGTTACGGCCATAATGAAATGGACGAACCACGAGCGACCCAGCCGAAGTTATATCAGGAAATCGACGCGCATCCGACTGCTGTATCTGTATATGGAGAAATGTTGAAGCAAGAAGGTGTCATTGAAGACGGTACGGTTGACCAATTCCTGGATGAAGTTGAAGAGAACTTGCGCAATACGTATAACAATATGAAAGAAAACGAAACGAAAGATGCTGACGTGAAAGGCGTTCCCGGCGGAGTCAAAAACGGCTTGGAAAAAATCCAGACAGCGGTTGGTCTCGATCGGTTGAAGCGGTTAAACGATGAAATGTTGAAGCGCCCAGAAGGGTTCAACGGGTTCAAGAAGCTGGAGAAAATTCTGCAGCGCCGGAAAGATATGCTCGATGAAAGCAATAAAGTAGATTGGGCAACAGCTGAAGCGTTAGCCTTTGCCTCTATCATCGAAGACGGACATCCTATCAGAATTACTGGACAGGATACGGAGCGTGGAACGTTCGCCCATCGTCATTTGGTGTTGCATGATGTCAATACGGGTGAAACTTACTGTCCTTTACATGGCCTCGACCAGGCGAATGCATCCTTTGATATATTCAACAGTCCCTTATCAGAAGCAGGCGTAATTGGCTTTGAGTATGGCTATAGTGTCCAGGCGCCAGAATCACTCGTGCTGTGGGAAGCACAGTTTGGTGACTTCGCTAACGCCGGCCAAGTGATCATCGATCAGTTCGTTGCAGCAGGGCGAGCCAAATGGGGCGAAACGTCTAACTTAGTGTTCCTACTACCTCACGGTTATGAAGGACAAGGTCCCGAACACTCCAGTGCACGATTAGAACGATTCCTTCAGTTGGCAGCGGAAAACAACTGGACAGTAGGCAATGTAACGTCTTCTGCACAATATTTCCACCTGCTGCGCCGCCAAGCGGACATCGGTCAAAAAGAAGAAGCACGACCGCTTGTTTTGATGACGCCGAAAAGTCTCTTGAGAAACCAGCGTGTCGCTGCTGCTCCTGAACGGTTTACGGACGGTAATTTTCAGCCATTGCTGCAGCAGCCTGGTTTAAGTCAGGATAAAGAAAAAGTTAAATCCCTGCTGCTGGGAAGCGGAAAAATCATGGTTGATATTGAAGATGCAGTGGAAAAGGATGAAGAGCACAACTTTGAAGAAGTCGATGGATTCCGCGTCGAACAAATTTATCCATTCCCTACAGCGCAGTTGAAAGAAATATTAGAAGGCTATCCGAACCTCGAAGAAATTGTATGGGTTCAGGAAGAGCCGCAAAACATGGGTAGTTGGTATTTTGTGGAAGGCATTCTACACAAGCTATTGAAGGAAGGTCAAATCCACCGTTACGTTGGACGTCCTCACCGTGCTTCACCAGCTGTGGGTGAGCCGAACATTCATAAGACCGAACAAAACCGTATCATTAAAGAAGTGTTTAAGATGTCTAAAGGAGGAAGTTCACAATGAAGGAAATTAAAGTCCCTGAATTAGCTGAATCCATTACGGAAGGTACTATTGCCGAGTGGTTAGTCAAAAAAGGCGATCAAGTTGAAAAAGGAGACCCTATTCTGGAACTGGAAACAGATAAGGTCAACGTAGAAGTCAACGCAGATGCTGGCGGTGTCATTACGGAGCTATTGAAGGAAGCCGGTGATGACGTTGAAGTCGGCGATGTTATCGCTAAAGTTGATGAGAACGGGGAAGCCTCCGGCGAGACTGCTGAAGAGGAGTCCAAAGGAGAAGAAAAGCAGGAAGCACCTCAAGAAGAAACGAAGAAAGCGGAAGAACAGGATAGCCAGGAAACATCCTCAGAAAAACAAGCGGAGCCTGCTGGGAAAAGTCAGGCTTCAGATGAAGGAAAAGACAAAGGTGAGGTCGTCGCTACGCCGGCAGCAAGAAAGCGTGCCAGAGAGCTTGGAATCGACTTGAGCGATATTTCTGCCCGCGATCCGCTAGACCGTATCCGTCCTGAAGATGTGGACAGTCATGCTAAAGATGACAGCAAAGAAGAAGCTAAGTCTTCTGGCAAACAAGAAGCGTCTAAACAACAGAAGAAAGATACTTCCTCCGAGAAAAAAGAATTCGATAAACCAGTCGTTCGTGAAAAAATGTCGAGACGGAGACAAACGATTGCTAAGCGATTGGTTGAGGCGCAGCAAAGTTCTGCCATGCTGACGACCTTTAATGAAGTGGACATGACGAATGTTATGGAACTTCGCAGTCAGCGTAAAGATGCATTCTTGAAAAAGCATGATATCAAATTAGGTTTTATGTCCTTCTTTACAAAAGCGGTTGTCGGCGCCTTGAAAGAATTCCCACTGCTTAATGCTGAAATTCAGGGCGATGAAGTTGTTATGAAGCAATTCTACGATATCGGAATGGCCGTATCGACCGATGAAGGTCTTGTCGTGCCCGTCGTGCGTGATGCTGATCGGTTAGACTTTGCCGGAATCGAGAACGGCATTGCAACGATGGCTCAAAAAGCGCGAGACAAAGAGCTTCAGCTCAGTGATCTTCAAGGCGGTTCATTCTCAATCACGAATGGTGGTATTTTTGGTTCAATGCTGTCAACGCCTATCTTAAACACACCGCAAGTCGGTATTCTAGGTTTGCACAACATTGAGAAGCGTCCAAAAGTTATGCCGGATGATACCATTCAAGCCCGTCCGATGATGTATATTGCCTTATCTTATGACCATAGAATTGTGGATGGCAAAGAGGCCGTACAATTCTTGCGCCGCATTAAAGAAATGATAGAAGACCCTTATGATCTATTGCTGGAAGGTTAACAGGTCAAGCACCCCTGTCATTAACTCAATGGCAGGGGTTTTTGTTATTCACAAAGTTAGTGAGCTTTGCTATAGTAGGGATAAGAATAGTGTTAACATGGAGGTGGACAGTTAGTTGAGTCAATCAAAGTCTTTTCAAATGGTGCTTTATCCGAAAAAGACCATATCTATAAATGGTGCTATCTATAATGTGAATGTTAATCATGACCAATTCCTCGATGAATTTGTGGAATGGGTTGAGTCTAAAGGCTGGACCTTCATGGGCATGACGGATCTAACAACAGAGGATAAAGCAAGCGATGATCTTCTATCGTTTATAGAAGGGAAAAAGCAAAACGAAGACCATCCTGATCAGGATTCTTAAATAGTAATATGGCCTGGACATTCGGACCATAATCAGCACCTGCTTATTGAAAAGCAGGTGGTTTTTTTTATTCGGATGGACGTTTACGATATGCTAGATTCTTTTTGGGAGATCGCGTGAAGGCCAAAGTGTGGAAGAGTGTCGCCACACCATGCATCTCAAATTAAAATTGAGCTGAATGTACTAAACTTTAATATGACATAATTTTCAAACAATTGACTTAATCAAATTCGTTGGACCTGCATACGATAAAGTAATACCTAAGTAGGGAGGGGAAGACCACTGGAAAACAAGAAGAAGAATTATATGATTGCCGAAGAAGATTGGTCCCTCCACCGGAAAGGCTATGATGATCAAAGACGTCATCAGGAAAAGGTGAATGACGCTTTGAAAAAACAGCTTCCGGATTTGATCACTGAAGAAAATATCATCATGTCAAAAGGAAAACATGTCGTGAAAATTCCAATCCGTTCCCTTGATGAATATAAAATACGCTACAATCATGAGAAAAATGAACATGTAGGCCAGGGGGATGGCGAAAGTCAAGTCGGCGACGTTGTTGCCAAAGGTCCGGCTGATCAAAAGAAAGCGGGTCAAGGATCTGGAGCAGGTGATCAAGCAGGAGAAGACTTTTATGAGGCAGAGGTCACGTTGGCAGAGTTAGAAGAAGCGTTGTTTAAAGAATTACAGCTTCCGAATTTGGAAGAGAAAGAAAAAGACACGATTGTCAACACGGATATTGAGTTTCGTGATATACGCAAGACGGGTCTAACCGGCAACATTGATAAGAAGCGTTCGATGCTGCAGGCTTACAAGCGAAACGCGTTAAAAGGAAAGACATCATTTAATCCTATCTATCCGGAAGATCTCAGGTATAAAACCTGGAGTGACATCGACAAACCAGAATCAAAAGCCGTCGTTTTTGCGATTATGGACACGAGTGGGTCAATGGGTCTATGGGAAAAGTATATGGCCCGGAGCTTTTTCTTCTGGATGAACCGATTCTTGAAACAAAATTATGAAACGGTGGACATTGAGTTCGTTGCCCATCACACAGAAGCAAAAGTCGTCAATGAAGATGACTTTTTCTCAAAAGGAGAAAGCGGCGGAACCATCTGCTCTTCCGCGTATCGAAAAGTGTTGGAAATGATTGATCAGCAATATTCTCCGGAGCGTTACAATATTTATCCGTTCCACTTTTCTGATGGTGATAATTTAACGTCTGATAATAAACGGTGTGTCGATTTGATTGGTGAACTACTCAAAGTGTCAAGCTTATTCGGATATGGTGAAGTGAATCAGTATAATCGTCATTCCAGTCTGATGCAGGTTTACAAGAAGATTGAAGATCCAAAGTTCAGATATTTTATTTTGCGTAAAAAAGCCGATGTATTCCATGCCATGAAAGAATTTTTAAGTGACGAAGAAGAAGCGGACATTGTTTAGAGAACGATTTCAGTGATAACGGCCTTGATGATCAAGGCCGTTTTTTTCATGCGGAGTCCTATAGCTTAGAAATCATGACACATACTGATATAATAAGGGTAACGTTATTTAGAGAAAGAAAGGGTACATATTATGATTCATGAAATTCTTCAATCTAACCAGTTCATCTTATTAATTGCCTTATTACTCATTACGAGTGTGATGGTTACCAAATTCTCAACGAGGCTTGGGGTTCCCTCGCTTGTGCTTTTTATTGCTGTTGGCATGCTCATCGGCAGCGACGGACTCAACCTGGTGTATTTTGACAATGCCGAACTGGCCCAAGTCATCGGGGTTATAGCGCTTGTCATTATTTTGTTTGAAGGTGGTATGCTAACGAAGTGGAGCGCCATGAAAAAGGTCATTTTTCCTTCTGTTTCCATGGCTACAATCGGGGTGCTCATTACGTCTTGCTTAGTAGCAGTGGGATCGAAGTACATATTAGGTGTCTCGTGGCTTGAAGCATTTTTGGTTGGATCAATCGTTGGTTCCACCGATGCTGCTGCGGTTTTCGCCGTCTTAAAAGGTAAAAACATACGAAATAAACTCGAAGCCACACTAGAAGCAGAGTCAGGTACGAATGACCCTATGGCGGTATTTTTAACGATTACTTTTATTCAACTGTTGACTCAGGAAAGCGGAAGTATCCTGCATTTGATCGGTTCCTTCTTCTGGCAGATGGGAACAGGTCTTGCTGTAGGGGTGCTGATCGGTTATGGGGCAAGTTTCGCTCTTAATAAAATCAATCTGGATTCCAGTGGCTTATACCCGCTATTTGCATTAGGATTTGCGTTTTTATCGTATAGTACAAGTTCCTTGCTTCAGGCTAGTGGTCTTTTAGCCGTGTATGTGACAGCAGTGGTTATCGGTAATTCCGACCTTGCTTATCGGTACTCCATTCTTCGTTTCCACGAAGGTTTCGGCTGGATGGCTCAAATCTTGATGTTCATCATTCTTGGCCTGTTTGTTTTCCCATCTGATGTGTTTACGTGGAACATTATGAAGGATGGATTGATTATTTCGCTGATCTTAATATTCATTGCTAGACCTGTGGCTGCTTTTCTCAGTTTGGCTGGCTTCAAGTTTAATTATAAAGAAAAATTGTTTTTATCCTGGGCCGGATTGAGAGGGGCTGTACCGATTGTGCTCGCCATTTTTCCGATGCTGGCCGGGCTAGAGAACAGCCAAATCATTTTTAATGTCGTTTTCTTTATTGTTCTGACATCGGCATTGGTGCAAGGGTCTTCGATTACGTGGTTGGCAGAGAAATTCTCCCTCGTATCGGATAAAATGGCGAATCCCATCCATTCTCTCGAATTGATATCCATTGGGAAAGCGAATGTGGAAATTATCGAGTATGAGGTATCTGAACAAAATGAAGTTGTTGGGCAAAGCCTAGAGACCATTGATTTGCCAGATAAAGCCCTGGTAAATGCGATTATAAGAAAAGGGGACGTCATTACGCCATATGGACAAACGAGAATTGAAGCAGGTGACATTTTATATATTATGGTGTCGCGAAATATTAAAAAGCAGGTGAGAGAGCTGCTGCAAAAGATACGCGAGCAAGAAGACGGGAATGTGTAAGGAAAGGATTTCGGATGCGTGGTAGACGCATCGCGGTGAATTAAGCTAAAATACGAGAAAAGCCGAGCTTCGGCAGCTCGGCTTTTCTCGTAGCAGCTATGATATTCGGGATGAATCGATATGATATAACTAATACATCCTCTATTATAAGGAAGGTTAACCCATTTGTAAACCCTTTCATGAAAAAGATGAAATTCACTGAACGAAGATTATCGTGTATGATGGGGAAATAGGATGAATTTTGTTAACGAAGTTTCAACAGAAGGGATGCATGAACATGGAGAAACGAATCGGTTTTATTGGATGCGGCAAAATGGCTCAAGCAATGATTACAGGTATGCTTAATTCGAATTTAGTATCGCCATCACAGATCGCTGCCACGGCTAACACGGAAGAAACCATTGAGGATGTTGCTTCTCGTTATGGGATAACAGTGACTGAAGATAATAAGTGGGTGGCTGAAACGAGTGATTACTTATTTATCGCTGTCAAACCTGATGTATATAAAGGTGTGATCCAGGAGATTAAATCATCGATAAATGAAGATGTTATCATTATTACGATAGCAGCAGGAATGCCACTTGATAAAATGAAAAAGGCTTTTGAACAACCTGTCAAAGTAATCCGCTCAATGCCGAATACACCTTCTCTTTTAGGAGAGGGGATGAGTGTCTTGTGCCCGAATGATCTCGTACAGGAAGATGAATTGGCGGACGTCATGGAGTTATTCAATAGCTTTGGTCAATCTGAACTTATTAAGGAGTCGCTGATGGATGCCATTCCAGCAATCAGTGGTTCATCACCAGCCTATGTGTACATGTTTATAGAAGCGATGTCGGATGCCGCAGTGCGTCAGGGCATTCCGCGCGACAAAGCGTATAAATTAGCCAGTCAGGCCGTTTATGGTGCGGCTAAAATGGTGCTGGAAACGGGAGAGCATCCTGGAGCCTTGAAAGATGCCGTTTGCACTCCGGGCGGTCCTACAATAGAAGCGGTTGCCACGCTGGAAGAATCAAACTTCCGCAGCTCCGTCATGAAAGCCATGCAGGCCTGCACCGACAAATCAAAACAACTGTCCGATAACTAGGTTGATGTGCGTATGTATATGCGTACCATTGTGCGTACCTGGTACAAAACAGTGTTTTTGAAAATAGCCGGGCGTTCCATTATGGAACACCCGGCTAAATTGAAAAAGCATATTTTGTACCAGGTACGTATCAAAGGATTTTGTATAGAGTGAAACGTTTGGGTGGTCTGATTCGTATTTTGTGGGGTGTTGTATGAGTTGATGGAGGTGGAGTTATGGAGCGTTTGGAGCCAGCAAATCGCATATCGCCTAAAGCGTTAAGGCTTTGGCGGATTTATGGCGGTATTCAATCGGTTATTATCACATTGTTGGCGGCAGGTTTGATTGTGGCTACATATTATTTTAATTGGCCGAAATGGCTAATCCTTATTGGAATCATCGTTCCTTTATTAGAGATTATATTGTCGGTTTGGTTGTTGCCGACTATTCGTTGGAAACGTTGGCGCTATGAAGTGCGTGAGCAGGAAATTGAACTTCAACACGGGATTTGGATTGTGAATCGGACATTAGTCCCGATGATCCGTGTGCAGCACGTCGATACAGAACAAGGGCCCTTATTACGCAAGTATAAATTAGCAACGATCAGCATATCGACAGCAGCGACGGTGCATAAAATACCTGCTCTGGAAGTGGATGAAGCTGAACATTTACGCCAGTCCATTTCATCGCTAGCAAGGGTGGCCGAAGATGATGTCTGAAGCGAAACGTCTGCACCCCATATCTGCGGTGATGAATTTTCTTAAAGGGCTTAAAGACGCGATCTTGCCTGCCATTTTTCTATTGGTCTTGAATAATGATGAATCGGGAACGTGGTTGGACTGGCTGCCGACACTCGTATTTGGCGTACTGCTCGTTTTTATCCTTGTGAATGGTTTCATAAAATGGCTTCGGTTTACGTATCGGATTGAAGAAGGAGAACTCCGGATAGAATATGGCCTTATTTTTCGAAAAAAACGGTACATTCCAATTGATCGAATTCAGAGTTTGAATTTTTCCGAAGGGGTGTTGCACAGGCCGTTCAACTTGGTCAAAGTGAACATCGAAACGGCCGGCTCCTCGGATATCGCGCAGGCTGAAGCTGATTTAACAGCCATTAAAAAACCAGAAGCACACGCCCTTGAGGATTGGATCCAACAAGCCAAGCGGAAAACAGAAGCGGATACCGATTCAGAAGCTTTGGAATCCAATGCACATCAGGCTGATGAGGGCAGTGTAGTATTTCGCCTGCCTTCAAAGGAAATTGTCATTTTGGCTGTGACCTCAGGAGCCTCGGGTGTTGTATTTTCAGGTTTGGCTTTCTTCGGATCCCAGTTTGGCGAAATCATCCCCTATGAAGCTTTATTCAATGAAGTGGTGGAATTCGTGCAGATCGGTGTGTTCGTAGTCGGTTTAGCCTCGTTTTTGTTGTTGCTGATTTCGTACGGCATCGGGGTTTTACTGACGTTTCTCCGGTTCGCGGATTTTAAAGTGAGGCTAGTGGAAGATGACCTTATCATTACGCGGGGTATGTTGGAGAAGAAACAAATGACGATTCCGCTTAATCGGATTCAAGGCATACAGGTCAAACAAAATTTATTGAGGCAACCCTTCGGATACGCCTCATTACATGTTGAAAGTGCGGGAGGGGGAGTGGGGGACAAGGAAGAACACAATATGAATCTGCTCCCACTGGTTAAAAAAGATAGCATTTCTGGAATCATGGCAAAAGTGCTTCCAGACTATCAGTTTGATGTTGATTTAAAGCCTGCCCCCAAACGGTCACGCTTCCGCTATTTCATCTGGAATATGATCATAACATCGATCATCGCAGGGGCAGTAAGCTGGTTCCTATGGCCAATCGGTTTATTATCTGTCATTTTGGTCTTGCTGGCAGCCTCCCTTTCTTGGCTGCAATATAAAGATGCCGGCTGGGACCTGCAGGGGCAGCAGTTGTGCTTGCAATCTCGTGGCATCATTAAACGAACGTATTATATGAAAAAATATCGTATTCAGGATACAGAAGCAAAACAGTCCTGGTTCCAAAAACGAAAGTCGCTCGCTTCGATCACGTCAACGATCAAATCGGGCCTCGGGGGCGCCTCCCCGACAGTCGATCATTTAGAGGTGAGTGATATCGAAACGATGCTGCAATGGTATGAACCCGAAAAAGTACAAAAAAATACAAAAAACAAGCCCACATAACGTTGAATAATAGAAAAAGGTCCGCCAATGGTTGTTCCACCAGGCGGACCTTTTCTCATACCAAAAAGAAACACCCGGCTCTTTTCAAAACCCCCGTTTTGTACCAGGTACATAAAAAGGTACATTAAAAAAGAGGGGGTTGAAAGAATGGTAAAAAACGAATATTATAGTGTTTGGTGTTGATTTTATTCGGGAAGAAGGGTGTAAATTGTGGGAAAAGGTATTTAAACTACATGAAAACAAGACAAATATACGAACGGAAGTGTTAGCGGGCATTACGACATTTCTGACGATGGTGTACATCGTTGTGGTCAATCCTTATGTACTGGAAGGAGCGGGACTCCCGTTTGAACATGTGTTCATGGCCACTGTCATCGCAGCGATCATCGGCACGCTTACGATGGCCTTTGCTGCTAATTATCCAATCGCCATCGCGCCGGGCATGGGGATGAATGCATATTTTGCTGCTGAAGTGGCCAATCAGGGTGTTTCTTATTCCGTTATTTTAGGAACAGTCTTTCTCGCTGGTATCTTATTCATCCTACTTAGTCTTACTAAATTTCGGGAACTTTTAATTACGGCCATTCCAGCTTCGCTCAAGTATGGGATCACAGCAGGCATCGGGTTATTTATTGCCTTTCTGGGCTTACGAATGTCCGGCATTATTGTATCAAGTGAATCCACGCTCGTGACCCTCGGTGATTTAGGCGATGCAGAAACACTGCTCACGGTGGCTGGGTTGTTCATCACGCTTGCATTTATAGCCCGTAATGTTAAAGGGGCACTTTTCATTGGTATGTTCATCACCGGTATGATCGGTTACTTCACAGGCCAGCTTGAGTTCACAGGTGTGGTCTCTGCGCCACCATCCCCCGTATTCTGGGATATCGACCTTGCAGGTGTATTTTCGAATTCACTTTATACGGTCATTTTTGCTTTTTTACTTGTGACTATTTTCGATACGACCGGCACGATGATTGGTGTAGCCGAACAGGCTGGGTTTATTCGGAAAGATGGCAGTCTGCCGAAAGCCAGATCAGCATTGATGGCTGATGCTACGGCGACCACAGTGGGTGCTATGTTCGGTACAAGTCCTTCATCAGCTTATATTGAATCGTCGACAGGCGTAGCGGCAGGTGGGAGGACGGGTTTAACAACGATAGTCGTTGCGTTCTTGTTCTTCCTGACCATTTTCTTTTCGCCTGTGGTTAGCGCAGTCTCGTCTTTATCTGCCATATCGGCGCCTGTGCTCATAATCGTGGGTTGTTTTATGATGGAAGGGTTGGCAAAGGTGAATTGGAAGACGTTTGATGAAGCGTTTCCTGCTTTTATCATCATTTTGACGATGCCGCTAACATCCAGTATCGCAACCGGCATATCAATCGGCTTCATTACCTATCCGCTATTGAAACTCATAAACGGCAAAGGCAAGCAGGTTCACTGGATTCTCTACGTTTTTGCCATCATATTTATTGTCCAGATGATATTCTTTCCTGCTCATTAAAACTGGAAAACACTTTATACACAAAAGCTCCATTTTCTTGCTCTAGAAAATGGAGCTTTTGATGTTAAATCTGGATCTTGATTTTTCCTGCGATGATAGGCTAGTCTCCAAGACAGTCTGAACTACTTTCATGCCTGCATATTTCATAGCCTCGTGACTCATAATAGATAAGAATAGTCAGGAGGCTGGAGTATGTCATTCTTTAAGTTTTTCAGTAAACATCATTCTAACGACTCATCTGAAGACCAAAAAGAGATCAAGCAATTGGCGGCTGGCTCTACGGCGAAAAATGAACCACAGCATCCGACGTCAATTAAATTATCCGAGAATATTAAATATTTGCTTAAAAACTTGAATCATTCGAGTGACGTAAAAGTCCGCGTTCTTAAAGATGGCCAATCTGCCTTGATCTATTTAGAATCGCTTGTCGACCAGGAGAAAATCCAGCGTACCATATTTGCACCTATCGAAGATAATGATACGAATAGTATCCTTGGCCTTCCAAGTGGAAAAAAGACCACTAACCTGGAAGAAACGATTCCAGCTCTGTTAAGCGGACAGGTTGTGTATTTGGAAAACGGAACGACAACGGCAATTCAATTCAACGCGACCGCACATTACAGTCGTTCCCCCGACGAACCAACAAACGAAAAAGTGCTCCGCGGATCCCATGAAGGCTTTGTAGAAAACTTAACGGTAAATGTAAACCTACTTCGAAAACGGATTGAGCATCGTGACTTGACTTTCAAGTATTTTAAAATAGGCAAGAAGATGAATACGAATGTTGCAATTGCCTATATGGATGGGTTGGCTGACCCTAAAATAATCAAAATGCTAGAGAAACGCATCAAAGCCATTACCTCTGAAGCTATCATGAGCCCTGGTTATATTGAAGAATTCATCGAAGATAACCCAGGCTCTCCGTTCCCACAAATGTTGAACACGGAACGACCGGATAAAGCAGTGGGAAATGTGATGGATGGACGAATTTTATTGTTAGCAGAAGGCAGCCCGACCGTCCTGATCCTTCCGGCTACTTTTTTTATGTTTTACCAGTCGCCTGATGACTATAACATGCGCTGGTATACCGGAACGTTCGTTCGCTTGATCAGACTCGCCAGTTTCTTAATCGCGATTGGACTGCCAGCTTTTTATATTGCCATCGTTAGTTTTCATTTTGAAGTCTTACCAGACGACCTTGTTATGCCTGTGAAAAGCTCAATCAATGAAATTGCTTATCCGCCCATACTAGAGGCTTTAGTCATGGTGGTTATCATTGAACTCATTCGAGAAGCTGGGATCAGGCTGCCCTCCCCAGTTGGGCAGACCATCGGGATTGTGGGTGGTCTCGTTATTGGAGATGCTGTGGTAAGGGCAGGGCTTATTTCGAATGTCATGGTCATTGTGATTGCGTTAACAGCTATCGCATCGTTTGTCGTTCCTTCAAATGAAATGAGCACGACGCTTCGTCTGCTCACTTTCCCCATTATTTTGGCGGCTGGAACATTAGGCTTTGTAGGGATTGTGTTCGCTCTGTTATTCATTTTCATTCACTTGACCAGACTGGAATCTTTTGGTGTCCCGTACTTTGCTCCGATTGCGCCGCTTCAATTGAAAGATTTAAAAGATACCTTTGTTCGATTACCCCTGTTTATGATGAAAACACGGCCTAAAGACGCACGACCTTTACAAAAAGGAGCGATGGGAGAGTCAAGGGAGTGGAAAAAAAGTGAGCAATCAAAAAAATCGTAAGCTGTCCCAGCGTCAATTCTTTTTTTTAATCATCCAAACCCAGATCGGGGTAGGCATTCTATCGCTCCCTTATGATCTTCACATAGCTGCCAAACAGGATGGCTGGTTATCGTTGATCATAGGTGCGTTTATTATTCAATTTGTGCTCATCGTTCTCTGGTTGTTAGGTAAAAAATATCCTGAATGGGATTTGTTCCAAATGATTGAATTTCTAACGGGGAAATGGCTGGGGAAGGTGTTATCACTAAGTTATGCGGTGTACTTCACCTTTGTGGGCGCCCTTGTCTTAGTGCTTTTTGGAAGAATGATCAGTGGGTGGATCTTGCCGAATACGCCTATTTGGGTGATTACGTTTTTGATGACGTCTGTTTCGCTCTATTTAGTGTGCAGCGGTATTAAGGTGGTCGCTCGGTTTTTTACAATGCTCTCTGCACTATTGCTCTTTCTCTTATTTTTATTGGTTTTTTCTTTAAATGAACTCAAACTTATGTACTTATTTCCTGTCGCTACTTCAAGCTGGAAGGAGTTGGCTGCAGGCGTGAACAGTGGCATGCTGGCGTTTCTCGGTTTTATCTTGATTTTGGTAATAGCGCCGAAAGTAAAGGGCGCAGCGGTTGATACGTTAAAAACCATATTTATCGCCCACTGGTTTGTGGCCATATTTTACTTAATCATTGTGTTGATTAGTTTCACCTTTTTTAGTACAGAGGAATTGCCTCTCGTGTCATCTCCTATCCTGTATATGCTGAAATCGTTTGAATTCACAGTAGTTTCCCGGGTGGACCTGTTCTTCCTTTCCGTTTGGATTGTCTCTGTGACCACGACTTTCACGATTTATATATATATGTCAGGTGTGGGGTTGATGCGCGTTTTTCATAGCCAAAATAAAAAAGTGTTTTTAATCGTGACGGCTGCTGCCGCATTTTTCATTTCATTTTGGCCGATTGGCTCACAGAAGACCATCGATGCGTTTACCTCTCATATTATGACGGCTAGTTATGGAATGGCCATTTTCCTGCCGTTCATCCTTTATGGATTAAGCTTATTTCGGAAAAAAAACGCTGCAGGAAGTGAGCGATGATGATGAAGCGACTATTACTTGCTGTTATATGTTTAGTTGTTTTAACAGGCTGCTGGGACACCCGCCATTTTAAAAATGTTAAGCTCGTATTGACTATCGGTTTTGATGCAGCAGATGATGAGAAAATTAAGTCGACTGTTTCCATCCCAACGATCAGACGGGGAGCTGATGGACCTGGGGAAGAGACGGTGAGTGTATTATCCGAAATCGGGTATACGCCGCGGAGTGCGCGCGAGAAAATCGACTTGAGGATATCAAATGCTTTCGACCCTTCTAAACTTGAAGTGTTGTTACTGGGGGAAGAATTGGCGAAAAAAGATATCTACCCGGTCCTCGATGTGTTTTACCGCAATCCGAAGAATAATTTGAATGCGAAATTGGCTGTCATAGAGGGGGAAGTCGAAGAGGCAATCGGTATGCAGCCTAATATTGATACGCGACCGAGTAAGTATATCAGTGGATTATTAGATGCGGTGAAAGATGCCACGCATACCACGGGAGATAATCTCCAGTTAATTTGCGCAGAGTTGTTTGAACCAGGCGTGGATTTTGTGCTGCCGCTTCTGAAAGTGGACAAGGAAATGAGTACGCTCAAATTCAACGGTTTAGCCTTATTTCATGACAAGGTGTACACCGGCGATAAAATTACCCCCGAACAAACTACTTTACTCATGTTGATGATGGGCTATAAAGGGAAAGTGGCACGCTTCACCACTCAAGTGCTTGAAGATGAAGAAGAGCAAATCATGAACTATATAAGCTTTAATGTGATGAACCTGGACCGGAACCTTAATATCAATGTTAAAGACGGCGAGGTCGAAGCTGTGATCAATTTAAAACTGAACATACGCGTCGTGGAATACCCTAAGAAACATCTTGATAAGGCAACCGAAGTAACCAAGCTTGATGATAAGTTGTCAGAAGAGTTGACAAAAGAGGCAAAAGACATTATCAGTCGACTACAGGAGGCTAACAGTGATGTGTTCAGTATCGGAAGAAGAATACAGGCTTACCATTATAAGGAGTGGAAGAAAATGGACTGGAATGAAGAATTCTCACAAATCACCATCACCCCGAAGGTGGAAGTGAATATTCAACAGCAAGGGGTTATAAATTAACAGCATTCTATGTAAAAAAATCCACATTCTTGAAACTTTCTGTCGCTTAAGACCGTCAAATAAGATAGGAAACTCTCGCAGGAGGATAAGAATGAGGAGACATAAACAAGACATAGGATCACTGCTCATAATCGCTACGCTGCTCGTATTAACAGCTTGCCAAACGTCACAAGCTATTCCGAATGGTTATTATACGTATAACGAAGATAAAGTAGAGTCAGCTGTTAAACAGGTGGCGTATGATCCTGAGCTGCCTGCTTACCTTCCAATCGAAATGATGGCTGTCGTGTCGGATCATTTCTCGACAGATCGAGCCCAGACGTTGGATTTAAGTTTTTACACAGCAAATAACGATTTGCTCTCGATTCAATACGCTAAGGGAGATACTTCTGAATCACTCCATGATGCTGAAACGATTGCATTGAAAGACAATCTGCAAGTGAACTATCAAGATAATGCCTTTGCAAAAACGGTAGTATGGAATAAAGGTGACATTACCTACAAGATGATCTATCGGCAAAATCCGAACTCAGACGAGGACAAACAATCGGTAACGAAAGAACAGCTTCTTCAAGTGGTCCGTTCCTTCCAATTATAAGGGGAAACCCTATTAATGGAGTTGTTAATAGTTTAAAGCCCTGCAGCTGTAACCAGCTGCAGGGCTTTTTACATAGTTTCTGGAATTTCAGCCAAACTAGTAAACGTAGTAATATTAAAGGAGCAATGATGGTGAAAACGTATAAGTGGTTCGGAATTTTATTGGTCTTTATGGGCAGCATCATGTATGTGCAGTCTCATGCTGTCCATGGTCAGCCCAATGACACGTACACGGTCAAGTGGGGCGACACCCTTTGGGAGATTTCCCAAACTTACAAAATTGGTTTAGCTGAAATTATTAATACTAACCCGCAATTTGATAACCCTGATTTAATCTATCCCGGCGATCAGGTTACCATTCCCCTTAAACCTAATGTAAAAGTGATTGATTTGACCAATCAGGAGCGGGCTAATCACGGGTTGTCAGCGCTTAAAAAGGACTGGCAGCTGTCTCGCGTTGCCCGTTATAAATCACGGGACATGGCAGCCAAGAACTATTTTTCTCATGAGTCACCAACATATGGCTCCCCGTTTCAAATGATGAGAGACTTTAACATTTCCTATCGCAGAGCGGCGGAAAACATTGCGGCAGGTCAGCGTACCCCGCAAGAGGTCGTGGACGGGTGGATGAATAGTCCCGGGCACCGCAAAAACATCTTAGATCAAAACATGGTTAATCGGAGTTGGTTACGCCTCTGGTGAAAATTACGGCCATTATTGGACGCAAATGTTCATTCAAAAATAAGCTTAACTTTAACAGGATTCCAACCCTTGCAATAGGATCAGGAATGAAGTCCTGTTTTTATTTTTTTGATCAGGAGATTGACATGATAATTAGGAATTTCAATCTACACTTGCATGACGTCTGACAACCTGATAAAATCCTATGTGGAAAGAGAGTATGAAAGCATTTTCATAAAAGTGTTTTATTATATCTACTTAAGGGAGGAACTTCAACGTGTTGGGTATCATTTTTGGGGTATTGGCTATTGCGGTCATTCTTGGGATAGCTTTCTTGATGTCGAATGACAAACGGAATATTAATGTGCGCGGGATTGTCGTCATGTTAGCTGCACAAATATTTACAACGTGGTTTATGTTCGAGACAACGCTTGGCGGAGCTATTATTAAGGGCGTGTCAGCCGGTTTTAACAAACTGATCGAATTTGGAACTGAAGGTGTTAATTTCGTTCTGGGGAATATTCAAGTAGCTGAGAATTCTACGGTTTTCTTTTTCAACGTGCTTTTATTGATTATTTTCTTTGCGACGATACTATCCGTATTAACGTATTTAAAAATATTGCCTTTTATCATTAGATACTTAGGGTGGGGCCTTTCTTATGTCACAGGTCTTCCTAAAGTGGAATCCTTCAATGCTGTTAACAGTATTTTCTTTGGACAGTCTGAGGCGTTGATTGCAATTAAATCGCAATTCCGACAATTGAATGATAATCGGCTGTATATTGTAAGTGCTTCGGCAATGGGTTCAGTTTCAGCATCAATTGTTGGAGCGTACTTGAATATTTTGCCTGAACAGTACGTATTGGTCGCATTGCCGCTAAACATGTTCAGTGCCTTGATCGTGGCATCGATGATTGCTCCGGTCAAAGTACCGAAAGAAGAGGATCACGTCGATATTCAAGACGTCTCCAACGCCAAAAGCTTTTTTGAGGCTATGGGGAACGGCGCTTTAGACGGTGGAAAGATCGCGTTAATTGTAGCAACGATGCTGATTGCATTTATTGCATCCCTGGAACTTGTCAATTGGGCTTTCGCAGGTATATTCGGAGGTATGACGCTGCAAGAAGTGTTAGGCTACGTCATTGCTCCAATCGGGTTGTTGATGGGTATTCCAGCTGGAGAAGTCCTGGAAGCAGGTTCGATCATGGGGACGAAAATTGTGACGAACGAATTTGTCGCTATGCTCGAATTCCAACCGATGGTTCAGCAAATGCAAGAAAAAACGGTCGGCATTGTGACCGTATTTCTCACCAGCTTTGCTAACTTCTCTTCCATTGGCATCATTGCTGGTACCGTTCAAGGAATTGACGCAGATAAAGGCGGACGCGTTTCTGGATTTGGTATGAAACTATTGATCGGGGCCACTCTTGGTTCAATGCTCTCCGCTACAATGGCAGGTCTATTCTTGTAATCAAGCGAGCGTTTCAAAGGTTTTCAAAACCTTTGAAACGCTTTTTTGCTTCTTCAAAGGCCATAAGTTATAAAAGCCTCATTTTGTTGTGCTAACGTTTATTGCAAGAAAATGAGGGCTATATAACATGTAGATTCCTTTGAAAGGAGCGTCATTACATGGTTCAAACGTATAACTTATATATAGACGGCCAATGGAAGACGACAGAGCAAAAGCTTGAAGTCCAAAATAAATATACGCTAGACGCTTTCGCGGAAGTATCCAAAGCGTCGGAAAATGAAGTGAATCAGGCTGTTACAGCTGCTGAACGGGCATTTCAGACAACGCGATTCGACCCTTATGAACGTTATCGGATATTGAAACAGGTGAGTGAATTGCTTCAGGAACATAAAGAAGAACTCGCCAATACAATAACGATGGAAGCAGGGAAGCCATTAAAACAGACACGCACTGAAGTAGACCGTGCCACCCAGACGATCGAATTATCCGCCGAAGAAGCCAAACGGATTCACGGAGAAGGGGTGCCTGTAGATGCTGCTCCTGGTTCAGAAAACCGGATGGCGTTTACGTGGAAAGTCCCTGTAGGGGTCGTAGGCGCCATCAGTCCATTCAACTTCCCACTCAATTTAGTGGCACATAAAATAGCACCTGCCATAGCGGCGGCTAACCCGGTCGTCTTGAAACCGGCGAGCGCTACCCCGGTAACGGCTCTGAAACTGGCAGAAATATTTGAGGAAGCCGGTTTGCCGAGAGGCTTTCTAAATGTGTTGATTGGATCGGGGTCCACTGTTGGGGCCAAGATGATGGAGGACGAACGCATTAGGTTGTATACCTTTACAGGAAGTGCCGAAGTCGGTTTAAAGCTAAAACAGCAAACAGGGTTGAACAAGCTCATTCTGGAACTCGGAAACAACTCGCCTGTGATTATTGATCAAGATGCTGATCTGGATAAAGCTGCAGCGAATACCGCAGCTAAAAGTTTTGCTTTCGCAGGGCAAGTCTGTATTTCTGTGCAGCGCTTATACATCCATGAATCAGTCAAAGAGGCGTTTCAGGAGAAATTCATTGAAGCGGTCCAGCAATTGAATGTTGGAGACCCTGCAGACCCTAAGACCGATGTTGGACCGATGATTAGTGAAGAAGAAGCCAAGCGAGCTTACGCCTGGATTGAGGAAGCGAAGAAGAGTGGGGCTGAAGTCCTCGCTGGTGGAGAGCGAACAGGGGCCATGCTCCAGCCGACCATTATCGATAATGTCACAAAAGATATGAAAGTCGTATGTGAAGAAGCATTTGCACCTATTGTCACGATGCAATCCTTTGAAAATTTAGATGCGTGTATTGATGAGGTGAACGAATCACCGTATGGGTTGCAAGGCGGGATTTTCACGCAGGATATCGATAAAGCATTTAAAGCCGCTAAACGCGTTCAAGTCGGCGGGTTAATGATTAACGATTCCTCCCAATACCGTGTTGATTTAATGCCATACGGTGGTGTGAAAAGCAGCGGCTGGGGTAAAGAAGGACCAAAATACAGCGTAGATGAAATGACAGAAGAACGCTTGATTGTCATGAATCTGGATCATTAAAAGAGACCCGGGCTATGTCATTTGCACTTTTCGAAGCCCTCTTAAACGCAAAAATTCCGAACAGTTTCAGCGAAATTGTTCGGAATTTTTGTGCTTTATTGTCCTTGTCTCGCGTTATGACGTGTAACTGTGCATATATTGACGCTGCACATTCAGCATGCGAATAAGCAGAGCAACCGCCCCAGCAGTTAAACCAATAATTAAACTCATCCAATACCCGTAGGGGCCGAGAGCTGTGTAATGAGCAAGCAACCAACCGCTTGGAAGACCGATGCCCCAGTAGGACACAAAAGCCATGATCAACGTGATATTCACGTCCTTATACCCTCTAAGAACGCCTTGGATCGGGGCACCGAATGCATCGGATAATTGAAAGAAAATCGCATAGAATATAAAGTTTTCTGTTAATGCAATGACTTCTGGAGTGGAGCTGTATAATCGGGCCACCGCCCCATCAAACACATACAAAATAATCCCAGCTGCTACGGACATGAGGACAGCCAGGCTAATTCCAAGATTGGCGTAGTGGCGGGCATGTTCGTAACGCTTAGCACCTGTTTCGAAACCGATAGCAATGGTGAGGGCAAAGGCGATACTTAAGGGGAGCATATACAATAATGAAGCAAAGTTAATGGCTGCCTGGTGGGCCGCAATGGTATAGGTATCATACGCTGTCATGAAAAACGTGACAGCGGCAAATATGCTCGTCTCGAAGAATATAGCAAAGCCAATCGGGATGCCGATTTTTAATTGATAGCCCCAGGCTTTGAGTGAAGGGGTAGTCCAATTTGCTAACAAGGCATAATGACGGAACGGTGCAATCTGAAAAATGACGATGATGACGATGCCGAACGCAACCCAGTAAGTCAGAGCTGAGGCAAGCCCTGCTCCGATTCCTCCAAGGGCAGGCATCCCCCACTTACCAAAAATCAAGACATAATTAAAAAGGATATTTGTCGGCAGTGTGAGCAGGATTACAATCATCGTTACCCTCGTATGCCCCAACGCATCAATAAAGCAGCGGTAAACATTAAATACAAACAAAGGGACGATGCCGATACCGAGCGTCAACAAGTAATATTTTGCAATATGGCGCACGTCAGCTTCAATATTCATGAGGTTCAATATCGGATCAAGCAGAAAAAAACCAACGAAAGCAACTGCTAAAGCCAGTACAATCGCTAAGTAAACGCCTTGTTTGACGGCTTCCGTGATATCCTCTTCCTGTTCGCCCCCTTTTAACTGAGCGACGATAGGCGAGATGGCCAATAAAATACCATTAATGCCTGTGAAAATCGGAAGCCAAATATTTGACCCAATAGCGACCCCCGCTAAATCAGCCGCTCCTGCTTGACCTGACATGATGGTGTCAAATAGGTTCATGGCATACATGCCGAGTTGGGTCATTAAAATTGGAAGAAAAATGATAACGAGCAAGCGCAACTTTTCTTTGATTGAATGAGTTTCGTACATATTGCTCTTCCTTTTCTGATACAATTCCCTTAGGATAGGAAGGATTATAGCATAGTTGAGTATCGATGCACAGTCGTCAACGTTAGAAAGGAAGTATAGCCATGAGTAATGAAGCGAAGCGAATCTTGTTCACTGGAGGCGGCACAGCCGGTCATGTGATTGTGAACTTGGCATTGATCCCTGAATTTCATGAGCGGGGATATGAAATAGATTATATAGGTTCATACAAGGGGATTGAACGCGAACTGATTGAACCGTTGGAATATGTGAACTATCACGCTATTTCTACAGGAAAATTAAGACGCTATTTATCAAAGGAAAATGTTAAGGATCCATTCAAAGTACTTAAAGGGCTGATGCAAGCCCATCGCATCATGCGTAAACGAAAACCAAGCATCGTGTTTTCTAAAGGCGGGTTTGTCTCGGTTCCAGTCGTGGCCGCAGCAAAACTAAACCGGGTGCCTTCCATCATTCATGAATCAGATTTCACACCGGGCCTTGCCAATAAACTGTCTTTTCCATTTGCGAAGCGCATATTAGCCACATTTCCTGAAACAACCAACCACTTGCCGGCAGAGAAAAGTGAGGTCATCGGTGCACTCGTTCGAGAAGAATTGTTTAAAGGAAGCCGTGAACGAGGTTTGCAAACATGTGGGTTTCATCAACAAAAACCCGTACTGATGGTTATGGGAGGAAGCTCAGGCTCTAAAAAAATCAATGATGCGATCCGAGCCAATTTAGATGTATTGCTCGAACATTTGCAGATTATCCATATTTGTGGAAAAGGGCAACGTAACGATGAGTTGCAACAATCAGGCTATCAGCAGTTTGAATATGTCAACGAAGGGTTGAATGATTTATTTGCTGCAACCGATTTTATTGTTTCAAGGGCAGGGTCGAATGCCATCTTCGAATTTCTCGCCTTACGTAAGCCGATGCTATTGATTCCACTTTCACGTCAAGCAAGCCGCGGCGATCAAATCTTGAATGCAGATTCTTTTGTAAAACAGGGGTATGCACGTAAATTAGAAGAAGAAGAATTGACCCAGGACCGCTTGCGAGACGAGATACACATATTAATGGAGCAAAAAGATCAATTGATTACGCAAATGGCCACCTACCAAAGTCAACGTGCAAAAGAACATGTCATCGATATTATTTTGAGTGAAGCCAAGAACTAGTAAATATATTGTAATTGAAAAGCGATTTACCTTGCATCAGAGACTGTGTGAGGTGATCGCTTTATTATGATTGGCAGCATATAATGAAGTCTGTGGGATATTGGCGTTGCTACCTGCGCGATTGCTGGCCATAGCAATTTAGGGTATACGTGAGATATAATAGATTTAAGCAAAATATTTATACAGGAGTAGATGACATGAAATCTAATATTTGTCGGTACTGCTACAAAGAAATCAGGGACCGGGATGAATTGATTACAGCTTCGAATTGGTTCCGGCTTCGTCCTTTTCACTACCGATGCTTTGAATTGCTCGAACAGGATACACGAACCATTGCAGGGAACTGGTCTCCCGTCAATGGCAGCGCCGGGAATGTAACGACCGTGCTTATGACCATACTTGCGGTTTGGATGTTAGCCACGAATGCACTGGGGTTGATTGGAGATTTGCTCGGCATTATCGCCCTATATCCGATTTTGCTTCGTGTTTTATCTTTCTTTGTATACGAAATGAAATTGCCAAAATATATCGAAAATAATCCCCATAAATGACACCTTTTTCCTTTCGTACGTTTAAGAATCAATGTGCAAAGGGTATTGATTTCATAGGAAAAGATAGTTCATAGTCCAGAAAAAGGAGTGGGGAAACATGACACTTACCCAGACAACAACCCTACATAACGGTGTTCAAATTCCGTTAGTCGGTCTTGGCGTATATAAAATGCAGGAAGGCGGCGAAGTTGAAGAAGCTATCCAATCAGCATTGGATGTCGGCTATCGTCATATAGATACGGCGTCTTTCTATGGAAATGAAGAGGGCGTCGGTACCGCCATCAAACAATCGGATGTTCCGCGTGAGGAGTTGTTTGTGACAACTAAAATCTGGAACGACGAACAAGGTTATGACGAAACATTCGAGGCATTTCAACGCAGTTTAGATAAATTAGGGCTAGACAAGTTGGATCTTTATTTGGTTCATTGGCCGATAAAAGGCAAATTCAAAGACACGTGGCGTGCGATGGAGCAGCTTTACCACGAGGGTAAAGTCGGTGCAATCGGTGTAAGCAACTTCATGCCTCACCATTTAGATGAGTTGATGAAGGATGCGGAAGTTAAGCCAATGGTCAATCAGATTGAATTTCATCCTGAACTTATCCAACAAGAAACGCGAGACTATTGTAAAAAGCATGATATTGCAATTGAAGCCTGGTCCCCATTAGGAAGAGGTCACTATTTTGATGCACCTATATTAAAACAGCTGGCGGAAAAGTATAATAAAACACCAGCTCAAATTATTTTACGATGGGATCTCCATCAAGGGGTCATTACGATTCCAAAATCTTCAAAGCGAAAGCGCCAGGAAGAGAATGCTGATATTTTCGACTTTAAGCTGACGGATGATGAAATCGATAAAATTAGTGCGCTGGATAACAATGGTAGAATCGGTCCTCATCCGGATGAGATGGGCGCATAGGAACCTACCATATAAAACAAGCAGGACAAAACTCAATGACATGCCGTACGATTTCGCTTAAATCAGTTCGGCTTTTTTTATGCTAACGTACATGCCCTCCTCTTTTATTTATCTCCCTGTAATATCTTATAGAAACCTTCAAGGTTTTGCTGCGACTTCATATATGCATAACTTGCAAACGGACAGCCATGTTCGCGTATCCGTTTTATCACGGAGTTCATCGTGAATTGCTTGGCTGAATGCAATGATTCGAGTTCTTGCCAATAAACGGGTGTAGCGACGCCGGCTTCTGTATTCCCTCGGGGTGAATAAGGGGCGATGATGGTTTTGCCTTCTGCGTGTTGAAGGTAGTCAATATAGAGGCGTTCTTCCCGATTCTTTTTCAAGCGTTCAATTGTGAATAATTCCGGTTCATACCTTACGAGCGTATCAGCAAGAATGTGATTGAATGTAGCCGTTTCAGCAAAAGTGACGGTATGTTCAGGCAGCGGAATGTAAACCTGTAATCCTTTGTTGCCGGAGGTTTTCAGAAATGAAGCAAGCCCCAATTTATCGCAAATCGTTTTAATATAGGAGGCTGCTTTAACCGCCAGTGAAAATTGAGAGTCAGCAGGCGGATCAAGATCCAATATAATTTCAGATGAAAAGTCGGAAGCAAGTGTTTGAAAAGGAACATGATACTCGAGGCTTCCCTGGTTGCCAAACCACAATAGATCCTTATAATCATCAACTTGTTGCACGTTTTCACTGCTTTTTTTCAAGTGCTCAGGTGCATAATCCGGTAAATGCTTTTGAAAAAATTGTTCCTCATGGATGCCATCGGGATATCGAATGACCGTTAGTTGGCGCCCGCTTAGAAAAGGTTCCATATACGGATAAATCTCACGTAAGTAACATAAGAGGTCCTGTTTAGTGATGGATGCTTCCGGGATTAACTGTTTATCCAAATTTGTGAACGTGTCACGAGGCGGCATCTTTCTAACATCCCATTCGAGCTGCTCCCAGTTGCATTCCTCTGGTGACTTGTCGGGCCTGAGCCCAGCGAATGACGGTTCACGTAATGAAGTGACGTCTGTATTGATGCAATGGATATCAGCACTGATGGCTGGAGGAATCACGATATCATCTTGCTTCCTATGCCCCTTTGATGTCATCACACGTTTGAGTGTCGTTGCTTCTTCATCGGATAACCCATGCTTGCATTTCCCTATTTCAAGGGGCTCCGAGTCTATGTGATAAGCAGCTAAACGATAGTAGTCATTTGACTGATTATAGCTTTGAATAAATGCACTCACACAACGCCAGTTCTTCCACTTTAGCCAATCGCGCTGTTTTCCGGGTTGATACCGAGATTGTATTCGTTTTGCTACAATGCCTTCGGCAAGATAAACGTCGGCGATTCGAAGCATAACCTCAGATTGATCGCTTTGTTCAATTAACAAAAACGGTACATCTGGTTTGACGCTCGTACTTGCGTGGAGCATAGCACTCACTTCTTGCAGTTTATCCCGTCGCTTCATGAAAGGGAGGTCTTTCTGGTCTTGAGCACATATCAGCACATCAAATAAAATAAAATGCGCCGGACGCGATTGTGCAGCTGTTTCAATTCGCTTTCCGTTCTGAAGACGGCCCCGTCGTTGCACTTCTTCAAAATGGCTTTGATATTTATTTGTCAACACGACGATTTCCCCATCGAGGACCAAGGGAAGACAAGGGGCTATGTCTTCTTCCAAAGTGTTGCAATAGGCTATGATTTCCGGGAATAGCGGTGTTAAATCCGTTTGATTCCGGCTAGTCAGTTTTATTCCTTTTTTATCCCACGTCAGGGTGCATCGGAATCCGTCATATTTTATTTCATAACACCAGCCTTCCTCTTTTGGAAGTGTTTGGGTCAAAATGGGCTTCATCGGCTGCACAGTCATAAGTTTCACCCCTTTTTGAATAGTTTGGCGTGAAATATCAAAAGTTAACCAAAGGAAGTCAAACAATAAAAAGCAGGTGAAACGATATGCATACGATGTGGAAAGGATCGATCAGCTTCGGTTTAGTGAATATCCCGATTAAACTACACGCAGCCACTGAGAATAAGGATGTGAAATTCCGTCAGCTCCATAAAGAATGTCAGACACCCATTAAATACAAGAAAGAGTGCCCGGTTTGTGAACGGGAAGTGGGTCATGATGAAATTGTTAAAGCGTACGAATACAGCAAAAATAAATTCGTCGTGTTGGACGAAGAAGACTTAGCTGAGCTTAAAGAAGCTTCAGGGGATAAGAGCGTAGAAATTCTGGATTTTGTAGAGTTAGATGAGATAGATCCGATCTACTTTGAAAAAAGTTATTATTTGTCGCCAAACGATGGGGGCTCAAAAGCATATGCTCTGTTAAGACAAGCATTGCAAGACAGTGGGAAAATCGGAGTGGCCAAAATCATCCTGAGATCGAAAGAACAATTGGCAGCTATCCGTATTTACCAAAACACATTAGTCATGGAAACGATTCACTATCCGGATGAAGTCAGAAGTGCCGATGATGTACCTAACATTCCAGAAAGTGAAAATATTGTCAAAAAAGAACTTGATACGGCTGTCATGCTGATCGATCAATTGACCAAACCATTTGAGCCCGGTAATTATCAAGACGACTATCGGAACAAATTGCTTTCCATGATTGAGCATAAGAAAAATAATGAAGATGTCACGATCGAGGCAAAACAGCCGAAACAGGATAACGTGACCAATTTAATGGATGCACTGGAAGCTTCGGTTGATAAGGCAAATAAAAGCAAGGCGAAAAATAAATCGAAATCGAAGAAAAAGACGTCTACGAGCAAGAAAGCAAAATAAAGTGGCCACCTTTTAGCCTATAGGTTAAGGCTCTTAGCATGAGCTAGATTGGACAATAACATTGTCATTAATCCAACTCATACTAGGAGTTTTATTTTTCTTATCAGGGAAAATTTGCACCTTCTTGTTTATCATAGAAGTTTATTCAATAACGCCATGACGAATCAAGCTAATCTTCACCTTAAAATCAACATCCATCTCGGTTAAATACGTTCGCCACTCATCGGTGGAGAGGGGTTTTTCTACAGTTGTACTATTATAGATTTTACCGAATCCAAGCGGATCGATTTCTAACTCCTTGAGTTTGTCGATGAGTGAGTTCAATTGACGCGTCATATTATCTTCCATTTCGGTTTCAAGCTTTTTGATAACTCGTCGCTGCTTAATTTTTAAATCCTCTGATACTTCAATTAAGCGTGCGTCCATCTTAATATTGACAGTAAATTTTGGTGAAGCAGCATCACCCGTAACATCAATTTTGCTTTTACTTACGATATTTTCCAGAGTGAGATGTAACTCCTCGTCATCAGGCTGATTATATTCTTCCGGAATATCTTCTTCAAATCGCTCTTTCGGCAGGGTAAGTTCGATTTGTCCTGCTTTATAACTGTCTTTAACCAGTTTAAAGAAAAACCCTTCGGTGGAATTGAGATTCCCGACGTACTTATCATTTTTAAATAAAGCAAGCCCCGTAACCTCCGCTTTATCCTCCCGTTTAGCTAGCAATGGGAGGGTTGGGTCCAAACCTTTGTCATAATATTCATGGAGGAATTGATGGAGAGTACTCTTTGGCAGCGATTCTGTTTTGATGTTTTTTTCCAGCATACGATGGATATAGATACCGGCATTCGGGGCATCTTCATAGTTATTGACTGTTAAAATATCATTTGATGTCGTTTCACTGATGCCTAAATACATCATGTCGGCAACTTTGGCATCCCGGGTCATGGTGTCTAATAACCACATAATTCCCTGCTCGGCTAACTCAGCTCCATACAAGCTTAAACGAATCTGCCCTGAAACCAGTTTGTGACTTGTTTTCAAATCAGATCGTTTGATAATCTCTTTTGTCGTTTCAGCTTTGCTCGTCAGGACTTGAGAGACTTGTGACGAAGTAGGGTCAAATTGAAGCATGACGTAAGTACCTCTAATCGATCCATCCTCATTTTCATCATACCCGGCTCCTGTAATAATACCTAACCGTTCGATGTAATTCTTCTGGACGCACCCCGTTAATAATGTCAGCATAATTAAGGAAATGACAATTTTCTTCATGATAGTTGCCTCCTTTTTTGCCACCTTTTATGGACCAAGACAGCACCATATAAAATGAAGGGGTAGACAAAAACAAGCCAAAAACCGACGCGGGCTGCGAGGTCGGTGATGATATCAATATTCATGCGGTATTTTATCGAGATGGATAGAATAAACAGCACGATGCCCAGAACATACAGGGATGATTTTTTAGGAATATGATACATCTTTTTAATGGCGGTGATGATCAGCCACGTGAAGGCAATCAAATTCGGAAGAATGACCATCATCCACATCGAGACGCCGATAAAGTCGAACCGTTCAATAATGCTGAATTGAACGATCTTAAACATGGCCAGAGAGGCCCATACTGTTTGTTCCAATTGAGTTGGGCTGAAATAACCGATCGACACGACGGTAACGTATAACGTTAACAATACAGCCAAAAAAACGCCGCCATGGACGGGTAAAGCGATATCCTTTTTATTTCGAATATAAGGATAGGCGAAGTAGAGAATTTCCAATCCTAATAAGGAATAGGTCGTCTTATAAGCTCCCTTTAGTATTTCCAAAGCTCCGACGCTATCAATAGGAGTGAAATGATTCCAGTCCATTAAGGTGATCGGTTTGAACAGCATGAAGGTCAGCCAGAATGTCCCGATAAAAAAAACAAACGATACGCCAGCGACGACTCGAAATCCACCTAGGTTCGCATATACGACTAAAATAATGAGTAGCAAGCTTGGGATGTAAACGGGCAGATCCGGAAATATGAAGACTTGAACGACTTCAATGTAATTTTTTAAGATCGATAATAGCACGATTGTTAAATAGACGACATAAATCGTGCCCAATAGTCGGCTGATCCACACCCCAAAAACTTCTTTTTGAATGTCAATAAGGTCCATGTTTTCAAATTGGCGCAACGTTACAATCATGACCCAGATGACAATATGGATGAACAAGCCACTTATTAAGATTGAAATCCAGGCATTTTGTTTCGCTTCAAGAAAAATTATTCGAGGCACACCCATTAAGCCAGCACCAACCTGCATCGTGTGGACAATAAAAAATAAATAAAAGGCTTGTATTTGGATGGAGGGTTTGGGAGCAGGTTTAGCCATTCAAATTCCCCCTAGTCATCAATGTCTTTTTTGCGTGCTGCCTGTTGTTTAGGGTAACGTTGTGTATCCTTAGGCATATTTGAAATGGGCCGCGTGTTGTTTTTTTTGAATGGGAGACGGATAAAACTGTCTCCAAGGTCCTGGCGCTGCATTGGGTATAGCGGTGATAAATAAGGACGGCCTAACGATGTCAGCTTTAAAACGTGTATTATTAGAAAACTTAGACCGAAAAGAATTCCTATTAACCCCCACAACCCTCCTAGGATAATCATAGGAAAGCGGATAATTCGAATTGCTGTTCCCATCAAGTAACTTGGAGCTGTAAAGGAAGCAAGAGCACTAAGAGCCACAATGATGATCAAGATATTACTTGTGAACCCCGCTTGGACAGCTGCTTGGCCAAGCACGATACCACCTACGATACCCATGGTCTGCCCGACCTTAGTGGGCAAACGGGCCCCGGCTTCTCGAAGCAATTCGATGAGCAGTTCCAGTAATAAAGCTTCCATGATCGGCGGAAAGGGTACCATCGCTCGAGATTGCCCCAAGGAGACGAGTAACGATCCCGGTACGACTTCATAGTGATAGGTGAGGGCGGCCACGTATAAAGGCGTCAGGATGATAGAGATGAACATGGCGGTGAAACGGAGCAGCCGTATAAAGGTCCCCATGTTCCAGCGCATGTAAATGTCTTCTGTCGATTCAAAAAAGCTGAATAAGGTGGTCGGCCCAATCAACGCTGTCGGGCTTTTATCGACCATAATGCCTACTTTACCTTTTGTAATGGAATAACAGAATCGGTCCGGTAATTCCGTGAAAATCAGTTGCGGGAAAATTGAGCTGCTGGAATCTTCGATATACTGGCCAAGCACACTTGTATCTTCAACCTCATCGACAAGCAAATCCTGAAGGCGTTGGCGAACCGTTTGAACGTTTTCCTCGTTCGTTAATGACTTAATATAAACGAGTCTGACTTCTGTCGGGACACGCTCTCCCACGATGATTTTCTCCGTTACTAACTCTTCATTGTTCAGACGCCAGCGCACGATATTCAAGTTCGTGACCATGGATTCTGTAAAGGAAATCTGGGGTCCGAACACGAGTGATTCTGTCTCGGCCTGGGTTAAGGCACGGTGTTCAAGCTGCGGTGTAAAAAATGTAACGGCTTTATCCGCCCCCGCTATATATAGACAGACATGGCCGCCGATCAATTGTTTAGCGAGGGAGTCCAAGTCGTTCTGTGTTTTTCCAGAAGATAGCGGAATGGTATTGAGTAAACTTTCTTCGTCCCATCGCCTTTTGCGATCCACTAAAGGTTTGAGTAAATTGCGGTCTAATTGCTCTTTATTAACTTGATATGTAAGGAAACAGACTATGATTTCCTGTTCATGATGGTGAAACGTTTTTGTGACGAGATCCGGGCTTCCTTGCAGACTTTTGGATAAACGTTGTTTAAAGTCTGAGGCAGATAGGGGAAATGGCTGATTCGTATTGGATTTCGAACTCATCATAGCTTCCTCCTCTCTCACGTAATATCCGTAGTATGTGAAGACACACTGATTTTATGAGCAGTAATGCTATACAATCCTCCTTGAACACGGATAGAAATGAAGAATAACGGAAAAATATAATAATCGTGTAACTGAAAGGGCGAGCTGTATGGAGCTGCAATTGGTCGAAGTTTATGTTCCTAAGCATCATTATGAAACAGTAAAAGAAAAACTGTTGAGTTTTGATCATCAGTCCATTTGGGTTTCAAATGAATCGGAAGAGCGGAAACTACTTAGGATTTTGGTTGATACTAATGATGTGGAAGAAATATTGAATCATCTCGAGGAAGTGTCCAATGTTATAGAAGGGTTCGAGACGATGCTCATTCCGGTCAGGGCTTATTTTTCGAAAGACACCGTAAATAACCCAGAGGAAGAGGCGCAGGAAAACGAAAGAGAACGAGCCAAGCTTTTAAGGGCCAGTCGTCATGAACTGATTACCGCAGCTGAAAAGAACAGTCATATTTCAATGAATTATTCATTGCTCATTTTATTATCAGCGATTGTTGCGACCGTCGGTTTTATAAAAGATAGCGAAGCTGTGGTAATTGGTGCGATGGTGATAGCCCCGATGATCGGGCCGGTGATCGCTGCAGCGTTTTCCTCAGTGCTTGGGGATTACAAGCTGCTGGGGAAGTCAGCTGTAACGTCGCTTTATGGTATCGGCATCATTGTCATCATATCGGTCCTTTTTGGCTATTTATTTGAAGCGGGCATGGAAGCTGATCAATACTTATCTCGAACCGAAGTGAAAGTATCTGATTTATTTTTGGGGGTGGCGGCAGGGGCAGCTGGTGCTCTTGCATTTTTGAAGCGGTTATCGGGTAATTTAGTCGGTGTCATGGTTGCGGTTGCGCTGCTTCCGCCTACAGTTGCACTTGGCATGTCATTAGGGGACGGCATGCTGTCATACGCTTATGGTGCGTTTTTGTTGGTAACATTAAACATAATGTCCATTATGCTGGCAGCCGTCATCATTTTTTCGTTGAGTGGTATTCGACCCGTCCGATGGGAAGAAGTACAACGGGCTAATGTGTCCCGATCGTTGTCCATCGTGTTTGTAATCGTCATTATCAGTGTGCTCATTTTAGTGATCCTGTTTGGTCACAACATGGCTTGGGACATAGGCTCAACCGTAAAATAACTTTTTTCAAAAAATTTCAACGATTTGTATTGCTTTAAATTTGTGGAAACTATATAATATATAATCATTAACGAAAAGGAGGTCACGCACAATGGAACATGTCATGATCGATCATCATCATCTTCATAAACAAAATCGCGTGGCCTTTCGTATATCCTAGTCAAATCAATGGTTAAGGTGTTTCATTAAATCATTGCAGGCCGCGCATCCGTCGTGGCTTTTTTTATGCATTGCCGAGCATACGCATACGTCACGGACGTATGCTTTTTTTGTGTCTTTCTTTAAGAAGCGTGTGCGCAGGCTGGTTAGAAAGGAGATGATGGGATGTTGAGTGTGCTCGTTAAATTAAACTGGTTTTTTAAAATGTATTGGAAACGTTATTTGTTTGCAGTCATTGCCTTGATTTTAGTCAGTGTAATTGACGTTATTCCACCGAAGCTTATTGGGATGGCGATCGATTCTATCCAATTCAATACGCTGACTTCAGAACGCTTGTTAGAGTTGATCGGTTTCTATCTCGGATTGATGGTGATCAGCTACATGATCACCTTTTGGTGGGATTACATGTTATTTGGAGGGGCGATGATTCTCGAACGCAATATGCGCACGCGTCTGATGAACCATTTAATGAGAATGACACCGACGTTCTTTTCCAAATATCGTACGGGGGATCTCATGGCCCGCGCGACAAATGATTTGAAGGCGATTCAAATGACAGCAGGGTTCGGTATTTTAACCCTGGTGGATTCCACGGTATTCATGTTTATGATCATCGCCGTCATGGCCCTGTCCATTAGCTGGCAGTTAACGTTGGCAGCGCTTATCCCGCTCCCCATCATGGCATTTGTCATGAATCGTTACGGTTCCGTAATCCATCAACGATTTACAGAAGCACAGAATTCATTTGGTGATATGAACAATGATGTGCTGGAGTCCGTACGAGGGGTGAGGGTGATTCGGGCGTTTGTGCAGGAGCGTCAGGATGAACATCGTTTTCAAGAGATGACAGAGGATGTCTATGAAAAAAATGTGGCAGTTGCGCGGATGGATGCCCTGTTTGAGCCGACGATTCAAATTCTGGTGGGCTTATCTTACACGATTGGACTAGGGTATGGTGCTTCGTTAGTCTTTCAAAATGTGATGACGCTGGGAGAACTGGTATCATTCAATATTTATTTAGGTATGTTGATTTGGCCGATGTTTGCTGTAGGTGAATTAATAAACGTGATGCAACGAGGCAACGCATCATTGGACCGGGTTAATGAAACGTTGGATTACCGGCCGGATGTTGAGGATCCAGAACCTGTTCCTGTTTTGACTAAACCTGAAAAGATTCAGTTTAAGCATGTTTCTTTTCAATACCCTGGTAGCAAGGGATTTGCACTAAAAGACATTAATGTGTCTGTAGAACGGGGGCAGACACTCGGAGTCGTTGGAAAAACAGGTGCAGGTAAGACGACACTCTTTAAACAACTTTTACGAGAGTACCCTGCACCGGAGGGGGCTCTAATGGTAACAGCACACACACCTATCGACCAATTATCCCTTGAACAGACACGTTCATGGATAGGTTACGTTCCGCAGGAGCACGTGTTGTTTTCCAAATCGATTCGGGAAAATATCCAATTTGGAAAAGAGGAGGCAGGGGACCACGACATTTTCCGGGTATTGGAACTGGCGCATTTTACCGATGACATTAAAGCGCTGCCTCGCGGTTTAGACACCATGGTCGGGGAAAGCGGTGTCACATTATCTGGCGGTCAAAAACAACGTGTGTCTATCGCCCGTGCCTTCATCATGGATCCTGAAGTCCTTATCCTGGATGATGCACTCTCAGCTGTTGATGGAAAGACTGAAGCAAACATTATCAAGCATTTAAAGCAGGAGCGGCAAGGCAAAACAACGTTGATATCAGCTCATCGGCTAAGCGCTGTCGCCCATGCTGATCATATTATCGTCCTGGATGACGGTGTAATTGTCGAAGAAGGTACACATGAAGAGTTAATGCAGCAAAACGGCTGGTACCAGGTACAGTTTAAATTGCAGCAGCTTGATGGAAAGGAGAGAGGTTGATGAAAAATGCTTCCACGGAGCGTGCATTGTTCCACTATGCCTGGTTATTCCGTAAACAGATTTTCATCGGGTTAATATGCCTCATCCTTGCTGTCGGTCTAGAATTGACTGGACCGTTCATTGCCAAACGATTGATCGATGAGCACATCGTTGGAATCGAGGGTGCATGGCACCAGGTGGCCGAACAGGATGATTTCACAGTCAGCTACCACGGTAACATGTATAAGCGGGATGATCGCCTTGAACATAACGAGCACGTATTAGATACGGTCACCATTATGCAAGTGGGCCGGGACTACTATTTTCTGAATGAAGCTGCATCCCTGTCAGGCGAAAGAACGTTTGCTAATGGCCAAGTGAGCATTACGACAGCTGAGCAGACGTCCACATTCGATGCAGAACGGTTGTCAATGACCGAGTTGTACGGGTTCTTTGCACCAGAAAAACCAGCTATCTATTTTTGGCTGGGCTTGTACGTGGTTCTGCTTTTAATTGCAGGCGTTTTTCAGTATGCCCACACGTTTATTTTGAAGAAATCGTCGAATCGCATTATTCGTAAAATGCGGGATGATGTATTCGCTCACCTTCAAAGGCTGCCAATCGATTATTTTGTCAACCAGCCAGCAGGCAAAGTGGTGGCCAGAGTAACAAATGATACAGAAGCAATCCGTGAGCTTTACGTGCGTGTCCTGGCGACCTTCGTGAGCAGTATGTTTTATATGACCGGTATTTTTGTTGCCTTGTTTTTATTGGATGTCCGGTTAGCGCTGATCTGTTTATGCGTAGTGCCGCTAATTATCCTTTGGATGAAATTCTACAAGCATTATGGCGGAAAGTATCAGAATGTTATACGGGCCAAGGTCACGGATATGAATGGCAATATCAATGAAGCGATCCAAGGGATGAACATCATTCAGGCTTTTCGGCAAGAGAATCAAGTATCAAAAGAATTTGAAGAGTTGAACGAGGAGCATTTTCATTATGAGCGCAAGCTGATTAAATTAAGTGCACTCACATCCTTCAATCTGGTAAATGTACTGCGGAATATAGCCTTTGTCGCGTTTCTCTGGTATTTCGGTTCAGCCTCACTAGGAACTGAAGGCATTGTGACTGTAGGCGTCTTGTACGCGTTTGTTGACTACTTAAACCGATTATTTCAGCCTGTTACCGAAATGGTTAACCAGCTTCCTCTGCTCGAACAAGCGCGTGTGTCGGCAAGGCGCGTGTTTGAGTTACTTGATGAGGAAGGAGAAGAAGTGAGCAGAGACGAGATCAATCGGTATAAAGGGGAAGTTGCCTTTCATGCTGTCTCCTTCGGTTATCAAGAAGATGACTATGTCCTTAAGGATATAGATTTCAAGGTTGAACCTGGCCAGACAGCTGCGTTTGTTGGGCACACTGGATCTGGAAAAAGTACAATTATGAATGTGTTGTTCCGTTTTTACGACCCACAGGAAGGAGATATTACAATCGATCAAAACTCTATCTTGAATTGGTCCCGCCAACAAGTACGGAGCCATATGGGGATTGTCCTGCAGGACCCGTTCATTTTTTCTGGTACGGTTGTGTCAAATGTCACGATGAACGACCCTCTCATTTCACGTGAGCGGGCTGTGGACGCGTTGAAAGCCGTAGGGGCTGACCGTTTCATAAAGCAATTGCCTGATACGTATGACACCCCTTTAAAAGAGAAAGGAGAATCTTTGTCCATGGGGGAGCGTCAGCTCATTTCGTTTGCACGTGCGCTCGCTTTTGATCCAGCCATCTTGATTCTGGATGAAGCGACGTCAAATATAGATACCGAAACAGAATCCATGATACAAACGGCGCTCGGCGTTTTAAAACAAGGGAGAACAACTCTTGTTATTGCCCACCGCCTCTCTACAATCCAGCAAGCTGACCAAATTTTTGTTTTGAATCATGGTACAATAGTAGAAAAAGGAAATCATGAACAACTATTAGCCGAAGAAGGACTATATTATCACATGTATCAGATGCAGCAAGGCAAATGGGATGTTGCAGCCATTTGATAAACATGGCGTCAGAGGGGGTGGCTCATGGATAGAGATGAGGAAAAGCAGGATATCATTGATGAAGATTTATATGAAGAGTTGGATGAAGAAGAATTATATGAACTGGTTCAAGAAGAAAAACGTAAGGCTTTAGACAAAGAAAAAGAAGAAAAAAAGAAACCGAAACGCCCTTTTCCTAAATGGTTATTTTGGTTGATCGCCATAGTCATGACTGCTAATATAGCCGCTGTAATCCCTAAAACATTTTCAATACCCGCGGCCGATTTTCTAATGACCTCTGCCAAACTCTCCACCAATGATACAATCGATAGCTATCAAGAAGCAGTCGTTGTGGTTGAAACGAGTGATGGAAGAGGTACCGGCTTTGCATATACGCCAGATGGCCAAATCTTAACAAACCACCATGTCATTGAAAATGAGAGACGCATTTCGGTCGCCTTCCCTGAACAAGGGTTATTCAAAGCTGAGGTTATTCACTCCTATCCTGAGATAGACTTAGCCGTTCTAGATGTTCAAGGCGAGAATCTTCCTCACCTTGATTTAGCTGAGGAGACGACGTTCAGAGAAGATGAGCACTTTTATTTTATTGGAAATCCCCTGCGTTTTTCAGGGATAGCCAACGAAGGAACGATCATTGATTATACTGAGATACAAGATTGGACTAAACCAGTCCTCATGCTAGAGGCACCCATCTATAAAGGTAATAGCGGAAGCCCGGTGATAAATGATCAAGGAGAAGTGATAGGCGTTGTGTTCGCCACGCTCGATCATGATGTTGAAGGGCGAGTGGGGTTAGCTGTTCCAATAGACTATTATCATGAAAAAAATAACCATCCAGAGGCCGATTAATAAAATGGCCATGGATGGTTATTTTTTGAGTGTGTTTCCTATCACGGGAATCGGGTGGAATTTAAGGATTTCTGCAAAGTGAATCACATTGTAAGTCATCCGCTCTATTTGTTGGGAGGCCGTTGTATAATGATTTTGAGACTCGTGAGCCTGAGATGAGAGTTTTTCTCCACATACGTTAGCGTGAGGCGGAATCGTAAAGCCGAGCAAAGAAATATGGTATAGAAAAGACTGTGAAGCCGAGCATGACTCATTTTCATTATTTCCGCTGGCAATCACGCCCCCTATCTTATTATAGAAGAGGGATTGACCTTTTTGATTCGGTGTATTCTGGTGAGTGTGCAGCCTCTTCACTAACTGAGAAGCCACACTATTTATCTTTCCTTCATCGGCAGATGTTGCGAAGATAATCATATCTGCTGCTTTTATTTTACCAAAAATATATCCCCACCCCTCCCGCTCATTTGTATAATCGGAAGTTAAATCATAATCGGATAAATGAAAGCGGTGGAGATCAACTTGTTCAGAATGAAAGATGCGGGCGGAGACAGTCAGCCACTTTTCTTCCGCACTTGAGTCAGAACTTTTACTCGTACTGCAATTTAATAAAACACCATTCATAAGATGCCTCCTTCTAAGGTGCTCCACTACATGTGTGTATCCTGATATTGGAAGGTATAAACGTCATTCAGTGGCTGCGCAGGAGAATAGGGGTAGACTAAATCAACTTATAAACTACCTCAAGTCAAGTTGTCTCGTGATTAAAAAGACCTATAATACTCGGGAATAAAAGGAGGCATGATGGTTTGTCAGAATGAGGAGTGGGATGGTTTGCACGCTAAAAGCGTGCGCGCGTAGCGATTGGATAGCGCTTAATTTTAGTAAAGACGTTCATTTCTGCCTGAAAAGGAGAGGAGCGGAGGATGACATACCACTGACATGACTTAAATTCAGCTGTTATACACTGTTTTTTTGGAAAACGAAAAGCATGTCTTAAGTGGCATGCTTATTTGAATGGGCGTAAGCAAAACCGCCCATTTTTTGCAATGTTTATTTAATAAAATGTAAATGATTTGTGCTAGATATAAGACGTTGTTTTAGGTAAGATGGCAATGTTCGATAATACCACCTTAAAAACTCACTTTGAATGTCGAAGCATACTTCAGAAATGTGTCAGGTTGAAATGATATTGTAATTGATTTGAAAAATTACATCCAAATACACCCAAAAACCTAAATGAACTGTCGAAACTTTTAACAACTGGAGGTGATAAAGGTTGATTGGACGTTTGTTTGCCAGAAATGACACCTCCCTGGAAGATTATGTGCGTCTAGCCCAATCGGGAGATGAGGAAACAAGAAACCAGTTATTAAAACAATATCAACCTTTTATCGCCAAGAGTGTTTCTGAAGTATGCAAAAGATATATTGATCCGAATTCCGACGATGAGTACAGTATTGGCTTATTGGCTTTTGATGAAGCTATCAATTCTTTTTCTGCCACTAAGGGGAGTTCATTTCTTTCATTTGCCAAACTCGTCATCAAGCGCAAAGTCATCGATTATATTCGCAATGAAATGAAGCAGCCAGTCGTTGCTTCTCTTGATGACGAATACTATGATGAAGAACAAATGGAGAACCCTTCGGAGATTGCTGCAGCAAAAGACAATTATAAGAAAGCAGCTGAAGCTGAACAGCGTCGGGAAGAAATCAAGGAATTCAAGCAGTGCCTAAGCGCGTACAAGCTTTCATTCGAGGAGTTGACAGAATCTTCTCCTAAGCATCGTGACGCCAGGGAGACTGCTGTACAAATAGCACGTACCATTTATAATGATTCGCGATTGCGTGACAGAGTGCTGGAAAAAGGGCGCATTCCGATGAAAGATTTAGTCGATCGTGTCGAAGTAAGCAAGAAAACGCTAGAGCGCAATCGAAAATTCATTTTAGCTATCGTGCTTATCCTTGATGGAGATTTTGTATATCTAAAAGATTATATCAAGGGGGTGGGTTTGTGAGGAAAGGTATTATCATGGAACATAATCGCCTTTACAGTATTTTGATGACTGAAGACGGTGCGTTCCATAAGGCTAAACCGGTCAAGCATTGCGACATTGGCGAAGAAACCCGGTTTGAGCCGCTGCCTGATCTGAACCGCATGATGATAAAACCTACAATGTGGGTAAAGAATCGAAGCGTGAGAGCTGCAGGTTTAGCGGTTATTCTTCTCATCGCTTTTATCCCATTATATTCGTGGTACCATAAAGATCAGGCTTATGCCTACGTCAACATTGACATAAACCCGAGTATTGGAATTGAATTAAATCAAAATAAAGAAGTTATGAATGTAATCGCAGTCAATAAGGAAGCAGAAACGATCGTGGATCAATTGGGTGCATGGCAAGGGCGTTCAGTAGAAGCGATTGCTTTCGATCTCATCAATTTAAGCAAAGACGAAGGATTTATTACGGGTGAGAAACGTATCTTGATTGGGATAAGTTACTTGCGTGATCGTCATGACAATCTTTCGGATATATCCCAAGACATGGAACAGTATCTCACTACACATTCGCTTGGGATGACTGTAGCCAGTTTTGAAGTGCCCCAAGACTTGCATGAACAAGCTAAAAGTGAAAATAAGTCCATGAATGAGATCATGGCTAATACGCTTGAAGACCAGTCTGGAACCGCTGATGTCCAATCTTCATCTGTGGAGGTAGAAGATGACGATAAAGCCATCATTCAATCTTTTTATCAGGAAAAGCGTCAGCCCTCTACTGAGCCCGATTTGGAAAAAAGTAGCGATAATCAGCCAGACACTTCATCCAGTATGGACCCTATACACGAGCAAATGCCGGTTGAAGCTTCTTCAACCTCAAGACATCACGTGTTAAATCGCAACGAGAAAGACAAAGAGGGACAAGTTACCAAGTCATTCCCCAACACAGTTCGTCAGGATACGGCGCTTGGGCTGGATAAAAAACCGGAAAGTAAACCGCTAGACCTTCCACACCACGATAAAGCCAAACATAATGCTCCCAGTAAACCGACTAAAGGTTCACGCCCTTCCCATAACAAATCGCTTGGTGAAAACCCTGATCATCAGAAAAGTGATAAACGTAACAAAGGAGCAGCTCAAGCTAAGGATAAAAAAAAGCCTTCATCCAAAGGGAACAAACATCAACATGATACAAAGCAACTTCAACCCAATTAAGGAACATACACTCCAGCGTATTTGTGCTGGGGTGTTTTTTAATGGTGTCTTTAGTGAATACATATAGGAGAATGAGTTAAGGGGGAAAACATATGAGCAATCAATCGTGCAAAAATAGGTTAGCTGCTTGTCCGACGTCACCAAACTGTGTCTCCACGCTAGAAATGGAAGAACACAAGAAGAAAATGATGCCGTTACCGTTTATAGGAGGTTTGGATCAGACAAAAGAAGCCGTTAAAACAATTATAAAAAAATGGCTCAGGAGGCCATCATAGAGGAGCATGAAGCGTGCTTACACGTTGTCTTTTTGTCGGAAGTGTTTAGATTTAAAGATGATGTTGAATTTTATTTTGATGATCAGGCAGGCTTGGTTCAATTTCGTTCTACTTCTCGTGTCGGTTATTATGACTTTGGTGTCAATCGAAAGCGCATGGAGGAATTTTCTGACCGCTACCGCCACTATCACGAGAAGCGATCGATGCAATAAGCTTCGGATACCGTACGGCTTAGCTATTTTTGATTAACCCGTTTACATACATATGGGTTAAATCGTTTGAGAATTTGTTTTGACCTCTTGGATCTTCTTTTTTAGGCGTGCGGGCCATATGTTGATAAAATGTGACGAAGTAGCTGATGACGGCTTCATTAGATAGGGAAGAGTCGATGTACTGAGATGATTTTCCTTCTTCAACAAAACCTGTTAGTAAAGGCATGATATATTCCTGAACAAACGTATGCATGAATTGTCCAATATCAGTTCGATCAGCTTTCATCGATTGGATAAAATCCACAGCCGTGCCATCAGTTGTTGCCTGAATGTCATGCGCTATTTTCATCAGCTTATCCATGAAGGATAACTGTGGGTGTTGGATAATGGACGTCAGCTGATCCGCCTGCTCTGTAATATGAGTTTTAATCGCTTCAAAGACTAGTTGCTCTTTACCACCAAAATAATTGTAAATGGTAACTTGAGAAACCTCGGCCTCCCTGGCAATCTCTTGAATGGTGACGCGTTGTACGCCGTGCCTGGTGAAAAGCGAGAATGCTGAGTGGAGGATATTATTCATTTTTTTGCGTTTTCGTTTTTCAAAGCCGTCCATAATGCCCACCTCTTTCTAATATGATAGCGAGGGATGTCTAACAAATCAATCCACACACGTCAAAATCGTACGGATAATACTAGAAACTGGACAGGATTTATTCTTATTCAGTAGGATAATAATAAAGGTTAATTTTGAGAAAGGACCTCCTAATATGTCCAAACTGGATTTATCACAATTTGAAAAGAAACTGATTGTCAGAAACATGAACCAGGATGATATTCCGCAGTTATTAAAGTTGCAGACGTTATGTTTTCCAAATATGGAACCATGGAAAGAAGAGCATTTGAAAAGTCACCTCGCCCATTTTCCCGAAGGTCAGATCGTTGTCGAATGCGATGATGAAATTATTGGCAGCTGTTCTAGTCTGATTGTGAACTTCGATGAATACGATGATAAGCATACTTGGGATGATATTACAGATGAAGGTTATATTACAAATCACGATGAAGAAGGCTACAATCTTTATGGGATTGAAGTGATGGTCCATCCAAAGTTTCGCGGGATGAAAATTGGACGCAGGCTTTATGAAGCCAGAAAAGATCTGGCAAGAGCGTTCAATTTGAAAAGTGTCATCATCGGGGGACGCATACCGAATTATCATAAATATGAAAAAGATATGACCCCAAGAGAATATGTAGAGGAAGTTCGCAACCATAAAATCGATGATCCTGTATTGACCTTTCAGATTATGAATGGCTTTAGTATCATGCGGATCAACCCTAACTATTTGCCGGATGATGTCATGTCTTCAAAATATGCCACCTTGATGGAATGGAACAATATTGATTATCAAGCTCGTTCGAAGCGCCATTTTAAAACGAGTTATCCCGTCCGCATCATGGTGGTCCAATATATGATGAAAGACATTGATTCCTTTGAAGAATTTGCCCGGCAATGTGAGTATTACGTTGATGTGGCGGCTGAGTTCGGCTCTGACTTCGCCGTATTTCCTGAAATATTCACGACACAATTGATGTCGTTTTTGGAAGAAAAAGTACCGGCCAAAGCGGTTCGACGGCTTTCCGCATTCACGGAAGACTATATCGAAATGTTTACGCATCTCGCTGTAAAATACAACGTCAACATTATTGGTGGTTCTCACTTTGTGGAAGAAGAAGAGCAGATTTACAACATATCTTACTTATTCCGGCGGGATGGCACAATAGAAAAGCAGTATAAGATCCATGTGACGCCAAATGAAAAGAAATGGTGGGGGATCCAGCCGGGAGATGCCGTGAAAGTATTCGACACGGATTGTGGAAAAATAGCCATCCAAATATGTTACGATATTCAGTTTCCTGAACTCGCCCGTTATGCAGTCGATCAGGGGGCAAACATCATTTTTGTGCCATTTTGTACGGATGAACGTCAGGGGTATTTGCGTGTCCGCTATTGTGCACAAGCCCGCGCTGTTGAAAATCAGGTGTACACGGTGATTGCAGGTACAGTAGGGAATATGACACAAGTGGAGAATATGGATGTCCAATACGCTCAATCTGGCATTTTCACCCCATCAGATTTTGAATTTGCTCGCGACGGGATCGTAGGCGAATGTAACCCTAACATTGAGACGGTGGTGGTAGGAGATGTGGACCTTGAAGTTCTGCGCCGCCAAAGAAAGTCAGGGACGGTCAGACAGCTTAGGGACCGCCGCCGTGATTTGTTCGACTTGGAATACAAGGTGAAAACTGAAATAAAACCGGAACGAACATAATCATGATGGAAAGGATGAGTCCGCATGTTAAAAGGACAGGCAGCAATTATTACAGGGGCTTCACGAGGTATAGGCAAAGAGGTAGCTCGGCAGTTTGCAGAGCAAGGTGTTAAGCTGGCGCTGCTCGGAAGTTCTGAAGACATCCATGCCACAGGAAATGCTTTAAAACAGGCAGGCTATTCACATGTATTATCTTTCTCAGGCGATGTCAGTAATGAAAATGATGTCGAGCAAGTGGTACAAGCCGCCAAGAATGCCTATGGGAGTGTAGATATTTTGATCAACAATGCCGGTGTCGGCAAGTTTAAAGCCGTTGAAGATGTGACAGTCGAAGAATGGAGAAAAACGCATGACATCAATGTTCAAGGTGTTTTTCTAACGACGAAAGCAGTACTCCCGCTGATGAAGCACCAACAGTTTGGCACGATCTTGACCGTGGCATCGGATGTTTCGCGTTACACGATTCCTGAAGGGGGCGCTCTGTACACCTCAACTAAGTATGCTGTCCAAGGGTTCATGGGATCGGTCGCCCAGGAAGTCCGTTCTTATGGCATCAGGGCAGGCACTGTTAATCCTGGTAAAGTTGATACATTCTTTGGGGATAGTCAGCAAGGCGACCCCGCTAAAGCAGACTGGCTGAAAGTGGAAGATATAGCGGAAGCGATTGTCTACATGGCAGGTGCACCTAAGCATATGGTAGTCGACGAGCTCCAGCTTCATCCGTTAAGCCAGGACTATCCGCGCCCCTAATGAGCACGTGAAAGGAGGACGCGCAAGTGGGCACTCCGAATTCTCAACTGGAAACATTAAAAAACATCGCTGAGTTACTGAATCAATCTACTAACAAACAAAAAGTGATCAATGAAGTCTTGCATGCTTTTTTATCCATGACCCATTTCGAAACAGGTTGGGTGTTTTTGACCCGGTCGAATCGACTTGAGTTAGCTGCGGACGCGGGATTGCCCCCAGCTTTAGCAAGGGATGATAAAGAATTGATGTGCGGCGAAGATTGCACATGCGTTTCGCGTTACAAAAAAGGGCACCTTACTCAAGCGACAAGCATCATAGGATGTAAACGGATTGAGCATGCACTTGCGCGCGGGGACGAGGATATTGCCGGTATCACCCACCATGCAACCGTCCCGCTAAAAACCCCAACCCAAACTTATGGCTTATTGAATGTCGCAGCCCCTTACCAGAAAGAATACAAATCTGAACTTGAATTGCTGGAGTCTGTTGCGCTCCAGATTGGTACGGCCTTGGAGCGGATTGAACGGTTTGAACAAGAAGAACGGCGTAGTGAGTTGTTGACCCGTGTTCATTTATTTACTAAGCAAATGCAGGAAACCACCCATTTTAATGAATTGGAATCCTGCTTTTCTAACGGTCTGTTTGCCTTGTTTCAACCTGATGATGTGACATGGCTGAATGAGGGGACCGCTAAGGAAGACAGCCTCTCGACGACGGAATTGGCAGAGAACATCTCACCATCCCGTTCGGTTTACATGAACCGAGAAACACCCTTTTCCGTCATGGAGAAGGAAGTATTTCATTTGCTGCTTGATTATTATATGATGACATACAAGCAGCTCCAGCTCCATCGTAAAGAGATGGATTTAGCTCGTATCGAAGAGCGGTCGCGGTTAGCGCAGGACCTTCATGATTCCGTCAGCCAACTGTTATTTTCAATCGTGCTCACTTCTCAGGCTTCAAGGCAATTAGCCCATAATGAAGCCGTGGACGAACATATTCAGTATATTTATGACGTCTCCTCTCAGGCGTTAAAAGAGATGCGTGCGCTCATTGCTAAACAAAAAGGTGACCGTTTAAAAGAGGGGCTCCTAGCTGAACTGACTCACTATGCAGGTGCGATCGGCATTAAACTTGAAACGGAATCAAGCGGTACCACACCTATTCCTTATGCCATTGAAGAAACGATGCTCAGAATCGGGCAGGAGGCTTTACATAACATTAAAAAGCACGCCGACTCAAATGAAGCTCTTATTCATCTTCTGAAAGAAAAAGAGCATGTAAACCTCATCATCAAGGATGAGGGAAAAGGGTTCGATCGTGACGCGGAAGCCCTGTCCCCATCGTTTGGCATTAGAGGGATGAAAGAGAGAGCGGCCTTATACAATGGTACGATGTCATTGCAAAGTTCCCCGGGAGAGGGGACAGAGATTAATGTAACTTTACCTTACGGGGGAGATAGCGTTGATTAAATTGATGGTAGCAGATGATCACAAAGTTGTGCGTAAAGGACTGCTTTTCTTTTTCCAAACGCAGCAAGATTTAGAAGTAGTAGCCGAAGCAGAGAGTGGTCAGGATGTTCTGAATTATGTGAAAGAAAACCCGGTTGACGTCATCCTTTTGGATATTCAGATGCCTGAAATGGACGGTGTAGAAACCGCCGAACGCATCCGGGAACAGTTTCCTGAGATAAAAATTATTATGTTGACGAGCTTTTCGGATTATGACACGGTTATTCCAGCTGTCCGATCTGGAGCAAATGGTTACCAGTTAAAAGATATAGATCCCGAACGTCTGGCTACTGTGATCAGGCGTGTGCATCAGGGTGAAACCATGATTGACACAAAGGCTGCGGCCCAATTAATGACGCACGTAACTGGTTCTAATGGCGAAGAAGAGAAGAAACGATTACAAGAATTGACCCAACGCGAAATGGATGTATTGAAACAGATCATGCAGGGAAAAAGTAATAAAGAAATTGCTCAGTTGCTTGTTATTACCGAAAAAACCGTGAAAACGCACATCTCACATATTTTTTCTAAATTGGAAGTGCAGGATCGGACTCAAGCTGCTTTATTCGGAGTGAAATATATGAAAGTGGAGTAATTTTTATGCTGATGAATTAGGAAAGGTGACCCCATTCCGGGTCACCTTTTATTATTCATGTCACTGACATGGGTTGTGTCGCAGCCATGGCGTGATCAATATAGTGAAGTAAGCTTTCATGGGATTCAAGGAGTTCCTGTTCGCCGAGATGGTAATGAAAGGCGTGAAGGAAGAATTCGATCCGCTTGCTTAATAATTCATCTTGTGTCCTTACCATCAATACGAGCAAGTCATCCCATTCGCCCCATAAGGTGTGATGCAATGCGCGGTCATAATCGCTATAAAACATTTTTTGTCTCATCCCTTCCTCTAGAAAGGATTGTTTTTATTTTGTCCGTGACGGGTAAATTTCAGTCAGAGAGTTTATCGCATTATTGGGAATCACAGGATGTTTTGTCGTATTTTATAATTTTTTCTATTGATTGTTATGTTATAATAAGTTGGATTTTTGGAGGCTCGGAAGGAGAGAAGTCAGATGTCGGAAAAGCAGATGTTTTGGGGAAACACGGGAGGCGCCATTTTCTTCGGATTAATGGTTCTGATAAGTCTTATGACCGCTAAGGATGCGGGAACATTCAGAATCATGGTTATTATTACTGAAATCATAGGTGTTATTATATTAATCGGCGCGATTTACAGTGTTCTCCAACTGACAAGTGAACAGAAATGGGTCCCGATCTCAGTCATCGCATTTATAGCGAATTGGCTGATCGCGGCCATTGGATATGAGGTCGGATTAGAAAAAAACACCGATCAAAAATGGTTGTTTTTTATTACATATTATCTGTCGCTTGCCGCTACCATTTTTTATGAAAAGAAAGCATTTCACCGTATCACGGGGGGATTTAAATTACTCCCCGCTTGTTGTTTGTTTGCCACTAGTATGTTGACCGTATACATATTAGGGTTGAATATGTGGTGGCTGCTGCCGTTTTAGCGCAAGCGATGATTAAAAAAAGACATGGTGCAGAATAAACCTCCTTCACTTGAAACATACTACAAACAAGGCTTGTGAAGGAGGAAAAAACACCATGAAAATCAAGACACTAGCTGTAGGTTTACTAGCTGCTTCTACACTTGTTGCTTGTCAAGCAGAGCAAGAAGAAGGCAGAGGCAATGGTAACTATGACGGGGTGGAAAACACCCGTTTTGAACGAATGGCAGATGACATGAATGAAATGGATAACAATAACGAGAACAACAATGTCGACAACGACCGTAACCAGGTAGGAAATGACAACTACGATGTAGCTGAAAAAACTGCTGAACAAATTACGAGTGAAGTTGACGACGTTGAAGACGCTTATGTGTTAACCACGCGTAACAACGCTTACGTCGCTGCTGATATGAAAGGCCAGCAAAACGGAGACGTCAGTGATGACGTTGAAAAGGAAATCTCCAAAGTTGTGAAGAAGACAAACCAGGATATCGACAATGTTTACGTGTCTACGAATCCAGACTTTGTTGACTTAACGAACAACTATGTACAGGACGTCGAAAATGGCGAACCCGTACAAGGATTCTTCCGTGAATTCGGCGATATGGTTAATCGAATTTTTCCAGACGCTGAATAATATGAGAAACAGGGCTCTGCTCAAGAGTCCTGTTTTTTTATTTGCTCACGCCCAATATCTGGTATAATGATCATAAAAATGAGGGGGTCCTGAAATGAATGTGACATGTATGAGCTGCCAAAATGAATTCATGATTGATAGTAAAGATCCTCAATACCAAAAGTTTAAACGCGGACTTACGAAGTATTACACATGTAAAGATGGCAATCGATCCATACAGGGAGCGGCCAGCACGTCTGACGGCGTGAATGTAAACGATCTTGATCCGTATGATCACATTCTGAATCGTAACAAATAGACAAATGGTCTTAAGGACAAATTGAACGGCCAGCTTCATCATTTAGTGCTTTTCCTCATACATTAATGTAAACAAGACCAAGGAGGAGAAGCGCTTGCGAACCGAGGACTATAAAAAGCTGGAAGAAGCGATTGATGATATAACTGAAATCGCGAAAGGGTTTGGCCTTGATTTTTACCCGATGCGCTATGAAATTTGTCCAGATGATATTATATATACCTTTGGTGCTTATGGCATGCCGACACGTTTTTCCCACTGGAGCTTCGGAAAACAATACCATAAAATGAAGCTCCATTATGATTTGGGCTTAAGTAAGATTTATGAACTTGTCATTAATTCCAACCCATGCTATGCATTTCTACTGAATTCGAACAGTCTCGTCCAAAACAAACTGATCGTTGCTCATGTTCTCGCCCACTGTGATTTTTTCAAGAACAACGTTCGTTTCCAAAATACGAACCGGGACATGGTCATCAGCATGTCAGCTACTGCTGAACGCGTTTCTGCTTATGAAAAAGAGTACGGAAAAGAAGAAGTGGAAGACTTCCTGAACGCTGTATTATCCGTCCAGGAGCATATCGACCCGTCTCTTGTCCGCCCCAAATTATCGTGGACGTGGCAGGAAGGGGATGAAATCGAAGAGGATAAGCCTCGCGTTACCCCTTATGATGATTTATGGAAGCTGGGAACTTCCAACGAAAACGAGCATAAACCGCGTCGGAAAAAGAAAAAATTCCCACCTCAGCCAGAAAAGGACTTATTATTATTTATTCAAGAATATTCACGCGACCTCGAGCCTTGGCAGCGTGACATTTTAACGATGATGCGTGAAGAAATGTTGTATTTCTGGCCACAACTGGAAACTAAAATCATGAACGAAGGCTGGGCGAGCTACTGGCACGCTCGAATTTTGAGGGAAATGAATCTGACGAGTGGCGAGTCGGTCGAATTTGCTAAATTGAATGCCAGTGTGGTGCAGCCTTCCACGACACAAATCAATCCTTATTATTTGGGGTTGAAGATATTTGAAGATATTGAAGAGCGGTATAACAACCCGACCGAAGAAATGAAAAGCCTGGGCGTTGAGCCAGGTTCAGGGCGCGAGAAAATTTACGAAGTGCGTGAACTCGAGTCCGATCTCTCCTTTATCCGCAATTATTTGACTAAGGATTTAGCACGTAAAGAGGATCTATATTTATTCCAAAAGCAAGGAAGAGACTATAAAATTACCCAAAAAGACTATGAAGCGGTCCGCGATCAGCTGGTGACCATCAGAGTAAATGGCGGGTTCCCTTATTTGACCGTCCAGGACGGCGACTACTTGAAAAACGGTGAGTTATACGTCAAGCACCACTATGAAGGCGTCGAGCTTGATTTGAAATATCTTGAGAAAACAATGCCGTACCTCTACCAATTATGGGGGCGTCACATTCATTTAGAAACGGTGGTAGACGATCGGGATGTATTGTTCAGTTACGGCGGAAAAAAGGTACAGAAAAAGATGCTGTAATTATGCATAATGGCTGCTGGATGAGACGACATGCCTTTACTAATTGAATTAATATAAAAAAGGCCTTTATGAAATGGTTGGATGTTTCATAAAGGCCTTCAGTTTGATTATCATATCTTAACACCGATACTTAAGATAAACCGGTTATAAACGCGTATAAGAAATAAATGCCGTAGAACATAACAATTAATCCGCTAACGACGACCACTCCTTGGCGCGCCCGTTTATTTAGAAAACGCCTGCCGATGTGCAACAGCACAGCAAGTGCCACAAACCAAAGCAGTGCCCCAACAAGTACGGCTGATGAAAATAGATAAATGGGCTCATCAGCGCCGATTAAAGGTGACAGAATCCCGATCCACCAAACAATCGTAAATGGATTGAATGTGGTGATCGCTATCCCTTTCCAAAAAGGGTGTAAGAAAGAAAAACCCTTATTTGCTTTAGCAGCGAAGTTGAAATGTGCAAGACCTTCAATTCTGCTGACTTCAGAGAAGATCCCCCAGCTGATATAGAGCAGAATAAGTCCGCCGACTAACCATAAGCTCGATTTAATGATCGGATACGCTTCAATCAACGGCATTAACCCTAACAGGACTGCGACCAGGATGAGAGCATCGCCAAGAACAGCTCCGAATCCGACAGCTAGTGCTGCCAGGAACCCCGATTGCGTTCCTTGCTTGATTTCTTCCCCATTACTGGGGCAAGTAGGAGAAGCGACAATCCCTAATATAAGACCGTTTATGAGTTGAGACATATGCTTATCCTCCTTTTATTTCTAAGTTTCGAAAAATATCGAAATGAAAGGTAAAAAATTAATTTCCCTCCTTTGCATGTTTGAAAAACGTAATAAGCTGATCGAGTGTGTCGGGTTCGACCCAGCATTCAATATTTTTTCCGTTTCGTTCCATACGGATGAGATGCGCATGACGAAGTTCTTTCAGGTGATGCGAGACGGTAGAAGGAGCAATTCCCAGCCCACTGCCTAACTCGCCGACACTTACGCGCATTTCCTCCTCCGTACTCATTTCGCCCGGGCGGCAATAGTCAGCTAAATATAGAAATATTTCGAGACGGTAGGCGTTTGATAATGCTTTGAACATCTCACTAAACTGATTTAAATTTGAGTAATCATTTTTATAATTCGACATATATCGAATTATAACGGATAGATCAATTTTTTTCAAGGGTAAAGATAGTTGGGAGAATTTGCTGTTATGAGCACGATTGCCTGAGGAAATGAATAAGATAAAACAGAATTACCCAACTTGGTTAAGCTGAGTTGTAAAAGGATTAATAGGCTGCAGGGATAAAATTGACGAACGGAGTTGTAAAGATGGACCACCCCTTAACGTTTCAAAACCTCTCCCACGAACAGATGGATTTTGATGACGTGTTTGCTTATATTTACGCCTTTATGCAAAAACACCCGCTTGGCAATTACAAATTGATGATGGGGACAGACTCCCAGGTCCACGCTAATTACACACGTTTTATTACAGGTATCGTCATTCAGCGTGAAGGTAAAGGAGCATGGGCATGTATGCGCAAAGTGATCGTATCAAGAAAAATGAAAGGCCTGCATGAGCGGATATCATACGAAACGTCGTTAACTGAAGAGGTCGTATCATTATTTACCGAAGAGCGGAAAAACGCTCTTATTGAGATTGTTCTGCCTTATATATATAAAGGCGCTACTTTCACGATTGAAGGTCACATTGATATTGGTGCGGGAGCCCGGAATCGTACGAGTGCCTATGTAAATGAAATGATGGCCAGAATTGAATCACTCGGAATCGATGCGAAAATTAAACCTGATGCTATCGTAGCAAGCTCTTATGCTAATAAATATACGAAATAATAAGCCTTACATAGTGGCATAAGTTCGTATGGAGCTCCCTTATCATCGGATCGTCCAAGCTTATCATCGGTCCGGCAGCGCTTGTCGTCGTATCGCTCGTATTTATCGTCGCTCCGCCCCCATTTATCGTTGGTCACGCAGAAAATATCGTAGCTCAACCCAATACCATAGCTTCACTCGTACTTATCATCGGTCATTTCAAAATATAAGTGATAATGGCGTTGACATCCTTCGTTGAAAACGGAAAGGCAATGAGGGCAAACGGAGTCGCTGTGTAGGTAATCAAGTATGGATGATTCGTGACGGCAGACACCGCATAGGATGGCCTTTTCGTCAAACTGTTCCTTGGGCCAAACCTGAATCTCATGGTCTTGCGCTTCCTTGTGGCATAGGTGACAGGGAAAGTAGGTCTGACAACAGTAAAATTTAATTGCAATGATATCTTCCTGGGTATGGTAGTGGGTACACCGCGTTTCACGATCGATCGTACGGCCATAAACGTTTATATGCATCGTAGTGATCCCTCCTTTTAAGGTGTTCCGTTACTTATTACTATACAAAAAATATTCTGGGCAAGAAAGTGGAGGCGACCCCTTGCAATGTGAATCATTTAGTGTAAAATTACACTCAAAAGAATCTTATGGTCTAGGAGGGGAGCATGGTGACGTCGAAAAAGGGAAGTGAACGTAACGAAATCTTCCGTTCGGAGTTAAAAAGGCTGCAACAAGCAGATTACATAACAGATGGGGAATATGATCATATATCAAGTGTTTATCAGACGTATGTAATGGATCAATTGGCTATTAAGGAAGAGGTCCAGAGGGAGCGGATAAAAGAAGAGGCGGAAAAGTCGTCCGAACCTAGTAGAGAGCCTGTTAAAAAAGTAAAAAAACAGCGCTCACCTGAACAAATCAGAGAACGGAACATCACGTGGTCCTTGATATTGGGCGTGGTGTTACTCCTGATCGGCGGGCTCACGGTGGCTACGAGCAGCTGGGAGCAGATGGGACCAGTGAGTAAAGTGGTCAGCATCTTTTTCGTGGCTGTATTTTTCATTGGCTTAAGCGGCATAACGAGTAACGTACTAAAAATTGAAAAGACCGCTTTCGCTTTTCTTACGCTCGGAAGTTTATTGATTCCTATCGCTTTTGTGGCCCTGGGTTATTTTGAATTATTAGGGCGTTACCTATCCTTGACTGGAGAAGGGCGTTATATGTTGGGCGTGCTCGGGACAGTTGCTTCTCTGCCTCTCTATATTAGGAATGCGTGTAAACATGCTTCACGTTTATTTGTTTGGATCTCTTTTTTGTTCCTCACGTTAACAATAGGTTTTGCAATTGGTGCGATCGGTGTGCCGGTTGATTCATTTTACCTGCTGCTTATGTTGTTTAACGGGGGACTATTATTTGGTTACCATCGTTTGAAGCATGAGAAGTGGCTGGAATTGTTTATCAATGAATTACCACTGTATGCCCAGTTGAATCTGATTGTTTCAACATTACTTATGCTGTTGTTTTATCAAACAGAGTTGTTTTTCGGTTTCAATTTGTTGTTGACTTCTGCCATTTATATGGCGATGGTTTATGTCTATCAGACAAAAGAATATCAATTCGTTTTTTCTGCTTTATTTGTTTATGGCATATATGAGGTCGTGCACTTTTCGCCCCTCAGCTCAGTAGATTTGGTTTTATATGCTGCAGTAGGAGTCGTATTCATCGGTTTTTCACTCCTTGATCAAAACGATGGATTTGTCGATAGAATGTTCCGGTATATGAGTGGGGCAGTCTCACTCCTGGCTTTTATCTTTGTCAGTTACCAAGGATTGCTCCTGCGGGCAGGCGAGGATAGCGGTTTGCTGTTGGTGGCTTATGTCGTAGTTGCAGGTAATTTTATATACTTAGCAACGATTACGTATGAAAAGGTCTTTCGCTATTTAGCTCCCTTATTTCTGTTAGCTGCAGGGTTTCAGAGTTGGAATGTGCTGCATGAACCGATTGACCTAGACGTTTACATGTTCCTTTATAGCGCTGGTCTATTCATAAGCGTCGGCCTCAAACTGAACTATACATTTTTGGCAGCCGTTAAATCGAGCACTTACTACTTGTCTCTCGCAGCATGCTTCATCAGTACGGGTTCAGCCATTTACTTAAGTGATACTTACAACTCAGCGACATTGCTCGCTTTATTGGGTGGCGTGCTTTATTTGGTTCATACCTATTACAGAACGTACTGGGATAAACAACTGGCGGAGTGGGGAATTCCAATAAGCTGGCTGCTGGCGCTACTAGCTTTATCTCCAGAATTGATTGGAATGAATGGGCGTTGGGAGCACATTACGCTGGCCACATACCTCGCTGTATCAGGAATCGCATTGCTGGCAGTGAGTATTGGATGGTATTACCTCCGGGAACAAGCATTGTCTAACGCCACGTTTTATATTGGTCAATGTACGTATGTGTATAGCATGTTATTATTATTCTCGATTGCGCCAGAGATAGAAATTATTCGTTCCGCTCTATTATTTACAGGAATTGGCGTGCTCGTCTGGCTCGTTTATCGGACGAAAATGAACATTTTTTGGCTTGCTGTTGCCTTCACATTACTTGCGTTTTATGTATCATTACTCAGCCCGTTACAGTTTGAAACCACTCAATCGGTTTTATATTATTTATACGGCTCAATTATTGTACTTATGGGGAGCGTGATTGGGCCGGGCAAAATAATACCTGGTTTAAAACCTTATTTCTTCTGGATCGGTCATTCAGTTCAACTGATTTGGCTCGCTGTTTTCTTCCTTACTCAATTCATTTCCCAGGCGAGTCATCCAGCAATCCTTGCAGGACCGTTGCTCATCTATGTGCTTAGTTCAGGCAAAGCGAAACGGATGTGGCAAACCTATGCATTTTTGTATGCGGGTCTTGCCCTGGTGCCATTCATTGTTGCGGTTTTACTCCAGTTTTATACAGTATTCGCACCTGTACCGGAAGCATATGTGTGGTTGATTTCAAGCATCTTGATGACTACTGTTTGGTTCTGGGTTGGCCCTAGCTGGCAACGGCGCATGACATTCTTTACTATTCCGTTTTCCCTTTATGGGCTCTATGCTTTTATCATCACCCATAACGCATTCGAAATGGTCGACATTCTACCAGTGCTTCTGTTCATCGTACTGAATCTGTTCTTGCTCCATAAACGGCAGTGGACCATTATCAATGTGATCCCTTTGTTGGCCATGTTGGCGGCTTTTGAACAACTGCGGCCTCAATTAGAGCCATTCGTTTTATTCTCCATGAACCTTACAGTTGGTGTTCTATTACTCATAGGGGGCTTAGTCGCAGGTGCTCGTTTGTATAACGTAACGGATCAAAAGTTTGTACAGCTCGATTGGTATGCATTGTCAGGCTTGTTGTATATATGCTATACGTTTACGTTCGTTACGCCAGATATGTCCGCATGGTATAACGTGTTAATCTGTATAGCAATGGCAATCTGGTTTGGAACAAACCGAAAAAGGACGCCTCATTTGATTGTACAGCACACGTTATCAACTTTTACTGTATTGAGTGTCTTGTCGGCCTATTATGTGTTGCTAGAAGCGTATATCCAGTACGTTCCCGCGTTATTAGAAGCTGAAGCGGTAGCGCTTCCCGTTATAGGTGTCACAATCGCATTAAGTCTATGGACGTGGCGAGCGCACCCCCGAATCACGGGATATGTGCAATTAGTGATCCTCTTATGTGTTGCTGCCTATCTGGTGAGTGATGCCATTGAAAGCCATACCGTGTGGGATGCTATTATCATTGGATTTTTATCTCTCGTATCTATGGTTTCAGGCATGCAGCACCGCATTAAATCCTATTTCTTCGTCGGAATGGGTGTGCTGATCTTTAACGTGATGTACCAGACAAATCCGTATTGGGGTAACATGCCCTGGTGGGTCTACTTGCTGATTGCAGGTTCTGCGTTAATTAGTGTGGCCAGCTACAATGAGTGGCGGAAACAAAAGGGTGAAGATAGCCAAAGCAAACTAGAAAGTAAAGTGAAGGGATGGCTTCGTTCTTTTAGAAATTGGAATTAAACGCGCTGTGGTGTCCTGTGTGAGTAGGTAATGAATAGTCAGTCAGACGTTATTGGAGAGGGAATTGACCCCCCCTCTTCAATGACGGCTTTTGACTCTAAAAGTTTTATAGGGTTTAATCTGTTGCATTTATAAGCATATGCTTATATAATGATGTGGAAAAGGAGGTGCTGCAATGGAAAAGACAGAGATCAACGTCGAGCAAGTTGCCATTGCGTTAAAGCTGCTTGGTGATAAATCCAGGTTAACGATTGTGGGTTTATTGAAAGATAATGAATGCTGTGTCTGTGAGTTTGTGGAAGTTCTGCAGATGAGTCAGCCCGCTGTGAGCCAGCACTTGAGAAAGTTAAGGGATGCGGGAATGATAAAAGAACAACGCAAAGGACAATGGATGTTCTATAAGCTGAATACGGAACATGAAGCCTTTGATTTAATCTCGGAGATTCTTCAGCACATGCCGGATCAAAAAGAAAAGATTGCAACACTGGAGAAAGCCGGTAAACGTATTCAGTGTGATTGATGGAGGGATAATAATTGAGTTCTGTGTTAGTCGCTATAAGTATATTTGTACTTACGCTCATTCTCGTCATATGGCAGCCTAAAAAGTTAGGGATTGGCTGGTCCGCGTGCGGGGGGGCTTTGCTTGCTTTAATAGCGGGGGTCGTAGATTTTCAGGATGTCGTAACGGTGACAGGGATCGTATGGAATGCAACGCTCGCATTTGTAGCCATTATCATTATTTCTTTAATATTAGACGAGATCGGATTCTTTGAATGGTCAGCTCTACATATGGCACGAATTGCAAAAGGCAATGGGGTTAGAATGTTCATTTATGTCACGCTGCTTGGAGCCGTGGTGGCGGCTTTGTTCGCAAATGATGGAGCTGCTCTGATTCTTACACCGATCGTTCTTGCTATGGTACGGAATCTGAATTTCAAAGAGTCGATGATTTTGCCGTTTATCATGGCGAGCGGTTTTATTGCAGATACGACATCGTTGCCTTTGATTGTGAGTAACCTCGTTAATATCGTGTCAGCCGACTTTTTTGATATTGGATTTGTCGAATACGCTTCACGAATGATTGTGCCGAACCTTTTTTCACTTGGCGCCAGTATTCTTGTTCTCTGGTTGTTTTTCCGAAAGAGTATTCCCGGTGAGTATGACCTTACTCAGCTTAAACAGCCAAAAGGTGCCATTCAAGATCATAAAATGTTTCGCTTATCTTGGCTCGTATTGGCTTTACTGTTAGTGGGTTACTTTTTGAGTGAATTCATTTCCGTACCGGTTTCAATCATTGCAGGCATTATTGCCTTGTTTTTCTTAGCAATGGCGCGAAAGAGTGCTGCTGTTGAAACGACCAAGGTGGTAAAAGGGGCGCCGTGGGCGATTGTTTTTTTCTCTGTAGGTATGTATGTTGTTGTTTACGGACTTCGAAATGCCGGCTTGACGGATGTACTAGCAGACGTAATCCAAACGGCAGCAGATTCTGGTTTATTCGTCGGCACCTTATCGATGGGTTTTATAGCGGCAATCCTATCATCTGTTATGAATAACATGCCGACCGTGATGATTGATGCACTTGCAATTGCTGAAACAGACACCTCAGGTACGATGCGTGAAGCCTTGATTTATGCCAACGTGATTGGTTCCGACTTGGGGCCGAAAATTACCCCGATCGGCTCGTTAGCCACTCTGCTTTGGCTCCATGTCCTGTCGTTAAAAGGTGTGAAGATTTCGTGGGGATATTATTTTAAGGTAGGGGTCATTTTAACAGTACCGACCTTATTTATCACATTGACAGGGCTGTATCTCTGGTTGTTGTTGATATAAATCAGAAGTTGGACGTTATATTTTAATATTTATGAGGAAGGGGAATGCATCATGTCGCAAAAACCTGTAATTTACTTTTTGTGTACCGGTAATTCCTGCCGAAGTCAAATGGCAGAAGGGCTAGGAAAAAATATCCTGGGTGATCAATATGAGGTGTTATCCGCAGGTATAGAAGCCCACGGGCTGAATCCGAAAGCCGTCAAAGCGATGGAAGAACGTGGGATTGATATATCTGATCAAACATCCGATGTGATTGATTTAGATACGTTGAATAACGCAGCTTATGCGATTACACTCTGTGGGGACGCGAATGATAAATGTCCGATTACACCGCCGCATGTCACGCGTTTTCACTGGGGAGTTGATGACCCAGCGAAAGCAGAAGGCACAGAAGAAGAACAATGGGCCGTCTTTCAACGCGTTCGGGATGAGATCGCTGAGCGAATCGAACAGTTTGCAAACGATGAAACCTGATAAGCATATACTTTGATTAACGCGTCAAATGTTTTATACCATCAGTATTGTGTTACGTATAAACTCGTTGCCCTGTAATAAATCGTCTTGTTGGCAAGGTGTTGCATGTTCAACCTTCATAACGGGATGAATAAGGGGCAAATGGGGTACGGTATGAATAATTAGCATGAGTTTTTCGGTAAAGGAGGAAACGATGATGAGTTACAAAACGGTTATTCTCGGAACCGGTCCAGCAGGCTTGACTGCTGCTGTATATTTGGCAAGGGCCAATATGGAACCGCTAGTGATTGAAGGGCCTGAGCCTGGAGGTCAATTGACATTGACAACTGAAGTTGAGAACTACCCTGGGTTCCCGGATGGCATCATGGGGCCTGAATTAATGGATAATATGAAAAAACAAGCTGAACGTTTTGGCGCTACGTTCAAGCGTGGCTGGGTCACCGAAGTGGATGTCAACAACCGGCCGTTCAAACTCGCTGTTGATGAATTGGGCGAAATCGAAGCTGAAACGTTGATTGTTTCGACGGGCGCGACGGCCAAACTGTTAGAAATTCCGGGAGAACGTGAGAACATCGGTAAAGGTGTCAGCACATGTGCGACGTGTGATGGGTTCTTCTTTAAAGGGAAAAAGGTCGTCATAATTGGTGGCGGCGATTCTGCGATGGAAGAGGCGAATTTCCTAACGAAATTTGCGAGTGAAGTAAGAATTATCCACCGTCGTCACGAACTACGCGCGTCTAAAATTATGCAGGATCGGGCTCGAAACAACGACACAATCAATTGGAGTTTAAATAAAACGCCGGTTGAAGTTGTGTCTGATGGGATGAAGGTTTCGGGTGTGAAAGTGAAGGACAATGAAACGGGAGCCGAAGAGACAATTGAAACGGATGGCGTATTCGTTGCAATCGGTCATCGTCCAAATACAGACTTTGTCCAAGGTAAAGTCGATACTGACGAAGCGGGTTATATTCTCGTTACGCCAGGTACGACAGATACTAATATCCCAGGCCTGTTTGCCTGCGGTGATGTACAGGACAGCAAATACCGCCAAGCGGTGACAGCTGCTGGAACAGGCTGCATGGCTGCGATGGACTGCGAACGTTATTTAGAAGGTCAGGCTGCGCTCGATTGGAGCCAAAGTTTATAAGACGAAAAAAATTACCTTCCTAACGATGGAGGGTAATTTTTTTGGTTACACAACAGCCATATTATTGAGAAATATATGTAAATAGGTAAAAGTATGGAAAGGAATAAACCATTCTAATCTCGAATTTATGTATAAACGCTAATTATGGATGGTGGGCATAGTGAAAATATATGTGGCGGTGGCTTTGTTTCTCGTTTTACTAACGTTCGGTTACTGGTTTTATGAGGATAACAGACAAATCAATCAGCTGAAAGCGGGGGAAGTACTTCCGATTGATGCTAAGACAACCGTTCGCGAGAGTCAACTCGTGCATTTAACACATGGCGAACATCAAGTAGAACAAACAGGCATATCAATTGGTGACGTGTATGGAACGCAGGAGGCTATGTATTTTGGAATTTGGTACAACCGGTGGAATGCTTTCCATCAAGAGGACAAGCAATGGGATCGCACCGATCACGTTGTAAATTATTATGTAACGGCAAAAGATGAGCAGGGGAACCTTTATCAGGGAGAAACGCTTTCTTACAGCAAAGGAACGTTTGAGATATTCCAATATGTCAAGCTTCAGGGCGTGCATGATATCGCATCAATCGAAGAACTGGAGTTCATTTTTTATCCGAAGAAGTCCACGGAGACAGCGAGAGAGTTGAAACCATCTGCTACGCCGTTATTCAGTACAGGTGTAAAGATCCGATAAAAAGGGGAGAAGATTGAGGGGGCATTGCAACTGATTGAGCATATGATACAATAGTAAAAACAAATGCAAGGACGATGGAGGCGATGATGATGACATACACAAACAGTTGTCTGAAGCAAAATCAACGTATCGTTTCCCGTTCTTTTTTATTGGGAGCATAGACCTCGGCGTCTGTGCTCTTTTTTTAGGCCATAGAAGGAGGATAATCTATGAGATATCAACGCGTCATATTGAAATTAAGTGGAGGCGCTCTTGCGGGAGATGGCCAAAACAATTTTGATCATAATAATTTGGGCCACATCGCCGATGAAATTCTTCAATTAGTTGACTCGGGTGTGGAGGTCGCCATTGTCATAGGTGGCGGCAATATTTTCAGAGGCCGTACAGCGGATGCGTGGGGGATCGATCGTGTGGAAGCGGATAATATCGGAACAATGGGAACGGTGATTAACAGTCTCATGCTGCGCGGGGTTCTGAAAAGTAAGACAGAACGGGAAGTCCGTGTCATGACCTCGATCCCGATCAGTTCGGTAGCAGAGCCATATATACGATTGAAAGCCATGCATCATTTGGATAAGGGGTATGTCGTCATTTGTGCAGGGGGGAATGGGCAGCCTTTCGTCACGACTGATTACCCTGCTGTGCAACGGGGGATTGAACTTCAATGTGATGCCATACTTGCTGCGAAGCAGGGTGTGGATGGTGTCTATTCAGCCGATCCGCTGGAGGACAGAGAAGCTAAGCTTTATGGGAAACTGAATTATAATGATATCTTAATGAACGATATTCAAGTTATGGATCAATCCGCCCTCTTGTTAGCACGCGACCATGATCTTCCGGTCCACATTTTCAATTTTGATCACAAAGGCATTATGAGATCGCTGTGTGAAGGGCAGAATATTGGTACACTTGTTTCTGATGCGCCGTCTGAGTTTCATGAAAAAACATGAACCTGAGGGTAGGACGTTCGGTGCGCAACGAAGGAATCTGACCAAAAGCCCTATTATAAAATGAATCTTCAATATGCGGCCATATTTTGCTATATTTTTGATACACTAGTTCAAAGGTAAAGTTGGATTGTGAAGGGAGAAGATATGATGAGTGTCAAACCATTTGTGTTGACAGAAAACGATTTTTGCAAAAACGATGAACTGACATACCCGTTTGAAGAACGGGGACTGCAATTTGGGGATGGCGTGTATGAAGTCATCCGTATATACGAAGGACATTATTATTTATTGAACGAACACGTTGATCGTCTGTATCGATCAGCAGATGCGATAAAAATTAACGTTCCGTTTAAAAAGCAGCAGTTAATCGAACAATTGCATAAATTACTAGAAAAAAATCAGGTGGCCGAGGATGCAAAGGTTTATTTGCAATTGACCCGTGGTTCGGCCGCCAGAGATCACACCTTCCCAGTCGGGGTCGATCCGAACTTCTATGCGTATGTGCAGGACTTTCCACGTAAACGTGAATGGATGGACCAAGGTGTCTCAGCCATTATCCACGATGATGTTCGCTGGGATTTGTGCTATATCAAAAGTTTGAATTTGCTCCCGAACGTGCTTGCTAAACAAACCGCGATGGAAGAGGGCAGTTTCGAAGCTATTCTACATAAGAATGGCACCGTAACGGAGTGCAGTTCTTCTAACGTTTATCTGGTGAAGAATGGGCACGTATATACCCATCCGGCTAAAGAAAACATTTTACACGGGTGCGTCCGCATGCGTGTCGAACAATTTTGTAAGGATCTGGGCATCCCTTTCATTGAAGAAGCTTTCCAAGTTGAAGATATCCAGCTAGCTGACGAAATCTTCCTTACGAGCAGCACAGCTGAAGTAATGCCTATCGTAAAAGTAGACGGCAAGCTCATCAACGGAGCCAAACCAGGGCCAATCACCCAAACGCTCCAACAAGCCTACGAACAAGACGCAGGCATCACTGTAAATTCCGTACCAAATTCCGTACCTGGTACAAATTAGGGTTTTTGAAATGAGCCGGGTGTGTCATTTATGACACTCTTTGGTTCATTCCTCTTTGAAAGGAGTTAACCATGCATGATTCATTTCATGAGATTACATGACGAGCCGTTTCGTGAAATACGATCAGGGGAAAAATCTTATGAAATCAGACTGAACGATCAAAAACGAAAAAGACTCCGTAAAGGCGATCAAATCGAATTTACAAAAACAGCACCTTATATAGAAACCCTTATGGTAGAAGTGTTGGATCTTATTCCGTACCCTAATTTCAAAACGCTCTACTCGGATTTAGGAATGGTTTCTAACGAGCAATCACTTGAGTCCTTGTTAAACGATACGTATAAAACCTATACAAACAATGATGAAAAACAGTGGGGCGCACTGGCCATAAAAATAAAACTCCTTAACGACAGCCTTCTAAGGACCATTGCTCATTAATGAGCAGCGTACCTGGTACGGTGTTTGTAGGTATAATTGATGTGTTAATTGGATAATATTAGGGAGGGGTATGATGGCAGATGTTCATATTGAATTGAGTTCGGAGCAATACCGGAAATTGGTCGAGGCGCTTTATTTGGGAACGTGGATGGTTAACTCGACGAGAATGGAACTGGATGAAGCATTTGAAGAAGTCCGTCACCTCGTTCTCGCTAAACATCAAGAAGCAGGCTTGGAAGACGAGATTTTTCATCAAGAGGAATCGAATATCTATGACTTGGAAATTGAGTACGAAACCGAGCTCCTCGACCGCTATGTTGAACCTTATGATGAAGCGAGTTTTGGCGACAAACTTGTAGAAAAGCTGGCCGAGAAAGAATTGGTACGTGAATATGGTGCGCCAATTGAAACCATGACAGATGAAATTATGGCTAGGCGCATGCAACTAGAAGAGCAAATTCGCGAAGAGATCAGCAAAAACGGGTTAACGAACTTAGAATTAAACCTTTAGAGGTGGACAAATGTAAGCCGAATCAATCGGCTTACATTTTTTATGACAATTAACTCAGAAAGGCATTTTGTTATTTAGAAGAACGCAAACCATACCCATGAATACATAAATAAACTGCCGAATGTATAAAAATTTAAATCTAAATATGATTCGATACGCCTACTATGGTTATATTCTTGATTTCAATGTCACGCTCTTCAGCTTATCAAAGCGACACAGAATGAAAATAATAAATAAAAATGCAAAAAATCCTTTGAAATTGCTTCCGATTACTGTAAAATATATTTTGTCGTAAAGGTTTTGACATTTTTGTGAACACAAAAATGTTTCCAGTTGACCTGAAAAATGAAAACGGTTGTACACAAGGGACACCCCAATCAATTGAAAATTTATTAAAGGGAGGACTTTCTGTTGAATTTCAAAAAGAACTTATTATCTATTACGATGTTATTCGTGCTTTCTTTGATCCTGGTGGCTTGCGGAGGCGGAACAGCTGATTCTGGCGATGAAGGAAATGGAGAAGACGGAGGTGATGAAGGCAGCGGTGACTCTCAATTCATTCAAATTCTTACTGGCGGCTCGGAAGGTACATACTACCCGCTAGGCGGAACATTTGCTCAATTAATCAATGAGAATGTCGATGGCGTCGAAGCCAATGCTGCTTCAACAGGGGCATCGGTTGAGAACATGAACTCGATGAGTAATGGTGAGGGCGAGCTTGCCTTTACGCAGACAGACATTGCAAGTTACGCAGCGGAAGGTTCCGTTATGTTTGAAGGCAGTCAAATCGATAATGTGCAAGCGATTGGAACTCTTTATCCTGAAACCATTCAAATTGTAACGAGTGCAGATAGTGGGATAGAAACAGTTGAAGATCTCGAAGGAAAAGTCGTCTCGGTCGGCGCGCCGGGATCAGGCACGTTTGCTAACGCAACAAACATCCTGGACATTCATGGACTTTCTGTCGAAGATGATGTCAACGCTCGTAATCTGGCTTTCGGTGACTCCACATCCGGAATTCAAGACGGCACAATTGATGCAGCATTTATTACCTCTGGTACACCGACTGGGGCTGTTGAAAGTTTAGCTGCGACGTCTGATGTCAATATCGTGAAGTTCAGCGGTGAGAAAATCCAAGAATTGATTGATGAGTATGGGTACTACGCTGAAGACGAAATTGCTAAAGGCACTTATGGTTTAGAAGAGTCCGTTAAAACTGTCGCCGTTCAAGCCATGCTGGTAGCACATGCTGATCTGAGTGAAGACACAGTTTACAATATGACGCAGGCCATATTCGAAAATACGGATAAAATTCAGCATCAGAAAGGTGAACAAATCAGTGCTGAAAGTGCCCTAGATGGTGTAGGTATTGAACTTCACCCAGGTGCTAAGAAGTACTTTGATGAAAAAGGTATTAGCCAAGAATAACGGCGAACACGATGGTCGGTTCAGTGTAATGCGTTACATCAAAATAGTGTGATACATTTTTTCTAGCAGTGAATAGCTAAAGCCGCCATGATATTAATCATAGCGGCTTTACACATTTTAAATGGTAACTGGAAAAAGAAGGACAAGCATTCTTTAGGTGGCGAAATCATGAATATTGTTCGAAAATGGAAACTAGCAATCATCCTGGTCCTATTTCTGTTTTTGGCGGGTGCGTTAGTGCTCTTCTACCCCTTTCGCTATGTATTAGCGATTCATTATGTGAAAACTGATGATTTGGGTGCTTATCTGCCTGTTTCCGAGGAAGACCATTTTCAGTTGAAGTTTACGCATTCCGTCCATCTTTCGGACGTAGTTGAAGAATACGAAATGAAACGGACACAATTATATCCTATTCAACTCATTTATGAGGACACAGCAATCGGTATGCCATCAAATGCAGCCGAAGGGGAAACGTTCACAGAACGAGATGGAAAGTATTATATTACAAACTTGAATGGTGTCCATGATAAATTGAGCTTGGTTGTCGGAGAAGTCCGGGCCGATCACACCATCATATATAAAGGTCAGTCTTACTTGTTAAAAGAATATGTAGGGGCGGGTTCCTGGGTCAACATTAAGCCGCTGCGTATGTCAAATTGGGAGTTGCTGAGAGGAGAGAAACTGCATGAGTAAGGAAAACTCTGAATTAACCGCAGAAAAACAACAAGAAATTATGTCTAAATATGATCCGGAATCAGGAGGGCGCGAGCTTGGGGGGCTCCTTGCCAAAATTGCATTTTTAGGGCTGCTTGCGTTTTCATTATTTCAGCTCTATACATCAACCATACACCCTCTTCCTGCTCAAATTCTTCGCTCCATTCACGTAGGATTTGGATTAGTGCTCATCTTTTTGTTATTTCCAGCTACAAAGCACAATCGACATAAAGGAAAAATTGCCTGGTACGATTTTGCGCTTGCCGTTATAAGTCTGGCGGTTGGTTCCTATTGGACCATCTTTTATGATCAAATCGTAATGCGAGCGGGTGCATTGTCCACACTTGACTTTTATGTAGGGATCGTAGCCGTTCTGCTGGTACTAGAAGCCACCCGACGAGCTGTAGGGATTCCTATTACAGTCATAGCAGCGGCCTTTCTCGCTTATGCCTATTGGGGACGGCAAATGCCTGGCTTCTTAGTGCATCGTGGAGTGAATCTCGATACATTAGTCCAATCCATGTTCTTTACAACAGAAGGTATTCTGGGCACGCCGATTGCTGTTTCTTCCACCTTCATATTTTTGTTCCTGTTGTTTGGTGCCTTTCTCGTTAAGACCGGGGTGGGCCAGTATTTCAATGATCTGGCCGTTACGCTTGCAGGCAAACGTACAGGTGGACCGGCCAAAGTGGCCATATTCTCAAGTGCCTTGCAAGGAACGATCAGCGGAAGTTCAGTCGCAAATGTGGTGACCTCTGGATCGTTTACAATTCCAATGATGAAGCGGCTCGGGTATCGACGTGAATTTGCCGGAGGTGTCGAAGCAGCTGCCTCAACCGGCGGACAGCTTATGCCGCCAATTATGGGAGCTGCAGCGTTTTTAATGATTGAATTTATCGGGATCGATTACTGGTCGATTGCCAAAGCCGCATTAATTCCGGCTATTTTATATTTCACTGGAATCTGGATCATGACTCATTTTGAAGCTAAACGTACAGGGTTAAGCGGCTTATCTGATGATGAGATGCCGGACCGGAAGGAAGTTTTTAAAAAGCTTTACTTATTACTCCCTATCGTTGCAATTATTTTATATCTCGCAAGTGGCGTGAGTGTTATGCGTGCTGCTCTGTACGGCATACTCACCACCATTTTGGTCGGTTTGTTGCGGGAAGAAAAATTTCGAAAGCTCTATCTCGTTGCATTTGCCGCCGGGTTTGGAGCCCATGCCATTTACAGTATGACCACAGCCGGATTTAGTTTAACGGCTTCACTCGTTGCAGCTACTATGGTAACAATCGGTGTCAGTTTTATTTTCGATAGTAATTTCAAAGAAGCGATTGAAGCATTAGTGGATGGTGCCCGTACAGCATTGGGCGTGGTGGCGGCAACAGCTGCTGCCGGTATTATTGTTGGGGTCGTGACAAAAACGGGGCTTGGCCTTAAATTAGCGAATAGTCTAGTGTCCATCGCAAACGGTCAAATATTGTTAACGTTATTCTTTACGATGATCGCAGCGATCATATTAGGGATGGGCTCACCGACGACGGCTAATTACGTCATCACCTCTACAATTGCAGCTCCAGCCGTAATTATGCTCGGCGTACCAGATATTGCAGCCCATTTATTTGTGTTCTACTTTGGCATTATTGCTGATATCACGCCACCAGTAGCCTTAGCTGCATTTGCTGCTGCGGGGGTGGCTTCATCCGAGCCGATAAGGACGGGCGTCAATGCGGCTAAACTTGCCATAGCAGCATTCATCATTCCGTACATGTTCGTCCTTGAAAATCAATTGCTGATGATCGACACCAACCCATTGGAACTTGGGTGGATTCTTATTACAGCTGTCTCCGGAATGATTGCAATCGGGGCAGGGCTGATCGGCTATTGGTTCCGAAAAGTGGAATGGTATGAGAGGATTCCGGCATTCCTTGGCGGTTTAGCTCTCATTTACCCGAGTACGATGAGTGATATCATCGGGTTTGCCGTATTTGCTGTTTTGCTTGCCTTACAGTTTCTCGTGAAACGTGACAACCTTGGCGTGCCGGTTGTCAAAAATAAACCAAAGCAGGAAATGAACGCATGATGTTAAGAGTGTTGTTTGCTGGGACGGGCCCACAGGTTGGCGATAGGGCGGCTTAATTGGTAGAACCATTGAATTAAGTGACCTACCCCTAGGGCAACGATCAATGTCCCAATACCTACAGGAGCTCCCAATAAAAAGCCGATCAACGCAAGGGTGGATTCCGAGAGAATGCGGACGAACCCTTTCGATTGATTGGTTTTTTCGTTCATGATCATCATAAAATGGTCCAGCGGGATACGCGGGAATGGCGTTCTCAAATAAACAGCAACGCCTGCACCTAATGCAATAAGGCCGATAGCGAATGCTGTCCACTGGGACCACATCTGAGTGTAGTCAGCATGATCTAATGTACCGTATAAAAAGATATCTAACGTACGGCCGCGAATTAATATGGGGATGAGTGATTCAAACTGGGGCCGCTTCTTTTCGAGCCAGGCGTTAGCCAGTAAGAGTACAACAAATGCTATAATCATGAAATTCCCGACTGTGATGGGGAAATGCATAGATAGTCCTACGGCAACACTGTCACCAGGGCCGACACCAAGACCTGATTTGATGATTAAAGCGAGACCTAAACTAGAGACTACAAGTCCGGCTAAGTATATGATAAAAAGGTAAAAGTATTTCATGAAAGCCCCTCAATCGTGATTCAAAAATATGCTTTACTTATCATATACGTTGCCCTCCTATATGTAAAGGCATGCTGCGTGACGGGTTTTTATTTCAAATCAACAGGGGATATTAGTTAGGAAAGGAGTTGTGTGTGATGCAATATGCGATTATTACCGGTGAATCCCGTGGCTTTGGGGCGGAAATTGCAAAACAGTTCATTCAAAAGAATGTGAATGTGATCGGGATCTCACGCCACCAGAACGAGACACTAAAACAGACGGCCGAGGAAGCACAAATTGACTATACGCATTATGCGTGCGACTTAAGCGATCAAGCTCAGCTGGACAATTGTTTGACGGACATATGTGATTCAATCGAGGAGCAAGATATTCACCAATTGTATGTGGTGAATAACGCAGGTATGATCGAGCCGGTGGATACGGTTGGCCAGCTAAATCCTGAAAAAGTCTCCCAACACGTTGCCGTCAATTTGGTTGCGCCGATCCTGATCACTAACAAATTAATCGAATTAGTCAATCGTCAGCACATTCATTTAACATTGATCAATATAACATCAGGAGCTGCAGAACGCTCTGTGCATGGGTGGAGTACGTACAGTAGTGGGAAAGCAGGGTTGAATCGGTTTACAGAAACCGTTGCGCTTGAGCAAGAAAAACAAGACCAGAATCATGTTATTTTTTCATTCAGTCCGGGCGTTATGGATACTGAGATGCAAGGTGAGATTCGCTCAGCTTCTAAAGACGAGTTTGCAGAAGTGGAAAAATTCAAAGAATTGAAAGAAGCTGGAAAACTCGAAAGCCCCGAAACGGTGGCTGCGGTATTATTTGATTTGCTGCAGAAGCCGGACGAAATCGAAAATGGCCGCGTGTATAAACTGTACGATCTTCTAAAATGAGAATTGCAATAATGAAATAATAAATGCCGAACGATACTGAAATTGTTCGGCATTTTTCTATTTCAGAAACTCTCTAATATTTGTGTAAGTTTTTTTACTATAGAAGGGTCCGTGCTAAAAAGTGAAAGGGCTGGTTGGGAAATGACGAGACTCCCCTCTGAAAGCGGAGGCGTCTTGTCCAGCGGCGTATGGACTGGACTGAGCTGGAGGAGATAAAGGAAACACGAAGAACACCGTGATTCGATGTTGACTTATCGTACAGAAGCGAGGGAAGTCTCACTAGCCGCTAGACGCCGGAGCTGGATAGATAAAAGTGTGGAAGACCGCATTCTAGATTGCAAATCCTTATGATCAGGAAAAGGAGACTCGCCGTTCCCCACAGGAAAGCGAGTTATTTCCCAACCAAGCCCTACCCCACGTGAGCCCTATGTTCCTCTGAATTACTATTCTCCTACTTCCGTTCGTCTTTATCTGGTTTTAGCAGTCGCTTTGATTGAATGCCTGGCAGATGAGCTGACTAACTTCCTAGCTTATGGTAAGTCAAGACGAGCATGCCATCCGGGTACGGTTTTGCTTCTCTTAACTCAAGCTGTTGTTCATGATCATGGTCTCTGAACAACTTCACCCCGCTCCCGATTAACGTTGGTTGAATAGCGATTTGATATTCATCTATCAAATTATTGTGCATGAAGTGATGAATAAGTTGGGAACCACCGACAAGCCACACATTCTTATTTTGATCGTTTCTGAGCATCTGAATCAAAGGAATGATCTGCTCGGGTTGAAGGTACGTAGCATATTGATCGGACCCTTCCTGTACGTTAGAGACAACATAGACATCTTTCTGCTTGTAAGGAAATTCATCAGTCATTTGAAAAATTTGTTCATAAGTATGCCGACCTAAAAAGACCGTATCTATGGTTTCAATGAATGGACTGTAACCGTAATCCTTTTCCTGCCATAACCAATCGATATCCCCATTTTCACGCGATATATAACCATCAAGGCTCATAGCGATGAATAACACAACTTTTCCCATAATGGAGCTCCTCCCTTTATGAAAGCGTACTTGTTTTTTATTGAGTCCTCATCATATAATAACATTACATAAAATAGAATGGACCGATGATTTATTTTCTACCGTCCAAGTCCTGTATATGTCGAGGAAAACCAATCTCTCTGAAACTTATATCGGGGAGGTTTCATTTATTTTTAGGGTCCATTTACCTTGGGAAGTCGAGTAACCTAAATAACAGGAGGACAACAATGACATTCAAACTAGAACCGTTTACGGAAGATGATTTTGAGCAGTTGATGGCCTGGGTTGCGTCAAAAAAAGAATTTCATCAATGGTGCGGGTCTTATTTTACATTTCCGTTAACGATTCCTCAGCTGGAAGCTTACATAGAAGAAGCGAGCGGCGAAGATAAAAAAGCTATCATTTATAAAGTGGTGGATATAGAGGCAGAACGACGTGTTGGTCATATAGCCTTGAGTAAAATTGATTACCACAATGAGAGAGCGCGTATCAGTAAGGTGTTGATAGGGGACCGCGCATATCGAGGGATCGGGCTTGGGGAGTGGATGGTCGAGCGAATGTTGCAGATTGGTTTTTTGCAATTGAATTTGCATCGTATCTCTCTTGGGGTGTTTGATTTTAATCAACCGGCCCGTCGTTTATACGAACAGGCCGGTTTTCATACAGAAGGCATCATGAGGGAAAGTGTGAAAGTGGACTCGGAATATTGGAATCTGATTGAAATGGGGCTGTTACGCCGTGAGTGGGAGGGAGAAAGATAAACGTGACGCATGTTGAGACGCGTCACGTTAATGTTTCACCGCTTCTTTATTGTTTTTGATAAACATATATAACAAGGCTCCGAAAATAGTGAAATACCCTGCGAAACTTAATACATCTGGAATTTGATCAAATAAGAAAATACTGATTAAAGCCGTGTAAACAACTGTCGAATAGAAAAAGATCGAAATTTCCCTGGCAGGGGCGAACTTATAAGCGACCGTCAAGCCGAACTGACCCACTGTGGCAAAAGCTCCCGCTAAGAGAAGGTAGAGCCATTGCGTTCCACTCATCGGTTCATAAAACCAAATGACAAATGGTGTCAGGGCAATCGTCGTAAAAAATGAGAAGTAAAAAACGACGGTATAAAATTTCTCTTTGTTACCTAATACACGGAGTATCGTATAAGCTCCGGCAGCAAAAACAGCACCAAGCACGCCAGCTAAATAAGGAATGATCGTGAAATTAAATTGTGGCTTGATAATCAACAACGTACCGATAAATGCAATGATAATCGCAATCACCTGGTACGCCCGAGCTTTTTCCTTTAAAAAGGCAGCTGAAAAAATAATCAGCAAAAACGGGCTTAATTTATTGAGCATATCCGCATCAGACAATACCAGTTCGTCTATAGAGTAAAAGTATAATACCATCCCCATCGTTCCTAAGGCTGATCGGGATAATAGCAGGGTCTGGTGTTCTTTTTTACCAAACAGCCTTTCTTTATGATATACAACGAAACCGAACGCAATGACGGCCGACACAAGATTGCGGAACAATGTTTTCTGCACGGTGGGCACGTCACCAGAAAGCTTTACTAAAGCTGACATCATGGCGAATCCGAATGCAGAAGCCAATAATAACAATATGCCTTTATTCCGATCACTCATATCAATTCCTCCACCTTAACACATCAATTAAACACGTCATCTATCCTATAATAATCGGGCTTTCCCCGCAAATGATCAAACCCGATTATAACTAAAAGCTTGCCCAATTGAAATAGTCTTCACTCAAGGGCGGTTCACCTATACATGGAGTCCTTCAAGTAAGATAAGCTTACAAGAATAACACATAACCACCACCTAAGAAGATTATGATTAAAAGGCCTACGAAAATACGTTTAATGATGCGTCTTCCTTTGGTATCAGGAATGAGTTTCCTCTCCATATATCTCCGATAACTGCCGATAAAAAGAAGACTCAACACTGCGAGGGTGTTACCCATAATATCATCCAGCATGATCAACCTTAATCCAGTGAGCACTAAGAATAAAATCCCTATATACCCCATGGTCAAGTAAAAATACATCTGTTTCTTTTCTTCTGACACATTGGCCCCTCCTTTTTTAATACGCGTTCGTTTATCCAGAAAACGGTCAGAGATATTCCTTTAGTCGAATAAACAGAAACGCTCCGGGCTTATGTGCTCGGAGCGTTATCCCTTATGCCGTTTTTTTGATGAATGTCAGGAGAAGGGTATGACCTGCTGTAATGAGGACGCCCATCGTAATGACGAGCATCAGAGTGGTTAACCAGATACCGTTTATTATAGGTATCAACCAAATGAGTAAGGTTGTCAACCCAATGACAGTCGCTTCGAGAATTAAGGCGAAAAAAGCCATCATGCGCTTGAAAATCTCTTGTTCATCGGTCCAATCTAACTTAGGGTTTTGCATATCAAGAATGGTGCCGACCAAACATGTAAACCAGCTTGCGATGAGTGTGATCATTAGCCAGGCAACCCAGATCCCGAGTTGGAGATCGATTGAAATCAGCGCGAAACCGGCAATGATCCCGATGGGTAGCAGACTAATCACCCAAGCGGCCGTAATTTTACTTAAAAGGACAGATGAGCGATCAACGGGCACATATAAATAAAGCGCCCAGCTTTTTCCGTCTCTTGAGACAGATGAAACCGCTGTAGGGTTTAAAGCGACGATTAAGCAAGAAAATAGAAATAAAATCAATATCGTGGTTTTCCCGTTGAATTGTTCCAGCATAGTACCGACACTGCTTATGGAGCCGGACCGTTCAAATAATAATATTACGACGAGAAAAACTGGCGCAAACAGACTTTGAACGATGCATTGAGTAAAAAATGTCGGAGTCCGAAAAATGATGCGCAACTCTTTTTTCAAGAGGGTCAGGAAGACACGCTGCTCTTTCACTTTACGAAGGACTTTCTGTTCGTTGAACGTTTTTTTGTGCCCGCCTGATAGTCCGAGGACGCCTTTAAAGTAAAGTTTTTGCCCGAATGTCAAAAACAAGATAACCGCTCCGACGCTGATAGCAATCATGATAAAAAGATACAGCAGCCCCGTCCAGCTGGCAGGTTGTGTTAAACTGATGGAACTGAAGTAAGCCGTAGGAAACGCGCCAGTCAACATATTTAATAACTTGTTTTCTTCTTGAATGAGCGTGGCGATTTGCCCTGTTGATTGCCCGTCGTTATTCATCCGAATGACAATATTGACTCCGATGATCATGACAAAAGAAAACAACCCTGCCAGCACTTTGGTGCGATCCTTATTTTTGGAAATGTTGGCGAAACGCATTAAAAACATCAATAGGATCGCAATCACGGCAAAGGGGACCAGTGGGAAAATACCCCAAATGATAAGGGCGTAAAAATAATATAACAGCCCGGCACCGCTATGGAGACCATAAAAAATTAGAAGCGGGGCCAAGATGGCCGCATTGGCAATATAAATTAAAATCATAGGGAAAGCGGATTTTCCTAATATGATTTGGTAAGGATGAAATGGGAATGAAAGTAAGGCTTCAATGTTTTCTGCGAAATAAAATGAACTGAGAATCGATGTTAAGCCTATAAACAGGAAGATGACGGTGAGTGCGATAAATACCAGCCCGAGTACAGCATTTTCATTGCCCGTAGGAGCCAATTGCTGATAGAGTCCTCCAATAAGTGAATTCATGATGCTCAGGATGAGACCGGCAAATGGGATGGCAAACAATATAGCGATGGCCATACCTACTTGCTCGGAAGTGGATTTCCCTACCATGGAAAACTGCATTTTTAATAGTGTGCGAATGAGTGTTACGGAGTTACGCATTTTGCGTCAACTCGAGAAAGACTTTTTCTAGGTTGTCATCGTCTTGGAATTGCTGTTTCATGTCTTTCATATTGCCGTGAAATTCAAGTTGCCCTTTGTTGATAATGGCGACTTCATCACATAATTGCTCGACGACTTCAAGCACGTGAGTGGAAAAGAATACGGTGTTACCTTGATCAGCATGTTCGCGCATCATTTCTTTAAGTGTATAGGAGGATTTCGGATCGAGCCCGCTCAAAGGCTCATCCAGGATCCAAACGTCCGGGTCGTGCAGCAGCACTCCACTGACGACGATTTTCTGTCTCATTCCGTGAGAATATGTATGAATGTGGTCGTCGAGTGCTTCGTATACGCCGAAGCTCTTAGTGAGTTGTTCAATTTTGGTTTGGCGGATATCTTGAGGAACGTTATAGACATCCCCGATAAAATTGAGGTATTCAATGCCCTTCAGACGCAGGAAAATATCGGAACGATCCGGTACATAGCCAAAGTTTTTTTTGGTTTCCAGCGGATGTTTGGCTACATCGATGCCATTAATATTAATGGTTCCTTCATCGATAGGCAGGATGCCGGTGATCATTTTGATTGTCGTGGACTTTCCAGCACCATTGGGGCCAAGAAAACCAAATATTTTTCCTTTGGGGATGGATAAGTTAAGGTTTGAGACAACCTGTGTGCCGCCAAAGCTTTTCGAAACGTTATTAAGTTCAATCATAAGAGACCATCCTTTTTATGGTTTTGCTATAACTATTACGAATGAATCTGGCTGCGCGTTTCACACTCATGACATGTCTTCACTTCACAAGCTTGAGGTATGTAAGACGCTCCGAGGCGCCATTATAAAAAAAAAAGCACCATATGATGTTCATCAAGGAATTGCTTACCCAATTTGATCGCCTGATGTTCGGTCCCGTATATTTGGAATCCGACACTTTGATATAATCTGAGGGCAGGTGCGTTTTCAGTTACGACAGATAACTGCAACTTAATGATTTCCAGTTCATTGGCCTGTTCCATAACGTTTTGGAACATAGCCTGCCCGATGCCTTTTCTCCTATGTTCCGCATTGACATACATCCCGACAATACTTCCTTTATGCTGGAATTTGGGGTGCGCTTGTTTCACCAGTGTGATCATTCCGATTAACTGGCCGTCTTCAAACGCACCAAACGTAAATGATTGGTCGGACTGCAGTCGTTTTGCTGTTTCATCAATTAAATTGGGTTTTTGTTTTGTTTCTTCGTATGTAGTAATGAAAGCATCCGGATTATAAAGCAGCCCTTCAAGCCTGAGTTCAATATAAGCTTCAGCATCCTGTTCATTCAGTAATCTAATATCCATTGTTTTAGCCCCCTCGTTGCTATTAGATTAGCGAAAAATTATAATAAAGTAAATAAAAAGAAGGAAGGGATGGCATGAGTGGAAAGACGGAAAAAGAAAAAATGCTGACAGGTGAATTATACCATGCAGGTGATGACGAGCTCACAACAGAACGTATGCGTGCCCGGAAATTAACACGTCTCTTGAACCTGTCAAAAGAAACGGAGGACCATCATCGTTTACAAACTTTGCGGCAATTATTCGGTGCCGTGGGGGAGGACGTTTTTATAGAACCGCCGTTTTATTGCGATTACGGTTACAATATTCAAGTAGGAGACGGTTTTTTTGCAAACTTCGACTGCGTTTTCTTGGATGTTTGTTCAATACATATAGGCAATCGCGTATTATTGGGACCGAACGTTCATTTATATACAGCCACCCATCCGTTAGAGAGACATGTGAGAGCACAAGGCCTGGAATACGGTAAACCCATTTCCATAGGTGACGACGTGTGGATAGGCGGCCAGACAGTCATTAACCCAGGCGTGACGATCGGTGATAATGTCGTGATTGGCTCTGGAGCGGTAGTTACGCGTGATCTCCCCTCGAATGTGTTTGCGGCAGGGAACCCAGCACACATCATAAAAGCGATCGACTAAGCTAAATTTGACTGGCTTTTACAACAGATATTTCGTTATGATACAAGAAGTAAAGACATATAACAAAATAGAAACTTAACAAGAAAGGGTTTTCGATATGATCAAACGAAAAAGCAAACGCGAAATTGGCAGAATGCAGGAGGCTGGTCGATTGTTGGCCAACGTCCATAAAGAAATTAAATCCATGATCAAGCCTGGTATCACAACGATGGACATAGAGAATTTTGTTGATGATTACCTGCATAAGCATGGAGCGACTGCTGAGCAAAAAGGTTATCAGGGATACGAATATGCCACATGCGCTTCCATCAACGATGAAATTTGTCACGGTTTTCCGCGTAAGGAACCGTTAAAGACCGGAGATATTGTTACGGTTGATATGGTCGTTAACCTTGATGGAGCCTTAGCCGACTCTGCCTGGACACATACCGTGGGTGAAATAGATGCAGATACACAAAAGCTGTTAGACGTTACAAAAACGTCCCTATACAAAGGCATTGAGCAGGCTCGGATCGGCAACCGCATCGGAGATATCGGGCATGCTATCCAATCGTATGTGGAAGCTGAAGGGTATTCTGTGGTACGTGATTTTACGGGTCATGGTATTGGCGAAACCATCCATGAAGACCCTTATATTCCTCATTTTGGTGAGGCAGGCAAAGGGATGAGATTGAAAGAAGGGATGGTCATAACGATTGAGCCGATGGTGAATGTTGGAGGATGGGAAAGCAGGATGGACACGAATAACTGGACTGCACGCACGTTGGATGGAACCCTTTCTGCTCAATATGAGCACACCGTCGCCATTACAAAAGACGGACCACTCATTATGACCGAGCACAATGAACAGTAAAACACAAAAAAGAGCCAAAAAAGAAACACCCGGCTCTTTTCAAAAACACTGATTTGTACCAGGTACGCTAAAATGACTAGGGGTGGTTGTATGAGGATTGTTTCGATTTGTCCGAGCAATACGGAGTTATTGGCTTATCTTGAGGAGGAGGGACAATTGGTAGGGGTGGATGATTATTCTGATTGGCCGGAACGTGTGAATCGTTTGCCGCGGGTTGGGCCGGACTTATCCATTGATGTAGCGAAAGTGGCTCAGCTTCAGCCTGATCTCGTCTTAGCTTCGCTTAGCGTCCCGGGGATGGAGCACAACATTTCACAGCTTGATGACGCCGCGTTACCCTACATTATTCTCGATCCTGACTCGCTTGAAGATATTGCAAATGACCTGCGCACACTCGGTGAAGCTATTGGTTTACGGGAGAAAGCTGATGAGAAGGCTGATCAATTCTTAGCTGAGCTGCAATTTTACAGAGAACGTGCATCAACCGTCTCATCGCCGCCTTCGTTATATTGGGAATGGTGGCCGAAACCGATTTTCACCCCAGGCCGACCGAACTGGCTGACAGAGATCAGTACATTAGCTGGGGGGTGGAATATCTTTTCTACTGAAGATAAAGCAAGTGTGCAAACGGATTGGGATGACGTATTGGAACGGAATCCAGAGCACATTTGTATGGTCTGGGTAGGTGTTCAAGAGAATAAGATGAACCCAGACTTGCTGCTCAAAAGACCAGGATGGCGTGAAATGGAGGCGATGCAAAAAAACCGGGTCCATGTACTGGAAGAATCGCTATACTGTCGGCCATCACCGCGTCTGTTAGAGGGCTTGGATAAATTAGCTCGCCTGTTACACCCGGATTTGTTCGCCGGGTAAAAATGAGCCGGTCCATTCTTAGATGGCCGGGGCGTACTTACTGTTTCTTATGTTTGGGAATCGCTAATTCATAAAAACGTTCTGCCAGTTCATCGAGTTGTTCTCTTAATAACTCCCCTTCCATAGGCAGGCCGTGTCCGGTCACGGCGATTTCCGGCTGCAAGGCCGCTAATGTTTGGACGGATTGTTCAGCGCAATGCCAGTCTTGAGTGAAATAAGCAGGAGGACCATGCACTTTTTGGTGCTGGATGAAGACGGCGAGGCTGGATTCTTGCTGCACAGTGATGAAAGCGTCCCCTGCAATAAGTGTTTTGTCCTTTTCTCTGAAAAGAGATATGTGTCCTGGTGTATGGCCTGGGGTATGAATATATTTCCAGTCATCTAAGTAAGGCAGAGTGCCATCTCGTGGCAATGGTTTAATCCAGTCAGACAGATCCACGGCTTTTGTAGGAAAAAATGGGGAGACCAAAGCAAATAAGCCGCCACCGACTGTGGAGTCGCCCACGGGGTAATCAGTTGTTCCGTTTACATAGCCCATTTCGTCTGGGTGAACATAAATCGGAATGTTCCAATGCTTGGCAAGCTCATCCGCTGACCCAACGTGATCAAAGTGGCCGTGCGTCAATATGATCGCTCGCGGAGGCGCCTCCCCAAAACGATTTTCAGCAGCGTGGATGATGCGCTTTGCATAGTTTTCAATCCCTGCATCAACCAATACCCATTCCTCAGAATCAGGTGCTCCGATCATGCCTACATTGACGATTAATGTTCGATAGTAGGCAATGTCATGCAGTACGTCATTCGTTACAGCATGCCCCATATGCCAATCCTCTTGCAGGTGCTTTTCGAAATCCTTGTCCATGAGATGTATAAACCTCCTTATAATCCTGCCATTAGTGTGCATTCCAACGCTGTGACTTATACATAATCTTCCGTTGCTGAACACCTTCTAAATGCATGAGGCTATATTTTTGACTTTCTTCCCCCCAGTGCCGTACATTTACGTTATAATATTGCGAAATGGGGAAATAAAGGGGGGCGATTATGGAGTCAAAAGCAATGAACATACATGCAGAGCCAACACGCCTGACTATGATAAAAAGTGGTGCATCTGCAGCTATTCCAATCATGATGGGATATTTACCCATTGCGATTACATACGGCGTGCTCGCTCAACAGTCAGGGATGAACTATACAGAGTTAACACTGATGAGTGTACTCGTATTTGCAGGGGCAGCCCAATTTATGGCGGCAAATATGCTGGCCATTGGGATAGGGGCTATTGAAATCATCATAGCGACTTTCGTATTGAATTTCCGGCATTTTGTTATGAGCTTGTCCTTTATGAATCGGCTCAAAGGTATACCTATAAAGATGAAACTCCCGTTATCTTTAGGTTTAACCGATGAAACCTTTTCCGTTGCTTCTCTCCATCCAGACGAAGCTAAACAACCCTATGGCGTATGGTTTTACGCGGCCATGATCGTAACAGCCTATTCATCCTGGGTAGCGGGTTCCTTTCTGGGCGGTGTTTTAGGTGACGTTATCCCCCCAAGATTGAGTGAAAGTATGGGGATAGCATTATATGCCATGTTTATTGGGCTGCTTGTTCCTTCTATAAAAAAGCAGCGCAGAATAATTCCCATTGTCATAATTGCTATGGCCGTTAATTACACGATGTCACTATGGCTCGCGGAAGGATGGGCGATTGTGGCCGGAACGCTCGTTGGCGGTTTAGGTGGAATATGGATATTGGAAAGGGGGGATAGCAAATGACCATGTGGATAATAATCGGCATGGCAGTGGTCACAGCTATACCTCGCATGTTGCCGGCGTTCATCATAGACCGTGTAACGTTTCCGGATTGGGTGAATCGCTGGCTGAATGCTATCCCTTATGCTGCATTAGGCGCATTGATTTTTCCTGGGATAATGACGGTCAAGGACAATGCCCCACATGTCGGGATCATAGGTGGATTAGTGGCCGTGGCTTTAGCTTGGCTGGGGCTTGATATTATTTTAGTTGTGTTAGGTTCGATCCTTACTGTTTTCTTAATAACCCTCTAGTCACGCAAGGTATATGGGTGCATATAGTGTATAGATACTTCCGGGAAAGGAAATGATCGTATGCATCGACAACAAGGATTTCCATGGAATACGTTCCCTGGAATGGGTGGCCCCGGTCAAGGTGGCCCAGGTGGTCCTGGTGGGTTTGGACCCGGTCCAGGCGGTCCCGGTGGCCCAGGCGGTCCGGGTGGGTTTGGACCTGGTCCTGGAGGCCCTGGGGGGCCAGGAATGGGACCTCCACAAGGACCACCTGGAGGGGGCGGGAGCATTCAATTACCACCACCTCCACCGAATCCGCCACAACAATTAGGAGCGGCTCCTATGGCTGTAGATCCAGGAAGCTTTTATGGCTGCCTGTATCGTTATACGTGGGTGCGACTTGAAAACGGACGACGTTTTTGGTTTTACCCAACGTTCATTGGGAGAACTTCAGTTGCTGGTTATAGATGGCGCCCGAATCAAAGGCGTTGGACGTATTTCGGAATCGATACGAATCGCATTGCATCGTTCCAATGCTAAGAAAAATGGTGCCACTCAGCATGGCGCCATTTTTTTTGGTAAAATGGAATAAGAGTAGGAAAAGGGGAGAAGAAATGTGTTTAAGATTCGAGAAGCTGTCTATGAGGACGCAGAAAAAATAGCCCAGGTACACGTGAACAGCTGGAAATCAACTTACAAAGAATTGATTGATGAACAGGATCTTAGTAATATGACGCTTGAAAATCGCATAGCGCTGTGGGGAGCCGTTCTGAAACAACCCTTGAATGGACAGATTGCGCTTGTAATGGAAACGGAAGACAACCATATCATCGGGTTTATTTCAGGGGGGAAAGAACGGACTAAAAATTATGCGTATGATGGCGAGATTTATGCTATTTACCTATTGGATGAATACCAACGAAAAGGGCTCGGGAGTCAATTGTTAGCAGCTTTTACAGAAGCAATGGTCAATGCCGACTACCAATCGATGCTGGTGTGGGTGCTGACGTATAACCCATCCGGCCAATTTTACATTCAGCATGGCGCAAAACAAGTGGAGGCTGAACAAGTTACTATAGGTGAAGGTACATACGAAGAAACAGCATATGGTTGGAAAGATATCAATGATTTACTTTCAAGACTACAGTGATAGCAGGGTCCGGGCGAGGTTTACTCGTCACCGGGCCTTTTTTTATCGGGATCAGAATAGGGTTCGATATGGATATGCGTATAATGGATATCATGTTCCTCTGCTAACATCAACTCAACTGCATCCGTAATATCGTGACCTTCCTGCACCGTGATATCGGGTTTGACAAGAATCGTTGCTTCGACTAGTGTGCGATTTCCTTGCAGACGAGCTTTGACATCTTCAGCGGACCAGACGCCAGGATGGTTGGAAATGCTCGCCTTGATTGCTTGTAATTCTTCTTCATCAAATCCATCAGTCAATGTATGAGTTGACGAACGGAAAATATTCCACGCCGTTTTGCAAATCAACAGCCCCACAATAAAACCGGCTAACGGATCGAGCCAGTATGCCCCAAATTGAGCGCCGACAATCCCAAAGAATGCACCAATACTGACGAGGGCATCAGAACGATTGTCTTGAGCGGCCGCATATAAACCGGAACTGTCGACACGTTTTGATAAAGCAAGATTATACCGATAAACACCGTACATGACAAAGGCAGCTACTAAGGCGGTCCAACCTGTTAACATAGATGGCTCGGTAAATTCATTCGAGAAAATGTCCTGGAAGGTTCCTATTAAAACTTCAATGCCTACGGTCATCATGATGAATGCTGCAATCATAGAAGCGATTGTTTCAGCGCGGAAATGCCCATAATGGTGATCTTCATCAGGCGGCTTGCGCGAGATTTTTAATCCGACCAAAACGGCTACAGAAGCGACCACGTCAGTCGTATTGTTCAAGCCATCTGCGCGCAGGGCATCGGAATGTCCAATTGAAGCGATGACCAGCTTGGTTACGGCTAACACGATATAAGCCACGATACTGACCCATGCCCCTTTTTCACCTTTTTTCAAATTCTCATATTCACTCATTGGGTCCGCCCCCGATTCGATTAGTAAACAAAGTTAGCTTACCAAAACCCTTTCATGTGAGTCTAGAGAAAAAAAGCTAACCGGACTCATATCCATTGTTGAACAGCAAAAATGTTTGGTCGAGTGAAACAGTACCTGATACGTGAATAGGATTAATTTGGCTGATATCGGGTACATACTAAGATTTTACATATATAAGTGAAGGGGGGGTGGACCAATTGACTCAGGAACGTATAATTATCGAAGGAGTAGTGGAAGGCATGAAGTTTTCCAAGACAATGACAGTTGCCCTGGATCCTGAAACTGAATCAATTGAAGATGCCATCATTCGTTTTTTTAATAGTCAAGTCCATTCATTTGAAGAACTCGCAGTAAGCAGAGGGTGGAAAGAAAGCTACTGGACGTACCCCCTTGAAGATGGCTTAGCCTTGTAACGATAATTTCGCGTTTTTGAAAAGAAGCTTAAACCTTCAAAAAATATGATGACGATGAAAAGCCGCTTCCAAGGTGGAAGCGGCTTTTACTGTCATTCATTCACCTGCTACAATTCGAGCGGTCACATCAACAGTGCGTTTGGCCTGGTGACGGACAGCGGCTTCTACATCTTCTTGCATATTGCCTTCTCCGTCTACGCTGACGCTTGTCCCATAAGGGTTGCCACCACCCACAAAGATGGAGTTATCCGTATAACCTGGCGATACGACGATAGCTCCCCAGTGGAACATGCTTGTATAAAGGTTCAATAATGTGGCTTCCTGGCCGCCGTGTGAATTCTGAGCTGAGGTCATGCCGCTTACCACTTTATTGACCAGTTTACCTTGCCCCCATAATCCACCTGCCATATCGAGCACCTGTTTCATTTGAGCTGGCAAGTTTCCAAAACGGGTGGGTACGCTGAAGATATATCCGTCAGCCCAATCTAATACATCATTCGTCACTTCAGGCACGACATCTTTTGTTGCTTCATAGTGATCTTTCCAAGCAGGATTTTCTGCAATGGCTGCTTCTGGCGCAAGCTCTGGAGCTCGGACCAGCTTGACTTCGGCCCCAGTTTGTTCGGCTGAATCGGCTGCCCATTTAGCCATTTTGTAATTGGTACCAGTTGAACTGTAATAAATGACAGCTAACTTAACATTTGCCATATGAATCTCTCCTTCTCTTAAGTAAGTTTTCCCAACGGAATGTATCTATTCCGACTGGATACACAAAAATGCTATACCCTTGCTATAAATCATTCAAACTAAAGAATCTTTAATTCAAGATAAGTAACGTTCATAACCGTTTTTGAGGGATGCGGTAAATGGTTTGCTTACCGCGGGAGCGATACGGTCTCATCCTGCTTTTAAAACTGAAGGGGGCAAATATGAAACGGCAACACTGAAATTTTACGGAGATAAAAAATAATGGATCGACCCCCGTAAGCATCGATTGACACACGTATAGTATAGTGAAAAACTTAAATCTCTCCCTATAACGAAGGCCGTCCTCATAAGTGGGGGCGGCCTTCAGTTATTATGCTTATTTCCAAAAAATAACTCTCGTTACGGGTTTACAATTGAGAAAATAGGGAATTATATAACTAAATATTCAGAATATTGTTGCGTATTTCAAGAAAATACGGCATAATGAAAAAAAGCATTTAGGGGGGTTGCTCAATGAAGCAACAAAAAATTAATTATGTATTACGTCGTGACCCTGAATTCAGAAATCAAGTCATTGCAGCAAAACGGGAATTGTCTTATGGAATACAACTTGCCTCGCGACTGCTTCTGGACGAAATGTGCTTTAGGTTTAACAAGCAACGCTTAGACGCACAAATCAATGATACTCTCGAAAATGAAGATAGAGAGACATTTGAACGTCTAAGTAAGATATACGATCCGTTCACCCGAGAGTGAATAAGTTTTGAATAATTGAACGTTTAAAAGGTCTGGTCCTGTTATACTCTATCCTTATGCCATATGAACATGGGGTTCACTGGTGGAGGGAAGAGTCGGGGCTGGATTTTTTTGTGTTTTTTCAGTTGACCAATTAACCCACCATCTAGAGCAATTAAGCCAAATTGGTTTTGACACCAACGCTGGCGTTTGGAGGGTTAGAAGGTGATCATGGGGCAACATGACTTTTTTACGGTTTCTATTCAAAAGTGTTATAGTAAAGATATAAAATTTTAGGAGAGGGACTTGGCAGCAATGAGATATTCATACGTCATACATCTAGTCATGGTGTTCCTGATAATACTGGCCGGGTGTTCTGACCCCGCTGGGGATGAAGACCGAACAGGGGAAGATAATGATGGACATGATACAAGCCTGGAAAAAAAAGAACAGGGAGACGAGGAGCCTTCTGCTGGGGAAGCATCTGAGGGAAGTGGAGAAAATGATGGCCTGATTACAGTCGAGGAGCCAGCAAGTACAAACGTAGTCGTCAATAAAAGCCGCAAGCTCCCGGACGGTTACACACCACCTGACCTGGTTGTGCCGGACGTGGCGTTTTATTTCGATGAATTTCATCCTAAAAAACAAATGCGTAAAGAAGCTGCCCGTGAGTTGGAATCCTTATTTCAAGGAGCAAAAGAAGCAGGCGTTGATCTTGTTGCTGCCTCAGGTTATCGGTCTTATGAGCGTCAGAAAAAAATTTATCAGGATAATGTAGATAAACGAGGCAAAGAAGAGGCGAATAAGGTCTCCGCTCAACCTGGCACAAGCGAACACCAAACGGGTCTCGCCATGGACGTCTCAAGTGCGGAAGTAGCCTTTAAACTAGTCGAGGATTTCAATCAGACAGAAGAGGGAGCATGGCTTGAACAGAACGCTTATCGTTATGGATTTGTTATTCGCTACCCAGAAGGCAAAACCGAGATAACGGGCTACTCATATGAACCCTGGCATCTTCGTTATGTTGGCCGGGACGTAGCAGCGGATATTCATGAACAAAACGAAACGCTAGAAGAATATTTCGGTTTCTACCCGAAAGAATAATGGCACTAAAGGGACTGCAGGCTGGAAGGCAATGACGAAACCTTTCCAGCCTGCAGCCTTTTTTAGTAACAGATTCCCACCCTGTGGTAAATGAGTTGTTCATACAATAATTCATGATAAGCGAATCTTGCTGTGTCTCCGACTGTAATTTTTTCGCCCTGTTCGGGTAAAAAATCCTCTTCATGTCTGACGTTGCCGTGTTCCTCACCGCTAGGCAGATAGGTCGGACAAATAATCGTCCATTTTAACTGACTGTTCTGCAGAGCCTTATAGGCTTTTAAATGTTCTTTGGCAGCAAACGTCGATTTCCGTTTGGATTCTCGCGTTTCAAACCGGTATTTTCCTGTTTCGGAGCGGCTGTCTAAAATCCCGGCTGTGCCGATTGTAACAATCCTGGTTATGTGAAAATTCTCCATTGCCCTTATGATGACGGGTACCCCAGTTGAAAGCGTGTCCGTTTTATCTGTCCCAAGAGAGCTGAAAACCATGTCGCTATTTTGCATTGTTTTTTCTACAGATTCGCGATTTTTGACATCGCCCTCAACCAACTCGATGTCGGGATATTTTTCTTCGATAGCTTGTTTATCCCTAACCAAGGCGATCACCTCATGCCCATCCTCACGTGCAAGTTCTATAAAACGTTGACCGACACGGCCTGTTCCGCCGAATACAGCAATTCTCATTGGATCACCTCTTTATTGAAAATATGTAAAAGCTTTCAAAAAACAAACATGTTCATAAATTTATTTGCTATGCTTAGTATAAACGATGTGAATTGAAATTGGGGGAAGAAAATGAAAAATAAGCCGGTAATGAGCTGGGTATTGTATGATTTTGGTAATTCCGCCTTTGCAACTACAATTATGGCTGCCGTTCTTCCAATATTCTATTATGATGTAGCGGCTTCAGGCTTGAATGATTCATTAGCCACGAGCTACTGGGGGTATTCCCAATCTATAGCGGTGCTGATTGTAGCTGTTTTGGCACCTATTCTGGGGGCGATCAGTGATTATTCTGCTGCTAAAAAGAAGTTTTTAATGTTTTTTGCATTCATGGGGATGGTAGCCAGCATTCTCCTCGCTTTAGTAGGAGAAGGAGAGTATATACTTGCTTCTATATTAATGGTCCTCGGTACGATTGGATATTCAGGGGGGAACGTATTTTACGATGCTTTTCTTCCGGAAGTGTCAGATGAAAAGTCAATCGATCGCATTTCAGCCTGGGGATTTGCGTTCGGCTATATTGGAGGCGGTATATTACTGGCGGTCAATCTGTTGATGATCATGAAGTTTGAATGGTTCGGGTTTCCGAGCCGTACATTTGCGACGCAAATGTCGTTCGTATCAGTCGGGATATGGTGGTTCATCTTTTCCATTCCTTTGTTCAAAAATATTTTTGAAGAGAAGAAATCACTCCCTCGGAAACAAGGATCTATTGTGCGAATCGGGTTTAAACGAGTCACACGTACATTCAAAGAAATCAACCAATACAAGCAATTGCTTATTTTCCTGATTGCGTTCTGGCTCTATAATGACGGCATCTCCACCATCATTAAGATGGCTACCATTTATGGGCGTGAGATTGGAATTGATAGTAACGCGTTAATCATCGCTTTGCTGATTACACAATTTGTTGGCATTCCATTTGCGTTTTTCTTTGGCTGGCTTGCCGACAAAGTAACGGCCAAGCGAGCTTTGACATTTGCTTTGTTCATGTATATTGCGATCGTAGTCCTGGGTTACTTTATGAGCAGCGCGCTTCACTTTTATTTATTGGCTACATGCGTTGGATTTGTTCAAGGTGGCGCTCAATCATTAAGCCGCTCTATTTTTGGAAAAATGGTACCCGGCGATCGCCATGCTGAATTTTATGGATTCTACGGTATTTCAGCCAAATTTGCAGCTATTTTTGGACCGTTTATGTTCGCATTAGTTGGTCAATTGACAGGTTCGAGCCGATACGGCATTCTATCGTTATTACTGTTCTTTATAGTAGGCATCATCTTATTGCAACGCGTTGATATCGACAAAGGCATTAAAGAAGCGGACGCCAAAACGGACCCCGATCAAGAAGTCCATATTTATACGTAATAAAGCATCACCAGTCTAAGCGGGCTGGTGATGCTTTATGATAGAGGACTATACGATAGGCTCGCTGAATTGGTTGACTTGATTAGAGGCTAATGGTTCACCGGTATCATAGGATATGTGCCCAATTAATGTTTCGATGTCTCGCAGATTAGTGTGAGGTTGATCTTGCCAATAGTTCATGATCGCTTCTACGGTGATAATGGCTTCATTTCGTGCTTGCTCAAACAGCGTTAAAAATGAAGCTGTAAAAGGCTCCTTTGTCGCTGAATGGAGCCACTCCTGCTCGCGTTCATTTAAAAAATCGTGATGATTCGTAACGGGTTGATGTGAAAATGAGGAAATGTAGTAACCGATCATCTTATTTTTCCATCCGGAAGGGTCGAACATTATTTTTAATGCTCTTTTCATGTCCCGGTAAGATGCTTGAATATAGTCGCCCGGCATCCTGGAAGCATGGTCCGGATAATGAGTTTTAATACGTTTATCAATTCGATTGAATAAATCATTTTCCATGGTTGGACCTACGTCAATTTCGGTGAACACCGGCACTTCCCATGTATTGATGTTACGGAATCGTTGCATGAGAAGCGTATCAATAATAACTTCCAGCTCCTGATGTTTACTCCCTTCGTAACCAGCTCGGTAATGAATGTAAGGGTGTGTCTTCCGATCTAAGAAATGATGCGTGACAAATCCAATGATATAGGCTTGTGCTGATGTAGAGGCCGTACGTCCTGCTTGAATCAGATCGATTAAGAACGAGCCACAGTTTTCTGTGTGAAGGAGTTCGCCTAAATCACTGACGGGGGAACTTTTCATAAATGGCCAGAAATGATAATAAAAAAAAGGATCAGGGCCTTGTGACCCTAAGTTGAAATAAGGAGTTTCATGCTGATAGGAGGGAGTCGCTCCGACTCCCTCCATGACATCTTCACACAATAGAATGTGGGTCCACACGTTAGGCATTTTTTTCACCTCAGAGAAATCACTTTCATTTATTATAAATGATTTTCTCGGTCGTGGCAGTTAAAAAAAGAAACCGTTCACATAAAAAAAGGGACCTCTTACAGGTCCCGATCATCACTACCACAAACCATTTACCCAATTAGAAGATCAAGCTAAAAACACTACAAGACGCTTCGTTCATCCCTCCTTTTGTCTTAAGCTATGTAGTTCTTTCAGCCTCCTTTCTTCCTGTTACACGTATTATATACTTTAATCAGAAAAGTGTAAATAGTCTGACATTAATTTTTCTGAAAAATTTCTGTTTTTTTATCTTTTTTTGTCAACGTTATGATGACTGGATGATGATTGTTCTCAGTATAGTTGGTACAATAAACGAGGAGAGACTTTTAAGGTGAAAGGGAGGATATACATGGAGTATCGTATCGAAAAAGATACATTAGGCGAAATGAAGGTACCGAAAGAAAAATACTGGGCAGCTCAAACCCAGCGCAGTAAAGAGAATTTCCCTATTGGACATGAACAGATGCCTGCTGAAGTTATTGAAGGCTTTGCTATCCTTAAAAAGAGTGCAGCTAAGGCTAACAGTGAACTGGGTTTATTGGACAAGGAAAAGGCCGACGCCATTGGTTATGCAGCTGACCTGATTGTCTCAGGCGAATTGGAGGAGCATTTTCCATTAGTGGTTTGGCAGACTGGAAGCGGTACGCAGTCTAACATGAATGTGAACGAAGTGATCGCTTATGTAGGGACTGAATGGTTGCAAAACAAAGGAAGCGAGCTCGTTCTTCACCCGAACGATGATGTCAATAAATCACAAAGCTCCAATGATACTTATCCGACTGCTATGCATGTCGCTGCTGTAAGAAAAGTCGAAAATGACGTCTTACCTGCTTTGATTCAGCTGAAAGACACACTTAAAGTAAAAATGGACGCGTTCGATGAGATTGTTAAAATTGGGCGTACGCATCTGCAGGATGCCACGCCTTTGACATTGGGACAAGAAATCAGCGGTTGGCACCGCATGTTAGAGAAGACTGAAAATATGATCTTGAACAGCCTTCCCCACGTTAAGGAACTAGCGATCGGCGGAACGGCTGTAGGAACAGGCTTAAATGCTCACCCTGATTTTTCTGAGATGGTCTGCAAACACATCAATGAAGAAACGGGCAAGAATTTCATCTCTGCACCGAACAAGTTTCATTCACTGACCTCACATGATGAACTTGTCTATGCTCATGGCGCTTTAAAAGCGCTCGCGGCTGACTTGATGAAAATTGCGAATGATGTAAGGTGGCTGGCAAGTGGCCCGCGCTGCGGCATTGGTGAAATTACGATTCCTGCCAATGAACCAGGTAGTTCCATCATGCCTGGGAAGGTCAATCCTACGCAAAGTGAAGCCGTTACGATGGTAGCAGCTCAAATTATGGGGAACGATGCGTCCATCGGCTTTGCCGCAAGCCAAGGTAATTTTGAATTGAATGTCTTTAAGCCTGTCATCGCTTATAATTTCTTGCAATCCTCACAATTGTTAGCTGATAGTATGCAATCTTTTGATGAACGTTGCGTGCGAGGATTGGAACCTAATCATGAGCAGATCGAACAATATCTTAAAGATTCGTTAATGCTGGTAACTGCTTTAAATCCTCATATCGGTTATGAAAATGCGGCTAAAATCGCAAAGACCGCGTTCGAACGCAATCAAACCCTTAAACAAACAGCGGTCGAATTGGATATGCTTACAGAAGCTCAATTTGAAGAATGGGTGAATCCGAAAGCGATGACGAAACCGAGTGATTAATATTACCTAAAATTACCATTAACTTCTTGTGATTGCTTTTTAAATTGTGGGTCATACTACAATTACACAGGAGGTGAATACAACATGGCTAACAACAACTCTCAAAACCAATTAGTTGTCCCTGGTGTACAACAAGCACTTGACCAAATGAAATACGAAATCGCTCAAGAATTCGGTGTACAACTTGGTGCTGATTCTACTTCCCGTTCTAACGGTTCAGTAGGAGGAGAGATCACTAAGCGTCTTGTTCAAATGGCTGAACAACAATTCGGTGGTCAACAACAACAAAAATAAATAATGATAGCAAGGAGGAGGAATGGTGCGCCATTCCTCCTTTTTCTATGGATTTAAATCTTAGATTTAATTATATAAGTGCTGCTGCATAAAAAAAGCGAAATGCCCAATCATAATTGGACATTTCGCGGGAATATATTTATTTGACCCGTTCTTCAGTCTCATTATCGAAGAAATGGGCCTTGTTCATATCAAGGGCAAGTTCTATGGTGTCTCCGCCATTAACTTCAGAGCGAGCGTCCACGCGCGCAATAAATTCCTGATCGTTTACTCTTGAGTATAAATAGGATTCTGAGCCCATCAGTTCTGCAACTTCTACATGAGCATCAATTTTTGATCCCTGATTGGCGCTGATGAATACAGGCTCATCATGAATATCCTCAGGTCTAATTCCCAGTGTGATATCTTTATCAACATAATTCTGATCGCGCAAGACTTTCATCTTGCCTTCCGGTACCTCCAACGTTGCATCGGATAATTCGATGTGGCCTTCTCTTAAAGTGCCATACAGGAAATTCATAGCTGGAGAGCCAATAAAGCCTCCTACAAACATGTTTTCTGGTCTATCATATACTTCCTTTGGTGCACCCATCTGTTGGATGAGCCCATCCTTCATGACAACCAATCTTGAGGCCATCGTCATCGCCTCTGTTTGGTCGTGCGTGACGTAAATGGTAGTCGTTTGCAAGCGTTGGTGCAGTTTTTGGATTTCGGCTCTCATTTGCACTCTGAGCTTGGCATCCAAGTTAGAGAGTGGCTCGTCCATTAAGAAAACCTTAGCATCCCGTACAATAGCTCGTCCTAACGCAACACGCTGACGCTGCCCCCCGGACAGGGCTTTCGGTTTTCTGTCCAGCAATGCTTCAAGTCCGAGGATTTGGGCAGCATCTTGAACGCGACGGTCGATTTCTTTTTTATCCATTTTACGCAGTTTCAAACCAAACGCCATATTGTCATAAACATTCATATGGGGGTATAAGGCATAATTTTGAAATACCATCGCAATGTCTCTATCTTTTGGCGCTACATCGTTCATACGTTTACCGTCAATGTCAAAAACGCCTTCAGTAATATCCTCGAGTCCTGCAATCATACGCAAGGTCGTTGATTTTCCGCACCCTGAAGGGCCAACAAAGACAATAAACTCTTTATCTTGAATATCCAGGTTAAAGTCCTCTACGGCGACGACATCTTTGTCGTAGACTTTCTTGATTTGATCCAGCTTCAATTCTGCCACAATGATTCCTCCTATAATGTGAAATCGCTTTCTTAAGTATGGTTCTTAGTGTAGCTCATCGCTTTCTAAACGTAAATGGACGACCTGCACAAAGATCAAAGTAGGATTTGTGCAGGTCGTCCATATTAATGATGTTCGATTTGCAGAATGGCCAGGTAGGCGGTGAGGGCTTCGTCAAATTGCCGGACATCAATGCCGGTTTTCTCGATGAATTTATCAATTCGATATTGCAGGCTGTTGCGATGCATATACAATTCTTTAGCAGCGAGTGTGGTATTAAAGTTACATTGGATGAATGCTTTAATGGTTTGAAGTAACTCGGTATCATCCGAAACAGGTCCTAAGACAGTTTTGATGATATACGTTCTGGTCTCTTCCGGGAGCTGATCAAGGTAGAAATAAGGAAGAACATCAATAAATGTGGTGACATGTTTGCGTAAATAACGCGTGGACATCTCATATCCATGTTGAGTGATGGAAAAAGCATGGGCTGCTTCAGCTAGATCGAAATGGAATTCTCCAATGTGGACATGAAGCTTAATATAAAAATCGCTCATCAGCACATCGATCATGTTTTCAAAGGAGATCGGGTCATCTTCAGTGCGGTCTAGTTCTTCTATGATGACGCCCAGATGAGGGGTTTCCCATAATATCGGCATTTCCTTAGGAAAAAGGCTTTGTATGGCTTCGTAAAAACCCGTTACATCTAAGGTCAATTCAGTGAGCGAGAAGAAAATGAAGCGGTATGCAGCCGGTTGGTCTTCCCACCAGACATCGCCCCTTCCATCAGATGCGGAGATCAGTTTTCGCCATGCTTGAGCACGGTCTGATGCTACACCACTTTCCGGGTTGCAGGGTGTAAGGAATATGTTGAGCATCTCACGTTCACGTTCCGACAATTCCTGTTGGTTGATTCCGATTATGGTGTGGTCCTCTGTAAAAAACCATGACAAATCATGGTGGTGATACGTGTGAAATGGCTCCCAAACGGTTAAAGAAGGGTAAAGTTGTTTTAATCGCTGGATATCGTTCATGGGTCTCTTCCTTTACGTGAAATTATCTTTCATTATAACAATAATGACATGATTAACAATGGAAGAAGTGGGAGTGGGACATCGCTGACACGTGTTAAAGCCGGGGCTGATTGTCGGCTGCCCCGGCTTTAAGGTACCAGAAGAGGTTACTCCTCTTCTGGAATGGGATGTGTTTCACCTATTTGCTCTCGTCCATAGGTCAACCGGACTGTCCCTCCGGCCATACCTTCGTTGATCATTCGATCAACATCGAGTTCAAGCTTATTTTTTCCTTCCGGGGCCTGGTGGGATAAGCGATTTTTTTTCACAAGTGGACACCTCCTTACAGCTAGGCTTCCCAAAAATAATCCATGCGTTGAAAGCCAATATTTACTAATGATAAGGTGAAGAACATTAAATAAATCAAGCGGTCGCTGGAATCGGAAAGGGTGATGGTATGAACGCAGTAATGTTGATCGGGCTAATGTTTTTTATAGGTGCTTTAATTGGGGGAGTGACGAACTCGTTAGCTATTCGGATGTTGTTTCGCCCTTTCCAGGCAAAATATATGGGTAACTTTCGACTTCCCTTTACACCAGGGTTAATACCGAAGCGCCAGAAAGAATTGGCCGAGCAATTAGGTAGAATGGTTGTTCAGCATTTATTAACGGCTGAAGGGCTACGGAAAAAACTGAAACATTCAGATTTTCAAGAGCAACTCGTAAACTGGGGGCAGGATGAACTTGAACACGTATTGAACAGAGAAGAGTCGGCAGAGGAAATGCTTGCCCGCTTCAATGTCGATGTGTCTAAAGAAGAGATTGAAAAGAAGTTGGCTTCCTGGGTGGAAGAAAGATATGAAACCACAATGAAAGAGTGGCGCCATCATACTGTTAAAGAGATGCTTCCAGAGCACTTGCAAATGAAAGCTCAACATGGCATTGCAACGCTCTCTGAACATATTCAGCGCCAATTGAGCGACTATCTTAATAGCCAGGAAGGACGCATGAAAATTTCCGCCCTCATTGAAAATTACTTACAGGAGCGGGGAGTATTCGGAAGTATGATTTCGTCATTCGTGAGTCCTGAGAACATGACAGATCGTATTCATCCGGCCATTTTGCAATACGTCAATGCCGGTGAAACACGTGAATGGTTGCACGAACTGCTGACCAATGAATGGCAGGTGTGGCTCAATAAACCTATTGGCGAAATAGAGAGAAAAATCGGAGCTGATACGATTTCTAGTACGTTAGGTGTCCAGGTTGCAAACGTGTTGCCCATTAATGACTGGTTGAACCGTTCAGTAGCAGATTGGACGAAACCGTACCGGAACGTGATTCTTCAACAAGGTTTTCCAGTATTGGTGGATCAATTCATCAATCTTCTATCCGACCGCATCGAACAAATTATGGACAATCTTCATTTGTCCACCATCGTTCAAGAAGAAGTGGAATCTTTCTCTGTTGAGCGTCTCGAGGACATGGTGCTAGGCATTTCTCGGCGCGAATTCAAAATGATCACGTTCTTAGGAGCTTTATTAGGGGGAATGATTGGTATCATCCAAGGTATTCTTGTTATGTTTATCGGTTAGATTTGTTTAACGCTATACAGAAGGTTACTCGTTTGTTATAGTGGGTAAGGGTTAAGAGAAGGTAAAAAATTTAGGAGGTTTATCAATAATGGCAAACATTTATGATCATGCATATGATTTAGAAAAAGCAATCCGCACGAGTGATGAATTCACTTCTTTGAAAGAAGCTTATGAAAAAGTGATGAGTGATGAATCTGCCAAACAGATGTTTGACAACTTCCGCCAAACTCAGATTGACTTGCAGCAAAAGCAAATGCAAGGCGAAGAAATCTCTGAGGAAGAAGTTGAACAAGCTCGAAAAGTCGTTGAAACAGTTCAGCAGCATCCTGAGATTTCTAAGCTTATGGAACAGGAACAGCGCTTAAATACTGTCATTAATGAAGTGAGCCAGATCATCACGAAGCCGTTAGAAGAATTATACGGTGATGAATCTCAAGAAAACCCTGAACAATAAGGTGATTTCTGTTGCTTGCAATCAAAGAAGCGGCAACAAAACGAAATGAAACACAAAAATGCCGAACGATTTGGTAGTGCACCCCGGAAGTTAGAGTAAAAAGTCTAACTTCCGGGGTGTTTTATGACTGCTTCTTCAAAACACTTCGCTTTCCGCGGGCACGGCCTCAGCTTCCTCGAAAAGCAAAGACCGCTTTTCTGCGGGATCTTCGGCTCGCGCTGTTCCCGCAGGAGATTCCTGTGGGATTTAGTAAAGAGGTTCTTGTATAAAAAAAGCCCTCCGTTATGATGCATTTGTACAACCAAATACAAACATCAAAAGGAGGACTCCTCTTGAATCATAATAGGAATAATAAAATAAATCAAATCACCGAAGACTCCCTCATAATCGGGATCGACATCGCTAAGGAAACGCACTATGCCTGCCCCTTGGACGATCGCGGGCGCGAACTACAACGCCCCCTTGGTTTTAGTCAAAGCTTGGAAGGTTTTGAAGACTTTCGGGCAAACGTGGATAAATGGCTTCAACGTCACAAGAAGGGCAGCGTTCTGATCGGGTTTGAACCCACGGGTCATTACTGGATGAATTTTGCTTCCTTCCTGATGGAGGCGGATATTCCTTTCGTGGTCGTCAATCCCATGCACGTCAAGAGAACGAAAGAGTTTGATGATAACCTTCAAACGAAAACCGATCTAAAGGATGCGCGTGTCATTGGCAAACTCGTAGTTAGTGGCTATTTCAGCTACCCCAGGATTCCAGATGGGGTGGAAGCTGAACTGAGAAACGGTTCGTCCATGAAAAGGAAGCTCAAAGAGGAACAGGCACGTCTGAAAAACCAGATGACGGGTTGGTTAGATCAATACTTCCCGGAATTTAAAACGGTTATTAAAGGCTTCGGACAGTTGGCTTGTGCGATTTTAAAGCACACACCGTTTCCCCAAGACCTAATCGATTCAGAGGTAGAAGAACTAGTGCTGATCTATAAAGAAAAAGCAGGTGTACGTTCCCCTGCGAAGAAAAAGATTCAAGAAATGAAGCATGAAGCCACACGCTCCATTGGTCTTACGCAAGGAACAGAGATGGCCCGTTGAAATCGCCACCCTTGTCGACCAATTCCTTCTTGTCGAACGTCGATTAAAAGAGATCGAGACCCGATTGGCCGAATTGGCTTCACAGCTTGAGGAATACGAGCACCTTTTATCCATTCCGGGTATTGGGGAGAACACAGTCATTGAATTACTGGCTGAGACCGGGTCCCTTAAGCAGTACAAGCACCCACGCCAACTCATTAAATTAGCGGGGTTGACACTGCGTGAGAACTCTTCCGGAAAACACGAAGGAGTTAAGGAGATTTCTAAACGCGGGAGGAAACGTCTCAGAAGCCTTCTATATCGTGCCATTTTGCCTTTGATTCAGAATAACAGTGTATTTCAGGAATTGTATCGATACTATACTACTCGCTCCACCAATCCTTTGAAGAATAAGGAAGCTATGGTCGTGCTTTGCGGGAAACTCTTGAAAATCTTTTTTGGTTTATCCCATCACCAGGTTCATTTCAGTGAGGACCGAATGAAACAGGACCTCCTCTGCCTCAAACAGGCCGCGTGAACCACCATTTATCTAACTCATAAGATGACACGGAGAAGCTGGCGCAACGTGAGACGACAGACTACGAGTCCAAGCAGGAGAAATAGGCTGGCCTCTGCCTTATGATGAGACCGAACGAAGAAATGTGGGCGCGCGACGCCAAGAGACATGGGAGGGTACGTCCTCATAAGAAAGCAGAGATCCAGGGTGCATCGTTTAATGTAAAACCAAACCCTGATTCAATTAAGAAACGCAACGCGTAACCATAAATGACTAAATATTGAAGAAAAGGAATATTATTGCATATCGTTGGAGCATAAAAAATTTTTTCAATTGATCAAAACAGCTTATAACCCTTGATGTATCAACTTTTTCGGAGGGAGTCTTCGTGTTTTGACTACGCTAATATAATTTTCTTTGTATTTATGTCCCAATCCTCTACTGAGAAAGAGGTATATGACCGCTTCGTCAAAACACTTCGCTTTCCACGGGCAACCTACCCTAACTGGCGTTTAAATTCTTTGGTGGCGAAGAAGTAAGCGATGACCATGATCCCGACACACCAGGCAAGTGCTGTCCATATACCATCGCCGGCAGTCCCTTCAAACAAAAGAGCACGTATTGTATTCACGATGGAAGTTACGGGCTGATTCTCAGCGAACGCACGGACCAATTTAGGCATGGTTTCGGTAGGGACAAAAGCCGAACTGATAAACGGCAGGAAAATCAGCGGGTACGAGTAGGCAGTCGCTCCTTCCATCGATTTCGCTGTTAAACCAGGAATGACCGCAAGCCATGTCAATGCTAGCGTAAATAGCCCGAGTATGCCAGCGACGACGAGCCAATCCAGGAGCTCAGCACTGGTACGGAAGCCCATTAAGAGCGCAACCAGGATAACCACTACCACAGTAAGGGCATTGGAAACAAGCGAGGTCAATACGTGAGCCCACAATACCGCCGAGCGCTTGATGGGCATGGTAATGAATCGTGACATCAGCCCGCTCTTCACATCATTAAATAGCCTTAAGGAAGTGTAAGCAACGCCGGATGCAATAGCAATCAGCAAGATTCCCGGTAATAAATAATTGACGTAGTTCCCCGTGCCTGTCTCTATGGCGCCACCAAATACATAAACAAAAAGCAAAAGCAGCATAATCGGCGTAATCGCCACGGTAATGATCGTATCCGGGCTGCGCATAATGGTGCGCATTAAACGCCCTAGTAATACCCCTGTTTTACTCTTCATTTATATCTCCTCCTTTTTTGCCGATGATCGAGAGGAAAATGTCCTCCAATGTCGGCTGCTTCTCGATGTACTCCACTTTTGCAGGGGGGAACATCTCCTTCAGTTCGTTAAGGGTTCCGGTCGTGATGATTTTTCCGCCATGCAGGATGGCGATACGGTCCGCAAGTTGTTCAGCTTCCTCTAGATACTGTGTCGTCAACAAGATGGTCGTGCCACTGCCAGCAAGCTCCCTTATGGTAGTCCAGACTTCATTACGCGCTTCGGGGTCAAGCCCTGCCGTCGGTTCGTCGAGAAATATGACTGCAGGAGACCCAATCAGACTCATGGCGATGTCAAGCCGGCGCTTCATTCCCCCTGAATACGTGTCGGCGCGGCGGTTGGCTGCATCGTTCAGGCTGAATTTTGCAAGTAATTGATCAGCAACTTGAGCGGGATTGGAAACATTCCGTAACTTGGCGATCATTATCAGATTTTCCTTGCCCGTGAGCATGCCGTCTAAAGCTGCGAATTGACCAGTCAGGCTGATGCTTTGGCGAACATGATCCGGCTCACGCTGAATGTCAAATCCGCAAACACTTACTTTGCCGCTCTCAGGTTTCATCAGTGTTGAGAGAATGTTAATTGTTGTCGTCTTGCCCGCGCCATTTGAGCCAAGCAATGCGAAAATTTCGCCTCGTTGTACCTCAAAATCCACACCCGTTAGGACTTTCTGAGCTTTAAAAGATTTCGTTAACCCTTTTATAGAAATCGCTGTGTTATTCATTTTTTCCTCCTTATTAAATGCAGCAAGCCCGCATATAGTAGTCACCTTCAGTCAAAGCGCTCCTAATTACCACTAATTTGTTTGACTGATAATCTGTATTACTTATTACTGAGTTAAAAATAAAACTGAATAGCGAAAAGGGCATGTATCTTTGTAGCGTCTATTCAGTCAGTGTTACGTATTCAATTTACTTATCCCTATCGTTTGATTCGATTCATTGCCGAGGTGCTTCCCCGTTTCGTCTAGTGATGTAAAGTAACATCCACGTCATAGGGATTACTGTGTTAGTTACGACCAATCGTATCGTTCAACTTTATACGATATTTGTCCTGCCACGTTTTCTCGTCCTTAACGAGTTCGTCGCAGAAAGCCGCTACATCATCACCTGTAAGCTCAGTGACTTTCTTGTCTTCCGCTGCGCCTTCTTCAAACAGGTCGAGAATGCCGTTAAAGATACGGCTCATGGACCTCCAATCCGTAAGACCGCCAATGGTCCACATATACTTTTGAATCGCTTTGTAAGCGTTGTGATACTCACTTGGAAGTGACTGCGCACGTGCCTCCATAGCTTTCCATTCCCGCTTATCATTCAGGTTTCCGATAATTTTTTCAAAAATACTCATCGTATATCTCCTTTTGATTTTATTTTTTGAGCTCATTAATTTTGCTTGAGACAAATTCCCATTTTTTCCAAAAGGTCGCAAGGTGTTCTTGGCCTGCTTCGTTAAGCGTGTAAAATTTTCTCGGTGGCCCCATAGTGGAGGGCTTTTTCTCGATGTCTACCAGATTGTTCTTCTCTAGTCGCATGGTGATCGTATAAACGGTGCCTTCAACGACATCAGTGAAGCCAAGTTCTCTCAGCTGTTGCGTGATTTCATAGCCGTATGTTTCGCCACGGTTGATGATCTCAAGCACACAGCCCTCGAGCACTCCTTTCAGCATCTCTCTAAAATTATCCAATATTTACCTCCATGTCGCTTTGTTTCCTACTCTGCATGCACAGGTAGTTTGTGTTACTTGTTACTGCTATATAGTAACGCAAGGTACTGTAACTTGTCAAGGTTTAAATTCTTCAAATATAACAGCTCTAACGTTAGCCTAACTTTACAAATAAAGCGGTACAGGACCAAAACGTGATCATGTAACAACGAACAAAAATTAAGTGCGCAAACGATATGACGAACACACACAAGCGTTTTATCAAAATTATGTTCTTTCTGTCGAATAATGCAGGAATTAGGAACAATCAACCCGAAATTACCAATAGAAGATGAGATAAAATGGAAAGGGGATTTCTGTGAGCTATTTTGAGGTTGAACAAAAAGATAATGTCGTTCATTTACGAATTAATCGCGGCGAAAAATATAATGCTTTGAATGCTGAAATGCTCTCTGAATTTGTAGAAGTCATAAGTGAAGTTGAGAAGAACGAAGCTCAAGTCGTCGTCCTGTCAGGTGCCGGTAGTGGTTTTTGCGCAGGTGGCGATATTAGCATGATGGAACAGATTGCACAACCGGAAGCTTTTGATGACGTTATGAAGGATATAGAAAAAATTGTCACGAAGATTTACACCATGCCTAAGGTGGTCATTTCGGCGATTCATGGTCCAGTGGTTGGTTTGGGTTTAAGTATTGCCTTATCAGCTGACTATATAATGGCTGAACCTGACGCAAAAGTGTCGATGAATTTTATTGGCATTGGTTTAGTGCCTGATGGCGGCGGCCATTTTTGGCTTCAGGAGCGTCTCGGCACTCACAAAGCTAAACAATTTGCCTGGAATGGCGAAGAATTACGAGCTAAAGAGGCATTTGATCATCATTTAGTAGATGAGGTGGTCGATGGGGATATTTTTGAAGAAGCTGATGCGTTGGCATTGAAATGGAGTCGACGTCCGCTTAAAGCAATGATTGCAACAAAGCAGATATATCATCAATATGGGACTGCAAAGTTGATGGAATATTTAGAGAAAGAACGGAAAACCCAGTGGGATCTTCGTCAGTCTCACGATCACAAAGAAGGCGTACAGGCTTTTTTTGAAAAAAGAGACCCGGTGTTTAAGGGGTATTAATAAAAGGGTCGCGCCTAGTGAAGGCGCGACCTGATTTTTTCCAAGGTCCTGTAAACCGTTGTTGATTGATCAAATTGGTTAGCGGTGGAATAAAACGAGATGTCCTTCAGGGGCTACACATCGATGTGTTTGGTCCTCATAACCGTGTTCAGCTAATTTAGCTTGACCAATTTTTTTAGCTTGATCATCTGTATCGGCTTCAAACGTGTCATCAAGTATGTTTGTTCCATCTTGCTCAAAAACCGTTAGAAAGTATGTTTTCATATGGATCACTCCCTGAATATGTATTCATTTTTCATCTTACCATAGATCGGTTGAAAGGATATATGAAAAAGTTTTTTCGGGGGGTGAAACTTTTAGTCGTGTTACACGTAATGTTAGAAAGATATGAGAGGAGTAAAGCGAATGACGTTAAAACTCAATCAGGTAACCAAACGTTTTGGCAATTTCACAGCTGTTGATCAACTGAATTTGGAAATTCCAGAAAAACAGATATTTGGTTTTCTGGGAGCTAATGGAGCAGGGAAGACCACTACCTTCCGCATGATTCTGGGATTAATAGATCAAACGGAGGGAGAGATAAGCTGGAACAATGATCGGATTAATTACGATAAGAGTCATTTGATCGGCTATTTGCCAGAAGAACGGGGGCTTTATCCAAAGCTGACCGTTAAAGATCAACTGGTATATCTAGCCAAATTAAGAGGTATGAACAAAATGGATGCTGTTAAAGAACTCGAAGGCTGGCTTGAGAAGTTCAAAGTCCCTGATTACAAAACGAAGAAGGTTGAAGAGCTCTCCAAGGGGAACCAACAGAAAATTCAATTCATTTCGGCTGTCATACATAAACCGAAATTGCTCATATTAGATGAACCTTTCTCAGGTTTGGATCCGGTAAACGTTGAAATGCTAAAATCAGCTGTCATTGAATTGAAGGAAGCGGGAACGTCTATTGTGTTTTCGTCGCACCGTATGGACCATGTTGAAGAGCTTTGTGAACACTTATGCATCTTGCACCATGGAACCCCGGCCGTTCACGGAAAGCTGAAAGAAATCAAGCGGTCATTTGGGAAGAAGAATGTCCGTGTCAAGGCAGATTTTGATGTTGCATTCTTAAAAGATTTAAATGGCGTGACTAAATACAAACCGTCCAGTGAAGGCTGCGATTTGCAGATTGCAAATGAAGAGGTTTCTCAGGACGTTTTGAATGCTTTACAAGGGAAAGGTTTTGTCCGTACGTTTGATTTAGAAGAACCGTCATTAAATGATATTTTTATTGAGAAGGTAGGCGCTTCTTATGAATAAATTCTGGATTATGTTATCGCATACGTATCTGAACCGTGTGAAGACGAAATCCTTTCTAATCGTAACACTGGTGACGCTGGCTTTGATTTTTGCTTTGACCAACTTGCAGACCATCATCGATACGTTTAGTGGAGATGAGGAAACGACGCGAGTGGCTGTGGTGAGTGAAGAGGAAGACATTACAGCGTCACTGCAACAGCAGGTTGCGAATATCGGCCAGGGTGACATGGAACTTGAGTCATTCGAAGGCTCATTGCAAGAGGCTCAGCAAGCGGTTGAAGCTGAGGAGTACGACGCAGTGGTCGACATCTCCTTGAATGATTCCGGGCTTCCGACGGCTACATTTTATGCTGACCAAGTGGCCTCTACAACAACAAGCGATCCTATCCGTCAGGGGTTGCAACAGGTGAAAGTTGCCATGGCTACAGAACAAGCGGGCGTGGATCAGGAAACGGTACAGGAGGTATTTGCGCCCGTTACGTTCAGTAAAGAAGCTTTAGAGGAATCCGCAAAAACCGCTGAAGAACTTGATCAAGCGCGCGGGCTTGTATATATCATGCTTTTCTTTATGTATTTTGCTGTCATGATGTATGGCAGTATGATATCTACTGAAGTGGCTACTGAGAAATCTAGCCGTGTGATGGAGATTCTTATTTCCAGTGTGTCTCCGGTTTCGCAGATGTTTGCTAAAATCGGTGGCATTGCCTTACTTGGGTTGACTCAATTCGGTTTGTTTCTCTTAGCTGGTTATCTCTCATTGCAAGTAGGAGAGACATCGGGCCAGAATGGAGCATTGGAACTATTTAATATTCAAGGAGGGGAGACCGCAACCATTGTTTATGCTGTCATCTTCTTCCTTTTAGGTTACTTGCTTTATGCGACGCTTGCAGCAACACTCGGGTCATTGGTAAGCAGACTTGAAGATGCGCAGCAAGTGGTGGCTCCCATGATGATGCTGATTATCGCGTCATTTCTGATTGCGATGTTCGGACTTGGCATGCCGGATTCGCCTTTTATCGTGGTTACGTCCTTCATCCCGTTTTTCACGCCTTTACTCATGTTTTTACGCGTAGGCATGCTAGAGATTCCTTTTTGGGAAGTTGCGCTTTCCATCGGGCTGCTCGTGGCAACGATTATCGGGCTGGCTATTCTCGGAGCGCGTGTGTACCGGGGAGGTGTGTTGATGTACGGGAAATCCTCCTCATTAAAAGATATCAAGCAAGCCCTGCTCTTATCCAAGAAAGAAAATTAATGCGTCAATATACTTGTATGAGCAGTTTTAAAACAACACGCTGAAAAGAGAAACGCTCCTAACACGATTAACTGGGGGCGTTTCTTTTTTGTTCATTAGCAGGAATAAAGAGATTAATTAATGGCCCATGAAAGAGGGACGCGCCAACCAAACGTCTTGCTGATCCATCCTGATGATTTCCTGTCTAATCCGAAATGCCTCAACTGCGAACGTGCATTCGCCTGTCAGCTTTGGTAAAATGTGAGGCAGAAGCAAGAAAGGAAGATGCTGAATGAAAGCGCCCATACGATTTATACACAGTGCAGACCTACACTTGGATTCTCCTTTCGCTGGCAGCTCTAATATGCCAGATTGGTTATTTCAGAATTTGCGAAACAGCACGTTCGAGGCTTTCGACCGTCTCATTGAAACAGCTATTGAACACCATGTCGATTTTATCCTTCTCTGTGGAGATGTATTTGATCAAAAGACACGAAATTTAAAAACTCAAATCTGGCTGAAGCAAAGGATGGAAAAATTGGCTGAGCACCATATTCACGTCTTTATGAGTTATGGCAATCATGACCATACGGGGGGCGATTATCACGACATTCCCTACCCTGACAATGTAGATGTTTTTGAAAAATCTACCGTCCATGCCAAGCCTTTTACGAAAGATGGTCGGACAGTCGCATACATTTATGGTTTCAGTTATCCCGACCAGAATGTTTATGAAAATAAAACATCTGAATATTGCATAGAAGCTCATGCTGATTACCATATTGCCATGTTACACGGGAGTTCCATGCGTTCGAGCGAACATGAACATTATGCACCGTTTACCTTAACCGAGCTCCTGGATTGTAACATGGATTATTGGGCGCTAGGCCATATTCATCAACGTCAGTCTTTATCCGAATATCCCCCTGTTCATTACTCCGGCAACATTCAAGGCCGATCAAGAAAAGAAACAGGTGAAAAAGGGTGTTACGTCATTGATTTAAGTGGCGGCAGCTGTGACATGCGATTTCAAGCTCTGCAATCATTTCAATATAAAAACAAAGAACTCGATGCCGTTCACGTAAACAGCATATACGATTTGGAAGGTCTTTTGAAAGAAACAAAAGAAAGTCTACGTCAAGAGCAGAAAAATCCTGTCATGCTCTATGTATCAGTGAATACGCCTGAAGCCGCTAAATTCAATCAATGGAAGTTGGAAGGCGATATCGAAGAGTTAATTGAAATAGAGAATGAGAGAGAAGAGGGGAAGGCATCCTGGATTTGGATCACGCATCTTTCTATCCAGCCTATAGCGGATCGTGATGAGTCTGCGCTGTCTCAAGGGAGTCACTTCAGCGAGGAATTGATCCGCCAGGCCAACACGTATACAGAAATAAATGAAGCCCTTGCACCCTTATTCCGTCACCGCCAAGCGCGAAAATACTTAGCGAAACTATCAGATGAAGATAAAGAAGCGATTGTGAAAGAAGCAATGCAACTGGCATTGGAAAAATCGTTACATGAGTAAGGGGGTGAATGTGTGAAACTGATTGCTGCTGAGATATATGGCTTTGGCAAATGGCAAAACGAACGTTTCACGTTTCAAGAGCAATCACCGATTATTATAAACGGCGCAAATGAAACGGGAAAGTCCACGTTACGTCGCTTTTTCATGTTTGTCTTGTTCGGGTCTCCTCCGAAAGAACGTGAATTTTTTCAGCCAAAGCGTGGAGGAGAAATTGGAGGCAATCTTGAGATATGTGTTCCGGAAATCGGTATTTTGTGGATTGAGCGGACGCATCGTAAGCGAAACGGCGAAGCCATTTGCCGCTTGGAAAACGGAGAAGAACGTGGGGAAGACTTTTTGAAGCACGCACTTGGAGGCATGACACGCCAGGTCTTCCAGTCGATCTATGCTTTTGATACGGACGACCTTGCCTATTTTTATGATAGCAAAAGCGGAACATTGGGAGAAGCGTTAATGAATGTGGCCATGGTAGGGTCTGATCATATTCAGTCAGCTGAACAGTGGCTGAAGGAAAGACAAGCTGAACTGTTTAAACCTAACGGAAAAAAACCAACGATCAATCACCAAATCGAAAAACTGACCAGCCAGGCTAAGGACATATCAAACCTTGAGGCAAGGGAACAAGAATATGGGAAATTGATCGAACAAAAGCAACAGACAGAAGCACGGCTGGCACGTGCAAAAGAGGAACTGGATGCTTATAACTATGCTTATAGAGAATTAGAGCAATTATCTCAAGTCCTTCAACTTATTGAAGCCTACCACAGCAATAGTACACATCGTGACGAAGGAGGGAGGCTCCACTCGCTGGATTTTCCGGAAAATGGTTTGGAACGTTTCAGACAATTAAATGAGGCGATCCTTCCGATGGAAAGTGAATATCGAGTACTTAAAGAGAGGGTGGACCAATATACCAGTGACAAACAGCGGTTAGAAGAGGAAGCAGCCGATAGCGAAACAGTTCAAACAGCGCAAGCGCTATGTCAAAAAGGGGAGGAATGGAAGCAGCTTAATCAAAAGATGGAGAACCTGAGTCATCAAATCAATGAGCGTTCCAGAACGCTCAAAGCAGATCTAACACATTTGAGCATCAATCTTCACGTAGACGACTTGGAGGATTATACGTTTCCTTATTATCTCGAAAGTCAATGGGAAGAATTGATCCAATCGAGACAAAAGTTGCAGCAAGAAGCAGATGAAAGCACTGCCAATCTAAACCAAGTGAAACGTCAGATTGAATACTATCAGACGTATGTCAATCAACTGGACCACCGTACCTACAATGATCATTCACCTTCCAGCGCTTCGTCTGACTGGCTTAATCGGGCATCACATAAATTGGTAGGAGCTATACTTGGCTTAACAGGTGCAGGATTCCTAACGTCTTGGCTGTTCGAAGGGGGAATGGGGACTGACGTTGTCTTAGTGATCCTCATTCTTATGCTTTCCGTGATTTCGACGTATTTGATCTTGAGTCAAAAACCGAAAAATACCGAACAAGGCGACGCCGTGCAGTGGAGCGTGCAACATACAACTGATCATGTACGCCAATTGAATTTGGATAAAATTCGTCTGGAAGAACAAGCCCATCAACTCGAGCACCAGTTAGCGGGTTTATCTTCTCATATCGAAACGCACGAAAGTTATTACCCGTTCCTATCAGATATTCCTTTAGAAAAATGGGTTACGCTCTATCCGTCATTGAAGCATGCGAAAAACCTCTCGCTTTATATTCAAGATCTTAAACAACAATCAATGGAGATGGAAGCAACAGCTTCATCGTATGAACAAGAGATAAAGACGTTTTTGTTGAAAAATAATCGGGTACTGAAAAATGAGTCAGTTCAGCATTGTTTGGAAAAACTAAAGACATGGGTGGCAAGACAGGAACAGATTGAAGAAGAGCGTGTCCACCTCACCGCCTTGATTGGTAAAGAAAAACAAAAAGTAGACGAATTGAGCCAACGGATACATCCCTATAAAGAGAAAATCAACATGCTCATGCATCAGGTCGGTGCTGAAACGGAAGAAGACTACTATCAGGCAGCTGCTCAGGCTGAATCAGAGCAGGATAGGTTAGATAAGTTGCAGAGTCTGTCTGAGCAAATTAGGGGGGCATTGCCAGCCTCGACGCTTGAACGCTTCAACGTTTTTGAGCAGCCGATCGACCCCATCGATCTGCAGGAACGAATGAATGAAATGGAACGTGCCATTACCGCGTGTGAGGAGTCTTTAGAAGGGCTGAGGCAACAGCAGGCTGATATGAAAAGTTCCATAAAAGACATGGAGCAATCAGAAAAATTAGGTTCATTGAAGCACGCATTTGCAGCAGACCAAGATCGACTCAATAAACAAGCGAGAGAATGGGCAGTCTATCAAGTAGCCGATCAATTGATTAAAAAAGCTAAGAGAGTCTATCAAGATGAGTATGTGCCAGATATAGTGAACGCTGCAGAAGAAATTTTCACACGTCTTACAGCAGGGAATTATAATAAAATAATAATCGATGCGAATAGCGAGATGCTCCAAGTTAGAAATCAAGATAATCAGTTATTCCAACCAGCTGAATTGTCGAGAGGAACGACGGACCAATTGTATGTTGCGCTTAGAATTGCACTTGGTATCACGATGATGAAGGTGAATCCATTTCCTTTCTTTGTTGATGATGCGTTTGTGCATTTCGATTCAAACAGACAAGCCGTAATGATGAAAGTCATGACAGAACTTGCAGATCATCACCAGGTCATGATATTTACTACACGTACAAAAACAGCGAATCATTTTCCGAACCGACAAAATATAGCACTTCAGTAAACTTATCCATGACAGGTGGTCGCAAATTTAATTCAATAATGATAGAATATCTTAAGTAAATGTCGAGATGATAATGGAGGGTTATCCATTGGCTAGGGAAGAAAACAAAGAATGGACCCAGTATGAAGAAACGTTGGAAAAATTCATTCAAGTTATTGCGAAGAATATGAGTCTTTACGGTGTCACCCCGTCCATTGGAAGGTTATATGGTGTACTCTATTTTGCAGATGAGCCAATGACTTTAGATGGGATGCGGGAAGCTCTTGATATGAGCAAAACCAGTATGTCGACAGGAGTTCGAGCATTATCGGAAATGAAAATGGTCGAGCCTGCCTTTAAAAAGGGAATGCGAAAGGATTTGTATAAATCGGAAGAAGATTGGTATAAATCGTTTACTACCTTGTTTGGCAACCGCTGGCGGCACCATACCGAAACCAATATAGAAGAAGCTGAAGAAACCATCTCAGAATTGAAAAAAGTGGCGGCCCGGACTAATGACGACACGTTGAGAGAAAAAGTCACCAATGATATCGATCGTTTGCGCTATGCGCAAAATTACTACCGTTGGTTGATGCGCTTCATCCATGTAGTCGAATCGGGTGAAATATTTGATTACGTTCCTAAAATCGATCAATACGAACCAAAAGAATAAGCGTGATTAAAAGGCTGTTCCAGAACCTTGGCATCATGAACCGAGCAGTACGGTTCACGTTCAAGATTCGGAACAGTTTTATTTTTATAGTAGAAGGGGAGCGAAAAGATGAAGCAAGGGATCGGGCATTATAATATCGGAGACCCGTTTGATTATTTCATGTTGATTAGATCCTCTGTTAAAGGGGTGGCGAGTAATGGCAAACCATTCCTGACGTTGATGCTGAAAGATGCTACAGGGGAAATTGAAGCAAAGCTATGGGAAGCGACTGGAGAAGATGAAGACATGTTTCAATCAGAGCAAGTTGTGAAGGTGACAGGTGAAGTCAGTCAGTTCAGAGGAAGACCCCAGTTGAAAATCCATTCCATACGACCTGCTCAGGCTACGGATGGCGTTCATGCCAATGATTTTCTGGAGAAAGCTCCCGTGAATAAAGAGAACTTGATGGAACGTATAACTGAGGCTATCTTTGAGATGAAGAACCCCAATTTGCAGCGGATTGTCCGTCATTTTGTGAAGAAATATCAAGATGCGCTCCTTACATACCCAGCCGCCATCAAAAACCATCATGAATACGTATCAGGTCTTGCTCATCATATTGTGTCAATGCTTAATGTTGCCGCGAAGCTTAAAGAACTTTACCCTTCATTAAATAAGGATCTTTTGTACGCAGGAATCATCCTTCATGATTTGGGTAAATTAAAAGAATTATCCGGTGTAACGGCCCCTGCGTATACAATAGAAGGTAAGTTAAAAGGGCACATATCTATGATGGTCGAGGAAGTTTCTCATGCGGCAGCAGAACTGCAAATCGAAGGTGAAGAAGTTTTAATCTTGCAGCATTTGATTTTAAGCCATCACGGTAAAAACGAGTGGGGCAGCCCGAAAGCACCGCAGATCAAAGAAGCCGAAGTGCTCCATCACATTGATTTGCTCGATGCCAGAATGAATATGCTGGACCGCTCGCTCTCAAAAGTTAAGCCCGGAGAATTTACGGAAAGACTGTATGCTTTAGAAAACCGGCAATTCTATAAGCCGTTATTTGATGGAGATGAATAGGCAGGAGCCTAAAGCGGGGCATATCTTTCCTGTTCAGCTCATATAGTGGTACAAATTGGACAGGAGGGACAGCCCCATGCTTTTTGATATTCCTGTATGGGTATTATTCTGCATACTTTTCATCTTCTTTAGCGGGTATATGGCTTTTCGGGCTTTAAGAGCTGAACATCGTCTGGAGCAACAGTTTATTGAAAGAGAAGGTCAAATTTACATGTCAAGAATGGAAAAAGAAAAAAAGACACGGGAGCATGCATGATCTGGGCGCAAAGGAAGAGAGCAGATCAACGTGCTCTCTTTTTTTATTAGGCTCTATTAAAGTTTAGTGTTGGTATTGCTAACAAAAAAACTTTCAATATTATGGAAGTTCTTCATTTATTATATATTGAGCTAATTCAACTAAAGCCCCACTATTGTGGAAGACTCAGTTTCGAGATGTTTGTTTGGGTTTAGGGCCGTTGGGGAAGGATTCGCTTTCCTGCGGGGGAACTGGCAAGTCTCCTCAGGCAAGCCCTGCGGGGTCTCCGCCTAGCTCCTTCTCCTGCGGGAAGTCTCACCCTTCCCCAACGGCCCTTGCCTTATATGTTTCTCGAAATCACTTCCGTAATAAGCAGCTTTTTATACGCAAGGAACGCGCAGGAATATAAACATCCATGACGCTTAATACGGCAACGAACACCAGTTATCTCGAAACGGAGTCTTACAGAATTCTGCCTTTTAACGAAAGACTCCGTTTCGAGATAAATATCCACTTCAAATATCAACACTAAACTTTAACAGAGCCTATTATTAAATCCCCTTTTCTAAGTAATGGACGCATTCATTTCAACATTAGCGTCGCAAAGCCCATTTTTTAAAACTGACCACAACGGCAAATATCAATGCTCCTACGAGAATAAGTGGAAAGATATAGATCCAAAACACAAAGCCTGTTTGGCTGTCTTTCGATGTAGGCTCAGTTTGATAGGAATCGTTAGCACTCAGAATGTCGCTTAGTGGTAATGCATATACATTGCTATCCTGGCTGCCTACGATAAATGTGTCATTCATAATGAGGGGGCCAGATGGAGCAAGTGTACCTCCAAGTTCTTTTCTGCCTACTTCTTCACCGGTCTCTGTATCATAAGCATGAACGAATCCTTCAGCATTTGTGAAATAAACAGCGTTGTCTTTGGCTACAGGCGGAGCTTTGTTAACCGTATTTTCCTCAGTCCATAGGCGTTCACCTGTATCTAAATCATAGGCGTAGAATTGTTGGGTAATCGGGCTACCGACAAATACTTTGCCGTCATAAATCATCGGAGCGCCAGATTTATTATTTTTGACTAAGGGGCCGACCCCTAAGCTTTCCCTCCACTTGATCTCCCCTGTCTCAGTATCCAGTGCATAGATAAAATGTTCAGGATGAGAGGAGCGTTCCAACCCAAACAAGGATTTTGTAATCTCTTTATAGGCTTGCATGGCCCCGCTTGAATGGTAAATATCTTTTAATGCAAGCGAGTCAGGCGTTTCAAGTACAGTGGTTACGACTGTGTCGTTACTGATAGCAGGAGGGACGTCATCCAATCCAGCAGTAGCATCAGGAATTTTAGTTTCCCATCTTGTTTCATTTGTACGCAAATCAACTGAATAGAACGTATAGGGGCTTGGTGCTCCGCCTCCTATAAACAAATGATCTTGATAGATATTGGGAGACGACATGCTGAAGATAGACCCCAGTTCTATTTGGTCAATCAAATCGCCTGTTCCAGGATCCAATTGGTAGACAGACTGATCGCCCGTGGCTGCATAAATGGAACCATCGTAATAGGCTGGTGTTGGCATGACTTCACCTTCTGTTTCATAGGTCCACAATTCATCTCCAGACTCTGCATCTACTGCCATTATCCCACTTTCTTCTGTACCTCTTATACCATTCTCTTGAAAAAAGCGATTGCCAAAACCCACAAAGAGGGTTCCGTTCTTGTAGATCATTTCTGAGTGAATCCAATTAGGGGCTTGGTTTGTCCAGAGTTTTTCCCCCGTGAGAATGTCATAGGCAAACATATCCCCAGTGTTATGGTTGCCTATGAATATTCTGTTTCCAACAACTACTGGGGTGGAGCGGATTTCGTCATTTGTTTTGAATTTTTGAGCTGGTAACGGTGGGATGTCATCATCTGAATCAAAGACAGGGTTATTTGTATCGTATAACCGGTATTCCGTCCAATCGGAGGGTCCGAATTGTGCTTTTGTAAGTGCAGGAAATATTAAGCAGATTGAAATGAATGTAAAAAATGTATAGGTTAACTTCTTGCCCATGTGTTTTACTCCTCTCGTATGAAAAAATAAAGCTTCTATTAAATGGTACCCGTTGCAAAAGAAGATAACCCCTTATCCTCCCATAAAAAAAGCAGTCCAATTATAGGAAAATTGGACTGCTTTTATTCAATGCGTTATTCGCTTGATTCACCTTCGGAATCTGAGTTAGAGGAATCTTCTTCAGAATTCCCTTCGCCTGAATTGGAGTCGGATCCACTACCGGAGCCTGATCCGTCACCAGAACCGGAGCCACCTTCTGGAGCTTGTCCGCCTCCTTGACCTGATCCAGGTACTTGAGCTTGCTGTTTAAATAAATCCTTGTATTGCTCAATCTTAATGTCAACATCCGCATCTTCAATCATTTTTTGAACTTTTTGCTGTAGTGCTTGCTGGTCCATATTCTGACTAACAAGTTGCCGTTTTACTCTGTCTTTTTCTTCTTCAAAGGAGCCGAAGTCTTCTTTATCACGCTTATCGGTCACTTTTATGATATGGAAACCGTGTTGCGTCTGGACAACATCACTTACTTCACCTTTTTCAAGGCTGTAAGCTGCATCTGTGAATTTCGGAACCATTGCATCACTAGAGAAGTAGCCAAGGTCGCCGCCTTGTTCGCTAGATCCATCAGTGCTGTATTCTTTAGCTAGCTTTGCAAAATCCCCGCCATTTTCAAGCTTTTGTTTGACTTCTTTTGCTGTTTTCTGATCTTCCACTAAGATATGGCTAGCCTTAATTTCTGTTTTCATGCGTTCATACTGTTTTTTCAGTTCTTCTTCAGAGAAATCCGCATCTTCAGCTGCAGCTTTTTCTTGCAGGAGCCCTAAACGTACGGTTTTCTTGAAATCTTCTTCATTTTTGAAGCCGCTTTGTTGAAGGACCATTTGAAATTGGTCGCCATACTGTTCTTTCAAGCTTTCAACTTCTTTGTTGACTTCTTCTTCTGAAACATCATATTTATCAGATAGCACTTGGTTAATTACAAGTTGTTGCAACACTTCACTTCCGTGCTTATTCTTCAGCTCTTCATAAAATTCCTCTTTGGTAACGTCTCCCGCGCTAGACTCAACGACCTTTTCGGAATCTTCAGCATTTGATGAGCAGGCAGACAACGTAAGTACACTTGCTGAAAGCAAGAAGGCAATCGATGTTTTTTTCATTACATGTACACTCCTAAAAAATAATATGTTCTGACATAGGGTTGTTCAAACAGCCTATATCATAATATAACATATTTTACCTCGAAGATACCATATTGATGTAAAAATGAATTGATTTGGGGTAAGAGCCCATCCCGAGGCGGATGTCTATGCATAAGATAACAACGTAAGCAGTGAGGGAGGTGGAAGTATGAGTCAAAAATACGGGGGTGGCTTCGCCCTGATTGTCGTGTTGTTTATTTTGCTCATTATTGTAGGGGCAGCCTGGCTCTAGAGTAATGTCTCTTCCTCAAAAAAACAGGCCGAACTGCATAAAACTGCATAAGGCCTGTTTTTTACATTACATAGCAATAAGAATTTCCACATAGGAGGAAATGAGCAGGATGGTAATAAGGACATTAATGGTCCTGAACACTTTTAATTGCTTCTCATCCGACATACTCGTTTTCAAACATAAGGAATGGGTAAGCGAATTGATGAAGAATAATACGATTAACGCGAATACAATAAATACATATACCACAGGAAGTTACCTCCTTTATTCCCTATGAAACTACTGTATCAAACTTGATCTTTGTTGAACAGAAGAAAGGATTATTCATGAAAAAGCAGTACTGTTCCAGTGAACAGCACTGCTGTGATTATGCGTTCTTTTGTTGCACAAGGATATCGTAGCCTTCCTTTGCATTTTCAATGATGCATTTACGCGGTGCTTTCATGAAATAATGAATATATAGAAAATCGGAAAAACTGAGTCCGATATTCACAGCAGAAAATAATACAAAATAAGCGAAATAATCTGGCAACACATATCCCATGACCAATCCTGGCAGTGTGATAAACAGAGTTGGCGACAGCGCCATCAAGAGGGATGTCTGCTTGGATAATGTTGATTTGCATTGGTAAACAAAAGTTGGTATGAGACGTCGTTTGAATTTGAATTTCATTCTGAGACGTTTATTGGTCAAAAGTAATGGCACGATGTGCATCAGACGATGGATTGCAGGCAGAAAGAATAAAATAATCACTAAAGGCAAAAAGCCGTGGTCTTTAACATCGTGCGTGCTATGAGCCATCGAAAAGGGTAAATAAAGGAACAAGAATGATACAAGTCCTGTTAGAAAGGACATGAGATATATTCGATTGATCCCGATATCTTTATTAATGTTGACTGACTTCACACAATTTATCATTTGGGAAGCCCCCTTTACTACAAAATATCTAGTGCTCTGTTTACTAAATCATCTATGCTATTCATTATTTTAATGATATGTTTTGTAGCGGCACAAGACGAATGATAGTATGTTTGAGAAGAAAAAGCAATAGCTTTTTTGTAAAAAATTCAACTCTCTTTGAGAACTGGTATGTCAGGCTTTATAATAGAGTTAAGTTCACCGCAGAGGCTAGCGGTAGGAGGCAGTGTCGATGGGGGAAAATGAACAGTGTCAGATGCTTTCGTTTCATGTTCAATTAATGTCGAATCTTGAGTGGACGGATGCTTATCCTTTTACGAAAATGGTCATTACTCATAACCTTACGAAAACGGAATATGAACAGGTTTTCTTTTTGATGGAAGAATTACACGATACGTATGAGAAGTATCAAGCGGAAGGGTTCGTGGATTATTCACCTTTATTGATTCATTTTGCTGGAATGCTTTCTTATAAATTGAATCCCAATCAAGCATTGCGGGCTCTTTACCAGGAAGGAATTTACCCAAAACTTACAGGCACTCTTGTAACGTATCTCAGAACGTAAAATCCTTCGCATATTTTATGCGAAGGGTTTTTAGAAACTATGATGATTTTGTTTGCCGTTTATAGTCTTCAATGATGGCAGGCTGTTCCATATCCAGATTTTCAATATTATCCAGTGAGCGTTCTAAGATCTCCATATACTCTTCTCCATAAATCTCTTTGATTAAAGCTGACAAATCGAGAAATTCAGGAAGTTTACCATACATCTCGGTCATCGGAAGAGATCCTTTAAAAACTGAATTATTTTCAGGTTGGTACTCGTTCAATGTCGACTCGAGCAAATCACTGCCTTTTTCAGTTAATTGGATATACGTATTCCGCTTATCGTTCTCTCGTTTAGAAAAGACAAGCAATCCGCGTTCTTCCAGTTTTTTTGAAAAGTTAAATGCCGTCGAAACATGCATCACGCCAAACTTTGATACTTCAGAAATGCTTGCCCCTTTTAAATGGTAGGAGATCCATAAAATATGGTGTTCGTTGATGTTCAATTTAAATGGTTTGATCCATTCCTGCCAATCTTTTTCTATTGCTTTCCACAAGGCTTTAGACAACTGAGCCATTTTATGACTATAGAAAATGGCTTCCTGTTTAGAAATATTATCTTTCAATACGTTTCACCTACTTTAAAAGTTGGAGTGTTCAGTCTGTATTCAGTTTGACGACCTCCAGAAAGATGGCTCCATAAGTTATACTTCTATTGTACATGAAATGAAGTATAAAAAAAATAATTAGGGAGAAGATATACGGACTATTCATGAAAATTCGACAAAAAATACAACTGCGTGCAATAAATTTCCTTTACAGGAAATTTAAAGTGCAGATGTATTACTGGATGGATGAATTCGCTGGTTGAATTTCTTCAAATGTGTGGCTGATTTGTTTATGAAAACTGATCATATCTTCAATGCGATTGTATAACGTATTGGCTTCATCTAATAGAGGCTGCGACATTTTCTGCAGTTCTCCTTCATTCATTTTCTCCTCGATTTCTTTGAGGCATTCTTTTTGGTTATAGGTGGCCTCTAACCATTTCTGGACGTAGGAGGTCATGAATTTCTTATAGAGGTTTTCATTGGCTTGATATAAATCCTTTCGCGTTCCTTTGCGCCAAACACGCTCCACTAAACCTTGATCAAGGAGACTTCGAATGCCTGTGCTCATCGAGGTCTTGCTTTTTCCAAGTGCTACGCTCATTTCATCTAAAGTCATCGGATCATTATTAATGTATAGTGTCACAAAAAGCCGCGCGTCTGCAGGAGTCAAACCAAACATTTCTAATGTTTTTGAGAATTCATGGATGACAGATGTTTGAACATCCTCTAGCGACAGATGATCTTTTTGATTCATAGGAACCTCCTCATTACATGCTAGTGTAAACATTACTATAGACATTCTATTTATGAAAATATCGTTGCCCCCTTTATATTTAAGGAATATGGAGATAATTGAAGAATATTGTCGATTCAATCCGTACAGTTCAAACTGTATATAATTTTTGTTCTATTTTATTAGAATTTATGGTTTGTACTTTTTATTACAAATAGGTTACAGTGTATAAGGTGAAAGATTGTGTACGGCCATTAGTACAGACGAGACCATACAATTATAAATAAGTAGAGAGGTGAATGATGTGCCGATCATCAATGTAAAAGATTTATCGAAGATCTTTGGACGAAATGCCAAGCAAGCAACAAAGTATTTAGATGAAGGCTGGTCCAAAGACGATATTCTTAAAAAGACAGGAAACACTGTCGGGGTGAATAGGGCAACTTTTGCAGTTGAAGAAGGCGAGGTATTTGTGATCATGGGGCTTTCTGGAAGCGGGAAGTCGACATTGGTTCGTTTACTCAACCGATTGATTGAACCGACTGAAGGTAGTGTTGAAATTGAAGGCCAGGATTTGGCTAAGATGAACAGCCATGATTTACGTGAAATACGTCGTCAGAAACTAAGCATGGTTTTTCAGCGTTTTGCTTTATTCCCACACCGTACCATTCTTGAAAATGCCGAATTCGGTCTTGAGGTACAAAATATCGATAAAGAAAAGCGCAAGAAAAAAGCGCAAGAATCACTGGAAATGGTAGGGCTCGGAGGCTACATGAACCAATTTCCCGGTCAACTCTCCGGCGGTATGCAGCAACGTGTCGGGTTGGCCAGGGCGCTTGCCAACGATCCAGAAGTGTTACTGATGGATGAAGCTTTCTCAGCGTTAGACCCGCTCATCCGTAAAGAAATGCAGGACGAATTGCTGGAACTTCAAGAGAAGATGAAGAAAACCATCATCTTTATCACACACGATTTGGACGAGGCTTTACGGATCGGCGATCGTATCGCGCTGATGAAAGACGGACGTATTGTCCAAATTGGGTCTCCGGAAGAAATTTTAGTGAATCCTGCCAACGAGTATGTTGAGAAGTTCGTTGAAGACGTGGATCGCTCAAAGATATTAAATGCAGAACACATTATGAAGCGTCCTGAAACGGTTGATATTGAGAAGCATGGTCCGCGTGCAGCACTTGAACGCATGCGTAAAGAAGGGCTATCTAGCATCTATGTCACCGACCGTAAACGCACATTGCATGGATATGTTACAGCTGATGACGTCTCAGAAGCTGCTAAACAAGAGCAGAAAGACTTGAAGTCGATCATGCGCACAGACGTGCCGAAAGTGACACTTCAAACATCCATGAACGAAATTTTCGACATGATTCATGATTCTCCAGTGCCTATCGCAGTGGTTGAAGATGAAAAATTACAAGGCATCATTGTACGCGGTGCTGTCATTGCAGCACTAGCTGGTGGAAATGAGGTGAATTTAAATGGGAGTGATTCCTAAGGTTCCCGCTGCAGAATGGATATCCTCTGCAACGGAGTGGATCACGGATACATTTGGTTTTTTATTTGATTTTATTAAAAATGACTTTGGGGATTTTATTGAAATATTCGCCGAAGATTGGTTGATGAGTATTCCAACGTGGTTGTTTATACTTGTTGTGGTTGTAACAGCTTTCTTTATTACCGGCAAAAAATTCGGTCTGGCAGCCTTTTCCCTTGTTGGCCTTTGGTTCATTAGTAACCAGGAGTTATGGGAAGAACTGATGAATACTTTTACACTTGTTATTTTTGCCAGTATTATATCAGTTATCATAGGGGTGCCGTTTGGGATTTGGATGTCGAAAAGCAGGATTGTGGAGACAATTTTGACCCCCATCCTTGACTTTATGCAGACCATGCCAGCCTTTGTTTATTTAATCCCGGCTGTCGCATTCTTTAGTATCGGAATGGTACCTGGTGTGTTTGCGTCGGTTATTTTTGCCACGCCTCCAACGGTGCGTTTCACCAATTTGGGGATACGGCAGGTTTCAAAGGAATTGATCGAAGCATCCGATGCGTTCGGTACGACAGGAAGGCAAAAACTGTTGAAAGTTCAATTACCGATGGCCAAGAAAACCATTATGGCGGGTATCAACCAGACAGTTATGCTTGCGCTTTCTATGGTGGTCATTGCCTCTATGATCGGGGCAAAAGGACTTGGTCAAACCGTTATAACCGGATTACAGCGTGCTGAAGTTGGAACAGGGTTTGTTGCTGGTCTAGGCATTGTCATTCTTGCCATCATCATTGACCGTTTTACGCAAAACCTTAATACGCACAAAGGCGAAAATGCCTGATTTAACGATTGCTAGGTTAGGGTCAACAATGTGTTGAGCCTTTCACTATAAATTATTTATTTTTTCAAAGGGGAGAGATTTACATGTTTAATTTAAACTTGAAACGTCTCGGCATTGCTGCTGGACTTTCATTATCATTAGTCGCAGCTGGCTGTGGGTCAGAGGACGATAGTGGCAGCGGAGATGACACAAATTCCGGCGGAGATTCCGGTGAAGAAACAGCTGGTGTCGGCGAAGGTGTCAATTATGAAATTACAGGTATTGAAGCAGGAGCAGGAGTTGTAGCAGCTTCTGAAGATGCAGTTGAAACATACGACAATCTTGAAGGATGGGAAGTTGCAACGTCCTCCAGTGGTGCAATGGCAAGTGCATTAGGTGAGGCGATTGAGAACGAAGAACCGATCATTGTAACAGGTTGGTCTCCTCACTGGAAATTTGCTCAGTATGACTTGAAATACCTTGAAGATCCTGAAGGTGTCTTTGGCGGGGAAGAACAAATTAAGACCATGGCACGTCAAGGACTGGAAGAAGATATGCCGAATGCTTATGCCATCCTGGATAATTTCCAATGGGAAGCTTCTGCTATGGAAAACCTGATGTTAGAAATCAATGAAGGAACTGAACCTGGTGAAGCAGCAGCGACATGGGTTGAAGAAAACCAAGATAAGGTTTCTTCTTGGACTGAAGGTACAGAAGAGGTAGACGGCAAAGAAATTGAACTCGTTTACGTTAACTGGGACACTGAAATTGCTTCGACAAACGTTGTAGCTGAAGTGCTTCGTAACCAAGGCTTCGACGTAACCATTACAGCACTGGATAACGGTCCAATGTGGAACGCAGTTGCGAATGGCGAAGCAGATGGTATGGTAGCAGCATGGTTGCCGGGAACGCATGGTGATCTTTATGAAGAACATAAAGACAACCTCGTGGACTTAGGTGCTAACTTAGAAGGTGCTAAAATCGGTTTGGTTGTTCCATCTTATGTGGAAGCTGACTCCATTGAAGACCTTCAACCAGCTGAATAATCCAGTAACTTAAAAGCCGATGCGCTTTTTTATGAAAAATGATAACTCTAACGATCATATGGCCCCCATGACATAACGTCATGGGGTTTTTTTGCGCTATTAGATATTCTGGACTAGATGTATATGTTTTCAGCATACTTTTAGATATAATCAAAGTAGATTGTATAAGGGAGAACATCGTTTGTTACATTCATCTTTTCAATTAATTGAAAGGGAGTGATTTGAGTTGAAGATAGAGTCCTATACATACAAAGGCGTCGGGTCATTAAACGAGGATGCGCTGATTATTAATCAGGAGGCTGGAATTTTCGGGGTAGCCGATGGTGTCTCTTCATTAGTCCCCTATAAAAATAAGAATGGCCATACAGGAGGATATTTAGCAGCTCACATCATAAAAAGTCAATTCGAGTCGTTGCACGTTTGTTATAGTCTGTACGATCAATTGGGGCGCGTTAATCATACAATCAGAGAAAAGATGCACGATGCTCGTATAGAATTGAGCAAAAAAGAGCAGCTGTGGGGAGCAGCACTTGCAATCGTGCAGGTTACGGAGCAAGGCATAACGTATATACAAACGGGCGACTGCATGGCCGTGGTCGTTTATCGAGATGGACACGTGAGGCCGCTAACCATTTCCCAACTCTCCCACTTGGAAAAGAAAGGGCTTGAGAAATGGAAAGAGGGCGTAGATTCGGGGATAACAAACAGAGAAGAACTGATGGCTAAAGTGAAAGAAACGTTGATTCACAACAAATATATGAGCAATACCAAAGAAGGATATGGCGTTTTAAACGGGGATCAAGATGCGATGGCGTTTACGGAATATGGCAAAATTAATCAAACTGGTATTACGCACATGATTTTGTTATCAGACGGTCTGTTTTTACCGGAAGATCTAATTCCTCAATATCGTCATTATTGGGAGTATACAGTCGATCAGATCCTGCAGAAAGGATTGGAACGCTATACACATGAATTGATAAAAGAAGAGGAAGCAGACGCAGATTGCGTAAAATACCCAAGATTCAAAGTGTCGGATGACAAAGCCGGGGTTGTGCTTCACTTTTGATTAAAGAGATAAAAAGGTCTGAACACTAGTAGTGTCAGACCTTTTTTGGCGTGTTATTGGTTTTTGGGCTGCTGTGCATCCGGATCTTCAGTGGGAACTTCAATCGTCGTGTTCTGTTCAGCCTTTGCTTTATCCTCAAGTTCTTTTAAACTTTCTTCTATTTGGGACAAGTATTTCTGAATATTTTTTTGGTGAGGCTCGACCGTTTGTTTCCAGCTTTCAATGGAGGATTTGACATCCTCAGAGAGTTCTTTGATCAATTCGGCTCCTTCTCTGGACGTTTGGGCAATCTGTTCTTTAAGCTGGAAGCCTTCACCTTTTAAATTCATAATCGTGTTTTTAAGATTTTCACTTTGTGCAATTGCGTTACTTCGTAAATCTTTTCCGGAGGAAGGGGCATAAAGCAGAGAATATGCAGCTCCTGCTACACCGCCAACCACGAATCCTAGAAATAAAGATTTTCCATTTGCCATAAACGTTACTCCTTTCGTATCATGCCTCATATGTATTATTTTCTCTTAATATGTACCATTGAAACCTGAAATATAAAAAAGAATAGTATTTGGTGCGAAAAATCAACTGAGAATGAGAAAGGGTCCTGCAAATGGAAGCAGTCGAGTGACCGTTCAGCCCAATCATCATGCTGCAGGACACATAAAAGATTGCTTCCCGCGTATGCTTAAGCGCACCTCTGGAGAAAAAAGAACCCCAATTGGGCGCACTTAAGTAAACCGGTTGAGATGGGTTTTCTTCCTAAGTGTATGCCATCATTATAGCAGACAAAAGGGTATGTTTGAAGTCCTCGTTGTCGTTAATTCGAAATGTTCTGACTAATGGCGCTTGCGATTTGTTGCAAATCCTCAGGGGTATAATCATCTGCTTGAACTTCCCATTTTAGGTTAAAGCCATCATGTTTCCCGTATCGCGGCAGCAGATGAATATGTAAATGAAAAACGGATTGACCGGCTGGTTCTTCATTGTTGTTCAATACATTTAGGCCAACTGGACTGTAGGTAGCTTTAATAGCATTGGCCACTTTTGGGACGCGAGCGAATACTTTTTCTGCTAAAGCAGCATCAGTGTGGTAAATATCTTTTGTATGATGTTTCGGTATGATGAGCGTATGGCCTTTTGTCACTTGGCTGATGTCGAGAAAGGCATAGACTTCTTCATCTTCATACACTTTCGCTGAAGGGATTTCTCCATCTAAAATTTTGCAGAATATACATTCTTCCTTCTGAGTCATGCAACCACTCCTTCGCACATTTTCCTTTATTATATCATACCTGACCCCCCACGCAGAAAATGAAACACCCGGCTGTTTTCAAAACCTTGATTTGGTACCAGGTACCCGTTATGATTAGAATGTGATGTTATAGAAATGAGGGATGGTTATGGAGCCGTTGTTACATATTGAGGATCTTTACGGTGGGTATACACATAAGAATGTGCTGCACGGTATTTCGTTTGATGTGCACCCGAATGAGATTGTAGGATTAATTGGCTTGAATGGAGCGGGTAAGAGCACTACCATTAAGCATGTAATTGGGATGATGCAGGCTAAGCAGGGAAAGGTCTCCATCAATGGACAGACGTATGAGACGGACCCGGAACACTATCGTCAGCAAATGGCCTACATACCAGAAATGCCGATTCTATACGATGAATTGACTTTATATGAGCACCTTCATTTAACAGCGATGGCTTACAACATTCCGGAGGCACAATTTGAAAAGCGGCTGGAACCATTATTGAAAGAATTTCGCATGGAAAAGAAATTGAAATGGTTCCCGGTTCATTTTTCTAAAGGGATGCGGCAAAAAGTCATGATCATGTGTGCATTTTTAATTGAACCTGAACTATATATTGTAGATGAACCGTTTGTGGGACTTGATCCGCTTGGTATTCAATCTTATTTACAATTAATGAATGACATGAAGGATGCGGGTGCGGGTGTGCTCATGTCCACCCATATTTTAGCAACGGCGGAACGGTACTGCGACCGCTTCATCATCATTCATGATGGTCAAATCAGAGCGATCGGCACATTAAAAGAATTGCAGACGTCCTTTTCAAACCCGGGCGCAACACTGGACGAACTTTATATTCAATTGACGAAGGAAGAACAGCATGATTGATGCTAAAGCGTTTTGGAATCGGCGTTTTTCAGATCACCTAAAGGAGATGAACCGGTATTTGCGCTATATGTTTAACGGTCATATAGCGATTGCGATGCTTTTTTTCATCTCTGCCTTAGCCTATTATTACCAGCAATCGTTGCAGGACCTTCCTGATGATTTTCCCACAGCTGTTATAGTCGGTGTGGTATTCGGGCTAGTTGGTGCCCATAGTCCTGTCCGCACGCTACTTAAAGAACCAGATCTCGTATTTTTATTTCCAGCGGAGCATCAATTGAACGCGTATTTCAAACGGTGCCTGCTTTACAGTTTTGTCGTTCAGCTTTATATTGTGTTTCTCGTGGCAGCAGCGCTCGGTCCTCTTTATTTTGCGTCCTATCCAGAGCTTGGCACGCGTCATTATTTAATGGTCATAGGGGCCCTGCTCATATTAAAAGTTTGGAATATGTTGTCGAATTGGTGGATGCTGAGGGAACGAAACCCCAGAGTACGGGGGATTGATCAAGCGTTACGAATCGTATTGAATGTGGTTGTCTTTTACTTCTTGGCGCAGGGCGTGTGGTTATACGCTGCACTGGTGACGGTACTGTTAGGAGGAACAATGTTGTATGATTACGCTTTTGCTCGCAAAAAAGTCGGGCTTGCCTGGGACCTCCTTGTGGAAAAGGACCAGTCGAGAATGCGCATGTTCTATCGCTTGGCCAATATGTTTACTGATGTGCCCCATTTAAAGAACACCGTCAAAAAACGCCATTGGCTCGTCCGTTTGGTTACTAAGGGCGTTTCATACCGTCAAAGTCAGAGTTACGCTTATTTATATCGTATTACGTTCATTCGCAGCACCGATTATTTAGGCATGTATTTAAGGCTGATTGTGATTGGCGGGGCAGCGGTCTATTTCGTACCCAACATATGGGTGAAAATTGCCTTTGCCATTCTATTCTTATATTTGAGTGCTTTCCAGATGATGGCGTTATGGAATCATCACCGTACCATCGACTGGCTCGACCTTTATCCAATCAAGCAGGAATGGAAAAAACAGGCCATCATGGAATGGCTTACACGTCTAATGATTTTACAGACCGTATTATTCGTTGTGTTATTTATCATTCAATGGAATCTCTTTGGCTCAGTGGTCGTACTGATAGGAGGCGGGTTGTTCAGCTTTGCCTTTCTGCATGGCTATGTTAAACCACGATTAACGTAATAACGAATAGGATACCTGGCTTGGTATCCTTTTTCTATAGGGGTGAGTTGATGAAAGATGCATATGAAGAACAAGCCTTAAAAGAAGCGTTGAGGTCAGCCAAATCAATGGAAAAACGTTCTTCTGTAGTGAAGCGTACGTCGAAACGGATTCAAACGACGATCAATCGAAAAATTCCTGATCACGTGCACACTGTTGTGACAGAAGCGATTCGCAATATGATAGAGTTATCCCTTACCTCATCAAAATACATTCATCATGTTGACGTTGATTCCTCTTGGTCATTGAAAGAAAGAGAAGATCATCTTAAAGAACGCTTGACTCAATATAAGCGAACAGCAGCTTTGGAAGGGGCAGGTACTGGAGCGGGTGGGTTTTGGTTAGGTGTAGCCGATTTCCCTTTACTGCTCAGTATAAAAATGAAATTTCTGTTTGATATCGCTCAGCTATATGGATTTGATGTTCATCGTTATGAAGAACGGATGTTTATCATTCACGTGTTTATGCTGGCGTTTTCGAGTGATCATAAACGTGTAGAGACGTTGGGCATCATTAGAAATTGGGAAACGGAGAGAGAAAAATGGCAGGAGCTAGACTGGAAAAGCTTGCAGCAGGAGTATCGGGATACGATTGATCTCGTCAAATTATTTCAAATCATCCCGGGGATCGGGGCTGTAGTCGGGTACTTTGCAAATGGAAAATTGTTGGAGCAACTTGGAGAGACGGCGCAAATGAGCTACCGTCTCAGATTGTTGCATTAATCAGCGTAGTTGTCTTGGTAGGAACGGAAGGCCTGGAGCAATGTTTTGGCTGCATGAACTAAGGCTCGTTCGTCAAAGTCGAATTTCGGGTGATGATGTGGATAATAATGGTCGGGGATTTGGGCGCCTGTGAAGAAAAAAGCGCCGGGCTTATCCAGTAGATAATAGGCAAAATCCTCGCCGGCCATAACAGGTTCGATCTCTTCGACTTGCAATTCAGGCGCAGCTTTGGCAATATGATCGAGCACAAGCGCAGCCTCTTGCTCGTGATTGACCACAGGGGGATACCCTTTGTGATAATTGAATTCGTAATCGGCTTCATAAGAGGCGCATGTCCCTTTCACGATTTTTTCCATTTCTTGAATGATCAAATCCTGCACCTGGTGATCAAATGTACGGACCGTTCCTGTCAATTTTGCAGAATCAGCTATGATGTTGAACGCATGGCCGGCTTCGAACATACCGATACTTAGGACGGCTGTACTAAGCGGGTTTACGCGACGACTGACGACTTGTTGCAAAGAGGCCACTAATTGAGACCCGATCACGATTGCATCTTTTGTTTGGTGGGGCTGGGCGCCGTGACCGCCTTTTCCTTTGATGGTGATATCAAAACGATCTGCTCCTGCCATGAATGGCCCCCTGGCGGTTTGAATCGTACCTAGAGGAGCATTAACCCACAGGTGCGTGCCAAATACAGCATCGACATCTTTAAGCGCCCCCGAATCTACTATGGGCTTTGCGCCTCCGGGAGCATATTCCTCGGCATGCTGATGGATAAACACAACTGTACCAGGGAGTTGATCCTGAAAAGGCAACAAGGCTTTTGCCAACCCTAGCAGGGCAGCAGTATGTCCATCATGACCACAGGCGTGCATGGCACCATCATGTTTGGAGACGAATGCGTGATCATTTTCTTCCTGGATGGGGAGGGCATCAAAATCCGCCCGCAGTGCAACCGTTTTTCCCGGCTGTCCTCCTTTAAGCGTAGCGATAACGCCATTGCCCCCGACTTTTGCCGTATAGGGAATCCCCAGCTTTTCGTATGTATCCGCAATAAAACCGGCTGTTTCAGTTTCTTCAAATGAAATCTCAGGGTGTTGGTGTAAATAACGTCTTGATTCAATCATGTTGCTATGTTGATTTTCAATTGCCGCGAAAATATCCTGCCACATGACAACCCCTCCTTAAGTTAGTCGATTGGCTCATAATATAACAGAGAATGCACCATAATAAAAGCGGTTCATTTCAGTAAAAAACTCCCCCGACAAAACGGAGGAGTGGAGTGGTAACTAGGAATGGAGACGGGAGTCCTGAAGAAGACGCTGCATTTCTTCCATATGGCCCGTTTCATCTGAAATCAGGTCATCAAGTTTGACTGACAGTTCCGTAAGCCCCAGTTCATCTGCTTGCTGTTTACGCTCTTCATAACGTTTGATTGTTTGTGCTTCTGCGTGGTGCGCTTCTTCTAACATAGCTTTTACTTCTTTTAGCTGTTTTACTTCTGCAGGGCCAGTAGTCGGCGTTCCTCCAAGCACACTGATTTTTTCAGATAAGTAAAGGGCGTGATTTTGTTCATCGGCAATTTCACTTTCAAAAAATGGTTTCAATACAGAGCGATATAATCCAGAAACGACTGCTGCATTGTACGTATACATAATAGTTGCGGCATACTCATGAGCTAAATCTTCATTCAAGCCATCAATGAGTTGCTTCATTTTTTCGTCCATAAAACAAACATCCTTTCTCAATCCAATTTAATTAGGCACATTAATACATTACCCATCTATGGTCTCATTAAACAAGGATAAGGGACATTTTTATTTAACCATGTTAAATGGTAGTTTTACGTGGAACTTCGGTAGTAGTAAGGATAGGGAAGGAACGTGCGCAAACCAACGGAAAAGACTTACCCGTCTCCCAATCAGAGACGTTTTAATAGGGCAATTCTGTGGAATTAATCTTTTCGTCAGGCAAGAAGGGAAGACGTGGAGCAGCTAAGAATTTGCACTCTGATTAAAGGAGACCAAGTCATGCCAAAATCAAAGCGGTTTTATTTTTTTCTGATTTTCTTTTTATTAGCCGGGCTCATAGCGGGCCTGTTTACAGCTAAAGTTCTGGAACAAGGTGTCCCTGACCTTGACCAGGCAAGTAAAGGGTTTGCTAAAGCATTGGCAGGGACATTGATTTTCGAAATCTTTCGTTGGCTGACAGAGTTGGGTTCCTCAACTTTCTTAACCGTAATCGTTGTCCTCGGAGGGACGTATCTCTGGATAAAAAAACACGATCCCCTTGCCGCTCTGATGCTTACGACAGGGGTGCTCGCAAGTTATGGTGTCAATTATGTGATCAAACAACTCATAGCTCGTGAACGTCCCCGAATTTTAGAAGCTGCTGACGGGGATGGGTTTAGTTTCCCTAGCGGACACGCCATGGTTTCAATGGTAGCTTATGGCTTGCTAGTTTACTTTTTCATTTATTATTCAACTTCCATTAAACGTTCCATTCTCATTACAGCAAGTGGGGCAGTATTAATCGCTTTAATCGGCCTCAGCCGCTATATTATACGTGTTCACTATTTGACCGATATTTTAGCAGGATTTAGTTTCGGCTTTCTTTTTTTAATGATTTGGATCCTTATTTACTATCAAATCGACGCCCATGTTTCTCGGTCTCCAGACTGAGAAAAAACCAATCCACCGGTTGTTAATTTCCTGGTGGATTTTTCTTATGATGAAAAGAGTTAAAGTGGTGGAAAGGGGGGAGGATGGTGCAGTCAAGTCAACAGTTTTTAGCACAAGAGAAGGGCACTGTCTTTTTGAATCGTCAGTTTCTCTATCTATTTATCAGTGCGATATTTTCAGCGCCGGGCTACTATGTTTATTTGATTGGTGTAGAATGGCTGATGCTTTCTATTAGTGACGATCGGTTTTTCTTTGGAATGTTATTTTTATCCGCTTCCATTCCACGACTGATTTTTATGACGACTGGGGGAATCTTGGCAGATCACATCAATCAACGCACCATTCTCATGTGGTCCGATATTACCCGTGCCTTCCTTGTTCTGCTTCTACTCGTATTAATCTGGCGCGACAGCATTGCGATTTGGCACCTCATAACACTAGCGGCGTTGTTTGGGTTGAGTGATGCCTTCAGCCACCCCGCCATAAACACATTAACTGCCATGATATTGGATGAAAAGGATTTGCAGCAAGGCAATTCCCTCATCCAAGTAACGACCCAAATCAGTCCGGTGTTAGGCCCGGTTGTAGGCGGAAGTATGATATATTTTTTAGGGTTCATGGGCGTGTTCACAGTTGCGTTCACGATGATGGTAGTGGCTGCTTTGATTGTCATGAGAATTAAGCTGAACCCGGTTCATGACGATAAGCACAAGGAGGGGTTCTGGAATGAGTTTCGGGAAGGCATTCAGTATGTAAAGCAGCGAGAAGTGTTACGGTCGATTATGATTATGGCTTTCTTTCTCAATTTCTTTGTTACCGGCCCCATGAGTTTAGGCATTCCGATTATAGTCAAGGACGTATTTGGTGCGAATGCACTTGGACTGACAACACTTGAGGTTTCGTTAGGGGGTGGCGCTTTATTCGGGGCTTTCGTCCTGACTTCTATCAAGAATCTGAAGCGACCGGGTGTGGTTATGCTGGGATGCATCGCAGCGTTCGGAGGGCTTTATGCCTTAACCGGTTTAGCTTTGAACTTGTATGTAAATGCGGGGCTTTTGGTAGGGATAGGGCTGCTGTTACAATTTGTCAACATTCCTTTGATGACCATGGTGCAAAGAACGACTGATAAACACATGCTTGGGCGGGTTATCAGCCTGTTAATGACGGTGTCAACAGGATTGGTACCGGTGTCTTACTTCGTTACCTCACTATTAATTGGGATAGGCGTGGATATTCAGCTGATTACAATGATAGGAGGATCAATTGTCTTATTGCTTGCGATCATGCATGTCAATAACCGCACTATTATGAACTATCGTTATTAAACAAGCAGGAATTGATTTCCTTATGTCTAATATAATTAAAGAGATGGAAAAGGGTGAGAGACGATGGTTAAAGGATTTTTTAAGCTTTTGGCGGCGTTTACATTCGTAGGTGCTGGCATCTTATTAATATTGACGAACCTCAATATCATTTCCATGGAAATAAGCTTCACATGGGCAAGCATTTACCCGGCCCTCTTAATCTTGGTGGGGTTGAAATGGTGGTGGGACGGGGTTTTTAAGAACGGCGGTTCATGGGCGGGCGGATCGTTCTTGTTTATATTCGGTTCATTATTGTTGTTAGACCGCTTTGGGGTCATTCTCTTCACGTTCACAGATGTATTGAAATTATGGCCATTGTTATTTATCTATATTGGATTTTCAATCTTTATGGGGGGACGTACTCGGAGGTATAAAGAGAAATATAAGACGGTTCAATTTGAAGGGGATTCTGTCATGGATAATGATGGGTCTGCCCGGAAGAATGCGGAGAAAAAAGATTTCTCAGTAGGGTCCCAATCATTTAAGAAAGAAAATTGGAAAGTGGAACCGATGAGTTTATGGAATGCCATCGGCGATTACCATTTTGATTTTACAAAAGCATTCATTCCAGACCAGGATACGCCCATATCAGTGAAAGGTTGGGTCGGGGATGTGAAGATGTTGATTCCAGAAAATGTTCCCTTTCAAGTTAGTGCTTCTATCAAAGCTGGGGAGATATCTGTGTTAGGACAAAAGGCGGATGGAATTAGCCGGCGCCTTACGTACCAAACACCTGATTATGAAGAAGCGACGCGTCGCTTAACGTTGGAGATACATTTTAATGCCGGTTCTATTAAAGTGGACAAAATATGATGCCTGGAGGTGAATGATGTGCTCCAACATTTGAACAGCATTCGTTACACGTATATTCGGTCTCATTTGTATGGTTATGTTCTCATCTTATTTATTCTGCTTTCTTTATTACTATCGGCACATGTGTGGTTCAGTCCCGGTTGGTTGAACGCTCAAGCTATTTTATTTTTTATGGCATCGTATGTGTTGGTAGGGCTGGGAGTGGCCATTTATGCCGGATTTAAATCCAGTGGTGATATGAAACAACGGATCGATTATATATCAACCATGATTATCCAACTGTCCCGTGGCGCTTTTTCTTCCAAGATATATTTTAATGAAAATGACGAGATCGCTAGGATTGGATCAGAATTAAACGAACTAGGGGATAAACTTAAACAGCAAAAAGAATCGTTGTTAAAACTTGCTGATGAAAAAGCAGAATATGCAAAGTCAGCTCATAAGGCAGCGACCATTGAAGAAAGACAGCGACTTGCCCGGGACTTGCATGACGCGGTGAGCCAACAACTGTTTGCCTTGACCATGCTATCACAGGCTTGTTTGCGCACGTTCGATAAAAATCAGGATCAAGCAAAAGGGCAGCTGGAAGATATTACTCAAATGGCTTTGCAAGCTCAAACTGAAATGAGAGCATTATTGCTTCATTTACGCCCGGTGCACTTATCAGGGGAGCCTCTGGCAAAAGGAATCGATCAGCTAATAGAAGAGCTTCAGCAAAAGTGTCAGATTGTCTTTAACGTTGATTTGAACGATATCGGACAGTTTCCGGAAAGTATGGAAGAACAGTTGTTCAGAGTCGTGCAAGAGGCATTATCTAATATCTTACGGCATGCCAACGCCACGGAGGTAACGATTGAACTCACCAGGGGGACCCAAGAGTTGTTTTTACATATTGGAGATAATGGCATCGGCTTTGACGCTGAAGAAAAACGTATGACCAAAACATCATATGGATTAACAAATATGAAAGAACGGTGTGAAGAAATCGGCGGTGAATTCACGATCCGTTCACGGGAAGATGAAGGGACTCATATTGATATTCGCATACCTATTAAAGTGAATGAAGGAGAGGAAGCGTTATGATTCGTGTGATGGTAGTTGATGATCATGATGTTGTACGTAAAGGGGTTATCGCTTATTTAAATACAGAAGATGAGCTTGACGTAGTAGGAGAGGCTGCGAGTGGAATTGAAGGAGTGGAGGCCGCTCGAAAATTGCAGCCTGATGTTATCTTAATGGACTTGATTATGGAAAATGGTACCGGAATTGAAGCTACGGAGCAAATCATGACATTCCTCCCTGAGTGTAAAATCATTATTCTTACGAGTTATTACGAAGACGAAAAAGTATTCCCTGCCCTCGAAGCAGGAGCTTTTAGTTATATGTTGAAAACGTCGTCTGCTGATGAGATTGCTTCCGCCATAAAAAAAGCATATCAGGGTGAGACCGTAATTGAGCCGAAAGTGGCGAGTAAAATGATGAATCGTTTTCGTATTACGCCTTCACAAGCTCATGATGAATTAACGAATCGGGAGCTGGAAGTGTTGAAGTGTATTAATGAAGGGATGACCAACCTGGAAATTAGCGAGACTTTGTATATAGGTATAAAAACGGTAAAGACCCATGTGAGCAACATACTTAGTAAACTTGGTGTTCAAGACCGGACTCAAGCAGCTGTTTATGCGCATCGTAATCAGTTATTTAAATAATGTCACCGTGCTGACTAGATTCATGGAACAGATTTAAAAGCAAATGGTTTTGGCGAGCTTGAAAAAATAGTATAATACAGGTCAGTTGCAGATAAGAAAGGAAATGGGTTGGATGGATTCTCAACACAAATCGCAGGAAAACGTATTATTTCTCGTATGGGCTCTTACCGTAACAGCAACGGGAGGGAGCTTGTTTTTTTCTGAAGTCCTCGGCTATATTCCGTGTGAGTTTTGCTGGTATCAACGCATTCTAATGTACCCGCTTGTGATTATTTATGGGATGGCTTTATGGAAGAAACAGGTTACTATCGCTCTTCCTGGCCTGGTATTAAGCGGGGCAGGCATTGCGTTGTCTTTTTACCATTATCTATTACAAAAGCTGCCCGCTTTAGAAGAAGCAGGCGGTTCGTGCGGCATCGTTCCGTGTAACGGGGAGTACATTAACTGGTTAGGGTTTATTACCATTCCGTTATTGTCATTTTGTGCATTTGCCATCGTATTTGTATGCCATTCTATTTTTCTAACGAGCAGAAGGAGACATCATTCATGAAGAAAAAAATGATTATATTTTTATCCGTACTTGCTGTATTAATGGCTGGTCTTTGGTTTGTGGTCAGTTACCAAAATAGCCAGCAATCTGAAGACAATCCCTATGGTAAAGATTCACTTGAGCAAGCGACGATTGAGCAACTAGATGACCCAATGTATCAGAATCAAGTGCAGCCGGATGAATTGCAGAATATGATTGAATCTGGTGAGGACACCACCGTTTACTTTTACAGTCCCACGTGCCAACATTGCCAGCGTACGACGCCTGTCGTAGTCCCTATGACCAACGAGTATGACATTGATATGAAGAAGATGAATGTGTTGGAGTTTCAGAGTCAGTGGGAAGAATATAATATCAGCGGTACGCCTACCATCATTCACTTTGAAGACGGAGAGGAAGTAGCTCGAATTTCAGGTGAGCAACCTCAAACGACGTTCAATTCATTCTTCAAAAACAAAGTGTTGGATGAGAAAGGCGCTGAAGAATAGGCAACCACGTTCAGCCCACAAGCATGTATAGCACTTCTGTGTTTTGACGGAGCGGGTCTTAATCGTCGTCCTTGAAACACAAAAAATTCCGAACCTTTCAGCGAAATCGTTCGGAATTTTTGTGTTTTCTTCATTTTTTGTGCTATTTGAACAGAACGCGTTAGTTAAAACCTGTTCAGGCTGAGGAGAGGGCTCTATTCTTCAGAGAATTGCACCATATGGTATTGCGTGATATAAGCTTCTCCATCAATGAAGGAAGGCTTCCCTTTATGATCCGGACCCGATTGACTGTGGGCTTTTTCAAAAGACTGAGAATTTTTCCAGCGTGTGAAACTTTCTTCATTCCGCCATTGCGTAAACACTACATACGTATTACCGCTCAGGGGTCTCAGTATCCGTATGGCCTGAAATCCCTCTGTTTCTTCGACGCTGCCTGCCCGGTTTTTAAACCGGTCTTCAAATACGGGCCGTCCTTCATCGGAAACAGGGATATTGTTCATTACGACGTATCCGCTGTCTTTAATGTCTCCAACTGCATCAACGATCTCATATTCTCTTCCTTCTGCGAATATTGACGTATCATCACCTTCATAGTAGGCAACCGTTTTATCTTCATTTTGTAGGAAATGAAGTGTGACGTCGGGGTGTTGTTTGTCTAGCTTTGCTAAATAGTTTGGTGTACCATTTGTCATAGAAACTTTCAAAAATGCCATCCCCTTTCTCTTGATAGGTCTAGTTTAGCAAGGAGAGGAAGCAGGGAGCAAATTCGACGAAAAAAGTCATTCATATAGCTAAGAAAGGATGCACAACGATTGAACACCAAAGAATGGTTTGAAAACATGCCTGCGTGGGTGAAGCGGTTCCGGTGGGTTATAGCGTGTGGCGCCGCCCTATTCGTACTAGCCTTGGCCGGCTATTTGACGATCATATTCGGAGGGCGGTTTGTCGTCGATGACAAAGCGCTCGTGCTTGATGCTGCCACAACGGTGGAAACAGAAGATGGAAAGGTCATTGAAGAAATATATACCGAAAATCGCAGACTCGTCTCCCGGCAAAGTATTCCAGAGCATGTTGAGAATGCTTTTATTGCAATAGAAGACAGCAGGTTTTATGAACACACGGGTGTCGACGTCAAGTCCGTCTTTCGGGCTATTTACCGGGACCTTAGAGCAATGGAAAAGGTTGAAGGCGGTAGTACGATCACCCAGCAGTTAGCTAAAAATCTATTTTTAAGCAACGACAAGACCTGGATGAGGAAAACAAAAGAAGTCATGGCTGCGAAATATTTAGAAAGACAGTACAGTAAGGAAGAGATTTTGGAACTTTACCTTAATCGTATTTATTTTGGTGATAACATTTATGGGCTCGGGTCAGCGGCTGAGCATTTCTTTAATAAGGACGTTGCTGATTTGACTGTATCAGAAGGCGCGATGCTTGCAGCGCTTCCTAAAGCGCCAAATGACTATTCACCTCGGAAACATCCAAAAAAAGCGAAGCAACGGCGGAATCTGGTTTTGAACCGCATGAAGGATCTTGAGATGATTACGGTTGAAGACATGCTGCGCTACCAGGGTGCATCGCTCGGGCTTGATCAGGAAACAGAAAATAAACAAGCGTGGTCTCATAGTTATGTGGATCTTGTCATTCAAGAAGCTGAAGAAAAATATAACATCTCGCGGGAAGAATTAAAGAGAGGCGGGTATCGACTCGTCACCGAATTGGATCCCACGATACAAAAAACGGCCTATCGACACATCCAAAACGACTCCATTGTGCCAGGATCTCTTTCTGGCGTACAGGCAGCATTCACAATGATGAATCATGACAATGGGGCCATTGTAGCAGCAATTGGAGGTAAGGGATTCGAACATGGCGGACTGAACCGAGCGAAAGTGAAACGTTCCCCTGGCTCGACCATTAAGCCGTTAGCCGTTTATGGACCTGCGTTAATGACGTCAGACTTCACACCCTATTCCGTATTGCCAGACGAATTGAAAACATATGAGGATGGCTATCAACCGCGTAATTATGATGGGCAATATAGTGAAGAAGTGTCGTTGTACCATGCTTTGACAGCTTCTAAAAACGCCCCAGCAGTTTGGCTCCTTGATCAAATCGGCATCTCATACGCAAAAGGGTATTTAGACCAGCTCGGCCTTGCCACGGATGATCATCATTTAGCGATGGCCTTGGGAGGGCTGAGTGAAGGTTATTCGCCACTTCAGCTTTCAGAAGCCTATCAAAGCTTTGCATCCGAAGGGGCGTACGCTGAAAGTTACACGATCAAAAAAATTATTGACCGCCACGGTGACGTGATTCATCAGCATGAAGAGGAGACGACAGAGGTATTTGATAAACAAGTGGCATGGGATGTAACCGAAATGTTAAAAACGGCTGTCCGTGAAGGGACCGCGAGCCAGGGACAGTATGATCAGGCCCTGGCCGGCAAGACGGGAACACACCAGCATCCAGAACACCCTGAACATAATAAAGATGTCTGGTTTGTGGGTTATACACCGGAATATGTGGGAAGTGTTTGGATGGGGTATGATCGTTCAGGGAAAGACTCGTATGTAACAGGAGGAAGTTCGTATCCGACGAAAATGATGAAAGCAATACTCAGTGATGTCGACCAGCAAATTGGATTGGCTTCCACTTTCCAGAAGCCAGAAGGGGTTGAAGAATTGCCTCCCCCTATCCATCTTCCTGACATCGATCATGTTGAAGCGGATGTAGAACTGGGTGGCATGACATTATTGCAAGGGACATTGACATGGGAGCCTTCAGATGATGAACGCGTCGTCTATCATATTTATCGTTCCAAGGACGGAGCGGATAAAAAAGTCGGAGAGGTGACCGGGAAAGGATCATTTACTGTGAACGGATTTCAGTTGTTTAACCGGAGCAGCTACTATGTTGTACCTTATGATCCATTGACGGAAATGACAGGTACAGCATCTGAACCCGTCCAACTGAGTGTGGGTTTTTAGCCGAATCGTCAGCTGATTTGCTTTGGAAAAGGTACAAAATCGTGACAAATGGCCCCCATCGCTATACAGAAGTGGAAAACAGCGATATAGTGGATTACGGATTACGTACGCACAAAGGAGTTAAACAATTATGGCAAAAGAATTTAATGATACGATATTACGAGCATTACGCGGGGAAGACACCTCCTATACACCTGTTTGGTACATGAGACAGGCCGGACGTTCTCAGCCGGAATATCGTAAGCTGAAGGAGAAATACTCCTTATTTGAAATCACCCATCAGCCGGAGTTATGTGCCTATGTAACACGTCTGCCTGTGGAACAGTATGATGTGGATGCTGCTGTTTTATACAAAGACATTATGTCCCCTTTGCCGGCTATCGGTGTAGATGTAGAGATCCAAAAAGGGGTAGGGCCTGTTATTGACCAGCCCATTCGTACAAAGGCTGATGTTGATAACCTAGGCAAGATTGAACCGGAACAGGACGTTCCATATGTACTTGATACCATTCGTTTGCTGACCCGCGAACAATTGAATGTTCCGTTGATCGGGTTCAGTGGTGCGCCCTTTACACTCGCCAGCTATATGGTCGAAGGCGGCCCTTCGAAAAATTATAGTAAAACGAAGGCCATGATGTACAACGAACCGGAGACATGGTTTCAATTGATGGACAAGCTTGCAGATATGACGATTACATACGTGCAAGCGCAAATAAATGCTGGAGCGAAAGTCATTCAAATCTTTGATTCCTGGGTAGGTGCATTAAGTGCCCCGGATTATCGCACGTATATCAAACCGGTTATGGAGCGCATCTTTAATGAGCTGTCTCAAGAAGGTGTACCCCTGATTATGTTTGGAGTTGGAGCACGTCATTTAGCTTTAGAATGGAATGACCTTCCACTTGATGTGATAGGACTGGATTGGCGGACCTCTATACGAGAAGCTCGCGAAATGGGCATCAGCAAACCGTTACAAGGAAATCTTGATCCAGCGATTCTATTGTCCAGCTGGAACGTCATTGAAGAGCGGACAAAAGAGATCCTTGATGAAGGTCGTCGGCATCCGGCTCACATTTTTAATCTTGGGCACGGGGTGACGCCTGAGGTCGACCCAGCGACGTTGCAGCGCCTGACCGCATTCGTACATGAGTATTCACAAACATATGCACGAGGTGATTTAAATGAGTAAACGACACATGGGGTTATTAGTAATGGCCTATGGAACGCCTTATAAGGAAGAAGACCTGGAGCGCTACTATACGCATATAAGAAGAGGACGCAGGCCCTCTGACGAGCAGATTGAAGAGCTGCGAGGTCGTTACCAGGCAATCGGCGGCATATCGCCACTCGCTGAAATTACCAAAAAACAAGCTCACGCCCTAGAAGCAAAATTGAATGAGCTTCAGGATGAAATAGAATTCACTGTGTACTTAGGGTTGAAACACATTGACCCGTTCGTAGAAGATGCCGTCAGTCATATGCATGAAGACGGCATTACGGAAGCTGCTTCAATCGTACTGGCACCTCATTATTCTACTTATAGCGTGAAATCTTATAACGGGCGTGCTCAGGAAGAAGCAGACAAATACGGGATGACGATTCACTCCGTGCAAAGTTGGTATGACGCCCCCGGGTTTATTGAATTTTGGAAAGAACAGATTTTAAAAGAGTATGCCAAAATGGGGCAGGCTGAAAAAGATAAGGCATGCTTGATTTTATCAGCCCACAGTCTACCTACTAAGATCCTGGAGGGGGGCGACCCGTATCCTGAACAGCTGCGTACGACTGCACGATTGATTTCAGAAGCCACCGGGATTAACCAATATGAAATAGGCTGGCAAAGTGAAGGGAATACACCTGACCCTTGGTTGGGACCCGATGTGCAAGACTTGACACGTGACTTGCACCATGAACATGGTTATACGAGTTTCGTATATGCGCCTGTCGGTTTTGTGTCCGATCATCTTGAGGTGCTTTACGATAATGACTACGAATGCAAGGTCGTTTGTGATGAAATTGGCGCAAGCTACTATCGACCTGAGATGCCGAATGTACACCCGCTGTTCATAACGACTCTGGCCAATGTTGTTTTGGACCAAGTAAAGGAATAGGGATATCATGGAACAAACAAAACACGTTGTCGTGATTGGTGGAGGAATTGCTGGACTCACCGCTGCTTATAGGTTGCAAAGAGACATCGATCAAAATGAGCTCCCTATGCGTGTCAAATTGATCGAAGCGAGTGAACAGCTGGGCGGCAAAATTCAAACGGTTCATAAAGATGGTTTTACCATTGAAAGAGGTCCTGATTCATTTTTGGAACGGAAAGAAAGTGCAATGCGCTTAGCGCGTGATGTTGGCCTGGGTGATCAATTGATCCCTAACGGAACGGGGCAAGCGTATATATTAGTGAATAACAAGCTGCATCCTATGCCGAAAGGGTCATTTATGGGGGTTCCCACCCGCGTCAGGCCTTTCCTGTTTTCGGGGCTCTTTTCCCCAATCGGCAAACTCCGTGCTTCTATGGACTTAATTAAAGGCAAAAGCAAGCAAGCAGAGGATCAATCGCTGGGATTGTTCTTCAGAAGACGCCTGGGTGACCAATTTGTTGAAAATTTGATTGAGCCTTTGTTGTCAGGGATATACGCCGGTGATATAGATAATCTCAGTTTAATGGCAACGTTCCCGAACTTCTATGAGCTCGAACAGAAGCATGGCAGTTTGATTAAAGGCTTGAAAAAAACGCGCCCCAAGGCTGATATTTCTAAACAGGCAAAAAAACCAAGCATGTTCCGCACCCTGGAGCATGGACTTGAAACACTGGTGGAGGCCGTGGCAAACAAGTTGCATCCAGGGACTGTTTCAACAGGTGTCTCGGTCGATCATATCGAGAAGAAAGAGCATGCCTACCATTTACTGCTTAGTAATGGGGAAGTCGAGCAAGCGGATGCCGTCGTTATTGCCGCACCCTTTTTCCAGGCTGAACGCATGTTAAGTCAATATGAATTCTTGCGCCCATTCCGTGATATGCCGGCAACTTCTGTGGCCAATGTTGCCATGGCTTTTGACGCTTCGGCAATTAAAGAGGACGTGGATGGGACAGGTTTTGTCGTTTCCCGTAATAGCAACTTCAGAATCACAGCCTGTACATGGACGCATAAGAAATGGCCGCATACCACTCCTGATGGGAAGGTATTACTGCGTTGTTATGTAGGGAAGCCAGATGATCAAGCTATCGTAAATTATTCCGACGAAGAGATCGTCAACATTGCCTTGAATGATTTGAATCAAACGATGACGATTACTGGAGATCCAGAGTTTTCGATTATAACGCGTTGGAATGAAGCCATGCCTCAATACACGGTTGGTCATAAACAACGTATAACCGATATTGAAAATCAGATGCGAGAAGAACTCCCGGGAGTTTACCTTGCTGGAGGGTCGTACAGAGGAATCGGCCTGCCAGATTGCATTGACCAGGGAGAGCAAGCAGCTACAGAGGTCCTCGATTATTTGACCTGAACGATATAGTTCTACCCCCCTATTGATGAGGTTTTTTTAGCATGCAGAAAATAGTCGGGGATAAAACTGAATGAAATACACTGAATCCGAACGATTTCGTTGAAATCAGTTCGGATTTTTTGTGAGAAAGGCTTTGAGAGGGCACTATAAGACAAAAAAAAGAGCAGGCTGGCAGCTGCTCCTGTAAATTTAAGATTGAACATCCCCACTGACGTGGAATACTAGTGGTAGTGCTCTATCCTGCTGGATGATTGCAGTCATCGCAGGTATTGCCATAGCAGTCTGCTTGTTCTTGAATTGTTTTACCGCATTTGGCACATTGTTTTTTAGGAAGGTTTCGGAAAAATTCAACAATACTCATCATTAAAATCGCCTCCTGATTAAGTGTGTAAATTCATTGTATTATAACAATATTCAGAAATCAATAATCTGTTATAAAACAATTTTAAAATAGGAATATAGTATGAAGGGGAGATAACCATGAAATTGACTGTTGTAGGGTTTTGGGGAGCATATCCTGATCAGAACGGAGCGACTTCAAGTTATTTGCTGGAGAAGAATGGGTGGAAAGTGCTCATCGATTGTGGAAGCGGTTGTTTATCCAGATTGCAACAATTTACGGATGTAACGGATTTGGATGCGGTTATTTTATCGCATTATCACCATGACCACATTGCTGACGTGGGGGTCTTGCAATATGCCATGCTTGTGCAGAATACGTTGCATGAGACAGACAATGTTTTGCCCATCTATGGTCACCGGGATGATCCTAAACAATTTGAACAACTCACTCATCACTATACAGAGGGAAAAGAATATGACCCTCATCAAGCTTTGCAAGTTGGACCATTTACTATCACCTTTCAAAAAACGATTCATCCGGTTACATGCTATGGGATGAGGATTACAGACGGAGAGCATACCCTGGTTTACACAGCTGATACCAGTTTTTCTGAAGAATGGGTGGCGTTTGCCGATCAAGCGGACCTTTTGATTGCAGACACCAACTTTTATGAAGGCATGGATGGGACAAAGGCGGGCCATATGACCAGTAACGAAGCTGCTCATATTGCGGACGCAGCAAAAGTGAGTGAACTTTGGTTAAGTCACCTTCCGCACTTTGGGAACGTGACGAAGCTCAAGCAAGAAGCAGAAAATTATTATAATGGCACCATTAATGTTGCTGAGGAAGGGCTTGACTGGAAGGCAAAAGAAAAAGACACCTAGGGGAGAACCTTATCTTTTGTGTCTTTCTGCCCAATTGGATACAATAGTAGTCGCATAATAGGCAGGAAAGGATGGATCATCATGCTATTTATTGACAATGAAGGCCATACAGACCCGACCATTAATCTGGCAATAGAAGAGTACGCTTTAAAGAATCTTGATATCAACGACACGTATCTACTGTTCTATATCAACGAACCTTCAATCATCATCGGGAAGAACCAAAATACGATAGAAGAAATCAATACAACGTATGTTGAAGAGAAAGGCATTCATGTGGTTCGACGTTTATCTGGCGGTGGAGCCGTCTACCATGATCTCGGTAACTTGAGTTTCAGTTTCATCACAAAAGATGACGGAGATAGTTTTCATGACTTTGCGAAATTCACCGAACCTGTCACCGAAGCTCTTCAGAAGATCGGAGTTGGGGCGGAACTATCAGGCCGTAATGATATTGTAGTTGATGGCAGAAAAATTTCCGGAAACGCTCAGTTTACAACAAAAGGGCGGATGTTCAGTCACGGGACGCTCATGTTCGATTCAGAAATTGAGAACGTCGTCTCAGCATTGAATGTTAAAACAGAAAAAATAAAATCCAAAGGCATTAAATCAATTCGCAGCCGTGTTGCAAACATCTCTGAGTTCCTGAATGGACACGTTACAATGGATGAATTTAAGCGCCTCATTTTACGTTATATATTTGATGTTGAAGATGTTACAGACGTTCCGCGATACAAATTGACTCAAGAAGATTGGACAGCCATTTATGCGTTAGCTGAGGAACGTTATCGAAACTGGAATTGGAACTATGGCAAGTCTCCGAAATTTAACATTCAACAAACAGAACGTGTTGAAGGAGCAGGAAGCTACGACATTCGTTTAGATGTTGCAAAAGGAATTATCAGAAATGTGAAAATTTATGGAGACTTCTTTGGCGTGGGTGACATATCTGACGTTGAACAACGTTTAATTGACAAAAAATATGAGCGACAGGCGTTATCAGATGCCCTGGAGGATGTGGAGATTTCTCACTATCTGGGAAAAATAGATCGGGAGCAATTTTTAAATATTCTTTATTAGTGGATTAGGCGATAGCAGGCTCTCATTCACTATGGTAAAAGAAGAATGGGGGCTTGTTTGCCCTTTAGGTGCTGAAGGCGCCCCGATTCTTATCCCGGGGAGAGGGGTTGCTACAAAATTGTCAGTATTTTATAATTAGAATGAATATTTTTTACTATAAAATGAATGACTATTCATTCACTCGATTATCATCCAAGGAGGAATAAAGGTGAATTTAAGCGATCAGTTGTCAATAACGGCTCGAGAGAACCCTGAGAAATCAGCTTACACTTTTCAAGGACAAGAAAAAAGCTATCAGGAATTAGAAGGCGCGGTAACAAAATTCGCATCAAGCCTTCATGCGTTAGGTTATGGTAAGGGAGATCACATTGCGCTAGTAGCGGGGAACAGTCCGTATTTTGTGATTGGTCTTTATGGAGCATTACGAGCTGGTGTAACTGTTATTCCAGTCAACCCGATTTATACCACTGATGAGTTGCGCTATATTTTGCAAAATGGCGATGTCAAAGCTGTCATCACCATGGATGTCTTGTTGGAAAAATTTGAGGCAATGGCTGATGAGCTGCCGGATCTTGTACATTATTTCGTAGGAGACACAGGAGCCGGTCTCGCATTGGAAAACTCTTCTCTATCTCCAAAATTGAAATCGTTTACACATACTCTCGAAACGGGTTCAGTTGATTTTGAACGTCCTGTGCTTGATGAAGAGGATACAGCGGTTATCCTGTACACTTCTGGAACAACCGGAAAACCGAAAGGAGCAATGCTTTCGCACCGGAACCTTTATTCGAACGCCCAGGATGTTGCAGATTATTTGTCCTTTTCCAGCGATGACCGGGTGATTGCTACTCTGCCTATGTTCCATGTGTTCTGCTTAACGGTAGCTCTAAACGCCCCATTGATGAACGGTGGCACGATTCTGATTGTTCCGCAATTCTCACCACAAGCCGTGTTTGAAACAGCCGATCAGCATAATGCTACTGTTTTTGCAGGTGTGCCTACAATGTACAATTATTTATTGCCAACAGGGGAACAACAAACACACGCTTTCCGGAATATGCGGTTATGCATCTCCGGAGGCTCTTCTTTGCCCGTGTCACTTCTCAAGTCGTTTGAAGAGCTATTCAATGTTCGCGTTTCCGAAGGCTATGGGCTATCAGAAGCTTCACCTGTGACGTGCTTCAATCCATTGGATCGAGAGCGGAAGCCAGGATCTATTGGGACAAGCATTCTTAATGTCGAAAACAAAGTGGTCGATGAATGGGGTGAAGAAGTGCCAGCTGGAGAAGTAGGAGAACTTGCGGTCCGCGGTCCTAATGTGATGAAAGGTTATTATAAAATGCCTGAGGAAACCGCTGCGTCTATTAAAGATGGCTGGTTATACACAGGTGATATGGCACGGATGGACGATGAAGGATATTTTTACATTGTAGATCGTAAAAAAGACATGATTCTTGTTGGTGGTTATAACGTGTACCCACGAGAAGTTGAAGAAGTGTTTTATGACCATCCCGATGTTACCGAAGCTGCTGTGGTAGGTGTCCCACATCCTGAAACTGGGGAAAGTGTCATAAGTTTCGTCGTAACGAACAACGAAGCATTGGACGAACCGACGATGTTGTCTTATTGCCAAGATCATTTAGCAAAATATAAAATACCTTTCCGAATCGAATTCATGGATGAGCTGCCTAAAAATACAACGGGCAAAATATTGCGGAAAAATCTTCGGGATCAATTGACCCAATCATAGAAACTCAACCTAGGAGTAAACTTTACTGTGTCTCACTGGAGGTTTGTTACAAATATGTAACACACTTAGACTTCATGTGCGTTATCCATAAAAGAGAAAGGTTGTCATAAACTAACAATTGCGCAAATCCTTGCGGAATACCGCAAGATTTTTTCGGTGAACAATTTGCCACTGTATATTACAATATAATTACAGTGAGTTAATCGGCTTGTAGTTGAACAAGCTGATTTACAAAGCCTGATGAAATTGTGGCTTCCCCAGGTTAGGAAGCGCATTTTCATATAATTAATTCCCTCACTCAAAAGTTAACCAGTCGTCTCTTTTGCCAATGTCCGTGTGACATTGGCCTTTTTTGTGTGCCCGGCATGGGCATAAACTATAGGGTTCAAGTCCCGAACGGCGAAGGTC
>NZ_JABLSJ010000005.1 GCF_013618635.1 Thalassobacillus sp. CUG 92003 | reverse complement strand
CCGTATACGGAACCGTACGTACGGTGGTGTGAGAGGGATGGAGGTTAGCCACCTCCCCCTATCTCTATTGCCCTTGCAAAAGCTGCTGGTCATCATTATAAGCGCCTTTAAAAACGTCTTAGATAGAAGCTTGCCCGTTTTCAGGGCCCACGCACACGTGTCGCTTATATCTAATTTTTTTTGTAAGTTACAAGAAACTCCTCTTGAGTTACGTAATATTCACGCTCAGGTCGATACGGAATAAGGGTGAGGCGTTCTAATTTGAAGAAATTGACCCGTCTATAGGGGTCACTTTCAATGATGGGGAGTTCACCTGTCTGTTCCATATATTGATCAACCGCTCGCTGAATCATATCTAATTCAACGGCAAGTTCGCGATTGTCAGCTTCGAATAATTCATAGGTTTCCCGGGACATGTAGAAGGTCTCTTCCGGTTTGCCTTTTAGGTATGGTGAGAGTAAGTCATAATCTAATGTAAGGTCATGGTTAATGATGACGCTTAACGGTACGCCATCCGGCATATCATCAGCGTAAGCATGAACGGCTTTACGCACTTCATCCAATGTCATGCTTCGTGTTTCCAATTGTTCGGGTTCAGGTGTCACCTTTTTTTTCTTGCGTTTCCACATTACGTGTTCCTCCTTTGAGTAAATTCAGTTTTAAGTGTGTACACGAGTGGGAGATGGAGGTGAAGGGGGCGGCAGGCACGTGAACGGGAAGTATATCAGTTCAATTCCTGAATTCAGCTACCCTGATGTGTGATTGTAAATACACGGACGGAGAATTCTTAACGTGTCTCTGATCCTTTGGTTATATTCCTCTTATCAGACAAAGTAAAACGAACTTGAAAAATATTTTGAATTTTTCCAGAATTATTTAGACTTTCCTGTCTGTTTCTGGTAAATTAAAGTAGTACGGATGGGAAGTTGTGGAAGCATAAGAGGTTTATTCCCTCCACTGAAGAGAAAGGATGTTGAAGATAAGAATGAAGTACTCAAAAAATAGTGAGTATGAGGTGAGTTCACACACAATGGCTCTGCTTGCTAAATATGATGATATCGGACGCGTGGTTACCGAAGTGTATGAAGGAGATAAACGGTTCGATCTAATTGACCACCCGAGCAAAGTCATAGACGGCTCCTGCCGTTATTTTGCGTCCAGTCTCGAGGGGCGGCTCGCAGGTACAAAGGAAGTCGCGGGCTTCACCCATAAGCCACCAATTGTCATCTCCCCGGCGATGGGTATTTATTTCTTCCCGATTATATCCCCAAAGCGCAAAGAATGCTCCTGGATCGCTCACCCTTTTATTCGTTCCTACCACAGTGAAATCAACCAGACGACTACGATTATCTTTACGAATGGTGTATCGGTCAATGTTCCCGTTTCGACAGGAATGATCGCCAACCAAGTTCAACGAACCGCTCAGTTTCGCTTTATGCTCGAAGATCGGCTGAAAACATCGGGTGCTTATATTACCGGAAAAATAGCAGAGCCCTTTGGATAAGAGGCACCTTTGGGAGACATCCTTGTATACATACGTGATTCTCAGAAATGGGTGTCTTTAATTGTGTCTCACGACGGGTAACCACATGATGCATGTGGTTACTTTTTTAGGGAGAGACATTGCAATCAACACGTTAAGAATAGACCCGATGCATGAGTTCAAATAGGATGCGTTCGACTTTCTTCCGAATGGCGGGGTTGAAATAATTTCGCTTCTCCTCATATCCATGGGCAAGGAACAAGAAGGAAGTAAACGAATCATTACGGGACGTTTCAATCACATGCAGTTTTTGCTGGGTCATTTCATAACGCAGTTTTTTTCGTTCCTGACGACCGAGTTGTTCCATCTTATTAAGCAGATCCAAGTAGTGATCTTTGATTTTAAATTGCCCTGTTTCAATGTATTGCCGATCTTGTTTAAGCACGACTAAGGCCATGGAGAGGAACAAGTACCGGGTAGCTAATTCTAATTCTTCACTGCCTAAACTGCGCATAGCGATTCCCTCCAAATGCGAACATGTGTTCTAATTCCATTATACCATGAAAAGGTAAAATGTATGCAATATTTTTCTGGATGGAAAATAAAGCAAACGCTAAGAAGGCGTTTGGCGAAGAGTTTTTTGTAGGCAATCAGGTGAGAATCCATTAAAATGATATCATGAGCGTTAGTTGCTGATTTATATACCAAGGAGCCCCTGTATGTATTTACTTACGTTAACCTTAGAAAAGATAAAAGAGATGGCTGAAGACGATCAACTATACGACTATATCATGATGCAGTTGGAACGATTTGAAAGCCTTGGCCCCATTCCTGGCATTTTACTACCATTGTTAGAAGCTTTTCTTCCGATTCTCCCCTTGATTGTTTTTGTAATCGCAAACTCGGTTGCCTACGGGTTGTGGAAAGGTTTTTTCTATTCATGGATCGGGGCTGTGCTCGGTGCCATGATCGTCTTTCTTATCATCCGACGTCTTGGTCAAAAACGTTTTTTCCGTTTTGTAAGCCGTCATAAACAAGTGAAAAAGATTATGGTTTGGGTGGAGGAGCATGGTTTTGGCCCCTTGTTTCTTCTCATGTGTTTTCCTTTCTCGCCTTCTTCAATTATTAATATTGTGGCAGGTTTATCTGGCGTGAGTCGCCAACAATTCTTTCTTGCCGTACTTCTTGGAAAATCCGTAATGATTTTTACGATTGCTTTCGTCGGTGACAGTCTAACGTCTTTTGCCCAAAATCCAATGAAAACGATCATTGTAGGATTGTGTATTTTGATTTTTTGGATGATCGGTAAATATATAGAGCAGCGGTTGCAAAAGAAAGCTGAACGTAAGAGATTCCGAAGCGGTTAGAATCAGGGGGGACAGGGTAATATGTAGATACCCCTTTTTGGGAGGTTGACAAGATGAAGAAATCGTTTCGGTTAATTCGAACAATCCTGCTCGCCTTGTTACTTGCTTTTATATTTCGAACGTACTTGTTTGCAAGTTATATTGTAGATGGAGAGTCAATGGAACCAACCTTATATGATGGGAACTTATTAATGGTCAATAAGCTTGTTTATGATTGGCAGAGCATTGATAGCCAGGATATTATCGTATTCCATGCTAACGAGCAAGAGGATTACGTGAAAAGGGTGATCGGGGTACCTGGAGATCATATTGCTTACAGGCATGATCAACTGTATGTGAATGGCAACCGAGTGGCTGAACCTTATTTGGACAGACTGAGACCTGACGATGGCAGATTGTTTACTAAGAACTTCACGTTACAGAAAGTCACGGGGGAATCAGAAGTTCCCGACAACCACTTGTTTGTAATGGGAGACAACCGGAGGGATAGCCTGGATAGCCGTTACTTTGGTTTTGTTTCCATGGATGAAGTGGTTGGTAAAGTCGATGCTCTCTACTGGCCGATGTCCAAAGTGACGATACAATTTCATTGAATGACTCTTATTTACTCAAAGCCCCCGCATCCTTGAAACTGCTCACACTGGATGCCGTTAAGGGCTTTTATTTGCGATAGGCTCGTTTACCCTATGCGAAACTATCGAGCAGCAAGCTTCATAAATGGTAGAATGTAAGAGAGCGATGCGTGAGATTATGAGAATGAATTTACAAGGAGAGGTGCAGAATGGGGATCAGATTTTTGCTGGGGCGTTCGGGGGCCGGGAAGAGCACCCGTTGTTTAGAAGAAATTGAATCAAAACTGAAACATGACCCTCAAGGGCCTCCCATCATATATTTGGTTCCGGATCAAATGACCTTTCAACAGGAATATGCTTTGTTAAAACGAGAAGGGATAGAGGGCACGATCAGGGCTCAAGTCTTCAGTTTCTCCAGACTGGCTTGGCGTGTCCTGCAGGAGACCGGCGGCGGTATTCGTAAATTTATCAGTTCGACAGGGATTCAGATGATGCTGAGGAAAATCACAGAAGAACGTAAGTCGGACTGGCACGTCTTTCAAAAAGCCATTGAAAAGCAAGGGTTTATTGAACAGTTGGAAGGATTGATTACGGAATTCAAACGATATCGCATTACACCTGAAGTGCTCCAGCTTCAAATGGACCATATGGATCAATTCAAACATAAACAGCAATCAGAAACTGCTTTGCGGGACAAGTTAGACGATTTATCTTATATATATGATCGCTTGATGCATGCTCTTGAAGATCAATACATAGACGGGGAAGATCAACTCCAGCTTTTGGCCAATAAAATTGGGGAAGCTGATTTTTTGGACGGCGCAGAAGTTTACATTGATGGTTTCCACAGTTTCACGCCGCAAGAATTAAGTGTGATCGAACAACTCATGAGGAAGACCTCGTGCGTAAATGTAGCCCTTACAACAGAATTTACTGATGAGGACACGCTTCCGGAGCTTGACCTATTTTACGAGACGAAGGAAACTTTCCAGCAATTAAAAGCACTCGCTTTAGAAATTGGTGAGCCTATTACTGGAATTGAAGAACTGGATCCGGAACGAAGACGGTTTGATGATCGCCCCTATTTCGCCCATTTGGAAACCTATTATGATCAGCGTCCTGCACATGAATATGAAGGGGAAGTGCCCATCTGTGTGGCCGAAGCGGTACATCCAAGGGCAGAGGTGGAAGGCGTCGCTCAAGAAATATTAACGTTGGTTCGAGACAAAGGATATCGTTATAAGGATATGGCTATCTTGATGCGTGAGCCTGATGTATATCATGATTTAATTGCGACCATTTTTCACGATTACGATATCCCGGTATTTATAGATGAAAAACGAACGATGCTGAATCATCCGCTTGTTGAATTGATCCGATCAGGACTTGACGTAGTCGAAGGCAACTGGCGTTATGACGCTGTGTTCCGGTTGTTGAAAACAGGATTTGTGCCACCGACCGATCTGGAATATCCCCTTCATGAAGAGGGGATAGATGAACTAGAAAACTATGTACTCGAATACGGCGTCCGATCCAAAAGTCAGTGGTGTGATAAGGAGGATTGGGGATACCAACGATTCAGGGGATTTGAACAGGGTGCTAAAACAGATGAAGAAAAGCAAAAGGAATATCGCATTAATTGCTATCGCAGGCAGGTTACGCGCGCGTTGAAACCCTTTGATGATGAATTAAGGCGAGCGGAATCGATAGCTGATAAAGGCCGCGCGATTTACATTTGGCTGGAATCGATGCAAGTTTCTCAACAATTGGAAACGTGGCGCGATCAATTTGATGAGGCCGGCAAAATTGAAAAAGGCAGAGAGCAGGAACAAGTGTGGGAGGCTGTCCTGCAATTACTCGATGAGATGGTGGAAATGGTAGGCGACGAATGCATGTCGTTAGAGATTTTCCGCAGTACGATTGAAAGCGGGTTAGAATCGCTTCGCTTTGCGCACGTTCCTCCAAGCATGGACCACGTTATAGTCGGCAGCGTTGACCGCTCCAGAATCACAGGCATTATGGCAGCGTTTTTGTTGGGGGTTACTGAAGGGTCCTGGCCCATGAAACCGCAAAGTGACGGCATGATTTCTGAAGAAGAACGGGACCTCCTGTCAGAACAAGGCATAAGATTGGCCGACAGTGGAAAACGGCAGTTGTTAGATGATCGCTTCTATGTTTATCTTGCACTGACCATGCCCAGGGATCAGTTGTGGATCAGTTACCCATTAAGCAATGAAGAAGGGAAGAAAAAAACCCGTTCGCATGTCGTTAATCGTATCGAAGAGTTATTCCCGAACGCTTTTCACTTTCATCTCCAGGATCCTGACGATTTATATGAAGCGCTCCGTTTTATAACCACACCTTTAAAAACACGGTCTGCTTTAACGTCGCAGTTGTCACGCTATTTAAAAGGATACTCAATGCAAAATGTGTGGTGGAATGTGCTTAATTGGTATATTGACCATGAACAAAAAGGCGGTCTGACTGAGAAAGTTCTTGGCAGTTTATTTTATCGGAACAAGCCCGTCAATTTGAATAAGGAAACGGCCTCCCAATTACACTCACAGCAAGTGAAAGCCAGTGTATCACGAATGGAAATGTTCCATCGTTGCTCATACCAGCATTTTGCCAATTACAGTCTTGGTCTTGAGGAAAGGAAAACGTATAAACTTGACGCTCCGGATATCGGTCAGCTGTTCCATGAAGCGTTACGTCAGATTACAGAACGCCTACAAGAAGAGAAAAAGGATTTTGCCCAATTAGACCGGGAGCAAAGCAACACTTATGCTGCTCAAGCAGTTGGGGATTTATCCGCTGTGCTTCAGCACCAAATATTACAAAGTTCCAACCGCTATCGTTATATCCAGCAAAAGCTTCAGGACGTAGTAGCTCGGGCCACGTATGTATTAAGTGAGCAGGCTAAGAACAGCGGGTTTGCCCCTGTTGGTCTTGAAGTGGGGTTTGGGGAAAAAGGCGATCATAAACTCCCCCCTCTTTCGTTAGACCTGCCTAATGGCTTTGAGTTGATGCTGCAAGGTCGCATAGACCGCGTCGATCGAGCGATGCAGGAAAATGAATTATTCTTGCGTATCATCGACTATAAGTCAAGTGCCAAAGGGTTAAATCTGGTTGAAGTTTATTATGGTTTGGCCTTACAAATGCTGACGTATCTTGATGTTGTGATTTCTTCGTCAGAACAATGGCTGGGCTCCCACGCATCTCCTGCTGGTGTCTTATATTTTCACGTCCACAACCCGATGATTTCTGGGAAACACAAGCTTGATGATGCAGCGATTGAGAATGAAATTTTCAAGCAATTCAAAATGCAGGGCTTGCTGTTGGAAAATGAAGATATTGTACGGATGATGGACACGGGTCTGGACAAAGGGCATAGCCGCATCATTCCTGCTGGCCTCAAATCCAATGGTGGTTTTTATGCTAATTCGAAAACAGCCCAGCACGAAATGTTCCAAAATTTGCAAGGCTACTCCCGGCATTTGATCAGAAACGCAGGGCTCAGTATTACAGAAGGTGAAGTTAAGCTCAACCCATTTCAACATGATCAGCAAACAGCGTGTACTTACTGCCCATTCCGCTCCGTTTGCCAGTTCGATCCGACTTTAAGCGAAAATAACTTCAGACGCTTGCAAACGATGAAAGATGATGAGGTCTTACACCGAATTAAGGAGCTAGAACAGAAAGGGGAAAACGGAGATGGCATCGTGGACTAAAGAGCAAGAAAGAGCGATATACACCAGTGGCTCGGATGTGTTAGTGGCCGCAGCGGCAGGATCAGGGAAAACTGCTGTCCTCGTGGAGCGCATTATTCAGAAGCTTCTCCACGAGAGTGCTCCCGTGGACATTGATTCGCTGCTGGTGGTGACGTTTACGAATGCTGCAGCTCAAGAAATGCGTAACCGGGTCAGCGAGGCGATTAGCAAGGCGCTGGAAGATTACCCGTCTTCCCATCATTTGAAGAAACAACTTGCCTTGATTCAGAGTGCTTCGATATCCACATTGCACGCCTTTTGCATGGACATTGTTCGTAAATATTCCTATCGACTAGACATTGATCCAAGTTTCAGGATCGTGGATGATATTGAAGGGGATCTCATTCAACAAGAAATCATGGATGAGTTATTTGAGGATTGGTACGGTAAAGAGGGCGAAGAGAGGGAGGTGTTTTTCAGTGTTGTTGATCGCTTTTCGGGCGATCGCAGTGACCAGGATGTTGAAAAGCTGATTCTGGAGCTGTACACATTCGCCATGCAGAATCCCTGGCCGGAAGCTTGGCTTGATGAAATGGCAGCGATGTATAACGTTGAACACGACATAAACGAAGATGATATACGGTGGCTGCAAATTTTGAAAAAAGAAGTTCACAGTCAATTGCATGCCATGGAAACAGAGATCGACCAGGCATTGGCTATTGCAGGTGAAACAGACGGACCTCACCATTATGATGAGGTGCTGGAATATGATCGTCAGATGGTTGAAGAAGCTAAGGAACATATTCAGCGATCTTGGACTGACTTGCAAACGTATATGACCTCAGTCAAATTCAAAAGCCTGCCGAACAAAAAGAGCGATTGTGATGAAGACAAAAAAGACGACGTTAAAAAACTCAGAGACAACTATAAAAAACGATGGAATACGCTTCGTGATGAGTGGTTTTCACGAACTTTGACAAGTTACATAAGCGATATGAGGGAGCTTCACCCGATCATCGTTCAGGTAATTGAACTCGTCAAAGATTTCAAACAACGGTATACGCAGTTGAAAAAAGAGAAAGCCGTGGTGGATTTCTCTGACCTTGAGCATTATTGTCTGGAAGTATTAAGAGATGAACGCTCAACCCCCGAGCGTACCATCCCTTCAACAATCGCCCTGGATTTGCAGCGGACCTTCACAGAAGTCCTGATAGACGAATATCAGGATACGAACCTGGTACAAGAAACACTTCTTCAGCTGCTGACAGGGGAACAGGGGGGGCATCTATTCATGGTCGGGGATGTTAAACAGAGCATCTATCGTTTTCGCCATGCTGAACCTGCCTTGTTTTTGGAAAAATACAAACGCTACAGCGAGACGGAGGAATCAGGCGAACGGATTGATCTTGCCCGAAATTTTCGCAGCAGGCAGCAAGTGCTATCTGCTACCAACTATATATTCCGCCAAATACTAGATGAAGAAGTTGGAGAAATGGCGTATGAAGCGGATGCCGAACTGATTTACAGTAACACCATTTATGACAAGTTGACTTCGAATGAGGCGGATACAGAACTTGTCATCATTGACCGGGAAGACCGAGGGGAATCAGGTGAGGATTCAGACACCGATTACCGTGAATTGGAAAAAGCCCAATTAGAGGCACGGGCTTACGGAAATCGAATCAAAAAATGGCTGGGTAACGAGGAAACGCCTCCTCTTCAGGTCATCGACAAAGCAACCGAGACCCAGCGGCCCGTCCAATATCGCGATATTGTCATTTTGATGCGTTCGATGACGTGGGCGCCTACACTTGTTGAAGAACTGAAACGGCAAGGTATCCCGGTGTATGCCGAATTATCAACAGGCTATTTTGAGGCGATTGAAATAAAAGTTATGCTCAGTCTCTTAAAGGTAATCGATAACTCTCAACAGGATATTCCGCTTGCCTCGGTTCTCCACTCTCCAATAGTCGGTCTCGATGAGGAGGAAATGACGCAGATTCGACTGGCCAACAGGCGTGCTGGCTATTATCAGGCATTACGCTCTTTTGCTGGGGATAATCAAACAAAAGCAAAAATCGATCATTTTCTTAACCAATTGGAATCGTGGCGAACTCAAGCCCGACAAGGGGCTCTGTCCGAGCTTATTTGGGATATTTTTCGGGATACAGGCTACTATGATTTTGCCGGTGGGATGCCAGGGGGGCGGCAGCGTCAGGCGAACCTGAGGGCATTATACGACCGTGCTCGTTCTTATGAATCAACTTCATTCCGCGGATTATATCGCTTTTTAAGATTTATCGACAGGATGGAAGAACGCGGGGATGATTTAGGGGCGGCCCGCGCTCTGGGGGAACAAGAAGACGTGGTCCGTATTATGACGATTCATAAAAGTAAAGGCCTAGAATTTCCTGTTGTTATTTTGGGAGCTATGGATAAGCAATTTAACTTGATGGATTTAAAGGATCGCTACTTACTTCACAAAGATTTTGGGTTTGGTACCCGATACATCGACCCTAAAAAACGGCTCATGTATCCGACCCTTTCCTATCATGCATTGAAGCAGGTGAAGCTTCGTGAGTTGCTGGCTGAGGAAATGCGCGTGTTGTATGTAGCCTTAACGAGGGCAAAAGAAAAATTGGTTATGATCGGAAATGTCTCTTCTTTTGAAAAAAAACAATCGAAATGGCTGCCCTTTCTAAAGCAAAGCGATTGGGTGTTACCGCCCCATTATCGGATGGAAGCAAGGTCTTATCTGGATTGGGTGGGGCCGGCTCTCATACGCCATAACGATTCATCTGCCCTTAGAACGTCTGACGTTAACATCACTACATCAGATGCTATTTTGCGAGATGAATCACAATGGGCTGTAGTAATCAAACATGGCAGCGAATTCTCTAAAATTGACGAAGAAATACTGTATCGAGATGAGCAACTGCGAGAGTCGATTGACGCGTGGAACAAAGTAGAGGATGTTGATCCTAGTTTGTTAGTAGACCAGAGGCTTAACTTCGAATATCCTCATCAGCTTGCCGCTAAAACAAGGGCAAAACAGTCAGTGACGGAATTGAAACGACAGCGAGAAGTGAAGGATGAATACAGCAGCGACCAATTATTGGCTCCAGTCAAATCTCCTATAGGAAAACGCCCGAAATTTATGCAGGAAAGCAAGCAACTGACTGCTTCAGAAAAAGGAAGTGCCATGCATACGGTTATGCAGCACCTCCCGTTAACACAGTCTTTAACTGAAGAAGAAGTAGGAGAATTTGTGGAGAAGCTTGCAGAAAAAGAGATTCTGAGTCGTGACGAAGCGGATATAATTGATCGGCAAGCGATTGCGGCGTTTTTTGATACCGAGATTGGCCAGCGTGTGTTAGCCTCCCAAACAATTGAGCGGGAGGTGCCTTTCAGCCTTAATCTTCCGGCACAAGACGTTTATGATGATTGGGAGGGACAAACAGAAGAGCATGTTTTCGTGCAAGGTGTTATTGACTGTATGATTCCGTACCAGGATGGTTGGCTGTTGCTTGATTATAAGACAGATCAATTAAAAGATAGTATGACGTTAGAGGGACAGCAGAAATTGGCGGATCGTTATCGGATACAACTCGGTTTGTATGCCACTGCTCTAGAGAAAATATGGGGCGAACCCGTTATAAGAAAATGTCTGTATTTCTTCGATGGTCCGTTGTTGCTTGACGTATAAACCACTTAGGATACACTGATTATCATAAATTACAGTGTTTTGAGAGTCTCCTGTAAACTAAATACCCTGATTATGGGAGACAGATTTGCTTCTTTAACAAATGAATCAACTATGGCGTGAGGTTAAAATAACGACCCGGGTGGGACGAATTGGATTTAAGGTAATGAAGGCTCGATACCAAATAAAAGTTTGGAGTGGCTTTGAAACAACTCGCTTTCCTGCGGGGAACCGGCCAGCCTCCTCGCTCGCTTCGCTCCCTGTGGGGTCTAGCCGAGCTCCTTCTCCCGCTAATTAACTAGGAATGTACTCCTTCTTAGAGAGTTGGCCTACCCTATTTGAACTATCCAGCTGCGGCGTCTAGCGGCTAGTGAGACTTCCCTCGCTTCTGTACGATAAGTCAACATCGAATCACGTCGTTCTTCGTGTTTCCTTTATCTCCTCCAGCTCAGTCCAGTCCATACGCCGCTGACCAAGACGTCTCCGCTATCAAGTGAGTTGATTCCTCCACTTATCCAATACCATCTTTACCAGCGGAGACCACCATGAAACGTAGAAGCCAAATTCTCATGAATAACCAGTAAAGGTTAAATGTGGACAATAGCTTTCTCGCTAACTAAAAAAAGACAGTGCATAAACGAGTTGACTTTCAGTGAATTAACTATGTGAGTTACGATTACGAATATTTATCATAAGACATAGCTAAAAGACCAAATCACCATATGATTTGGTCTTTTGCTAATTCGTAACTTCCTCAGCTTAGAAGAATTACGTTTTCGTTATCTTTTATAATAGATTAAATAACCAACTTCATAAGCTAGCGTCAAGCGTTGGCTGTTACATTTTGGTCGTTTACATCTGGGTCAAAAGGGTTTGTGGAACTGAATCCGTTGTTCGTACAAATAAAGTCACCGGTATTATTAGATCCAGACCCGGCGTTTGTTTTTGAAGTACTCTTTGGAGCCAGGTAAAAGGCATCGCCGAAATTGACAACGCCGCCTGCGACGCTGTTGATTCTTATCGGCCCGACAATGGAGGGCATAAGGTAATCCTCCTTTTTTCGTTTAACATTAGTATATGCAGCCTCAGCGGCTCTGTTCGTTTTTGAGCGCCCGGATATGTTTAATGCGTGATTGCGAGTAAATTTCCTCAATTCCACCAACTTCAAATAATGAAGCGGTGGACACGCTCTTAATGTGCACGGAATCAACGTGGATTGCAGAACCGTGATGATCGACATGAGCGTTTTGATCAACTAAAATTTCATGGGGTTCGGCTGGTAATTGAAAGATTTTATAATCTTCAAAGGCATAGGGGTCTGTTCTGAAAGTCGGTTTTTCCTGCTGGACAGCCAAAACTTGCGCTTGTGGCCTGTACTGTTTGAGATCTCCGATGATGAAGCCTGAGCCGATAATTACATCCTGTACTTCAATATCCTGAACCTTGGCTTCACGAGGATTGCTCATCGTTAGTTGCATCCTCTCCTGCTTGAACTTGCTCTGCTGGGAGCGGTTTAATGATTAACGATTCGGGGGGAGTGTCAAAATAGGAGCGAAGTTGTATCGTTTTGTTATCTCCGATCAGAAATACGGATGAAGAAGAAAGGCCGGTTACGTTAATATCGCCTACATATAAGCCGTAATTATGGACGGTGAATGCCATTTGAATCATCTCCTTTATGAGTGGCTAAGTATTGTTGAATGGAGTGTCTAACTTCTTCCCCGACAAAATGTTCAATATCCGTTTCGGAAAGATCAGGACGGGTCTCCTGATAGTGCTGGATACGTCCCGGCAGTTGTTTACGGATGTCGGCCAGAATTTGTTCTTTTATGGCATGCGTAGGTGCTGCCCCTGTGGTTTGTGCAAGTTCCTGAATGACACTATCGCCGTTTTCTACAAAATCTCTATCCATTCGTACATGTAATGGAGCTGGTTCTTCAGCCTTTATCGGGGAGCCGGGGTAAGAGAAATCGTCCATTTGCTCAAGGTCTTGAGGAGATAACCCTATGTGCAGCGTCCCTTCTAATGATTCAATTTTCAATTGGTCAAAATGATATTCGATTTTTTCAATCACTGTTTTAGGCTGCTGCGAGTCTTTGAGACTTTCCAGTTGAGTCGACAATTGCTTGATTTGTTGTTGCTGTTCATTCATTTGACGCATTAACTGTTCAATATAAGTCGCCCAGTTCTGCCAGTTACTCATCTCGCTCACCCCTCCCGAAATAGGCGTTTCCCTATAATTTATGCAGCGAGACAAAAGTCTGTGATTTAAGTGATGGGTGCAAGCGGTACAAGAATAGCAACTTCTGCTTGATCAGATGTCACGTACCCGTCTTCAGGTTGGGCCTTAGCTCCAGGAGCGGTATATCCTCCTGTGTTGTAAAGATCAGATTGAGCATGTATGATACCCGAGCTGCCAATTTGCAGTACTGAAGAGTTTGTAACGGCTCCGACTTTAATGAAATTTATAGATATGGTTTGATGAATGATAAATGACATAGGGCAAACCTCCTTTAGTCGATAATCGCCTGGTCAATGTTTTCCTGGTCATTTACGTACGTGGAGGAACGGGCAAGGTTAACGCGAATGCCATTGCCTGTATTAAATGATCCACCGCCGGCATAAGTTTTAGCTGTGCTGGTTGGGGCCATCGTGTAAACATCGCCGATATTAAAGATACTAGATGAAGAAACGTTGATGACTTTTACAGCGCCTACTTTGGCAGGCATTCGATGACCTCCTTTCTCAGCTTATGAAATAAGCATTCCCCTCGGTCCGGTCTTATGATTATAATGAAAGAGAGAGGGGGAAGCATATGAAGGGAATAGGTACACCCTTACAAGAAGCTGAACGTTTGAGCTGGATTGATGCCGCCCGGGGTCTGGCGATTTTTGGAATATTCATGGTGAATGCGCCTGCATTCAGTGCCCCTTATTTTCTATATGGTGGGGAAGATGTATTTTGGTCCTCGGGGTTGAATCATACCATCCAAACGCTTATCGATATTTTCTTTCAAGCAAGTTTTTATACGTTGTTTTCCTTTTTATTCGGCTTTGGCATGCAAATGATGAAAGATCGTCTCGTTGATAAATATAATACGTATAGGTCAGTTATCTTCAGAAGGTTAATGGTGCTGATCGGTTTTGGACTCGTGCATGCTTTTTTAATCTGGCATGGTGATATATTACTTTCTTATGGGGTTATCGGGTTGTTTTTGTTTTTATTTTTTGAGCGCCAGCCTGCTACGTTGCTGGGTTGGGCGTATGGGGTGCTCGGTTTCATGGTCGTGTCGATGACAGGATTATTGTATGCCTCCAGGGGGATGGGAAGTGATTACAATTACAGTGCGATTTTAGCGGCTAAAGAACATTATGGAAGTGGTTCGTTTGGGGACATATTATCCCAAAACCTTAATGATTGGCTTTACGGAACTCACCCTTTAGCCGTGATCATCTTAATGATGAGTTTATTGCCTATGTTCTTATTCGGCATGTACGTGCATCGGAAACGATGGCTTCATGAACCAGAACAACATCAGCAAACACTCAAAAAATGGACAGTTATAACGTTGCTCATCTTCATCGTGTTTAAGGCTGGACCGTACGTATTCGGGAATCCCCAGTGGGTTTACCTGCTCCAAGATAACGTTGGAGGAACAGCGTCAGCTCTATTCTATATGTTTGCGATTACATTGCTTTTTCAGAGAGAGTCGGCGAAGAGGGTGCTGTTGCCTTTTACATATGTCGGCCGCATGTCTTTGACCAACTATATAACTCAGTCTTTGGTTTCGTATGGATTATTCTATTCTGTAGGCTTTGGCCTGTATGGGCATGTGCCCCCATGGATGTGTGTATTAATTGTCATCTTAGTCTTCAGCTTGCAAATTATGATGAGTCGTGTCTGGCTTAAAGTGTATCGTTATGGGCCGCTTGAATGGTTATGGCGCACGTTAACATATGGAAGGAAGCAACGGCTGCGAAGGGAATGACGTTTTCAAAAATACAGTCAGGCAGGTGAGTGAGCAATGAATCGTGAGCGGATGGCTAAAGAAGCTCGTACTTGGTTAGAAGCAGAAATCATTACACAAGAGCAGTACCAGCAAATTTTGCAGCGATACCCAGAACAAAAGACGAAGCCGGTGTTATTGACGTTTGCGGCCATCTTTATCGGTCTCGGTTTTTTGACATTTATCGCGTCAAATTGGGACCTCCTGGATAATGTGGTGCGCTTGATCATCATCCTCGTAGCGATGGCAAGTTTTTATACTGCTGGAGAAAGGGTGTATACCAAATCCTCGAATATAGTAGGGAATAGTCTGCTTGTTGTAGCTGTGCTCATATTTGGTTCGGGTATCTTTTTAACTGGCCAAATGTATCATGTTAGTTCATTCAGTGCTTTGCCTTTTTTAATCTGGTCATTAGCCGCTTTTGCAGTGTATGTCATGTTTCAAAATGTCATCATGTTTGGCTTAGTGATGACAATTGTTACAGCAGGGCAGCTCTATAGCGCAATGACTTATCAGGCGTTCTATCCGTGGCTGGGGGCGCTATTGGTGCTTGGGGGAAGTTATGCCCTGTACCGCCATCGCCATCAAGCATTCGCGCTGATCGTCACGGTCAGTTATGTTGTCCAATCAGTCGTTTGGACGTTCAGTGAATCGTCTGCCTATTATTGGCTGATCGTGTTGTTACTACTTCTTTATGCTGTCAGTGTCTGGCTGGAAAATGAACGTGTTGCTCGGCCCATGCGTTCGGGGAGTGTAACGGCGATCGCCTTTACCGCGGTTATCCAAGTCTTTGCACTAGAAGATGGCTTTTCTGCTCCTGCACTAGAAGATACTTATGTCTTTTTCCTTGTCTGGCTGGGGATAATGGCTGGAGTACTCGTTAAGTTATGGAAGCAAAACCGTTTGTTCAGAGGAGTTGATCTCTTCTTGTTCGTGCCTGTGTTCCTACTTCCCTGGGCCGGGGCTGCATCGCTCATGCTTCTGTTCTTATATGCGCTTGGCTGGCTATTGATCGGATATCAACAGGAAAATTCGCAACGCGTGACGAAAGGGACCTTGGCCTTTGTGGTCAGTACATTTATAGCCTATATCCATTTCGCCTGGGACTTTTTAGATAAATCAGTATTCTTTTTTGTAGGGGGCGTGCTTCTATTTGGCATAAGTTACGTTCTGGAGCGAAAAAGAAGAAGCGTGCAAAGAGGGGGCGATGAGCGATGAAGCGTCTTGCGTTCTATTTCATTGTACTCTTGCAGATCCTTTTTCTGATTGGTGTGGCTCTCTCCTATTCGGCGGTTGAAAGATGGGGAGAGACGATTCGTTTAAAAACAGCTCCCGTTGATCCGCATGACCCTTTTTATGGAGAATATGTGACGTTGAATTATGATATTGAACAACTATCAGAATCACATTGGGAAGGGGCTGACCCTGAGCAAGGGAGTACGGTATATGTAGAACTGCAGCAAGAAGATGAATTCTGGCAAGTAAAACGAGCTTCTGGCAATACGTTTGAACCTCGAGAGGGGGCGGTCATCCTGAAAGGCATGTTACGGCATTCCGATCGTAATCGAGGTACGTACTGGGTGGACTATGGTATGAATCGGTTTTACGTCGAAGAAGGAACCGGCGAGCAATTTGAGGAGCGACAATCCCCTTTGATCGTTGAAGTCGGCATCGCCCCCTGGGGACAAAAACGAATTCTATCTGTAGAAACTCAAGAATAAAAATAGGCTGTCTCAATTATGTTTGAGACAGCCTATTTCTTTATTGAAGGACTTCTTTGATTTGTTCGACTGCCCATTCTAAATCTGTACGGTTGATAACGAGTGGGGGAGCGAAACGGATGACATTTTCATGCGTTTCTTTACACAATAAACCACGTTGCTTCAATTGTTCACAATATACGCGAGCAGGTTCGTTTAATTCAACACCGATAAATAGGCCTTTGCCACGTACTTCTTTTATGGTCGAATTCTTAATCTTTTTCAATTCGCCCATCATGTAATTACCGAGCTCAAGCGATCGGTCAGCCAGCTTTTCATTTTCTAATACGTCTAATGAAGCGATGGATACAGCGCTTGCAAGGGGGTTTCCTCCAAATGTTGAACCGTGGGATCCTGGGTTGAAGACGCCGAGAACCTCTTTATTCGCTACAACACAAGAGATTGGAAATACGCCACCGCCTAAGGCTTTGCCGAGTATTAAGACATCCGGGGAAACATTTTCCCAATCGCAGGCGAACATCCGTCCGCTACGACCTAAGCCAGCTTGAATTTCGTCCGCAATGAATAAAACATTTTGTTCACTGCACACATCATAGGCTTCTTTTAAAAATCCTTCCGGTGGCATCACGATGCCTGCTTCTCCTTGGATCGGTTCGATCAAGAAGCCGGCTGTATTCTCTGTTATGGCTTCTTTCAATGCGTCGATGTCGCCATAAGGAACCAGTTTGATGCCCGGCAGCATCGGTCCAAACCCGCGTTTGTATTCATCCTCAGACGATAACGAAACCGCTGTCATGGTACGACCATGGAAATTGCCTGTACATGCAATAATTTCAGCTTGATTCTCTTCTACACCTTTTACATCGTAAGCCCAGCGTCTGGCTGCTTTAATCGCTGTTTCAACGGCCTCTGCTCCTGTATTCATCGGCAGTGCCATTTCCTTATTGGTCAATTTGCAAATTTTTTCATACCATGGTCCCAGCTGATCATTATGGAAAGCACGTGAAGTGAGTGTTACGCGGTCCGCCTGGTCTTTCAACGCTTTGATGATATCAGGATGTCGGTGCCCCTGGTTTACGGCTGAATAGGCACTCAACATATCCATGTAACGGTTACCCTCAGGATCTTCCACCCACACGCCTTCTGCGTGCGTGACGACAATCGGCAGCGGGTGATAGTTTTTTGCTCCGAAGGATTGCGTTTGATCGATGATTTCTTGACTTGTACGTGACATAGTATCCCTCCAATTCTGAAAATCTGAACTCATTATAACAGGTTTAGCTGGCATTTTCCTATTTCTTTAAGATTGTCACATTGTTTTCATGTGAAAAGAACAGGGAAAGATGATAGTATAACACTGGAGTAGGAATGAAAGGAGGAAGACAATTGGCACATTTACATATTGCTTCCTGGGTATTGGCATTAGCCTTAGTAGGTATGGTGACCACCTTTGCACGCAGTAAAAATCGGAAAGCAACAAAAATTACACACATAATTTTAAGAGTCGTATTTCTTCTCATCTTGTATTCAGGCGGATCCCTGTTTGCAAGTTACGAAAATTATGATGGTCTCATCATATTGAAACTTCTCGTCGGTCTGTGGGCTATTGCGGCCATGGAGATTGCGACGGTTAAATACGTCAAGCAAAAGCCGGCTGTCGTATGGTGGGTACAGCTCTTGATTGCTGTTTCGCTTGCCTTGCTTCTTGGATTCGGCTTCTTGCCAATGGGCGTATTGCCGTAGGTGTTAACTTAAACAGTGAGCGCTAGAAAATCGCAAACAACACAAAAACCTGAAGATAAGACGATAAGGTGGTATCGTCATCTTCAGGTTTTTTATAAAGGGGGTTAGAGTCCGAATTTAGGGAGGGGGATCCTGGATTCGGACTTTTTATTCTGCTGTCACTAAGGTGGCTTGGTGGAGAAATCTGGCTCACAACATGCTTTTGGGGTAAGCAACGCAGTGATACGAAATTTCTCATTTATAATGATAATCATTCTCAATTATTTTGTCAAGTCAAAAATAACTTAACATTTTCCCTTGCGTGCATAAACTGATATAAGAGTGTTTCAAATGGGAAAGGTGTGAGATGAGAATGTGCGGCATAGTAGGCTGGATTGGATCGACTTATGCACAAGATGATAAGGCTGCGATGTTATATAAAATGGCAATGACACTAGAGCACCGCGGACCTGACGAATACAATAACTGGACAGATGGTGAAGCTTCTTTTGGCCATCAACGATTAATTGTGGTGGATCCTGCTGGCGGCAGACAGCCAATGAGCAGACAAAAAGGAAATGATACGTACACGATCTGTTATAACGGGGAATTATACAATACAGAGGACATACGTAGACTTTTGCAAGCCAGAGGATGGGATTTTCGCTCCCATTCGGATACAGAAGTGCTGCTGGTCAGCTATATGGAGTGGGGGGAGGCTTGCGTTGATCGGTTAAATGGTATTTTTGCCTTTGCAATTTGGGACAGTACGCGTAAAACATTATTTTTAGCCCGCGATCGCCTGGGGGTTAAGCCGTTATTTTATTATGAAGGGAAAAACATGTTGGTGTTCGCTTCAGAAATGAAGGCTATCTTAGCCCATCCTGATATACCAGCGGAACTTGACGCAGAGGGGCTTCATGAAGTGCTTGCCTTAGGGCCATCCCGAACACCCGGCCACGGCGTATTTTCCGGCATGAAAGAAATCCGGGGCGGCCATAGGGCCATTTATCAAGAGGGAAAGCTGCATGTAGAGCGGTATTGGAACGTAAAAAGCCAGCCTCATGAAGATACATTAGAAGCAACGATTGCGCATGTTCGCTATTTGTTTAATGATGCTGTTCAGCGTCAGCTTGTTTCCGATGTCCCACTGGGAACCTTCCTCTCGGGTGGCGTTGATTCAAGCGCTATTACAGCCATAGCGGCAAAGGACTATGCCAAGAAAGGCAAAGGGCGTTTGCATACGTTTTCCATAGATTACAAGGACCAAGACCGCTACTTTAAAAAAAATCAATTTCAACCCGATCGTGATGAAAAGTTCATTGACATGATCACACAAGAACACAACACCAACCATGCCAATCTGGTTGCATCTCCCGATGTGTTAGTCGAGCAACTGAAACGAGCTGTGGAATTACGAGATTTGCCGGGGATGGCCGATGTAGATTCTTCTTTATTGTGGTTCTGTAAGGAAATAAAAAAATATGTCACCGTTGCGTTATCAGGCGAGTGTGCGGATGAAATATTCGGCGGTTATCCTTGGTTTTATAAGCAAGAGGAATTGAAGCGGAAAGGATTCCCCTGGATAAGGTCCTTACATGTTCGAAGTGACCTTCTTCATCCTGATTTAGCTGGAGAGCTGGACTTAGAAGCGTACATGTTGAGGCGCTACCAAGAAACGATAGATGAAATGCCGGTTCTGCCTGGGGAAAATAAAGAAGAGGCGAAGCGACGGGAAATGTTCTATTTGAACATGAACTGGTTTATGCAAACATTATTGGATCGAAAAGATAGGATGAGTATGGGGGCGAGTCTTGAAGTACGTGTCCCGTTTTCTGATCATCGCCTGGTCGAATACGTCTGGAACATTCCCTGGGAAATGAAACGGTATGGCAATCAAGAGAAAGGACTGCTTAGAAAAGCATTAGAAGGCATCTTGCCGGATGATGTCCTCTACCGTAAGAAAAACCCTTACCCGAAAACGTTCCACCCGGAGTATACAAAAGGCGTAGTAAATTGGATGGACACGATCTTAGCTGATTCTCAATCGCCACTGCTGCAGCTATTCAATCGAGATAAACTGATTGCCTTAAGTAAGAGTGAAGGGAAATCCATTGATACGCCCTGGTTCGGTCAACTTATGACCGGTCCACAATTAATCGCCCACCTCTGCCAAATCAACTACTGGATGACCACCAATAACATCACCCTGAAATAACAAGCGTACCTGGTACAAAACCGGGTTTTTCAAAAGAGCCGGGTGTGCCGCCCGGAAGGTGCTGACGTGATAAGGGCGGGCGGAACCAGTTATGGGTTCCGCCCGCCCTTAATTGTTAGTCCAGTTGATAGATTTTAAAGTCAAAGGGTGTAAGTGTGAGTGGTTTCATACCATAGGATATCTGTTCTCCGTTCCATAAATCATGGACTGAGTGCTGGTCCAAATCGTCGCTGTGTACAATTGATTTTGATGATGAATTGTTTAAGATAAAGAGCAGCGTTTCATGAGGTGTCACTTTTCTGTAGGCGAGAATCCCTTGCTTGTCATCGTGGAAGGCGAAGTGAAAGGATCCCCGACTTCCGAAGGCTGAGTGACGGGTTCGTAATGTGAGCAAGTGCTGGACAAAGGAGAATAAATCCCGGTCTTGTTCCTGTGAGTCCCATACCATACATTTTCGACAGTCAGGATCTTCACCACCTGTCATGCCGATTTCGTCCCCATAATACATACAAGGTGTTCCCGTAAATGAAAAATGAAAGACGTACATGAGTTTTAAACGATTCTTATCCCCATTAGCTATTGTGAGGACGCGTGGTGTATCATGACTGTCCAATAAATTGAATGAAACTTCATTAACGTTTTGTGGGTACATATGCAGCACATAAGTTATGGAATCGGTGAACTGGCTGGGTGTTAGATTATTTTTAGCAAAAAATTCGATAGCACTGTAGGTATAAGGGTAATTCATGACAGCATCAAATTGATCCCCTTCTAGCCAGGGCATGGCGTCGTGCCATATCTCACCTAAAATATAGGCGTCAGGTTTAACAGACTTAACTGTAGAGCGGAAAGCTTTCCAGAAGGAGTGATCCACTTCGTTAGCCACATCAAGTCTCCATCCATCAATGTCAAATTCTTCAATCCAATAACGGGCAACTTGTAATAAATAGTGTTTCACATCAGGGTGCCCCGTGTTTAATTTAGGCATAGACGCGACAAACCCAAATGCATCGTAATTGGGGACAGGTTCAGTTAGGATTTTCTCATCATATAGGTGGAACCAGTCAGCATATTCCGAGTCTGTCCCGTTTTCCAGCACGTCCTGGAAGGGAGGAAAGTAGTAGCCGCTATGGTTGAAAACAGCATCAAGCATGACACGAATCCCGCGTTTGTGCGCTTCTTCAACCAGCTGTCGGAACGTTGCTTTATCACCAAATTGCGGGTCTATTTCCATGTAATCAATGGTGTCATATTTATGATTAGAGAGAGCTTTGAAAATAGGAGTGAAATAGATGCCTGTGATGCCTAATGCTTGCAAATAGTCCAGATGATCCATCACCCCCTGAAAATCACCGCCAAAGAAATTAGTCTGAGTGGGTTCAGCACTCCCCCAATCCAGTGCCCCCTCCGGGTTTACATGTGCATCCCCGTTAGCGAATCGTTCAGGGAAAATCTGATACCAAACAGTATCTTTAACCCATTCGGGAGGTTGGAAAACATCTATGCTATTTAAAAAAGGAAAGCAAAAATGATAATTAGGGTCATCGAGCGGCACTTCTTCGTAAAAACCTCTTTCTGTATAGACGAGGGATTCAAGGTTATCGTGAAGTTCAAAGCAATATCTTAATCTTCTATACGGAGGCTTGACTTCAGTGAACCAGTAATCAAACAGATGATCGCTCCCTGATTTATCCATGTTCTTTCTCGCAACCTGCCATTTTCCTTGATCCCAATGATAGGGGTCGCCGAAAACAAGCATAACAGAATGGGCGTCGTCTTTTTTAGTCTTTAGTCTAATGTGCAGCGTTTCCGCATCATACGCGTAGGCAAAGTTATGTTTAGGGCGATGATAAACAGCTTCTTTTATCATAATATTTCCTCCTTTAAATAAAACAGGTACAACCTATGAAGGTTGTACCTGCGGTAAGCATGGCCTTTCGTTCAAATCATTCGTTTTAAATGGGCGACATTGGGCTGAAGACGTTTCTACAAAACAGTTTAAAAGGATTTTCAGTAAATTGCAACGAAAACGGTTGCGTAAAAATGGAAACCAAGCTATAATACCTGTAGTCAATGCAAACGTTTACATATAAGGAAAGAAGCTCCTGGGAGAGGGGCAAAATTTAGGCATTTAATGCAAACGTTTGCATTAATCATTTAATGGGGGGATTTTCATTGAAGAACACATCACTGTTGCGGATCGTATGTTTGGTTATGTTCATAGTGGTATTGGCAGCTTGTACACCTGAAAGGGCTTCGAATGAAGATGATGGGAGTGATTCAGGGGAATCAAGTGAAAAACCTGAGGAATTGACCATTTGGGCTAATGACGAAGATGCTCAAGCCGAAGCTATTGAAGATATTGTAGCAGATTTTGAAGAAGAAGAAGGCATTTCGGTTAATGTCGTGAGAAAGTCAATGTTAGACCAGCTGGAAGAGCTGTCACTTGCCGGCCCGGAAGGTAAAGGTCCTGATTTATTTATTCAGCCTCATGATCGAATCGGCGATATCGTAGCCCAGGGGCTGGCTGAACCGCTTAATTTCACAGATGAACAGAAACAGGCTTACAGTGAAGCGGCAATTGATGCTGTCACCTATGAATATGACGGCGAAAGCAGTCAGTACGGCGCTCCTGCTGTAATTGAGACGTATGGTATTTATTATAATACGGATATTTTGTCCGAGCCCCCTGAAACAACAGAGGATTTGAAAACAGCATTGAACGATCACACGAACGCTGCTTCAGATGAGTACGGCTTCCTAATGAAACCGAATGATCTTTATTTTGCTTATCCATTTTTTAAGAACTTCGGTGCTTACATATTTGGTGGTGAGACCGGAAGTTATGACGTGAGCGATATTGGTTTGAACAATGAGGGAGCGAAAGAAGGAGGAGAGTTGTTCCAATCTTTCTTTGGCAATGGAAAGATTCCAGCTTCGACCACGACTGATGTTGTAGACGGTTTATTTACAGAAGGCAAAGTCGGTGCTGTCATCAATGGACCTTGGAGTATCCCGAATTATAATGAAGCCTTAGGTGACTCTTTGAAATCGGCTCCATTTCCAAGTGTAAATGGTGAATCTGCTTCAACGTTTGTCGGTGTCAAAAGCTGGATGGTTTCTTATTATTCAGAAGAAAAAGAATGGGCCAAGAAGCTCGCCATGTATATGACAAACCAAGAAAACCTAAAGCATTATTTTGAAGTGGCAGGTGAACTTCCGCCGAACCCGGAAGCGTTGGAATCTATTGATGATCCCATTTATGAAGCTTTCGCTACTCAAATTGAGTCTGGCGTTCCGATGCCAAGTGCACCACAGATGTCTCAAGTTTGGGATCCCATGAATGACGCCTTGCAATTTTTAGCAGAAGGTGAAGATGTGGAGAAAGTACTCGATGACGCCGCCAACCAGATCGAACAAAACATTGAAGCCAGTCAATCTGAATAAAGCAAGACATAGAAATGGGGAGAAGCTACCTTCTTCCCATTCTCTATCTAACAATGTCACGATCGTAAAGGGGGAGACAATAGAATGGGTCTGCCGGAGTACAACGAAGACCATGAATCAAATCAACACCACTTAGCAGGAAAACAGAGGCGTCACAACCCGAAACTTGCCTTGGTGCTATCCGTCCTTTTTGCTGGATTAGGTCAATTATATAATCGGCGTTATTTAAAAGGTATTATTTTTATCACAATTGAAGCAGCTTTTCTCGTGACGATGCTTGACTTTATCAACCTTGGCATATGGGGGCTGCGTACGCTTGGAACGATCCCAGGGACGGATCATTCCATCCGCTTGCTCGTGTTTGGGGTCATATCTCTTATCATTTTGGCGATAGTCGTAACATTGTATGTGTTTAATATCAGGGATGCCAAACTGCAAGCTGAAAAAATCAGAAACGGATGGACAGCTCCTCGGCTCGGGGAAGCACTGCGTGAAGCTTATGAACGATCTTTTCCATATTTGATGACCACGCCAGGGCTGCTCCTTATGTTATTTGTGGTCGTTTTTCCTTTAATCTTCGCTATACTATTGGCATTTACAAACTACAACCTTTATAACTCGCCTCCGCGGAATCTTGTCGATTGGGTAGGATTGCAAAATTTTATTAATTTGGCGAGTGAGCCGATTTGGAAAGACACGTTTATTAGCGTATTTTCCTGGACGATTGTGTGGACAGTCGTTGCGACGTCACTCCAGATTGGTGTTGGGTTATTTTTAGCCGTGTTGGTCAATGATTCGCGTGTTAAATTCAAAAAACTGATTCGCACTGTATTAATATTACCGTGGGCAGTACCGGCCTTTGTGACCATCCTCATATTTGCCGCTATGTTTAATGATCAATTCGGGGCTATTAATCGAGACATTATCATTCCTCTGACCGGTGGAGAAGGACTTCCATGGTTAAGTGATCCTTTTTATTCCCGGATCGCGATCATCTTAATACAAACCTGGCTAGGTTTTCCCTTTGTATTTGCTTTATTTACAGGTGTTCTGCAGAGCATTTCAAAGGATTGGTATGAAGCAGCTGATATTGATGGGAGTTCGCGCATGCAAAAGTTCCGATTTATTACACTACCGCATGTCATGTTTGCAACCGCCCCTTTATTGATTATGCAATATGCCCAAAACTTTAATAACTTCAATATCATTTATCTGTTTAATGAAGGCGGGCCGCCCGTGATGGATCAAAAAGCAGGAGGGACGGATATTTTAATTTCCTGGGTCTACAAATTGACTTTCGATACAAACAATTATGGCATGGCCGCTGCTGTTTCGATCATTATGGGGCTGTTAGTTTCCGGATTTGCGTTTTACCAGTTTAGACGCACACGCTCGTTTAAAGAAGAAGGTGAAATCTAATGGGACAACAAATGAAATCAAGGTTAGAAGTTACGGGGATTTATCTAATTTTAGCGATTGTGTTTGTCGTCATCTTTTACCCCTTAATTTGGACAGTCGGCATGTCGCTAAATGAGGGAAGCAGTCTCTATTCATCCAGTATCATTCCAGAAAATTTTTCTTTAGAACATTATATGTGGTTATTCAGCTCAGAAAGTAATTATCTCACCTGGTATAAAAATTCACTGATTGTATCGACCTTTACCGCTGCTGGGAGCGTCATCTTAACGTCCTTGGTAGCCTACGCGTTTTCACGATATGAATTTGTCGGACGAAAAAATGGTTTATATGTATTTTTACTGTTGCAAATGTTCCCTGTCATGATGGCCATGGTCGCGTTGTATATATTTTTGAATATGATTGGGATGCTCGATACCCTTTCTGGTTTGATCTTAATATACTTAGGCGGTCAAATACCGTTTAACGCATGGCTTGTTAAAGGATATTTCGATACGATTCCACGTGAATTGGACCAAGCAGCACGTATTGATGGTGCCGGTCACTTACGCGTTTTTTTCAGCATCATGCTGCCATTGGCGAAACCGATTCTGGCGGTGGTCGCGTTATTCAACTTTATGATGCCGATGTTTGATTTCCTCTTGCCTTCGATTGTGCTATCAAGCGAAGCCAAGTATACATTAGCTGTTGGGTTATTTAATTTCATAAATGATCAGTTCGCCAATAACTTCACCCGGTTCGCTGCAGGATCCGTACTAGTAGCCGTGCCAATAGCAGCCATTTACTTATTTCTGCAACGTTATTTGATTTCAGGTTTGACGGCAGGAGGATCAAAAGGATAATCTTAGAAGGTATATATATGCGGAGGAGGAACGGTGATGAAAAAAATTACGGCGTTACTCATCATGATCATCCCGTTGCTTCTTTTTTATGCCCTTCCTGCAGGTGCTGATGAAAAAGAAGAACGTAAATGGCAAGATGAAAGCATTTATTTTACCATGGTGGACCGATTTATGAACGGAGATTTCAGTAACGATCAAGATGCTGACCCAAATGATCCAAAAGCTTTCCAAGGTGGCGATCTAAAAGGTGTCATTGAGAAACTGGATTACATTAAAGACATGGGCTTTACCACCATTTGGCTTACGCCGATCATGGATAACGGACCCGGGGGTTACCATGGCTATTGGATCGAAGACTTCAAGTCAGTGGACGAGCATTTTGGTACGTTGGAAGATGCCAAGCGGCTGGTAGAGGAAGCTCATGAGCGTGATATGAAAGTCATTTTTGATTTCGTAGTCAACCATACAGGTAATGAACACCCCTGGTTAGATGACCCCGAGAAGGAAAATTGGTACCACGAAGAGAAGAGAATAATGGGAGAGAGTCAAGAGACGTTAGAAAATGGCTGGCTAGCCGGTCTTCCTGATTTAAATACGGAAAATGAAGAAGTGAAAAACTATCTCTTTGATGCTGCTGAGTTTTGGATTGAAGAGACAGGTGTCGATGGCTTTCGTTTGGATACAGTTAAACATGTGCCGAAGTCATTTTGGGCTGATTTTTCAAATCACGTCAAATCGATTGATGAAGATTTCTTTTTATTAGGCGAAGTGTGGAGTGAAAATTCTGATTATATAGCGGGTTATGAAGAAGCCGGTATCGATGGTTTTGTCAATTATCCATTCTATGAGCAGGCAAGCCAGATTTTCAGCGAGAGTGGCAAGCAATCTTTGAATCCTCTATACAATGTATGGGAACGGAATAATGATGCCTTTAGCAATCCCCATCTTATGGGAAATTTTTTGGATAATCACGATAATAAACGGTTCACAAGGCGAGCAATAGAAAATGATCAGAATCCCGTTACACGTTGGAAACTCGGTTTAACATATATGTTCACTTCTCCAGGTATACCTATCGTTTACTATGGAAGTGAAGTGCCTTTGGATGGCGGGGAAGATCCTGATAATCGCCGGATGATGAATTTCAAAGCAGGCGATCAAGATCTAAATCAACGTTTGGACAAGCTTAATGCCATGCGAGATCAGTACCCAGCTTTAACGCGTGGTGCTTTTGAACAATTGTATGATGATGAGGGCATGACAGTCTTTAAACGAAGTCTTGACCATCAGACGCTGGTTGTAGCAATTAATAACGATCAATCTACCCGAACTGCAGAACTTGAAAGTCTGCCGAATGATCACCAGCTTCGCGGACTGCTGCACGATGGACTCGTCCGTTCTCAAAGCGATGGCACCTATAAGTTAAGCTTAGAACGCGAACAAGCAGATGTATTCTTGTTAGAGGAAAATCAGGGCATTAATTGGTTGTTCATTTCGTTTGTTTTAGGCGTTATGGGAATATTTGTTGGTGCAGTCGGTTACATCAGTCTAAAAAATAGACGTAACCAACTCTAAATTTGGTGAGGAGGTTGGAACATGCTAGAGGACACAAGCTTTGCCATTCAGCCTGATCGTAATCCGAGTCAAACTCCAAAACACGCGTATTACCAGCCAGGCGATCTTTTGGATGTTCAGGAAACCGAAGACGGTTTTCGGTTTGTGTGCAACCATGCTTATGTGGATCTAGACCTATACAGAAGCGATATTGTGCGTGTTAACATGCAGCCGTCTACACATAAGGTCACACCCATCAATTCGAGGGCGGTTATACAAAGTGCCTCCAAAGACAGGTTTCGTATGATCAAAGATAAAGAAGCTATCACCCTTGAAAGTTCCAAATGTAAAGTAATCATAGCTAAGCATCCGTTTCAGTTAAAGGTAATCAACGAGCAGGGGACAGTTATGTGTCAGGATAACTCTAAAGGGATGGTTTTTTCCCAGCGGGGAGAGGTGGCGGCCCATAAAGTCATGAAACCTCAAGATCGGATCTATGGTCTTGGCGAGAAAAGCGGGTTTCTTGAAAAACGCGGTGAATCTCTCACCATGTGGAATACTGATGTGTATGCGCCACACAATCCCGAAACAGATCCTCTTTATGAGTCGATTCCATATTTCATGGTCGTGAATAAGGGCGAGGCTTACGGAGTTTATTTTAATAACACCTACAAAACGACCTTTGATTTTAAAACTGATTCAAACAACTATACCTTTTCTGCTGAAGGAGGATGTTTAGAGTACTATATTTTTGCAGGACCAAGCCCGAAAGATGTCATTGAACAATATACATATCTGACGGGAACGATGCCTATACCGCCTAAATGGGCGCTAGGTTACCATCAGTCTCGCTATAGCTATGAATCAGAACGTGAAGTTAGAGACTTAGTCGACACTTTCAAAGCAAAAGGCATTCCGCTCGATGCCGTGTATCTTGATATTCACTATATGGATGGCTATCGCGTTTTCACTTTCGATCCTGACCGATTCCCTGATCCTTCTCGTTTAGTACACGATTTAAAAGAAGCAGGCGTGCGTGTTGTTCCGATCGTTGATCCCGGCGTAAAGAAAGATGTGGAGTACGAGATTTATAAAGAAGGCGTGCAGGGCGATCTGTTTTGTAAATATCTCGAGGGTGATATTTACTTTGGGGACGTTTGGCCCGGGGCGAGTGCATTTCCGGATTTCACTGATCACCATGTACGCAAGTGGTGGGGTGAGAAGCATAGGACATACAGCGATCTCGGCATCGAGGGAATTTGGAATGATATGAATGAGCCCGCAGTGTTTAATGAGAGTAAAACAATGGATTTGAACGTCATGCATAAAAATGATGGAACTCCGCTTTCCCACCGTTCCCTGCACAACATCTACGGGCTTCTAATGGGAGAAGCTACGTATGAGAGTATGAAGCAGCAGCTGGATGGGAAACGACCATTTATACTTACACGCGCAGGATTTTCGGGCGTGCAGCGTTATGCCGCAGTTTGGACAGGCGACAATCGCAGTTTTTGGGAGCATTTACAGATGTCCATTCCCATGATTATGAACCTTGGCCTTTCGGGTGTCGCGTATGCCGGTGCTGATATTGGCGGATTTGCCCACGATACGAATGGAGAGCTATTGACCCGTTGGATGCAAGTTGGTGCTTTCACGCCTTATTTTCGAAACCACTCTGCAATCGGTACAGTCTATCAGGAACCATGGCAATTTGGAGAAGATTATGAAGCAACCATCAAATCGTTTATCGCGTTACGCTACAAATGGATGCCGCAGCTTTACAGTTTATTTAATTTGGCCGCTCGCCAGGGGCTCCCTGTCATGAGGCCATTGATGCTCGAGTTCCCGGAAGATGCAAAAACGTATCAATTAAATGATGAATTTATGATAGGGGATAATGTTATCATTGCGCCTATATTAATGCCGGAAGTCAGCGAACGTGCAGTTTATTTACCAGAGGGCCAATGGGTCGATTATTTTTCAGGGGAAGTTTACGAAGGGGGCAAAAGTCATTTAATTTACGCCACTATTGATCAACTTCCGCTATTCATTCGGCAAGGTTCTGCCATCGTTCTAGGAAATACTGGCGCTTCGATGGAATCGAGCCAGAATGAATTGACGCTTCATGTTTACGCTGATGAGAAGTCCAGCTATCAGGTGTATATGTATGATGATGATGGGGAAACATTTCAATACGAACAAGGCGTATACAAGGAAATCAAAATAGACATGAAGTGCTTAAATAATGCTGTTCATTTGGACGTTGTCCATTCCCAGGGAGATTATGTACCTCCTTACGATAAATTGGAGGTAGTGGTCCATGGATTGAAGGAAGAGCAGGATGTCTATATAAATGGCGACAAAACACGACATCATGACATAGGAGACCTGTCACTTTAGGACAGAAATCGAAGGTGAGTGCCATGGGAATCACAATCAAAGATGTAGCAAAGGCTTCAGGCGTTGCCCCGTCGACTGTATCACGTGTTATAGCTGATCATTCAAATATTAGCCCTGCTACTAAAAAACGAGTCAGAAAAGCCATGAAAGAGCTCGGCTATCACCCCAATGCCAATGCGAGAAGTTTAGCAAACCGATCCACCCAATCAATTGGAGTCGTTATGCCTTCAAGTGCTGATAAAGCGCTGCAGAACCCTTTTTTTCCTGAAGTGTTGAGAGGGATAAGTTCTGTCGCCCATGAGTTGGATTACTCGCTTTTATTGTCTACAGGGGAGACCGATCATGAAATGCTAGAAGGCGTAGAACGAATGGTGTACGGTCATCGAGTAGATGGTGTTATTTTGTTATATTCAAGTACGCATGACCCTGTCATGAATTTTCTGCTGGAAATGAACTTTCCGTTCCTAATTGTCGGGAAACCATGGGAACGCATGAACGAAATCAGCCATATCGATAACGATAATATCACGGCCAGTAAAAACATTACGGATCATCTCATCCAACAAGGCCATGAACGCATAGGTTTTATAGGAGGAGCGCAGGAGTTAGTCGTGACGCTCGATCGCATGAAAGGATATGAGCTTGCATTAAAAGAAGCGGGGTTACCTTTCTTAGAAGATTATCGCATCCATACCGATTTCTTGAAAGCCGGGGGCAAGAAAGCTGTAAAAAAATTATTGGATCTTAAAGAACCGCCTACCGGCTTGGTCATTACCGATGATTTAATGAGCATCGGTGTGCTTAACACCTTAGAAGAACACGGGAAGTATGTTCCCGAAGATGTATCGATCGTCAGTTTTAATAATGTCTATCTCTCAGAAGTAACCCGTCCACCGCTTACCACGGTAGATATTCACATCTATGAATTGGGTGTTCAAGCAAGTAAATGTTTGATCGAAAAAATACGCCATCCTTATGAACCGGCTAAACGCGTAACAGTTCCTTTTGCTATCAAACATCGCTCTTCAACTGCTCGAAAAGAAGAGCCTTCCTCTCAGTGATTGTAGACATATTAAAAATCCGAACTGTTTTCGCCGAAAATCAGTTCGGATTTTTTGTGCGTTCACTGACTGCTTAAGGAAAGAATTTAATCTGTTTCCTCACGCGTATGAGCAGATCGACGACGGTACAGCCAATAAAGGGCGATCACAATTAGAACGGGTATTAGGACGGGACTATAGCCGACGACGGTAATGATCACCCAGGAGAAAAAACTGGAGAGTCCGTTGATTGAAGTCATAAACGTCTGTTTCGTTTTTTCCCATGTATTTAACTGCTGGTTCTCTATGCCCGGTACAACGACTTTCGTTTCCGTGACGTTCAGCGTAATGGTTGAAAAGTCGCTTTGGTTATCAAGGTAATTCATTTTTCCTTTTATCACTTCTATTTCTTCCTGTACACGTTCTAGATCCTGAGAAATACTGATTAAGTCCTCAGTTTTTCCAGCTTCATCTAAAAACGTCATTAATCGGCTTTCAATTTTTTCTTTGGCTTCAAGTCGTGATTCAAGGTCAACATACTGTTCCGTAACATCGCGTCCTGAAACGTTTTTAGAGATGACTTCATCGCTGTATGAAGGAATTCCTTCAATAAAAGGATCAAAGTTTTCCTGAGGAATGCGGAGTTTTATCGTCGCTTGTCGGTTACCTTCTTCAGAGTTGTGAAGGGTCGACTCGACCATATAAGCTTCATGTTTCTGCATTCTGGTTTCAAGTTCTTGATTGAAGTCATCATAGTTCTCTGTTTCAAGTTCAATCTGTGCATTATAAATCATCATCTGATTTTGAACAGACGCAACATTGTTTTGGTTGTCCTCTGCATTTTCTGAATTTGCCCCGGACAGCCCTTGTTCGTTGCCGGAAGAATCGGCCGCTCCATCTTGGGAAGCTTCCTCTGAAGTCGCTTCGGAGCTATCATTCGACTCTCCCGTTTGAGATTCCTGATCATCACTGGAGCAACCAGTGATCAGCAGAATCAAACATAAAATGGTGCTTGCCCATATTTTCATAAAATTGTCCCCCTTTTTTTAGTTAGTCGAAAAGGGGACAAAAGTGTTACACATATATGACATACACGTTATGACTGCTTATTTAGGGGACTGGGTATCGTTGAGAAAAAAGAGTGCCAATGTACCTGGACCGGCATGGGCTCCGATGACAGCACCTATTTGATGGATGTAAATATCTTTAGGATTTAACTCTTCCTGAATCAATTCAGCTAACTGCTCCGCTTTATCCTGAGCATCTCCGTGGCTAATGGCGATGCGCTGTTCACTTACATCATTTCCACGTTCTTTCATGACATCAACCATACGCCTTAATACTTTTTTGGATCCTCGGATTTTTTCTAACGGTTTTAATTGGCCGTTCTCAACATGAAGCAAGGGTTTTATCTTGAGTAGGCTGCCGACGAATGCCGCTGTTCGGCTGACCCGGCCGCCCCGATATAAGTATTCGAGGTCTTCCACTGTGAATATATGTTCCATGTTGGCGGCCATGGTTTGGGCCTCTTTAATGATGTCATCGCGCTCAGCCCCTTTATGAGCCATCTCGGCAGCACGTAACACAACTAAACCACACCCTAATGAAGCACATTTTGTATCAATGACGTGAAAGTCAGCATCTGGATAATCCGATTTTACCTCTTGTTCTACCATTTTAGCTGTTTGATATGTTCCGGATAATTCTGAAGAAAAAGCAAAATAAATAAAAGGCTGCTGTTTTTCGGCATAGTTGGTAAAGGTTTCAGTAAATGTTTGAGCCGTGACTTGCACAGTCTTAGGAGTCTTTCCGTTCCGCATTTCAGCGTAAACCTGTTCCGGCGAAATAGATTTTCCATCCTCATATTCCTTATCGTCTAGGGTAACCTTAAGAGGAAGCATGTCGAGACCATATTCGTGGTAAGCCTCATGCGAGAGGTCACAGGCAGAATCACAGATAATTTTTATCGTCATATTTTCACCTTCAATTATTTGGTTATGATGGTATGAAGTTTACATCTAATGGTTGCATTAGTCAAAATAATCTTTCATTTTCTAAACGTAATAAGCCCCACTCTTCCAATAATAATTCTTGATTTTAGTGTTTAACGGTGATACAAAAAGAATAGTGATTTTTAAGGACAAGAAGGAGGCTGCCATGTTTTCACTAGAAGCAAGAAGAGTCGTCGTTGTATTAATCGGAGCAATATTGAACGCTGTCGCTTTGAATCTCTTTTTAATTGAAGCGAATGTGTATGCCAGTGGATTTACCGGTGTGGCACAGCTATTATCAAGCATATTCAACGATTTTTTAGGGATACCTGGAGTAAGCACAGGTTTAATACTTTTCACCTTCAACATCCCGGTAGCCATACTAGGCTGGTATAAGGTAGGGAAAGGCTTTACAATTTATAGTGTCGTGTCTGTTGCATTTACGACATTATTCCTAGAAGCTATCCCTGTTCAACAATTATCCTCTGACATTATCCTTAATGCCGTGTTTGGCGGAGTTATCGGCGGAGTAGGTGTCGGTATGACATTAAAATGGGGGGCATCCACGGGCGGACTTGATATTGTAGCAATGGTCCTCTCTCGGATGAAGGATCGGCCAATCGGCACTTACTTTCTCATGATTAATGGCGCTATCATCGCTATAGCCGGATTTTTATATGAGCCAGAGAACGCATTGTACACGCTATTAACGCTCTATGTAACAACACGGATGATCGATGCCATCCATACCCGACACGAGAAGCTCACAGCTATGATTATCACGTCAAAAGCAGCTGAATTAGAAAAAGCGATTCATGCCAATTTGGTTAGAGGTATTACCACACTCCCCGCAAGAGGAGCATTTACACAGCAAGATAAAAACATGATGGTCATGGTTATCACAAGGTATGAGTTATACGATTTGGAACAAATTATTAATGGTGTTGACCCGGAAGCCTTCACAAATATCGTCCAGACAACAGGAATTTTCGGTTTCTTCCGTAAAGACGATAAGTAGTGTAACCATTGTGCACGCCAATCGTCTAATTGTGTAAACAAACGTAGGGGGGAAAGGTCTATCATGAAAAAATTCCTGATATGTCTTTTGAGTTCAGGTCTACTCGCTCTAACAGCATGTGATGGCTCAAATGATGAAAACACGGCTAATGGTGAGGAAGACGTTAAAGAAGAACAAAATGAAACCGAAGCGGAGGTTTCGCAAGTGGAGGAAATGATTAAGCAGCTGGAGATGACGGCCGAAGCTAAACCATCCAACAGTTCTGTTAAATTTGAAATGGCACTCATGAATACGAGTGACACGCCGCTGACCCTCGGGTTTTCATCCGGTCAAAAGTATGAAATTATCGTTACCGACGCTTCAGGTGAGGAAGTTTATAAATTCTCAGAGGGAAAATTCTTTACGCAAGCCTTGCAATATGAGGAGATTAAAGGCGGGGAGCGTTATGAAATTTCAGAAACATGGAAAGATGCTGGATTGGAACCGGGTAAATATGAGGCATCGATGACGCTAGTACCTTCAAACATCAATGAGAAACCACTTGATGCGCAGCCATTCAATGTTAAGCAATCATTTACGATCGACGATGGTGAACAAAATGCGTCAGCTGATGCAGAAGAGATGGTACGCAACCTTGAGGTCGAAGGTGAAAACGGAACATATACGGTAACAGGCGAAACGCGTAAAGACGCCTTCATCTACAATATTGAAGATGGTCATCACGTCATCACTGAAGATACACGTGTACAAGTTGAGGGAGGGGGTTCAGAGTGGTCACCATTTACAATCGACGTCAATCTAAAGCAAGATCAGCTTCCTTCCTATGGCAGTTTAACCTTGACGGTATTTTCCGGAGATGACATGTCAGCCTTGAATTATATTACACTGGAACAATTTTAAGTTTTAACTTTGTCCGTTTTGCGAAAAACGCTTTCACGATCACGTTTACAAAATTAATAAAAAGGCTCTATTAAAGTTTAGTGTTGATATTACTTAAAAAAGAACTTCCAATTTTATGGGAGTTCTTCATTTTTTATATATGGGGCTAATTCAACTAAAGCCCCCTTTAATGAAGGCTCCGTTTCGAGACTTTTGTGAATGCGGATGCTGGAAGGCGAAGCCTGAGGAGGCTTGCCAGTTCCCCCGCAGGAAAGCGAATCCTTCCCCAACGGCCCTACACGACCACAAACATCTCGAAATCAAGTCTTCCACAATTATGCCCTTCAGCGAAAGACTCCGTTTCGAGCTAAATATCCACTTCAACTAACAACAACAAACTTTAACAGTTCCAATAAAAAAGAAAGGCTTGTGGGGTACAAGCCTTTCGAAAATCAAGTGTAGAAGGCCAGTCGGCAATTCAGCACTTTTTTGCGTTTTTAGTAACCATGCTCCTGTAATACGGCTTCAACTTTTGGGGTGAGACCGTCCCATTCAGCTTGAAATGTTTTGTTGACGGTGATAAAGTTTTGGAATCCAAACACATTATCAACGCCCTCTAAGGCCATGAGATCGTTCAGGATTTGATAGTCGCTCGTTTGACCCGCCATAACTGACACACTTCCATCTCCTTGAAATATCATGGAATCTGTTGTGAATTTCATTGCATTTGGATTGGGTGTACCTTCAACCGTGATTGCCATCTTCTATTCCTCCTCTTAGTCGAACTAACTTTATTTTAGCAGAAAAACAGCACACCCTGAAAGTGCAAGAGCACCAGATTAAAAAGGAGTTGTGATACAATAAATGAAATGATGGGGGTGAAGGAATTGAATGAAAGGATCATGGAAAGAATGCAGGCTATCAAAGACCGGGATTTTCACATACATAATGACCAGGAACTCCAGGAAATCACGACGGTGATGCTGCAGCAATTAGGAAATGCCAACCCCGTTATTCGCGATGAATTGATATACGTAACGTTCGCCACATTTATCGAACGAGGCTACTATCGTCATGAAAAAATGTTGAGCATCCTCCATTCCATTCAAAATAAAAATTACCTTTTTTATCGTATTGGTACATCTCACAAGGAAGAGGACGCTGTGTTTAGAAGAAGTTTTTCAGTATTATTGATTCCTCCAATTATGGAGCAGCATAGAAAATCGCCATTTATACCTGAAGAACACGTTCATAAAATTTGGGATAATCTAAAGAAATATATGGAACAGGAAAAGGACCATCGAGGTTATGTATCGGAAAAAGGTTGGGCTCATACCATGGCTCATGCGGCGGATGCCTTGTACTCACTCGCACTATGCAGCGAAATAACCAGGGAGGAAGTATTGGACATGCTCCCTTTCATTCGTAAGCAGTTGTTAATCCCTCACCCGTATTTATTTGATGAAGAGGAACGCATGGTCACCGCTGTTCTCGTCATGTTTGATAAGCTGGATGACGAGGAGCGTGTGACTTGGCTTCAAACGCTCTTGTTTGAACGGGAGAGTTTTAGTGAGCCGAGCGAAGATATTATTATCAATAATAGTAAGCATTTTCTTAGAGCTTTATACTTTCGTGTGCTTGAGAGAGAGCGTGAACCACTGCTGGAAGTGCTTTTACAGTTACTCAAACAGCTGAGACTGCAGGAAGCTTATTAATGGGTGGGGCGTCCTTCATATGCTGAAAGGAATAAAGATCGGTACCATCGCAGGAACGATCATTGGGTTTTTATTGTTGCTGATGGAAAAGAGCACAGGCAAAAAAGTGTATACGCTTTTGATGAATGTCGATTTCTTGCCGATAATCGGTTCAATATCCTGGCCATTTTACATGGAATGGTTGTTCCATCTTATGCTGTCATGTGCGATTGGAATGGTGCTCGTCGCCATTCTCTCGTATGTATCTCCTAGCAGGCACCAGCAGAGATGGCTTGCTGCTTCAGTTCTATCACTCGGAGCTGCCCTGTCTTATTTTCCGTTAACGATCCTGGCCGTTAAAGAAACACCAGACGTAGCTGACCCGACTGCATTAGGGGGATGGATGGTTTCTCACCTGGTTTATGCAGTGGTATTAAAAAAATGCTATGATTTTTTATAAATTAGGCAAGGAATTCAACAACTGACGCTGATATTGATCACATCATCCTTATACCAACGCCTTTAAGTAAAAGGCTTTTGTGGGAGTGTAGGGCCGTTGGGGGAGGATTCGCTTTCCTGTGGGGGAACTGGCAAGCCTCCTCAGGCTTCGCCTTCCGGGGTCTTGCCTTGTTCCTTCTCCCGCGGGAGTCTCACCCTTCCCCAACGGCCCTTGCCATATAGGCTTCTCGACATCACTTGGTTGCGAATCTGCCTATAGGGAACCGATAGTACATACAATCACGCGTAGGAAAGCTTTTTCAGTCAAAGCTTCCTGTTACGGAAGGTCGTTTCGAGCACCTTATGATTGTATGGTGAATGGGAAAACGGTGAGACGCCTGTGGGAATAACATGAGCGGTGAGATCCCGCAAGGCGTAGCCTGAGGAAGCTCACCCCATGCCCACGGAAAGCGATCCGTTTTCCCAGCCAGCATCCACCTACACAAAAGTCTCAAAACGGAGTCTTCCACACTAGTGGGGCTTTAGTTGAATTAGCCCTATGAATAACTTCCATAAAATTGGAAGTTATTTTTGTTAGTAATACTAATCTTTAACAGGGCCAGTAAAAAACAGAAAAAGCGCAGCTCTATTGTTAGAACTGCGCTTTTTCTGCATTAAAATTTAGAAAAGGTGGGGTCTTAATAAGACTATACCCCACTTTCCTATAGAAATAACCATCAATTTGGATGAATATTTCTCGGTCTTGAGTCGGAGAAAGTTATTTTATTGTTCGTGACGTTCTAACTGTTGCTCTAATTGCTGCAATTGCTGTTTTTCTTCAGCTGAACAGTTGTCATAAGCAGATTGAATGACATGCTGTGCTGTTTGTTTTTCGCGTTCGCGGTCTGCTCCGCGTGTTTGGGTGAAACGGTTGACGGCTTGTTTAGCGTTTTCAATCAAATTGTGTTCCATGATTAAAACCCTCCTACAGTGTGCTGGTCCGCTTCCATCTGTTTTCGGTTGGCATCCGAAAGACGCTTAGGTTCCATGGGTGCTTCTTCCAGAGGCTGGACTTCAGGTTTTGCGTTCGTCTTGTTCTGGTTGTTTTTCTTGCCCATGTGTTACCCTCCTTCAATAATGATCCAAAGAGCATGTCCTAAGAAAAAAGCCTGAACGCATGAATACGTTCAAGCTTAGTTTGATACATCATTGTAATTTTACGCATGGAAAAACCAACCTTATATGGCTTTCGGTTTAAGCTGTAGATAATCTTGAAGAAAATCACTGATGCCATTTTGCTCGTTACTGTGAGTGACATGCTTCGCGAGATGTTTCAGTTCATCTATGCCGTTTTCCATTGCAACGCCGACTCCCGCATATTCAATCATTTCCAAGTCGTTATCTTCATCCCCGAAGGCTATAGTGTTTTCTTTTGGGATATGATAATAATGCGCAATTTTTTCTAAACCGACTGCTTTATTCAGTCCGGCTCTTACAATTTCGATAACGTGCCACGGAGCTCCCCATTTTCTATGCTCAATTAAGGAAGCATGACTTTCATCCAATTCATTTCTTAACGCCCGTATTTGTTCTTCATGGGGATGAATCAATAATGACGTTGGATCTTCATCTAATTCTGTTTTTAAACTGCCTATTTGGATTGGGCTGTCATATTCGGCTGCATGAAAAATTTCCATCAGTTCCTGATCATGCCTATCAAGATAGACGTGGTCTTTTATCTCTGCAAGAATATTTTTAACTCCAAGATCATAGCACGTTTGAATGATTTTGTGAGCCGTTCTCACCGGCAATGGGGAATGAAGAGCATCCCAGCGATGATCTTTTGGATGATGGATGAGCGCGCCGTTAAAATTGACCATGGGGGTATCGAGCGCTAATTCATCATAGTAATTTATACTGGCGCGGTGCGGGCGGCCAGTAGCAATAACCACAATGTGGCCGGCTGCTTTTGCTTGTTGGATAGTATGCTTTGTCTCAGCACTTATGGTTTTGCTGTCTGTCAGCAATGTGCCATCAAGATCGAGTGCAATTAAATGTTGGGTATTTTTCATAAATTTTTCACCTCATTAAATGTTAGTTTATCGCTTTTCCTACATACATGCAAAAAAGTGCGCTCATGAACGTGATGAAGTTAGGGTTGCACGATTTACTATTCATCATATAATCTAAATATTAGAATGAAATAAATTGAATGTAAAGAGTTGGAAAGGAAAGGCTATTATGATTGGAATTTATCAAGAAAAACTAGAGGACATCCCCGTGCTGATCGTTGTTGACTCAAGTAAGGAAGGTCAACCTCTGCCTGTTTTTACATATTATCACGGGTTTACGTCTGCCAAAGAGCACAGTCTTGTACAAGCATTTATGCTTGCTCAGAAAGGATACCGTGTCGTTTTGCCTGATAGTATCCTGCATGGTGTACGGGATGAGGAGATTAACCATCAGGAATTGCAATTTAAATTTTGGGAAATTGTCGATCAAAATTTACTCGACATACAAACCATTTATGAGGCTTTGCAAGAACGTCAACTTATCTTGCAGCAACGTTTCGGGTTGGGCGGCACATCTATGGGAGGGATTACAACGGCAGCTGCGTTGACGATGTATCCTTTCATTAAGGTTGCGGCGGTTATGATGGGGTCGCCTAAACCAGTCGATTTTGCCGAGAAAATGATCCAGGATGTTAAAAAAACTGGTATTGAACTGCCTATAACGGATGAACAACTTCAGGAATTATATGCGACACTTAACGAAGTAGACCTGTCTAAACAAATTGACAAGCTGTACGGTCGTCCGATTTTCTTTTGGCATGGTGATGCGGATTCTGTCGTGCCCTTTGAGCATGCCTATGATTTTTATAATGAAGCGATCAGTCACTATAAGAACCCTGAAAACATCCGTTTTCTCCGTGAAGTAGGTCAAGATCATAAAGTTAGCCGATTCGCTATGCTTGAATTTGCAAATTGGGTGGAAATGCATTTGTAAAAGTGTTTACCATTTTAAATATGCAGCGTTTATGTTTATAATGGAAGTGATTAAATGTTAAGGGGGAACCATTCATGGATGAACTAGAAGAAAATATAATGGGTGCCCTGGAAAATGTCATCGACCCAGAACTTGGTATTGATATTGTAAACTTGGGTTTAGTATATGGAGCAGACGTTGATGAAAACGGCGATGCTACTGTAACAATGACATTGACCGCAATGGGCTGCCCGCTAGCTGGTCATATTGAGCAAGATGTCAAACGTGTACTTGCTGATATACCAGAGGTTAATGAGGTGAACGTTAATATCGTTTGGAATCCACCTTGGACGAAGGATAAAATGAGTCGTTATGCTAAGATTGCTTTAGGGATTCCAGACTAAGAGGAATATGGAGAGCTCTGCCGACCTACGGCAGGGCCTTTTTTATCAGCAGCCTGGAGTTAGTGTAATCGCCATGAAAGGAGCAAAAGAAGCCCATCATGAACAACCCCAATGTTTTCCAAATTGTTGGTCATAAAAACACCGGCAAAACGCGTGTGCTTTCTCATTTGATTACATACGCACAACAAGCTGGAGATGCAGTAAGTGTCATTAAACATCATGGCCATACCACTTCGTTGGAAACCTCTTCTAAATCTCCAGATAGTCAACGGCTTCACAAGTCGGGCTCCTTTATGACAACTGTTCATAGTCCTGATGCCTTGCAGTTTGATATGGAGCATAAGGGTAGCGTAACGTTAGAACATGTCCTTTCGTTTTATTCTTATTTCAACCCTGATATTATACTTATTGAAGGGTACAAACATAAACATTACCCTAAGCTTTTGATCATCAGGAATGAAGAAGACCTTTCTTTATTAAATGAACTAACCAATGTGAAAGGCGTTATTTGTTGGAGCACTGATTTAGTGAAAAATGACCAGCTTCCTGTTTTTCAAATGAATGAGATCGAAGTCCAGTTACCACATATTTATAAACTCATTAAAGAGGGGGGCTGTTATTGACACGGGCTTTTTGGCTGACAGACCAACCGTTAAGTATTGATGAAACCGTCAGACATGTTACTCGACCTGAAGCAGGCGCAGTGAATACATTCATTGGAACCGTGCGGGAATTCACAGAAGGAAAACGTACCTTGCAACTTGAATATCAAGCGTATATACCTATGGCTGAAAAAAAATTACAGCAAATAGGGGAGGAAATACAAGCACGTTATGGAAATGCTGAGGTGGCTATTTGCCATCGGTTAGGTCGGCTGCAAATCTCTGATATTGCTGTTGTCATAGCGGTATCAACACCGCATCGTAATGATGCATTTGAAGCTAGTCGTTATGCTATCGAACGCATTAAAGAAATAGTGCCTATTTGGAAAAAAGAATATTGGGAAGGTGGAGAAGAATGGATAGGGGACCAACTAGAAACGCAGCCTTATCCATCAGGTGGCCCTGGTAAGGAGGATATGGTATGAGTAAAATTTTGTTCTTTGCAGGCTTACAGGAAAGACTGGGCGCTGAAGCGCTTGAACTTCAATGGAAGGGGAAAACGATCGCGGAACTCCGACAAACGCTTAAACATGAATACAGTCTTGAAACGATTGATGCAGCGATGGTTGCCATTAATGAAGAATTTGCCTCTGATACAGCAGTTGTCCAAGAGGATGATACAGTGGCCTTTATTCCACCTGTCAGTGGAGGATAATTAAAAAAGCCTCAACCGCTCGATTCCTTATTTTCAACATGGAATCGAGCGGTTGAGGCTACTTTTTCATTAGGTAAGAAAAATAAGCGCAAGTCCTCCAACGATGAAACAGTAAAAAGCAAAGTATTTCAAATTACCTTGAGCCATGATATTAATGAACCATTTCAACGCTAAATACGAAGCTAGAATGGATGCCAATGTGGCGAGAAGGTAACTGAACCATAACTCAGATAACTGGTCGTTCAGTATTTTATCGACAGACAAGAGCATTGTGCCAAGACTCACAGGAATATACAGCAGAAATGAAAAGCGTAATGCTGTATCTTGTTTCATACCGAGTAGCATGGCCGCTACAATAGTGGCACCGGAACGGCTAATGCCTGGAATGAGTGCCACAGCCTGCGCGAAACCTACAATGGCTGCATCCTTCCACGTTAGCTGATTTTCCCCTTTACGTCCCCGTAAGTTACGGATGATCCACAGGGCTATTCCTGTAATGATTAAGGAGATCGCCACTGTCTCGATATATTTAAGTTCCTGTTCTATCCAATCACCGAGAAGGACACCGATCACGCCAGCAGGGATGGTTCCGATGATCAAATATATAATAAAATAAAATTCATCCCGGGTATCTGCCCGCCTCGTTGTTATGTACTGAAGACCGTTATACATCAGTCGAAGCAACGTGTGGCGGTATACAATCAAAACGGCGATCAACGAACCGAAATTTACGAGTATTTCAAATTCCAATCCTTCCAGTTCCAAATCAATTAAGTGTTGAACAAAAACGAGATGTCCGCTTGAGGAGATGGGAATAGGTTCAGTAAACCCTTGAAACAGACCTAGAAATAAATATTTGATGATTGTCCAAAAATCGGTTAGAGCTTCCATTTAAAGCCTCCTACATTAAATCTCCTGAATATGGCATACCATGATAATATATCGTTTCTGCTAACTTATGCGCAATAGGTCAAGTATAGTATTTTCTTTTTTGATGCTGATTTGCAGAATTTCAGTGATGATTCGGTGAAAGTAAGCGCCTCTTGCCCATTTAAAGGGGAAAACGTATGGATATGGGATCAAAGACATAAGAAAAGCCGCTACTTGTGAAAGTGCGGCTTCAATCTGTCTCTTACCTCGCTATGAGTCCTCTGTAATCAATCCTTCAGCAAGTATAACAACCGAAACGGTGAATAGCACGGTCATTAGGATCAGAGGAGCAAAGTTGATACTGCTGCCCTCCATATTGGTCAGAACATAAGCTGCCATGAAACTTAGGAGCAAGGCCCAAAACGCTGTCCAAAAAATACGCATTAAACTCACCTCATTTTAACAATTCTGATGTAAGTTTAACAGAACACGGCCGAAAAATAAATAACAGTCTATACAATACTGTGTTACTGCATGTTCGGGTTTTCGTTTGAATAAAATGGTTCAAAGGAGGATCAGAATATGGTTCATCTTATATATGATTGCTTTCAATGGTTTAACTATTACTTGACCAAAGGTATTATGGACCGCGGTTATGATGTTATCGGGATTGATCCCTTGTCGACTCCTTTAAGCGAGCACCTCTATATGTATGTGGCACGGAACAGTTCTTTCCAACATTTTTATAACCAGGAGGATATGGATCGTCACACTCAATCTCCCAATATTAAGTGTACGTGTTGGATGCAAGATCAAACCATTTATTTTCAAAGCAATGAAGAAGACTGCCAAACCTTACAAAAAATAGCCCTGCCTCCATTGTATGGGGAATGGATGCCGTTGCCCTCTCAAGAGTATACGTCGTTAAAAGATGCATTGCATCAGCTTGTTACCTCTGATGGTTCCTTCTATGTAGAAGATTTTGTCGATCAGTTACTTGCAAACATTGACAAGAAAGATTTCTCTTCTCCCGTTGAAAGCACTGTTGAGCAGTCGGAAAATGAAAAGGAAATGGTTGCAAAGCTCATCGACCATTACCATAATTATAGCTGGCTGCTTGAAGAACACCAACAGAATAAGGCATAACATTTACTTCTTACGAGCAAACAAGGTAAAATAATAACATATTAGATTGAGTCTTTGGGAGTGCTGGTCTTGAAAAATTATTTTATCGTGTGCGCTGTCGCGTTAGCCATCATGACAGGATGTAGTAAAAGTTCGGGTGAAGGAGAGGTGCAGTCTGTCGGAATGCTTGTGGAATCGACCATCCATGATCAAGCATGGGGAGAGCAAGGTTATCAGGGGCTGCTTAATATAAAAGAAGAATATGGCGTTAGTGTCTATTTTAAAGAAGGCATAAAGAATCAGCAGCAAACGAATAAAGCGGTTAAAGAATTTGTGGATAATGGCGTCAATGTCGTTTTTGGTCATAGCAGTACCTATGGCAACCATTTCAAAGAATTAGAACAAGTCTATCCAGAGGTCCATTTCATCTATTTTAATGGAGGATACAGTTCTGATAATGTTTCAAGCGTCAACTTCACCGGAACGGCAATGGGCTTTTTTGGTGGGATGGTGGCGGGAGGCATGTCCCAAAAAGATCATGTAGGCTTAATTGCCGCTTATGAATGGCAACCCGAAGTTGAAGGGTTCTATGAAGGTGTTAAATATCAGAATCCGGATGCGCAAGTAGATATCTCCTTTGTAAATAACTGGGACAATACTGAAAAAGCTCTTATCCATTATAGAAACATGGAAGAAAACGGAGCGGATGTCATATATCCTGCAGGAGATAGTTTTAACATTCCTGTGATTCATGAGGTTCAAGAAGATGGGCACTTCGCAATTGGCTATGTATCTGACCAGGCAGCATTGGGGGAGCGTACAGTACTCACGAGCACAGTCCAACATGTCGATAAAGTGTATCTGCTGATTATGAAAAAAATTGTAAATGATAATTTGCCCGGTTCCACAATGGATTTTGGCTTCCAGCAAGACGCCATTTCGATGGGACAATTCAGCCCGGAAGTTCCTAAGGAGTTAGAACAAAAGGTTGATGAAGCAGTCTCGACTTATAAACAGACCGGCGATCTACCGATCGGACAATAAAAACTGGTTCCAGTTTGAAAACTGGGGACCAGTTTTTATTATGTCTCTCTTTTTACACAGGGCCTGTTATTTAGAATCGTCTCCTTTGTTGAATTCTGATAGCTTCTTAAAGAACGGGGAAATGTTGCTCCATTTCTTCGAAACATTTTGCATCACATTAGGAAGGTCAAAATTGAGATTGGGAGCTGAATTTTTTTCTTCTGACGGCTCTGTTTCAGCAGCATTTTCTTTTTTGGGCCGGCCAAACATCAGTTGGTCGAATGGAGCAATGCGCTCTTCTTTCTGATCCTTTTCCTCATTTTTCAAGGCAAGACACCTCCTCGCTACATGGTATGATGGAGAGGCGTTCAAATGTGGGCGAAGATAGATGAAGCTTGCGCAAATAAAAAGGATACATTAAAATTAGTACCAAGTCATAAGAATTGATATTAGATACTACCTTTAGGGGGATGAAAATATGAGTGCAGGCATTCTAGGGACGGGGCACTATACGCCAGAGAAGGTTTTAACCAACCACGATCTGGAGCAGATGGTAGAAACGGCTGATGAGTGGATTCGAACGCGTACTGGCATTGAAGAACGGCGGATTGCTGCAGACGAAGTCAATACATCAGACATGTCGTACCACGCTGCAAAGCAGGCCCTCGATGAAGCTGATATCTCAGCAGAGCAGATTGACCTTATCCTTGTGGCTACCGTAACGCCGGACAAACCATTTCCGTCCGTTTCCTGTATGATCCAGGAGCGTTTGGGAGCTTCTAAAGCTGCTGCCATGGATGTTAGCGCAGCATGCTCCGGCTTTATGTATGGTTTGATTACAGCAAAACAGTTTATTGATACTGGTGCCTATAAGTATGTCTTAGTTGTGGGAGCAGAGAAGTTATCCAAAATTGTCGACTGGAGTGACCGCAATACGTGCGTCCTGTTTGGCGATGCGGCTGGGGCTGCTGTAGTTGGCCCTGTGACTGAAGGAAGAGGCGTACTGTCGTTTGAACTAGGATCTGATGGGTCAGGCGGTCCCCACTTGTATCAGGAAGATCATTTATTCATGAATGGACGCGAAGTTTTTAAATTTGCAGTAAGACAGATGCCCGAGTCTTCAGTGAATGTAATCAAAAAAGCAGGTTTATCTGAAAATGATGTTGATTTTCTTATTCCTCATCAGGCAAATATCCGTATAATGGAGGCAGCAAGGCAAAGGTTAGGCATACCAGATGAAAAAATGTCCAAAACAGTTAAGAAATATGGCAACACTTCTTCTGCATCTATACCTGTTGCTTTGTCTGAGGAAGTAAAAAAAGGTAAAATAAAAGAAGATGATACCATCATTCTCGTAGGATTTGGCGGCGGACTGACATGGGGCGCTGTCGCACTTCGTTGGGGAAAGTGAACAAGGAGGAAATGTAATGGATACAAAACGAGTTGTCATTACGGGCATGGGGGCGATAAGCCCTGTCGGTAATCAAGTAGAAGACATGTGGAAAAATATCAAAGCAGGTGTCTCTGGCGTAGATACCATTACGAAGGTTGATATCGATGACTATCCTGCAAAAGTTGCTGCGGAAGTGAAAGATTTCGATCCTGGCGAGTATATGGATAAAAAAGAAGCAAGACGCATGGATCCATTTACGCAGTATGCGGTGGCCGCTTCTTATATGGCCGTCCAAGATGCTGATTTAACGATTGACGAGGAAAATGCGGATCGGACGGGTGTATGGATTGGCTCTGGAATAGGTGGCATGAATACGTATGAATCTCAATTTGAAACCTTTCAAAAGAAAGGTTATCGCCGCGTTAGTCCCTTTTTCATTCCTATGATGATTCCGGACATGGCTGCGGGACAAGTATCAATTGCGTTAGGCGCAAAAGGCATTAATTCATGTACGGTGACAGCGTGCGCATCTGGGGCCAATTCCATTGGTGATGCGTTTAAAGTGATTCAGCGTGGAGATGCGGATTGCATGATTACAGGTGGTACAGAAGCGCCCATGAATAAAATGTCTTTTGCCGGTTTTTGTTCAGCACGTGCCTTATCTTTCAATGACGACCCTAAGACGGCCAGCCGTCCTTTTGACAAAAATCGGGATGGGTTTGTAATGGGAGAAGGTGCTGGCATATTAGTTCTGGAATCTCTGGAATCTGCTAAAAAACGAGGAGCAAAGATATATGGTGAAATTGTAGGTTATGGCTCAACCGGAGATGCCCACCATGTAACAGCCCCAGCTCCAGAAGGTGAAGGCGCTGTACGTGCTATGCGTCAGGCCCTTGCAGATGGGAAGCTTGACCCTGAAACAATTGATTACATCAATGCTCACGGCACGTCCACTGAATTAAACGACAAATTTGAAACCATGGCTGCCAAACAGGTATTTGGCGATCATGTCCATAAATTGGCCATGTCGTCCACCAAGTCAATGACTGGTCACTTGTTAGGCGCTGCAGGTGCGATCGAGGCTATTATATCCCTTAAAGCTATTAATGAAGGGATTCTTCCACCTACGATAAATTACGAGACACCAGATCCCGAATGTGATCTGGATTACGTACCGAATGAAAGCCGCAAGAAAGATATCTTTGCTGTCATGAGCAATTCTTTAGGATTCGGCGGCCACAATGCCTCGCTCATATTTAAAAAATATTAAAAAAAACTCACGCTGCGACTAGTGCAGCGTGAGTTTTTTATTCTTCATTTAAAAATTCTTGTAAAGCTTCCCGGTTGGCTGCTTCATCATGCGCCAATACAAGCCCGATCGGGTACTCTTTACGCTCTGACCAATAAGTGCCTTCGTCTGGAATTCGCAACGTTTCTATTTCATCGACAGGGTTGAATAGAAAGTCTTTCATTAACCCGAGCATTTTTCCTTTACCAATATTTGTATCAAAGTAAGGTTGAACGGTTCCGAGTAACCGAGGTGCTTTTAATGCGCCTGAAACGGAAACGAGCTCTTCTTTTAATCGTTTAATCACTTTCTGCTGACGTTCAACTCGTCCGAAATCACTGCTTGCACCTCCACGGTAACGGGCGTATCCCAGTAATTCATCCCCATTCAACTTTTGGGTGCCTGGTTCTAAATTGATTGTGCCGGCATTGTCTTTATGCTGCATGCTTTCTTCAACATCAATTTCAATACCTTCAGGTTTAACAGTGTTAACAATATGCTCAAACCCATCAAAATCGACAATCGAGTAATACTCTACTTCAATACCGAAGTTCTCTTTGATGGTTTTACGCATTAATTCAGGACCGCCTATAGCAAACGCAGCATTGAGCTTATTGTAGCCATGCCCGGGGATATCGACGTAGGTATCGCGCATAAGGGACACAAGCTTAGCCGAATTCTCCTCAGGAGCATATTGGCCGATCATAATGGTATCGGAACGTGACGTTTCTTGATCCCGCTGATCTACCCCTAATAGTAAAACATTTGTTTTACCATCGTTATTATCAACACCTTTAAATTCTTCCTTGTATTGGCTTTCGTTCTCCTTCGTATCTTCATAGTCTTCAGAAGAACCGGAGATGATCCCTAGGGCATCCCGTTTGCCAGCCATATATTCGTACGAAGCAAATGCTATTGAAGATAAAAAGAGCACACATAGAAGTGCTAATATAATTTTACGTTTACGCTTTTTCTTTCGCTTTTTTAATAAAGCGCGGCTAGATGCCATGTACATATCATCCTTTCTAGTGAAAACCCGCTACCATACAATTTACCTCTAATTGAAGCGATAGTAAAGAGGAATTATGGCGCAGAGACCTTCATTAATTTGGTATGAGCGATAGATTCCCTTCATATAATAGCAGAAAGATGGACGAGCCCGGGGGGACGAAGGAGTGCTATTATGGTTTTTATTTCTCATAGGCTTTGGTTTTGCTGTTAGCGGCGGCAGCGTCATCATTACGTATCTAAACCTGGTACCTGCAGGTTTAAGCTGGGTAGAATTTCTTCTATTTATTCAGACGAAAGCAGAAGTTTATTTGTTTCCAATTGGAATATGTTTGATGTCTGGAGCGTTATTAATTATTAGCAAATTTCCACGATGCTAAAAAATGGATTATAAGAATAAAAAAACCAGAATTGGTCATAATGTAGCTTATAGACAATCACCGTTAGAAAGTGAGGTCCGGATATGCTATATATGCATGATGTTTGGGTGAACTGGTTCGAAGGAGAAGAAAACGGCTACAATGTGTGTGGTTTTCATGAATGGAGAAAAGAGGATGGGGTTGAATTAATTGATCAGATTCCATTAATTCTCGTGACCGATCAATTATTTCAACTCGTGTTGAATGACTTGCATGATTTGCCTTTTGAGTTGCTTGAAGACATCAACCAACGTGCTTTCGCGAAAAAGAATCAAGAACGCCATGTGCTCGAGTATGCAGCGGTCATCACGGACGGGGAAGAAGTCATGGCGTTTGACACAATCGGCTATACACTGCCAGTTAAAAAGACAAGATTGATACCACGGCAAGAACGGCTGGCTCTTGATATGATTGCTGGTCGCAAACCCGCCGAATATCAATTACATGAGTCAGACGGAAAAGAATATCATATTCTGTCTTTGTCTCCTGAGGCAATGCTTGGATTGACACGAAGAGAGAGACAATTAAAACAATTACTGATGATGGCACTTGATCAGCTTCAACACTCAGATCATCCAGAAGAAATTAGATACTGGTTAACAGAATGGAATCCTGGGCGATATGCAACCATAAAGGATTTGACGCTCAAAGACGCATGGACGTTACTCTATGAGGGGACGATGACAGGCTGGAGTGAGAGACACGAGGAATTATGCGGAAAATTGATTAAGGGACAGCCCTTTTTCGAAAACATATGGTACGGCGAACAAAAAGTAAAAGAAGCCCAGATGAAAAGCCGAAATTAAGCTAATTGAAAAATAAACCATAAACTAGTGAGGACTAAACGCCTTCGAATAAGTACACTTACAAGGTACTTTTTGAAGGTGTTTTTTGTGTGTATGCATCTATGTGGCAGTGGCATTTATTCTTTGTTTTGGCATCATGTTTATTAGAAGAATTGTTAACTAAATCTAAAGCGAGGTCATGATTGTTTAAACGGGTTTCGTTGCGGTATTATGAGTCCCTTCCCTTGTCGGGTGACTTCCCCGGAACTCCAAAAGCTGTCAAATTTAACGGAAACAGCCTAAACACCTCGAACAAACATCATAAATAAAAAGACCTTCACTATCTCTCATGTGATACATGGGTGATATAGTGAAGGTCTTTTAGAATGAAAAAAATATACGGCCATTTTATACATGGATAATGTGTCAAATGGTTCTAGTCGACCACTATTCAAAGTGTTTATTTATTTCTTGATGTGGACTCGACCTAATCCCATAGCTTTCTTTGCTTTTCGTAACATTTTATTTGCCTCTATTCCTGCTTTGTCGGCACCATCATCAAGGATATGATCAAGTTCTTCCGAATGGATGAGTTCCTCATATCTCTTCTGAATCGGGTGAAGCAGTTGAATTACAGCATCTGCAACATCTTGTTTGAATGTTCCGTAACCGTTGTTATGGTAGCGTTCCACTAACGAATCTATTGATCGATTCGCAGCAGTAGAATAAATCGTCAGCAGGTTAGCAATTCCGGGCTTATGATCGGGATCGTAAGCCACAATACCATCCGAATCCGTGACAGCACTTTTTATTTTTTTCTCGATGACTTTCGGTTCATCCAACATAGAAATATAAGCTTTTTGGTTAGCGTCTGATTTACTCATTTTTTTGGTTGGGTCCTGTAGAGACATTATTCGAGCCCCAACTTTGGGAACTTTAATTTCGGGCACCGTGAAAATGTCATTGTATTTATGGTTGAATCGCTGAGCCAAATTGCGTGCTAATTCCAAGTGCTGTTTTTGGTCTTCGCCAACAGGCACGACATCAGTTTTATATAACAGGATGTCAGCTGCCATAAGAGGAGGGTAAGTTAAGAGACCAGAGGAGACGCTCTCGTTACTTCCTTGGGCTTTATCCTTAAACTGCGTCATTCTTTCTAATTCTCCAATGTAACTGACACATTGCAGCATCCAGCCGAGCTGTGTGTGGGCAGCCACTTCAGATTGGATGAATAAAGTCGATTTGTCGGCATCAATCCCGGAAGCCAAATATAGTGCAGCCAAGGAGCGGATATTGTCTCTGAGCTCTAATCGATCCTGAGGCATGGTGATGGCATGCTCGTCTACGACGCAAAAATAACACTGATGATCCTGCTGCAATTCGACAAAATGCTTCATGGCCCCTAAGTAATTTCCAAGTGTCAATGTGCCGCTAGGTTGAATTCCGGAAAATATTGTTTTCATTTCTATCACCTCATATCAATTTATAAAAAAACCATCCCTCCTTGTTGCAGCAAGGACGAATGGACCGCGGAACAAAATTAGGATCATTATGAACGATTTATATCTTACATTTCCTTAAAAGAATTGGTCAAAGGAAATTTACCCTTGATAGTATACCACAAGCAACCCGAGCAAACCAGATGATAAAAAGACACCTTGAAAAAAGAAAAACTTCAACACTTCATTGTTTACAGTTTGAGAAGGTAGCTTCTTAGTTTCCCAGTCATCGAGGTAGTCTCTGTTTCTCGACACGCGGTCGGCGAAACGTCTAAAACTGTATGTGATGCCATCAAAAAAACCACCCCTGATCACCCACATCAATAAGGCGACCACCAAATAAAAATAGGCTAAATAAAAGAGTTGGTTAATATAGTTGAATAAGTTATAGCTGGGAGCCGTAATCAGAAAAAAAAGGGTTGCAAGGAAAAGATTCAATAGTAAAAAGAACCATTTGTTTTTTAGCATTTTCAACTAAATGCACGTCCTTTCCGTAACATTCAGTCGTAATTATACCATGAAACAGATTATTTCGGAATTGTAAAACATATTAATGATCGTGAAATATAAATAGTGCGAGCAACTATTCGGTCCTTTTGCAAGATGGTGCTTTTAAGTAATAAAATTAATGAAATCTACGTCCAATATTGAAAATAATTTTGTAATTTTCTAGAGAGATAGATTAACAAACACAAAATAATTGTAAAATAAACTAGGTAAAAAAGACTATTTTATGTTATATAAACGTAATAATGATAGGCTTTTGTGAGATTTAAGTAAAAAAAGGTAATGCAAAATAGTCCGAAAACTTGTATAATTCGAATTGTGGATGAAACATCTGCATTAAAATTTAGAAAATTTTTAGGGGAGGTCATTTTCTACATGAGAAAGACGAATTGGTTATTGCTGGCTCTTGCATTAGTGCTAAGCATGTTCCTTGCAGCCTGTTCAGGCGGCAGCGACGACACTGGTGGTAATGAAGGAGACGGAGGAGAAGACACGGAGGAAACAGAAGATGGTAGCAGTGAAGAAGGTAGCGACGGAGAATCCGCTGATGGAGAGCAAGTTCTAAACCTTGCTGAATCCGCTGATATCCCGACACTTGACCCATCAATGGCAACAGACGTTGTTGCATTTCAATGGTTAGGTTCTACAACGGACGGGCTTTACCGTCTTGGTGAAGGTGGAGAAGTTGAACCTGGTATTGCGAAAAGTCATGAAGTGAGTGAAGATGGTCTGACTTGGACATTCGACCTTCGTGAAGATGCAAAATGGACAAATGGTGACCCCGTTACAGCACAAAACTTCGTTTATGCCTGGCAGCGCGCTGTAAACCCAGAGACTGGCTCTGAGTACGGCCCTTACATGTTAGGCGGCGTCGTTAAAAACGCTGCTTCTATCGCAGAGGGTGAAACGCCGGTCGAAGATCTAGGCGTAACTGCGGTTGATGATTATACATTTGAAGTTGTTTTAGAACAGCCGACACCTTATTTTGAATCCTTGACTGCGTTCGGTACATTCCTACCGATGAACGAGTCCTTTGTTGAAGAACAAGGTGAAGACTATGCTCTTGAAGCTGAAAATACAATCGCTAATGGACCATTCAAATTGACTGAATGGAACCATGGTGAAGGTTGGACTGTAGTGAAGAACGAAGACTACTGGGACGCTGAAAATGTACAACTTGAGCAAATTAATGTAAAAGTTGTAAAGGACGTAGCGACAGCAGTTAACTTGTATGAAACTGGCCAAATCGATCGTGCAGGCTTGTCTGCCGAATTTGTTGACCAGTATCGTTCAAATGATGCGTTCAAAATTACAGAAGAACCAACACTATTCTATTTGAAAATGAACCAGGAAAATGAAATTCTTGGCAACGTGAACGCGCGTAAAGCCATTCAATCGGTTATCGATCGTCAAGGCATTACTGATGTTATCTTGAACAACGGTTCTATTCCTGCTGTTGGTGATGTTCCTCGTAACTTTACGATGCACCCTGAAAGTGGAGAAGATTTCCGTGACATTAACGGTGATCTAGTTGAAACTGACGTGGAGCAGGCACAAGAACATTGGGCAACAGCTAAAGAAGAACTTGGTATTGAAGAAGCAACACTTGAATATTTAGGTGGCGACACTGAAACAGCTCAGAAGATGGACGCATTTATCAAAGATCAGCTTGAGCAGCTTGAAGGCTTGAGTGTTGAGGTTGTATCTGTACCATTTAAAGAGCGTCTACGTCGTGACACTGCAATGGAATATCAATTGCAAAACTCTGGTTGGGGACCTGACTACATCGACCCTAACACGTTCTTGAACATGTGGGTAACGGATGGTGGTAATAACATGACTGGTTATGCCAACGAAGAGTATGATGCGTTGATCGAAAAAGCTAACACAGAACTAGCTCAGAAGCCGGTTGAACGTTTTGAAACCTTCCTTGAAGCTGAAAAAATGTTGATTGAAGAAGATGCAGTTCTAGCACCGCTTTATCAACGTGCTGTGGCTCAGCTTTGGAAGCCATATCTGAAAGGTGTTATTACAAACCCAATGGGTGCTGAATACACTTATAAACACGCTTATATTGAAGGTAAATAAACAGCCCACAATTTATTTTAACCACATATAGGCTAGCTAATAAGGGGAGAGAGTATATGTCCACGTAGTTGGCGTATGCTCTCTTTTTCCCTGTAAACAAAAATAACTGACTATAGACAAGATTCAGTCAATTATCTACAATGATTACAGACTATTTTTTACAGGAGGTGTTGGCATGACACGTTATATCATTCAGCGACTTGTTTACATGTTTATTACGCTGTTTTTGATTGCAACGTTTTCATTCTTCCTGATGAAATTTCTTCCAGGCACACCGTTAACAGCCGAAGATAAGTTGTCAGAAGCGCAGAAGGCGATTGTAATGGAGAAATACGGTTTGAACGAACCGGTTCCGGTTCAATATGCAAAATACATGACGGGTCTTGCACAAGGAGATCTCGGAGTATCATTTCAATTTGATAATCGTGAAGTAACGCAGATTATTATGGAAAGAATTGGTCCTTCTGCCATGCTAGGGGCACAATCAATGGCAGTGGGTACAATACTCGGAATGTTACTGGGGCTGGTTTCAGCCATATATCATAATGGCTTCCTAGATTATGGATCGACGTTTGTCGCCGTAGTCGGTAAGTCAATCCCCTCATTTGTGTTCGCCGGGCTTTTACAGTATTTCGTTGCGGTCAGACTTGGTTGGTTACCAGTTGCCTTATGGGAAGGTTGGGAGTACAGTATCTTACCAACTATCGCGCTTGCAATTTTCCCTATCGCAATTGCAGCCCGTTTTATGAGAACCGAAATGCTGGAAGTTCTCGGATCAGATTATATTACGACTGCTCGTGCTAAAGGTGTTAATAAATTTGGTGTCGTTTTCAAGCATGGATTAAGGAATGCGTTAATTCCATTGATTACTGTTCTTGGTCCGTTAGCTATCAGTTTGATGACTGGTACATTTGTTATCGAACAAATTTTTGCTGTACCAGGTCTAGGTGAGCAATTTGTCACCTCCGTCACGACGAACGATTTCCCAGTCATAATGGGAACAACGCTTTTAATTGCGTTCTTGTTCATTACTATCGTTCTTGTGGTAGACCTCCTGTATGGAGTTATCGATCCTAGAATTCGACTGACTGAAGGAGAGTAGTAATCATGGATAACCACAAACCATCGAAAGATTTATTTGTTCCTGTGGAAAAACAGGAGGGAGAAGCTGAAAAATTATCCCGGCCTAGTCTGTCGTTTTGGCAGGATTCCTTCGTAAGGTTAAGAAAAAACGTCGGGGCCATGATTGGTCTTGTCGTCCTGATATTACTGGCGTTCATGGCTATTTTTGGTCCTTACATGAATCAATATGATGCCTATGAACAGGATTTACAACGAGCTAAAATGCCTCCCAAAATCCCTGTTCTTGAAAATATTAGCTGGCTTGGAGTTGACGGTACCCTGTCTTCCATAAAAGAAGCTGAAACTGTAGAGGCAGCTCGTGAAAAAGCCTTAGCTCGTTTTGGCGGTGATGAGGAGACAATAACGACTAACGTGCTGACAGAACCAAGCGGCGATCAACTGGCTAGAGTGGAAGGCATCCAAGATGTCTACGCTGCTAAAGAAATTGAGACGAATTTCTGGTTCGGTACCGATAGTTTAGGTCGTGATTTATGGACACGCGCTTGGGAAGGGACACGCATATCGCTTTTCATCGCCTTATTAGCTGCTTTGATTGATATGGTTATTGGTGTCGCTTACGGCGGTATTTCCGGCTATTATGGTGGCCGGGTCGATAATATACTACAGCGGATTATTGAAATATTAGTGGGGATTCCAAACTTAGTTGTTGTCATTCTCATGATACTCATACTTGAACCGGGTATAACATCTATAATTATTGCCCTCACCATTACGGGTTGGATTTCGATGGCCCGTATTGTCAGGGGACAAGTCCTGAAACTGAAAAACATGGAATTCGTTTTAGCATCTAAAACACTCGGGGCCCCGGATAATCGTGTGTTACGTAAACACCTGGTTCCGAACGTTACAGGTTTGATCGTCATCAACACAATGTTCACCATTCCAGCGGCTATATTCCTGGAAGCATTCCTTAGCTTTATCGGCTTAGGTCTACCGACGCCGATTGCATCATTGGGTACATTGATTAATGATGGATTCGATTCATTGCAGATTTATCCGTACATTATGATATTCCCTGCGTTGATCATATCTCTCATCATGATTGCCTTTAACATTTTGGCCGACGGTCTTCGTGATGCATTTGATCCGAAGATGCGCGAATAGGAGGTACGCTAATTCATGGAAAAACTACTAGAAGTTAACAACTTACACGTATCGTTTGATACTTACGGCGGCGAAGTTAAAGCCGTTCGCGGGGTAGATTTCGACGTTCATAAAGGGGAAACACTGGCGATAGTTGGAGAATCAGGTTCTGGAAAGTCAGTTACGACGAAAGCGTTAATGCAGCTTCTCCCCAAGCCGCCTGCACGGATTAAGGAAGGGGAAGTGCTATTTGAAGGCAGAGATCTAGCCAAATTGAGCGAAAAGCAGATGCAAAAGATTCGTGGAAAAGATTTATCAATGATCTTTCAAGATCCAATGACTTCCTTGAACCCTACGATGAAAGTCGGGAACCAGATCATGGAAGGCTTAATAAAACACCAAAAGATGAGCAAAGGCGAAGCTAAAAGACGGGTGCTGGAATTGCTGGAACTGGTGGGCATCCCTGATGCTGAAAGTAGGATGAAGCAATATCCGCACCAATTCTCAGGAGGTATGAGACAACGTGTGGTGGTAGCAATTGCATTAGCCTGTAATCCTAAGTTGCTTATTGCCGATGAACCGACGACAGCACTGGATGTAACGATTCAAGCGCAAATCCTTGAACTCATGAAAAACATTCAGAAGAAGACAGATTCAGCGATTATTTTCATCACCCATGATTTAGGCGTTGTCGCGAACGTGGCTGATCGCGTAGCCGTTATGTATGCTGGAAAGATTGTTGAAATTGGCACAGTAGATGATATCTTTTATAATCCGCAACACCCTTACACGTGGGGATTGCTCGGGTCAATGCCTTCACTAGATAGCGCTGATGAAGATTTGTATGCCATTCAAGGTTCGCCGCCTGATATGATCGCGCCGCCGAAGGGCGATGCGTTTGCAGCGCGTAATGATTATGCATTAAAAATTGACTTGGAACAGGAGCCCCCGATGTTTAAAGTGTCAGATTCGCATTATGCGGCAACTTGGCTGTTACACGAACATGCACCAGAGATCGAGCCGCCTGAGTCTGTTAAACGACGTATGAAAGGGATGGCCCGGTCGGCATCTGGAAATTCGGAAGGTGATCAATTATGAGTCAAGAATCGTTATTGGAAATCAGTAATTTGAAGCAACACTTCAAGACAGGACGTCATAGTGTCATAAAAGCTGTTGATGGTCTGAATTTCAACATCTATAAAGGGGAAACTTTCGGATTAGTGGGAGAGTCCGGTTGTGGAAAATCGACGACCGGCCGGACGATCATTCGTTTATACGATGCCACGGAGGGCGAAGTTTACTTTAATGGGGAAAATGTACACGGAAAAAAAGATAAATCGGAATTGAAAAAATTCAACCGAGAAATGCAGATGATCTTTCAGGATCCGTACGCTTCCCTTAACCCCCGGATGAAAGTAGAAGATATCATAGCTGAGGGGATGGACATCCATGGGTTGGTGGAAAATGATAAACAACGCAAGGAGAAAGTCCATGATCTCTTAGAGACTGTCGGGTTGGATCAAGAGCACGCTAACCGTTATCCGCATGAATTCAGTGGGGGGCAGCGTCAACGGATTGGTATTGCAAGAGCCCTTGCCGTAGACCCTAGCTTTATTATTGCAGATGAACCGATCTCAGCCCTTGATGTCTCAATTCAGGCCCAAGTGGTCAATTTGATGAAGCAATTGCAGCGGGACAAAGAATTGACCTATTTGTTTATTGCTCATGATTTGTCGATGGTAAAATATATCAGTGATCGCATAGGTGTAATGTATTTCGGGAAAATGGTGGAGTTAGCTGATGCAGATGAACTGTACAAGAACGCCCTTCACCCTTATACGAAATCGCTATTATCAGCGATTCCATTGCCAGACCCGGATTATGAACGCTCTCGAGTACGCTTCAACTATGATCCGAGCGATCATGATACAAGTGAAGAACCGGAATTCAGAGAAGTGGGACCGGATCATTGGGTACTTTGCACAACCAATGAATTTGAACACTATAAAAAACAACTTGCAACAGTATAGGCTACTCCTAAAAAGAGGACGCTGTTAATAAGACAGTGTTCTCTTTTCTTTATTCAATTTGGAGTAGTTCTTATGTAACAGATTACAAAAATGCTACAAAAATGTTAAATTTGACTATCATTTTCCCTTAATTCTCTTTTATAATAATACGAGAATACATATAGAAAGTAGGAGAAATTCAAGATGAGCAACAAACAACTATTTTGGCTGTTATGCACCGGTTTTTTACTCCTTGGTTTGTTTTCCCCCATGCAGGTGGTTTTTGCCGATGAGGAAAACGAGACGAAGGAAGTGAAAATGCTTTCGGAAAGAACGTCAGGACTGTCACAATTAGAACTTCCTCAGAAGATTGCCCGGTATGTGTATGATTCAGGTTTGGATTTCGAATATCCTGATGCCGTGCGTGGCATTTACGTTACTGGCCCTTCTGCTGGGAATAGCAAAATGAAAGAGCTGACGAAATTGGTTGATTCCACTGATTTGAATGCTATGGTCATTGATATCAAAGAAGACCACGGCAACATCACATTCAAGCCGGATAAAGACTCGCCTTATTACGATCTTGCAGAACCTTATATCGATAATCCGCGGAAGATGCTTGAGAAGCTTGAGGAGAAAGGAATTTACCCCATTGCTCGAGTCGTTGTATTTAAGGATTCGTTATTGGCTAAAGAACGTCCTGAACTATCATTTAAGCAAAACGGAAAAGTTTGGGTGAATGGTCGTGGTGAAGCGTTTGTCAATCCATTTATGAAAGAAGTCTGGGAGTTCAACTTGGGCATTGCAAAAGAAGCGGCAAAATTAGGGTTTCAGGATATCCAGTTTGACTATGTACGTTTTCCTGAAGGCTTCGGTAATCGTGATAAGGAGTTGGAGTACAGCCAGGGTGAATATGCTGAATTGGATATGAACCCCGTAAAAAAACGTGTAAAGGCTGTAACAGATTTTGTGAGTTATGCAAAAAATGAACTCTCTGATTATGATGTTGAAATGTCAGTTGATATTTTCGGGTATTCGGCAACGATTGAAGAAGCACCCAACATCGGTCAAAACTTCTCTAAAATATCTTCACATGTCGATGTCATCTCTTCCATGATCTACCCGAGTCATTGGGGGCCGTATTTTGGAATTGAAATGCCGGATAAGGAACCTTTTAATACGATTAATGAATACGCCAAGGTAGAGAATGAAGTGCTTAATAAACTCGATTCACCACCTGTCTCTAGACCTTGGATCCAGGACTTTGAGGCACCGTGGTTGTATTCTGGTGCTGCTACACAATATGGCAAAGCAGAAGTAGAAGCTCAAATTAAAGCACTGAATGAGAACGGCATTGAAGAATACCTTCTTTGGAATCCTGGCAACAACTATACACCGAATGTTGACTACACCCCGCTGAATTAGAAGCAAAAGAATATGTGGTCTTAACACTACGCAGTTCGTTTTAGGCGTGTTTGTACCCTTTAATGAACTGCTTTTTTTGGCGGCCAATGGAGCTATTTGTTTGCTTTCCATATAAATGGATTCAGTAGGAAACTAAATAGTGAGGACATGAATGCCATCATTGTTATGATAAGAATGCTAGTCACACTGGCATCTAATATAAATATCATCATAGCCTTACCTCCTTAATATATATTTATTAATATGTGTGTACCATACATATCACACCAGTAAATTGTTCAGCCTAAAGAAAAGGAGAGGAAAATTTAACAAGTTGACCATAATCAGTTATAATAAGGACGACTACTTTATAAGGGAGAAGATCAATGAACTGGTATAAGAAGCTTAAGCAGTATTTTCCGGTTGAAGAAATGAAATCAAAAGAGCATATGGAAACGCTGTTAAAGGAAAAAAGCAACGTTTATTATAAAGACGAGGGTGAAAACCACGTACTAATGTATGCCGAATTTGATCGGTTTCTTTTTATTGATTATGTATATGTATCATCAGCTGCACGCGGGCAAGGGCTTGGGCATAAGCTGATTGAAAAAATGAAAGCAAAAGGCAAAGCCATTATACTTGAGGTAGAACCTGTTGATTATGAGGAAACTGATACTGCCAAGCGTCTGCACTTTTATCAAAGAGAAGGTTTTAAGCATGCTAAGTCGATCGGATATACAAGAAAATCGTTAGCGACGAACGAACCGAATCAAATGGAAATACTTTACTGGTCTCCGAGTGATGAGTCTGAAGAAAATATTTATAACCAAATGAGAAAAATGTATGAAGAAATTCACACGTATAAAGACAATGAATTTTATGGAAAATCATACCAACCTGTAGACGAGGTATTATCTATTGATGAGGATCGGGAGTCTGAAGACATTTTGAAAGAATTGAAAAAACCAGAAAATGCATGATTAAGTCCGACCGGCTGTTACCTGCAGCCGGTTTTTTCAATTTTAAGACGCAGTTGAAAATTACTACGCTCATTAAATATTCACAGGATTGTAATAATAAATGGTTTAAATTCTATTATGTTGTGGTAAATTATACGTAAACCTCCCATTGATAATAGCCAATTCGTACTCCCCTTGTTAAAGCTTTTGGATAATCTTTATCTTATTACTTGACATGTATGATATATTATACATATACAGTTATTTAAAGTTATTTTAATCTAATAAGTGATTAAAATTTGGTTTTAATACATTTATTGAGGAGTGAAGTTACAAATGGTTACACTTTATACCTCACCAAGTTGTACTTCTTGCCGAAAGGCAAAAGCATGGTTGGAAGAGCACGATATTCCGTTTACAGAACGAAATATATTCTCTGAACCACTTACATTGGATGAAATTAAAGAAATCTTAAGAATGACGGAAGATGGCACGGAAGAGATCATTTCAACGCGTTCAAAGGTATTTCAAACATTGAAAGTTGACTTTGATCAATTGCCCATGCAAGAGTTGTTCACTTTAATTCATGAAAACCCAGGGTTGTTACGACGTCCTATCATCATTGACGAGAAACGTCTCCAAGTTGGTTATAATGAAGATGAAATAAGAAGGTTCCTACCGAGAAGTGTTCGTACCTTTCAATTAAAAGAAGCACAGAGGTTGGTCAACTAAAATTAAAGCCGCGCAACTCTCTCGAGAGTGCGCGGCTTTTTCAAACACAATCGCTTTAAGACACGGGAGGGGCTTGTTTTTTATTACTAAAGTAACCGGATAGAATAACAACGATAATGAATACTAGCGGTATGAGCAAGTGGAGGCTTTCAAAGGTCTGGGTTAGTGAATGAAGACGCTGTTCCTCCACGACCATTTTTCCGGCTGTATAGGCAATGATGCCGGCGCCGATATAAATAAGAACGGGAAGTCTTTCCATTAGCCATAAGATGATTTTACTACCCCATATGATAATGGGGATGGAAATGAGCAGACCTGCAATCACCAGCCACATATTATCTCTAGAAGCACCTGCAATGGCTAAGACGTTATCAAACCCCATTACAATATCGGCGAATACGATGGTTTTAACGGCTGATAATAAAGTACTCCCAGCTTTAATATCCACTTCTTCATTATTGTTTCTCACTAAATTTATGGCAATTTGCACTAATAGCAAACCACCGAACAATTTTAATAATGGAATATGTAATAAATACAAAGCTAAGGCTGTCAGCAATACCCGCATCGCGATCGCAAGACCTGTCCCAAGTAAAATCGCTTTATTGCGTTGATGCTCAGGCAGATTGCGGCATGCCAGGGCGATCACAATAGCATTGTCACCGCCAAGGACAAGATCAATTCCGATAATAATCAAAATAGCTTGTATGACTTCCCATTCCATAAAAAATCCTCCTGATAAGTAGTGACAATTTTGCTAAAATGAGCTAAAATAAACAACTAAATATCCAGATGTTAAGTTGTCCAATATTTAAGTGAACCGGGACATTCATCTGTTTTTTGTCCAATTAAAGCAAGTTGTTTTCCATTTGTTTATGTCTGTCATACAATAGAATTACAATAACCTTACACTTGCACATCGAGGAGATTGGTCAGCTAGTGGAAAGGGTAAGGTAAACCTAAAAGTAACAAAAGGGTGAACATTCCCTTCCGCCTACCTATTGATAGAAGGGAGAGAGATGTATGGAAATCGAACGCATTAATGAAAATACAGTCAAATTCTATATTTCGTACCATGATGTTGAAGAGCGAGGCTTTGATCGTGAAGAAATCTGGTACAACCGTGAACGCAGCGAACAGCTTTTTTGGGAAATGATGGATGAAGTCAACGACCAGGAAAATTTCCAAGCTGATGGGCCGCTTTGGATACAAGTCCAAGCTATGGACAAAGGCCTAGAAGTGATTGTAACGAAAGCTCAGCTGTCTCAGGACGGGCAAAAGTTAGAGCTTCCAACTGAAGAAGGAAAAACAATTGATATGCCTGTTGATGAAAAAATTGAATCGTTGCTTGAAGATAAATTTAACGGAAACGATACTAGTCAAGACGACCAGCAGGAAGATGATACTGATGATGTGAAACCTTATGAGCCTTTAACCTTTACCATTCGATTTGAAGATTTTGAAGATGTTATTCAGCTCAGTCATTATTATCAGCCTGAAGAAGGCATTGACCATCGTTTGTTCCATTTCGATGACCGTTACTATTTATATATTCAGTTCCATGATGAAAATATGAGTGATGACCATCAAGAAAATATTTTAAGTCAATTACTTGAGTTTGGTTACGAGTCGTCTGTCACCATTCATCGTCTCGAAGAGTATGGTAAGACGATCTTCAATGATAAGGCTTTGACTCAGCTCAAAGCTTATTTTCCAGCAGAGTAAGGCTATTTAAAGCACACTGTCAAAGGTGTGCTTTTTTAATGGGAAAATTGTTATACGTGTTTAAATATAAGGCAACCCTGTTAAAGTTTAGTGTTTATATTACTAAAAAAAAAGAACTTCCAATTTTACGGGAGTTCTTTTTTTTTATATATTGGGCTAACTGAGCCAAATAAAAAGGAGTTTGAGCAAATCATGGCGAAATTACGTAGTTATACCAAGGAGGTGCTGTGATTTGCTTCGTGCAATTGATTCTTCATCCGGGGAGATTGTGATATTACACGCTTTACCTCTATCGGAAATAAAGCGACTTAAGCGCACAGGCTCTTTCATTTGTCCAAAGTGTCATGAACCTGTTTATGCTCGTTCCGGCAGTAGAATGGTTGCTCATTTTGCTCATCATCCAAAAAGTAGGTGCAATGAAAAAAATGGTGGGGAGGGAGAATATCATGAAACAGGGAAGTGGTTGATTTATGAGTCACTTAAACGTGAGGGCTATCAGGTTTTGCTTGAACCTTACCTAAAAACGCTGCAACAACGGCCTGATATGTTGCTCCATTATCAAAACACCTGGATGGCAATTGAATTTCAATGTGCTCGCATCCCTATTCGAGACATTGCGTACAGAACAAAGAATTACCAGAAGAAAGGGATACATCCTTTGTGGGTTATAGGAGCGAATCAATTAAAAAGGAAAGGACGGGAATTGCTCCAAGTTAGTGACTTTCATAAATATATGATTCATTATCACAGACAGGCGTACGCCCTATACTTTTTTGACCCCACTCTTTGCTCCTGGATTACGGCACGTTCACTATGGTCTAACGGTGAACGCTATGTAAACGCAAATTTGGAAATCATGAAGATGAATTCTTCTTTCCGCTTCATCCATTTATTCGGAACCTCTCCAGCAGTTCCCCATTTAACTGCTTCATCCTGGCTGCATTATATGACGCGCCAAAGACGTACGTATTCTCCACGTACTTCCAGTCAAGAATTGCAATGGAGACAATTTTTATATCTTCGAAACCTCCACTTTTCTTTAATCCCTTCTGAGAGTATGATCCCTCTAAAGAGTCAATTATTTCTTCCCTCAAGATTAAAAATCTGGCAAAGCCGCTTCATCATTGATGTTTTCTCTCCTACACCGATACATCAAAAAATTCAAACTTCTACGATCCCGACTCCTTTTACCTCCCCCTTATTAGATCACGTAACACCTAACCCTGCAGAAGAGTATTTAGATCTTCTTGAAAAATTAAATTTCGTGAAAAAAGGAAAAGACAATCACTATTATAAGTTAAAGGAAATTGCTTACCCTAAGGGGAGGGAAGAAGCTGAAAAACGTGATCGTGCTTTAGTGACCCAGTTATTGAAAATGTAAGGGGAAATATCTAACCGACGGCAGGGATTCTGTGTTAAATTACAGAATTTCATAAAGAGAGTATAATAAAAGGAGGAAAATGATGGCCAGTGCTAAGGAATTACCTAAACGCGAAGAACTTCCAGTGGAAAGGACGTGGAAGCTCGAAAATATTTTTGCAACAGATGAAGATTGGCAACAGGAATACGAAGAAGTCAAGCAGTTACTCCCAAAGATTAAAGACTTCCAAGGGAAACTTGGTGATTCGGCTGAAACACTATATGATTTACTAGTCCTACAAGATGAAATTTCAAATAGGGTCGGTCACGTATATAATTACGCACATATGCGCTACGACCAGGATACGACTAATGCTTTTTATCAAGAAATGAATGCCAAAGCAGAGAATTTATACACGCAAGTTGCGTCATCGATGAGTTTTATTATCCCAGAGATACTTTCATTAGAAAAAGGCACGGTCCCATCGTACTTAGAAAATCATGAAGCATTACAATTGTATGAGCATGCCCTCAATGAAATAATACGCCAGAAAGACCATGTATTAAGTGAGAAAGAAGAGGAGTTATTAGCTGGATTTTCAGAAATATCATCTATTCCCTCTCAAACGTTCGGTATGCTTAATAATGCGGATCTGACTTTCCCGAGTATAACTGATGAAGATGGGAATGAACGGGACTTAACGCACGGAAGGTACCTTGGCTTCATGAAATCAACAGATCGTCAAGTCAGGAAAGCAGCGTTCGAATCCATGCATGGGACGTTTGGGAAGTTTAAGAATACGTTTGCTTCCACGTTAAGCGGCAATATTAAAAAAGATAATTATTACGCGAAAGTTAGACATTATGACTCGGCACGGCAAGCTGCATTGGAGGATAACAACATCCCGGAAACCGTCTATGACAATCTGGTGGAAGCTGTAAATGAGCGGCTTCCTCTATTGCACCGTTATCTTAAGTTAAGAAAAGAAATTCTTGGAGTCGACGAACTTCACATGTATGACATTTATACGCCACTCGTCCAAGATGTCGATATGACGATTGATTACGAACAGGCACAGGATATCGTGCTAAAAAGTTTAGAACCATTGGGTGAGGATTATGTTAATGCTGTAAAGGAAGGGTATGAAAACCGTTGGATTGACGTAGATGAGAACAAAGGGAAGAGGAGCGGAGCTTATTCATCCGGTCATTACGGAGGCAACCCATATATCCTGTTGAATTGGCAGGATAATGTGAATAATTTATTCACGTTGGCTCATGAACTGGGTCACTCGTTGCATAGTTATTATACATTCGCACATCAGCCTTATCGATATGGGAATTATTCAGTATTTGTGGCTGAAGTAGCCTCAACGTGTAATGAAGCATTATTGAACGATTATATGTTAAAACACACGAACGATGAGCGGGAGAAGTTGTATCTTCTCAATAATTTTCTCGAAGGGTTCAGGGGCACTGTTTTCCGCCAAACGATGTTTGCGGAATTTGAACACGACATACATGTGAGGGTCCAAAATGGTGAAGCATTAACCCCCGATAAACTAACAGAATTATATTATGGCTTGAACAAAAAATATTTTGGCAATGAGATGGTCATTGATGATGAAATTGGGTTGGAATGGGCGAGAATTCCTCATTTCTATTACAATTACTACGTTTATCAATATGCGACGGGTTATTCGGCTGCAATGGCGTTAGCTTCTCAAATTCTTGAAGATGGTGATGAAGCGGTCAGCAGGTACAAGGACTTTTTAAAAGCTGGCAGTAGTGATTACCCTATCGAGGTATTAAAACGGGCCGGTGTTGATATGACTTCGAAGGAACCTATTTTATCTGCGTTAGATGTGTTCGAAGAAAAGTTAAATGAAATGGAAGAGTTGATGAAATAAAGCTCATAAAGCCAACCGCTGACTTGCGGTTGGCTTTATTGTTGAAACCCTCTGAATTTCTTACGATAAAAGAATGATTGCAAACCGATATAGATGGAAAAGAAAAAGATGGGAGCTGTAATATACAAGGGAAAAAGCCTCATCAGTCCAAAGAAATTGAACACTAACGTAATTAGAAAGAAGATGGAAAACATAATGATTTTAAATTTCATCGTAGCTGTCCCCCTTTTGGTATTCAACATATGAAAGGGACAAGGTATGTAGAACAGGGGAGAGCTCATTAATAGGGTTTGCGATCAAATAAAAAACACAAGGTTCCTTGATGATCGGGAACCTTGTGTTCATTAAAGGTATAGGATAAGTTCATGATCCGGCATATTCCCAGAATGATCCATACTTAACTGGAACTTCTCTGACTTTTTGTTTTAAAACAAGTTTTTTCAATTCTTTCCGCGCTTGTTGTTCACTCCAGTCGTAAACGACGGCCACTTCACGGTTCGCAACAAACGAATAATGCGTAAGGAAATCTTCCAGCGAAGGTTTCGCTGCCGCATCAGGGTTATTTCGAAGCATTTCTTTCAACACTTTAACGTACACTTCGTAGGAATATAACCCTGTGATTTTTAACCCGGCATCTTCCTCAGATTCATTAAATAGTACGATGGTGGGTATGGCATCAACGTCCATCTCTTGTGTTAATTTTAAATCGCATTGCAAGGCGCGTTTAGCTGTATCTGAATGGAGATCCCGTTCGAACTCTTCAATATCCAAGCAGCATTTCTTAGCACAATCGATCAAGACCGACTCATCAGAAATATCTTGTTTATTTAAAAATACATATTCTTGTACTTTTCTAAGAAAGCGTACACCTGATTTTTTCCCTTGAAGTTCAGCCGCCTTAATAGCAAGCGAGGTCATCAATGGGGAGGATACAGGGTTTTCTAACCATACATCTCCATCACAACACATGCCCGTACGTGTGGCTGTTTTATCCCAATTCTTTTTCAACTGCTCAGTTTTTTTTGAATTTACTTGAAAAGATGAAAGTTTACCACTGATAATTGGCCTAATCGTGAAAAAACGCCCGTATTCGATTGTGAGCTTCTTTAAATAAGGTTCGAGTGACCAACATTCTGGACAAAGGGGATCGATGAAGACATATATTTCGATTGGTTTTTTTAATAAATCAAAAAATCCGAAACGGTTGTTTTGGCTTTCACTGGAAGAACCAGCAGCTTTCCAACTCACATCGATTCTCCTTTCTCATCTTCAGGTGTGTTCATCATATGTTCCGCAGTCAAGGTTAGTCGATTGAAAATAATGCTTCGGTAAGGATCTTCTATATCAGTCTCTTCCAAAGCTTGATCCATACATTCCAGCCAGGCATCTTTTCGCGCTGGTGTAATGGTAAATGGGAGATGGCGTGCTCGCAGCATGGGGTGGCCATGTTCCTCTGTATATAAGGCTGGTCCTCCGAAAAATTGAGTCAAAAATTGCTTTTGTTTCCGAGCTGTTTCAGTCAAATCCTCAGGGAAGATCGGACTTAAGTCAGGATGTTGACCAACCCGGTAATAAAAAGCTTCTACTAATTGATCAATTTTAGGTTTTCCTAGCGCTTCAAAGATTGTATCGGGTACATGAGGCATAGTTCCTCCCCTTTCTGTCTGTTTATATATTTTAGCAACGGAAGCGGAGTTGGGCAACTAATCTGATTGTGGGCGTGCATCATAGAAGCGTTTTATCTTATTAGGTGTGACTCTTTCAGGAATATGAAATGAGTTCAGGACCGTAAAGAATACGTCTTTTCCATGAGATTTACTGGATGATTCCAGTTCTAGTTCGTAATCTTCAGTCTGGTGGTACATACTATAGTCGAGGACGAGCGTCGTGTTCTTGTAGTTTATTTCTTTTCGAATAGTGGTAAGATTTCCTAGACAGTGAAATTGTGAAGAACTAAGCCCGATTTGTTTCAATTGCGCTTCTACATTAGGTTTTGAAACTGGATCGCTATTAATCCATCGTTGCGCTTCTGAATCGGTCAGCTCATCGTGGGTTTCCAATAATCCCTCAGGGTGAGGCTGTTTCAACGTCAATACCCAGCTTCCGTTCTTTTCCCTTATGCGTAAAGCGCTGCCGTGGTTTCGTAATGAAAGCATATCGGTTTCAAAATAGTAATTTGTTTGTTTAATAGTGGTGGCGTTTTCAAACTCTAATGATTGATGTAGTGTTTGATATTCATCTTTTGTAAGTAAGTTTTTAAATTCAATTTCAATTTCTTGTGCCATTATAGTTGCCTCCTTTGGCTGTCATTATTATGAGGAAATATGAAGGTAAATGCAAAGATTTATGTTTGCTAGGTGGTAGTAGAACTTGGTCCCACTTCAACGGGCAGTAGGAAAAGGCACTGCCCGTAAAAGTCCGATACGTTTAACTAATCATCCTTGAAGAAAACCACTTCAATGATGAAAGTTAAACTGTATGATACAATTGCATTGAAAAATAAATGTTGAGCGAGCAGGTTGATAAAGGGTGGTGCGGATCGTGAATTGGGATGTTTTTATAGCACCGTATGCGCAAGTTGTTGAAGAGTTAAAGGTTAAATTAAAAGGGATGAGGCAGCAGTTTGAATATGAGATGGAGCAAGCTCCTATTGAATTTGTGACGGGCAGGGTGAAGCCGAAGTCGAGTACGATTGAAAAAGCGCGTCGCAAGGGGATTAATCCTGAAAATATAGAAAAAGAAATACAAGATATCGCTGGCCTGCGTGTTGTTTGCCAGTTTGTTGATGATATCTATCTAGTCGTGGACAAAATAAAGGATCGGCATGACTTTGTTATTGTTGAGGAAAAGGACTACATATCAAGAAAAAAAGATAGTGGTTATCGTTCATATCATGTCATTATTGAATACCCAGTTGAAACTATACATGGCGAGAAGAAAGTATTGGCGGAAGTACAAATTCGCACGTTAGCTATGAACTTTTGGGCAACCAATGAACATTCTCTTAATTATAAATATGCCGGGCAAATCCCGGGCGAAATTCAAGCTCGATTAAAGCGAGCTGCAGAAGCGGCTTTCCAATTAGATGAAGAAATGTCTAAAATAAAGAATGAGATCCAGGAAGCACAAAAAGTATTTCATCGTAAGGAAGAAAACAAGAAAGTACCTAAAAACAATTTGACAGATTAAGGAGTTGGACAGGATCATGAAATTTTCAATTCTTTCAAAAGGCGACAAAAAATCAAATGATATCCGCTCCAAAATTAAAAATTACCTCACTGAATTTGATCTTGACTACGATGAAGACGAGCCTGACCTCTCCATATCTGTAGGTGGAGATGGCACCCTCCTGGAAGCTTTTCATACGTATAGTCATCGTCTTGATAAAACGGCATTCATTGGAATCCATACCGGTCATTTAGGTTTCTATGCGGATTGGATGCCTGATGAACTGGAGAAGTTGATCATTGAAATCGCCCGGACGCCTTTCCAGGTGGTGGAATACCCTTTGTTGGAGGTCACGATTTGGCCACAGGATGAGGGGGAAGAAGATCGTTATCTCGCCTTAAATGAATGTACAATAAAAACGTCGGAAGGGTCGGTTGTATTTGATGTAGAAATCAAAGGCGAGCATTTTGAAACATTCAGAGGGGATGGTTTATGTGTTTCCACGCCTTCAGGAAGCACAGCATATAATAAAGCCTTAGGTGGAGCTATTATTCATCCTTCGCTTGAATCAATACAAATTGCTGAAATGGCTTCAATTAACAACCGTGTATTTCGTACCATCGGCTCGCCACTAATCTTGCCTAGCCACCACACATGCTTGTTGAAACCTATTTATGATCGTAGTTTTCTTATTACAATGGACCATATAACACGGACGTACAAAGATGTGAAATCGATCCAATGTCAGGTAGCCCAGCAAAAAGTACGGTTTGCAAGGTTTCGTCCTTTCCCTTTTTGGAAACGCGTGCACGATTCCTTTGTTGCGGATGACCGTGAATAATGAGGTTGGCAATCGATTGGTGTATTACAGCTGAATGTGACGGCATGATTTTAAGGGAGTATCTCATGTCTGTTCAAGGCTTCTCATATGGGTTATTGAAAAAAGTGAAATCCTCTGGCGATTTAACCCTTAATGAAGAACCGGTGACGGTTAGGGCTGTTTTAAGGGAGGGAGATATAGTGACGGTGCAATTCCCTCCTGAGCCACGAGGTCCAAGGTTGGCGCCAGAACCCATGAACCTCGACATTGTGTATGAAGATAAGGACGTATTGGTTATAAATAAACCTAAAGGCGTGGCCTGTGTTCCCTCAGCCGATCATCCGAACGGTACATTAGCTAACGGGGTGATCCATTACTATAATCAGAAAAACCTCGCTTACACGGTGCATATCGTTACGCGGCTTGATCGTGATACATCAGGTTTGATGCTGATTGCCAAACACCAATACATACATTCGTTGTTAGCTAGGAAGCAGCAGGCGACGATAAACAGGCGTTACCAGGCGTTAGTAGAAGGCATGTTAGCTGAACAGTCAGATACAATTAACGCGCCTATAGCAAGAAAGCCTGGATCTATTATTGAACGCGAAGTTGCTGACCATGGAAAACGAGCTGTTACACATTACCAGGTGCGACATGAGTGGAGTGATTGCTGTCTCGTAGAGGTGGAACTAGAAACGGGGAGAACCCACCAGATTCGTGTTCATATGGCGCATATAGGGCATCCTTTACTGGGCGATGAATTATACGGAGGGCCTGAATGGGAACACAGTGGCCACGCCCTTGAATGTGTGGCATTGTCTTTTGAACACCCCATGACGCATAAGAGGTTGAACTTGTGTATAAAGGCTTAAAAATAGAAATCCGGCAGATTCACAAACCCACCTTGTGATCTCTGTCGGATTTCCTCTTTCATTGAAATTTATCTTGCATGAAGGGCTGCTTAGAACGTACGCTTACGAGATCGTGCTCAGGAAGACGAAAACACGTAAGTTTATTTCCAAATACGCACCCTGTGTCAATGTTTACAGTCTTGTGCATGAAACGCGGCTCTAGAACGGGGGTATGACCGTAAACAATCCAACGGTCCCCATGGTAATGCTTTGCCCAATCTTTGCGGATCGGGCGCCCGTCTTCATGTTTTTCTCCTGTAATATCTCCATATAACACAAACGTGGTCACTTGCTTCCCCGTTTTCCCAATATATGCTTCTGGAATTCCTGCGTGGGCAATGACGGCATTTACTTCTGGAAGTTCCAGGTACAACGGGGAACGTTCGATGAGTTCGATGAATTTTTGTTTGACCTCTTGCTGCTCCGCTTTAGATAAGGCCTCGTATTCAGCAACAGTTGTTTCAAGCCCGTTTTTTATTTGGACGGGATTACCAAGAAAATAACGGTACAGTTTATTGCAGTGGTTCCCCGGGACGTATCTTCCAATTTTATCAGTGATGACAATTTGGTGTACTAAATGAATGGTACGGATGGAATCAGGACCGCGGTCGGTGATGTCTCCTAAAAATACAGGCACACGGTCTGAAGGGGGGAGAAGGCTTCCCTGAGACCAGGTATAGTTCAGCTGAGAAAACAATTCAAGCAGCTCTTCATAGCATCCATGCACGTCTCCAATGACATCTATTTTCATCGTAACCCCTCCAGTTGAATAATGAGTCGTTATGAAAGCATTTCCTGCAAAAGCGCTTCTTATCCCTTCGTTTCTGCATATGGATTGAATCGATCCTGCAAATGATCCTTGGATTTCAGTGAAGTATTCCCACGTGAGTAACGCTTTAATGTTATCAGGGGCATCCCAATAGATGTTCCCTCACGAATTCCCCATCTGTTAAAATACGATTACAATTGTAAGTGTACAGCAATGATCTGTATATGTGTCAGGTACGAATTAAAGAATTTCAAATTTGTTTCGTTGACAAAATTAAGCAGGGCAATTACGATATAACGGTCAAATCATCGCCTGTCGCCTAAGCTAGGAGGGATATGTATGGAACACTTAGAAGCTCACGAACGCCAGAAAATGTGGGAAAATATTCAACAAGCGTTATTTAACGACCATATTGATCAGTTCAGGGCCGAGTTTGTGGAAATGCACCCTTATGATCAGGCTCGGATTTTTGAAGAACAAGAAACGGATGTTCGTATCCAAATATATACGTATCTCTCTCCGGAAGAAGTCGCCGACTTTATGGAGCATATCGATTACGATGAAATTGAGCCGTTCTTTACTGAAATGGATCCACGGTTTGCAGCACAAGTTTTTGAAGAAATGTCAACGGACGATGCCGTGGATATTTTAAACCAACTCGACAAGAACAAAGTCGCCAGTTTCTTAACGATCATGGATAATGAAGCAGCTGAGGAAATTAAAGATCTGCTCCATTATGAAGAGAAAACAGCAGGTTCGATCATGACCACCGAGTTTGTTGTCGTAATGGAAAACCAGACCGTAAGAGAAGCCATGCTGCATCTTCGTAAAGAAGCCCCAGATGCTGAAACGATTTACTATACCTATGTAACAGATGAAGATAAACGACTGGTTGGTGTCATTTCACTTCGGGATTTGATTATTGCAGAAGATGATTGGCTCATTTCTGAAGTCATGAGTGATCGGGTCGTTTCCGTTCCGGTCGGGGAGGATCAGGAAGAGATAGCTCGCATGATGCGTGATTACGATTTTCTTGCCTTACCAGTAGTCGATTTCCAACATCATCTGCTAGGGATTATAACTGTCGATGACATTATGGACGTGATGGAAGAAGAAGCAAGCGATGATTATTCCAAACTTGCAGCCATCAGTGATGTGGACAGTCCAGATGATAATGCATTTAAGTCAGCAAAAAAAAGATTACCCTGGCTTGTTATTTTATTATTTCTAGGGAGTTTAACGGCCAGCTTAATTGGTCAGTTTGAAGAAACGTTGGATCAAGTCGCGATTCTCGCTATTTTTATTCCACTTATTGCTGGAATGGCAGGTAATACCGGTACTCAGGCATTGGCTGTTGCAGTGAGAGGTATCGCAACAGGCGACTTTGAGAAGCAGGGAAAATGGAAATTAATTTTTCGAGAAGCAAGCACGGGCTTAATCACAGGTGTTTCGTGCGGTGTAATTATTACGTTGATTGTTTACTTGTGGCAGCACGATTTTTTCTTAGGGCTATTAGTCGGCATTTCCATTATGATTACGTTGATTGTGGCTACCCTGGCAGGCGCGTTGGTACCGCTTCTTATGCACAAACTCAACATTGACCCCGCGGTCGCTTCCGGTCCATTTATTACCACCATCAACGACCTGATTTCCATTATGATTTATTTTGGGTTGGCAACTGCTTTTATGAAATTACTTATATAGATGGAAGGAGGTTGATTGTATGGAGCATGGAGCATCGGTCACCTCGTTAGTTATCGTCATCCTTGCAGCCTTCATAACCCCTATTCTGCTTCACCGTTTTCGCTTGAATATGATCCCTGTCGTTGTAGCAGAAATTATCGTCGGTCTGTTGTTAGGAAAAAGCGGGCTTGATGTTGTTCAAGAAGGAAATTGGCTCGAGACACTCTCTACACTAGGCTTTATATTTCTCATGTTCTTAAGTGGTCTTGAGATTGATTTCTCCATATTCGCCAGGAGAAAGAAGGCAGCTAAACCAGAGAATAAAGGGACAGGGGCCCCAAGCCCAGTTTGGGTCGCCCTGATTATTTTTGTCGGGATTTTTGCGTTATCACTCGGTTTATCCTATTTATTTGTGCTCGCCGGATTTATAGAGAATGCCTTTTTAATGACATTAATCATCTCCACCGTGTCACTTGGGGTCGTGGTGCCGACGTTGAAAGATGCGCAAATGATGAAAACAACCATCGGGCAGACCATTTTATTAGTGGCTGTGATTGCTGACTTGGCTACGATGATCCTATTGGCTGTGTTTGTTTCGATATATGGGCAGGATGGAGGCAATACGTGGCTGCTCCTCTTATTGTTTGCCGCCGGTGTTTTATTATATTTTGTCGGCAAATATTATCGTCATCAGTCCTTCTTAGAAACAATGGCCAAAGGGACAATCCAGATAGATACACGCGCTGTATTTACTTTGATCATCGTATTGGTTGCTTTGTCGGAAACGGTGGGTGCCGAAAATATTCTCGGTGCGTTTCTTGCCGGAACACTTGTGTCTTTATTGTCACCAGACCCGGAAATGGTTAAACGGCTAGATAGCTTCGGCTACGGCTTTTTAATTCCTATTTTCTTTGTAATGGTTGGGGTGGACATTGATATATGGAATTTATTTAATGAACCCCGGGTATTAACGTTAATACCAATGCTGTTCATCGCTTTATTGTTATCTAAGATCGTACCTGCGCTCATTTTACAGAAGTGGTATGATAAGCGAACAGTATTCAGTACGGGAATTATCTTAACGTCTACCTTATCGCTTGTCATTGCGGCTGCAACCATCGGTGAACGCGAGGGCATGATCGATGCCCAGATGGAAGGGGCTTTAATACTAGTTGCTGTCCTAACCTGTCTCGTTTCACCTACTGTATTTAAGAAAATTTACGGGAAATTCGAGAACGTTGACCATACAGAGCGTGTTTCCTTTATCGGTTCCAATCGTATGACACTCCCTGTGGTAAGGGAATTAGATACGAATCTGTATGAAACTCATCTCTATCATACTAAAGTGGATAAAATTGATGATAAAATCAGCCGTTCTTGTTTCGATATCAAAGAACTGGATGAATATGATGTCGAAAAAATGAAGGAAGTAGGCGTCTATGAGGTTGATCTTCTAGTGGCTTCGACTGGAGATGAACAGAAGAACGCTGAAATCGCGCGTTTCGCCAAATCCCAGGGCGTGGAACGTGTCATTGTCCGGGTGGAGTCCCCTGATCTGGATCAGGAAATGAAAGACTTGGGAGTTGATGTGTTTTCTGTGTTGCTTTCCTCAAAAGCGTTGTTAAAAGCCATGATTGTCGCACCTAGTATCGTTAACATTTTAACGAAACAGGAGAGTGCCCTTTATCAAATTAATATGTACAATTCTGATTTCAATGGGGTGCTCCTGCGCGAATTTCCGTTCACAGGCGATGTGATCATGGTCCGGATTTTCAGGGGAAATGAATCAATCGTACCTCATGGAGATACCCAACTCGAAATTGGTGACCGCCTCATTGTTACCGGATCAGCTGAGTATGTAGAAGAATTGAAAATGGAATTGGAATTCTGCGAAGATTGTTAAACGGCCGCTCCACAGATTACAGAGTATCTGTGGAGCGTCTTTTATATCGAATGGGGGTAACCCACACATTGAATTTTCTTTTAACATATTCAATGAAAAAACAAGGGATTTACTGAGGCAATAGAGAATTGTATTTTTGGACTAGATAAGCTAAAATAGCAGCAGGTACTAATAACAAATACTAATTTCGTCTTAACCTCAAGGAGGGGTATTTACATGAATTTTTCATTAGAAGGACGCACGTACGTTGTAATGGGTGTGGCTAACAAACGCAGTATTGCCTGGGGAATTGCTCGTTCTTTGCATGCCGCAGGAGCTCGGTTGATTTTTACATATGCAGCAGAACGGTTTGAAAAATCCGTTCGCGACTTAGCTGCTACACTGGAAGGTGGCCAGGAATCCCTGTTTTATGAATGTGATGTGACAGATGACGAAGCGATCATCAATACATTTGAAAATATTAAAAACGATGTCGGCGTCATTCATGGGCTTGCCCATTGCATTGCGTTCGCCAACCGTGAAGAACTAAAAGATGAATTCTTAAATACGAGCCGAGATGGCTTCTTGACTGCCCAAAATATAAGCGCTTATTCGTTGACAGCTGTTTCCCGCGCTGCGCAGCCTTTAATGAGTGAAGGTGGGAGCATTATGACATTGACGTATCTCGGTGGAGAACGTGTTGTCGAGAATTATAATGTCATGGGTGTCGCTAAAGCCAGCCTGGATGCAAGTGTGAAGTATTTGGCTAGTGATCTAGGCAAACACAATATCCGTGTGAATGCTATCTCAGCTGGTCCGATCAGGACGTTATCGGCTAAAGGTGTTGGAGATTTCAACAAAATTCTTAATGAAATTGAACAACGTGCTCCATTGCGCAGACCGGTTTCCCAAGAAGAAGTTGGCGACACGGCTTATTATTTAATGAGCGACCTTTCTCGTGGAGTCACCGGCGAAGTGATCCATGTCGATTCTGGTTACAATATTATCGGTTATTAATATTTTGGAAAGCTCTGGTTAATCTCAGGTTCCAAGTTTAAAAAAACCGCTCTCAAATAAATTTTGAGGGCGGTTTTTATTATGCCTGGGCACATAACCCCTATAAAACACATATATATAGAAAGATGAAGAATTTGTAAAGGAGGTTGTCTTCCTCATGGTAAAACAAAGAAAGCTTGCCAAGAAACCCATGCTTTATATAGACCAACCGACATTTGATCAAGCCGAGGTTCCTATGCAAACAAGTTATCACTCTACACGGAATAGTGAACCCGCACCCCAGGTTTCCAATCATTCCGGCAAGCGTGACATGAACCTGATTGAGCGAGAGCTGCGGCAGAGGTTACGCGGCAATGAGAAACATGACAATAGCGAAAAAGTGGTAAATGAAGATTTGAACAGCGAAAACCACGACTCAGTGAGTGAAGCGTCTGATGGCAATTCTGAGAAAGGGTCAAAGCATAGAGAAAGACGGCAACGGTTCCGTGATATGAGCAATGAAGAGAAAGTTGAGTATTTTGTTCAATTACCAGCACGGGTGCCGAAAATGAAATGCGAAGTTCAAACAGAGGATACAAGTATTCGAGGATATATAAACAGGTATGAAGATGGAGTGGTTCATATGAAAACATTTAAAAAACCATTTCAACAAGAAATACCGTTTGATTCAATCGAAGATATTCGGTTGTTGGGATTTTAATATCCTCGTGCTTATCGCCCAAAAAAATAGTCGCGCCCGACATCTCGGGCGCGACTATTTTAGTAATTAGCTCAACGCTGTAATAGCAGGAAGGCATGTAACATGACAGAAGCATTCCAGATCCACTGAAATACAAATGCCAGTCGCTCTAAGATTGCCGGTGAATTGTTTTACTGGTGATTCTGGATCGTCACAATTGTCGTTCGGATCACGTAGCAATTCAAGCGTTGCGCAACATTCGTCGTCCACATCTTTTACTCTGAAATAAAAGCTGGCAAGCACATCGTTGATCGCATCTCTTCTTGCTCCGAATCCTTTGAACGGTTTGCAGTTCCCCTTACAGTAAAGCAACACAGGTACTGTGTCTCGGCCGTTCCCTCCAGTGTCTCCCAGGAGATCATTGATTGACTGTTCGCAACTTGTATTGCAATCAGCTATGACGTCGTTTTGAGCGTCAACAATCTCTCTTAAAATGTCACAGACACAATTGCCTGAGTCAAATTTTTTTCCGCAACTCATTATGGCGTTAGCCCCTTTCTTAACAAATTGACTTGATGTCTCTAATAGAATATGAACAGGTGAAATGATGGTGTGGGCAAATGCAATGGTTTTTTTCTTTCCTAATAAAAGAAAGCGGGCGGATGACTATACAGACGCCTATTACGTACATACACTAACAATGACTTAACGATAGCTAAAGGAGATGAATGGGCATGTCAGAGAAAAAGAAAGTCATTTATGTGAAAGATCTCGTTATTAAAGCAGATAATGTCAAAATTGAACCGACACATGAGAAACGGCGCGATCCTTTTTTTGGTCGGGACCATGAAGAAAGCCGGAATGAAGTGGAAAGCGCTGCGGAGGAACGGAAAGGACACGAATCATCAAGTGGCGGTGAAGGTTTTTCCTGGATTTAGCACTTACGCATCCTTCTAGGGTGCGTTTACATAAGGAGGGAAAGGTATGGAGTTAAGCTGGATGACACTCGTAATTCTAATATTGGCAAGTTTTAGGCTGACCCGTTTGATTGTAGATGACACCATTATGGAGTGGCTGCGTTCTCCTTTTATAGGGTATGAAGAAACAGTTAATGAAGAAGGAGACTTGGTTCTGTGGCCGGTTATAAAAGGGTCAGGGATAAGAGGATGGTTTGGGGAACTGTTAAGCTGTCAGTGGTGCACGGGATTATGGTGTTCATTATTCATTATATTAATGTGGAAGTTTATGTACATGGGGAAATTGGTATTAATTGTGCTTGCCATTAGTGGCGGTCAATCCCTGCTATACCGGTGGTTAGGCAGATGATGCGATCACCGATCAGTCTTAATGTGCAAAATACAATTAAAATACTCGAGAAACTGGAGCAGCAGTTAGCTAAACATGAGAAATTTTTTCAGAAGCCTGAAGAAACGATGAATCAAATTGAAAAGGATTCGACGGCGTGGAGTCAAGATTTTGAAAAGACAATGAAGGATTTTGATGATACGTTTACGAAATATATGGATACCATACGTAATAAACTTGAATGATAAAAAAATGAAGGTCATGTGCATATTCTTACTGTAGAAAGGGTAATGAAGTAATAACATGAAGGAGGGAGCTTAAATGGGCTACATTCTACCTGTCCAGCCATTTCAATATCAGGACTACCAGAACCGGACCGTCCAGCGCGATGCAACTCCTTTCACCTTAGAGCGTGTTTTTAAAGCAACCCTTGATAGTAAATTGACAGATAATAAAAAAGAGCACCCACGTGAAGAAGACCGGAAAGAATACCAGGAATTGAGCTCCAAAATCATTACAACCAGTCATGTTCACGCAGCTGAGTCCACATTGGCACAGGAAGTCTACGCAGATGTAACAGGAAAAGGCGGCCGCTTTAGCGAATCTATTTAGTAATCGCTAAAAAGGGGTTGGCTCGTATGACGTTCATACAATTGAATGAGAACTGCTATTATTTTGATCGTTCAGTGAATATTGGCTATGTCCGTTCCGGGAATCAGGGGATGTTGATTGATACTGGAATAGATAGTACCTCAGTCAAACAAGTTGTAAAAGAATTAAAGGCAAGGGATTGTCCACTTACGCATTTGTTTATTACCCACGCTCATGCCGATCATTACGGAGGAGCTGCATATCTTCAGAACCAGTTTAATGTCTACACGATAGCTCCTCCATTTGAGTCGGCTATTCTGCAATTCCCGATGTTAGAGCCGCTCTATCTATTTTCAGGTAATGATCCGATTCCGGAATTGCGAAATAAGTTTTTGGAAGGGAAACCTGTGCGCATAGATGCATTAGCTTATGACGGTAAGATGGAAATCGGAAATTTCCGGCTCGACATCATCTCTTTACCTGGCCATAGCTATAATCAAGCCGCTGTCAAAACGGAGAATGTCTTATATGCAGCGGATGCTTATTTCAGCGAAGATCAGCTGAAAAAGCATAAAATACCTTATATCACCGATGCTTACCAAACTTTGCAGTCATTGCGCACGTTGTTGACTGTCGAGTGTGACGGTGCTGTGCCTGGACATGGCACATATGAGTCATTTTTTGAGAAGACCGTGCATCAGAATATTGACTACCATGAATCCTTGCTGCAACATATTTATGAGGTGATAGATGCCCATCCGGAAGGTGTAACCCATGAACACATCGTTGCGAATATGTGTGATCATTTTCAAGTAAGCACACCAGCATTATCACACTTCCTTTTGTATAAGACAGCTGTCACAGGTTACTTAGTCGGATTGATAAAACAAAAACGGATCGTCCATGATGTCGAGAAATATCGCTGGGTCTTCAGAATTATTGAAGGAGAAGCTTAGTATGTTAATACATACAGAGCTTCTCCTTGTTTATATTCTGCGTATAATACATTAGAGATGTCATTGACATTTTGATACTGCAGTTGCGTTTCCAACCACTCTCGATCAAAACCCGTTTCGAGGAGATTGTCCCAAATGACTTCGCCATCACTGATCAGGGTCGTCGGTAAGGGAACTGGTTGTGGTTGTAAATTCAAATCGCCTCGAGTCGGGTTTTGCATGTGTGATTTTTTTAATACAGAGATGGTACCGTCCGTTTCCAGGACAGCATACTCAACGTCCTGTACCGAGAACACATCTTTGGAACGGAGTAAATGCTGAAGTTGATTAATATCCAACTTACTTTTGGATAATTGCTCTTTTAACATTTTTCCCTTATAGATGATGATGGAAGGACGGCCCTCTAAAAGGCCGCGTGTTTTTTTCACTTTTTCGGTAATGAGTTCTGTTGCGTAAATCAAGATTCCCCACAGTAAGACGGCATAACCTATTTCTGCAACGCCGACCTCCGGGTCATACAAGGCATTCCCTACGAGTTCCCCAAGCACTAATGCTGCAATGAAATCAAACGCTGTAATTTGAGTGATTTGAGATTTACCCAATACTTTCGTCAGTACAAACAAGGCAGCAAACCCAAATACCGTTTCTATAAAAATATGAAAGTAATCCATTTCGTCATCATTCCCGTTACGGTTTTGTTACCATTGTAAACGGAAGTTGACGAATATATACCCAAAATAAAAAGCCTGTTTATTAAACAGAGCTTTTACCGCAATTGTTTAGTCATGGTGACATGCAAAATGCCTGCATCGACGAATTCGTCTGATATTTGCTCGTAACCTAATAATTGGTAAAATCCTTTAGCATGGGATTGAGCATTTAACTTAGCATGAGAACTATTTTGTTCAATAATCACAGTTTCTAACGCTTCAATCATTTTCTTACCGTAAGCGTTACCTCTGAACGTTGGCAAGACACATATACGCTCCAACTTACCATACTCATCCACAAAGCGGAGACGAGCAGCGGCAATCGGCTGCTCGTGTATGTATCCCACTAAATGAATGGCTTCATTGTCGAGTCCATCTAATTCTTCGTCAGGGGACACATTTTGTTCCTCGATAAAAACTGTTCGACGGATGTGGTAAGCATCTTCAAGCGAGGCAGAAGAGGTGACGGTCTTGATGTTCATAGCTGCTTTACCCCTCACCTAGCCGGAATGTTTCAAAGACACTCCAAGACCCATTTTCAAGCTGATACAACAACTGAAAACGATGGACAGTGTCTTTAAGATCGAAGTTGTGCATGCTTAGGCTGCCATAAACATCCGAATATTCCTCATAAGCAAGCTTTTGCGCAAGGGTGAGGTGCGGGACGAATGAAAATTCTTGTTCTGATGGAAGGGCGCCTGAATGAAGGCGCTCATTCAAGTTATACATTTCTTCAGAAGGTTCGACCTTAAGATAAATTGTGTTTGTGACGGGCGTAAAGGAACTGACCTTGTGAATTTCGTAGTCAAATGGTTCTGTTTCTATAGCTACTTTTTTTAATTCCTCCACGTACAATTCAATTTCCTCATCCGTGGCTTCAAAAGCCTCTTTCAGTGTGATGTGTGGTGGAATTAAGGCGTAATGCGGATCGTATCGTTTACGGTATGAATTGACGATGTCTTGTATGTTTTTTGAAGGAAAAATAGCAATACCATACTTCATGAAAAACCCTCCTGAAATAGTGTAGACAGAGTTCCGGAGGAGAATTGAATGGGTTATTTCCTCCAGTCTGAATGTATACGTACGAATATTATATCAAATAATTGAAAATTTAGAAATGCCGTTTATTGTCCAAACATTGTAATGATAGCTCGTTCAATATCCTTTTGCCACGTCCCCCAGGTATGGTCCCCTTCAATTTCATGATAAAAATAAGTCAAAGGTTTACGGTTTAAATAATTTCGAAGGTCGCGGTTGGGTTCCAAAAAATTTTTTCTTGACCCATCCGTTGTTGGAACATCATCTTCACGATCGCCTATGGTGTGATAGATCGAAAGGGAAGACAAGTCTGACACTGTATGTAAGACTTCCATGACGTGCTCACTGACAAATGGTGACTGCATAATAACATTGCCGAACGTGTGAGGGTATTTGACTGCGGTCATGAAAGCAAGCGTTCCCGCCAATGAATCGCCCATAAGTGTTCGGCCGCTCCCCATATGATAGCCGGGAAGATGTTCATCTAAGAACGGTACGACTTCGTTCACCAAAAACTTCACATATGCCGTCTGTTGTTTGCCATCAGGGTGATATTTATCCTGACGATCATATTTATCTCGATAATGGATGCCTACGAAAATGGTGTTTTCAATTCGGTTTTCTTTATGCAGTTTGTCACTCAATGTAGCCACCCTGCCCATTTGGTAGTAGTCGTCACCATCCTGCATGATGCATATATGATATTTGTACAATGTTGAAAAGTGTTCAGGTTTGTACACTTTTAAAGTCATTGTTTCGTTTAGAAAGTGACTTTCAATGTGGTAATCTTCCATATCTCCTGAACGTCCCATAATCCTGTCCTCCTAAAAAACGATACCTGTAATCGTATCGTATTGCATGAAGCGTCATCTTCATATACGGTTGTTCCCGCATGAAGAAAAGTTAAATCTATTCTATCACAAATAAGCATAAGACGTTGAGCACTTTCATGACAAACCTTTAAACCCTCCTGCTAAATAAATGGCAAACAGTAATAAAGCACCCAGTACCGCATAAGCTGCCCAAGCTATGAGCATATATTTCATAAACATAACCTCCTGTTGAATTACGCTTATTATGCCGCTGAAATGATCACTTATTGCATGATTCACTAAAATGCAGCTTATTCTGTTTATTTGTAATCAATTGAGCCAATCAAAAGCATTTAAGCATTGACATTGTGTTCAATCCATTATATATTATTACATGTCGATTGATTACGTTTACGTCAGATTCTTTTTCTAAATAGGAGCCGTTAGTTCAGTGGGAGAACGCTTGCTTGACAGGCAAGAGGTCACTGGTTCAAATCCAGTACGGCTCATCTAAATCAAGCCCTTTCCTTTTAAATAAGGAGAGGGCTTGTTTTATTTATGTCTAAGAAGATAAGCTTTACTATGAATTGGTTCATGAATAAACCGATTGTAGAATCTCCTTCTTCCTAAAAGCAACAGAAAGGACTGTCAATCTTACTTTGTGCCTGAGACACAAAACACCCCCAACATGTTTGTGCTTTCATCACGTATCATTATTCTGCAAAAATCGTTATAATTTTCTTAATACATGAACAAATCATGTCTATTTTGAACAGCTATTTCATTTTTAGGGAACTTAATGATGAAGGGGTGTGATGACCTTAGAAGCTATAAGTAAGAACTTTTTCCTTTATCTGTCTAATAGCCGCGTGTTGGATAAGCTAGCTAAACGTTGGGGGAGTAAGTTTGGTGCTGACAAAATCGTTGGAGGCGAGACGTTTGACCAGGCGATTCCGTTAATTGAACAATTAAACAACCAAGGTTTACATGTAACGGTCGACCATCTCGGGGAATTCGTCAACTCCGAAGCGGAGGCAAGAAAGCGCTGTCAAGAATGTATGGCTACAATTGAGAAAATCGACCAAAATGGCCTTCATTCAGAGCTATCTTTAAAGTTGACCTCGCTCGGAATGGATATCAGCTATGAACTGGTTATGAAGAACATGCATGAGATCATGGAAAAAGCTCAAGCGCACAATGTCGTGATTACAATTGACATGGAAGATTCTACTCGGTGCCAGCAAACCCTGGAGATCTATAAATCATTAAAATCCCAATACGACAACATCGGCACCGTTATTCAATCGTATCTTTACCGCTCTGTAGAAGATTTAGACGACCTGAATGACTATCATCCCTACTTGCGGTTGGTCAAAGGCGCTTATAAAGAATCCGGGAAAGTTGCTTTTGTTGAAAAATCAATGGTGGATGACAATTTAAAGCAGATGATTCGAAAAAACCTTCTAAACGGTCATTATACTGCTGTGGCGAGTCATGACGATGAGATGATTCGCTTTACAAAGCAATTGGTTAAAGAACACAACATTCCAAACGATCAGTTTGAGTTCCAAATGCTATATGGCATGCGGAACCAGACACAGCTTGATTTAATGAAAGAAGGCTATAAGGTACGAGTCTATCTTCCCTACGGAGAAGATTGGTACGGCTACTTTATGCGTCGTTTAGCTGAACGTCCGGCAAACATCAGTTTTGCTTTAAAAGGGATCTTCAGCAAATAACTTATATTTGGAAGGGGAATTTTATTATGGTCACACCATATAAGCATGAACCATTTACAGATTTTACAGTCGAATCAAATAAAAAAGAATTTGAAGAGGCATTGAAATTAGTCAAAGGTCAATTAGGAGAAAACTATGATGTAGTCGTGAACGGTGAGTGTATACGCACTGACCAAAAAATTGTTTCAACCAACCCTGCTAACACGAAACAGGTTGTGGGAAATGTCTCAAAAGCTAACCAAGAAATTGCCGAGAAAGCCATACAATCTGCTAGTAACGCTTTTGAAGACTGGAAGAAATGGGACCCGCGTTCCCGGGCAGAAATTTTATTCCGTGCTGCTGCAATCGTACGCCGACGCAAACATGAATTCTCTGCTTATTTGGCATATGAAGTAGGAAAGCCTTGGAAGGAAGCGGATGCTGACACGGCAGAGGCGATTGATTTTATGGAATATTATGCACGTCAGATGATTGAACTGGGTGAAGGCAAGCATGTTGAAAGCCGCCCGGGAGAACAGAATCGTTATATTTATACGTCCACTGGTGTTTCAGTCGTCATTCCACCATGGAATTTGGCTTTTGCCATTATGGCAGGAACAACAGTCGCGCCGCTCGTAACAGGCAACACCGTCGTTCTGAAGCCGGCAAGTAATAGTCCGGTTATTGCTGCTAAATTTGTAGAAGTGCTAGAAGAAGCAGGCTTGCCTAAAGGTGTACTGAACTTTGTACCTGGCAGCGGAAGAGAAGTAGGAAATTATTTGGTCGATCACCCTAAAACGGCCCTCATATCCTTCACAGGCTCCCGCGATGTTGGAACAGAGCTTTACAAACGTGCAGCAGAAGTCCAGCCTGAGCAAAAGCATCTGAAAAAAGTGATTGTAGAGATGGGCGGCAAAGATACGGTCGTCGTTGATAAGGAAGCGGATATTGAAACAGCGATTGAAGCGATCATTGTATCTGCGTACGGTTTCTCTGGACAAAAATGTTCATCCGGTTCTCGTGCTGTCGTGCACAAAGATGTTTATGATGAAGTGCTTGACGGCGTGGCGAAACGTGCTAAAGAATTAACAGTAGGCAACGCAACAGAATCGAATGTCTACATGGGACCGGTCGTTGAACAAGCTGCTTTTGATAAAATCATGAGCTATATCGAAATCGGCAAAGAAGAAGGACGATTAGTGACAGGCGGTAAAGGCGATGATTCTAAAGGTTATTTCATTGAGCCTACCGTGTTTGCTGACCTTGATCCAAATTCACGTATGCAGCAAGAAGAAATCTTTGGTCCCGTTGTTTGCTTTACCAAAGCCAATGACTTTAATGAAGCGATTGATATTGCCAACAACACCGAATACGGTTTGACTGGTGCTGTTATTTCAAATAACCGTGAGCATTTAGATAAAGCGAAAGTAGATTTTCATGTGGGTAACCTGTACTTTAACCGTAATTGTACGGGAGCCATTGTTGGTTACCAGCCATTTGGCGGATTCAATATGTCAGGTACCGATTCCAAAGCGGGCGGTCCAGACTATCTAGCTCTCCACATGCAAGCAAAAACCATCTCAGAACAATTCTAATCAATCCTATACACTGAGCGTTAAGACTGTCGAGAAAGTCTCGGCAGTCTTTATTTTTTCTTGGACTTCCATTTTTATCGCGTTAATTTTGGAATACTATTGGTCTGACGGCAGTAGAGAATACATCGACGGTCTTTTTTGTCTAGCTAAATGTAGAAAATAAGTATATCGTCTTCGTCAACATAAGTGTATACCTCGTAGCCTCTATAATGGCCTAATCTTGCATTAACAAATTCTCTTCCTTTTTCTTTCTCTTAAGAACAGATATAATAATGAATAGAAAATACGAGTTGATTCGTTTATATTTGGGAAGGGGAAAAGCGGCCATGGAAGTTGCTGAATTAATCCTGCAGACTGAAGATATCCATAAAGCGACTGAATTAATAAGTTCTACATTAAATAAGCCGGTAATCATTGAAACTAAAAATTTTGAATTGATATCTTATAGTTCATCATTTGACGATTTTGACCAGACACAGCAAAAAACCATTCTTTCCAAGAAATGCCCTATTTTTATCATTGATCGTTTAAAAAAAGAAGGGATCGTGCACCAGTTGGAAAAGAAGCCAAGCCCAATTAGAGTCGATCCGATTGAAGAGCTTGGTTTCTACCAGCGAATAGTGATTGCAGCTAAGCATTTGAATCATACGATGGGATATATTTGGGTGCAGGAATCAGAACGCCCTCTAACAGAACAGGAGCTATCCTTTTTAGAAAATGTGGCACCGCATCTAGGTAAATTGATTTATGATACGTACGCCAGAGTGAATGCGATTGAAGGCAGACGTGAGGAATTGCTTTGGAAGCTTCTTCATCATGAATATGGAAGTGAAAGTCAAATACGGCACGATGCTGCTCTTTCTAAATTAATTTTACCTGATCGTTTTTCCATATTAGTGTTCTCCGTAACTTCCCCTCAGCAGAAATATTTACTTGATTATTTAGAACAGGCAGCGGCCCAGTTTGTTAACAATGCGTATATTCAATATTTAAAGACGGAATTCCAAATGGTATTTGTCGTTCGTTCAGATCATGAGGAAACGTTCGCTTCCCGCAATATGGCCCGCTCATTCATTGAGGATGTAAAAAGGACAGTAGGGGAAAGTCACTTTTATTATTTCCTGATTGGTGTCGGAAAAGAGTATCAAAAGCTCTTTGACATGAGGAAGAGTTTTCTTGAAGCACTGGAAGTGATTGAAACAGCCAACTTCATTACGCCGCGTCCCGATTCGATGCCGAGGGAATTTGCAAATCTTGGGGTTTATCGCTACCTGGCAACCTTATATGAAAAAAACAGTTCTGATGAATACTTCAGTGAGGACTTATTAAAGCTTATTCAAAAGGATACTGAAAGTCAGACAGAGCTGCTCAAAACGTTGGAAGTTTATCTTGCGAACAATGGTAAAGTGAAGCAGTCCGCACATGAATTATATATTCACCCGAACACATTGAACTATCGCATCAAACAAATACTGGATATGACCTCAATTGATTTCAACGATTTTAATATGAAAAGTTATTTATTTACTGAATTACTACTGTTAAACAACATTCCAGCCTATTATCAACGCTATAAAGAAGCGATACAAACTCAATTTGAAGAGTAGTGAAATGTTTACATGCTGCCTAAGGCGTTTTCTGAACGCTAAAGAATCGATTTCAAGCTAACCGGGGCTCGTTGCTGTGTTGAGTCAGGGGTGGTTGGGATGCTACTCGCTTTCCTGTGGGGGAACTGGCGAGCTTCCTCGGGCTAAAGCCTAAAGCCCTGTGGGATCTCGCCTACCTCCTTCTCCCACGGGAGTCTCGAAGCTCCCCAACCACCCCATTCGATATAGGAGAAAAACGAGCCCCTATACTCCCAAGGTATGCTGTCTTTATAATTATAAAAGTCAGCGACATCCCAATTCTGTATACCATTTAAGAGCTGACTATCTCTCCAGCGCTTCTGTTTTTACACCTCTCTGAAACACAAAATGCCGAACGATTTGCTGAAATCGTTCGGCATTTTGTGTTTCTTTTTTTCATACACTGCTTTCTGAGGAACGTCTTCCACTGTTTCGATGGTAATGTATTATTTTTCCATTAGTAATCGTTGTTAGAATGGTCATTCCATGCTTTGGCCTGTCTTGAATCGATAAACTGATCTAACTGGTTCAGTAGATGATCCAATTCCTGGGAAATCGTTAATAGGTTCTCATTAGAAGGATCTGCATGATAGAGCTCATACATGCGTTGCCTGAGGGCTTCAATTTTCTTTTCAATCTCGTTGATACTATTCATAAAACCATCCTCCTTAAAGAAAAATCCTAACACATCCATATATATGTATAAAATGGTGAAACTTTTCTGTCAGGAGATCAGATTTTATTGTAAGAATTAAAGAAGTTATTAACTGGGACTCATTCTTCTAACTAAACACTATCATATTAAAACCAAAAACGCCTGGATAATAAACATCCAAGCGTTTTTGGTCTGGTTTGTGCAATTACTTTATTGATGTGAACATAGTCGAGCATTTTTGGGTGTGCATCGAAATTAAGCCTGGTCGGCGGGAAGCTTATAAACGCCTTCTTCATCGTGTACTTCGTCACCTACAAGTGCCGGATTAAAAACACATACAACACGGAAATCTGTTTTAGCACGCAAATAGTGCTTTTCATTGCCATCGAGACAATACATGGTGCCTGGTTTAATTTGATATTTCTTTCCATCTTTCAGTGTCTCGATTTCAGCTTCTCCTTCGATGCAATACACAGCTTCAATATGGTTTTTATACCAAATATAAGTCTCAGTGCCTTCATAAAGCACAGTGTCATGCAGACTGAATCCTACGTTATCTTCTCGCAATAGTAAGCGTCGGCTTACCCAATTGTCGTCTTGTACTTCATTTTCTGTTCCGATGATATCTTCTAGACTTTTTACATTCATTTCTTAAGCTTCCTCCTTAGCTAATACTTCCTTAATGCTTTCTTCAATGATGTCGAGCCCCTGAGTAATCCCTTCTTCATCGATGATAAGAGGAGGTAACAGTTTCAATACCTCATCATCCGGGCCAGACGTTTCAATCACCAGTCCTTTAGTAAAGGCGACTTCAGCGATTTTGTTTGCCATCTCCTTTTTACCGCAAGCAAGGCCGAGCATTAATCCACGACCGCGTACTTCTGCTTCCAGTTCAGGATAAACGGTTGTAAAGTTCGTAAGTTGTTGTTTAATCATCTTGCTTTTCTCTTGAATGGATTGGCTGAATTTAGAGTTCTTCCAATAAGTTAAAGCTTCAGTTGCAGTTATAAAAGCAAGGTTATTGCCTCGGAATGTTCCGTTATGCTCACCCGGTCCCCATTTATCATATTCAGGTTTGATCAATGTGATAGCCATGGGGAGGCCGCTGCCACTTATTGATTTAGACAGGCAGATCACGTCAGGTTTTATCCCTGCTGGTTCGAAACTGAAGAATGTTCCTGTCCGACCGCATCCGGCTTGCACATCATCAACGATCAGCAGGATGTCAAAACGGCGGCACAAAGCTTCTACTTTTTGTAGCCATTCAAAGCTTGCGGCGTTAATTCCACCTTCTCCTTGTACAGTTTCTAGAATAACCGCAGCGGGGATTTCTATTCCACTGCCGCCGTCTTCAAGTGATTTTTCCAGAAAAGCCAATGAATCTTGACCTTCAATATACTCATCGTAAGGCATGGCAATGCTATGGTTTAAAGGAATTCCTGCACCACCGCGTTTGAACGCGTTGCCTGTTACCGAAAGAGCACCGATTGTCATACCATGAAAAGCGTTAGTAAAGGTGACGACTTTCTCACGGCCTGTCACTTTTCTGGCGATTTTCAAAGCACTTTCTACTGAATTGGTTCCTGTTGGTCCAGGGAACATGACCTTATAATCCATATCGCGTGGTTTTAATATGACGTCATTGAATTCTTGCAAAAATTCAGCGCGAGGGATGGTACCCATATCTAGGCTGTGCAACAGACCATTGCTTTGAATATATTCAATCATTTTCTGCTGCATCGCAGCGTTGTTATGTCCATAATTTAACGCCCCGGCACCAGAGAAGAAGTCAATATAGCTTTCATTACTGGTATCCCATAGTTTGTATCCTTGTGCTTTTTCAAAGACAGTGGGGAAGCTGCGGCTGTAACTGCGTACCTCAGATTCCAGTTGCTCAAATACGTCCACTGTCGGTTTTTGTTTAGAAATAGTCATTAATTTTGGCCTCCTATGTTAGTCCTTGAATGGTCCAATTCGAAAGGTGTTTTCTTCTTCATGACCTTCACCAGGGAAATCGTCTTCAGAAAAACAGTTCTTGACTTGGCAAGGAACTTCTTTTTTCTCCGCGTACCCTTTAAAGAGTTTTGTGGAAGGTTTATTAGATGGGGATACGGTAGCTTCAATATACTGAATATGATGGCTGTCATTTCGTTTTAGAATATGGTCAATCATTCTAGTGGCCAGGCCTTGACCTCGTTCGGTCTCAGCTACTGCGACTTGCCAGATAAACAGTACATTGGGAGAGGATGGTTTAATGAAACCAGATATGAAGCCCACGGTTTCTTCTCCATCATTAACAATAACCGAGGTATCACTGAAACATTCACACCATAACAGGTAACTGTAAGATGAATTCAAATCGAGCACTGGAATGTCATTGATCAAATTCCATATAGCTGCTCCATCTGATTTTTCTGGTTTTCGAAATTGATAGTTTGTCTTAACAGGTCTTGTTATCGTTTGGATATTATCACCTCTTAAATTTTTTATAAAACATGGAAAAGCAGCTTGCATTTAAACACTAATATGGATGCACAACTATGTCAAAGCTGTTAAAAGCGTATTTATGGAGTAATGAAGCGGTTAGTCGGACTGAATAGTAAATAGCTAGCCACTTTCCTTATAACACTCTTACAGAACCAAAAATGCTCTCGATTTTAACAAATCCAGGTTGAAAAGTGCTTGTGTGATAAGGGTTATGGGTATTTATACTCAAATATAATAGGGGATTCGGCAAATTATGGGAGGAGATAAAGCTATTTATGCGGTTGTGCTGCTGTTTTTAGTTTAAAGGAGTATGGTATGATGCAAACGACTGTTTTAATGTTGAGAATAGTCTGAATTCACTAAAAAAGATGCCTTATCATAAGGTAAGACATCTTTTGGCTGGGTTTTCTTCAGCTGGCTCGATTTCTCATGCGTTTTGTCAAAAATCCGCCTTTAAACGTTCGAGGTTCATATGAGACCACAAATGCTCGCGGGGCCAATGTGTTGATGATTTTATGGAACTCCTTTTCACGATTGCGTTTGGCTAATACGTCTAATCGGTACCGTTTTTCTTCTATTCCTTCCCCTACATACGTCGTAACTCCAAATCCTGCCGCCCTTAGGTTTTTTACCAACTCATCATCACGATTCAATATATTGACTTGAAAGGTAACATAACCGATCTGCAGTTGTGCTTCTAACAAACTGCCTAAGAACAACCCGATCCCAAAGCCGAGGGCGTAGGCGACCATATTCCAGACGTTCGATAAATCGCTGAACACGAGCCCTAAAGAGATAACATAGATAAATCCTTCGAAAACACCGATGAATGCTGCTAAATTTCGTATTCCTTTGACGACTAGAATGGTCCTGATGGTTACAATCGGAATCAAAATCAGTTGAGCTGCAAATATGATGAGCGCTTCAAGCATGTTTAACACTCTCCTCTATGTATATGAACGTAGCTCGTACAATACAATCACGTTCGTTTATTTTCGTAAAAACCCTTACGCTTTTCTCACTCACCAACAACGTGTATCAAAGCCATAAGAAAAAGAGAGGCCACATGAAGACATGACCTCTCTGGAAAATAGCAGCACAGGTTAAGATTACATTTATTGGACTGGCTCAGTCCATGAGGGAGTTCCAATTTTATTAGTTGTGGGCTGTTACTTTTGGATGACGTACGGCAATGAACTCGGGTCTAGGTTTATTTCCTGAGAATGGCTGCACCAGCTGATTATGCACGCTGTTGTATACCATGAACATATTGTTTCGTCCATACGGCGTGATATTACTGTTTGAACCATGCATCGTGTTGCATTCAAACAGTGTAATTGAGCCTGCTTTACCAGTCGGAACATCGATCCCTCCCTGGTCAGCTAGCCATCTCATACTGTCTTGATCAGGGACACCTAACTTTTGTCGTTTCAATGATTCTTTATAATTGTTTTCTGGTGTTTCACCGATACATTTTACAAAGTAATTTTGTGATCCAGGAACTAGCATGAGTGGTCCATTAAAGCTGTAGTTATCACTTAATGCTATGGAAAGACTGACAGCCCTCATTCGCGGCATGCCATCTTCCACATGCCATGTTTCAAAATCTGAATGCCAATCAAACTCTTTGCCTGTAAAACCAGGTTTATAGTTGATTCGGGATTGATGAATATAAACATCGCTTCCCAACAGATAATTAACGATATCCAACAAACGCTGGTCATTTGCTATTTTTTCGAAGTAACTTTCTTTATGCACATCAAAAATGGAACGTATTTCATTGGCTTCAGGTTCGCGAATGATTGTATCCGCCATGTTGTCTTCATTAGAATCCTGTAATTCAAAAATCGCCTTTTGCATATCGGATACTTCTTGCTCTGAAAAAATATTGTCCAGTTGAATGTAACCGTTGTTTTCAAAAAAATCTAACTGTTGTTTGGTCAGTGGAGCTGCATGTTGCTGATTACGGTCAGTATGAATGACTGGGTCCTGACGCTCCACTATTTCTGGTTTACTACTGTACCTTGATGGATAAAGATCTTCCATGATTAAACACTCCTTGTTTGAATTTAAGCTCCTGATGTGTGTTCCTGAAGATTCGAGGTCGTTTGTTATTAATTGGAACTCCCTCTTCGTATCAATCTCGTTCCCTCATAGCAAAGCAATAAACCCAAAATTCTAATTTTTTAAAAAAAATAATTATTTCAATATCATGAATTTATGAGGTGAGTTTTATGTTTTTTGTTTAATTATAAAGGAATGTAGGATTGTGGGCGTTTTTGTTTATTTTCACAATATATTAATGGTGTTTTGATTAGCTCTACAGACTTAACAGGCTCCTGACATCACTGGGTCTTTAACTCTCATGAACAAGTCAGGCACTTTTTCTTCCATCATCCCTTTGCCATACAGGCTGTTCGAAACCATATGAGAGCTTATTCGTTTTAGAGGGAGGTCCTGTTATCACAACGCATGTCTGTCCAATTACCTAAGGTTTGTATAAGAGTACAATCCACTACAAAAATGGGATGACTGGGAAAATGACAAGACTATGGAATTCTGAGGTGTAGCGGAATTTTAGATTTAGTTGTGGAATATTTTTTGAATTCTCTTGACATATGGCTTCATACATATAATAATATCATAATTATACAGTATTTTTAATATTTATTCATTCGATGCTATTGGATGATTAAAGGAAGGGTGGTTGTTTGTTGAAAATTGGAATCGTAGGGGCTACAGGTTACGGAGGAGCGGAGTTATACAGGTTGCTCTCTTTACACCCGAACGTTGCATCGATCACGCTATATTCCTCCAGTCAAACGGGGGTTTCATATAATGAAATATACACACATTTGTATAATGTGACCGATGCGGTTCTTCACGCCCTCGAACCGGAGAAAATGAAAAAAGAGTTGGATATCATTTTTTTAGCCGCTCCGGCTGGCGTAGCTGCTCAGCTTGCTCCTCAGCTGTTAGGAGGGGAAGCAAAAATAATCGATTTATCAGGAGATTTGCGCATACGTGATCCGGAAGTTTATCGGCAATGGTATAACAGTTCTCCGGCGGACGCTGCGTTGTTAGACCAGGCTGTTTATGGTTTGAGCGAACTTAATACAAAAAGGGTGCAACAAGCGAATTTAGTGGCTAATCCCGGGTGTTATCCTACTGCCGTGTTAGTGGGAGTGGCGCCGTTGGTTTTAAATGGACTTATTAACAATTCCTCTCTCATTATTGATGCTAAAACAGGCGTATCTGGAGCTGGGAAAAACCCGAATCCTGTTACGCATTTTGCAGCCACTCAAGAAAATTTTCGTATCTATAAAGTGAACAGGCATCAGCACACCCCAGAGATTGAACAGCAATTACACCATTGGTCACAAGAATCAGCACCGATTACATTCTCGACTCATTTAGCTCCGATGACCCGAGGTATCATGGCAACGATGTATGCTGATTTAAACCATGATTTAAGTTATGAGGACCTGATCGCCCTTTACCAAAAACAATATGAACATCAACCCTGTGTAAGGTTAAGGGAGAAAGGAGAATTTCCGGGTACCAGGGACGTTTACGCCTCAAACTATTGTGATATCTCGCTTGAGTTAGATCAGCGAACTGGAAGAGTCATGATCGTTTCAGTTATTGATAATTTGATGAAAGGTGCAGCGGGGCAAGCGGTTCAGAATATGAACATCATGTTTGATTATGAAGAAACAGCCGGCCTGAGATCATCGCCTGTTTATCCATAGAACAATAGAAGGAGAGTGAGGAATTGGAACACACCATGAAAGAGAAACGTATTCAAAAAGTCGATGAGGGAAACTTGCTGACACCGAAGGGATTTCAGGCTGGAGGCATCCACACAGGGTTGCGTCGTTCCAAGTTGGATTTTGGCATCTTATATAGTGAACAACCCGCTTCATGCGCGGCAGTTTACACAAAAAGCCATTTTCAGGCGGCCCCGTTAAAAGTGACACAAGAAAGCATATCCCATTCAAATATGGTGCAAGCGCTAGTGATTAACAGTGCGGTAGCGAACGCTTGCACCGGGGAAGAAGGCTTGCAAAATGCTTATCAAATGAGGAAATGGGGAGCTGAACGTTTAGGTATTCCCACGCACTATGTGGCGGTAGCTTCAACGGGCGTTATCGGGGAACAGCTTCCTATGGAACACATCCAATATGGATGTTCTAACATTACGTATTCATCCAATAAGGAGGATGCTCAGGCCTTTCAACAATCTATTCTGACGACTGATACCTTGCAGAAAACGTCCTGTTACCAGGTAGAAGTGGACGGTGAAACTGTAACATTAGGAGGGGCTGCGAAGGGTTCAGGCATGGTCCACCCTAATATGGCAACAATGCTTGGTTTCATCACCACAGATGCGACAATCGCATCTGATCATCTACAAAATGCTCTTAGAGGAGCTGTTGATCAATCTTTCAATCAAATTACGATTGATGGGGAGACTTCAACGAATGATATGGTGTTGACTTTAGCCAATCATACAGTTGAGCACGAAACGTTGCAGCCTGAGCATCCTGACTGGGAAAATTTCGTAATGACTCTAAACAGCCTCTGTGAAGATTTAGCTAAACAAATTGCACGCGATGGAGAAGGTGCGACGAAGCTGGTTGAAGTGAATGTCGAAGGTGCATGGAATGAAGATGAGGCACAGGTATTGGCCAAGAATATCGTCAGTTCAGACTTGGTGAAAACAGCTGTTTATGGAGAAGATGCGAACTGGGGGCGAATTGTCGTAGCGCTTGGCCATAGTGAGGCGCGCGTGAACCCTGAATTGACGTCAATACGTATCGGTTCGTCTCTTGTATTCAGTCATGGTGTGGCGCACCCTTTTTCGGAAGAAGAAGTAGCAAAGGTTTTGCACCAAGATGTGGTTCAGATTAACGTCAGCCTTCAAGAAGGAAACGGATTAGGCAGAGCGTGGGGGTGTGATCTGACTTATGATTACGTCAAAATCAATGCAAGCTACCGAACGTAACGTTTTATCAAAGCCCGTCGTGGTGGTGAAATTGGGAGGTAGCATGCTTCATGGAGCAACAGGGGAATTCTTTCACAGTTTTAAACAATTGCAGGAGCATTATCATTGCATAGTCGTTCACGGAGGCGGTCCTAAAATCTCTAATCTAATGGAAAAGCTTGAGATTGAATCGGTCTTTCATAATGGCCACCGCAAAACGACGGCTGAGACGTTAGAAATTGTAGAGATGGTACTGGGTGGTCACGTCAATGTTCAAGTGACCTCCAATCTCATGAATCATGACATTTCATGCCTCGGTATTAAAGGGTGTGACGGTTTGTTGACAGCAGAACTGATTGATGAAGCAACATTAGGTTTTGTAGGCCAAGTAAAGCAAGTGGAAAAAGAGCTGCTGATTCATTGTCTCAAAGGAGGATATGTCCCGGTTGTAGCGCCCCTAGGTCGCACCGAAACGGGGATGACGGTCAATATTAACGCTGATCTTGCAGCAGCTGCCATCGCGAAAGACATGCAAGCTGAAAAGTTATTGTATGTAACTGATGTACCGGGGATATTACATGAAGAACAATTAGTTGAAACGACTACAGCAGAGGATGTTAAAGCGTGGATCTCCCAGGGCGTCATACACGGTGGGATGGTCCCGAAAGTAGAAGCGGCTGTGTCTTCACTATCTGACCATCTGAAGGAAGTGGTGATTGTCAGCGGAGAACAGCCTCTTCTGCACTCTAATAAGATTAAAGGAACGAGCATATACGCTAAGTGAAAGGAAGGATCTTGTGAGCTTATTTCCAACTTATAAACGGTTTCCATTAAAGCTTGCAGCTGGATCGGGAACCATTGTAACGGATGAAGACGGACAGGACTATCTCGATTTCATGTCTGGCATAGCCGTAAACAACCTTGGCCATCGCCCTCCGCAGGTTCAAAATTCGCTGGAAGAACAACTGGATCAAGTGTGGCATGTTTCCAATATATTTTCGATCCCCATACAAGAAAAGGCAGCTGAACGGCTGTTGTCTCCCACTGATTTGGATGCGGTGTTTTTTTGTAACAGCGGAGCGGAAGCTAATGAGGCTGCTATCAAGCTTGCCCGTAAACATACGGGGAAGAGTAAAATCGTGACGTTCCAACAGTCCTTCCACGGGCGGACATTTGCAACGATGAGTGCCACCGGTCAAGAAAAGGTTCACGACGGTTTTGGACCGTTACTACAGACATTCGACTATTTGCCGTTCAATGATGTGCAAGAGCTTGAAGCTTTGAGTGGAGAAGATATCGCAGCCATTTGTATAGAGGTGATTCAAGGGGAAGGCGGTGTGAGGACGGCTGATTCGTCTTTTCTCGAAAACGTTCAATTGAAGTGTCGTGAATTGGATGCCTTGTTAATCGTAGATGAAATTCAAACAGGGATTGGTCGTACTGGAAAACCGTTTGCCTATCAACATCATGGACTTGATCCAGATATCGTGACCACAGCAAAAGGGTTAGGCAGTGGATTTCCAGTAGGAGCAATGTTGGGGAAGGAGTCCTTGATCCCTTCTTTTCACCACGGCACCCATGGGACGACGTTTGGTGGGAATCCGCTTGCTTCTTCAGCCGTTATTGCTACACTTGACACTATATTCGATGCGCCGTTTTTACAAGAAGTCAACGAGAAAGCAGACTATTTATTTACGCGACTGCATGAATCGTTGAACCATCAATGTATCAAAGAGATCAGAGGGAAGGGGTTGATGGTCGGCATCGAATTAACAAAGAACGCCTTGCCGATCGTGCAGGCAGCTCAATCTCACCACCTGCTCGTTGTACCGGCAGGACCTCAAGTCGTACGCCTGCTTCCTCCTTTAACAGTGACTTATGAAGAGATGGACCAAGCAGTACGTATTCTAGCAGACACGTTAACTGAGGCGGAAAATCAAAAAGCCCCACTTGCATGAACGTTAGGGTGAGGGCTTTCTTTTTGAATGATATGTATAAATATTATTTTTCATTTATAAAAATACAAAAATGAGGTGAGAAAATGCTGGGATATGTAAATTTACTATCGGGACCATCCTTTGCAGGTGAAGTACCTGAGGATTTTTCACATACAATTCAAGGAGAAATCGTCTTTTATACTGGCATGACAGGCTACCAGGAAGTTTTGACTGATCCATCTTATAAGAATCAAATTGTCGTATTTACTTACCCCTTAATCGGAAATTACGGCGTCAATGAAGCTGATCATGAGAGTGATCGTCCACAGGTAAGTGGCGTGATTATGCTGCACTGCGCTGATGCTTTCTATCATCATCAAGCGAATTGCTCACTAAAAACGTATTTAGAAAAATGGAACATCCCTTATATGACAGGGGTTGATACGAGAGATGTCACACAAGAAATACGCGATAAAGGGACTCAACAGGCTTCGATTTCGTCTGGTCGTCCTGAAGCTGTCAAACAAGTTGAATCGATCGGTACGCCCTATTCCGTAGTCCAACATGAAGTTAAAAGCTACGGAGAAGGGGGGGTTCACATCGGTTTGATTGATTTTGGTTATAAAGACGCAATCTTGCAATCATTGTTAGCTCATCATGTTCGCGTAACCGTTATCCCCTTTAGTCAACTCGACAAGGCGGATGTTCTTTCCTTGGACGGCTTAGTTTTATCGAATGGACCAGGAGATCCTAAAGACTTGCATGCTGTGTTGCCAAAGCTAAAAGCCTTATCCGAGTCCACCCCAACGTTAGGGATATGCTTAGGGCATCAATTGATTGCACTTGCCTACCACGGGGATACGACAAAACTAACATTCGGCCACCGCGGGGCAAATCATCCTGTCAAAGATATCGAGACGGGCCGTGTATGTATTACATCGCAAAATCACAATTACGATGTCGCGGAAAGCAGTCTCACGAATACGGAATTAAAGGTTCGGTTTCGAAACGTTAATGACCAATCTGTAGAAGGTCTCTTCCACAACGATTATCCGCTAATGACCGTGCAATTTCATCCCGAAGCGAACCCGGGTCCGGAAGATGCCGGTTGGATTTTCGATCACTTCCTTCATATGGTCCAATCCGAAAAAGGAGAGAAAATTTATGCTTGAAGAGATGAACAAAAGAGTTCTTGTCATTGGCTCTGGCCCCATATTGATCGGGCAGGCAGCAGAATTCGACTACTCAGGGACGCAGGCATGTCTGGCTCTGGCAGAAGAAGGGTACGAGGTTGTGCTTGTGAACGATAACCCGGCAACAATCATGACCGATACCTCTATGGCTGACCGCGTGTACTGTGAACCTCTGACGGTCGATAGCATCAAAGAGATCATAAAGCAGGAACGGCCAAGTGGTTTACTAGCCAGTCTCGGCGGTCAAACTGCTCTTAATTTAGCCGTCGAGTTGGAACAATCTGGCGTGTTAGATGCCTATCATGTCGAATTATTAGGTACGCAAATTGCGTCAATTCAACAAGGAGAGGACCGGGAAAAGTTTCGTCAGTTAATGTATGATTTAGAAGAACCCGTGACAAAAAGCGCGATTGTAGAAAGTGTTGAAGAAGCGTTGCATTTTGCAGACCACACAGGCTATCCAATTATTATCCGGCCGGCTTATACACTTGGTGGGAAAGGAGGCGGAATTGCAAAGGATCGGGAAGCATTTATAGAAATGATTCATAATGGTGTGAAAGCGAGTCCTATTTCGCAGGTGATGGTAGAGGAAAGTATTGCGGGTTTCAAAGAACTGGAATATGAAGTCATGAGAGATCAGTCAGGAACCTGTATTTCAGTATGTAATATGGAAAACATTGATCCGGTCGGCATTCACACGGGGGATTCGGTTGTAGTCGCACCATCCCAAACGTTAACCGATGTCGAATATCAAATGTTAAGAACAGCCGCTTTTCGGATTGTGTCAGCTCTTGATGTGGTAGGCGGTTGTAATATTCAGTTTGCTCTTGATCCCCATAGTAAAGCTTATTATGTTATCGAGGTCAACCCGCGTGTCAGCCGTTCTTCTGCTTTAGCGTCAAAGGCGACGGGGTATCCCATTGCGAAGATGGCAACGAAATTATCGTTGGGGTATTGTTTGGATCAATTAACCAATCCATTAACAGGTACGACGTATGCAAGCTTTGAACCAGCGCTGGATTACCTCGTGGTCAAATTGCCGAGATGGCCATTTGATAAGTTTCCAGATGCTGATCGCCACTTAACGACAAAAATGAAAGCGACTGGAGAAACAATGGCGATTGACCGGACGTTGGAAGGTGCACTCCAAAAAGCAGTCAATTCCTTGGACCAAGAATCCGATGGATTTTTTGTGCCAGAATTGAAAGAAAAAGATGAACTTGCGTTATATGAGCATGTAATCGATGGAACGGATTTAAGACTATTTGCTATCATGGAGCTGCTTCGAAGAGGCGTTCACATAGACACCATCTATGAAAAAACGGCAATTGATCGATTTTTCCTTCATACATTCCATAATGTCGTTAAGATGGAGAATGCCATGAGTGCTTACTCCCTGACAACTTTACCGGCGGATCTATTATATCAGGCAAAAGTCTGCGGTTTCTCTGATGGGACCATTGCGACCCTGTTAGGTTCCGAAGAAACTGAAGTGGAGACGTTACGGCACAGACTGACTATCCAACCTCGCTTTAAAATGGTCGATACATGTGCAGCAGAGTTTGAAGCGGCGACCAATTATGTCTACTCGACCTACACAGGCAGCAATGAAATCGCGCCTCTACCTCCAGGTAAAAAAGCGTTGATTGTTGGAGCAGGGCCAATCCGGATTGGCCAGGGCGTAGAATTCGATTACAGTGCTGTCAAAGCGATTCAAAGTCTTCAGAATCTCGGTTGGACAGCCATTATGATCAATAACAATCCCGAAACCGTGAGCACTGATTATGAAACGGCTGATCGACTCTATTTTGAACCGATCACGAAAGAGGTGATTACGGCTGTAGCTCGTCATGAGCAAGTGGATGCTGTTTTGTTACAATTCGGAGGGCAGACGGCTATCAACCTTACTGAAGATCTGGAAAAGGCGAACATGCCATTACTGCAAGTTAAACACGAGGTGTTAGAAGAACTTGAGGATAGAGAAAAATTTTATAACACACTGGACACGCTTCAAGTGCCTCATATAAAGGGGGAAATGTGCTTTTCCAGAGAGGAAGCCCTACAAGCAACAGAGCTAATAGGATTTCCGCTTTTATGTCGACCTTCTTACGTCATAGGCGGGCAAGGAATGGTAAAGGTAAGCGATCAGTCAGAATTGGAGGCTGCTTTGCAGGCTGCCGGCGATCACCATTTCCCACTATTATTGGATCAATTCAAAGAAGGAGCAGAAGCTGAAATAGACCTGGTAGCGGATGGAGAAGACGTCTTCATCCCTGGCGTGATGGAGCATATAGAACCTGCAGGGGTTCATTCTGGTGACAGCACAGCTATATTTCCGGCCCAAACATTATCCGAACATGTGAAGGGACGCATGCGTGATTATGCAGAACAGATCGTCCGGCATTATAACTATAAAGGGCTGATGAATATTCAGTTTTTAATTGATCAGGAGGATGTGCTTGTCCTGGAAGTGAACCCGCGTTCGAGTCGCACAGTCCCGATTGTTAGCAAGGTGTCAGATGTATCGCTTGTAGATATGGCCATCCACGTGATGGCTGAAGCAATGAAGCTTGATACGACCGTTATTCCGAAAGTAGATACGCGCTATGTGGCTGTTAAATACCCGGTATTTTCATCACATGCATTACCCGAACTGGATCATGTCTTAGGTCCAAATATGAAATCGACAGGCGAAGGGATGAGTCTCGGCACCACGCTCCCAAATGCCATGGCTAAAGTATATGAGCATCTGCCACAGTTTAATCAGTTGCATGAAGCATGTCTGATTGACAGTCGTTTTGAGGATATTAACCAATTTCCTTCGACAAGCCTGCAATTTGAAGACTGGCTACGCTCTAGTAAAGCTAAAGTTTATGTTAATGATCATCATACAGAGCAAGCAAGAGAACGTCGTATCCAAGCAATCAAAAACGGGATTGTTGTCTTTAGTCAAAAAGAAACGTTCAAGGCTTATATTCAAGCTTCCCAAACAGCACTCCCTGGTAAAATCGCACTTCCAGGCAGTCACCCTAGAAAGGAGCGTGTCTCAATTGAAATTACTTGATCATTTAGACGTTACACCTTCATCTTTCTTAAATAAGGATGTGCTGACATGGTTAGATTTTACTCAAGAAGACATATCCAAGCTTCTCGCTAGAGCTCAGCAATTAAAGGAACATCCGCATAGCTCTATCTTGAATGGAAAAACACTTGCTATGTTATTTGAAAAGTCATCGACTCGAACGCGCGTCTCCTTTGAAGTGGGCATGACCCAATTAGGGGGTCATGCGATCAACCTCCACCCTCGTGATCTTCAGTTGGGCAGAGGGGAAACGATAGCTGACACGGCAAACGTACTCTCAGGATATGTCGACGCCATCATGTATCGTAGTTCCTCTCATCATAAATTAAAAGAATTAGCTCAACACTCACGTGTGCCAGTTATTAATGGACTGTGTGACACATTTCATCCTTGTCAGGCTTTGGCGGATTTATTTACAGTTTTGGAGCTGAAAGGGAAATTATCTAACGTGAAGATCGTCTATTTAGGGGATGGTAATAATGTGTCTCACTCCTTGATGGTGTGTGCGGCTTTGATGGGATTGGATATCGTTGTTTCCACGCCTAAGGGTTTCGAACCTGATCCGAACATTACAGAAAAAGCGAAGCACCTGGCTCAAACATCTAATGGATCGGTTGCGATAGACCATAATCCTGAACGAGCGGCCGAAGGAGCTGATATTGTTTATACAGATGTGTGGAAGAGCATGGGACAGGAAGAAGATCATACGCGATATAGTAAACTACAACCGTATCAAGCCAATGAAGCGTTAATGAAATCAGCTAAACCTGATGCACATTTCATGCATTGTCTGCCTGCCCATAGAGGGGAAGAAGTGACAGCCGGTGTAATAGATGGTCCGAAATCGGTTGTGTTTCAACAAGCTGAAAACAGACTCCATGTCCAAAAAGCAATGTTACAATCAATCATTCCTACGTCGTGACTGCTTTAAGTGCTGCCTTCTAACGTTCTTACAATAAGAAGGCAGCATTTGTATGCGAAACTAGTGAATGATTTATGACCGAAGCAGGGATGACGGGCGTAAACAAAGAATTTTAGGAGTGGCTAAAATATTTAGGGTTGGAGGGGATACAGTGCCGTTTCTTGAGGAACAAGTGGTCATTAAGCAACCGTTGTCTGTTTGTTTTGAGAGGATGACCGACTTTACGAACAGTCCACAATTTATGGAGAATGTCATAGAGGTAGAAGCATTGACAGAAGGTCCGGTCAGGGAAGGATTCCAATTTAAAGAAACGCGTGAAATCCGTGGACGTAAAGCATCTGCTGTCATAGAAGTGGTGAGCTATGAACCTAATAAAAAATATACAGTGCGCAGTGAACAAAGCGGCATTGAAGTCATCTATCATTATGCATTTCTCGAAACCACCGTGGGGACAAAAATCGATTTTACAGGTGAACTGATGACAAAGGGCTTCCGCAATTATATGCTAAAGCCGCTTATTAAAAAAATCATTAAAAAAGAAGATCAGCATCATTTAGAGCATGTTAAGGCTGTTATGGAAAAAGATGACGCCAATTGAAAATGGGATTGATCGGAATGGGGGACATAGTAATTATAAGCAGGAAGGAAGTTATAGATATCCATCTCTACAATAGGAAAATTGATAAGGCAAAATAATTCGCCCGGCACTATCGTCTTCCTCTCGTTCTCGAACAGTTGGGCTCTCTTCGATAGTGGCTTAAAATTGATAGATAGATTACGGCTTAATTGTTATCCTATCTATAGGCACTATCTCCCCCCCCTATTATCAAAAAAAGACACCCTTTAGGCGTCTTTTTTTGAACCCTTGCATCTAAAATGTATCTTCTACGCTGTCAAACCCTGGGTATTTTGCGTCATTTGCAAACTCTGATTGATCGAAATTAACGACATTAAAACAAAACGCTAGAGCCAGGATTCCGCCCATCAATAATACTGATAATTTTTTCATCGTTAACCCCTCCTTTATATCAGTATATGACGAGCCTGTAATAATTAGAAGCTAATTTATATTTGTGATTATTATAGTAGGTGTCTGCGAGTAATTTTACATAGTAGTCATAATCGTCACGATCACCATACTTTTTGAAATAGGGAATAACTTCTAATGAGAGGAGTGTTTCTAATTCATCAGAGCTCTCATCTTCCTCCAACTCATGAATCAATACGCGAAACTTATAGATATAAGACTGATCTTGGTTATGGTTGGCAATTTTGAATCCTTTTGTGATGAACGTGCTGGCTGTCTCCTTTTGCTCTTTTTTAAGATAGATTTTACTCATCAAATAGAGTGAATTCAATGTCTCTTTTTCGCTTACATTGGGAACTTGCAAACACTTATCCAAATAGCTTAAAGCCAACTCGAATTTTTCCTGGTTATAGAAACAATAACCAAAATTATGATATAAGGATACTTGCAATACAGGTGTAGAAAATTTAGGTGAAATAGCTTCGATTTTGTGAAGATATTCTTCGCAAAAATGGTATTCACCCAGTAAATTATAATTGATTCCCATCACCATGTAGCAATCGATCACCTTCTCGAAATCCAGATCCTGTTGAAAAATGTGGATTGCTTTTTCAGCATAGGAATTTGAACGTGTCAGCCTATTTAAGCGACTGTAAGTGAGAGAGATCTTATAAAATATGTCTCCTTCGTTAATGTCTAACTCTTTTGCGTATTCGACAGCTTCGGTTAAATAGCGGATGGTTAGGCATAAGTCTTGTTGATGGTAATAAAACGTGCCCTTTAATTTTAGGTGAAGATATTTTTGTTCATGATTCATCATTTTCTCTTTTCCATTGAGTCTTTCTATTTGTTCCCATATATCAGGGGATGGATCAGTGGCAAACTGATAATAACTTGAAAAAAGATCGAAATACAATTCCATACTTATGCTTTGATGTGCTTCATTGAAAATAGCTGATAATTTGTCATAAAGCTTGGCCGCTTCCTCTGTATGTTTAAGTTGGGTGTATTTGTAGAATTGAAATAATTCTTCTTTCAATTTAATGTCTTCTGCTTGATAAAGCTTTTCTAGACTTAATTGTAAGCGAGAACAGATTAAGGCCAGAATTTCTTCACTAGGGACGAGTTTATTGTTCTCAAGTTTACTTAAATAGGTAATGGAGCATATGGCAGAAGATAATTCGTGTTGAGTCATTTTTTGTTGAATACGGTAATGTTTGATAATATCTCCAACTTTCATATGAACCCCCCTAAAAAACATGATAGTTAGATACACATTCTATTTCTATTTCTTTTTTGATTTGACGAAGAAGGTAGCCAGGAGTAGCAATAATGCTTGAGTAATGAGCGGGTCGTCAGTCATAGAGGTAAGGCTTTTTGAGAATTGTAGTAATTCACTGAACATAATATCGTGAAAAACACCTGACCCCCCTGATAGGATGGAAAAAGCGAGTCCAATAATAAGAAATGCGCCGTGATATGATTTATTTGTTGCTTGAGTCGGTACAGGAAACCCTTGCGTAGCCGTGTTGGATAACGTCTGACTGACTTGGTTCGGGTCATGGAAAGGCGATAATTGGCTCGGTGAGTCTTGAATTGAATGATTAGAACCAGTCGTCACAGAAGTGCCTGCTGCTCCCGTTGGCTGAGCGTCTGTCTTTGTAAATAAAACGCCTTGCCGCGTTGCTTCTTCAATAGCTTCAGTAAGCAGTGGGTGGGGGGGAAAGTAATCGAGTGAAGAGGATAACAGAACAGTGAATTCTGTGTTGGCGGCTTCAGTTGAGGCAAAGTAAATTGCTGCTGCAAGATCATCCATGTAACTGTACCCGCTCGAATCAGATACTTTATATACCCATAGTTTACTGGCAGATACGTCAATAGCTGAGCTGTCCTGGAGGTTCTGCTGTAATCTATTTACCGAGAGCGTACCAGCACCATGCTGATCTTGGCAAGCCCCATCTTGTACAGGGGGCCAAGCCTTACTGAAATCTTTACATTGCTCAATGAATCCTGTGAGCGTCAAATCATGACGGTCAATACCTGTGGATAAAGTGACAATCCGAAGTGGTGCTGCAGTCTCTTGCAGGCTGGGAATGGTCGGATTGCTAGTGGCATGTTTCATATTGATGCGATCGATTGCAGTGATTGTTAACGCATGTTGATTCTGCAGGTTCTTTAGTTGAGAAATGCTAAGGTCGGCCGAAAAGCCATGGTCTCCAAAATCCCAACGCACATCAAACATGTCTTTGGCATGCTGCAGTTTGTCTGCTTCATCTGATTGCACAAGCATTCTCATTTGTTGCGACGTTTGCTCATCTGAACTGGCGAAAGCACTAGCATGGAACAAAGAGGACGAAAACAGGGCCAAACCAACTGTTAAAGCGATTTTTTTCACCTTGTTCACCTCATTTTTTTGTTTTTACCTAAAACGAATAGTCATCACCCACTTTTTTTGAATTTTCCAACTATATCGTGTTGTTTATTATTATAGCACGTTCCATAATTGTTAAAAATTGAGAAATTTCCTAATGAAATCGTGATTATATACGACATTTTTAATGTTTTTTTTTCAACTTGTCCGAATGAGTTTCGGTAATCTATATAAAATAGTGCTTATGATTTATTCAGTATTGAGAGAAACTAACATAAATAAAATTAAGAAAGAGGAGGGACTTCATGAATCATCTAATTGCTGGAAAAACTAAAGAGGATTGGGTTCAGTCTTACCCCCTCCTAGAAAGAATGATGGCGATGGAAGAGGTGTCTTGGCAAAATGGACGATTATTACCTTATCAGCAAATTTCAGATAGCCTGCCAATTGCATTGGACGAAATTTATGCCGCTGAAAAACTATTCCAGCGTTTCGCGCCATTTTTCAAAGTGGCATTCCCAGAAGCTGACTTGGAACAAGGAAATATTGAGTCTCCCTTAGTAGAAATTGCCGAGATGAAACGAGAACTTGAAACAACGTATAACATGAAGATTCCAGGTTCACTGCTGCTGAAATGCGACAATGCGTTGCCGATTGCGGGATCGATAAAAGCAAGGGGCGGCTTCTATGAAATCATTAAATACACAGAGAAACTCGCCTTAGCCAATGGGCTTTTGAAAGAAGGGGATTCTTACGACAGGCTCTATGACGAGGAGGTTCGTGAGTTTTTTTCTGGTTATTCCATCGCGGTTGGGTCTACGGGAAATTTAGGCCTCAGTATTGGCATATTAAGTGCTAAAATCGGATTCAATGTCACTGTACACATGTCAAGTGATGCAAAGCAATGGAAGAAAGATCTTCTACGCAGTTATGGTGCAGTCGTCACGGAATATACAGCAGACTTTAGTGTAGCTGTTAAGAATGGTCGGTTATGGTGTCAAGCACAAGAAAATTGTTACTTTGTTGATGATGAAGACTCGAGAGACCTGTTCATTGGTTATGCCGTAGCTGCACTTGAATTAAAGAGGCAACTTGATCATAAAGGGATAACCGTAGACATGGAGCACCCATTGATCGTCTATCTCCCATGCGGAGTAGGTGGAGGTCCAGGGGGTGTCACCTACGGACTCAAACAAATATTTGGAGATGCTGTCCATTGTGTATTCGCTGAACCCACTCATTCACCCTCTGTCTTGCTAGGTTTAATGACACGGCAATTTCACCGGGTGTCCGTACAGGATTTCGGTATTGATAACCAAACAGATGCCGACGGTCTGGCTGTCGGAAGGTCCTCCAAATTTGCGGTTCCTGCAGTCAAACATCTTGTTACAGGTATCTATACAGTAGAAGACGAGGAGCTCTTCAAGTTACTTTCTCAATTATACCGAACTGAAGCACTGACCTTGGAGCCTTCAGCTTTAGCTGGTTTATACGGTCCTATTCAACTCTTGAAGCATCATGTGCTTAAGCAGAAAACGTTAAACGTTCATATTGATCGAGCAACGCATATAGCCTGGGCTACCGGAGGCAATCTTGTTCCTTCAGAGAACATGCGTGCATTTATTAGCCAGGGGGATAAACTATTACAGAATACTCGGAACACTTTAGAAGGAAGTGAGCGGTAACGTTCACTTTTTTTGGTAAAGCCGAGAGGTTATTTAATATGAAAACCTTTTCATAATGTGGCAATTTATGTATAATTAAATTAAGATTTTTTACATGTGTAAACATTTTACGGGAGGGGTTCAGTGAAACAATTCCTGCTGGGGGTAATGGTCGGTTTGCTATTGACTGCGTGCACGAACGATGAACCTGAAACTGAAAAAAATACGGTAGTCCATGAGGAGTTACAAGAGGAAGCAACACGTTTGGTCTCGACTATCGAGGAAGCAAACGAAAATGATCGGACATTAAACAGCGAAGAAAACCAAGCATTAGCTAATTTCAGGCAAAAATATAACAAAGGATCGTTTGTGCCCGAAAATGAAACCGAAAATTACGCAATGAATGATGTTGAAGAAGCCGTGGTGGAGCGTGTGATGTGTATGGGAAATGGAACAGGACCTGAACAAAACAACGACATTTATCAGACTTGCCAACAAGAATATGAAGACCTGTTGACGATGGAAGAAGTACCTGAGGATTTTTAGATCACATACCCAGCTGATTACGACATTTACATATTATCAGTTTAATCCCGTTCCATGATGAATACATTCAAAAAGATAAAAATAACGTTGGGGCGTCGATCGGGCTTTTTTAATTTGTACGCTGTATATCTTTTGAACATGCGCTGAACACCGGTTCAGCGCATTTTTTTTCTTTATTTTCTTTATAGGAAAGTTTGAAGGCATAAAGTTTGTAATACCAACTATGTAAACGCTTTCCGATATAACTGAATAATCGAAACTATCAGAAAACTACAAAATAACCTGTTGACCTCCTGTGAGAAACAGGTTAAAGTAGTCGTCAATCAAACTTATTCAGTGTTGCTCTTAATCGTTGAGGGGCAGCAACTACGTAAGTACGAATGACGATGATTTTTGGGTCGGCCCAGTAATCTTATAGGTACAAATATTACTCGGGCTTACTATTTTAAAATGGTTCTTTAGTCGTTTTAAACATTAATACACAAAAGAGGGGAGTGCTTAAGATGAACAGCCAGTATATTTTCCTGAGCGGTGAATACGTCGATAAAAATGAAGCCGTCGTATCCGTTTATGATCATGGGTTTTTATACGGAGACGGGGTGTTCGAAGGCATTCGTGCCTATGAAGGCAATATCTTCAAACTTGAAGAACATCTTAACAGGCTTTATGATTCCGCTAAATCGATCATGCTTGATGTTCCTTATTCAAAAGAGGAGTTGAAAGACATTATTGCGGAAACAGTTAAGAAAAATCAATTGGAATCGGCATACATCCGCGTGGTTGTCTCACGCGGGGCAGGTAATCTAGGACTCGACCCTGCTAGTTGTTCTAAACCTAGAGTGGTTGTCATAGCTGAAGCACTCGCTCTTTTCCCTAAAGAGTTATATGAACGAGGAGTCCGACTTGCCTCAGTGGCAAGCAGAAGAAATCGCCCAGATGTTTTGCCTCCTCAAGTGAAATCATTGAATTATTTAAATAACATTCTGGTGAAGATGGAAGCGAACCAAGCAGGTGTAGATGAAGCGTTGATGCTGAATGATCAAGGATATGTGACAGAAGGATCCGCAGATAACATATTCATCGTAAAAAATGGTTTACTGTATACGCCGCCTGTTTATCTCGGTGCATTAGAAGGTATCACGCGCAATGCCATAATTGATCTAGCACGCGATCATGGCTATGAAGTTAAAGAAGAACCTTTCACACGCCACGATGTGTACGTGGCAGATGAAGTGTTCTTGACCGGCACTGCAGCTGAGGTCATTGCAGTTGTAGAAGTAGATAAACGCGCTATAGGTGATGGTACACCAGGTGAGACTACTGATTATTTGCTGAACGAATTTAGAAAAATCACGCCAACAGATGGTGTGAAAGTTTATCCAGTAAACGACAGTGTGCAAGTAAGCTGAAACACGAACAATGAAAATAATCCGCAATCATTTAAATCGTTGACGGGAATAAAGGAAAAGATTTGTGTATTTCCAGAGAGCCGGGGTTGCTGGAAGCCCGGAATTACACCTTTTCTGACATCGTCCCTGAGTGTCTGGCCGAAAGGAGATCCCACTAGGTCGGGCCAGGTGTTATCGAACACCTGTTATCAAAAGAGACTCTGCTTTTTACGCAGAGCCTCATAAGGCAGCGCCTGTGAAGGTGTTGCAAACGAGGGTGGTACCGTGGAACCTGTTCACCCCTCTTTTGTCCCTGTTTCAGTATGGGATACGAGAGGCGTGTACAGGTTTTTTTATGGGAACGAAGCACATCATTATCTGCAAAACTAGGAGGGATTAAACATGAAGCTAGAAGCTAAGCCGGAGGTTAAAGCCCAACAGCATGTCAAAACAGGTGCGGATCTATTAGTCGAAGCTCTAATCGATGAAGGTGTAGATACCTTATTCGGGTACCCTGGAGGAGCAGTGCTCCCCGTGTACGACGCAATATACCGGGCCAAAGAAGCATTCACTCATATTCTTCCGCGTCATGAACAAGGTGCAGTCCATGCTGCTGAGGGATACGCACGGATTTCCGGACGACCAGGCGTCGTTGTCGGGACCTCAGGACCGGGTGCTACGAATTTGGTGACTGGGATTGCGGACGCCATGATGGATTCACTTCCGTTAGTGGTATTTACTGGGCAGGTCGCCAAGAGTGTGATTGGCACAGATGCTTTTCAAGAATCTGATGTGATGGGAATCACCACACCAATTACGAAGCACAATTACCAAATTCAGAACATTGAAGAACTGCCGAGAATTGTTAAAGAGGCTTTTCACATCGCTTCCACTGGACGTCCCGGCCCGGTCGTAGTCGATATTCCAAAAGATATTTCTTCGACCGTTTCAGAAGCGAAGGTGGAAACCGAATTTCATTTGCCAGGGTATCAACCTAATTTCAAACCCAATCCGCTCCAGATTAATAAATTGATCGATGCCATCTCTCAAGCTGAAAAACCAGTTATATTAGCAGGCTCAGGTGTCATTCACGCTGAGGGATCGGAAGAGTTGAGGAAATTTGCCTGCACCCACCAAATTCCCGTGACGAATACGTTGCTTGGTCTGGGATCCTTCCCGGGCAATGATGATCTATCACTGGGGATGGCTGGCATGCACGGACGATATGCTGCCAATATGGCGTTATATGAATGTGACCTGTTGATTAACATTGGGGCTCGTTTTGATGACCGGCTGACAGGTAATTTAAAATACTTTGCGCCGAAGGCTAAAGTCGCTCACATCGATATTGATCCTGCTGAAATCGGCAAAAACGTCCCCACGCAGATTCCGATCGTAGCAGATGCGAAAGCGTCACTGGCCGAATTGAATCGACAGAACCTAACGATGAAAGACCATCAAGAATGGCTCGATCTTATCCAAAAGAATAAAGATGATTATCCACTATGGCACGAGCAACCGGAAGAAAAATTGGTGCCGCAATGGTTACTTCAGAAAGTGCATGAGTATACAAATGGAGATGCCGTCGTGACGACTGATGTTGGTCAGCATCAAATGTGGGCCGCACAGTATTACACATTTAATAAGCCGAATCGCTGGGTAACTTCAGGGGGGCTTGGAACGATGGGCTACGGGTTCCCGGCAGCAATTGGAGCTCAGTTAGCTAAGCCTGAAGGAACTGTCGTAGCGATTGTCGGAGATGGCGGCTTCCAAATGACGATGCAGGAGCTCTCGATTCTTCAAGAAAGAGGGTTGCCTGTCAAAATCATTATCGTGAATAACGAAGCGCTCGGAATGGTACGGCAATGGCAGGAATCGTTTTATGAGAAGCGTTACTCTGAGTCGTTGATGGGGGTCCAGCCAGACTTTATTAAACTGGCAGACAGTTACAATTTGAAGGGCTACAAAATTGAGACTCAAAAACAGGTAGAAGCGATTTTGCCTGATATTTTGGCTAATGATGAACCGGCTGTCGTTGATTGCCGCGTCCTTCAAGAAGAGAATGTGTATCCAATGATTGCGCCTGGCAAAGGCATGCATGAAATGATCGGGGTGAGACCAACATGAAGCGAATTATAACTGCGACGGTTCAAAATCGCAGCGGAGTGCTGAACCGGGTAACCGGATTATTATCTAAAAGACAATTTAACATTGAAAGTATTTCGGTCGGGCGTACGGAAACAGAAGGTGTTTCCAAAATGACATTCGTTGTGGATGTAAGTGATGAACAAAAGCTGGAACAATTAACGAAGCAGCTGAATAAACAAATCGATGTATTAAAGGTATCGGATATTACCGACAAAGCCATCGTAGCGAGAGAACTGGCTATGGTGAAAGTCATAAGCAATCCACAATTGCGCAGTGAAATCCAAGGTATTATTGAACCATTCCGCTCAACAATTATTGATGTAAGCAAGGACAGCATGACCGTCCAGGTTACAGGAAAATCCGATAAGGTCGATGCGTTGATTGAACTGCTTCGCCCATACGGAATAAAAGAATTAGCACGAACAGGATTAACAGCCTTCCCTAGAGGCAATCAACCGCAAGTTACGGATATGAAATCTTATTCACTACTCAAATAACTAAAGGAAAGGAAGATAAAACATGGCAGACGTACTTTATCATAACGACATTCAGGATGAGGTTCTAAAAAACAAAAAAGTGGCCGTCATCGGATACGGTTCCCAGGGGCATGCTCATGCTCAAAACCTTAAAGAGAGTGGCCATAACGTTGTAGTCGGGTTGCGTAAAGGCAAATCGTGGGATAAAGCAGAACGGGACGGAATCGAGGTCAATACCGTGGCAGAAGCAGTTGCTGAATCAGATGTAGTTATGGTACTGCTTCCAGATGAACATCAGCCAAAGATTTATGAAGAGCATATCAAGCCCAACTTGAAGCCGGGGGCAGCTATTGCATTCGCCCATGGGTTTAACGTCCACTTTGATCAAGTTGTACCTCCGAGTGATGTTGATGTTTTCTTAGTTGCTCCAAAAGGGCCGGGGCATCTTGTGCGCAGGACGTTTACTGACGGTGCCGGGGTACCAGCTCTTATCGGTGTTGAACAAAATGTGAGCGGAGAAGCGAAAGAAATTGCGCTAGCTTACGCGAAAGGAATTGGCGCCGGGAGAGCCGGTGTACTGGAAACGAGCTTCCAGGAAGAAACAGAAACCGATTTGTTTGGTGAGCAGGCTGTCTTGTGCGGTGGACTTTCCAATCTGGTGAAAGCAGGTTTTGAAACGCTGACTGACGCAGGTTATCAACCAGAAGTAGCTTACTTTGAGTGCCTCCACGAGTTGAAATTAATCGTCGACCTGATGTATGAAGGCGGCTTGGAAAACATGCGTTATTCCATTTCTGATACTGCCCAGTGGGGTGATTTCGTATCGGGACCAAAAGTCGTTAACGACGAAACGAAAGCACGTATGAAAGAAGTGCTTGAAGATATTCAGACTGGGCGTTTCGCCAAAGGTTGGATCTTGGAAAACCAAGCAAATCGTCCGGAGTTCAATGCCGTTAACGCCAGAGAAAGCAAGCATCAAATTGAAGCAGTGGGCCGTGAATTGCGTAGCTTGATGCCATTTGTTGAGCAGCCTGCCTCTGAAAAAGAAAAGGATGTGGTCAGAAATGTCTCACGTTAAAGTTTTTGACACGACACTGCGCGACGGAGAACAATCAGCTGGTGTCAATTTGAATCGACTGGAAAAGGTCGAAATTGCTAAGCAGCTGGAACGGTTTGGCGTAGATCGGATGGAAGCGGGTTTCCCCGCTTCTTCACCAGCAGAATTTGAATCAGTCCAGGAAATTGCCAACACCATCAAAAATTGCTCCGTGACCGGACTGGCAAGGGCGAGTAAGAAAGATATCGATTCAGCATGGGAGGCTTTAAAAGGAGGTGTGGAGCCTCGTCTTCACATCTTTCTTGCTACCTCTCCCGTTCATATGACACACAAATTAAAAAAGACTCCTGATGAAGTTGTTGCGACGGCGGTTGAAGCGGTCACGTATGCTAAGGAAAAATTCCCGCACGTCCAATGGTCAGCAGAGGATGCATGCAGAACCGACCTGGATTTTCTCGTTCACATTATTGAAGAAGTTATTAAAGCAGGAGCTTCTGTCATCAACTTGCCTGATACGGTAGGGTATACCACGCCTAAAGAATATGGTTACATGTTCCGTTACGTTAAAGAAAATGTGCCTAATATTCACGACGTCACGCTATCGGCCCATTGCCACAATGATCTAGGCATGGCCGTATCCAATTCTCTGACCGCCATTGAAAACGGCGCAGAACAAATTGAAGGAACCATAAACGGCATCGGGGAGCGGGCAGGTAACGCTGCACTCGAAGAAATAGCTGTTGCTCTTGCTATCCGTAGCGACCGTTACCCATACACGACACGTTTAAATCTGCGGGAAATCAAGCGAACGAGCGATTTGGTCAGTAAGCTGACGGGCATGATGGTGCCAGGTAATAAGGCGGTCGTCGGGCGCAATGCGTTTGCTCATGAGTCTGGTATTCACCAGGATGGGGTCCTCAAGGAATCGACCACCTATGAAATTATTACACCTGAAATGGTGGGGGTAGATTCCAACCATCTTGTTCTTGGCAAACATTCCGGTCGTCACGCATTTAATCAAAAAGTAGAAACGTTAGGTTTTGATTTGAATGAAGAACGGTTGAAACAGGCATTTGTGAAATTCAAAGATTTGACTGCGAAGAAAAAAGAAGTCACCGATGAAGATTTATTTGCCATTTTGACTGATACGCAAACAGAGAATAAAGATGCTAAGAAATATGAACTGCAATCGTTCCAAGTTCAGTATGGCTCTTATAATCTACCGACAGCTACAATTGCTCTTACGTTGCCGGACGGGGAACGTAAAGAGATGGCCAATACAGGACAAGGAAGCGTAGAAGCGATTTATAACACGCTCGATGGTCTCATCCATGAACAGGTGCACCTGCAGGATTACCAATTAAGTTCGATAGGAAAAGGGCGTGATGCTTTAGCGGAAGTTCATGTTCAATTGACCGTGAACGGAAGTCCGGCAGCAGGTCGAGGCTCAGCTCAAGATGTTCTTGAAGCCTCAGCTCGGGCATTCCTTAATGCTGTCAATCGCGTCATAGCTAAAGAGCAAGCGTATGAAGAAACCACCAAGGAAGCTCAACTATAAGGAGGAATGAGAATGGATAAGCGTATCGTCTTGCTTCCAGGAGATGGTATTGGCCAAGAAGTCATGAAGGGTGCCTGCCAAGTATTAAATGCCGTAGCAGAGCGGTATAATCATTCTTTTTCTTTCGATACCCAGAAAATTGGGGGAGAAGCGATTGATTCTGAAGGGACGCCGCTTCCTGAAGAGACCGTAGCTGCTTGTCACAATGCTGATGCCGTATTATTAGGTGCGGTCGGAGGACCACAATGGGATCAGAATCCTCCTCATTTACGACCAGAGAAAGGTCTCTTAGGAATCCGGAAGGAACTTGGGTTGTTTGCCAACCTTCGACCTGTGAAAGGCTTCAAAAACTTGTTGGATGCCTCCCCCTTAAAGGAAGAAGTGGTCGAAAACAGCGATCTTCTTATCGTTCGTGAATTGACGGGCGGTTTATATTTTGGGGAACCTAGCGGACGAAGCGCTGACGGGGAAACGGTAGTTGACACGCTTGCTTATTCGAGAAGTGAAATTGAGCGCATCGTAGAGAAAGCGTTCGAAAGTGCTCAAGTGCGACACAAGCGGCTGACTTCAGTAGATAAAGCAAATGTTCTGGCTTCGAGCCAGTTGTGGCGGGAAGTCGTAGAAGAGAAAAAAGCGTCTTATCCTGATGTGTCCGTTGAGCATATGTTGGTGGATGCAGCTGCCATGAAACTTATCACCCAGCCGGGTTACTTCGATGTCATTGTAACTGAGAATATGTTTGGAGATATCTTGAGTGACGAAGCATCCGTGTTAACCGGGTCGCTCGGCATGCTCCCATCTGCGAGCGTGCGGGCAGATGGAGTAGGCTTGTATGAGCCCGTGCACGGCTCCGCTCCAGATATTGCTGGCCATAATAAAGCCAACCCGCTAGCCATGATATTGTCTGCTGCTATGATGCTTAAGCATTCATTTGATATGAATGAGGAAGCCCAAGAAGTAGAAACAGCGGTACGTGAAGTAGTCGAAGCAGGCTATCATACCTCTGACTTGGATGTGAAAGATGGGGTTAGCATCGGTACTACAGAAATGACTAAGAAAGTCGTGGAGCATATTAGCTCACAGGATGCCACGCATAACATCATGCGTTGTTATGCTTAACACGAGATGAGGAGGGGAAAGATGGCACAGCCTAAAACAATCATCGATAAAATCTGGGAACAGCATGTGGTCCATCAGGAGGAGAATAAACCCGATCTACTTTATATTGATTTGCATCTGATCCATGAAGTGACTTCCCCCCAAGCATTTGAAGGGCTTCGCATGAGCAATCGGAACGTGAGAAGACCTGAAAACACGTATGCTACGATGGATCATAATGTTCCAACGAGGGAACGTCATATTATCAAGGATGCTGTTTCTAAAAAACAAATGGAAACATTGAAAGATAACTGTACAGAATTTAATATTCCGTTAGCCGATATTCATCATCCGGATCAGGGCATTGTCCACGTCATCGGTCCAGAGCTGGGATTGACTCAGCCTGGAAAAACCATTGTATGCGGAGACAGCCATACCTCCACACACGGGGCATTCGGCGCGTTAGCTTTTGGAATAGGCACGAGCGAAGTGGAGCATGTTCTAGCAACGCAATCACTATGGCAAGAAACGCCGAAAACGCTGCAGGTCCACGTTAATGGCGAGCTAGGGACCGGTGTGACGTCAAAAGATTTAATTTTGGCGATCATCGCGAAATACGGTGTGCGTTTCGGAAGTGGGTATGTGATGGAATATACTGGCGATGCTATCCATTCCTTATCAATGGAAGAACGGATGACCATTTGCAATATGTCAATTGAAGCTGGAGCACGGGCAGGATTGATCAGCCCGGATAATATAACCGTTGACTACTTGAAAGGGAAACGCCACGTGCCTGGAGGGGCTGCGTTTGACGAAGCTGCTGCTGAGTGGCTGAACCTTGCCACAGATGAGGGGGCTCAATATGACGCAGTCGTTGAAATTGACGCAAACGAAGTTGAGCCTCAGGTAACATGGGGAACAAACCCCTCTCAATGTGTGCCTGTCAATGGCTCTGTACCGAATCCGGCAGACTATGACAACCCAAATGACAAAGATGAAGTGGAAAGAGCACTCATTTATATGGATTTAGAACCAGAACAGGCGATCCAATCGATTCCTATCGAACATGTATTCATCGGATCATGTACGAACTCGCGATTAAGTGACCTTCGTAAAGCTGCCGATATCGTAAAAGGGAAACAGGTCAGCGGTGACATTCAAGCTCTTGTTGTCCCAGGGTCTCAAAGTGTTAAGGATGCAGCTGAGAAAGAAGGCTTGGACGTCATTTTTAAAACGGCTGGTTTTGAATGGCGAGATGCAGGATGCAGCATGTGTTTGGCCATGAATGATGATATTGTCCCGCCGGGAGAACGGTGTGCTTCAACATCCAATCGTAATTTTGAAGGACGGCAAGGGAACGGCGCAAGAACCCACCTTGTCAGTCCGGAAATGGCTGCGGCTGCTGCAATCGAAGGTTATTTTGTGGACGTAAGAAAATTCACAGCTGCAGTAGGAGGGTGAGAAATGGAAGCGATCATTAAACATGAAGGTTTAGTCTATCCCCTGAATCGCGCAAACGTTGATACAGATCAAATTATTCCGAAACAATTTTTAAAACGCATCGAACGGCAAGGGTTTGGTCAATTCTTATTTTATAACTGGCGTTTCTATGAGGATGGGACCCCCCGTGATGATTTCTCATTGAATAACCCTAAGTATGAAGGAGCATCTATACTTGTGGGCGGTGAGAATTTCGGTTGTGGTTCTTCTAGAGAACACGCCCCGTGGGCTATTCAGGATTATGGATTTAAAGTCGTAATCGCGCCGAGTTTTGCAGACATTTTTTATAATAATTGTGTTAAAAATGGCATTCTGCCGATTCAATTAACTTCAGAAGAAACCCAGGCAATGATTAAAAAAGCAGAAGAGACAAACTATACTCTATCTGTTGATCTGCCCGAACAAACTGTAAAAGATGAGAATGGCTGGCATGCTACGTTTGACATCCCTTCCTATCAAAAAGAGATGCTTTTAAATGGCTGGGACGAAATTGCTGTCACGCTTACGTTCGAAGAAAAAATAAATGCTTTTGAAAACTCGAAAGCATAAAACCACTATAGGGAGTGAAGACGTTGGGAATTACGTATCGTTAACAGAAGTAAGGGGTGCAATGGCACAGTTAAAAGGGATCATCCATCGCACCCCACTCAAAACATCCAGTACGCTGAACAATGAAACCAAAAAACAATTATTTTTGAAAATGGAAAATGAACAAAAAACCGGAGCCTTTAAAGTGCGAGGAGCCAGCTATAAAATTGCTAAGCTCTCTTCACTTGAAGCTTCTCGCGGGGTGATTGCCGCATCTGCAGGCAATCATGCCCAAGGCGTCGCTCTTGCAGCTGCTAAACGCGGTATTTCAGCCAAGATCTTTATGCCTGCTCACACGCCAAAAGCGAAAACAGAAGCCACAGAAGGCTATGGCGCACAAATTGTTCTCACAGGCGAATCTTTTCAGGAAGCCTATCAAGCTGCTGTTCATGAACAAAAATCAAGTGGAGCGACGTTCGTACATCCATTTGATGATTATGAGGTGATGACGGGACAAGGAACGGTTGCAATGGAAATGCTGACAGAACAGCCCGATTTGGACACGCTGATTGTTCCTATCGGAGGAGGCGGCCTCATAAGCGGGATGGCAGCTGCGGCAAAACAACTGAAGCCAGACATTCAAGTAATTGGTGTTCAGGCTGAAGGTGCCAAACCCATGCGAAATGCTTATTACCACAATGGCCCGGAGATTCTATCGTCTGTTAACACGATCGCAGATGGCATTGCAGTCAAGCAACCTGGTCAATTGACGCTCCCTATGATAAAAAAATATGTAGATGGCATCTTAACGGTGAATGATCAACAAGTAGCCGAGACGATGATTCGTTTATTGGAACGAGATAAAACATTAGTAGAAGGCGCTGGTGCTGTAGCACTGGCTGCAGTCAGATATCACGCTCGGTCGATCAAGGGCCGGAACTGTGGAGTTGTGGTAAGCGGTGGGAATATGGATTTGAGCAAACTGCCGCACCTGCAGGATTTGGCTTCACCAAAACCTGCCCTCGCCAAATAAACAATAGAACACAAAAAATCCGAACATTTAGTTGAAATGTTCGGATTTTTTGTTTAAGGGAGATGTTCAATGACCGCTCCGTCAAAACACGCCGTTTTCCACGGGCACGGCCTCAGCTCGAATAGCAAAGAACGCTTTTTTGTGGAATCTTCACCTATAACCTATATCCCAATCTCTTAATGATGCCCCGTTAAGCGATTCTGGTTTTCACAATCGTATGACATAAAAAGCCCCCTGGGTACGATTAGAGAGTTTCACGTGTGACCTCGAATCAGTACCGAAGGAGGCTTCTAATGATCAGGCTATATTAAATTATTTATTTTGCAGATTGAGCCGTTTCAATTTGAAACTTCGTTGATTTAATCCATTTCCTAAGGAACCATACAACTTACCGCGAAGCGGGTCAACAAGGTTATTGTTCTCAAAATAGACACGCGGCGTCGTCCACAGTGCATGAAGAGCCTTCGACATGGCCATTTCATGATAGCGTTCCGGCCACAATTCTTTTACATAGCGTTTAACCATAGGGTAATATTTTGGACTCATTGCCGGGAATAAGTGGTGTTCAGTATGATAAGAGAAATTGAAATGGATTACGTCAACCCATTTTGGAACGGTTACTGTAAGACTGTTGGCTAATGGGTCATTCACAGGCGTCAATGGGTTTAAGCGATGATTTGTCGAAATATACCCCATCACAATCGTGTTTGCGATCAATAATGGAATGAGAAAGGCAAACACCCAATTCTCAAAACCCATAAACCATAATAGACTTAGCCAGGTTGCCCAAGGAAGAACAGCTTGCAGCCACACTTCAGGTTGTTTCTTTGGCTTGAAGTCCTTTATATAAACCATGAACATTTTCAATGAATGGGCTGTGAATTGAATAGCAAGCGATGCAAAACCAAAGAATGACCTTACTCTAAATGGAAGTTTGTAGATCCAGCGAAACAATTTCAACTTTGATAATTTTTCTAACGTCGGCCAAGCATCGGGGTCTTTCTCTTCTTCGTGCTGAGTGTGGACATGGTGATTCATATTATGCCATTTTCTCCACAGTTTTGGACCCGTGCTAAGCGGCCAAAAAGCCAAGGCTCCCAATAAATCTCTGAGCCACGCTTTACGTATGACAGTGCCATGCAGAATTTCATGTCCTAAAAATCCCAACCCCGCAAAGCTCGCTCCTAAAATAAGTGAAATCGGAAGGTAGAACAACGGATGCAGTTCCAACAATCCTATGGTTAAAAAGCCAGCTATTGTAATCAACAAGTAAGCAAGGCCACCCCATAGACGAGACGGGACCGGTTTAAAAACATATTTGGGTAAGTACTTCTTCAAATGCTTTGCATACCATCCAAATGAGTGTAATTCTTGCATAAAAAGCTCCTCTCTTAGCTGAGAACAATGGGATATAATTACATTACCCCTATTACGAACTAACTATTCTATTAAGCGTATCAATCCGGTGTGAGTGTGTCAATTTAAATTATGACCTGGTGTTAAAAATAGATACTAAAGTCTGGTGACAAAGTATGATTTGGAAAGGCACGCAGGATTCTTTTTCTTTCATAATTGAACTAGTATAATAAAGTTAAGTTTACGTTGCACGAGAAGGGGAGACGTTTATGCATATTGATATTTTAAAATGCCATGGGTCGGAAAATGACTTTATCCTAATTGATGAAATCAAGCACCGTTACGGGTTCTCGGAAGACGATAGGCGTGGACTTACACGTATGCTAAGTGATCGCGATCAGGGAATAGGTTCTGATGGAATATTGTTTGTTTTACCCAGTGATGCCGCCGATGCGAGAATGCGAATGTTCAATTCTGACGGCAGTGAAGCTGAGATGTGCGGAAATGGGCTGCGTTGTGTAGCAAGGTATATCATTGAAAAATTGGATCAGCCTCAAGTGAAGATTGAAACAGAAAAGGCTGTACTCTCAGTGAAAAAAGTAGCTCCAATTTATGAAAGCATCGAAACGTTTGAAGTATCGATTGAACCGGTTTCATTTGATGTTGGCACGCTTCCGTTGCATGTTTCCACCAACCCAGCATTGGAAGTACGCATTCCAGAGCTGACTGAAGATTTTACGTTTACAGCAGTAAGCATGCCGAACCCACATTTAGTTGCAGTGACCGAGGACTATCTCGAATCAGACTTGATGGAAATAGGAAAAAAAGCTAATCAAATGAAGAACGTGTTGCCAAACGGGGTTAACGTCAGTTTTGTGAAGATGCTTGATAACCAACGGGTTTTCGTCCAAACATATGAGCGAGGTGTCGGTCTTACTAATGCTTGCGGAACGGCGATGTCTGCCTCGTCAGTTGTCGCTACGCAAGTAGGTCCTCATCACATAGGGCAAATCATTACAGTGTTGAACAAAGGTGGTATGGTCCAGTGCATTGTAGAACATGAAGCTGGGGAGTACACAGTCAAATTACGGGGAAATGCCACAAACGTTTATCAACAGACGCTGCAGGTTGATTTAGAGAACCGAACCTTTCAAGTGGACGCAGAGGCAATCTATTTTCCTGAGGAAATTCAATCATATCATGAATTGAAACAACATGCAGCTAAACAAGGTTGATGAATCAGCTCAGCTTTGTAAGTTTTAGTGTTGACTTTATCTATCATTTTTGGAGAACGAAGCAATACAGATTCGATAAACGAGTAACGTTTTTATAGGTTAAAGGAGGAGCACACATGTTTAAAACATTTGAAGTGAAAACATCAGCCCATGACCAGATGGTTGACATAACAGCATCTTTACAATCCTGGGTCGATCATCAAGCGATTAAAGAAGGTATTCTAGTCGTATCGTCCAAACATACAACAGCCGGTATTACAGTAAATGAGAATGCTGATCCGGATGTGCAAACCGATATGCTAAGAAGATTCGATGAGATCTTCCCTTGGGATCACCCGGAAGACCGCCATGGCGAGGGAAATACCGCTTCCCATATGAAAACGAGCACAGTGGGGCATAGTCAGACTCTGATCATAACAGACGGAAAATTAGTTTTAGGCACGTGGCAAGGTGTTTATTTTTGTGAATTTGATGGTCCTCGACAACGAAAATACGTCGGGAAAATTATTATCTCAGAATAACAGATAGTAAAGTTGAACAATTAAAGGGTGTGGAAACATTAAATTATCATTACATTAATATAATATGTTTCATCTCAATTATGGCGTGGAAATCCTCTAATAGTCGCAATAAGGAGGAAATCTAAATGTCAAAAGGGAGAAGCATACACGCTTTAGTTATATTGATGTTTACTCAATTCATCTCAGGCGGTGTCACGAATACAAAAGGAATTGTGCTCGATCAAGTTGAGAAAGACTTAGGATTAGACATGGGTCAGTTCGGACTCATTGTCTTTATATTTCAATTAGGCTTTACATTAGCCAGTCTTGTGTTTGGGTATTTGACCGATAAAAACGGGTTACGGATTATGACGATTGCAGCTGCTATTTTAATGGGGATCGGATTTTTTGGAACAGGTTTTGCCCCGAATGTGTTATTTTTTCTAGGCTTCTACATGCTGGTCGGATTTGGCTTAGGGGCACTCGGTGTGGCGTCTAACGCTATTGTCCCTGTCGCGTACCCTGAGCGGCAAAATCAAATGTTTAATTTAGCTATGGGGGTATACGGACTCGGCATGGTCGTCTTTCCGCAAATTTTAAATTATTTATTTCAATTTGCTTCTTGGCGGTATTTTTATGCTGGGATTGCCGTGTCGCTGATTGCCGTGATTATTTACATTACTTCTGTCGCATTCCCTACCGGCAAAGTGGAAAAAATAAATTTAAAAGCATTTATTCCCATGTTAAAGGACGCTCAATTCGTTTTTCTCATGTTCTTTCTTATTTTTGAAGTATCCGCAGAAGTCTCTTTCACTAATTTCTTTCCTTCTTATTTGAAATCGCAAGACCTCGGCGGATTATCGACGGCTGAAAAAGAAGGCATGGTAGCGGGAATTCTTTCCTTATTCTCTGTATTCTTTATGGCTGGTCGATTAGGCGTTGCGTACTTTTCAAAGTGGATTAATGAGCGCTTGATATTAATTAGCTTCTCCCTTGGGTCAGTATTAGTTGTTTCCATCAGTTTTGTTTTTGCAACGCAGTGGCCTTACTTGTTCGCAGGAGCAGGTTTATTTTTCTCGACATTATTTCCTACAGCTACAGCATTTGGTACTAATTTATCCGAAAATGCCGGTTCAGCACTGGGTCTAATCTATGTGGCATCAGGTATAGGCGGCGGTATTGCAGGATATTTGATTGGTATTGTGTCTGAATACTTTGGTCATACGGGCGGTTTCAGTATCGTTATCGTCTTTCTTGCGTTGATGTTCATAACATCGTTATTTATGAATGCGAATAAATCCAAATTGAATAAGGCAACCTAATAAAAAGGCTGCCATCCGTTTAAAACGGTTGGCAGCTTTTATGATTGCTTAGGAAACTATAAAATTTCTGAGCTCCCGGAGCGCTTGCGCCTTTGTTCATTAACACATGGAGTCTTTCGGATTTGGATTTTTCAATCCAAATAAAGGTCTGATATATAATGCGAGAAACGTTCCTGCTAAAGCGCAAATCATCCAAACCCAGCCATGGAGACTGAAGGAAGCAATTCCGCCGAAATAAGCCCCGATATTACATCCGTAAGCAAGTCGGGCACCATATCCCATGAGTAATCCGCCTAAAATAGACGATAGTCCAATACTGAATTTGATTTTTCCGGGTTTGAAATTTCCCTGAAAGGCAGCGGCGATAAACGCACCTAAAATGATACCGAAATTCATGACGCTTGTTGAGTCAGATAATACAGTACTGTTCAAGGCCCCTTCTTGACCTTGCCAGTACGTCCAGCTTGACACATCAATCCCAAGTGCCATGAGTATTTTTGATCCCCATAAAGCGAAGGCAGACGTGATGCCCCAAGGGTTACCACGGACACTTAGCGTAATAGCGTTCAAAATGCCTAAGATGACTGCAGCCAGTAGTAACGGCCAGGCTCCGCGCCATAATTTCTTCAATCCAGTTGTTGTTTTTAATGGTTTCATAGCAGGTGGGTTTTTCTTGCGTGCGATTTGTACAGTCACTCCATAGATGCCTAAGAAAACCAGTAACTGAAGTAGCCACCCGCCTGCGTAACCAAATCCAGTTGATTCAGCCAACGAGATTGCAGGAAAAGAAGGTAATTCTCTCCAAAAGGTGATTTGCCAAGCTCCTAACACTGAGCCAGCTATGAACCCGAACAACGTTAAAAGCATAGAGGGCTGACCGCCTCCAACGGTATACAATGTGCCGGACGCACAGCCGGAACCAAGTTGCATGCCTATTCCAAACATGAACGACCCAGCTACTACGCTTAAGCCTACCGGAGATACATAACCGCTGGGCGTTATTCCCGTAAAGCTGAAACCTGTTGATAATATAATGGCAAACAACGTTGAGGCCACTGCCAACATCAGCATGTGAGCCTGCAAGCCTTGTACATTACCAACTGAAATTAGTCTGCGGAAAGCCGATGTGAAGCCGAAGCGTGCATATAGTAAGGACAGACCAAATGTAAGCCCGATCAGAAATAGCACGCCTTGAGTTATATTTGTCACAGTAACGATTGTCACAAAAAGCAATAGAGACGCGATGACACCTAATATAAGATGAGGTTTTTGTACAGGGTTCAAGGGAGCCACTATTGTAGAACCTTGTTTTAAGGGCGTGCTATCTGGATATGAACTGACTGGAGATGTTTGAGCCATTTCAATTCCTCCTAATTCCGATGAGTTTTGTTGGTTTTGATTTGTATTTAATTATGATAAAACGGATTGGCTGTTATGTAAACTGAACTGCACAAAGAATTTATTGAATGAAGTGAAACGTAGCGCGGTTGATTGACGTATATATCATAAGAGGGGGGAGCAGAGATGAGAGCACTAGAACGGTTGGATGAGCATTTAGGCAGCAGCGAAATTAGGATTGATTTTATTAATTGCTTAAATGACGTGTATCTGCCCCACCGATTGAAACGCCCTGGTATCTTAGTTTTGACGAGTACGCACCTGGTGTTTTTCTCAATCGCCGAGCACGATCCTTGGATTGAAAAATATCGCTTACACGACATTCGTGATATACGTTTCGTTAAAAGCTGGTTCGGTCGGAGAAGGTCTTTAAAAGTTCATGATGGTCAGCAATGGCACGAGTTTTACGACATATATGATGATCATGCTGAACGTTTTATTAAAGAAATTAAATGGAAAGTCTCGGAGACGAAAAAATAAACGTAAAATTACAAAAAAATAACATAATAGGTGGACAGCCATTGATATACTGATGATAAGGACATGTTTATAGTTTTCAATCTGACCATGGAGGGATGTCCTATAAAGACGTGGGTGCGCTGTTCCATCATTGACGATACCGGCTTTGGTTGTCGAATTGGCTGGTGGAGAATGAGTAAAGTATCGGGTCTCCCACCACCGGGTTCTGAGTGAATGCTGTGTGGTTTCAGAAGGGATAAGGTTCCGTATTTGAACAAGCCTCACACGAGTTTGTACGTGTCTATCTGGGTCATCATACTAATGATGATAAAACAATATAGAAAAAAGAACCTTGAGCCATATATGTGGCTCTTTTTTTAGGTTAAAACGGTTCTTTGACGGGTATGAATAAAAGTAGAGTTAAAATACATAGTATGAAGGAAAGGATGAAGTACTGTGGCAGAAGCAAAGAAGACGTGGCACGTCATTTTTCTAATGGACAGCAAGCGCGTGGTATCGCACGACATGGAAGTGAGTGAGCCCCTCGATCAAAAAGAAGCCGCTGAATTTATTACGAAGCAGTTGGAAAAAGGTGCATGGTGGTTTTTAGAGGATGGAGTAGCTTTGCGTACTGGTCGGGTTGAAGCATTTTATTTGGATAAGTCAGCTCATCAAACCCACTTTTCGTTGGATTAACCATGAAGCTAGGCATAAAAAAGGAGCCGTTTGGGCTCCTTTTTTTGGTTGAATTACACTTATGATTCTATAATTTCGACTTCGAGTTGCTGACGTCCAAAGTCTAAAGCATGATTGGTTTGAGGTATAAAAACATCAATTCGATTGCCCTGGATGTCACCACCTATATCTCCTGCAATTGCTGTACCATAGCCTGGCACTTTAACTTTTGAACCTAATGGTATTACATCAGGATCAACTGCAATCACTTTGCGATCAGGGTTTGCTTTTAAGTTGATACCTGTATAAGTTGTCCCACTGCAGCCATCGCAGGACGCGGTGTATGCAGTTGCCTCAACTTGGACTGTACGTGTCTCGTCATTATTATTTTTCTTGGCATTTTCATTATTCGCTTTATCATCAGTGAACCGTTTAAATTCATTTGACTTGTCTTTCAAAGCAAGGGATTTTGAACCCATATTGTCATTAACTGTTTCATTCTGAGATATATTTTTGCCAGTAGATTCGTCTAATTCAGCTGCATAGATTTGGGAAGATTGATTAGAGTCAAAGCCAATGATTCCAACGACGTAAAACATGATAGCCAATGTCGTCATGTGAAGTTTTCTCATAATTTTGGCCTCCTTCTTTTTAACCACTCATCGAAGTATAACAAGACTCAACACCTAAACAAACTACAAAACTGAGACATTTTAATTACATTTACATTGCAATAATAAATCCGTTTTCATAAAGGCAGGATTACGGGACCAGGATGACGTACCTGGTACAGATGAACGTATTTGAAAAGAGCCGGGCGTGCCAAAAAGGCACGCCCGGCTCTTTTCATTCTTTCTTTTTGGTACCAGGTACGCTGCCAGACGAGCTGGGTTTGATGTTTTTGAGGCAGCAGATTGATCGTAGGGTGACGGGTTTGGGGGTGTTTCGGGATGGCTTCATTTTTCATCCTCCTTTCATCCGTTATCCTATTAGTTTATGTTCATTTAATAGACATGAGAGTGTGGGATCCCATCAATCGGTAATTAATTTTAGAAACAGATTATACCCACTCTATTTATTGCCCCGGAAATATATTACAGGAACTGTTCAACTCCTTCACGTAAGGAGAGAGGGGAAGGATATTCATTTATTTAGCAGCTTTTATGTAATGGCATGGGTGGTCTATGTGGCATAAAGTAATTGAAAGTCAACTACAATAAAAAACAACCTTAATTTTTACACTAAATACAAAAGATAACTAAACCTAAAAAAGTTGCATGCAGGAAAAATTGGCGTTAAACTATCGTTAGATTTTTTGAAGGAGAGAGGCAAATGGGGGAAGATGTTCTATACGCTTTTGGACTGACATTAATGGCAGGTTTAGCAACAGGAATCGGAAGTATCTTAGCGTTCTTTACGTCTACAACTAATACGAAATTTCTGTCCCTTGCTCTTGGATTTTCAGCAGGTGTCATGATTTATGTCTCGATGATTGAGATATTTGTTAAAGCAAAAGATGCGCTGGTTTCAGCCTGGGGCATCGAATGGGGGAATTGGATAACGGTGGGTTCATTTTTTGCCGGCATGCTCGTTATTGCGTTAATTGATAAAGTGATACCTAAGCAAGGCAATCCTCACGAGCTGAAAAAAGTGGAGGAAATGGATAAACCGAAAGAAAAAATAGATGAAAGCCATTTATTGAAGATGGGAACATTCACCGCATTGGCTATTGCAATTCACAACTTTCCCGAGGGCATTGCGACGTTCACGTCTGCTTTATCGGATCCTGGTTTAGGGTTAGCCATTGCTGTAGCTATCGCCATCCATAACATCCCGGAAGGCATTGCTGTTTCTGTGCCCATTTATTTTGCTACAGGTGATAGAAAAAAAGCATTCAAATTGTCATTTTTATCAGGATTATCAGAGCCTCTTGGCGCAATTGCTGCGTACTTAATCTTGATGCCATTTCTAAATGATACATTGTTCGGTATATTATTTGCCGGTGTAGCAGGGATAATGGTGTTCATTTCATTGGATGAACTTCTTCCTGCGTCCAAACAATATGGTGAAGCTCATTTATCTATTTACGGAGTCGTAAGCGGTATGGCGGTAATGGCAATCAGCCTGTTATTATTCATTTGAGAGTGAGATACAGCTGTAAGTGTCAACCTCATCCCGGGTGGTTATTCTAGCGAATGATGCCATCGAGAAGAAGTATGCCTGCAAAAACAGAGAAACATGGTCAGCGTCGTTGGGCTCACAATTGCTCAGCGGCGCTTTTTATGATGGGATAATGAAAATACTGTTTTTTAATCAAATTAATGTGGAAAGGTTTATAAAAAGGAAATTAGTTTATCTTGTCGAATGCTAAGAATATATGCATTTTACGTTCTCACTTATTTGCACAAGGAGAGGAAGGATTACCATTTATGAGTGAAAAAACAGTTATTATAACAGGTTCATCCAGTGGATTTGGCATGCTGACAGCCATTCAGTGTGCAAAAAAAGGGTTTCGCGTCATTGCCACGATGAGAAATTTGGATAAAAAAGAGGTTTTTGAAGCGCAAGAATTGGATCCGGATGTACGAAATCGGATAGAATTCAAGCAACTCGATGTGACGAACGAGGCATCATTAAAGACCTTCACCGATTGGTTGGAGGAGCTGGATCGTGTTGACGTGGTGGTAAATAACGCCGGGTTTGCGATTGGAGGATTTTTAGAACAAGTCCCATTAGCCGATTTTCGCAGACAATTTGACACGAACGTCCTTGGTGTTGTGGCTGTAACCCAGGCTGTGTTACCTAAAATGCGCAAACAAAAGGCCGGTAAAATCCTTAATGTAAGCAGCGTCAGCGGGCGGATCGGTTTCCCTGCTTTATCTGCATATGTTGCTTCTAAACATGCATTAGAAGGCCTTACCGAAAGTTTAAGGTTGGAAATGAAGCCATTCGGAATTGACGTCGGTTTAATTGAGCCAGGATCTTTTCGGACTAATATCTGGTCTTCTGGAATGGAGATCCCCAATGAAGTCAATAATCCTGATTCGCCATATGCTCCCTATATCAAAGGAATATGGGACGAACTGAACAATCAAAAGAAATACCATGGCAACCCGAACGATGTGGCTCAAATGGTGACCAAATTAGCTATGGCGGACACACTCAAAAAGCTTCGTTATCCTATAGGAAGCGGGGCAAGGTTGAACATGCTTATGAAGCAAATCATCCCCTGGTCATTATTAGAAAAAACAGTGCTGAGGAAATTGTACCCAGCCATGCCAGAGGATCAGGAAAAGCGTTTAAGGCCTGTTGAATCAGGGGATTAACGAAGGGTAGATGATACACTTAGAGGAGGAAATGTCGTGAGTAAAAGGTATACAGTGCTGGAAGAGGCACAATCCTATCGGTTTGAAGGAAATGAAGTAGGAGTGTTGCTGATTCACGGGTTTACCAGCACCACCCAAAGTGTTCGCCCCCTTGGTGAAGCGTTTGCTGAAGCTGGTTATACGGTGTCTGCTCCACGGTTAGAAGGCCATGGGACGCACTATGAGGATATGGAACAGACCACGTATCATGATTGGGTAAAGACGGTTGAGTCAAATCTTGAGTGGCTGGAAGAACGATGCAAAGTAATATTTGTAGCCGGCTTGTCAATGGGCGGGACACTTGCATTATATCTTGCTGAAAATCACCCGGAAGTAAAAGGTGTCATCACGATCAATGCAGCTATAAACCTTCCCGAGATGGCACGATTATTCGAAAAGGGAGAAAGTCAATATATTGAAGGAATCGGATCTGATATTAACAAACCGGGCGTAACTGAACTAGCTTACGAAAAGACGCCAGTCGCGTCTTTAGGGGAGCTCGTTAAATTGATGGGAAAAGTGAATGCCTCTCTCTATGAAATTCACTGCCCCGCACTGGTCTTTGTCTCAGATGACGATCATGTCGTTCCTCCCGAGAATTCCAAAGCGATCTTTGAATCGGTGTATTCAGAGCATAAAGAATTGGTGCATCTGGAAAATAGCTATCACGTTGCCACTTTGGATTATGATGTAGACTTGATTACAGAAAGGTGCCTCGAATTTCTTCAGATGTATGAACAACCGATCTAATAGACGCATTTTAATGAAAAGTGTTTCTTTTTCAGGATAAATTCCTAAAAAGAAACACTTTTCATTTGCACTCAAAAAAATGGCACACCCGGCTGTTTTGAAAAGACCAATTTCGTACCAGGTACGTAAATAGGTACGTAAATGACGGGTGATTGGTATAGACAACTATATCTACAGGTGCTATGATACAGGTATGAATCGTTTTCAACTATTATGTTTATAGGGAGGAACAGAAATGCTGAACTTTTTACAGCGTATTGGGAAATCGTTAATGTTCCCGATCGCGACTTTACCAGCTGCGGCCTTGCTGGTCAGGCTCGGGTTCGAGGACATGTTGGACATTCCTTTTATTACGGCCGCTGGTGATGGAATTTTAACTAACTTAGGACTTATTTTTGCTATTGGTATCGCAATGGGCTTTGCCCATGATGGAAATGGTGCTGCTGCTTTAGCGGGTGCCATCGGTTATCTTGTACTTACTGGCGGTGTGGAAGGCATTGATGAAAATATTAATATGGGAGTATTTGGCGGTATTATTTCAGGTGTCATAGCCGGCATGTTATATAACCGTTTCTACAATATTAAGCTCCCAGATTGGTTGGCCTTCTTCGGAGGTAAACGCTTCGTACCCATTATTACGTCATTAGTCATGGTCGTTTTGGCCTTTTTCTTAGGTTATTTATGGCCGCCTATTCAAGAAGGCATCAATGGTCTGGCAGAATGGATTTTAAATGCTGGAGCGACTGGTGTAGGCGTTTACGGTTTCTTAAACCGTCTCTTAATTCCTGTAGGACTACACCACGTGATCAATACGCTCATTTGGTTTGACTTTGGTACCTTTACGCCTGCTGGTGGAGAAGCGGTGCACGGCGAAATCAACCGTTTCTTAAAAGGAGACCCCGAAGCTGGGACGTTCCTTGCCGGTTTCTTCCCAGTCATGATGTTTGGCCTTCCGGCTGCATGTCTCGCTATGTATGCCACGGCGAAAAAACATCGTAAAGCTGCTGTCGGCGGTATGCTGTTTAGTATAGCCTTTACATCGTTCTTGACAGGGGTTACTGAACCAATCGAATTCTCCTTCATGTTCCTGTCTCCATTACTATATGTCGTCCATGCTGCTCTAACTGGTCTTTCTATGGTATTAGCTTTATGGCTTGATACAAGACACGGGTTTGGATTCTCTGCAGGCGCCATCGACTATTTGCTCAATTTTGGTATCGCAGAAAGTCCGCTTATTCTTCTACTGCTCGGTCTGGTTATGGGTGCCATTTATTTCGTGGTATTCTATACACTGATCAAGGCATTAGACTTGAAGACCCCGGGACGTGAAGATGATGATGATGAGTTTTTAGGTGAAGGTGAAAATAGTCAGGGTAGCGGTCACGGTGATTATGATGCGATAGCTTATCATTATTTAGAAGCATTAGGAGGACCGCAAAATGTCGAGAGTGTTGATTACTGTACGACGCGACTTCGCCTCCAAGTTAATGACGGCGAGCAGGTTAACGAGAATGCGTTGAAACGTCAGGGCGCGCGTGGTGTCATGCGAGTCAGCAAGAAGAATATCCAGGTCATTGTCGGAACCACGGTTGAATTTCTTGCCGATGCTCTCAGAAAAAGAATTGAATCAGGCAATATGGAAAAACCACAAGGTTCAGAAGCTACCGGATCTGCTGCTACGACCCAAACATCTTCTGAAGGGGTTAGGAAAGTTTTGAAATCTGAAGAATTTGATATGCCTGTAGATGGCAAATTAATACCGCTGGCAGATGTGCCTGATGAAGCATTTGCTCAGGGCATGATGGGCCAAGGGTTTGCGATTGAACCTGAAGGTGAAATGTTCGTTTCGCCAGTAGAAGGTAAAGTTGTGAATATGTTCCCTACCAAACACGCTGTAGGCATTGAAACGGCGTACGGAATTGAAATCCTGATTCATGTAGGATTGGATACAGTGAAATTGAACGGGGAAGGCTTTGAATCGCTTGTAGAAGCTGGTCAGCATGTGAAAAAAGGTGACCCGCTGTTGAAAGTTGACTTGGAGTATGTCAAACAGCAAGCGCCGTCTGTTATCACGCCGATTGTATTCACCAACCTTGAAGACGAGACATTCGACCTCTTAAAAGAAGGTCAACACAAACAAGGGGATAGTAATATTATTCAAATTCAATAATTCAAACAGAGGGAGTCGCTGGCTCCCTCTGATATGTTACAAGCTATTTAAGTGATGGAGGTCCTGGATTATGACAGCAAGAATATTGATTACAAATATCGATATGGTGTTGGACGATGGAGACGTAACATTAGGCAGCATGCGAATTGAAGACGGCGTAATAAAAGGCATTTATAACCAAGGTACAGCCCCGGAAGCAGACTATGATAGGGTCATTGATGCTAATGATAAAGAATTAGTAGCGTTACCAGGCTTTATAGATGTTCATATTCATGGAGCTAATGGATATGACACGATGGATGCAACACAGGAAGCCATGACTGGCATGTCACGTATCCTTCCTCAAGAAGGTACGACGAGTTATCTGGCAACAACGATGACGCAATCAAAACACGCTATTGAAAAGGCGTTAAAAACCGCCGGCACTTACATTGAATCACAACCTGTGGACGGACGTGCTGAAGTCCTCGGCATTCATCTGGAAGGCCCGTTTATTTCACCCGAAAAACCGGGAGCACAATCGCCAAAGTATATCATTGATCCCGATATCGGTTTATTTCAATCGTGGCAGAAACTTAGCCAAGATCACATAAAGCTGGTTACTTTAGCACCTGAAAAGTCAGGGAATCTTGATTTACTTCAACATCTTAAACAAACCGGAGTCGTTGGATCTGTCGGTCACAGCAACGCTTCCTTTGAACAGGTAGAGGAAGCTGTTAGGCACGGGGCCAGCCATATCACCCATTTATTTAATCAAATGAGCCCTTTACATCACCGGGACCCGGGTGTTGTGGGAGCGGCGTACTTGAATCATGATTTATTAGTCGAAATGATCGTCGATAATGTACACGTGAGACCAGAGGCCATCAAATTATCCTATCAACTGCTCGGTTCAGAGCGGACAGCTCTCATCACCGATGCCATGCGAGCGAAATGTCTCGGATCAGGACAATATGATTTAGGCGGGCAAGAGGTGGTCGTTCACGAAAATGAAGCAAGGCTCAAAGACGGTACGTTGGCAGGTAGTATACTCACATTGAATCAAGCCGTGAAGAACTTGAGTGATGTTGCTGCATTATCCTGGGGAGATATAGCCGCTATTACCTCGGCTAATGTTGCCAAAGAAATGAATGTCTATCATCGCAAAGGGAGCCTTACAGTCGGAAAAGACGCAGATATCGTGTTACTGGACCGTGAGTACCAGGTAGCTGCAACCTTTTGCAAAGGAGAACTTGGCTATGAAAAGGAGGGCATGTTTGAATGAATGTTATCATCACAGAAGACTACGATACCTTAAGCGAACAATCTGCTGACATCATTACAAACCATGTCACTGGACTTGAAGCCCCCGTTCTCGGTTTAGCCACAGGCAGTACGCCACTTGGTACCTATAATCGTTTGGCGGCACGACAGGCTATCGCACCTATAGACTATCGCCACGTCAGCACGATAAATTTGGATGAATATGTCGGGTTAGGAAAAGCTCATCCTCAGAGTTATCATGCTTTTATGAAAGAAAAACTGTTTGATCATATTGAGATACCGGAAGCGAACACTCATATTCCTGACGGGTTAGCTGAAAATAGGCAAGCGGAATGTGAGCGTTATGAGCAATTAATTGATTCTATTGGACCGCCGGATCTTCAAGTGTTAGGTATCGGGCACAACGGACATATCGGGTTCAATGAGCCCGGCACCTCTTTCCAAAGCGAAACGCATGTCGTGAACCTCGCACCTTCCACACGAGAAGCGAATGCGCGGTTTTTCAGTTCTTCGGAAGAGGTTCCTTGCCAGGCGATTACAATGGGGATAAAATCAATCATGAAAAGTCGAAAGATTGTACTGCTTGCTTCGGGCCAAAGTAAAGCTAAAGCGATTGAACGTTTATTTCAAGAAGAACCGAACGAAGCCTTCCCTGCTTCAGTGCTGAACCAACATCCTAATGTTACCCTGATTGTAGACCAAGAAGCATATCAACTAGTGGAACAATAAAGGAGGAGATGGCGGTGGTTGACAAACGGTCCCCCTTGCCGATGTATTATCAAATCGAAGAAGACATCAAGATCAAAATCGATAATAATGAGTACGCTACCGGAGACGTGATTCCTTCTGAGCGCGATTTATCCGAAACCTATGATGTCAGTCGCATGACAGTAAGACAAGCTGTCAATAACCTTGTTAATGAAGGCTTCCTGTTTCGGCAAAAAGGAAGAGGTACCTTTGTTTCAGAAAAGAAAATTGAACAAGGGTTACAAGGCATGACGAGTTTTACAGAAGACATGAAGCAGCGGGGGATGACGGCCAGCAATAAATTACTTAGTTTTGAAAAAGTGAAGGCTCCACAAAGCATTGCTGAAAAACTGGAACTTTCCGAAGCTGCCAGCGTGGTGATGGTCCAGCGGATACGCTTTGCTGATGAACAACCTATGGCCGTGGAAACAACCTATATTCCCCTGACGCTATTCCCTCATATGCAGGCAGAGGATATCCAAGGCTCCTTTTACCAATATGTTGAAAAAGTACAACCCTACAAGATAGGAAAAGCCAAACAAATCATCGAAGCATCGACTGCAAATGAGCAGGAAATGGAGTACTTGCAAGTCTCGGAACATTCAGCTGTTCTGTTGATTGAAAGACAAAGCCGCTTAGAGAATGGCACACCTTTTGAGGTCGTTAAATCGGCTTATCGAGCAGATCGTTACAAATTCATCAGTGATATTCACCGCACCTAGACAGGGAAGTCTGTCACCGCACGAATAGACCATCACAATCCTTCAAAAGCTAAGAAAAGGAAGGAGGCGATGCGTGTGTCTGGAAAACCTAAAGGGCCGAAGCAGCAAAAACGTCCCAATCTACCTGAAAGCCCCACTCAGCCTTATGGAGAGCCATTGAGCGGTTCTCATAAAGTAAAAAACGCTAATCACTCCCGGGATAAGAAAAATACATCCCATGATATGTAAAATTGTTAAAGACGCAATTCCATGTTGGAATTGCGTCTGTTATTTCTCGACATAAAGATGTGAGATTAAGGTGATGCGGGAGGTACAAAGCATAGTGACAGCGGCGACACTTAAAATGGTTAAGGCTGATAACATCAACGTTTGGGTGGAGAACAGATACCCCCCTATGCTGATCACGACAAGATCTAAAAACAAGATGACTACGCCGACATTGATGTTCATAAGATCTGCTAACATTTGGGCAAGTAAATCCGTGCCCCCGGTACTTGTCTGAAAGCGAAGCATGACGCCAATGCCTCCTCCGACGAAAGCGCCCCCGATCATGGAACTGACCGCGGGATCCAAGGACAAATGATATAATCGCAATACTTGGAAGACATCGATGAAAAATGAGGATATCAAGAGTCCATGTAAGCTGTTATAAAAGTATCTTCTATATTTGAACCAAGCAATGATAAAGATCGGAATGCTGAGCATGATGATCGACAGCCCTGTTTCCATCCCCCATAAATAATGAACGATAAGGCCGATTCCAATCATACCGCCATCTAGAACATGATCGGGTACCAGAAAAACATTCACCCCTATTGCCAATAATACGCTTCCCACTATGATGATTAAGCCACGTTTCAGAAGGTTTGCCAAACGCGTCCCTCCTTATCGGACATGCCTATTATCATGTGTATTCTTTTGTGTCTAAAATAGAAAGCGAAAATGAAGGAATAAGTGACAAATGTCATTTACAAGTCATGACATTTTTGTCTATCAGCTAGGAGAGGATTGGTCTATACTTGATGTAGCAAATCACTTGGGGGCTTTCTCATGAAACGTTCAGTATTTCCGAAACGGTACGGCAAGGCGCCTCTGTTTTGGATGTTCTATCTCATACTTCCTGTTCTCTCAATTCTTCTTTATGAACCCGGAATGAAACGAGTCATTGGGTTAATACTCTTAGCTTTGTTTCTCGTTTTGTATGTGAATAATTACTGGCAGCCTCAGCATTTGTTCCGTAATGCTTTGTTCATGCTTGTGTTAACGAGTGTTTTCATTTTGTTTTATCACGCTAATTACTTTTATTTATCCCTGTACGTATCGAACATTTTAAGTTTTCTGGATCGGAAAAAACCATTTGTCTTTGGCTACGGGGTACATATGCTGATGATTTCGGTGATCATCAGTCTTGACTTTTCTGGTTACTCAGACATTCACTTTCCCGCTTTAGCGCCAGGCATATTAATGGCCCTGGTGATCCCAGTCATTTCAAGGTATGAACGTTTGGAAGGGAAAACAAAGAAACAATTGCGTGAAGCAAATGAGACGATCGAACAATTGATCAAGCAACAGGAGAGAGAAAGGATTGGCCGGGATCTTCATGATACGGTGGGGCAGACGTTATCCATGATTACGTTGAAGACCGATGTTGCCAGGAAAATGATCGAGATGGAACCAAAGCAGGCGAAACAGGAAATGAATGATATCTATGATATTTCACGGTCTTTGCTAAAACAAATGCGTGAAATTATCTCGGATTTAAAATATTTGTCGCTTGCGGAAGAAATCAGACTAGCACAATCATTATTAGAGAGCGTTGACATACGCCATGAATTTGAACAGCCAGAGAGTATCAAGTACTTAAATCAGCTTTATCAGTCGGTTTTGGCTTATATTTTAAAAGAGAGTGTAACCAATATTATCCGGCATAGCAGCGCCAGTCATTGTTCAATGAGAATAGAAGAAAAAAACGACAGCATTGAAATGATGATTCAAGACAATGGGGAGGGTCAAAAACACGTGATAAAGGGGAACGGGTTAATCGGTATGCAGGAGCGTATCCATCTGGTCAATGGTGAGATTACGATCAATTCAGTGGAAGGCCGGGGCACAAGGATCGCCGCTAAAGTGCCCAAAGTCCTCACCAATCAATTTGATACAGGAGGAGCAGAAGATGATTCGTATAGTGTTAGCTGAAGACCAGACAATGTTGCGTGGTGCGCTCAGTACGTTGTTGAATATGGAAGAAGACCTTTCAATTATTAAAGAAGTGAGCAATGGAAAGGAAGCGTGGCAAGCACTTCAAGATATTACAGCTGACGTCGCGCTTCTCGATATTGAAATGCCGGAAATGTCAGGACTCCGTGTGCTCCAGCATATAAGAGAAGCGAATTTGCCCTTGAAAGTCATCATTTTGACTACTTTTTCTTTAAAACATTACGTAACCGAAGCCATCCGTCACCAAGTGGATGGTTATGTGTTGAAAGACACCCCGAGCGATGAATTGGCAGATCACATCCGACGTGTCATGCAAGGGAAACAGGTGATTTCACCTGAGGTTATGGAGCAAGTCTTATTTGAAGACCAGAACCCACTTTCCTCCCAGGAATCAGCAATTCTTCGATTTGTTGAAACCGGTAAAACTTCTCAGCAAATTGCCAAAGCTCTCTATCTCGGGGAAGGAACTGTGAGGAATTATTTGTCCTCTATCAATCAAAAGCTAGGGACGCAAAATCGGACCGAAGCTGTTTATCAGGCGAAGGTGAACGGGTGGTTATAAGATGGCGCCAACCTAAGTCAAAACATTCATGTTAGGGGGATGAATATGCTGAGCATGCGAAGTGTGACGAAATCATTCAGTAAAACATCTGTGTTAAAAGGGATCGATTTTCAACTTGAAAAAGGGGAGAGTGTATTGTTGCTTGGACCAAATGGTTCAGGTAAAACAACATTGATCCGGCTACTGCTAGATTTTTATAAACCTGATGAAGGCGAAGTATCCTGGATGGAAAGCATGGGGGCAAGAGTCGGATTCATATTACAAGAACCGTCGCTTATGGATAGAGTTACGGTCAAAGAACTTATCAACTATATTCGATCGTTACATAAAAATCCGCTTACCTATGCAGAAGCTATTCATAATGCGGGGTTAGTGGAACAAGAAAACGTACTTACAGAACGGTTGAGTGTTGGTCAGAAAAGAAAATTATTATTTGCTTTAGCACTTATCGGGCGTCCTGAATTGCTGATTATGGATGAGCCGACAGCGGGGATGGACCTTCATGCGAGGAGAAGCTTTTATGCACAAGTTCAAGGGTTGAAGGAGGAAGGTTTGACAATTCTTATGACAACTCACCTGCTGGATGAAGCCAATTTACTTGGTGACCGTGTGTTATTACTGGACCAGGGTGTCATTACAAAGGACCAATCAGTAGCTTCAATCAGTTATGAGCAACGAACCATCCGCTTTGCTTTAACTGATCGGGAACCGTATTCAGCCCGTTTAAAAGAGAAAGGCTTTCGGCAGATCGAAAGGGGATGGGAACTGGTAACAAGTCAAGCGGATGAGCTCATTACGTGGCTTGTAAGCGAGCAGATTCCGTTTCAACAGCTGACGATTGAACAGCAATCAATCAATGATTTTTTTGAAAGCTCTGTTCGTTCACAACACTGAGATTTTAAAACGTACGGGGGGGTTGTGGTTTTGAGCGCCTTGTTTAATACTACTTGGATTGAAATGAAACGTTTGTCTCGAAACAAGTATTTTATTGTATTTTCAATTATCATGCCTTTCGTTTTTTATGCTGTCTATACGACAACGAACAATGCAGAAATGGGGATTTCAGGCACGAAATGGAAAGGTTATTTCCTTGTCTCTATGACATGCTTCAGTTTGATGAGCAGTTCTGTGTCTACGCTCGGTATTCAAATGATATATGATAAAAAACAGCCGTGGATGAATTGGTTATTTACGCAGCCATTGCAAAGGTGGAAATACTTCGCAGCAAGAATCATGACGCAAATGGTCCTTAACCTATTGGTGATATTATTTATGTTCGTAATTGCCGCTCAATGGAAAAACATTGAATTGCCGATGACGACATGGATGGGGATTGTCTTATGGATATGGCTGGCCATTTTGCCTTTTCTAGCCTTAGGGACATGGGTTTCTGTGGTGGAAAATACAGAATCTGCTGCGGCCGTTGCTAATTTTTCAACGCTGGGACTAGCTCTTTTAGGCGGGTTGTGGATGCCTTTACAAGAAATGCCGGCTCTCGTGCAGATCATTGGTCCTTGGCTTCCATCTAATTTGTACGCTGAAGGAGCATGGTCGTTGTTAGCTGGGGATGCCATTAAATGGAGTACCTCAGCTGTGCTTAGCCTATATTTCCTCTTATTTTTAACAGGTTCGGTTATGACGCATCACCATTTTAAAAAGACTACGTACTTAAGTGACACCTAAGCTCCCCTCTCACTCGATTTATAGATGATATCAAATCTAAGTGAGGGGGAGAAGGATGACGATAATCGATATGATTTTACCGAAAACACATCACGCACGACCCGGCTACACGTTGCAGCCCGCCTATATCACGATCCACAATACGGGAAATAACGAGCGAGGGGCAGATGCACAACGTCACGGTTGGTATCTATTGAATCTGCCTGAAAAAAAGTTTGTCAGTTGGCATTTTACTGTGGATGACAAGAGAATCGTCCAGCATCTTCCTGAAACGGAAGTCGGGTGGCATGCTGGTGACGGAAATGGTGGAGGTAACCGCTCATCGATTGGAATAGAAATATGTGAAAACGAGGAAGGGGACTTCAACCAAGCTGTTAGTCAAGCTGTTCAATTAATCAGAAGCTTGCAGTCGCGTTATCATATTCCTCTGTCTCACGTTGTCTCCCATCGGCATTGGAGCGGCAAAAATTGTCCGCGGAAGTTATTACCGGTTTGGCAAGATTTTAAGCGGCAAATCGAGGGTTCCTCAACCAACCTGAAGCCAAATGACATCGGGCATCGAGTGGAATCGATCTACAAAGGGGCTTTACGATTTTATACAGAACCGAGTTGGAAAGACCAGCATGTTGCGGGTTATTTATATGAGGGGTACGGTTTCCCGACGATCCTCTCGAAAATCACCGTCGGGAACGGAGAGCAATATAAAGTCAAAAACAGCCGAAATGACATTTATTATGTAACGGCTAGTCCTAAATTTGTCAAAGTTGTCCGTTAATGCTGGAGTGAAGAGTTGAGTTTAACTCGCTCGTCCCGTATAATGAAAAGTAAGCAAAAGAAGCATACGGTTTTTAAGCCTTCAAGGGGAGCCAGCTGGCTGAGAGTGAATGGAATGTCTATTCTTACCCTTCGAACCTGTTAGTTAATACTAGCGTAGGGATGGCGGCTTTTTTGATGGTGCAATGTAGAAATGGGACCTGTCCATCAGGAAGCTTCCCCTTGGCATTGCTTTTTTTGTTGCCAAAAAACAAGGGGAGTGAATGAAATGAGAAATAATCGCGTTTTATTTTTAGTGGAAATTGCCATATTTTCAGCTATGGCATTGCTCTTGGATATTATCCCTTTTTTGTCGTTTAAGCTTTGGGCTCAGGGCGGTTCAATTTCTTTCGCCATGATACCCATCTTCCTAGTGGCCTTGAGATGGGGTGTGAAGGGCGGTGTCTTAGCAGGATTGCTGTTTGGTTTTTATCAAATTTTAACCGGAGCCTATATTCTTGTGCCGATTCAAGCGGTACTTGATTATATTGTAGCCTTCGGCGTTCTCGGGCTCGCTGGAATATTCGCGAGGACTGCAAAGAACGCGCTGCAGAAGAAGCACATGACGTCATTTGTAACGTACGTTTCACTCGGGGTATTTCTCGGTAGTTTACTACGTTTCATTGCCCATTTTTACGCCGGCATTGCCTTTTTCTCAGAAATGGCAGGGGACCAAACCGTATGGGTCTATTCGTTGGTTTATAACGGTTCCTATATGCTGCCTGGTTTTGTGTTGAGTGCTATTGTGTTGTGTATGCTGTTCTACAAGCAGCCGCGCCTGCTATTAGGTACAGGCTCTTCTAACATGGAGGACCAAAAGCTGAAACACCATGCCAACTAAATTAACCCACGGCTTTTTTTTAGCCGTGGGTATTATTTTATTCCTTTTATCCGCTTGTCAAAACAGGTGACAACAGGAAACAATCCGGGTCTCCTGTTGCATATGCCTGCTTCGAACGATATGAATGAAGGGAGATCATTCTGATATCATTAACATAGACGAAACAAACCCACAAAATGTTTCAATTTTTCATTAATTCTCGTGAAATTTTTTATATAGGAGAGGAGGAATAATGATGGTTGAACAAGTCGGAGAGTGTGAAAGCTGCGGTAAAGCGATTTATTGCGATCATGGATTTCTGGACGGTGTTTATGAACAAGGGCACCTATTTTGTTCAGAAGCTTGTGCTGACTCTGGAAACAATATTTCCCATGTTTGAGGATTCTCCACTTTGTGAATATATTGGTAGATTATCATAGGAGTGGAGTACTAGATATGAGTAAAGTGAAAAAGCTTTTGCACAAAAAAATAACATGGGTTGTATTAGGTTTAATTGTGATATTGTCGTGTGTCATCACGTATCATACCTCCTTAAAAGCGTTGCCGGAAGGGATATCGTTTGAGGGGGATGTACATAGTATGCAAGATATCGAATTTTATAAAGATTTAACGTATGAAAATGAAGCAGGTGACACTGTCCATGAACGGGAAATTTTTCAAGAAATTGAACAAACCATTGCTAATGCTGAGGACGTTATTGTGGCTGACATGTTTTTATTTAACAGCTATACAAATGGTAAGCATGATTTCCCGGAGATCACCAAAAACTTGGTCGATGCCATCATTGAACAAAAACAACGTCACCCTGACTTGCAAGCCGTCTTCATTACAGATCAGATCAATACCGTTTATGGGTCGTACGAGTCAGAGGCCATTGATCGGTTAAGAGATAACGGAGTTGATGTCGTTTTAACGAACCTCAACAAACTCCGGGATTCTAACCCCATATATTCCAGCATTTGGCGTACATTTTTGCAATGGTTTGGTCAGGAGGGCGATGGCTGGATTAAAAACCCACTAGCAAAAAATGCCCCAGACGTTACAGCTCGTTCGTATCTTAAATTGTTGAATGTTAAAGCTAATCACCGAAAGCTGATAGCCACGGAAAACGAAGCCATCGTTTCAACAGCAAACCCTCATGAAGCAAGCGGGTATCATGAAAATGTAGCGTTTAAAATGGAGGGGCCAATCGTCAAGGATATTCTTGAGGCCGAAAAAGCCGTGGTCGATTATTCAAGTGACATTGATTTTCCTAATATAGAGGAATTAAACTTTGAAACGCAGGATGGCCCGCTATCCACCCAATTTCTTACCGAAAGAAAAATCTATGATGCTATTTTGGAAGAGTTGGAGAAGGTTGATGAAACAGATGAGATATGGTTGGGGATGTATTATTTAGCGGATCGGAAAATAATCGACTTAATCGAAGCAAAAGCAGACAGAGGCACGCAAGTGAATATTGTGCTAGACCCTAACACGAAAGCGTTTGGTCACCAAAAAACCGGCCTGCCCAATTTACCTGTTGCGGCGGAACTAAAAAAAATGGGTGAAGAGAATTTAAATATCAAGTGGTACGATATCAATATGGAACAATTCCATACGAAAATGCTTTATATTGATAAATCAGAAGAAAGTGTCATAATATCTGGCTCGGCTAATTATACGAGACGAAATTTAGCCAATTTAAATTTAGAAGCGGATGTTAAAATTGAAGGCCCGTCTGGTCATGAAGTATTCCGGGAAGTGGATCAGTATTTCACACGGATTTGGGAAAATGATGACGGTCATTACACAGCTGATTATGAGGAATATCAGGATCAATTGACAATAGCCCGGTATATCTCCTACCATTTACAAAAATTATTGTGGTTTACAAGCTATTAAATACAAGGGATCCAAGCGTGTCTATATTGAATATAAAAAAAGAGGGAGCGGCTCATCAAAGCCGTCCCTCTTTTTTATTTATGACTTAGGAAAGGATATTTTCAACTTCGCTTGAATTCGTAACAATCAATAACACTTTTCCTTCGTCCATATCATCCTCGTAGTCCTCAGCTTCTTGCTCAGAAAAGCCGACTTCTTGCAATTTCGATCTTAATTCATCGCCTTTTTTGCTGAACATATTGCCTACAGCATTTTTAAAATCTTGTTCAGAGAAGCCAATGGTATTCGCATCGGCATTCGTCGCTATTCGTTTCGTGCGATCGTCATCGTGCGTAAGCACATAAACATTGTCTCTGCTGATTCCTTTATCTTTCAATTTTCCGACATCATCAATCAGTTTTTCATCATTCGTATATTCGCGTATAAATGGCATGATCAACACTCCTTTATAGTATGTTACATTAATTTGTTTACCCGTTATAATTGAAAAAAAACATAAAGGGTGCGAAGGTAAGGAAAATGTAAGGCGATCGAAGATAGTTAAAATAGTGTGATTGATGAATAGTAGAAGGAATATCGGTTCAGCGCATAGAAATTTGTAGAATATATACAGATTTGGAGTGGATGAGGTTTGTAATGTTTTATACCCGCGGAAAACAGGTATAGAATTTGTAAAAATAGCGGAGGTGAGGGGGAAGGAGAAACCGTATGAATAAGAACACAAAAATGGTGGACATCGTGAGGTATCAGAATGGTTTATGTTCACACGAAGCGGATGAAATTGCTGAAGAGTTCCCGTTGACATTAATGGTAAACGGTGAGGAATTTGCTACGATGGTCTGTTCACCTACGAACCTTGAGCATCTCGTGTATGGCTTTTTAGCATCTGAAGGAGTGATCAGAACGGCCCAAGATGTTAAGCAGCTATCCATAGATTCAGAAAAAGGGTTTGCGTATACAGAATTGCATAAACCGCTCAATGTATCTGAGAAAACGGATAAACGTTGGATTGGTTCCTGCTGTGGGAAAAGCCGTTCATTTTATTTTCAAAGCGATGCTAAAACGGCAAAAACGGTCATGAGTCAAACAGCTGTCTCATCATCTGACTGTCTCTCACTCATGAACGCGTTCCAGGAACATGCTGACTTATTCCATAAGACAGGCGGGGTCCATCAGGTGGGGTTAGCTACAGCTGTCGGATTAGAATGTACGTTTGCTGATATTGGACGCCATAATGCGCTGGATAAATTATACGGGTATATACTTAATAAACACATTTCAACCAAAAACAAAATTATCATTTTCAGTGGGCGGATTTCTTCTGAAGTATTACTGAAAGTTTCCAAAATGGGGATTGGCCTGCTCTTATCAAAATCAGCTCCAACACATCTGGCTTTACAGCTTGCGCATGATTTGAACATTACGGCAGTTGGCTTTGTGAGAGGGAACCGCATGAATGTATACACCCATCATGATCGTATTTATGGTCAATTGCACGATAAGAAAGATTCATTGTAAAGGGAGGCGTTTGTTTTGCTAGAACGAGACCACACCGTTGTGACGATTAACGGCCAGGAGTATTTAGCTGACCCAGGGCAAAATTTGATTGAATTCATCAATACCACAGGAGAGAATATTCCTCAAATTTGTTATAACGAGTCTTTAGGCCCGATTGAAACGTGCGACACATGTATTGTGCAAGTGAATGGCGAGCTTCAACGTGCGTGTGGCATGAAGGTCGAAGCAGGGATGCGCGTTCAAACACAGCTCCCTCAGGTACACATGGCGCAAAAAGAAGCGTTGGATAAGATTTTGGAAAACCATGAACTTTACTGTACAGTCTGTGATTATAATAACGGTGATTGCGAAATTCATAATACTGTAGCAGATTTTGGATTAGAGCACCAGTCACGCCCATTCCAGGCAAAACCATATGAAACGGATCGCTCGGGATCGTTTTATCGTTATGATCCAAACCAATGTATTTTGTGCGGGCGCTGCGTGGAAGTGTGTCAGGACATTGAAGTGAATGAAACATTAACGATAGATTGGGAACGTCAGGAGCCCCGCGTGATATGGGATAATGATGTGCCCATAGATGAATCATCCTGCGTCAACTGTGGTCAGTGCGCAACTGTTTGCCCATGCAATGCCATTATGGAGAAAGGCATGGAAGGGGAAGCGGGTTACATGACTGATCAGGAACCAGGACTTCTAAGGTCTATGATTGAGATGACAAAAAAAGTAGAAACAGGCTACGGGCCATTATTTGCTGTCTCCGACACAGAAGCATCCATGCGTGAAGAACGCATCAAGAAAACTAAAACGGTTTGTACATATTGTGGCGTAGGATGCAGTTTTGATGTGTGGACGAAGGATCGTAAAGTGTTGAAAGTGGAACCCAACGCAGAATCACCGGCAAACGGGATTGCCACGTGCATTAAAGGGAAGTTCGGCTGGGATTACGTCAATAGCGATGATCGTCTGACGAAACCCTTAATTCGCCGGGATGATGCGTTCGAGGAAGTGGAATGGGATGAAGCCATTTCATATATCGCAGAGCGATTTACAGAACTGAAAGCAGAACATGGTGCTGATGCGCTTGGATTCATCGCTTCTTCTAAAGCAACGAATGAAGATTCGTACGCTATGCAGAAATTGTCACGTCAAGTGATCGGGACCAATAACGTGGATAACTGCTCACGCTATTGCCAAACCCCAGCTACCATGGGCTTATTCCGGACAGTCGGATATGGTGGCGATTCTGGATCCATTGATGATATAGCAGAGGCTGACTTGGTTATGACGATCGGTTCTAATACCGCGGAATCCCATCCCGTTTTGGCATCAAGAATTAAGCGATCCCATAAATTATTCGGACAGAAATTATTCGTGTTTGATTTACGAAAACATGAGATGGCTACGCGAGCTGATCATTTTTATCAGCCGAAATCCGGTACAGATCTCGTGTGGGTTTCTGCCGTAACGAAATATATCATCGATCAGGGATGGCACGATCAATCATTTTTGCAGGATTGGGTGAACGGATTCGATGAGTATTACCGAAGCTTAGAAAAGTTTACGCTTGATTATGCAGAAGAAATGACCGGTATTCCTCAAGAAGAACTTAAATTTATTGCCAAAGAAATAACCAGCGTTAATAAGGTGGCCATATGCTGGGCGATGGGTGTCACGCAACATATGCTGGGGAGTGATACCAGCACAGCTTTTTCTAATTTGCTGCTCATTACAGGGAATTACGGACGGCCAGGCACTGGAGCTTACCCGCTCCGAGGGCATAACAACGTTCAAGGGTGCAGTGATTTTGGCAGCATGCCGAATTTTTATCCGGGATATGAGAAAGTGACGGATGAGCAAGTCCAGAAACGGTATGAAGAAGCGTGGGGCGTTGAACTGCCTTCTGAAATAGGTATGGACAACCATGAAATGATTAAAGCGATTCATGACGGGTCATTGAAGTCCATGTACGTTAAAGGGGAAGACACGTCCATTGTAGATGCTAATATCAATTATGTGACGGACGCTTTTGAAAAGCTGGATTTCTTTGTCGTCCAGGATCTGTTTCTAACCAAAACAGCGGAGTACGCGGACGTTGTTCTTCCTGCGGTGGCAAGTCTTGAGAAAGAAGGCACGTTTACGAATACGGAACGTAGAATTCAACGTCTCTACCAATCTTTGGAACCTGTGGGTGATGCCAAGGGGGATTGGAGAATTATCCAAATGATTGCCAAAAAATTAGGGTTTGATTGGGGCTATGATCATCCTGCTGAAATAATGGAAGAGGCCGCATCATTAGCGCCGTTATTTGCTGGTGTCTCCTACGAGCGTCTGAAAGGATTCCAGTCTCTGCAGTGGCCAGTTGACGAAGACGGTACTGACACCCCCTTATTGTTTAAAGATGGCTTTCCATTTGAAGATAAAAAAGCGAAACTTTATCCGTTAGATTATACGCTCATGTATGATACAGACGAAACGTATGATCTGCACTTGAATAACGGCCGGTTGTTGGAGCATTTCCATGAAGGAAATATGACCTATCGTTCTCCTGGTATTCAAAGAAAAACGCCTAATGCCTTTATAGAAGTCTCGCATGAATTAGCAGAAGAACGAGGCATTAAAGAAGGAGCAGAGGTTAAGTTAATCTCAGAAGCGGGCGAAGCGACGGGTACTGTAACCGTGACAGAACGTGTCAGCGGTAATGAACTTTACCTCCCGATGAACAATAATGGTAAATCTGCTGTGAACTATTTAACCGATAACCGGGTAGACAAAGACGTGGATACACCTGCATATAAAGAAATCGCAGTTAAAATGGAAGTCCTTAAGAAAAAAGGGAAATCACCCATTCCTTCCAATAACCATCGGAGAGGGAACAGACAGCCGCAAATCAGTGTAAGGGTCGAGGACAAATGGAAACGGAGCGATTATGAATTTCCAGGAAATAAGGTGAAACACAATGGGTAAACCGATCACAAATATAAAACGGATGGACATTCCGGAAGAGAATAAGGTGGAGGAAGATGTTCAAGAAGTAAAAGAAGCGGTATCTGCTAATAAAGAGAGCATTCTTAAGGGCATCGAATTACTCAGCGCGCTAGATGAGGCAGATGCTCTCCAGGCTGCTACGGCGATCACTAAACATCGAAAAGAAGCGTTAGGGAATCTTGTCAAAGAACTTAACAAGCCTCAATATTCGAAATCAGTGGAAAATATTCCTGAATTGTTGTTTTTGTTTGGGGAAATCGATTTAGACGAAGTACGAAAAGCGACAGAACGGCTCAATAATGGATTACATGAACTTCAGGAAAGCAGCGAGGAAGAAAAAACATCTTACTTCGATTTGGTCAAAGCACTGAAAGACCCTGAAATTAATCGCAGTATTACGCTGTTGATGAAATTTTTAAAGGGGATGGGGAAAACGTAATATTTGAATATGTGGAGACTGAGATATAAGTTCCACGATGTTCATGAGCGTAGTCAAAACACGTAGACGCATGAGGGAACAGGGCGAGCCATGGATCCCGCAGAAAAGCGTTCTTTGCTTTTCGAGCAAGCTGTGGCCGTGCCCGTGGAAATCGGCGTGTTTGACAGAGCGGTCAATAAATACCTTCCTAAAACACAAAAAATCCGAACATTTCGCTGAAATCGTTCGGATTTTTTGTGTTTTTAGTTTTGTCGCAACCTCTTTATATTTCAAGGAAAAACCATATGATCATGATAGCCTGCAAGACGAATTTCGCAACTGAACCGCCCAGAAAACCTAGCAAAGAGCCGATCGAAGCGCGGAAAGATTCTTGCACTGTACGTTTTTGTAAGAGTTCGGTTGCTAATACGGCTAAAAATGGGACGATGATCAACCCGAATGGCGGCGCTATAAATGAGCCGACTATCACGCCGACAGCTGCCGATCGTTCTCCCCATTTACTGCCACCGTACCGTTTAACAAAATAACTATTTGCGATGATGTCAGAGACAATCAAAATGATGGTCAATAGGATCATGGCAATCCAGAATATGATGGAAAGTTCAGCATGATTCATAAAGAAATAATAGATGAGAAAGCCGATCCATAAAACCAGCGGTCCTGGTATAATGGGAAAAATCAAACTAGCAAAACTGAGAACAAAACAAGCTGCAATAATGAGCCATAAGATAATATCCATTTCTTGCCTCCTTCATGTCGTAAACAAATGCAATGAATCAAGATTCTGTACGAACTTCAGTATAATAGAGTTTCTCATAGAATGGAAAGATTTTAATATGTATAAATATATAGGCTGACTTAGGACGAACAATCGGTGAGTTATCATCCCATGGTACACCTTCCTAGGTACACAAAAATGCCGAACAGATTTCAACCATTCGGCATCTTTATATTTAACCTCTTGTAACGGTTTATTTGAGCCCGATCTCCTGGCGATCTGGTGGGGCCATGAATTCAGGGCCGACTGGATCGTGGATGTAACGAACTAATATATCATTAATTTCGCGCATGCTATCTTCGTTTAACTCGAAATTTTCTATCTCGTTGATCGGTTCCATCTGTTCAGGACGACGCCCGCCCATCAATGCGATGCCTGTGTTAGACTGTTGCAGTACCCATTTCAAGGCAAGATGGAGAACCCGTTTGCCATAACGGTCTTGAGCCAGTTTATCTAGTTCATGGACAGCTGTTAAATACTGCTTGAATCGGGCGTGTTGAAATTTCGGGTCGTTATTCCGCAAGTCATCTCCTTCAAAAGTGCTCGTTTGTGACATTTTACCAGTCAGAAGTCGACGACAAAGAGAGCCATAGGTGAGGACTGTCATGTCATGCGCGTTGACGTAAGGCAGAATGTCATCTTCAATTTCTCTTTCAAATAGATTGTAAGGTGATTGAACTGTGTGAAGAGGGGCTGCCTCTCGAAATGTATCCATCTGAGCTGGTGAGTAGTTGCTGACACCAATGGCACGAATCTTTCCTTGATTATATAAGTAATGCAAGGCTTCGGCTGTTTCTTCAATAGGGGTCATGGGGTCGGGCCAGTGGACTTGATACACATCGATATAGTCCGTTTGCAGACGCTTGAGCGAGTCTTCTACCTCTTGATGGATCCTCTCTTTGCTGGCGTTCCGATAGACGTTCTTGTCGTTCCAGTCCATCCCTGTTTTTGTGGCGAGCAATAGATCATCTCGGCCGCCGTATTCTTTAATTGCTTTACCGATTATTTCCTCGGATCGACCGAATCCATAAACGGGGGCAGTATCTATTAAATTGACTCCTTTATCCAGAGCAGTATGAATGGTTTTAATCGACTGCTGTTCATCAGTTCCACCCCACATCCATCCTCCAATAGCCCATGTGCCAAGGCCAATACGAGAGGTTGTTAGATTTAAATTGCTAATTGTCGTGTGTTCCATTCTTACACCTCCATAGAATGACGTTCTCTGTCCAAAATACCCTGATCATGATTGCATTAATCATTTGCCTAGTTAAACAATAGTGGTGAAGATTAATATTTCAAAATTCTAACAAATTCTATATAATCATAGTATAGGTAAAAGGGGGAATCTAGATGGAGGCGGAACAAAGAGAACAACATCCTGTGCAGAAAAAACATAGCCGTAAACGGATTCTAATTATTACACTTGCCACGGTTCTGATTTTAATAGCAGGCATACTTTTATTTATTAACAGTTACATAAACCGGACTTTACCTGAAACAGATGGAACCCTCACACTAAATGGACTTGATGCAAACGTGACCGTGACACGGGATGAGGATGGCGTGCCTCACATTAATGCTAAGAGTTCGCATGATTTATTTATGGCACAAGGGTATGTTCAAGCTCAAGACCGCCTCTTTCAGATGGAATTATCAAGAAGACAAGCATCAGGAAGATTGAGCGAAGTAATTGGCGAAGCCACTGTTTCACAAGACAAATATTTTCGCACATTAGGTCTGCGTCGAGCTGCTGAAAAGTCATTAGCCGCTTATTCAGACGAGACCATGTCGTCGCTTGATGCTTATGCAGCGGGTGTGAATGCGTATATTGATGAAGCGACCTCAGCCCATAAGCTGCCTCCCGAATTTCTCTTGATGGGGATTGAACCGGAGCCGTGGAGTGCGGTGGATTCCTTGACGATAGGGAAATACATGGCGTTTGATTTAGGGGGACATTGGGAGAGGCAGGCTTTCAATTATTACTTAATAAATGAACTTCCTGAAGATAAAGCGATGGAACTGTTCCCGGGTTATCCGGAAGCGGCCCCCAAGATTCTGGACGATCATAATGTAGTCGATGTGGCTGATAACTTTAAGGAAGCCATTGTACCAAACGCGTTTAATGGAAGTAATAATTGGGTGGTCTCAGGAGATAAAACGGCTTCAGGGAAACCGATATTAGCAGATGATCCGCACCTTGGGATGGCCACGCCATCCATCTGGTATCAAATGCATTTACAATCACCTGAGTACGATGTAAGCGGCGTCATTTTCGCTGGTATTCCAGGTATTATTCTGGGGCATAATCAAGATATTGCCTGGGGTGTCACAAATGTGGGCCCAGATGTGCAACAGTTGTATTTGGAAAAACGTCATCCTGAGCAGCCCGAGTTATTTTTGTATGATGGGGAATGGGAAGAAGCAGAGGTCATTCAGGAACCTATTAAAGTCAAAGATGCCGAGACGATCGACTATGAAGTTATGGAGACCCGGCACGGTCCACTTATTTCTGAATTCGCAGAGCAAAGCGGAGAAGATACGCTCATGTCATTACGTTGGACTGCTCTGGATGCCTCAACAGAACTGGAATCGATAATGGAGATCAATAAAGCGAGCAATTGGCAAGAATTTGAGAAAAGTCTTGAGAAATTTCTAGTTCCAGCTCAGAATTTTGTGTTTGCTTCTCAAAATGGGACGATAGCTTATAAAGCGAACGGTCTTATCCCCGTGTATGAAAATCCTGAGGACGCTTTATTACCCTTGGAAGGCTGGCATTCCGAAAACGATTGGGATGGGTTCATTCCATTTGATGAATTACCGACCATAGTGAACCCAGAACAGGGTTATATTGCCACTGCAAACAATAAAATCGATAACGAAGCCTATCCTTACCATATTAGTCACAGTTGGGCTCAACCCTACCGTTATCAACGCATTACTGACATGATTGAGGAAAAGGGCCAATTAAACGTAGAAGATATGAAAGCGATGCAAACAGATGTGAAAAATCTGCAGGCAGAAGAAATGGTGCCACGTTTACTCCCATTATTGAATGAACCTGATAGCGAGCAAAAACGGCAGGCTATTCAACTGTTAAACGCCTGGGATTTCTTCGATTCTGTGGACAAACCGCAACCTCTGTTATTTCAAATGTGGTTTAAGCATATAGAAGATATCCTTTACGGAGAAGCTATACCTAAAGACATGCGCGATCTCTACCATGGTTCAGGCCAAACGACAGATGAATTAATCCGTAAAAGCGTCCAAGGAGATTCTTCGATTTGGTTTGAAGAAGCTGGGGGATTTGAGTATGTTATTAATCAGGCTTTTGATCAATCATTAGAGAAGTTGACTGATGAATTTGGTCATGACCTGAATGAATGGCAATGGGGGGACTGGCATCAGGTTGAATTCACCCATCCGTTCTCTAGCATTTCGTTCCTTGATCGTTTTTATAATAGTGAAAATCCCATGGCAGTTGGCGGGAGTCGTGTAACAGTCCGTGCTGCTGGGTATAACGACACGACGGGTCTTGTAAATCATGGTGCCTCCTGGCGTTTTATTTTAGATGGGGACGATTTTACCCAAGCGGAACACGTTGTCGGACCTGGGCAATCAGGACATTTCCGCAGTGAATGGTACCATGATCAAATGAGCGATTGGGTGAAGGGCGATTATCACACGACGAAAACGACCGCATATGAAGGCGAGGTACTTACGCTTTCACCTGGTGACGAGGATAAAGAGTGACAAAAGCGAACGTTGGTCGCTGATATAAGTAGTTAGCGTTGATCTGTTTTCTGTTTGATGGCATCACGCTGTACATTTGGAGGTATTTCATGCACGGTTTTCATGACGTTTTTATTCAGATACTCATTTTGCTTGCTATTTCGGTGACGGTTATTGGGATAGCAAAATTATTAAAAGAGCCTTATTCAATTGCTCTGGTCCTGGTCGGGCTTTTATTAGGATTGACTGAAATCCCCTTTATTGAAGAGGCCGAGCAGTTCATTACACAATCAGAAGTGTTTCAAGCAACCATCATTTCTTTATTTCTTCCTATTCTATTGGGAGATGCCACGCTTAAGCTTCCGTTTCACCAGCTCTATGATCAGAAGAAACCTGTGTTGGGGATGGCGTTTATCGGCACGTTTCTCTCCTTCATTTCGATTGGAACCGGGGCCTATTTTCTGCTTGACCTTCCATTGCCCGTAGCCTTTACTTTTGCAGCTTTAATGAGCGCAACGGATCCGATTAGTGTTTTATCCATATTTAAATCTTTAGGCGTATCAAAAAAGTTATCGACCATTATGGAAGGGGAGTCATTGTTTAATGACGGCATAGCCGTGGTGTTGTTTAAAATATCATTCATTTATTTGCTCACCTATATTGAAATGGGGTGGGCTGGACTTGGCAGTGGTACATTTATGTTTTTAAAATTCGCTCTCGGCGGCGCTCTCATAGGTTTAGCTCTGGGCTTTGTATTCTCACAAATTATCAGGATTTTTGATGATTACCCGCTTGAAATTGCTATGAGCGCGCTGCTCTTTTTTGGGAGTTATTTCATTGCGGAACACTTTGAGACATCTGGTGTGATTGCAGTGGTCATTGGCGGATTTATGTTTGGGGACTACGGAGCAAAAATTGGTATGTCACAAGAAACGAAAATCAACATCAACACGTTCTGGGACACAATCACCTTAATTGCCAACTCTCTCATTTTCCTCATGGTTGGATTAGAGATCCGCAATATTGATTTTGAGGGTCATTGGACGATGATCGGGGTTGCGGTTCTTCTTGTATTAATGGGACGGACGATCGCTATATATTTGAGTACAGGATGGATTAAAGACCTCAAGCATGCTGAGCGTTTTCTCATAAATTGGGCAGGGTTGCGAGGAAGTCTATCCATTGCATTGGCTTTAAGTTTACCGGGAGACTTTAATGGTCGAGAGGAAATTCTTCTATTGACGTTCGCTGTGGTCGTTTTTTCCTTGATTGTTCAAGGATTGACCATCAAGCCTTTGGTCAAAAAACTCGGTATGACAAAATCCCACTAAATTCGTTCTCTTAGACATTAAAAAAAAGAGGGGAGTTTACCCCCTCTTTCATACATAAGGTTTTAAGTGAGATATTGCTTCAGATAGGTCGTCATGAACAACATGATCAAATACGCGGTCCTTCATAGTAGGCTCTTTATTAATGAGCCCACATGTGATGTTCTTGTTAAAACGGGCATAATCCGGTAACAGGTTGAACGGAGAAACGAACAATGACGAGCCTAACACTAATAAAAAATCAGCCTCATCAATGCGTGACTCTGCTTCGTTGTGAGCTGTAATCATATCTCCGAACAAAACGACATCAGGTTTTATAATGGATTGGCATCGTTTGTTCTGACAATACGGTACCGTGTGAGCCATTACATAATCAAGATCATAGGTTTCACCGCAGTTTGGGCACGTCGCCGTATTTAATGTGCCGTGGTATTCGATGATGTCTGCGTTGCCTGCCTGAGCATGCAGTCCGTCTACATTCTGCGTAATGACGGAGACGTCTTTTCCTCTTATCTCCAAATCTTTAATGAATTGATGAACCCTATTTGGTTCATAGTCTTGCAATAATTTCAGCTTGAAGATGTTTTTATATTTTTTCCAAAAATCAACCGGGTCAATTGAAAAGTAATCTGCTGACATATAGTACTCTCGGCTGTGATCTGTCGTCCAAAGTCCTTTACTTGATCTGAAGTCTGGTATACCACTCGCTGTTGATACGCCAGCTCCAGTCAGAATGACAATGTTGGAACTCCGTTTAAGCGCTTCGCCAATTGCTGTTAAGGATTCCACTATTTTTCACCTCTCAAAGTTAAACGATATGATTCAATCAAACCAAAGGAAAACGCAGCCGTTGACTGCGTCATACCGTAGAAAGATTCGATTTTTTATTTTTGTTTCCATTGGTCTTTTTTCCTTTATATCTTTGGCTAACACATGGGTACAGCTAGTAAGCCCATGCTGGCTGGTACGGTGTTATCGCTTATTGAAGCCTTTACTTTGGATGAGATCCGTTACGTCCATACGTTTAGGGACTGAAAATTTTCGTATCATTTGATCGCTCCAGGAGTCCAAACGAGCATTGGTTGTACGGTCATGATAATAAGCCTGCAATGTTTGGTCAAACGCCTCGATTGATTGGGCGTGTTCCTTGTATCCATTTTCAAAATAGACGGCGTGAAGTGGAAAGCGGGGCTTCTGTTCGGGCTGATGGGCAGGCTCTCCTATAACCATACCAAACAGCGGGATGACATGGTTAGGGAGGTGGAGGAGCTCATCTACACGCTTTAAATGGTTACGAATGCTCCCGATAAAACAAATTCCAAGCCCAAGTGATTCTGCACTTATGGCTGCGTTTTGTGCGGCAAGCGCTGCATCCACTGAAGCTACAAGAAAATGTTCACTATTTTCTAAATTGGGCAGCATGTTTTGGTAATCCGATTCGGTGGCTTTCACAGTGGAATGATGTAAATCAGCACAAAAAATAAGCAAATGACCATTGTGTTGAACATAAGCCTGCCCGGTGATGTCGGCCAATTCCTTTTTCTTATCGGAATCGGTTACACCGATAATAGAATAAGCCATCATGTAGCTGGATGTTGAAGCCTGTTGGGCAGCCTGGATGATTGTTTCGATTTGCTCGCGGGTTAACGTTTTATCGGTGAATTTCCTTATGGAACGGTGATTAAGAATGGTTTCAATTGTATCGTTCATGTTTCCGCACTCCTTTATTGCGATTGAATGGTAAAGGTTGAAGTTTGGTAGGATTCATTCTGTTTTGCCCATAACCGGAGTGTGTCAATATTAAACTGATCCACCATTGGCAACGTAACAGAAATGTGTTCGTTACCTTGCCAAGACATATCTTTGATCGGATATTTTGATGCCTCTGGTGATGGGGTATCGGCATGTTCAGTTGGCCTTAACGTAAGTTTTTCGGACGTTGCTGCGTCAATAACGAATAATTGGTGAGTTTGAAGACGGTCAGTAACTTTTTTGAAGTTAAGCGCAAGATTAGTTTGGTCTGGTGAAAATTGCAAACTGATAAATTGCGACAAATCAGTCAACAACGTTGATTTCTCTTGAATGAAATCAATGATCATATAAGAGCAATTATCTTCATAACATGCAAATTCAGTTAAATAAAGATGAGGGTTTACTTCTGCCCCAACCGATTTGAAAGACATGTGATTCAGTTGAGCATCTGAGTCCGAGTTACTCGTCAGATAATGGTCTAAAATAGGAAAATCAATTAAATCGATCGAATAAATATTTTCTCCAACATTAATTTCAACCATTTTTTCAGAGGAGACCGGTTCTGATTCATCCGTTTCTTCCTGATTTATCTTCATGCTTTCGCTTTGGGTTGAGGGGGTCTGGCTGCTGCACCCCGTTACAGATAAAATACTAATGATCGCCATCCAACGTAATATACTCTTCACACACTCTGCTCCTCATCGTTATGATTCATTCAAGATTACTGGCATCCATAGTCTGGTTAAACGTATCACGTAGGGAGGAAATAAACAACTCGGGTGATTGCGATCTTTTGTGCGGTGACGTGGAGGTACATTTAAGAATATTGGTATAAGAGGAGATTTGAGTCGCTGATTGTATGATTCTGCACTTGGTGTGCTTTGTTGCCAGGAAAACCAACATAAAATTGAATCACCCCTATTCCTAAAGGATCGCTCCGATGGTTTATGCAAAAGATGATGTTAACATAATACATATATGGTATACATAATCTGAACTTGCCTGGTTTAGCCATATTAAGTTGATTTGAAATGGTTACGGGCCACTGTGTTCGAAAAACCGTTAAAATCGTGATGGAGATAAAAAAGGCTGGCGAGTATGATCTCGACAGCCTGGATTCATTATAAGGTTGGTTACAAATTTTCTGGTTTGCGTGATTCATTCCCAGCACCATGCTCCATAAAATCTTGTTCTAACGTTTCTTTATCCTTAACTGAAAGGTTGGAGTCTTCTACGCTTTTTTTTCCTTTTCTTTCAAAGTAAATCGCAACGGCAATTAAAATGGCGAGTGGAATTAACAATAAAACCCACATCAAGGTAAATCCCTCCTCAGGATTATAAAATGCCTTTCCTACATAATATACCCCTACATATATAATTATAATCCCTATGACAATAATTAGGAGGGAAGGAGTGGAAGATGTCATAAATACCGTTTGAATTGCAATGTGGTTGTTATGGCACTTAGGTCGTTAGTCCTTCTTAGGAGCCTGGTAACCAGTGGTTTTTAGGGGGGAGCGATTATGAAGTAAAAATTTTTAAAATATAAAATTTATTCCTTTTCTTAAGAAACACTGGTTTACTATACTGTCATTAGAATATAAGGCGAACTATATGTCGTGGTTGTCTGGATTCTTAAATTATCGAGGGGAGAGGTTACCTATGTGGGGATTAATCGGATTTATTATTTTAGTGATCGGTGCTTTTACATTATTTTCCCGTTTGAGTGATATCGAGCAGGATTTAAAAGACATTAAGGAAAACCAGAAGGAACTTAAAGAAGCGTCAAAGGTACAGGAATCTGGATTTGACCGTGATGAATGAGCCGGAATTTTAAGACGCAAGAAAACGGGGTCGAGCGAAGTTTTTTAGACAGGAAAAGCAAGCATGCATTAAAGTATATTAATATAATACATTTTGTGAGCCAAAGCGCATGCTGGCGTATAACCAGCATGTGCTTTTATTTAGCTGAGAGTGGTGTTTTTGTACGACCTTTACCACTATTCCATTCTTCCCTTAATACCCCTAAACGAATAGAATCGTAATAACATCCGTCATAATATTGGCATTTTCGAATCCGTCCTTCAATTTTCATCCCCAGCTTATTTCCAACTTTCATCATGCGTTCATTTTTAGACCAGGTTGTCAGACCGACGCGCAAAAGAGGCAACACGCTGAATAAGTAATCAATCCAGTAATAAAGCGCTCTTGTTCCGTAACCACCGCCCCAATAGGCAGGTAGATAGATCCCTATTCCTACTTCAAGCCAAAGAGAAGGTTTGTGCTCCCAATAGTAGCTTAGGGTCCCAATGATTTCATGATCGACTTCAATGATTAAGCGGGAATCTGGTTCGCCTTCCGTGAGTCTTTCCCGGCGGGCGTGTTCGTGACTGCGATAACTTTCTATTGTATGGGGCTCTAATGGATAGTAAGGTGCGTCCCACTTCTTCCATTCAGGGTCTGATTGGTTGTAGATTAACTTCCATAGATAAGGAATGTCGTCCTCACGGATACTTCTAAGCACCATATTATCGCATACAAGACGAACATCATGTGAGTGTTTCATGCGTCGTTCCCCTCCATCAAAGGCATCATACCTTTATCCTATCATAGAGTTTGCTGAAATTGGGGGCAGTTTAAATTAGCTTTAATAAGGCTATTACCCATTGTATAGTTAAAATTGAAAGAAGAAGGTGTCAGACCTTGATCTACGTAACGGCATATAAACACGGTCAATTACATGAAGATCTTTCATTAGAGGCGATGACTCAACTTTCTCCAGAATGGTACTGGGTAGATTTTTCTGCTTCCTCTGAGGATGAATTAGCATATCTTTATTCGTATTTTGATTTCCATCCATTGGCGATCGAGGATTGTCTTCATGATTTACAACGTCCAAAACTTGATTATTATGAAAATCATTCATTTCTCGTCCTGCATGCCATTGATGCTCAAACTTTAGCGAAACAAGAAATTGATGTATTTTTAGGCGATTGCTTTATTGTAACGTATCATCAACTTGAGCAGCCGTCGTTACAGCACGTAAAGCGTACGCTTCATAAGAGCAATGAATTGCACGTTTGGGAGGAATATTATGTGCTTTATCAAATCCTTGATAAAGTGGTAGATAATTATTTCCCTATTATTTATGCCATCGAAGATCACATTAATGAAATTGAAGATAACACCAAAAATCTTTCGATGGACAGGTTATTAGAACAGTTATTTGAACGACGAAGTGAATTGCTCACCCTGCGTCAGACTGTCCACCCGATGAGAGATTTGCTCTATCGTGTTTTAAACACCCACCACCTTCAGGGAGTTAAAACGAGAAAAGAATATTTTACAGACATTTACGATCATTTGTTGAAAGTTGCAGAAAATATTGCGTCAAATCGCGAATTGACACAGGATATCCGGGATAGCTACTTGTCTTTGAATGCTCATGAAACAAATCGTACGATGCAAGTCCTGACCATTATTTCAGTTATCTTTATGCCGCTCACCTTTATTGTCGGTGTATATGGAATGAATTTTACACATATGCCTGAACTTGATGAACGGTATGCGTATTTAGTTGTCTGGATGGTTATGGTTACCCTAGCTGTAGGTATGTACCTTTGGTTCAAACGAAAAGGCTGGTTTGATAAATGACGGAGGTTGGGCTAAAACTGAATGAAACACAACAAAGTCGAACGGTTTCGCTGAAAACAGTTCGGCTTTTTTTGTGTTTCAAGAAAAGCATGTCATAACCGGTCCGTCTAAACACCTCGCTCACCTCTGGCTCTGCCGTAACGTAGAGACAGGCATAGATTATATACACTTCTCCGTTGTTCGTTTCATCCATTTCCCAGCAATTTTTTATGGTCTGAGAGGCAGTTCAGTCCAAAGACTGAGAGCAAATCACTCTCTTGCCTGTTATGGTGATTCATTAATCAGGATATACTTGATTTACCAAAAGAAATTGGAGGGGTAGCCATGATCAACGTATATGAATTAGACCTTCAAATCGAACAAAACCGCCCTCGATGACACACAAAAAAAAGTTGAAGAGGTGATGACAATTGTTTAACGAGTTTGAAATAGCCTGGGATCTAGATAATCGTCGTCCAAGATAAATGCTCATAATAAGCAGCATTGTCACATAGTGCAATAAGCCATATGCAAACAAAGGAGCTTTCCAACTGAGGGGCTCCTTTTTTCATGCTATTAAAGAGCACCTGTAACGAGCTAATGTGAGGTTTGAGTTTGAAACAGTTCGTTTTCATGTCGAGACAGCCATACCGCTTCAGCCGTTTCAAGCATGTGGGGGCTGTTCATTTCAAAGCCACCTCATCGCCTAAAGTGTGAAGGGGGTATGTTGGCTCTACTCTCTTAATTAACTAGATGATGAGCGTTTAACCACAAAGCTAGCCGTAAGTGATTTACCATATTAGAAAAGCTTGCTAAAAAGAGTATGTTTAATCTAACAGTTAAAAGGTAATAGGCAGTATCAGAAAAAAATTATATTAAAATAAAAAAGGAGGAGAGCAATGCGTTGGCTGCAAAAAGTAGATCACATCCAGTCCCTGCTCGAGAAATGGATCATCAGCTGGTCAGTCATTGGCATGACCGTAGTATTGATTGGAAATGTAATTGCTCGTTCCTTGCTTGGCGATAGCTGGACCTTTGCTGAAGAGGTTGGGCAATTTTTTATTGTCCTCGTTACGTTCGTTGGCTTAAGCTACTGTGCTCGGCGAGGACGACATCTCAAAATGACAGCAATCGTAGAGATGCTGCCATTTAAAGTGAGAAAAGGGCTCGTAATCGTGATTACGATTTCGACTTCAATTTTGTTATTTTACCTAAGTTTTCTGGCAATTCAGTATACGTGGCTGCTTTATGATATGGGGCGTGTGACTCCCGCTCTTCGTGTGCCTTTATATCTCGTAACCTTATTTGTTCCACTCGGATTCTTTTTTGGTGGGATTCAATATCTGCGAGAAGGCTGGCTTAATATTAAATATAAACAGGCTGTCATTGATGGCACTCAAGATCCGAATTGGAGCGAACAGGGAGGTGAGACGTGATGATTTGGGTGCTGTTAGGTATCATGTTTTTGTTCTTGTTCCTCGGTTATCCTATGATGGTTCCGTTATTTCTTGCTCCGCTTGTCGTTAGTCTTATCTATTTTCCTGAACTTGAATTGATGGTGTTCATCCAACAATTCACTTTGGGGATTAAAACGTTTGTCCTGTTGGCAGTGCCGATGTTCATATTTGCAGCGGACATCATGTCAGCAGGTAAAACTTCAACACGTCTTCTGGATTTTGTCGGCAGTTTTATCGGGCATGTAAGAGGTGGTTATGCCATTACGACTGCTGCAGCCTGTACATTATTCGGATCTATTTCCGGTTCCACACAGGCAACGGTTGTTGCAGTCGGAAAGCCGATGAGGGAAAGGTTGTCCTCTGTAGGGTACAAGGATAAACAATCCATACCTTTAATTATTAACGCAAGTGATTTAGCTTTGATTGTGCCCCCAAGCGTTGCCATGATTGTTTATGGGGTTGTAACGGGAACTTCTGTGGGCGAACTTTTCATAGCAGGGATTGTTCCTGGTATAATTATATTTCTCTTATTTGCTATATACAGTTACTTGCTTGCGCATTATAAAAAGCTCGGGAACCAGAGGAAATCGAGTTGGCGTGAACGTTGGATTGCGACGAAGAAAGCTCTGCTGCCTTTAGGTTTTCCTGTTCTTATCATTGGTGGCATATATAGCGGGTTGTTCAGCCCTACAGAAGCAGCAGCAGTGTCTGTTTTATATGCGCTAACACTGGAAGTGGTCGTTTATCGAGATGTTCAATTGAAAGACATTCCTAAAATTGCCGAATCCGCTGCTATCGTTACGGCAGCTGTATTTATCCTCGTTGCATCAGGCACAGCACTAAGCTGGGTGTTAGCTTATGCTAAGCTGCCGCAGGAAATGACTCAAGCGATTTTGGGTGCAGATCCTTCTCAAACATACGTACTCTTTATTGTTGCGGTCTTTTTCTTTATTGGCTGCATGTTTGTCGATCCTCTTGTCGTCATCATCATTTTGACACCTATCTTTTACCCAATTGCGATGGATGCCGGGATCGATCCGATTGCACTTGGCGTGATCGTTACGCTCCAAGCAGCTATCGGTTCAGCGACACCACCCTTTGGTGTGGACATATTCACTGCCATTGCGGTGTTTCAACGGCCGTATAAGGAAATCATAAAAGGAATCTGGCCGTACATTCTTATTATGATCGCAGCGTCTGCATTATTTATCCTGTTCCCAGAGATCCTTACACTTTATCGGAATGTGTATTCAGAATAAGAGAGGAGGAGAACCTTGAAACAAATGAAATGGTTGGTCATCATCAGTTTTATGCTTTTACTTTCGTCATGTGGATCAGGAGGGGCTGCGACCACCCAAGGCGAATCCTCTCCTGAATATGTATTTCGTTTCGCTCATGAAGAATCGCCAACGTCTGTTCAGCAAAGTTATGCTGAAGCTTTTAAAAAACGGTTAGAAGCTAAATCAGATGGTGAGATTAAGGTTGAAATCTACCCGGTAGGTCAATTAGGGAATGCGATTACGCAAGCGGAGTTATTGAAGATGGGGGCCGTTGATTTCGGCATCATTTCCCCGGGTAATGTGGGGACAATTGTCCCCGAATCGCAAGTCATGCTCCTCAATTTCTTGTTCTCGGATAACATGGAGGTCAATAAACATGTGTTGAATAACAGCGCTGCTTTAAATGACTTATTAGCGGAAAGTTTCAGGGAAAAGGGAATCAAAGTACTTTCTTACTGGACAGAAGGGTTCAACCACTGGACGTCTAACAAAAAATTGAGTGAACCTTCTTCTTTTAATGGTCTGAAATTCAGAACGATGCCGTCTCCGCTGATCGTCAACTCATATGAAGCCTATGGCGCCAATCCTACTCCTATTCCATATGAGCAAGTATACAGTGGTTTGCAACTGAACATGATCGAGGGGCAGACTAACCCGTTATTTGCTATAGAACAAATGAAATTCTATGAAGTACAGCAGCATTTAACGTTATCGAAACACTCGTTATATACAACAACAACGACCATGAATCCGGATCGCTACAATAATCTGCCAAAAGATGTACAAAATATGATCGATGAGACAGTAAATGAAATGAAGGATAAAGCTTTTGATATTCAGGAAGAACAGAATTCCAATGATCTAAAAATAATTAAAGAAAATAGTGATGATTTAACGATCACTGAATTAAGTGATAAGCAGCGGGCTAAATTTCGTGAGGCAGCTAGACCTGTACAAGAAGCTTATAAAGAGAGGACAGGCGAAAAGGGAGAAAAAATCCTTGAACAGCTTAAAGAAGATATTGCTGAAGCAGAAAAAGAAATTAAAGGCGAAACGAACATTGAACAATGAAAAGCATCTAAATTGAAGGCTCCGTTAAAGTTTGTTGTTGATATATGAAATGGATATTTATCTCGGAACGGAGTCTTTTGCTAAATGGCAGGATTCTGTATGACTCGATTTCGAGATGTTTTCAAGGTTCGTTTCCGTAGTTAGAGTTAGGGGTGGTTGGGAAGCTACTCGCTTTCCTGTGGGGGAACCGGCAAGCTTCCTCGGGCTAAAGCCCTGCGGGATCTCGCCTACTTCCTTCTCCCACGGGAGTCTCGCAGCTTCCCAACCCCCCCATACAAAAGATGAGGGAAACGAACCCCCCTAGCTCGTGATGCGTGTCTTCCACGATCGCAGTTTTGCAAGCGAAAAACGCTCTATACCAAGCTTTTACTTTTAAAGTAACAGCCTCGGATGTTTAGATTCCTGCGCGTTCCTTGTGTATAAAAAGCTGCTTATTGCGGAAGTGATTTCGAGAAACATATAAGGCAAGGGCCGATGGGGAAGGGTGAGACTCCCGCGGGAGAAGGAGCAAGGCAAGACCTCGGAAGGCGAAGCCTGAGGAGGCTTGCCAGTTTCCCCCGCAGGAAAGCGAATCCTTCCCCATCGGCCCTAAACCCAAACAAACATCTCGAAACTGAGTCTTCCACAATCGGGGTGGATTTAGTTGAATTAGCCCAATATATAAAAAATGAAGAACGCCCATAAAATTGGTAGTTCTTTTTTTGTTAGTAACATCAACACTAAACTTAAACAGAGCCAAATTGAAAAAGAGAGGCGGCTTCATAGAGTCGCCTCTCTTTTTCATTGCTTAGGTAACCATAAATTTTTGCCCCTGTGGATAACACATACCTCATAAGCCACGTCCGGCGCAAGCGGCCAGCTCCACGAACATATGCAACCCACCCTGCGGAAGGGAAGACCACCTTCCACCTGGTGTTTTGCTTATACGTGTGGGAGCTCCCGGGGCGCTTGCGCCTTTGTTCGTTATTTTAATATATCATGATCTACATAGCGCTCGCCATTAAGTTCACTAATGATATTGATGGCAACAGCAGCACCATCGCCAGAGGTGATAATGGTATGGACACTCTTGTTGGCCACCGTTCCTGCTGCCCATATGTTTGGTTTATTTGTTTTACCCTGATCATCGGTCACAATGACTTTGGCAACTCTCGGTTCGTCCCCTTCTTTAACAGTCAGCCCGAATTCTTCTCCTAATTTGGCGGACATCCCTGTAGCAAAAAGAACGTGTTTCGCGTCATAAGAAGACGTTTCTGTCTTTAGTGTATAAGAATCGTCGTGTTGCTCTAATAGTGTTACTTCTTCTTGTTTTAATTCTGCGCCAAAATTTTGTGCTTGTTTTTGCCCTGTTTTTAAGAGTTCCGGCCCTTCAATTTCTGGGACACCGTAATGATTTTCTACCCAAGCCTTTGCGGTAATACTTTTTCCGTTGTCGAACACAACAGTATTTTTCCCGGCTTTGGCAGCAAATAATGCGGAGCTTGCTCCGGCTGGTCCTGAACCTATGATAGCGAGATCGTACATGAAGATTCCTCCTTAATATAAAATCTTACATACTAGTATAACGAATGATTAAATTGAATGAAAAGATGTTTACACTGTACGTGATATTTGTTTTTTTATCATACCCTTTACAACTTTGGCCGAATGAACTTTCGTATCTAAACACGGAGAGACCTCAATTTTATAATTTTGTTTTATAAGTGCTTCTTTTAATTCAGAGACTGTATCACAATCTGGAAAGCGATTATAGATCGCTCCATACTGCAGAGACTGGTGCGTGTCGCTGCCTCCCACTACTGGAATATTATATTGCTTGCCGAGGGTCTCAACTCTTTGTTTCATGCTCAATCCGTACTTGAATAAATCTTTTCCATTAATATCGAAAGCATCAAATTGATGCAGTATATTTTCTTCGTGATGAATCCAGGGGGTAGAATCTCGGTATGGGTGGGCTGCAATTTTTAGAACGTTATAATCAGCAAGGAATGCTAATAAATCCTTCACACTTATAAAATCACCTTCAGCTTCATGGCCGATTAATCTCTTTCTGATTGCCTTTATGACATCACGATCGGCTACTACTAAAAAGTGGCCCGTCTCCTTTACATCAATCTCAATTCCAGGGAAAACCTTTAATTCACCTAGTCTGTAATGATTTCCTTGATAAGAATAGACTTGTTCCATTTCCTCATAAAAAGATAAAAAATTTTTCGCGTTAAAATGCTCAGTGATGGCCACAGCATCAAGTCCATTTTTGTGAGCTGAGTCCATTTTCTTTTTGAATTCTTCTATTGAAACGGGTATTTTTTTTGATAAATTGGCGTGTGTGTGGAAATCAATCTTCATCGACGAATCCCTCTTTCTAATTATAATGGATAGTACTTTCCAGCTGCATAAATAACGAGTAAGATACCAAAAGACAGTAGAATAAATCTATGGTCTTGGGCTGAAACTTTCAGGTGTGATAGCTTTAGTTTTTTAGCTTCTTTGTTATGAAGAGAATAAGTAAAGCCTTTGACCTCCAATGCTTCTACCGTCGTACGAGTTTTCTTAGCAGTATTCAACATCATAGGATAAAATGCTTTTACCACGATTTTGGAATAATAATAGATTGTTCTCCACTTGAAGAAGCCTCCGTTACAAGGTGCTTTCCCTCTTAAGCGGAAAGAAAGGATAATCTGCTGATACTCATCTAATAGAATAGGCAGCATTCGATACCCATAAGAGACAGCAAAGCTGAATTGAGGAGGGACACCGAAACTTAGTAAAGCATCACTCAGTTTTTCCGGGTCCATACTGGCAAAAGCTGCAATACTCGCAATAGACATGATCGTTATTTTCATCGTAAAGGTAATTAACGATGAAAAAGCGGCCCATTCTCCTCCAAACAATAATACTAAGACAATAATGTAAAATAACTCACTGATTACCCCTATGGTTAGTAAGGTTATGATTAATGGACTGACTCGTGAAACCAAGGACATCACCGTAGTATAGAGGAGCAAGCCAGCCAAAATAGTTTGGTTGAACGTAAACCAGGGAAGCAAACTGACAATGAAATACCAGGCAATGATTAATCTCGGGTCTTTTCTACCCATATATGAATCTTTTTTACCGAAAGCAGTCTTCAAAAGCTCAAGTTTAATCCATTCTAAATTGTACGTTTTTTTCAAGCGACTAACGAACTCCATAGCTCTCCTCCATTTCTACATGGTTCATAAAATCGGAGATGGATAAAGCTACAGGATCTAACTTCAACTGGTTGGAAAGCTGCACAATTTGAGGAGGGATTAATCCTGCCAGGTCACAAATATAATCTTTTGCAAACATGTCCACTGGGAGCCCATCATATATGATTTTGCCTTTATCCATGACAATGACTCTGCTTGCCCACTCGGCTACTAATTGCATGTCGTGTGTAGCAATTAACACACTTTTAACTTGGTTACTTGCTTGATGTAAGGTTTTGACCATCTCCTGACGACTTTTCACATCAAGGCTTGCTGTTGGTTCGTCTAACATGAGGAGTGACGGTTGGATTGCAAGGCCAATAGCTAAAGCGGATCTTCTTTGCTGCCCTCCGCTGATTAGACGGCCATCTTTGTCAATAACCTTCTCCAAACGGAAAGAAGTAACTAACTGCTGCAGGAACTCCTCCATTTTTAATTTTCTTGAATCTGCGAAAAAGGACAAGTCTTTCGATATACTATCCTCAATAAACATTTCTTCTGGATTTTGAAACACATAAGCTACAACCTGAGATAACTTCTCAAGTGACGTCTTCTCAAGTTCGAAAGGCCCAATTTGACCTGTACCTTCAGAAGGTTTGATAATGCCAGCCAAGCTTTTCATCAATGTAGACTTCCCCGCTCCATTAGTGCCTACCAAAGCAATTCGCTCTCTCTCTCTGATGGATAAATGAATATCGTCTAGTATGACGTGTTTCTTGTTTTTCAGAGACTTTGCATAATGACTCACATGTTCAAGCCTTACTAGTTCTTCTGTCTTTTCATTTAATGGAGGAACATGCTTCTCTTTGCCGGCATCGTTTCTCTTATACTTTCGAAAATAATCCGCGGCTTCATGAATGGTGATGGGGAGTTCATTACTGCTCGGATTATGTGCGCTAACAGCTGCCTGGGTCACCTGCGGAGGGGAGATTTGACGCACCAGAAGATCATCAATCCTTTGAAGCCCCGCTTTCACGTCATGCTTCCATAACACTCCACCTTGATCGAGGAGTGCTACATCTGAACAGAAATCGGCGATGAATTCTGTATGATGTTCAATAACGATAATGGTCTTTCCGTGATTTTGTTGAAGGACTTTTAATTTTTCGTAGATTTCTTTCGCGTGATGCGGATCTAGCTGCGCAACGGGCTCATCAATAATAAGGATCTCTGGATTTAAAGCTAGAACGCCTGCAATTGCAGTTAAATGTTTTTGTCCTCCACTAAGCTGCCAGATGCTTTTATCTTTAATATTCGTTAAGCCTAGAACGTTTAAAGCCCACTCCGCTTTTTCTTTAAAGTTTGGTTCTCCGAAGTTTAATGGGGCAAAAGCGACATCCTCGAAAACCGTCGGACGCATTAGTTGGTTTTCGAAGTCTTGATACACATAGCCTACTTTTTGACTCAAAACGGAGACGGTAGATTCATATGTGTTAATCCCGTTCACAAGAACTGAACCTTCAAAGTCCCCTGTATAATAATGAGGTATAAGTCCATTGATGGTTTTGCACAAGGTGGACTTGCCGCTTCCGTTGCCTCCGATGATTGCTAAAAATTCTCCTTTATTCACGGTAAGAGATGAATCCTGGAGGACCCATTCACTTCCACCAGGATATTTGAATGATACTTGCTCTATTGTAATGATTGGTTCACTCATGCTGACTTTCCTTCTTTATGGTGGTTTGAAGACGCCATCATTTTCACCGCTATTGATACAGCTACTATGAAGATGATAGCGGCAGCAGAAATCGGCAGCCAAATATACCCCTCACCAAACTGTTCTAAAAACTCAGGCTCCCATACAGCAAAGTTTATATCCAACTCCGCCATGAATTCGGCGACCATCCCCACGAAGGTTAGGAAAACAGCGAGAATAACAAACCTTACAGACACCCAACTTGTCATTGAGGCTTTTACACGACCTTCTCGGGGCTTAATCCCTAGTAAAGGTTCAATTTTTCCATAGAGTCTTGGAATTAAATATAGTGTAGGAATCACACCAAAAATTACACCGGAAATAATCATTTCTGTTAGGAAGCTAATCCCTTCAATTGCAAGAATAGATTCTGGGAGCCCGGGAACTGCTTCTACTTCTTCAATTCCAAACCAGACCTTACCAATATCTACGATCGTACTTAACATTTGATCAATGACAATACCTATAATTGCTGCAATAGCAATTTGTTTCTTATTTCTGAGATTGGTTACCAGCAACCCAGCAATATACATCGCGAGCGTAAATTCAATAAAACCTTCTAATTCCCCAAGGCCACCGAAATCACCTAACAGTAAATCACCAAAAATAATTTCGCCGACAGAAGCTCCTACCGCTGCATACAAAGGATGAAAAAGCATCACTAATGACAATGGAATAAAGGCAAGATACGAAACGGATAGTTCCACAGGACCTAGGACAAATTCAGGTAATAGTTCTGTGAATAGATTAGCGAGTCCAAACAATGACATCGCTAAAATAAAAATCATCATCTTCTGAGACTGTGAATACTGCTCACGGTTTAATTGGTTCATGTGTATGACCTCCCTAATGTTTTCTAATGCTTATGGTAAGGAATAAACGTAAATCTAGTTCCCCGTGTTTCTTATAAGGTTTGTAAATAAAGTAAACATTTTTTTAAGAATGAAAGTTTTTTTTCAAATTTAAAAGAAACCGAATTATACTTCTGATAGGAGGGATGTGTATGGAGTCATTATTTTCATTGGAAGGAATTCATTTTACTCCCAAGCAGAGAAAAATCGCCAATGTGGTTGAAAAGCAAGGAGCTTCTATCGTTTATCACACGGAAAAGGAAATAGCTGATCAATCTGGCGTGAGCGTCCCAACCGTCTCAAGGTTTTGGCCATTAATTGGCTACAGTAATTTTAAAGTTTTCAAGCATGAGATGAAGAGCCGGATTGCAGTGACGCCGGAGAATAAGTTTAAGAACTTCGCTGAGCAGATGGATGAAAACCAAATCTTAAATCGACTGATTGAACATCACTTTAAGAATCTGGTCCAGACAGGCAACCATCTAAACAAAGAGCATTTGCAAAAATCTATTGAATCTATATGTAACGCTTCAGACGTATATATTTATGCTCCGGCATCTTCTGAAGGACTTGGCAATTTGTTGGAATATCGTCTGAAGCGTTTCGGTATTCGCATTGAATTGATTGCTAAGAGTGGATTTGAAATTTATGAATCGATGTTACACATGTCTTCTTCTTCTACCTTGATCGTTTTTCAATTTGTTGACATGCTTTTAGAAACACAAGCATTATTTGAACATGCTAATTCTTTGGGAGTGAAAATTATTTTAATCACAGATCAATTGGTTTCGAATATGTATGCGTACGTGGACTATTTTTTGTACACTCACCGCGGGGAAATGTGGGAATTCCATACGATGGTCGCTCCCATTGCTGTACTAGAATCGATGGTGATGGGAGTTGGGCTAGAGCTAAAGGAAGTATCATTAGAGCGATTAAAATCGTTGAGTGATTTACGAAAAGCTTATAAACACTTAATACCCAAGTGAAATCAAAGCTTTTGGGCAATAAAGATGAGCATTGCATCAAAAAAAGAGATCATCCTTTTACACATACAAATTTGGTGGTTTGCTTCTTTCTCATTAACAAGAGTGTCACTCTGCGGATGAGCTATGAATTTCATCAGAAAGCACCATAAAAAACCCGCCCTTTAAAAAAAGGCGGGATTTTTATATTCGAATTATAAGGTACACATTATAGCTTAAAAGTTATAGGATATAATTAATAACGAACCAAAGAATCCCAAAGAAAATAATGAGATAGGTAATATATTTAATAGCAGCTACGGCAACTTTGCTGGAATCCTGTTTCTTTTCTTTACGTTCTACTTCCACTTCTCGATCGTCAACCATAATTATAACCTCCTGATCGTTAAGATACCATTATACAAATACTGTATTATTTGTTCTCATCAACGATTGTGAATAAGCAGCACGCTGAGATGAAGCTTCAATGAATGCAGACCATCGTTCAGTCAGTTGCTGGTACCCTTGCTCTGCATTTTCACCATCCATAATGAGAAGCAGCGGCTTACTCACGTCTGCATATAAAAAGAATGATAATAGCTTGGGCAAGTTCTTAGCATCTGCAATTAAATCTTCCTGGTGTAAATACATGTCGATATTAAAGTGCTGGATCATATTATGAATGCTCATCACTTCGTTGGTCGTAAACGATTGGTTTAGGTGAATGTGATAGCTTGCCAGTTGATTCATTCTAATCACCCCCGTATTCTATCTTTAATTATCTTGGTAAAATAGTACCCTTGCTACGAGATAATTAAACAGGAAGACACATAAATCTGATTTGTTCTACATTTTTTTTAATGGTGCATCCTATAGCATAAGTCATTCGCATGATAGTGTTGACACGTGAAAGCTAAGCGTCCTTGCTTGCAACTCATTCTCATGCTATATTAACGTTTAAATATTTGGAGGTGGGGACGTTGTCTCGTATCACTTTAGTCGATATATTCAAGCATCGCATTACACAAAAATATTTACAGCGTTCCGGCATCAATCATGCAGTGTCCGTTACTAGCTATGCGTTTTCATTTGCCCAAGACTATAGTGTGAACGTTGATTTAGCTGCAAAAGCTGCATTGTTACATGATATGGGACACTATGAGTGGTATCGGGATGGGAAATGGGATTATGAAGAATACAGGAAACATGATATCCATGCTATAAAAGGAGCAGAGCGTGCTCATAAACTGTTGATTCGATTAGGGGAAGATCGTCTTGTGGCTAAGGAAGTATCAGTCGCTGTTCTCCTGCATACGGATAGTTACCTTCCTTTTGATTTGACCGCTATCCGCACTCCACTTCAGGCAGTCATATATGAGGCAGATGTTAAGGATGAGCAGCCTTTAGGTTTTCATCACTATAAGCAGATGGATAAACAAGAAGCGGTTAAAATTTTGAAAAAATTAGACGATAAAATTGAGGAGCACTTGGATAATGATCCGGACTCCCGAAAATTATCCAGCTAGGATGAAAAAAAGGCTTTACTTTATGCCGAAATCGCTATATAATTTCCTGTGTAAGAAAATTTTCTCAGAAAGCGAGGTCGACACTAATGAAAACACTATTTGTAATGACAGATCAATTGAATAGCAAGCATGGTTCGACCTGCGCTGAATTTGTTTTATAATCTCATTTAACCTATTTAAAATAAATTTATCATAATGGCCGCAGATCGAACATATTGTAGATTTGTGGCTTTTTTATGGCATTTTTTCTATGATCATCCGTTATCGTCTTATTTTGCTGCGGGTGGTTATGGTCGTTTGAAGCCACAGGTGGGATCCTGTGGCTTTTTATGTTTAATAAAAGGGTTTTAAGCAACCTTTTTTATTAATAAATATATGATGATAGAGGAAGGGGAGGATGAGTGATGACACTGACATTTTTTATGTTTACAGTTCGTATCTCGAAGCGTAATCACGGCAGGCAGCCCTGGTATCCAGGCTCGCATGCCACAGCACAAGATCAATGGTTGGATCGTAAGCTTAAGCATTTATCCCAAATCTAATTTTAAAAGAAAGGATGAGGTCAAGATGAATTCAGTCAAACAGAATGTATTTATGGATTGGTTAAATGTGGAGAAAGATAGTGCTTAGCGAAACATCCTTTAAGTGAAGGAGGAATAAAGTCATGAAATTGAGTTTTTTAATATTTACAATTTCTATTGAAAAACGCTCTTTATCAGAACGGATGAGAGCTAATCAAAAAGCCAGACGCATTCATCACATGATGAATACGCATAAAATGAAACACCTCAACTTATAATTTATATGTAAAATAATATAAAAAGGCTGATACTGCCGTCTCAGAGTAATTTTGAGCAGGCAGCCATCAGCCTTTTATTATCTTCAAAGTAATCTCTTAGAACAAACTGGGGATATCACTTTCAGCAGTGGGGAAGCCCCATAACACATGTTCAAGATCATGTTTGGTGAGATTTTTTTGGATGGCGAGTGTGAAGATGTTGATCAAATGATCAGCTTCACTCGTTAACACATGTGCACCAAGTATTTCATCTGTATGAGGATTCGTTAAAATTTTGGCGTAAGCGCCGATATCTTTTTTTCTGGAATACGTAAAGTAATCCTCAATGTTTTTGGATTGCTCTTCGTAAGGAATTTTCTTCTCTTGAGCTTCCTGCTGGGTCAAACCGACCGCTGCAAGTTTAGGATGCGTATAAACAATTGAAGGAGTTGGGCGCGTGGTTTCGAGTCCTTTTTCTTCAAACATGTGTCGAATGACCTGCTCAGCGTTCTTATTAGCATTAGGTGTTAAAGGGGCATCAAGTGTATCCGCTACGTCACCAGCAGCATAAATGTGAGGCTGAGAGGTAGATTGCATATTATGGTTCACTATGATGCCTTTCTCACTTGCTTCAATCCCTGCGTTATTGAGTTCCAGCCCTGTAATATTTGCCTGGCGACCGGCACCATGAACAATCATATCTGCTTTGAGGGTGTGTTCATGGTCAAACTTGGTGACATCTATTTTATAAGAGCCATTGTCAAGCTTCGTAATCGACGTAGCTTCAGTTCCTGTGTGAATATCAATGCCAATGTCCTTAGAAAGCTCGACTAATTTGTTGGTCATTTCATGATCAAAGTTTTCTAGTACATGACGACCTCGATGAATCATGACGACATCTTTGTTCAAGCGGGCACATATATGAGCAAATTCAAAGGAGATATACCCGCCTCCTATAAATACGATACGCTCGGGAAGTTCTTTAAGATCTAAAAACTCGTCACTTGTGATCATGTGGTCTGCTCCGTCGATGGGAAGAGGTGTGGGTTTGGCACCAGTCGCAATGACGATGTGTGTAGCGGTAAGATTCTCTTCTCCCACTTTAACTGTATGAGGATCGAGGAAGCTTGCCTTACCTTTATAGGTGACAATTCCTTTGGCCCGTAAGCTTTCCTCTGTTGCATCCGGCACAGGTTCTGTGAATTCATCCTTATAGGCGAGAAGATCGTGCCAGTTCAAAGATAATTCTCCTTTAATTCCTACGCCCGTTAATTGCCTTGACTCAGCATAGGTCTGCACAAGGCCCGTCATAACTTTTTTAGGAATACATCCTTTATTTGGGCACGTGCCCCCAAACATAGATTGTTCGATTACGGCAACCTCTTTGCCTTCTTGTTGGGCTTTCGTCGCAATTGAGCCTCCGGCGACTCCAGCGCCAATGACAATAACGTCATATGTAGTGTTCATAAACGTACGCCTCCTTCTGGTATCTAGTATGACCATACCCCGTAATATTTATGGGGAAACAGGGAGGGACGCGCACGAGGATAATGTTAGACCCTTGGATGATGTTTCTTTACAATAGAAGTATGTTGTAGATACGATACAGGAGGTTCCGCATGACATTCGATCGTAAACCGATACAAGTTGAAGATGCCTTGGCACAAGTGATGGCTTACAGCCGCCCCGGCCGTGGGGAAACTGTTTATTTACAAGAAGCAGATCAAAGAGTACTGAAAGAAGATATAGTGGCATCCCATCCCATTCCACCTTTTGATAAATCACCTTATGACGGATTTGCGTTTCGTTCCATAGATACGGCAGGGGCCACCTCAGATAATCCTGCAGTGTTTAACGTGATTGAACAAGTTGGAGCGGGTTCACGAGCATCACGGCCTGTTTATGAGGGAGAGGCTGTCAGAATCATGACCGGGGCTGAAATCCCTGAAGGTGCTGATTGTGTGGCGATGTTTGAAATCTGTCACGTGTTAGGGCAGGATGGTTCCACAATGCGCATTAAGCGAAAGATGGATGAAGGGCACAACATTATGGTGAAGGGATCAGAAACAGCTGAAGGGGAAAGGCTTGTTGAAAAGGGAACAATGATCAATCCAGGCGTCAAAGCGTTGTTAGCTACGTTCGGATATGCGGAAGTCAACGTTATTCAAAAGCCGATCATAGGTCTATTTGCTACCGGAAGTGAATTGTTAGAGGTAGATGAGCCGATGCAGCCTGGAAAAATTCGTAATTCGAACGCTTATATGATTGCGTCGCAAATTAAACGATCGGGAGCTGAAGTGAAAGATTACGGAACATTGGTGGATGATTTTGATACCAGTTTTCAGGCAGTGAAACAAGCCATACAAGAGGTGGACATCCTTATTACGACTGGCGGCGTCTCTGTCGGTGATTTTGATTTGATGCCAGCTATTTACGCTGAGCTTGAAGCCGATTTATTGTTCAATAAAATTGCGATGAGACCAGGAAGTGTAACCACCGCTGCAGTTAAAGACCAGACGTTGTTATTTGGATTGTCTGGGAATCCGTCAGCGTGTTATGTTGGATTTGAATTATTCGTTTTTCCTGTCATTCAAAACCAATTAGGAAAACCCCGGTCTTCTCATCGACGCATCCAGGCCGAACTGGGTGCAGATTTTCCTAAACCTAATCCCTTTACACGCTTTGTCAGGAGTTCTGTGAGGTACCACAAAGGTAAAGTCATGGTAGATCCTGCGGGAATGGACAAGTCTGCTGTCGTTACCTCCCTTGCCCGTTCAGACAGTCTGATCATCCTTCCAGGTGGCACACGTGGTTACCAAAAGGGAGATGAGGTCGAGGCTTTATTATTGGAAGATGACACTAACCTCTAGCTTTAAATCAGTAAGGAATCCGATGAAGGAGCTGAAAAAAATGGATTACGTTCTTGATCAATATGAACGTCCAATGAAAGACTTGCGCATATCCGTTATCGACCAATGTAATTTCAGGTGCACCTATTGTATGCCAGCTGAAATATTTGGAGAAGATTATCCTTTTTTATCTCAGGACGAATTGTTGAGCTTCGACGAAATTGCCCGGTTAGCAGAAATTTTTGCACGATTCGGAACAGAGAAAATCCGGATTACAGGTGGGGAGCCTTTGTTGAGAAAAGATTTGGATCAGCTTATTAGACGCCTTTTTGAAATAGAGGGCATAGAAGATATTGCGCTGACTACAAACGGTGTATTCCTCGTAAAACAAGCAAGTAAATTGAAAGCAGCTGGCTTGGATCGTGTAAATATCAGTCTGGATGCGATTGAGGATGAAGTATTTCAACAAACGAATGGGAGAGGTGTCTCCACTAAACCTGTACTAAAAGGAATAGAGGCTGCAGAAGCTGCGGGGTTAAAAGTAAAAATTAACATGGTCGTTAAAAAAGGCATGAATGAAGGTCAAATTTTACCCATGGCAAGACACTTTAAGGACTCCGGCCATATTCTCCGCTTCATAGAATTTATGGATGTAGGGAACCACAATGGATGGAACATGGACAATGTGGTAGCAAAACGAGAAATTATCGACATGATTCATAAGGAGCTGCCGCTAGAGCCTATTGATAAAGGCTACTATGGTGAAGTGGCCGATCGGTTTCAATATACAGATGGCGACGGAGAGATTGGCGTTATTTCTTCAGTGACGGAAGCTTTTTGCAGCACATGTACGCGAGTCAGGTTATCAGCTGACGGAAACCTGTTCACCTGTTTATTTGCATCCAAAGGTTACGATATAAAATCAATGCTCCGCCATGACCAGAGTGACGAAGAGATTATCACGGAGCTGATCCGGATTTGGACAGGGAGGAACGACCGTTATTCTGAAGAACGTGCGGAAGGAAAACCGTTTAATGAAAAGAAAATTGAGATGTCCTATATCGGAGGTTAAAAAAGAGCATTCTAATAGAATCTTTAGAGTGTCATTATAGAAGGTCACTTATCGCTGAGATGTTCCCGTGAATGGATAAAGGTTATACTTGAAATCCAGAAGGACGGATTTCTTTTTGCTCTATGATCGTTGGTGCCCTATAATGAATCTATACATACACGCTGGGAGTGTAACTAAGGTGAAAACGTTCAAGTTAGTTTCATTAGATCTCGTTGAAGAAAAAAATGATGATATCACGCAACGGCGGATAAAACTGATAGATGGCCTGATTATTAACCGTGAGGACGATCAAGGCACGTGGGTGATTGAAGCTTATCTCGATCAGGAGTACGCTGACTTCTTTTCTGACTTAGTGGACAACCAGGAAGAGTTTATCATCCAAGTGAAAATCACCAAGCAAAGTAATCAACCTGCTTCATTTCTCGTAAAAGCGATAGATACCAACCTAATTGGTGATAATATTAATGTTTTATTTATAGGTTCGATTATTGATCGAAGACGAGAACAAATTGAAAAAATGCTGAAATTGCTGCTTGATGAAGGTTATCAAGGTGAAGATTTATTAAATGAATTTAAACGGCGTGGTGAAGAAAGTACGAGATAAACGGCATCATGCTAGGTGACTACTCATAGATAACACCATCAATGGTTGCAAGAAACAAATAAAAAGAAACATACTTACATGAAGTTTTTGTACAAAGGAGAAACGCTATGAGGGTCAGATTTAATAACTTCCATTGGTTGAACGAACTATCCCCCTTTCAGTTGATTGCCATGTTTTATTTATTTGCAGTGACCGTAGCCTCGATATTGATTTCACTGCCGATAGCACATCAACCTGGAGTGAGTTTATCGTTTATTGATATATTGTTTACAGCGGTAAGCGCCGTCAGTGTTACAGGTCTGACTGTTGTCCCGACAGCCGAAACATTCAGTACAACTGGGATTTTTATACTGGCGTTCGTCCTTCAGCTCGGAGGCATCGGGATCATGACTCTGGGCACGGTTATATGGCTGGCGTTGGGGAAAAAAATTGGTCTGAAAGAACGTCGGCTCATTATGACGGATCAAAATCAATCCACTTTCTCCGGCGTTGTCAGATTGATCAAACAAATTCTGCTTGTCGTGCTATTGATTGAATTGTTAGGGTTTCTGACCCTGGGCACCTATTTTTTGCAGTACTTTGATCCTGGAGAGGCCTATCTTCAAGGGTTTTTCGGAACAATTAGCGCCATGACCAATGGTGGTTTTGATATTACAGGACAATCACTTATTCCATTTAAAGATGATTATTTTGTCCAATTTATCAATATCATACTTATCGTAGCGGGTGCAATCGGCTTTCCTGTCTTAATCGAAGTGAAGCAGTTTTTATTCAGCAATTATTCGGATCTTAGGACCATCCGCTTTTCGTTGTTTGCAAAGCTGACGTCATTTACTTTCTTCGCTCTGGTGGTAGTAGGTTTCTTCGTGATTATCATATTAGAATTCAATCATTTCTTTTCTGATAAATCATGGCATGAAATCTTTTTTTATGCGTTATTTCAGTCTGTCACCACTCGGAGCGGCGGATTATCAACGATGGACGTCAGCCAATTTACTGAACAAACTCATCTGTTCATGTCTTCATTAATGTTTATCGGCGCCAGTCCCAGTAGTGTAGGGGGCGGTATCAGAACAACCACATTCGCATTAGTGATTATCTTTATTTTGACATTTTCCAGAGGATTTACACGAATAAGGATATTTCGTCGTGAGATCCATAATGAAGATTTGAATAAGGCGGTCGTCGTGACAATGATGGCTTTTCTGACATGCTTTGTCGCGGTAGTGGCATTAACCATCACCGAACCATTTGATCTGGTGGAAATCGTCTTTGAGATTTGCTCAGCTTTTGGAACAGTGGGGTTATCCTTAGGCATAACGTCAGGCTTGACGCCGTTTGGGAAAATAGTACTCATGGCGTTAATGTTTCTTGGAAGGATCGGTATCCTAACATTTTTATTCACATTTAAAACAGATAAAAAAACGAATAATTATCATTATCCGAAAGAACGCATCATAATCGGTTGATGAATAATAAGACGAGGCACACTGTATCCGTGTGCCTCGTCTTATTATTAGCAGTAGTAAGCAGCGCCCACAATTATGAGCAATATAAACAACACAACGATTAATGTGAGCGTCTTTCCGCCTCCATAGCCGCTATGGCCACCACACGTGTTCCCACAACCGTACATAAGCTCACCTCCAGAAGGGTTTACAACATAACTTATGCAACAGGCGAATGTCCCGTATAGTCAAATACCCATAAGGTGGGCTTCATTGATAGCTCCTGGTACGTTCTTCAGACATGGACAATCTTTGTGTTCCTGAAACTTTTGAATGCCCTGCCAATTTACGGTTGTATAAATCATTCCAATTTGCTGAGGATAATGAATGAGGGGACTCTAGTTCTTCGGACCAGTGATTCATGGGATTGTCACGATTGCTGTCATGTTCGACTTTATGCGGTTGTCCAACGTGATGAGATGACTTTTTATCAGCCATACTTAACCCTCCTCACTGTAAGTTTGTCCGATTATCTGATTATTATGAGCACAAAACCGGACCGTTCGAGGAGAAATCATTAACTTCTGAACCATAAACTGATACTCATGCCAATAATGGCAATCACCATGACGGCCTTAATTAACCCTTCACCTTTTTTAATGGCTGCCATGCTCCCTATGTAAGCTCCTAAGCTCATACCCAGAGCCAAAGCCACACCATATCCCCAAGCAATTTGATCGTTCAGGATAAAAACAAAGAGGGAGCACGCTATATACAGTCCGACAATCAAAACTTTCAGGCTGTTAATTTCAATCAGGTTATAAGAGGTAATCAAGCTTAATACAGCAATAATAACAAAACCTATGCCAGCTTGAATAAAACCGCCGTAAATCCCAACAAGAAAAAACGCTAAGGCAAAGCCTAATTTATGTAACATATTTAATTGGTTGACGACGGGTTTAATTTTCTTATGAGGTTGTACCACAATGATAATGAGGACAATAATCATGATAATCGATAGTAACCGATTGAATAGAGCATCATTGATCGATATGGCCAGGTTCGACCCGATAATCGATCCCAAAATGGCTGGTATGGCTAAAAGGAAGCCCAATTTCCCAAAAAACACACCTTTCGTACGAAATGAGAGGATAGCGGTAATATTTTGAGCGAGTATGGCTATTCGATTGGTTCCATTTGCCATCGCTGAAGGAAGACCAGCAAAAATAAGAATGGGTAAAGTAAGTAAGGAACCACCTCCTGCCATAACGTTTATAAAGCCAGCACCCAGGCCAGCTGAAAATATGATGACGAGCATACTCCAATCCATGAGACATCATCCTTTTATGTATGATGACTCATTATAGCATGAGAGAAAGAGATCGAAACAGGGAGGCGGGTCAACAGAAGCCTCCCTGTTTACGAAAGGTTATTGAGTTGCTACTTTTCGCCTTAAATCGAATTGGTTAAGGTAGGGTTTGACCCACCGATCTAAACCGAATGTTCCTGCATTAAATCCAGCAGCTAGAATAATGAAGGTTAGAATCACCATTTCTGGGTTAGTGCTGATCGTACCACTAAATAGAAAGGCAAAATTCATCGTTAACCCCATCAGTGCAGCAAAGTTTGTTAAAACGCCTAACAAGAGTGCAGCACCAACAAGAACTTCTCCCCACATGACTAGAAAAGTGAAAAGACCCGCCTGAGGTAGTGCGATGGTTTCCAGAAATGCGGCCCACCATCCTTGCACGACGGGATGAGCGCCTTCTGCTTTACCGATAGCGCCTTGAATAAATCCCCCGGCATCAAATCCGCCGGTAAGTTTGCCTATTCCGGCCGTTAGCCATGTGTAGCCTAAATAGATTCTGATAAACGTAAGGATGCCAGCTGCCCAACGGTTGTTTCTTAGTACATTGAAAAACATAATAATAACCACCTTTCAATTGTTCAATATTTCACAAGCGTAAGTAAAAATTTTTCACTTGATTTACTTATGCTTGTTTATACGTTTATGATATCATGTAAAAAGAAAAATGGAACGTATTTGTTCAGACTTTCACAATTCGTCCATAAAGCTGTGAACAATTTATGAATGCTGCTGTGCCAATGCATAACGGGATATTTTTGGGGAAAGTTCATAAAGTACCCGTTATTCTTCTACTTTAGCTACGTTATTTTTGATAAAATAATACTGTCGAGGGGGTGAGTTTGTGACGGAAATCGTCATGTTTATCGTTTGTGTCATCATTTCAATCGCATTAATAGGGTATTGTATATTTGATCATGGATAAGAAAAAGGCGGCGTGGGGCCGTCTTTTTTTGTTGGATATGTTCAGTGATCTGGATAGGGCAAGAATAAAGAACTTCTTAATGGGGAAGTTCTTTTTGTTGTGGCGTAAAAGCTCGCAGTCCGCGAACGCTTATCAATATTTCAAAACTGAGTCTTCTAAATAACGGCCTAATGTGGCATACCTCACAACGCATTTAGGCAAGTGAAAATCGGTTCGTGAAACGATTTGTTCCCTATAGGAATGTTCATCATCATTTTTATTTAGTAGCCATGACACCATTTTCTTTCGCCGATCGATGATAAGGGTGAAAGGAGGTGAGTAACCATGGCAATAACCGCAGAGAAAGTAAACTCACAGCTTCAAATGATTTTTCAAGAAGGGTTAGACAGCGAGGGGAATATGACGTACCGTACAAAACGATTCAACAATGTGAAAACAGATGCGAGCCCGGAACAGTTGTACAATTTAGCAATCGCGTTGCAACCGCTCCAACAGAAAGTTTTACATCGTGTAGAGAGAAATGATACTGAATCATTGTTAGACGCGTAATCGAAAATGTGAAGGGGGAAAATGATGAAGAAATTAGAGTTGAAGTTTCTGAACGAAGATGAAAAAACGGTTACTGTAGCCTTGGAGCACCCTGTTGAACCTGCAGATCCAGTTGCAATCGCTCAAGTAATGGATCAGGTGATCTCACTGAATTGCCTATATTCAAGTGGAGGGGATCTTGTAACGAAAAAAAGCGCTCGTATTGTTGAACGCAACGTATCCGATATAGAAATTTAAAAGAAGGGGCTGTCCCGAATAAGGGCAGCCCTCTTTTTATAAACTTTTAGGAGGTTGAGATGGAGACTTGGATGCCTTTCATAACAGACGTCGGTTTTCCGATTGCGGTCACGTTTTATCTGCTGCATCGTATTGAAGGTAAACTGGACGATCTAATCGAAACGCTGCACCAGCTACCGGATAAGATTTCATAAGTGTACAATTTATAAGCGTGTTAAATGGCCTATTGGTATGAACAACTAAACAAACGCTTGGTTGATTCCAAGCGTTTGTTGTTTGAAACTGATGACGCAACATGTGATAGAAGATCCTATCGCTAGGCTGCCTTTTTCGTGATAAGGATGAATCCTGTGTAGGTGTTATTTGGTTAAACTAAGTTCTGAAAAAGGATAAATTATCATTTCAGTTTTGCCAATAATCTCTTCTTCTTTAATAAAGCTTAAGCCGTTGCGGCTGTCTTTACTGATACTGCGATTATCTCCCATTACAAAATAACTGTCTTCAGGAACCTCTACGGGTCCAAAATCTCTCGTATTCTGAATGGCTTGTTGATTCAAATAGCTTTGTTCCTGGACCTCACCATTTATGTAGAGTTTATGATCATTTATCTCAATGGTATCGTTAGGTTCACCTACAATACGTTTCACGTAACTTTTAACAGGTCGCTCGATAATGACAATATCTCCTTCTGCAGGCTCCTCAATGTAGTATACAATTTTATTAAACAAAACTCTTTCACCATTTTCTAGCGTTGGGTTCATGCTTGCGCCTTCTACGATGGACGTTGCGAAAAAGAACGTACGTAAAATAAAAGCAAGAATGACGGCTATTGCAATCGCCTTGATCCAGTCTATCCATTCATTTTTGGCTTTCTCAGTCACTAAAACTCTCCCTTTCTGTTCACGCGTTCGATGAATATTCTTTTCTTATTTTATCATAGGCAGTGAAAATTGGAACCGATACGTGTAGAATATTAAACGAGAATTGACCCATATTCATGTCTAATTATAGGAGTTTTTGTTGAATAATTAACTGTTTTGCGATAGGGTTTACTTTCAGATCAATAATTTGAGATAATCAACTTTGTTGTTCATTAAGCTATCTTATTTAATTACTGAATTTTGTGAAATCAGATAAAAGGTTTTGTTTACAGAAAAATACAGTGTGGTAAAATTAATGAGAACCGCATCCGTTAAGGGGGGACCCTGGTGACAAGAGTCGATAGGCTTGATGATTTATTGATAAAAATAGAACATTTACGTAATAGAATGACAGAGGTTGCCTTAATCGAAGGATTCACAAGTCCAGAATCATTGCGCATCAGCCAAGAACTTGATGATTTATTGAATCGATATGACTGCGAAAGAAAAAACAACCAGCTACATAAATATGCTGATAAGACCTCCTAAACAAACTGCACGCTGTGATAAACGTGCAGTTTGTTTTTATGTATTGCGTATGGCGTACCTGGTACAAAAACGCATGTTTCAAAAGAGCCGGGCGTGCCATTATGGCACGACCGGCTCTTTTGGGAATCTCTTTTCGGTACCAGGTACAACTAAGGTACAACTAAATGTATGCTTCGAGCCGGTCGAGGGCTTGTTGGAGTGTGTTCATGTCATAGGCATAGGAGAGACGCATATACCCTTGGCCGTATTCTGTAAAGGCGTCCCCTGGAACAAGCGCCACGCCTGCCTGATCCACGAGATCCACGGCTAGCTCAGTTGACGTCTTTCCTAAGACCTGTAGAAAAGGGAAGACGTAAAAGGCCCCACCAGGTGTCGTGTAAGTGATACCCATCGTTTGCAGCCTTTCTAGTACATAATCACGCCTCTGTTTATATATCTCTCTCATTTTTATCGGATCATCCTCACCATTTTGGATGGCTTCCAATGCAGCATATTGACTGATAGATGAAGCACAGGAAACGTTGTATTGGTGGACTTTTAAAATGTGGCGGGTTAACCAATGGGGGGCGAGCAAATAACCGATTCTCCACCCCGTCATAGCATGGGATTTGGACACGCCGTTAATCACAATGACTTTGTCCTTCATGTCAGGAAATTGAGCTAACGAAACATGAGGCTGGTCATAAACCAATTCACTGTAAATTTCATCAGCTAATAGAAATATTTCTTGGTTCCTCAATAGAGAAGCGATCTCTGACAATTCATCTGACGAGAGTGTGACCCCTGTCGGATTGGACGGGTAGGGCATGATAATGGCTTTTGTTTTGCTCGTAATAGCATGAGAGAGCGCTTCAGCGTTTAACTTAAAATGACTTTCTGTCGTATCAACATGGACTGGTACTCCCCCGGCCAGTTTGATCAAAGGCTCATAACCAGGGTAGACGGGAGCCGGTAGAATGATTTCATCCCCAGGTTGGATGATCGTTCGGAGAGTCACATCAATTGCTTGGGATGCTCCAACCGTTACTATGACTTCTTCCGGTTGATAGCTCACATTTAATTTAGCTTGAGCACGGTCAGCGATCGCCTGACGCAAGCTAAAAATGCCCGCGTTATGCGTATAAGTTGTTTGGTTTTGTCTTATAGCGTCTATCCCCGCTTGCTTTACATGCTCAGGTGTTGAAAAATCAGGCTGTCCAATCGTAAGCGATACGACATCTTCATACTCATTTACCATATTAAAAAAACGCCTGATGCCTGATATTTGCAGGTCTTTTACGTTAGCGTTGATTAAATGTTCCATGAATCTCCCTCCTGTGAATGAATTGTTATAAAATGTTCAAACAATTTCGATTTATTTGTGATTTTTGTTTGTTATAATATTTTCTGTAACATGTAGAAAGGAGCGCTAATGATGAGACAACCTTTACCATCCTTTGAAGAATTAGTTTTGCAAAACAAACAAGAAATATTAAAAGATAAACGAGAAATGGAAAAGATAGAGGCCGAATTGGACGAAAAGCAAGTACAAAACGCGCGTGAAAACAAAACGATAAACTGAGCATAACATATAAAACGGCAGCTGGACCATTTGATTATGGTTTGGCTGCCGCTTTATATTTACCTCGTTTCATGTGTGCTCTCATGCGGTATCGCCACTATGAAGGTGTGGATGTGCCCATTACTTTTTAGCTTAAGCGTACCATTATGTTGGGCAACGATATCTTTACTTATTGCCAGCCCTAACCCTGAGCCACCCGTTTTGCGAGTTCTTGAAGGATCGGTACGATAAAATCGTTCAAAGATTTTTTCATGTTCCGATTCAGGAATAGAGTCACCTGGCCCCTGAACAGAAATAAGGTAATAGTCAGAATTATTTTCCCCCCTTAATTTAACAATTTCATTCCCTTGATAATACTGGAGGGCATTGCTCAATAAGTTCGTAATGACTTGCTTAATTCCTTCTTGGTTAATAAGGAGGTTACCAGGATCTGTTTTGACTTCAAATTGAATATTTGCTTGTTGAAATTCCATCGTGAACAATCGGCTCACATGGATGATTAATTCATCAATCGCAGCGTATTTTCTTGGTTTAAGAGAGCGTTCACGTGTATTGTCCCACTCTTTAATTGAATCAATTTGACTAAACAATGCTGTGATGCGCTCTGCTTCGTCAGACAGCAATGAATAAAGAGTTGAATCCCCTGTTATAACCCCTTTATTAAGTGCTTCCAAATACCCCTTTAAATTAGAGAGCGGCGTTCGAATCTCATGCGACATATCACTTAGCATACGATATCGCATGTCTTCATTTTCCTGTAGTTTCAGAGTGAGGTGGTTGAAGTGTGTGACAAGTTGGCCGACTTCATCTTCAGAGAAGTTTTGGATGACGTAGGGATATTGACCATTTTCCATTTCTTTGATGGATTGTTTTATCTGCTCTATCGGTTCCATCAATTTTCGAGTCGCTTTATAAAATAATAAACTACCCATGATAATTGCAGCTCCACTGAACATCCAAAAGAAATATAATAAATCACTATTGAATATTAGCTGTCTTGAACGATCAACATCGTTTATACCGCCCACTAAAAAGCAAGCAGTTTGATAAATTAAAAGTCCACTGCAAATGACTAATATAGTAAGAATGACAATATTAATAATAGTTAACTTAAGCCATACCTTAGACGTTACAGCCTGTTTAATTTTTTGGAGCAGCAAATTTATACCCCATCCCCCGAACCGTAATAATTCTTTTCGGTATTCTAGGATCAATTTCTATCTTCCTGCGTAAATTTTTTATATGTGCATCTATCGTTCGTGGAAAAATTTCGCTTTCGTTGTATGGATGAATGTGTTCAAGGAGTTGGTCGCGTGTAAATATTTGGTCAGGGTGTTTCATCAATTCATAGAGCAGGTTGAATTCATAGGAAGTTAACTGCAGGTGTTCCCCATACAAAATGACTTCGCCTTTCCGAGGTTTAACCACTAAACCTTCCATAGCTATTTTATGACAAAAATGGCCTGTGCGACGTAGAACAGCTTCCACATGAGTCACCATTTCTTCTGGGCTGAAAGGTTTGGTTATATAATCGTCCGCGCCAATTCGCAATCCATTAATTTTTTGCTCGATACTTGTTTTGGCAGAAATGATAATGATAGCTGGATCCTCTATTGAGTTATCACGCTTTACCCATTTACAAAATGATTCACCACTTAAGGATGGCAACATGAGGTCAAGTATAATTAAACATGGGGCGTAATCTAAGTAAATTCGTTTGGCTACCTCTCCATCATACGCTTGTAAAACCTCGTACTCTTCTCGTTCCAAATACAACTTAATCAAATTGGAAATGTTAACATCATCTTCAATTATTAATACGTTTGTGTTCATGGTTAACGCCTCGTTCCTTATAATTCTTCATACCTTTTAATCATCATATCGTAATTCATAGCGCCTAACATAACAGATTGAATTGTGCCGTTTTCGTCAACAAAAATGGAGGTCGGCACTGGACTGACTTTGTATTTTGCCATTATTGAGGAATCTTGATCCAATAATATTGGAAAGGATAATTCAAGCTCATTTACAAATTGGTTCACGTCACCACGCGAGTCTTCAGTCCCCGTCAAATTAACAGCAAGAATTTCTATGTCAGTTTCTTTGTAGAGCTTTTCCATATCAGGCATTTCAGCTCGACAGGGAGGGCACCAAGTAGCCCAGAAATTTATCATGATCTTTTCCCCTTCGTAATCAGATAAAGATACTGTTTCCCCATTTAATCGTTTTAACCTGAATTCCGGTGCAGGGCTACCTTTTTTAATTTCGCTAGTGCTATTCTGTGGTTCGTTACTCTCAACTGTCGTTTCTCTGGTCGAGTCGGATTGGTTATTCTGCTCCATCATATCGTAGATAGCCCATCCAAACATTCCTGTCATTACAACTAGGATGACTATTTTTTTCACATGAATCCTCCTTAAAAGACGATTATTTCTCCTATTTTTGCTAACCATGTGTCTTGCACCAAACGCAATATGACATTTGATAAACGCGTCAATTGTCCTGTGTAAAGCAATAAACCCATTACGATAATAAGCATACCTCCTGTTTTCATGATGAATTCGCTATGTTTTACTATGAAACGGGTAGAACCAATAAAAAAAGTAAACGTTAAAAAAGGGAGAGCAAACCCAAGGACATATAAAAGTGTATAAATGAATCCTTGAGTTGGTTCACTTGCGGCTAACGCTAGAATTGAAGCGAAAATTGGTCCTATACAAGGAGTCCATCCTGCGGCAAACCCCATCCCTACAAAGGTTGTACCCAGATAACCTATAGACGGCTTAGGTTGTATGCCTATACGTTTATCTTTCATCATCCATTTAAAATTCAGAAAGCCAGCAATAATCAGGCCCATAGCTATGATAAAAATACCAGCTATCCGCTGTATGAACTTACCAGAAATTCCAGTAAGAAGGTCTTGAATCCAGCTTCCGATAAGAGAAGCACCAAGACCAAGGCTTATAAAAATTGACGAAAGTCCAAAGAGAAAGAAAATAGAGTGAATCAGGAGCTTTCGTCTAACCTTTAGGGATGAACGTTGCTGTAATTCTTTAACACTCACCCCTGTAATATATGATAGATAAGCTGGAAAAACTGGTAAGGTACAAGGAGACAAAAAGGAAATGATACCTGCTCCGAAAGCGATTAAGAATGTAATTTCTGTTTCCATAGTGCACCCTTCCCGTGTGATAAGACCAAAATCAGCATGAAAAGTGTGATAATAATGTAGAATACAGGATGAATCGGTATCCTCATGATGTCGCTGAATCTCTCTGTCATGCTTAACCCTAAGGAATAGGCAAAAGCAGCTAACAAAGTAAGGCGACTTGTGCCGTTATTGACGATAGAGCTAAAGTAAATCAAATACCAGAAAGTAAGTTGATCTCCATATGAATGTTCATTCATAAGGTAGACAAGGAAGTAATAAGAGAACAGGGCCGCTGAGAACAATCGAATTATGGACCAATTTAGTTCTGCACCTCCGTTAGAGGTGTGATTGGTCCATAGATAATGACCTGCCATTGCTATAATGCCCAGATAAAATTCTAATGTGCCGCTTGGATAAGCAATGACGGTCATTGGAGAATGTAATAGTGTTGGTAATTTAAATAAAAACTTACTGAAAAAGAATGTCAGATAGAAGGTCATCAATAATGAGAAAAACATTCGAACCGTGTTTATCTTTCGTTGCTTAAGCCCAGTTTCTATCCACCAAAAACATAAAATACTACACAGGAATGAGAGGAACCGAATGAAAATGTAGCTGGTTATAGGCATATTTCCATCTCCTAAATGTTAGCCAACTTAAGTTTAAGTCTTTAATGTGAAGATGATATGAATAAGTTTAAATTTAGTTTAATGGGATTACATTTATACCTTAGTGGGTATATAGTATACAGTTACTATTTAAGGAGGCTATTTATGTTCAATTACACAGTGGAGACGCACCAAAGCGTTGGAGAAGCGGTTTCCAGTTTAGAAGCAAGCTTGTCTGAAGCACACTTCGGCGTTTTATGGGATTTTGATGCAAAAGATACGCTTCATAAAAAAGGGCTGGAATTTGAACCGGAATATCGCATTTTAGAGGTGTGTAATCCGAAAGAAGCGCAACGTGTTTTAAATCAGAATCGTTTAGTCGGATATTTTTTACCGTGTAAAATCGTGGTCTATGAAGAAGGGGATCAAACGAAAATTGGAATGCCTAAGCCGACAGAATTAATCGGTCTAGTTGGAGATGACGTAGTATTAGAGATTGCCCGTGATATTGAAGAAAGGTTGATCCATTGTATTGAAGCTGCTTCCTGATGGTTTAAACATTATTTCAATCTGACCGTTCGTCTTTACTCCTCTCTTCATGTTTCAGTATGGTTGACATCATACCCGTAGGGGTATATTATGTATGGTGTAGCAATTTGCAAAGTCTAAATCTGCAAGAAAGGAGGGAGGAGGAAGATGAATTATACAAATGATATGAAAAACAGAGTTAAACGGATTGAAGGTCAGGTGCGGGGCATATTGAAAATGATGGAAGGTAACAGCGAATGCAAGGAATTAATTATGCAGCTTTCAGCATCACGAAGTGCCCTGGATCGAACGATTGGTTTAATCGTCGGTTCCAACCTTGCTGATTGTGTCCGAGAGTTTGATGATACCCAAGAGTCTGAGAAGTATATAAATGAAGCGGTCGATTTACTTATAAAAAGCCGCTAAAAAATTTTTTATTGCAAATATACCAGTGTGGGTATGTGTTTTTAGGTGGAAAGGATGTTCATATGACAGATACGAAAAAAACCAATATTATTTTATTCAGCGGGGAATATGACAAAGCAATGGCTGCTTATATCATTGCGAATGGAGCAGCAGCTTATGATCATGATGTTACAATCTTTCACACTTTCTGGGGGCTTAACGCCTTACGAAAAAGTGAAAAGATGCATCTCAAAAAAAATGTACTGGAACGAGCGTTCGCAAAAATGATGCCGAGAGGCGCTGACAAAATGGGAATTTCAAAGATGAATTTTGCAGGATTTGGTCCAAAGATGATTAAAGACGTCATTAAAAAGCATAATGCAGTCCCCTTACCGGAATTGATAGACATGGCTTTAGAGCAAGAAGTCAATCTAGTAGCCTGTACCATGACGATGGATTTACTAGGATTACAAGAAAGAGAGTTGCTTGACGGTATTGAATATGGTGGTGTAGCTGCTTATTTAGGAGAAGCGGAAGATGGTAATGTTAATTTGTTCATTTAATTTTTACTTTTTTTTTAATAAAATTAATACCCCGTACCGTATATAATGGAAAGGAGAACTACTATGAATATAGCAAAAGTACTTGATGCAAAAGGTGTTGCATGTCCCATGCCGCTTGTCAAAACGAAAAAGGCGATGAAGGAATTGCGTGCAGGAGAAGTGCTCGAAATTCACGCCACAGATAATGGAGCCAAAAGTGATCTTACCGCCTGGGCTAAATCAAGCGGTCATGACTTAATAGACAGTGATGAGGATGGCGGCGTGTTTAAATTCTGGATTCAAAAAGGTTAAAGCAGACAATGAAGGAGGCAGCGTGATGGAAATTAATGTGAATGACACGTTAGACACGAAAGGGATGGCGTGTCCCATGCCGATTGTTAAAACCAAGAAAGCATTAAACAGCATTGGTCATGGCCACGTAATCGAGGTGCTTGCTACAGATAGAGGGTCTACGGCTGATCTTAAAGCATGGGCTGATACCACCGGTCACCTTTATTTAGGAACGATTGAAGAAGGTGATGTCCTCAAGCATTACATTAGAAAAGGGGATGAATCTGAACCCTCTGACTCCGTAGCTCACCAGGATAGACTTAGCTTAGACGACCTTAGCACGAGAGTGACGAATGATGATCATGTTGTGCTTATTGATGTAAGAGAACATGCGGAGTTCGCATTTGGACACATCCCTGGCGCGGTAAATATACCCCTGGGTGAACTAGAAGATCGTTTGGATGAAGTATCTAAAGAATATGAGGTTTGTGTTATATGCCGTACAGGAAGCCGGAGTGATTTAGCTGCACAAAAATTGGCTTATCATGGCTATGCTCAAGTAAAAAATGTTGTGCCAGGCATGTCAGATTGGAACGGTCCAATAGAACAAGGCACGCAATAATGTAGTTGGAAGGAGTGTAATGATGGCTGTAGAAATAATAGATTCCGATGCATTGGCTAAAAAAATCATAAACAAATCAGATACGTTTATTTTAGATGTCAGAAATACAGAGGAATTCGAAGATTGGAAGATCGAAGGTGAGCATGTTCAGATTATGAACGAGCCTTATTTTAATTTGCTGGACGATGTCAGCGCCATAGAAGAGAAGATTTCAAAAAATCAAGAGGTTATAGTCGTTTGTGCTAAGGGCGGTTCATCTCAACTGGTAGGGGAGCTGCTTGATGATGCTGGTTTCACAAATGTCTTCTCTCTGGAAGGTGGCATGAAAGCCTGGAGTGAACATTTAGAGCCGGTTAAAATTGCTGACTTGAAGGGAGGAGGAGAGTTGTTTCAATTCGTACGACTTGGAAAAGGGTGCCTCTCCTATTTTATTTCCTCAGAAGGTGAAGCAGCAGTTATTGATCCTAGTCGTATGATAGACGTTTATCAAAAGTTTGCAGAAGAGAGAAATGTTCAAATCACCCACATTATTGATACCCATCTTCATGCTGATCACATTTCTGGCGGGAAGAGTTTAGCTGATGAAGTAAATGGTACGTATTACCTCCCACCTGGTGATGCCACAGATGTAACATATAGGTTTGAAGCACTTGAGGAGAGGAGTCAAATCCAAGTAGGATCCGCCACTGTCAATGTCCAACCCATTTATTCACCTGGTCATACACCTGGCAGTACGTCTCTCATTATAGATGAGGCCTATTTGCTAACGGGGGATATTCTTTTTGTTGCATCTATTGGTCGGCCTGATTTGGCAGGGAAAGCAGATGCGTGGGCGGTTGATTTACAAGAGACGTTATTTCAACGATTTATACGGCTACCTGAAGAATTGCTCGTATTGCCAGCTCACTATGCGTTTGTTAAAGAATTAAAGACAGGCGGGGAGGTATCAGCCCCCTTAGGAAAACTATATGAGAAAAACCCGGGATTACAATTAGAGGATGAACGAGAATTCAGGCGAATGCTGACAGAAAATTTACCTCAGCAGCCCAATGCTTACGATAAAATCCGACAAACAAACATGGGCAAATTTGTCCCGGATCATCAGGAAAAAAACGATATGGAATTGGGACCAAACCGATGCGCCATCCATGAATAACATGATGGTAAAAATCAATCTGATTTTACGTTGTTGTTGATCGATCATAAAATTATTTTCCACTTATTGAATAGGGGTGAGGAAGCGTCTGTTTTCCGCCCCTTGACCTATTGGGGGGACTTATACATTTATGGGTTCCCCTATTTTATAAAGAGCAATTTAATTAAAGAGCACCCATGTCCGGGTGCTCGTTGTAGAGAAGGTGATAATAGATGGACTATGACATTTTTTTCATACTCATCATATTTCTTATCGGTTTTGCCGGATCATTTGTATCAGGGATGGTCGGGATTGGCGGGTCCATTATTAAGTACCCGATGTTGCTCTATATTCCTTCCATCGTAGGTATGACTGCATTTACGGCACATCAAGTTTCAGGCATTAGTGCTATCCAAGTTCTTTTCGCAACGATCGGCGGAGTATGGGCTTACCGAAAAGGCGGGTACTTGAATAAGTCGTTAATCCTATATATGGGTATCAATATTTTGATTGGCAGTTTTATTGGAGGATATGGATCACAATTCATGTCAGATAGTGGTGTCAATTTGGTTTATGGTGTTATGGCCTTGATAGCTGCAGTAATGATGGTCATACCTAAAAAGGGGAGTGACGACCAATCGCTTGAGGCTGTAACGTTTAATAAGTGGATAGCGTCTATAGCTGCCTTATTAGTTGGAGTCGGCGCAGGTATAGTAGGGGCTGCCGGGGCATTCATATTGGTTCCTATTATGCTGCTAGTATTAAAAATTCCCACTCGCATGACCATAGCTTCTTCTTTAGCGATTACGTTTATCTCCTCAATCGGGTCGACAACGGGTAAAGTCTTAACCGGTCAGATTCTATACATGCCGGCTGCCATTATGATCATAGCAAGCTTGATTGCCTCGCCTTTAGGTGTGCATGTCGGGAAGCGGGTCCCGACTAAAGCGTTGCAAATGATATTGGCTCTGTTAATTTTAGGAACTGCCCTCAAAATCTGGCTTGATCTATTAACATGAGGCTTCCTGTGGGACGTTGTTGATCTGGGGCCGACGTCGGCGGGCAATTAGAATGACAGCACTGATGATGAACGCCATTCCTACAGCTTGCCAGATCGAAAAGGCCTCATTAAAAATAAACATTCCAATCATCGTAGCCACCACAGGCTCAATGGTACTCAAAATGGAGGCAGAGGATGCTTCCATTTTTTCAAGACCGTTCGTATAAAGGATATAAGCCAGAGCAGTAGGTAGGATACCTAAGCCGAGTGCATACATTAAGCTATCACTGCTGATGATGACGGACCATTTTTCTGCAAATGGGAAAAAAGGCAACAACGAAACGGCAGCTATTAAGAATGTATAGAAGGTAATGGTAAATGTCGAATAATGATTCTGAGCATATTTAGAAAAAATGCTGTAAAAACCATACCCCAATCCAGCACCCAAGCCAAGCAAAACCCCTTTAAATGAATAACTGATACTCGATGGAGGAAAAGCGCCAACAGCAAATGTAACACCAGTTAATGTCAGGGCCAACGCTAATATTTTTCTTACCGTTAATGATTCTTTGAAGAGTATAGCTGAGAAAATGAGGACAAAAGCAGGTCCTGTGTACAATAAGGAGGTGGCGACAGGGATCGTGGTGATTGACATGCTGGCAAATAAGCAATAATTAAAAAACACGATGCTGCCAATGCCTGTCCCAATAAAAAAAACCACATGCTTCAATTGCTTTATCTTTAATGCAGAGCGATCCCGACTGGTGATATAAAGGCTCAAGAAGAACCAGGCAAATGTGACGCGTAACGTCACGATTTCCATAGGTGAAAATCCTTTGGCTTCTAAACCCCGAACATACCACCCGATGGTTCCCCATAGGGCCGCTCCTGCTATAACTGAAATGATCCATCTCATCCTGTCTTCCTCCCTTATGGGGGTGATTATACCAGAGATGAGGGTCAATAAGTAAACGAAATCTGTAAGTTTAAACGATCCGCCCTCTTGCCATAATGGTAGGTAAAGGTGGTGTTAATATGGGTGATTTGGTTGATTTCAGTGTGTTAAAGTCAAATATGAGCTGGCTGAATCACGATTATTTACGTATTATTGGAGTTGAGCCTGTATATGTTCAGTTTACTCTGATTCTAGTGCTCATGCTTTGTTTGCTTTGGATAGGGAAGCCTGTAATCCGTTGGTTTATGCATATGGAGTGGTCCATGTTGCTTAATTACGTTTTGACAAGTTTAGTCGTACTTGTGTTTTTATTGGTAATGGACGGGTTTCTTGAAGCTCAATCAGGAAGTGAACGCGAACATTTTTGGCCTATAAACTTAATGGCCATTGCGATATCTGGTGCGTGTTATATATTCTGGCATTTCATACAACGCTTCATGTTTAAGAGCTCTAAACATGCAAAATCAGGTATTCAACATAAGTGAAACGTGTAGCCTTCCATTTGCGTAGAATCCTAATAAGAGGTGATGCAAATGGAATGGATTTTTATTTTTCTTTTAGGCGGATTTATTCTGTTTTTATTGAATATTATCACGAGCATATGGGCTTATCGAGATGCCAAACGTAGCGGTAAAAGCCCAGAATATGCCTTGATTGTATTGATTGCTACGATTGTTTTTCCGATAGTCGGGTTGATCGTGTATATCATTATTCGTAATGACTAATGTAATGGCTTGTTTCAAACAACCGCGCCATGGCTTCCAAGAGCCTGTCTGCCCGGGGCACTGTTTGAGGCAAGCTTTTTTTAATGTTTACGAAAACTTGCCGATATATAATAAAGCGAGTCATCGGGAAAAACAATAATTGTTAAGAGAAATGAGGAAACTTTGGTATGGATAGCAGTGAAGGCATTTTACTTGAGAGTGGTACAAATGAACTGGAAATAGTTGAATTTGGAGTAGCTGATCATTGTCTTGGTATCAATGTGATAAAAGTAAAAGAAATATTGAATGTTAGACCGGTAACAACGATCCCCCATACCCATGCTTCTGTTGAAGGGGTTATCGATGTGAGAGGAGAAGTGATTCCGGTAATCGATATGGCTCGGGTGTTAAACCGGCATGAAGAGAATAGATCAGAAACGCAACGTAAATTTATATTAACAGAATTTAATCAAATGAAAGTTATTTTCCACGTCGATTACGTCAATCGAATCCGCCGTTTTAAATGGGAAGACATAAAAAAACCTGATGATATGTACCAGGGGGTAGCTGCACGTACGACAGGGGTTATTAGGACAGAGGAAGAATTGGTCCTGTTACTTGATTTTGAACACATAATAGCTGCCATTCATCCAGGGTCGCGGCTGCAAATCGGAAATATCCAGGCTGACGAGGATCGGGAACGTTCACTGAAACGCATCTTAATTGCGGAAGATTCTGAGTTCCTGCGTTCCTTGCTGAAAGAAACGTTGCAAGAGGCAGGTTATCTACACTTAGACATAAAAACGGACGGGAAGCAGGCTTTAGACCATTTACATGCCTGCCTTGATAAAGGGGGAGACATTGTAGATGAGTATCAACTTATCATAACAGATATTGAGATGCCTCAAATGGATGGGCATCATTTAACGTACCGCATCAAAAACACCCCTTCGTTACAAGCCTTACCTGTTATAATTTTTTCATCGCTTATTACGGAAGATTTGATTCATAAAGGAAAAAAGGTGGGTGCTGATGGTCAAGTTTCAAAACCAGATATCGAGGAATTGGTGAAGATGGTTGACGACACGATTCTGTAACAGACAAGGCTCCTTATTTAAGATAGGAGGGGCCTTGTCTGCTTTCACTATTTTGTGACTATTACGCGCTATCTTGTCCGCTTCCCACGGTTATTCCACGGTGATACATTCATGCGTCCCAACATGGAAGGCTGACTATAATAATTGTTATAAGTAGATTGAGGTGCTTTCCAGTTTAAATAGTGGTAGAGAGTTTTTTTTGCACGTGACAACGATAGTTTCGGTTTTGGATTGCGGAAATTTTGATCGACTTTTCCTAAGTGTTTAACTTGCTGGAAATCTTTTTTATCGGCTGGGACATGAAAATAATAGTTGCCCACCTGGATTAGAAGCGTAGAGTGCTGCTGACTCTTCTTAGGGTGTTCAGAATAATGCAAGCCGATTTTTTTTGCGCGACTTTCTCGGAGGAGTTTTTGGATGGTGTATTTCTTTAAATCATATAGATGTTTGGGCTCAAGTGCGGTTTTGGCGTGCCGATTGACTATGAACAAGGATTCGGCCAGCTCCTGGTTCGTTACGGTCTGTTTTTCTTTCACTGTTATCCCCCCTTTAAATTGCGTCGTTTATGTGATCAAAAGCTGTACTGAAAATTGAATGTGTGTTGAATGTCTTTTACCACGAGACAGGGAACGGTCTCCCAACAATATGGCCAAGGAACTCGGAATTTTAACCGGCGTATTATTGCACTTGATTCAAATCATCTACAATGTTCTGCATTTCTTCAGCTTCTTGTCCATTGTAACGTTTGATGACCTCTCCTTCAGGGTTAATCAAGTAAAAACTTGTTCCATGAAACATCTGATCAGATGTTTCATCTTTTTCTAAAGGTGATTGGAATGACTTAATCGAAAATTCTTTTATGTCTTTAAACGAATACCCCGTCACAAAATCCCACATCTCGTAATCCGGCTGATAGGGCTCAGCAAATTGCTTTAGCTGTTTTGGCGTATCGCGTTCAGGGTCCACACTGAACGAAACGAGTTTCGCATCGAGATTTTCGTCTTTGATCAGTTGCTGCAACCGTGACATATTTCCTGTCATAGGCGGGCAGACTGTGTTGCAATTCGTGAAGATAAAATCAGCAATAACGTATTCGCCTTGTATATGCTCTTTAATGTTTATGGGTTCGTCGCTTTGATTGGTAGCTTTTAATGAATGAACCTCTCTTGACATGTTGCTATCAATCTTGGAACCGCAGGCCGATAAGAATGCGATCAGCAATACTACCGTACCTAAAAAAAATTGACGTGTCATAGTGGGGTGTTTCCTCCATCATCGTTAATCCTCAAGCTTATTTTAACATGAAAGTGTGCAGGCATGGGGAAAGATCGTAGAGCGTCACAAAATTGTAAGCACATTATGCGCCCCCTTTGCTTAGTTGATAGATATTGATTTCTGGTCGACAGAGCAGTCGATAAGGGAGCCGTGTAGTTCCGATACCGCGTGTAACATATAAATTCAACGGATAATCGCCAACAGTATAGTGCCCCTCCACGTATTTTTCCGCATAAGGAGGGGTGATGAGGTATCCAAGTAAGGGAATCTGTATTTGCCCGCCATGGCTGTGTCCAGAAAGTTGAACATCGACAGGATACCTTTGGACTTTGTCAGCGTAATCAGGTTCATGAACCATTAGCAGATGAAATCGTTCCTCATTGCTCTCGCGCAGTGCTTGTTCGATATCGGGCTGACCGAGCATGACATCATCCAGCCCTGCCAACGTGATTTCTTCACCGTTACGTGCTATCGATGTTTGTTCATTTTGCAGCAATTTAAAACCGCTCTCTTGCATCACAGCCTTCACTTTTTGTGTGCCATATCCTCCGTGATCATGGTTGCCATAGATCCAGTATTTCCCGTGAGGTGCATGTAGTAGACTGAGAATTGAGACGAGTCGCGCGTTTTGCCAGTTATACGATTGTGGTTCATCGACAAGATCCCCTGTAAACAAGATGAGATCAGGTTCCAGTTGATTGATTTTTTCAGCTAATTTCTTTAGCTGATCTAAATTATAATGAAATCCGAGGTGTGTATCGGAAAATTGAATAATTTTAAACCCTTCAAAAGAGTCGGGAATGTTAGCTTTGCTAATGACTGTATCTTGAACCGTCAAAAGATCCGGTTCAATGTAACGAGCGTAATAGTAAGTACCTCCACTTAATCCGATGAAGGTGAGGAAGCTGCCAAAGATTTTTTTCAGGAAACTTCGTCTCGACATTTTCTTCATAAGAATATCCTTTCTTGCCGTCTATTAATTCAACATTATATCACGTTAGGAATACGCTCCGATGATAGAAATAAGGAAGAGTTATGACAATTTATTTAAAATGAACAGGAATTCATTTTTCTATCTTGAATGTAATAGGGAGTGAAGGAGGTTATAATGATGGAAAATAAAGTTGTAATTGTTACAGGTGGTTCGAGTGGAATGGGAAAATACATGGCAAAGCAATTTGTTCAAGAAGGTGCTTCTGTGGTCATTACGGGCCGAAATCAGGAACGACTGAGCAAAGCTAAATCAGAGATAGGTGAAGGCTTTGATGAGAGTCGCATCTTGACGATTGTCATGGACGTACGAAATATAGAAGACGTCGAACGGATGGTAAAAGAAACAGATCAGGCGTTCGGACAAATTGATGCGTTAGTGAACAATGCTGCCGGAAATTTTATATCGCCTGCAGAAAAACTGACAGCAAACGGTTGGAAATCTGTAATTGATATTGTGTTAAATGGAACATTCTATTGCAGTCATGCTGTAGGCAATTATTGGATCTCACAAAATAAGAAAGGCTCCATATTAAATATGGTAGCGACATATGCTTGGAATGCGGGGGCTGGCGTGATTCATTCGGCATCCGCTAAAGCGGGCGTGCTTGCGATGACCCGAACGTTAGCAGTTGAATGGGGAACGAAATATGGCATACGGGCAAATGCCATTGCCCCCGGTCCCATCAACAGGACAGGGGGAGCGGACAAACTATTTCAATCAGAAGAAGCCACAGAACGCACGTTAAACTCGGTACCGCTGCAACGGTTGGGTGAACCTGAAGAAATAGCTGAATTGGCGAGTTTTATATTATCGGAGAAGGCGTCATACATGAACGGTGAAGTCGTAACCCTTGATGGCGGCCAATGGTTGAATAAATTCCCGTTTTAACTGGGCTTGGCCAATGTGAATTAAGGCATGGATCTTTCATTAGAAAGACCATGCTTTTTTTCGTGTAGTCTTTTATATAACGTGAAAAAAGATGAAACAAAAATGGAGGAGAGAGCCTCCAAGTACAAATAAATGCCATACCATATGATGAAAGGGAAAGCTCCGCCACACATAAAAGATGGCTCCGACCGTATAGAAAAGGCCGCCAATCACCAAATAAGTCACGCCGGTTGAACTGATTTGGGCTGTTATGGGCCCCCAGGCTAATACGACTAGCCAGCCCATCAACACATAAAATAAGGTGGAGAGGACGACAAATCGTTTAACGAAAAAAACTTTGAAGATAATTCCTACTACGGCAATTCCCCATACCACACCAAATAAAGTCCAGGAAAGCGGACTCCGTATGGAAACGAGCAAGATAGGTGTGTAAGTCCCGGCAATAAATAAATAGATTGCCGAATGATCGAATATCTCAAAGAGATCCTTCAGTTTACCAGCTGGAAAACTGTGGACTAACGTAGACGAAACAAACATCACCAGCATGGTCGTACCATAAATGCTGACCGATACGATATGCCAGATGTTACCGTGTAAGCTTGTGAAAACAATTAAAATTACAAGAGCAACGAGGCTTAGTAAGGCACCTATGCCATGTGTAATAGCATTAGCTATTTCTTCTTTTTTTGTGAACGTATGGGTCATTATTTTCATCAGCCCCAGTTGATTTTGTGATTATTATATCGTTTCAGCTCAAAAGATAAAAGTAATACCTTCAGTCCCTCCTATTCTAATCCAATATTTGTATATGAGGAGGTTTGTTAATAGTGAATCGATCGGTTTTGTGTTAAAATAACGTTGGTTTTCATTTAAACCTTTACGGTGACAAGTTAGAAAAGGAGTGGTCACCATGATTAGTTTACAACGTGAAAAGTTAGCTAAAATGACAGTTAGTGAATTGATGTTTCCTTCTGATAAAGTAGTTCATGTGCAAGTAGGGAACCCGTTGGATCACGCTTTACTTGTACTCGTGAAAACGGGTTATTCTTCAGTGCCTGTAGTTGATACGTCCAATATATTCCAAGGTATCATCAGTAAAAGCATGATTCTTGAAGAAACATTAGGTGTGGAACAATTTGAACTTGATCGACTATCTGCCTTACAGGTCAGCGAGGTTATGAATACAAATGTGCCGTGCTTAAGCCCGGACGCATCAGTCCTGGATGGACTTAAAAAAGTGATAGATCATCCTTTTATTTGTGTAACGGATAAAACGGGTTATTTTGATGGTATATTGACAAGAAGAGCAATGTTGAAACAATTGAACAAAGAAATGTATACCACTCAGGCCACGAATTGATATCTGACGTTAGCAAGCTCATGAGACCTTCACTTACTCTCGACACGTCATGATATACAACTAAAGGAGAAAGGTGAATGGATGGCCAGTCTTCTGAAGATGTAAAACATTTGAATCGGCCGCTAATTCTGGCTTCCATCATGCTTGCCATGTTTTTAGCAGCCATCGAGGCTACAATTGTTTCTACTGCCATGCCTAGTATTGTTGCAGACTTAGGCGGGTTCAGTCTGTACAGTTGGGTTTTTTCAGCATATCTATTAACAAATGCTGCAACAGTCCTTATTTTCGGTAAGCTCTCTGATGTTTTTGGGAGAAAGCCTATTTTCTTGATGGGAATCATGTTGTTTATGCTAGGTGCTGCGCTTTGTGCCTTGTCTGTATCAATGAACATGCTCATTGTGGCCCGTCTTGTCCAGGGGTTAGGTGCAGGGGCGCTGATGCCGATTGCTACGACCATCGTGGGAGATATATATAACAAAGAAGAAAGGGCGAAGGTACAGGGATACTTATCAAGTGTTTGGGGGATCTCTGCAGTCTCAGGTCCAGCGCTCGGCGGTTTTTTTGTTGATGTCTTAAGTTGGCCATATGTATTTTGGCTTAATGTGCCGTTGGGGTTGTTGGCGTTAGCAGGGGTTACTATATTTTTCAAGGAAGATATTATAAAACAGCACCATAAACTTGATTTTATCGGTCCTATCTGGCTGATACTAGGCGTGAGTACGTTCATGCTGATTCTTGTAGAGGGCGGGACCAGAATTTCCTGGATGTCGTGGCCTATGCTATGCTTGGTTGTTTGCGCATGTGTCGGGACGACAGCTTTTGTTCTGCGGCAATTTCACACCTCATCCCCTATGATGCCACTCTATATATGGAAGCATCGTTCCATTGCCATAGCCAACGTGACTTCAATGGTGACGGGTATGATCCTGATTGGGGTATCTAGTTATCTCCCTGCATTTGTACAGGGAGTCATGGAACGATCTGCTACAGTCGCAGGATTTACCTTGACGGCTATGTCCATCGGGTGGCCGATTGCTTCTACGGTGGCAGGCCGATTGCTGCTGAGAATCGGCTTCAGGGCTACTTCTATGATAGGTGGCGTTTCCCTAGTACTCGGCGGTATTGTATTTACAACACTAAGTCCGGGACATGGGCCATTGTGGGCGGCAGCAGGCTCTTTTTTCATTGGAATTGGAATGGGCTTGTCTACTACGTCATTCATCGTATCGATTCAAAGTACAGTGAGCTGGCAAATGCGCGGGATTGCCACAGCAGCTAATATGTTCATGCGTACGTTGGGGAGCGCATTAGGCGCAGCGCTTCTTGGGGGAATCTTGAATGCTAACATTCAAGAAGATATTGAAGCATCGGATTTGGACAACGAATTCACGGTGGATTCTATCAATATCCTGTTAAAGGCTTCAAGTCGTCATGATTTAGGAGAAGAGGCCACACATGTATTGCAGAGTGCGTTAACCTCAGGTCTTCATGTCGTCTATTGGGGCATCCTCGTATTAGCGATTGTATCGATGCTCTTAATCCGTTTGCTGCCTAGAGGGAAACATATATAATTTCTTGTCATGCGAAACCTGCTTTGATACAGTATAGAAAGCTTCTATATTACATAAGAGGAGGATCAAGATGATGGATGCAAATGAAATTATTTCATTTATTTCAAATAGTGAAAAGTCAACTCCCGTAAAGGTTTACGTGAAAGGGAATCAATTGAAAGACATCGATTTCGGTGCCGGGGTGCAAGATTTCGTCGAGCAGAATTCCGGTGTGTTGTTTGGAGAATGGAAGACCGTTCAACCCATATTGGAGCAAAACAAAGACAAGATTGAAGATTACGTTATTGAAAATGACCGCAGGAATTCTGCGATTCCTTTACTCGACTTGAAAAACGTCAACGCCCGGATTGAACCAGGTGCTGTTATTCGTGATCAAGTGGAAATTGGTGACGGTGCCGTGATTATGCTCGGTGCTATGATTAATATTGGTTCAGTCGTAGGCAAGGGCACAATGATTGACATGAACGTGGTTCTTGGCGGACGAGCCACAGTCGGCGACAATTGCCACATTGGTGCCGGGACTGTTTTAGCAGGTGTAATTGAACCACCTTCTGCCCAGCCGGTTGTTATCGAAGACGGCGTTGTCATTGGTGCTAATGTGGTAGTGTTAGAAGGTGTAACAGTTGGTGAAGGTGCCGTGGTGGCGGCTGGTTCAATCGTTACAGAAGATGTTGCGCCTAACACGTTGGTGGCTGGTACGCCCGCCAAGAAAATCAAAGATATTGACGACCAGACGAAATCAAAAACAGAGATCAAACAAGAGCTTCGTAAACTGGATAATTAAACGGATTTGGCCTTGCTTAAAAAAGCAAGGCCTTTTCATACTGAGAAGGAGGCTAATTAATGAAAGAATTAAATTTAATTGAGCTGCGCCGCGCCTTGCATCAGATACCTGAATTAGGATTTGAAGAACATGAAACCCATCGCTTCCTCATGGAACGCATTCGTGAACTCCCGCAAGAATCCTTAACGGTTAAAACATGGAAAACAGGCATCTTTGTCCATGTCAAAGGGCGTTCGCCAACGAAGACAATCGGGTATCGGACAGATATAGATGGTCTCCCGATCCAAGAAAAAACAGATTATTCTTTCCAATCTAACAACAAAGGAAAGATGCACGCTTGCGGCCACGACTTTCATATGACCATTGCCCTCGGAGCTTTGACTAAGCTCGCTCACGAACCGGCTGATGACGATATACTCTTTATTTTTCAGCCTGCAGAAGAAGGGCCTGGCGGGGCCGAACCTATGCTCAACAGTGACATTATGCAAGAGTGGAGACCAGATATAATCTTCGCTCTTCATATTGCCCCTGAACTTCCCGTTGGGCGTGTTTCGTCAAAACCGGGCCTCTTATTTGCTAACACAAGCGAATTATTTGTGGATCTGACCGGAAAGGGCGGACATGCAGCCTATCCTCACCTTACGCACGATATGGTTACGGCTGCTAGTTACCTTGTGACCCACTTGCAACAGATCGTAGCTCGAAGGGTCGACCCTTTAGATAGTGCAGTGTTAACTGTCGGCAAGATTTCAGGTGGGACTGTGCAAAATATTATTTCCGAACATGCCAGGCTAGAAGGTACGATCCGGACTATGTCCCAAACCAGTATGCAGCAAGTCAAGCAGCATATCGAAAATGTGACGCACGGAATTGAAATTGCGCACGATTGTCAAGCTACAGTAGAGTATGGTTCTAATTATTATCAGGTTTATAATGATGCCACTTTAGTAGAACAATTCAGAGACTTATCGGCTCAGGTGGGTGCGTTTTATCAAGAAGCTTCTGCAGCGATGACAGGTGAAGACTTCGGATACATGCTGAAAGACATTCCCGGTTTCATGTTTTGGTTAGGGGTGGAGTCAGAAACTGGTCTCCATACAGCTACGTTAATGCCTGATGAACAGGCACTTTCAACCGGTGTTGATGTGGTGAACCACACACTTAGAAATCTTTAAGCTTGAATGAATACGAACCCGTTTAACGTTTACAATAAACGGGCGACCTCTAACTTTTTTTCTTGAAATACGTTCGAGTGTCAAAAGTTAAGGGAATACCTTTATTAGATTACAACCAGACAGACTTAATCGTGTGTTTCGTCATCGATTGCTCAGGCATTTTATTAGATGGCTAATGGCGACTTTTTAGAAACGTAATGGGGGAGAGAAAAGTATTTATGGAAATAACTGTAAAATTATTGGCTGTGGCCGCACTCATCCTACTGACAGCTTTTTTTGTGGCAAGTGAATTTGCCATTGTCAAAGTACGGAAAACAAAAATGCAATCTAAAGCATCCGAAGGTGATCCGAAAGCCCAAAAAGTGCTGGATATTACAAGTAATCTAGATTATTACTTGTCAGCCTGCCAGCTCGGGATTACGATTACTGCGTTGGGATTAGGTTGGTTAGGCGAACCTACATTAGAAGTCTTATTGCATCCAGCTTTGGAACCATTGAATTTGCCCGAGGCTGTCAGTCATATGATCTCATTCGGTTTGGCCTTTTTCATTATTACATTTTTACACGTGGTATTAGGGGAACTCGCTCCAAAGACATTGGCTATTCAAAAAGCGGAGTCCATTACATTACTGCTTGCACGTCCCTTAATACTGTATAGTAAGTTAATGTATCCGCTTATTTGGCTGCTGAATGGTTCTGCGAATGTTTTTGTCCGATTAGCTGGTTTTCAAACGGCGAAGGAAACAGAGGAAGTGCATTCTGAAGAGGAATTGCGCCATATTCTGACGCACAGCTATCAAAAAGGTGAAATCAACCGTTCAGAATACACCTATGTTGACAGAATTTTTGAATTTGATAATCGGACGGCAAAAGAAGTGATGATCCCCCGCACTGAAATGTCAGTCATCGATGTTCATACGCCAATACAAGCTATTATCCGTTATATGAAACAAGAACGGTTCACCCGTTATCCGGTCGTTGATGATGATAAAGATCATGTTCTTGGAGTCATTCATATGAAAGAATTCTTTTATGATGATATCGAGCCTAGCGGAAGTGTGAGGTCGTTTATTCGGCCTGTTATGAAAGTGTTTGAAAATGTTCCGGTTCATGACTTATTAGTGCGGATGCAGAAAGAAAGAACACACATGGCGATTCTGATCGATGAATACGGTGGGACGTCAGGACTTGTCACGATCGAAGACATCCTCGAGGAAATCGTAGGAGAAATTAGAGATGAATTCGATCACGAGGAAGAGAGGTCGATTAAACGCTTAAAAAATGGTCATTTCCTATTGGAAGGAAAAATTGCCATTCAAGACGTCAATGAATTTTTTGATATCTCATTGAGAAATGAGGATGTGGATACGATCTCAGGCTGGATTTTCATGCATGACATCGATGCAAGTGAAGGGACCGTTGTCAGCCACAATGATCTGATGTTCAAAATTGTCGATATGGAAAATAGCCAAATTAAAAAAGTGGAAGCATGGAATGAAGCTCATTAAAAGAGTTTGGGGCATAAGTTTTACCCGGAATATTCCCTCTCCACCTTAGAAAATGTTATAGAGCGCCTTACTAAATGAGAGTGGGACATAAGTAAAAGAGAAGTTTTAAAAAACGAACATTGAAAATGGATATGAATTCAATAATGTTCATGAGCGTAGTCAAAACACGTAGACTCCTATGGGAACAGCGCGAGCCGAAGATCCCGCAGGAAAGCGTTCTTTGCTTTCCGAGGAAGCTGAGGCCGTGCCCATGGAAAGCGAAGTGTTTTGACGGAGCGGTCATTAAACAACTCTCTAAAATACAGAAATTCCGAACGTTCAGGAAAGCGTTCGGAATTTTTGTATTTTATTTAGTTTTGTCCCAACCTCGTTTAACAGGTTTATTGCGTTTCGTATTTCTTTTCCATATAAACGTGATGAGGGAAAGGAATCTCGATGCCTGCTTCATCAAGAGCTTGTTTCATCGCTTTTCGTAAATCTCGTTCCACGGCCCATTGCGCCATGTTTTCAGTTTTACCGAGCACCCTGATCACCACATCGGATGAGCCGAGACTTTGAACCCCTAATACATCTGGTCCTTCCTTAAAACGTTCATCTTCAGTGAAATCATCAGCTACTTTTTTAAGGACTTCCATTGCTTCATCGATGTTCTCGTCATAAGCAATCCCGATATCGACAAGTGCTCGCATATTGCCCCTGGAATGGTTGCTGACACTGGAAATATTGCGGTTCGGTATGAAGTGCAGTGTGCCGTCAAAAGCGCGGATTCTGCTTGTTCGTAGACCAACCTCCTCAACAATACCCCCAAAGTCAGCAGCCGTCACATAATCATCTACATCAATCTGACGTTCCAGCAAAATAAAAAATCCTGTCACGATGTCAGAGACAAGTCCCTGCGCACCAAACGCAAGTGCTAAACCTAGAATACCAGCACCAGCGAGTAACGGCATAACAGGCAAGCCGATCAAATCAAGAAGCATGACAATGAATAGAAACATTAATACATAAGAGAAGATGTTAATGGATAGTTTTTCCAATGTTTTTGTTCTTCCTTCAGGGAGTTTACGTCGTTCCCCCATTCGGTTAAGCGAAGCGGTAATCAGACGTTTCCCAATTGGACCGATGATCATGAATGCAATGATTAGAACAAGTATCTTTAGCCCGACACTGATCAGTAAACTCGTTAATTCTGCAAGATTCAACTCAAAACCTTCTTCAAATAAATTCATAGGGGTCCCCTTTCTGTTATGTAAATAGTGTCGAATATTAGGATAGCTGAAACAATTAGAGGTTGCAATTGATAGTGATTGTTTCAACAAGTAGTATGGGTTTACCCGTGAGGATTAAATTCAAATCATTTTACATCTCTTAATTATTCGTGTTTAATGAGAATGTACGCGGGTAATACTGAATAAGGAAATCTGGAGTTGAGCGGTTGGGCAGCAAATTAAATTCATTATTACGTAACATTGACTTTAATCAGGAACTGTGGTTATAATGGTAAACGTGTTTAACCGGACAGGTTAATAATAAATCTAACACTATTTTTTGGAGGGATTTTCATGGCAGAACGCATGGTAGCAAAACAAGCACCTCGCTTTGAAATGGATGCGGTACTTTCAAACAAAGAATTCGGAAAAGTTTCTCTAGAAGAAAACATGAAGAATGATAAATGGACAGTCCTATTCTTTTATCCGATGGACTTTACATTTGTATGCCCGACTGAAATCACTTCACTTTCCGATCGTTTTGATGAATTTGACGATTTGGATGCAGAAGTAGTCGGTGTTTCAACTGATACCATTCATACTCACCTTGCATGGATCAACACATCTCGCGAGGATAATGGGCTAGGCGACTTGGAATATGCGCTGGCCGCTGATACGAATCATCAAGTTTCTAAAGACTATGGTGTTTTAGTAGAAGAGGAAGGCGTTGCGCTTCGCGGTTTGTTCATCATCAGTCCTGAAGGTGAATTGCAATATCAAGTGGTTAACCACAATAATATCGGTCGTGATGTCGATGAAACATTACGCGTATTGCAAGCTCTTCAAACTGGCGGACTTTGCCCTGCAAACTGGAAGCCAGGACAAGAAACACTTTAATCAACGTATACTTTAAAGTGCCAGAAGGGCCTAACATACCGTGTTAGGCCCTTTTCAATCCAGGCCAATCATGTATGAAGGAGGAAACGCACTATGAAATTACGAGCTCCAATGCCAGAATTACAAGGCGAAACAGAATGGCTGAACTCCAATGGACTTTCAAAAGAGGATTTAACAGGAGACAAGCCTACCTTGATCCATTTTTGGTCAGTAAGCTGTGGCTTATGCAAGGAAGCCATGCCAAATGTTAATGAGTTCAGAGATGAATACAGTAACGATTTAAATGTGGTCGCCGTGCATATGCCGCGCTCTGAGAAAGATCTAGATTTAGATCAAATTAAAGAAGTAGCAGACGAGCATGGCATCAGCCAGCCGATTTTCGTTGATAATCAACATAAGTTGACGGATGCTTTTGAAAACCAATATGTTCCTGCTTACTACGTATTCGATTCAGAGGGGAATCTCCGCCATTTTCAGGCAGGCGGAGGCGGTATGAAAATGCTGCGTAAAAGAGTCAATAGAGTGTTAGGTAAAAACGAAAAATAAATCGATTTTGTCTTTAGGATGCCTTTGAAGAAACTACGGTTCTTCTTTAAAGGCATCTTTTTTATAATTGGCTGTGTTAAAGTTTGTTGTTGATATTTAAAGTGGATATTTATCTCGAAACGGAGTCTTTCGCTGAAGGGCAGAATTCTGTAAGACTCGATTTCGAGATGTTTGTGGGCGTGTAGGGCCGCTGGGGAAGGATTCGCTTTCCTGCGGGAGAGTCTCCCCCTTCCCCAACGGCCCTTGTCATATAGGCTTCTCGACATCACTTGGTTGCGAATCTGCCTATAGGGAACCGATAGCACATATAATCATGCGTATGAAAGCTTTTTCAGTCAAAGCTTCCTGTTACGGAAGGTCGTTTCGAGCACCTTATGAGTGTATGGTGGATGGGAAAACGGTGAGACGCCTGTGGGAATAACATGAGCGGTGAGATCCCGCAAGGCGTAGCCTGAGGAAGCTCACCCCATGCCCACGGAAAGCGATCCGTTTTCCCAGCCAGCATCCGCATACACAAAAGTCTCGAAACGGAGTTTCCACAATAATGGGGCTTTAGTTGAATTAGCCAATATATTAAAAATGAAGAACACCCATAAAATTGGAAGTTCTTTTTTTTAGTAATATCAACACTAAACTTAAACAGAGCCTTATAATTAGCCAAAATTTAAAAAAAAGTAATGCAAATGGGTAGATATTTATTTCGATACCCGATATATTTATAATTACGTTAATTTTTCCAAAGGAGGGAGACAGAGTGGATACGTTTAAAAAGCTCAAGCACTATTATTGGCCGTTTAAACATTATTTTTTGTGGTCATTATTCGCCTTGTTATTTGTTACCGGGATTACGGTTGTCTACCCGGTCATCATCCAGAAAACGATAGATGATGTTGTAGCTGAAGAACGGTACGGTTTAATTCCGTATTTAGCAGTTGGATTCATACTTATTATGGCTGTGAAAGGAGTTGCAACATATTTCAACCAGTTTTTAGGGGATTTATTCGGTATTAAGTCCGTTTATACCTTAAGGGATGGTTTATATCAGAAGCTTCAACGTCTTCCGTTCAAATATTATGATAATGCGAAAACAGGCGATTTGATGTCGCGTTTAACAGCGGATGTAGAAGCTTTCCGTTTCTTCTTATCTTTTGGATTTTCAGAGTTTTTAAGAATCGTGTTGTTGATTTTGATCAGTTTAAGTGTCATGTTCTATTATTCCATTCCGTTAGCCCTCATTACGATGGCTGCTATGCCTTTTCTGGGTGTCGTTGTCTACCAGTTTGACAAACGCGTACACCCTGCTTTCAGAGGCATCAGAGAATCGTTCGGGCGATTAAACACCCGGGTGCAGGAAAATATCAGCGGCATGAATACTGTTAAATCATTATCACGTGAGAATTTCGAAATCGGCAGGTTTGTCGATCATAATGATAACTACCGACAAAACTACATCGGGACAGCTAATATATGGGCAAAATATTTTCCGCTTATGGAATTTATCGGTAACGTTTGTGTCGTTGTTTTATTAGCTTACGGAGGTTATCTTGTCATCAACGGTTCCTTGTCTTTAGGGGAATTGGTGGCGTTCTTCAGTTTGGTGTGGTACATTCTAGGGCCATTGATGAATCTTGGTTTCGTCATCAACCAATTTTCACAATCGAAAGCTTCTGGGGAACGGTTATTAGAAATTTTAGAAGCCTCAGAAGATATTCAGGAAAAAGATGAAGCCATCGTTGGTAAGCAGCTTCAAGGGCACGTGACCTTCAATGATGTCAAGCTCACGTATACGAAAGATGATGATGCTGCACTGAAGCATATTAATTTTGATGCCCCTCCGGGCACTGTGATTGGGCTGATTGGAGCCACAGGATCAGGTAAAACTAGCATCACACAGTTAATTACACGATTTTACGAGCCAGAGGAAGGCGAAGTCCTTGTCGACCAATCTCCTGTACATGATTATTCGCTGAAAACCTTGCGAAAAAATATAGGATTTGTTTTGCAAGAGTCTTTCTTATTCTCTACTACGATTAAAGAAAACATAGCTTATGGAAATCCGGATGCGTCTCTTGAGGATGTCATTTCAGCCGCCAAACGAGCTGATGCTCATGACTTCATTCTATCGATGCCTGAGGGTTATGATACGATGCTCGGGGAACGCGGAATGGGACTCTCAGGTGGTCAAAAGCAGCGTATTGCCATTGCCAGAGCCATCTTGATTGATCCAAGCATCTTGATTCTCGATGATGCAACTTCGGCCGTGGATATGGAAACAGAGTTTAAGATTCAAAAAGCATTAAAAGAAGTCATGGACGGGCGCACGACCTTTATCATTGCCCATCGTATCTCTTCCCTCAAACACGCAGATGAAATATTGGTGCTTGAAGAAGGAGAAGTGAAGGAACGCGGCCGACATGAGGAGCTTCTAAACAACGGCGGGCCTTATCAGCGTATATACGATATTCAGTATCAGGATAAAGAACACATCATGAACACAGCCAAGTAACGAAAAGGGGGGATAATATGGCGCGTAAACCTAAACATGAACCGCAAACCAATAAGCATTTGAATCGCTTTCACTATACACAGGACCAAGCGATTGAAAAACCTTTCAATTGGTCGCAGATGATGCGAATGCTGCAATATTTAAAACCCTACACTAAAAAACTGTTACCGATTGCCATTATTGCAATGCTCGTATCCACGTTGGTCCGATTAATTGTTCCCATTTTAATCGGAAAAGTGGGAATTGACATCGCGATTGAGAACCAGGATGTTCCGATGCTCGTGCAACTGGTAGTAGGTATTTCGATTTTGTACGTGCTAAGCTATATCGGGAATTTGTTTCGCATAAAATATATCAATATCCTCGGGCAAAATGTCATTTTTGATTTGAGGAAACATTTGTTTTCGCACGTACAGCGCTTATCACACCGATTCTTTGATTCCAAATCGGCCGGTTCAATTTTAGTCAGAATCATGAATGACATCAATTCACTACAGGAACTATTTACGAATGGAATCATTAATTTATTAATGGATGTCGTTTTACTTTCGGGTATAATGGTCATTTTATTTGCCTTTAGTCCAAAGCTGGCTTTGGCGATTATGATTATCTTGCCGATCATGTTTTATATATCGACGCGTTTGAGGCGTAATATTCGCCGCTCCTGGCAGTATGTTCGGATTCAACAATCGAGACTCAACTCCCATTTGAATGAAAGCATCCAAGGTATTCGGATCACCCAATCTTTTTCGCAAGAACGAGAGAACACGGAGTATTTTGACGGAGTGAACACAGACAATTTCAGCTCGTGGCGTAATGCCACGCGAAAAAGTGCAATGTTCCGCCCGTTTGTTGAAATGAGCAATGCCATCGGTACGGCTATTTTGATTTCATACGGTGCTATACTCATTATCCAAGGGCCAGAAAATGGCGGCATCGAAATCGGGACATTCGTCTCCTTTGCGTTTTACTTAGGCATGTTCTGGGAGCCGATATCCCGATTAGGTCAAATGTATAATCAGCTGCTTATGGCAATGGCAGCGTCAGAACGAATCTTTGAATTCTTAGATGAACGTCCAAACGTTGTTGAGAAAGACGATGCTGTTGAACTCGACGATATCAAAGGTCGCATCGAATTTGATCACGTGCAGTTTTCTTATGATGATGATCGTGTGGCTCTTCATGATATCTCCTTAGTAATGAAACCAGGTCAGACAGTTGCCCTTGTAGGGCATACAGGATCTGGTAAGTCGACGATCGCTAACTTAATCAGCAGGTTTTATGATCCAACCAAAGGGTCAGTGAAGGTAGATGAAACAGATTTGCGTGATGTCAAAATTGACAGCATCCGCCAACAAATCAGTGTGGTCCTTCAGGATACATTCATCTTCTCAGGCACAATTCTAGAGAATATAAAATTTGGCAACCCTGAGGCGAGCGATGAGGAAGTCATTGAAGCAGCTAAAGTAGTGGGAGCCGATGGGTTTATTCAACGCCTCCACAGTGGCTATCATACGGAAGTCGAGGAACGTGGAAATATCTTATCGGCAGGCGAACGTCAGTTATTATCTTTTGCTCGGGCATTGTTAGCCGATCCCAAGATACTCATTCTGGATGAAGCCACAGCCAGTATTGATACTGAAACGGAAGTGGAAATTCAGTCTGCACTTAAACGTTTATTGAAGGGGCGCACAGCCATTATCATAGCGCATCGCCTATCCACTATCCGTGAATCTGACAATATATTTGTGCTCGAAAATGGCAACATTCTAGAGCAGGGCTCGCATGATGAATTAATGGCACAGCAAGGTGAATATTTCGAATTAGTGAAGGCTCAGTTTCAAATGCTGGATGCTATGTAAGGTCACAGTGCAAACGAGCAGGTTTAAGCAGTCCATAACTTGGGCTGCTTATTTTTGTGATCGTCCCGATCAATCTCAAAGAATTAGAGTGTAAACGTTCAGGCGTTCTATTAGTGGTTTGAAGTTACAGCACTATTTTTGATATAACGTTATCAGATGCTTAGACAACATTTTCCTTGTATACTATGATTAAACTAAGCTTAACAATGTGAAAGATGTCACAATATCTTCATCGACTCATAAATAAATTACCTTCTTATGCTTTATACTAGACAATGGATCGGGCAGCTTAATATAGAAAAAAAGGGGGGTGCTCACGTGGAGCTAGACAGTGTCATTTTAAGCAGAATGTTAACGGCTTTGACCTTGGCGTTCCATATCATATTTGCCACGATTGGTGTAGGCGTACCGGTGATGATTTCACTTGCTGAATTCATGGGAATAAAAAAGAAAGACCCACATTATACCTTGTTGGCTCGAAGATGGACGCGCGGGTTTGTCATTACGGTGGCAGTAGGTGTGGTAACCGGAACGGCAATAGGGTTGCAACTATCCTTATTGTGGCCAAGCTTTATGCAAATTGCCGGCAATGTGATCAGTTTACCATTATTTTTAGAAACATTCGCTTTCTTTTTTGAAGCTATTTTTCTTGGTGCTTACCTTTATACGTGGGATCGTTTTAAAAATCCAATTTATCACTGGTTGTTGTCGATTCCTGTTGTGATCGGATCAACGATGTCAGCCTTCTTTATTACGACTGTCAACTCGTTTATGAATACGCCTCAAGGATTTGAGTTGGAGGGGAGGACCATAACAGCCATTGAGCCTCTAGCAGCGATGTTCAATCCTGCGACCCCGACAAAAGTATTCCATGTGGTGGCTTCTTCGTATTTAGCGTCTGCAGCAATACTGGCTGCCATTACTGCATTTTATATGCTCAAAAAGGCGATTACACCTTATCAAAAGAAAGCAATGAAATTAACAGCAGTATCCGTATTTATTTTCGCTATCCTTACAGCCGTTGCCGGCGACTTATCTGCAAAATTTTTGGCTGAACACCAGCCGGAAAAATTAGCAGCTGGAGAATGGCACTTTGAAACTGAGCGCGGTGCTGATTTGATCGTGTTCGGCACGTTAAATGATGAAGGAGAAGTAGAGAACGCCTTGAGAATTCCGAAAGCCTTGAGTTTTCTTGCTCACGGGGATTTCAATGCTGAGGTTACCGGTTTGGATCAAATACCTGAAGATGAGTCACCTCCATTATGGATTCATTACATGTTTGATTTGATGGTGACCTTAGGTTTTTATGCCTTAGGTGTATCGTTACTTTATCTGATATTCATGAGTATGAAGAAATGGAATGAAAATAATAAATTATTGCTATGGCTGCTTGTGCTCAATGGGCCATTCGCTATGCTGGCAATCGAATTTGGCTGGATCTTCGCAGAAGTGGGCCGGCAGCCTTGGATTCTGCGAGGTTACATGAAAGTCGCAGAAGGGGCGACGACCTCTCCCCACGTCGGTTGGATGCTCCTCCTATTTTTGACTTTATACGCAGTGTTGGCTACAGGATGTATTCTTGTGATCAAAAAAATATTCAAAGGAAACCCTGCTGAAGTTGAACTCGAACAACGTTATCCTGAAATTACCGGGAAGGATGGTGGTCGAACATGAGTTTTGAATACATTGGCATCACTGTCCTCTGGTTGTTTTTGTACGGATATCTTATTGTGGCATCCATTGATTTCGGCGCAGGCTTCTTTGCCTATTATGCAAAACTGACAAAGCAGGATCATATTATTAATCAGTTGATCTCACGCTATCTTTCACCTGTTTGGGAAGTGACGAATGTATTTTTTGTCTTTTTCTTTGTGGGTTTAATCGGGTTTTTCCCTGATACTGCTTACTATTATGGCCAGACATTATTGATCCCGGGAAGCATTGCTATCGTGCTGATCGCCATCAGAGGTTCCTTTTATGCGTTCGAAAACTATGGATCGAAGCATAGTATGCTTTACATGTTTCTTTATGGGGGCACAGGTCTGCTCATACCAGCTTCTTTATCAACAGCCATGACGATATCTGAAGGAGGCTTCATTGAGGAAACGGGCAACGGCGTTCATTTACTCTATGGTGAGCTGCTCACAAGTCCATACTCGTGGAGTGTGGTGGTTCTAGCTGTTGTTTCCGTCTTGTATATCAGTGCGACATTCCTGACCTATTACGCTGCCAGGGCGGACGATGAGCCTGCCCTTCAGTTGATAAAAAAATACGCCCTTTTTTGGAGTTCGCCTACGATCATAGCAAGTTTGACGACTTTCATAGCCATGAGTCAGCACAACCGGGAACATTTCCAGAACATGATTGAGTTATGGTGGGTATTTGGTTTGTCTGTCGGTTTCTTTATGATCGCGTTGTTTCTTGTGTACTATGGAAAATATTACGGATGGGCTTTTATCTCTGTGATGTTTCAATTTTTCTTTGCCTTCTTTGGGTATGGGGCTTCGCATTTGCCGTATATACTGAAGCCTTATATTACCATTTCAGATGGTTTGACCAGCGAGCCAATGGCTATAGCGTTAATCATTGCGTTTATAGCGGGTTTCTGTTTGCTCGTGCCATCACTCTTCTTATTAATGAGGATGTTTTTATTTGATGCTGATTACGTGAAGGGGAAAAAGTAGTGAAGCGAATGTAAGCCGTGTAGGGGCAGCAGCCAGCAGAATCAGAAATAAATCGTGTCTGATGCTACTTTATGGTAAACTATCGATATAATGTCGTATTTGTTAGTGAGGGAAAATAATGAAAAAAGAATTTGCTGTCATCGGTTTAGGTCGTTTTGGAGGAAGCATCTGTCGAGAATTAAGTAAGGAAGGGATGGAGGTCCTTGCGATTGATCTTGACGAAGACAAAGTGAATGAATATAAAGAAATTGCCGCTCATGCTGTTATAGCGGACTCAACTGATGAGAACGTATTAAAAGAATTAGGTGTGCGCAATATCGATCATGTCATTGTCGCGATCGGGGATAACATCCAGGCAAGTATTTTGACTGCACTGATGCTTAAAGAACTAGGAATAAAGACAATAACCGTTAAAGCTCAAAATGATTATCATGAGAAAGTGTTGAATAAAATCGGAGCTGACCACGTCGTCCATCCTGAACGCGATATGGGGAAACGAATCGCCCATAATATCATCTCCAATAATATTCTTGATTACATTGAACTTTCAGATGACCATAGTGTTGTTGAAGTGAAAGCAGGTAGTAAAATGGGAGGAAAGACCCTGGTCGATTTGGATATCCGCGCTCACTACGGTTGTAACGTGGTGGCCATTAAACGTGACCGGGACGTTATTGTCTCCCCGCTGGCAACAGAAGAGATTGAGCAGAGCGATGTGTTAATTGTGATTGGAGCGGATAAAGATATATCTCGCTTCGAGAAAAATCTTGTTGTAGAAGAAGATTAAGCAAGAGTCCAGGGCTCATTTGAAAATTCAACCCTGGACTATTATCGAGCACATAAAAAAAAGCGAGGTTCGCCCATCAGGAGCGAACCTCGCTTTTTTATTGCTTAGGAAACTATAAAATTTGGGCCCTATGGATAACACTTACCTCATAGGCCATGTCCGGCTCTCCTCGCGACATAAGCAACCCGCCCTGCGGAAGGAAAAGACCACCTTCCTCCTGGTGTTTTGCTTATGCGTGTCGGAGCAGCCGGGGCGCATAAGCCTTTGTTCTTTAAATTTCCATAATGATCGGTAATATCATGGGACGGCGTTTCGTTTTCTCGAATAGGAAAGGTGCAATTGTATCGGTAATTTCGTTCTTAATTTCCGACCATTGGGTTGTACGGCGTTCCATGACTTTCTCAACGTGCGTACTGACCAATTTCTGAGCTTCTTTGATCAAATCCTCTGATTCTCTCATATAAACAAAGCCTCTGGAAATGATGTCGGGACCTGATGCAATTTTGAACTCTTTCATATTAATGCTCACGACGACAATGACGAGACCTTCCTCAGAAAGAATGCGACGGTCACGCAGCACGATGTTTCCAATGTCACCTATACCGCTGCCATCAACGTACACAGAACCTGATGGAATTTTGCCTGCGATAGAAGCTTCATCTTTTCCAAGTGCTAATACATCGCCTATATCCATAACAAAGCTGTTATTTGGATCTACAGCACATTCATGACCTAAATTAGCATGTTCTTTCAACATGCGGTACTCACCATGAATCGGCATGAAGTATTTAGGTTTAATCAAACGAAGCATCAGCTTCATTTCTTCTTGGCTGCCATGGCCAGATGTGTGAATGTCATTGAGCGGTCCGTGAATGACATTCGCTCCGGCGCGGTAAAGCATATTGATGGTTCGAGATACACTGATTGTATTACCAGGGATTGGTGAAGAGGAAAATACAACCGTGTCATCCGGGATGATTTGAATTTGACGGTGCGTTCCATTCGCAATTCTGGATAAAGCGGCCATTGGTTCACCTTGAGAACCTGTGCATAATATGGTTACTTCGTGAGCTGGAAATTGATTGATTTGATGGGCTCCAATGAATGTTTCTTTTGGAGCTCTGATATAACCGAGCTCTTGACCGATTTTAATGGAATTCTCCATACTACGTCCAAAGACAGCGACTTTACGGTTGTGTTGGACCGAAGTCTCAACAACTTGTTGGAGACGATAGATATTAGAAGCGAATGTAGCAAAAATTAATCGTCCTTTTACGCGATAGAAAATATCCTGGATGCTTTGCTCTACGACACGTTCCGATTTTGTAAAACCGGGTACTTCACTATTTGTACTATCTGATAATAATGCTAAGACACCTTCTTTACCGATTTCAGCCATTTTAGCTAAATCAGCTGGTTCGCCAACAGGGGTAAAATCAAATTTAAAGTCACCAGTATGCACAATGTTGCCTGGTGGTGTTTTTACTACAACTCCAAACGAATCTGGAATACTGTGTGAGGTACGGAAAAAGCTTACGGAAGTTTTGCGGAATTTAATTACTTCATCTTCCTGAATGGTATGAATTTTAGCATTACGCAACAATCCATGCTCATCCAATTTGTTCGTAATCAAAGCCGTAGCAAACTTTCCGGCGTAAATCGGGACATTTAATTCGCGCAGCAGATAAGGAATGCCGCCGATATGATCCTCGTGACCGTGGGTTATGAATAAACCCTTAATTTTGTCCTGATTCTGGACGAGATAAGTGTAATCCGGGATAACGTAATCGATGCCGAGCAGTTCATCTTCCGGAAATTTAATGCCGGCATCAATTAAGATGATCTCATCCTGGAATTGGACTCCATACGTGTTTTTACCGATTTCACCTAACCCGCCCAGCGCAAATACGGCTGATTGGTCATTTTTAACAAATTTCATGGGTTATACGTTCTCCACTTTGAAATCTTCTGATTGTTGTTCATAATTCAGGTGGTCCTCATCCAACACCTGAATAAATTCAATATTAATACCTGAATTTGCTAACTTTTCCCGTACACTTCGTTCGCTTTCTGCCTCGACGTACATTGATTTCGTACGTTCACGTACCGGAACTTCATTTGGGAGTTCCTGGTACAACACTTTATAAATCATATCTCTATCTCTCCTTACTACATATAATTTCCACATTTTTGTCCTAAAAATATCTTAGCATGTTTATTGATCAGATGTAATGAATGACTGTCGTACAATAGTGAAGAAACGCCGCATCCGGAACTTATCAGGCGTATGTTTTGCGCTTCATAATATCTTTCCAACGTTTTCTGAGCTTTTTCCTGAGACGCTTCAACATTGAGCACATCTCCTTTCAATTTGGAAAAAAAGCAACAAAAACGTTATACCGACTCAATCCCTGTTATCTTTAGTATAATACTCTTTTAAAAATAATGAAACAATTAGGTTTACAAAATTATATTTACCGTTAGTGAAATTTCCAAACCGTCCGTCACACATTGCTACACTACTAGTATATCCATCTCCCTCCTCGAACTAACACAATTCTTGAAAATAGTGGAGGGACTTACATTTTGCAGGTGGGAAATAACCGCGGACCTGCTCAAATGTGTTATGATATTTAAGTTATCAACATCTACTAAAATGAAAGTAGCAGTTACACAAGGAGGCATACATTGACACAAAAAATTGCATTTTTTGATATAGACGGTACCCTTTTAGATCATCAAAAAAAATTACCTCAACAGACAATTGAAGCGATCCAACAGTTGCAAGATTCAGGGGTTTATTGCGCGATTGCAACGGGCAGGGCACCTTTTATGTTTGAAGAAATAAGACAAGCATTAGGAATTGAATCTTTCGTCAGTTTTAATGGGCAATACGTGGTGTTTGAAGGGAAAGTGGTTTACGAGAATCCACTATCAACCCCACATTTAGCTCAAATGTATCAGGAAGCAAAAATCAACGATCACCCCATGGTGTTTATGAGCCATGAGCACATGAAAGCATCCGTATCTACAAGTGACCATATCAGCGAAAGCCTGTCCAGCTTACATATTGATTATCCAGAAGTTGAAGCGGCTTTCTTCGAGCAGGAAAAAATCTATCAAGCATTGTTGTTTTGTGAGGGGGATGAAATCGATTCCTATCGCCAAACTCATCATGCCTTTGACTTTATCCGCTGGCACCAGTTTTCGGTTGATGTTTTGCCACGTGGAGGTTCAAAAGCGGAGGGCATCGATAAGATGATTGAAGCAGCTGGCATGTCAACTGAACAAACATACGGTTTCGGGGACGGCTTGAATGATCGGGAAATGATTGAACAGGTTGGCACGGGAATAGCCATGGGGAATGCCATGCCGGAAATTAAAGCAATTGCCGACCATGTAACAGCGGATGTTAACGAGGGGGGACTGGTGAAAGCAATCTACGATATTGGCCTGTTAAAATGATTGGAGTGTAATAGAGCAGGTTTAAAGCGCCTTAGCCGGTTGCGAAGGGCTTTAAACCTTTCCGAGTTGACGAGGTCCTAAAAAGGGTAACCTGCGATGCCTCCAATTGTTTCACTATCGATCAATCGGTTTAGCGTTCTCAGGCTCTTTAAAGGGATTATCCTGGTTAATGTGATCGTAAAACATCACACCGTTCAAGTGATCAATCTCGTGTTGAAAGACAATAGCGGCAAAATCCTTTAACCGTAGTTTGACTTCCTGTCCTTCTAAATCAATGGCTTTGATCGTTATCCTCCGATGGCGAGGCACATACCCTGGAACTTCACGGTCCACTGATAAACAGCCTTCCCCGCTTGTTAAATACGATCTTTCCACTGAGTGACTGATGATTTTCGGGTTGAACAGGCCGTAACTATACAATCGATCGTTTTGATCGGTGAAATGAACGGCTAGCATCCGTTTTAGCACGTTTATTTGCGGTGCGGCCAACCCAACACCCGGTCTTAAACCATAACGATCGCAAATTTCATCGTCCTGGCTGTTTCGCAAATATTCGAGCATCTCTTCAAGAATTTGTTTATCCTCTTGTTGAGGGGGGATGGACACCTCGTCAGTCGTTTTTCTCAAGGCGGGATGACCTTCACGTACAATATCATCCATGGTTATCATCAAAAACATCCTTTCTGCCTACCTCATTATCCGGTGATTAGTTTAACATATTCAACTGTTTTAGAGTATGAAAACTGTGGTCCGATGGAAATTCTTATCAAAAATTGTCCTTTTCTTTTAATTTTATTTATTATACTATTGAAATTATGATGATTTGAATAAAAATAGGCATCAAGAAGTTATAAGGGGGAAAATTGGCGTGCGTTTAAGTAAGCTATTAATGGCTGTGTCCGTGGTGCTTGTCATGATGTCAGGGTGTATGGGGCCATCTGCTCAGGAAGAAATCTATGATCATTTAGAAGAAGCTGTTTCGCTTGAAGATAAGTTCAGGGAACAACAGCAGCCATTAGTCAATTTAGAAAAGGAAGAGAAAGAACTGTATAATCAAATTATTGATCTAAGCATGGATGAGTTCGAAAAGATCAAATCTTTATCCCAGGAAGCTGCAGCTATTGTAGAGGAACGTAAAGAAAAGCTGGAACTGGAGAAAGAAAGCATCGATGCTGCTAAAGAAGAATTTGATAAGATCGAACCTCTCATTGAAGATATTGATGACGAGAATGCTGAAGCAAAAGATAAAGCAAACGAGTTATACGAGGCTATGCAAAACCGGTATGATGCGTACCAGAATCTCCACTCGGCTTATTCAGAGGCATTGGATTTAGATGCAGAACTATATGAAATGCTCCAGAATGAGGATTTAAAAGAGGAAGATCTTCAAGCACAAATCGAAGACATTAATCAAAGTTATCAGCAAGTCATAGAAGCAAACAAAGAGTTTAACCAATATACGCAAGAATATAATGAATTGAAGAAAGAATTTTACAAAGCATCAAATCTTGATGTAAGCTATGACGAATCAGATAAGCAAAGTTCCAAAGCTGAAAATAATGAAGAAAAATCAAATGAAGGTAACAGTGAAAACAGCGAAGACAGTCAAGAATAACTGACTTTGAGACAAAAGTCATTAACAGTATGTTGAGTATCATGTATTAAAGTATAAATCGCAATCAGACACGCCCGGGTGCTAGCACCCGGGCGTGTCTGATTTTATAGTGAGCTTTATTGTAATAGAGTTTCGATGTAGAAAGGTATTAATTGTTGAATTAACAGGAATTGTGTAGGGTCATTTTGTAATGTAATGGTACAGAATTTATTTAGGCACTGTTACAGCTGGGAATACATGTTGAAGAACGGGCTGTGTCAGTAGTACGTTTCACTCTGTTTGTGATATTACCAACGTTACAATTAGTAGGACAAACTGTTTGACGTATTAGGTTGTCATAAGCTAAACTTTAATCACGGTTAAAATTGTATCAATGATAAGTGTGTCCTGACTGTAACAGTTTAACAGGTTGCACATGATTAAGCTTATAATCAAAAGGGTAAAACGAATAAGAGAATCTCGTACTGATTTTATCGACTTTTGGGGAAGCTAATGTAAGCGAATATTTCTTTAAACAGAAAGGAAGAGGTGAACCATTTTGAAACGCACTTTAGAACAAATTGAAGAACAGTTTCAAACGTTCCAAATTATGAACGAAGAAGGCGAAATCGTGAATGAGAACGCTATGCCTGATCTTTCAGATGAAGATTTGAAAGAAATTATGAGACGGATGGTCTATACGCGTATACTGGATCAACGTTCCATTGCATTAAATCGCCAAGGTCGACTGGGATTCTACGCGCCTACGGCAGGACAGGAAGCTTCGCAATTAGGAAGTCACTATGCATTAGCTCAGGAGGATTTCATTCTCCCTGCTTATCGTGATGTTCCACAACTCATATGGCATGGTCTTCCGCTTTATCAAGCTTTCTTATTTTCAAAAGGTCATTATAAAGGAAATCAAATGCCTGAAGGTGTAAATGCCCTTAGTCCGCAAATCATCATTGGAGCTCAAATCACGCAAGCAGCTGGAGTAGGACTAGGGTTGAAAAAACGAGGGAAAGAAGCGATCGCAATTACTTATACAGGGGATGGCGGTGCCTCCCAGGGTGATTTTTATGAAGGTCTCAACTTTGCCGGAGCGTATGCAGCTCAAACTGTCTTCGTTGTACAAAACAACCAATTCGCTATTTCAGTACCTGTTGACAAACAGTCTGCAGCGGAAACAATCGCCCAAAAAGCAGTAGCAGCAGGCATCGAAGGCATTCAGGTTGATGGCATGGACGTGCTTGCCGTTTATGCTGCTACTCAAGAGGCTAGAAATCGTGCCATTAATGGAGAAGGCCCGACTTTAATTGAAACGATGACGTACCGTTACGGTCCGCACACGATGGCTGGTGATGATCCAACGCGTTATCGTACAGATGAAATGGATGACGAATGGGAGAAGAAAGATCCAATTGTTCGTTTCCGAAAATATCTTGAAAATAAAGACTTATGGTCAGAAGATGAAGAAAACGAAGTCGTAGAAAAGGCGAAAGAAGAAATTAAGGCTGCGATCAAAGAAGCAGACAACACACCGAAACAGAAAGTGACAGATTTAATTTCAATTATGCACGAAGAACTTCCATCTAATTTGAAGGAGCAAATGGAAGAATACGAAGAGAAGGAGTCGAAGTAAATCATGGCACAAATGACAATGATTCAAGCCATCACGGATGCAATGCGTACGGAATTAAAAAATGATGAAAATGTGCTGATCTTCGGCGAAGACGTCGGTCAAAATGGCGGAGTGTTCCGTGCGACTGAAGGCTTGCAGGATGAGTATGGTGAAGACCGAGTATTCGACACACCTTTAGCTGAGTCGGGGATTGGCGGCCTTTCCATCGGCCTTGCCCTGCAAGGATTCCGCCCCGTCCCGGAAATTCAGTTTATCGGGTTCATTTATGAAGCTATGGATGCTGTGAACGGGCAAATGTCGCGGCTTCGTTATCGTTCAGGCGGAACTCAGCAAATGCCGATTACCATCCGTACACCGTTTGGTGGCGGCGTACACACACCTGAACTTCATGCTGATAGTTTAGAAGGCCTTATGACCGCCCAACCGGGCATCAGAGTGGTCATTCCTTCCACTCCATATGACGCAAAAGGATTGTTGATTCAGTCAATCCGAAATAACGATCCTGTATTGTTTATGGAACACATGAAGTTATATCGTTCATTTAAAGGGGAAGTTCCTGAAGAGGACTATACCGTGGAGTTGGACAAAGCTGATGTAAAACGAGAAGGCAATGACGTGACCTTGATTGCATATGGCGCGATGGTCCACTCGGCCCTTAAGGCAGCTGAAGAATTAGAAGAAAACGGCATTAGTGCTGAAGTGATCGATCTACGTACGATTAGTCCTGTAGACTACGATATAATCGTAGAATCCGTTAAAAAGACCAACCGTGCCGTCATGATTCAAGAGGCACAGAAGGTAGCAGGAATTGCCAGCAGTGTCGTAGCTGAAATTCAAGAAAAAGCTATCCTTCATCTTGAAGCACCCGTGCTTCGTGTCACAGCACCTGATACAGTTTATCCATTTTCCCAAGCAGAAGAAGTATGGTTGCCGAACCATAATGACATTGTCGAAAAAGTGAACAATGTCATCAACTTCTAAATGAACTTACTTATAATAGGAGGTAATACCCGTGGCCTACGAATTTAAGCTGCCGGATATCGGTGAAGGTATCCATGAAGGCGAAATTGCAAAATGGTTCGTCAAAGCCGGCGAAGAGATCAAAGAAGACGACGTCATGTGCGAGGTTCAAAACGATAAAGCAGTGGTAGAAATCCCTTCCCCCGTCGAGGGTACAATTAAAGAAGTTCATGTGGATGAAGGTGAGACTGCGATCGTTGGTGACGTTATCATTTCGATCGACGCTGAAGGTTATGAAGATGAAGGTGGATCCGAAGAAAGTTCCAGTGAAGAATCTGCTGCGAAAGAAGAAGAAACGAAATCAGAGGATAAAGAAGAAAAACAACCCGCAGAGTCGAAAGAGGACACTGCACCTCAGGAAGAATCGGCTGATCAGGATGTAGATGAAGACAAACGCGTCATCGCTATGCCATCCGTACGGAAGTATGCTCGAGATCACGAGGTGGATATTCGAAAAGTTACTGGATCTGGAAAAAATGGTCGTATTCAAAAAGAAGACGTGGACCAGTATCTAGAAGGTGGTCAGGCTCCAGCGACTGATGCTGAATCAAGTGAAGAAGCAACATCTGCCGCAGAAGAAACATCAGAAGCGAAGCAGCCTGCTTCTGGCGAACTGTTCCCTGAAACACGTGAGAAAATGAGCGGCATCCGCAAAGCAATTGCTAAAGCGATGGTGAACTCCAAGCAAACCTCTCCTCACGTAACACTTATGGATGAAGTGGACGTTACGGAGCTTGTCGCCCATCGCAAGAAATTCAAAGGCGTTGCAGCTGAACAAGATATTAAACTGACTTATTTGCCATATGTCGTTAAAGCACTCGTATCTACACTGAAAAAATATCCAGTGTTGAATACAGCTGTGGACAATGAAAAGGATGAAATCATCCAGAAACATTATTATAATATTGGTATTGCGGCTGACACCGACAAAGGACTGCTTGTACCCGTAGTAAAAGAAGCGGACCGCAAATCAATCTTTACGATTTCCAGTGAAATTAATGAACTGGCTGTGAAAGCAAGAGACGGAAAGCTCTCTTCTGATGAGATGAAAGGCGGATCCACAACGATTACAAACATCGGTTCTGCCGGCGGTCAATGGTTCACACCGGTGATCAATCAACCGGAAGTTGCTATCCTCGGTATTGGTCGCATTGGTGAAAAACCAGTAGTACAAGATGGGGAAGTGGTTGTAGCACCTGTACTAGCTATTTCGCTAAGCTTTGATCATCGAATAATTGACGGTGCCACCGCTCAGCATGCTATGAATAACATCAAGCGTTTACTGAACGATCCACAACTAATTATGATGGAGGCGTAAAGTATGGTAGTAGGAGATTTTCCAATTGAACTTGATACGTTAGTAGTTGGTGCCGGGCCAGGCGGCTACGTAGCCGCAATCCGTGCCGCACAAACCGGACAAAATGTAACGATTGTAGATAAAGGCAATTTAGGCGGTGTATGCTTGAATGTCGGCTGTGTTCCTTCTAAAGCCCTTATTCAAGCAGGCCACCGATTTGAACACGCTAAAGGTGCCGAAGATATGGGCATCACCTCTGAGAATACCACCGTTGACTTTTCCAAGGTGCAAAAATGGAAAGGATCTGTCGTTGAAAAATTGACTGGCGGTGTCGAAGGACTTCTCAAGGGTAATAGTGTCGATATTGTCAAAGGCGAAGTTTATTTCGTCGATAAGAACACTGTACGGATTATGGATGATAAAAATTCTCAGACTTACACGTTCAATAATTGTATTATAGCTACTGGCTCCCGGCCGATCGAATTGCCTAATTTCAAATACTCTGATCGCGTAATTGATTCCACAGGAGCTCTTGCCTTAGAAGAGGTTCCTAAGAAGATGGTTGTCATCGGTGGCGGTTATATCGGTACCGAGTTAGGGCAAGCTTATGCTAATTTTGATACGGAAGTAACGATTTTGGAAGGTACAAAAGATATTCTTGGCAGCTTTGAAAAACAGATGACCACCCTGGTGAAGCGCCGCTTGAAGAAACATGGTGTAGAAGTCATTACCAATGCGATGGCGCAAGGTGTTGAAGAAACGAAAGACGGCGTGACCGTCACGTATGAAGTGAAAGGTGAAGAGAAAACCATTGAAGCTGATTACGTGCTAGTTACAGTGGGACGCCGTGCGAACACCGATGAAATAGGTTTAGAAGAACTCGGTGTTGAGATGGATGATAAAGGTGTCATTCAAGTAGACGAGCAATGCAAAACAAATGTTGATTCCCTTTATGCGATCGGTGACATTATCCCTGGTCCTCCTCTTGCGCATAAAGCGTCCTATGAAGGAAAAGTGGCAGCAGAGGTCATTGCAGGGGAGAAATCAGTCATCGATTATCTCGGCATCCCTGAGGTCGTCTTTTCTGATCCTGAGTTGGCCTCTGTTGGTTACTCTGAACAGGGTGCAAAAGATGCAGGTTATGAAGTCAACGCTTCTAAGTTCCCGTTCGGAGCTAACGGCCGAGCTTTATCGCTAAATGACAGCGACGGTTTCATGAAATTGATCACTCGAAAAGATGATGGGCTTGTCATTGGAGCTCAGATAGCGGGCCCTAATGCAAGTGATATGATTGCCGAGTTAGGATTAGCGATTGAAACAGGCATGACGGCAGAAGATCTTGCTTTAACCATCCATGCTCATCCGACTCTAGGAGAGATCACGATGGAAGCTGCAGAGGTCGCAATGGGTACGCCTATTCACATTACCAAGTAAGAAGAGAAGCGACTATCATAAAATAATAAAAAGCACCGTAATATGAAGCTTATATTACGGTGCTTTTTATATTAGCTCTAATTTGATAACTATAAATGGCATTATTTTAATTACGAAAATGATCTATTAAGTCAACATCAAATCCCGCTGTTCTTCGTGTTTCCTTTATCTCCTCCAGCTCAGTCCAGTCATTGCATAGCTTTGTTTGCGATCGAGGGATTAGGATTGCTCCATATGGTGTTGGATTTGTTCTAATATGTCATGTCGGGTTGTTTTACCTGAAATCAGCTCTATGGTTTCGCCATTTTTTTGAATGAGCATTGCTGGGTAATCTTGCACGGTCTTGGGGAGATTGTTCGTATATGACGTCTTTTGGATCAATTTAACTGGGTCTGATTGATTAGATTTGTTTTTCCATTCTACCAACGCATTTAAGTACTCTTTACCTTCCTTTTTGTTTTCTTTTGGCGTATAAACTTTAACCTCATAACCCGAGGGATGAAAACTGATGACATCAACTTCTTTTTGCTCTGCTAAACAACCCGGTAAGATTAATGACAAGATTAATACCGGAATAAGGGCTCTGGTCATCACCTGTTCATCCTTTCCGACGTTTTCGTTACCCAAAGTCTAACAGAGACATCAGCGCTGATGGCCGATGTTAAATAACTGTTAATACAATGCAAAAAGAGTGTAGTGTTGGTTAATATAGTTGTTATCTTTTATTCAATTTGTAATATAGAGAAGAAAGCTATTCGTAAAAAACATTAAAAAAGAGACCAAGTCGCATATGCGATTTGGTCTCTTGTGAAGCAGACTATGATTCATATTTTTCAACCGAAATTTAGTCTGTTAATTGCGTTTCTTTTTTAAATTGATGGTTTTTGACTCGTCTTTGAAGGCTTTATAAAGCGAGAAACACATGGCAATCATGATAAACGTAAATGGAAAGGCTGATATGATCGCCGCGGTTTGTAACGCTCCTAAACCACCTTGCCATAGGAGTACGGATGCAGTACCCGCCTGAATAATCCCCCAAACAAATTTAACCTGATTTCTTGGGTTAAGACTGCCGCCTGTTGTTTGCATACCAAGCACAAAGGTTGCGGAGTCAGCAGACGTGATAAAGAAGGTACTGATCAGTGTCAAGCCGATAATGGACATGATAATCCCTAATGGTACATGCTGCAGCATCGAAAATAGCGCTACTTCTTCACCGATATTATTGACATCGCTGAATATATCGACACCATCAAAATATTCTAGACTGATGGCTGTTCCACCGAATACCGAGAACCAAAGACCTCCGAAAATGGTAGGGACGAGCAATACGCCCAAAATGAATTCGCGGATAGTACGGCCCTTAGAAACACGGGCAATAAATGTTCCGACAAATGGCGCCCAGGAAATCCACCAGGCCCAGTAGAAAATAGTCCAACCTTGTACCCAGGAACTATCGTCAGAGAACGGCGTTAAACGGAAACTCATGTCAGGTAAGTTACCAACATAAGAACCGAATGTAGTTGTGAACAAGTCCATAATGAAATTTGTCGGACCAGCAAAGAGCAAGAACAACATCAAGCCTATTGCCAGCACGATATTTGTATTACTCAGATATTTGATCCCTTTATTCAAGCCTGTCATGGCTGAAATCATAAATAATACAGTCACAATTCCAATGATACTTAATTGAAGAAGGAAGGAATCGTCAAGCCCAGGAACAATAAATGCGAGGCCGCCTGAAATTTGTAAGGCGCCCAGTCCTAAGGAAGTAGCAACACCAAAAATTGTAGCGAAGACTGCAATGAAATCAATTCCTGTTCCAATTGGCCCCTTCACACGTTCTTCACCAATCAGAGGCGTCAAGGCAGCACTTACCACACCTGGTGCATTTTTACGGAATTTGAAATAGGCCAGTGCCAAAGCGATAACAGCGTAAATGGCCCAAGGGTGTAAGCCCCAATGGAAAAAACTGTACCGCATTGCTACTTTCGCCGCTTCATCAGTTGTGGAGTCACCAAATGGCGGGGAATGGAAGTGTTGAATGGGTTCCGCGGTTCCCCAGAAAACGAGCCCGATACCCATACCTGCACTAAATAGCATGGCAAACCACGTAATGTATGGGTATTCCGGTTCATCATCCGGTTTACCTAATTTAATGTTCCCGTATTTGGAAAAAACAAGGAAAATGGCGAATCCTAAAAATCCAGTAGCTGATAAGAGATAGAACCAGCCAAATTTTTCAGTTAGAAACGATTGAACTTGACCCGTCACATTGCTTAAGTTCCAAGTAGGTAAGGTATCTTCTGGAATGACACCCCAAATTATGAATAGAAATGCTACGACTACTGATATATAAAATACCTTAGTTACTTGCTTCACTATCATCATCCTTTCTGTATAATTAATCACATGTTAGCAGCAATAGTGCGGCATATAAACTGGGCTTTTATTGAATGTAGCACTGATATACTGTTTGGTATCTTGATTTGGACATTCGTTCTAGCTCTTCAAGAACATCGTGCATACAAAGCAGCTCATACAATAAAATGGTTTGTGAAGGGAGGTGGTGACGATATTTTGTCGTTTCTTCCACATGTTCTTCCTTCCACTTCCAAAATAGTTCGTCTAATTCCTGGATTTTGGCAAATTGGTTCTCAGATATGGAGTGGGTTGGGTCTTTTAAAACCATTTGAAATGAACTTTGTATTTCTTTCAGTAAAATGACTTCATGTTCTTTAAAATCCCCTTTTTGTACGTCAACATACTGCATATTTCCTAAGTGGTAAATAATTTGCTGAAAAGCTTCTAATTTTTTCTGGGCAAATTGGAATGCTTTCATCTCGTCTTTCGTATGTTTGTGGTACTTCCATTCTTCCCGCTGAAATTGAGAAAGCTGGTATGTTTTTTCTAATTTTGCAGTTAATTGACGGTAGTAACGCTGAATTCCCCTTTTGCTGATTTTTGATGGATTACTTACTTCTGCAATGATCTGGTCTAATAAATCAGCGGCCTGATTATACAATTCATTAATATTTTTGTAAATCTGGTCTGAATAGTCAGGAGGCAACAGGAAAAAGTTGACTATTGTCGAAATTATGATTCCAATAGATGTAGTACCCAAACGAGAAAAGAATGAAACAACATAGTGATCTTGAAAATCGGGAATCATAGCAATAGCGGTTATTGTAGCAACTAAGATTCCATCATCCAGCTTTAATTTGTGACAAATCGCAATCGTTAGAGTGGCGGCTAACGCAAACGTCAATGCCCCTTTCCCGAACATTCCATAGCAAAAGGTGGCCAACAGAGCACCAATAACTGAGGCAGGAAAACGAACAAAGGCTTTTTTAATTGAGTCAGCAGCTGTATGTTCAATCGTCACAATAGCTGTTATGACTGCAAATATAACAGGTAAATTAAAATACCCGCAAATAAGAGCCGTAATAAATACGGATACACCCGTTTTTAGTGTGCGACCACCAAAAAATTTGAAGTGCTTAAGAGAATTCAGCATAAGAAACCTGTTCACTCCTAGTCGTTAAGTCACGATTTCACATTATAGTATAAATCAAATCAAATTAATAGTGAAATCCGTCGAAAAAGTTACTATAATGATGAATGGAAATACATAACAAATGGGGGCAATGTAATGAAACGATTGATTGTATTGGTGACGACGCTTCTTTTGCTGGCTGCTTGCGGACAACAGGAAACTTCAGGCAACAATAACACAGAAGAACCTGAACAAGAAGAAGCGTCTCAAGAAATAACCAACGAAGAGACAGAGTCAGGTAAAGAAGACGAAACACAAGAAAAAGAAAAAGAAGAAGAAGAGTCAGAGGAAGCATCAGAATCAGAAGATGATGAAGCAGACCAAAAACCTGACTCACCGATGTATAAACTGACAGACGCTTGGAATTTTGAACCAATTAACGATGCGGAAAGCAAGGTAGTGTTGCTGACAATTGATGATGCACCCGATCAGTATGCGGTAGAAATGGCGAAAATATTAAAAAAACAAAAAGCACCTGCCATATTTTTTGTCAATGGTCATTTCATCGACAGTGATGAAGATAAGAAAAAGTTAAAACAGATTCATGACATGGGCTTTCCCATAGGAAATCACACGAACACTCATGCTTCATTACCTGATTTATCTAAAAAAGAACAAAGCGAGGAAATAGTGGGTCTTAATGACAAGATAGAAAAAATCATCGGCGAGCGACCTGATTTCTTCCGGGCGCCGTTTGGGCAGAACACTGATTACTCTAAGCAATTGGCCAAGGAAGAGGGAATGTTGGTAATGAATTGGACCTATGGATACGATTGGAACGAAAAATATACCAACGCATCCGATCTTGCGGATATTATGGTGAATACCTCATTGCTTAATAATGGCGCCAATTTGCTCATGCATGATCGTGAGTGGACAGCCAACGCCTTAGACGATATTATCAAAGGCCTTAAAGAAAAAGGGTATGGCTTGATTGATCCAGATACAATCCGTGTTCCAGGCCAATCTGAAGAATAAAAGAGATGAAGACATAAGTGAATCAGAGGTGATGTTCATGAGCGTACAAAACACGTAGACTATGGGAACAGCGCGAGCCGAAGATTCCTCAGAAAAGCGTCCGTTGCTTTTCGAGGAAGCATAGGCCGTGCCCGTGGAAAGCGGCGTGTTTTGACAGAGCGGTCATGGAACACCTCCCTAAACACAAAACACAAAAATTCCGAACGTTTCGCTGAAATCGTTCGGGATTTTTGTGTTTTGTTTCGTTTTGTTCCAACCTCTTTCATTTTTTAACGGGTTGATACGTCATCACTCTGCCATTAAATAATTGGAGTTTCGAACAGATTCTTTCGGCAATAAATTTTGCTAATTCGATTGCCTTTGATAAATCTCCGTGCGTGGCCTTCTCATGCAAATTAATGTAGACAAGCGGTTGCTGAGTGGAAGGAGTTGATGTAACGAGCTCGATCTGATGGTAATCTTTATTTTTCCCTTGTAAGAGCAGTCCTTCGTGATCGTCATGCGATATACGTTCAATCGTATAAGGGAATGCTCGATGTTCAAAAGCCCATCCTAGTTGGTCCCCGGTTTTCTTTTTAACTGACTCATAGTCCTGCAGCAAACGTTGAAGTGTCACCTCAAGAGAATCTTCTATTTTACTCTTATTAACATATAATACAGCTTGTTTCTCCACGGCCGTGCCACCTCCTTATCAGGATTATATTCGTCAATGGAAAGCATAGACTTGTTATTAAGAATGATATAAGAAGTCTCGCATACATCTAAAATAACATATTTTTGATTGTGTCATACTAATTGGGGTTGATTTTTCTAATGTGACACATTAAAATAAAGGTATATCGAAAGCGATTACATTAATTACAAGGGAGTTGGAAAAGTATGGGGACCATTGTATGCCAGGATTGCCAAAGAGTAATTGAACATTACGAAAATGAAAAAGTGTCGACTCTTTACAGTAAATGCCCGACTTGCGATTCCGAAAAAAATAAATAGTAAGGTGAATTCAAATAAAGGTCTGACCCGGATTCCTGCGAGTGTTCCAGGAAATCGGGTCAGACCTTTTTGGTTTACTGGGGGTTGATCTTATTGAAAAGCCCGGTGTTCTTTGATGACACGTAAGGTTTGTAACGATTCATCCTCTGGACCTTGAACAGGGAGACCGGCAGCTAAGTTTTTATCGATATAATCAAGATTCTCCTGAGTAATAATTTCGCCCGGTAAAAAAACGGGGATGCCTGGTGGGTATATCATGATGAACTCGGCGCTTATTCTTCCGATGGCTTGGTGATAACCGACAATTTCCGTATCAGCATAAAAAGCATCCCGTGGGGTGAGCGCTAAGACAGGAATCTCAGGCACCTCGACAGCCATGTTGTATACACACGTTTCCGGAGAGTGCTTCTCCTCCATTTCTTTTAAGGCGTGAATCAAGCGTTTGACGTCTGATTCTCTGTCGGCCGGCGTGATCAAACACAGGATATTATATAAATCGGATAGTTCTACTTCAATACGATGATGGTGTCTTAACCAGAGTTCTGCATCGTGTCCGGAAATGCCAAGTTCTTTGACTGAGATGATTAATTTGGTTGGGTCCCAATCGAACGTAGCTCCGTTACTCAATATTTCGCTGCCTGCGCAAAATAGGCGAGGGATACGGTTGATCTCCTTGCGAGCATGGTCGGCCATATGAATGGTGTGTCCGATTTGCGCTCTTCCTTCAAGGGCTAACTGCCGTCTTGCTGTGTCCAATGAAGAAAGAAGCAAGTATGAGGTAGACGTGGTCGTAATCATCGAAATAACGGATTGCACGCGCTCTCGGTTAACGAGTCCTTCGTTTAAATTTAAGACTGAGCTTTGGGTAAGAGAACCCCCAAGTTTATGGACGCTTGTTGCTGCCATGTCTGCTCCCGCTTGCATAGCTGAAAGAGGTAAATCTTCGTGAAAATGGATATGAACGCCGTGAGCTTCATCAACAAGGACAGGAATCGCATATTGATGGGCAATGGTTACGATTTGTTTTAAATCTGCTGCGATGCCGAAATAGGTTGGGTTGATGACGAGTACAGCTTTTGCATCAGGGTGAGCTTCACAGGCGTTTGCAACTGCTTCTGGCGTAATGCCATGGGAGATACCATGTTGATGATCAAGCTCAGGATGAATGAAAATGGGGGTGGCCCCCGCAAAGATGATAGCTGAGGTTACAGACTTATGAACATTGCGGGGAACAACTATCTTATCCCCCGGGCAGCAAACACTAAGAACCATAGTCATAATCGCCCCGCTTGTTCCTTGCACAGAGAAGAATGTGAAATCAGCCCCAAAGGCATCAGCTGCTAACTCCTGTGCTTCTTTCAAGATTCCTCGGGGGTTGTGAAGATCATCTAAGGGTTCTATATTTATTAAATCAATCGAAAGTGCGCTCTCCCCGATAAATGTCTTGAATTCTTCGTCCATTCCCTTGCCTTGTTTATGCCCGGGAATATGAAATTGGAGCGGTTGCTTTGAGGTATGTTCCAGCACCCCTGTAAACAGCGGCGTACGATGTTGATCCAAATTTAACACCTCATTCTATTCAGTATCTTAAGCATTTGAATTATAGCAAACGGGAGAATAACTGGCTAGTTATTATGATCAGCAGGATTCATGGTAAAATAAATACAAATAATGATGAGGGAGCTGAAGTGTATGCATTTCAACACACGTGTAACAGAATTATTGAATATTACATATCCGATCATTCAAGGCGGTCTTGCCTATTTAGCTTATTCAGAACTCGCCTCAGCTGTTTCAAATGCAGGCGGACTTGGCCAAATCACTGCGATGAGCATGGATGGTCCTGACCAGCTTGAAACTGAAATAAAGCAGGTCAGACAATTAACCGATCGGCCATTCGGGGTCAATTTCGCCATTGGGCAACACGGCAGGAAGTTCGACCATATGGTGGAGATTGCCGTTAAAGAAAAGGTCCCCGTCATATCAGTGACCGGTGGCAATCCAAAGCCTGTGCTTGATAGTGTCCGAGGCACGGGTATAAAAACGTTAGTACTGGTGGCAGCAAGAAGGCAGGCTGAAAAGGCTGAAGAACTAGGTGCTGATGCGGTCATGGTGGTAGGCCAAGAAGGCGGAGGTCATATCGGGCGAGATGATGTAGGGACTTTTGTGCTCACACCGCAAGTAGTTGATGCGGTTGATATACCTGTCATAGCTTCTGGAGGCGTGGGAGATGGCCGCGGGTTGATGGCAGCTCTTGCTCTCGGGGCAGAGGGCGTTGAGATGGGGACGAGGTTCATTGCAACGAAGGAATGTGTTCACGCCCATCAAACCTATAAACAAGCATTGTTAGACGCAGATGAAAAGGCCACAACTGTCATAAAGCGTTCTTTGCAGGCACCTGCCCGGGCACTGACAAATAACTGGACTGAACAAATCATAGCCCTTGAGAAAGATGCTCCGGGATATGAAGGATTAAAAACGTATATTAGTGGAAGCGCAAATAAAAAATATATTTATGATGGCCATCCGGAAGCAGGTTTCGGATGGGCTGGACAAATTACTGGCCGAATAAATGATGTGCCGTCTGTGAGTGAATTGTTTGCGCGTATCGATCAAGAAGCGTCAGACATAACTAAAAAGTGGCAGCAGTAAAAAGGGGTGATAAGATGAATTACACGTATCCGATCGACGAAGTGTACTGGAATAAGCAGGAGATTATCGACGTCATCAACTTTTATTCTTTAGTTGAACAAGCTTATGAGAGTTCTGTAAATAGGGAAGAGCTGTTGCTTGCTTACTCAAGGTTCAAGCAAATCGTCCCTTCTAAAAGTGAAGAAAAAACATTGTGCGGTCAATTTGAGAAAGAATCCGGATACTCGTGCTATCATGCGGTCAAAAAGGCCAGAGCATCCGAAGATGGCCAAAAAATAAAACTTTAAGAGCCAATTATGTATATATGAAAAAATCCCAGTTGCCTGCGAGGGCTCTGGGTTTTTTTTTCTTGTAGGTCCTGTTAAATGGAAGGGATGAATATACAGCGATTCATTCTTTTATTACAGGTTATTTTTATAAAAGGCTCTGTAAAGTTTAGTGTTGATATTACTAACAAAAGAACTTCCAATTTCATGGGAGTTCTTCATTTTATATATATTGGGCTAATTCAACTAAAGCCCCACTATTGTGGAAGCTTAGTTTCGAGATGTTTGTTTGGGTTTAGGGCCGTTGGGGAAGGATTAGCTTTCCTACGGGGGAACTGGCGAGCCTCCTCAGGCAAGCCTTGCGGGGTCTCGCCTAGCTCCTTCTCCCGCGGGAGTCTCACCCTTCCCCAACGACCCTTGCCTTATATGTTTCTCGAAATCACTTTCGCAATAAGCAGCTTTTTATACGCAAGGAACGCGCAGGAATATAAACATCCACGGCATCCACTCTGAGTATGAAAGCTTGCTATAAAGCGCTTTACGTTTATAAAACAGAAATCGTGGAAGACAATCTTTCTGGGGTAGGGGTTCGTTTCTTTTATATATCGAATGGGGTGGTTGGGAAGCTGCGAGACTCCCACCTGAAAGCGGAGGCGTCTTGATCAGCGGCGTATGGACTGGACTGAGCTGGAGGAGATAAAGGAAACACGAAGAACGACGTGATTCGATGTTGACTTATCGTACAGAAGCGAGGGAAGTCTCACTAGCCGCTAGACGCCGCAGCTGGATAGGTAAAATACGGCAGGGATTCTATCCAGAAGGCAAATACCCAATTAATTAGCGGAGAAGGAAGTAGGCAAGACCCCACAGGACGAAGTCCGAGAAGGCTTGCCGCCATCCCCACAGGAAAGCGAGTAGCTTCCCAACCACCCCTGACGCTTAATACGGCAACGAACACCAGTTATCTCGAAACGGAGTCTTTCGCGAAAGACTCCGTTTCGAGATAAATATCCATATCAAATATCAACAACAAACTTTAACAGAACCTTATAAAAATGCTTTACGATACCATGGGAATAGGTATTCAAAAGTTTCTTTAGCGTATTGCAGGAATGCCTCACCATCTTTTAAAACGGGATCATCTGAGGGGATCTGGCGCCCCAATAAAAACTCGCCTTTTTTAACATCGCGAAACCGCAGAAGGGATGATTCTAAATCAGCATCCTTAATGTTTGTGGCAGCTTTGGTAGTATGGTCAAGAGAAACGACAAAATCATCAGGCATATCGGCTGTGATGGTGTCTTTATCAGCAAGAAATGCTTTAGCCACCTCACTTTTGTTCGGCATTTCATATATGAAAGCAAGCCATAAGAATACATGGTCATCAAACAGACCCACCTGGAAATGTGGGTGTTTTTTGTAGCCGCGCTTATCATGGGCGATTGCTAACCACGTATCATCAGGAGGATTGACAGAGCGGCGAGCATGTTTGGCAATATGAACATACAATTCATTATTAGCCATTGCGGAAAGGTCTGAGGACAGTGTTTCCCCTATAGCCTGGAATTTTGGTTGAATCTGATTTTGGATGGCTTCCATCCGCTCCTCTAATCCCTCTAGGTTGAACACATTAAAATCTTGTTGGTTGAAGCCTTCGAATCGGGTCATGACATCTAACTCCTCACTTTTTACAAGGTTCTGTTAAATCGCGTCGTTTCAGTTTCTTAAGCGTCTCCATACGGGGAGGAAATGCGTGTCTTTCTCCGCAGCCCAATGGAAAAATTTCAAACAACAAACGGTTAACAAAGACTTTTACAAAAGTGTATCATATCTCATTTATCAAGCTAAATATTCTGTTCTGCAGGGTTTGAATCAAGGGGAGAAAGGTTATATAAAAGGTAACAAAATAACAAACGTTAACAGCAGCACTCACATATAAATATACAAAGTGTGAAAGGGGAGAAGGGCGTGAAACATGTCATGGAGGCTTTAAAACGGAGAGAAGCTGAAGAAAAGCTCCCGGTATTGAAACTTGAAATCGATTATGAACTCGTTACGTTATTTGATGCAATAAAAGCAGAAGATCAGGAAGCGATTGAGGCAAGTAAACAGAGATTATCAGAACTTCGTGAGCAATTATTGGAATGGTCTTAAGAAAGCGGGCAACTGCGATTGTTGCTCGTTTTTCATCTTCTTGGCAAGCGTTAACAACGAATTTTTGATACTATAAAGGATGAACTCGTAAAGAAGGGGTACGTTTTATGAATAATCAAGAGAGAGAACAGATGCTAGCGCAAGCTAAACAATGGATTCTAGAAGCGGGAGCACACATTCGCGAATCAATCGATCAACCGAGGCAAGTCACGACAAAATCGGATGCAAAGGATCTGGTCACCGATTTGGATGAGCAGACAGAGCAATTCTTTACTGAAAAGATCAGAAGCCGCTATCCTGATCACTACGTGTTTGGTGAAGAGGGTTTTGGTGATGAAATTGCGTCTTTAGCAGGAGTTCTATGGTTCGTGGACCCGATTGATGGGACGATGAATTTCGTTCATCAAAAGTGCAATTTCACGATTTCGATTGGAATCTATGAAGATGGCATAGGAGAGCTTGGCTTAATTTATAATGTTATGGAAGATGATTTGTATGTAGGGATGAAAACGCAAGGGGCTTATAAGAATGGCACCCGCCTTCCTGCTCTAAAAAGTGGAGGCGATCTAGAGAAATCCATTCTAGCCATGAATGCGTTCTGGGCCACGCCAAATCGTCTTATTCACCATGAAGCGATGCAGCAGTTAGTTCAAAAGGTGAGGGGCACACGTTCATATGGTTCAGCTGCTCTTGAATTTGCGTACGTAGCTGAAGGGATGGTCGATGGTTATTTAACGATGAGTTTAATGCCTTGGGATATTGCAGCGGGTATTATTCTTGTAGATGAGGTAGGCGGCAAGACGACCACCGGGGACGGTAAGCCTTTGAACATGTTGGAGAAAAACACAGTTTTAACAAGCCAAAGTGCTATTCATCAGGAAATTATCGATACGTATATCCATTTCAAATGATTAAATGTGGATGTACCTCTTATACAGGCTGTCGGGTAAATTCCGGCAGCCATTTTTTGTCCGTCGTCGTTTTAGAGGGAGCGATTCTTTATCAAAGCGCCAATAACAGCATGTAAAAAAGCGCCCTCCACTTGTGCAGTTCAGCCAGATGGAAAGGCGCCTATTCACGAAATAAAACGATTAGCTGCAAAAAGTTTGGACTTGAATGTATTATTTATTTTTTCTTTTTAAACTGAAGCCATAGCCCATCGTTGCAAAACCAAGTAATAAGAAAAATAGAGCGAGCCATCGTTTATCCTCACCTAATGCAAATCCTACTGAGATAAAACAGATAATAGCAAGAGTTGCAAGAATGACTTTGTTCCATTGAAATTTTTCCATAGCGTTCACCTCTGTTTCATTCTCTTGTTCAGTATAGCTGATATCGGTATACTTTGAAATGATGACTGATGAGGATACATATTGGCTCATCATGTTATTGTCTAGTATGATATAAGAATAAATGAACGCGTGACAAGGGGGATCATCATGAACGAAGGTAACATCGTGACTGTACCAAGTGACTTATGGCCAGTAGCTGATTTATTTTTTCAAGGGTTGGGGGATGAGGTCAACTTGAATGATGAAAGTGAGGTAGGCATGCTTTTTCGAGGATTTTTCCTTCTCTATATCACAATCGTCATTCTCGCGATTATTACATATAAGCTTGGTTTTTCCAGAAAGCTGCCTCCATTGAAAGCAGCGGTAGTATATGGTGTCCTCATTATCGGGACATTTATTTTAACGCTGATATTAGGGTTGAACCTTCCAATTGCCGAGAGTTTATTTGTTTCATCTGTCATTCTTGGTATTTACAGGTATAGACTATATAAAGAAAGAGGGGGAAGGGAAAGAAGAACGTAAATAAGAGAGGGGGGAAAGGCATGGGAACGCTTCAAGATGCAATCTACAATTGGCTGACGATTAAGATCGTTTCCGATCATCGCCCGACGGATCGTTCGGCTGCGGACACAGCCTCTTTATTCCACCAGGTTTTAATTGAAGATCATCATGTGGACGAGCTCAATGTGTTACACCAGCCAGACTATTATGAAGTGACGTGCGTCATTAATGGTCATCACAACTCGTACCGGTTTCCGCGGGAAACGGTGGAGCTCTTCGTGAACCAGATGAAGGAGAATCCGGAGCATTACCCCAATTATGAATAGTGAGTAAAATAACAAGCGGGTCGAACTCTTTACATAAGTTCGACCCGCTTGTTGAATATAGTTTAATGTTATAACAAGTGATGCTCTCTTTTACGCTCGCGATTGAAACGAAAATTGCCTGTATTTAAACGTTCATGGGTTTTTTTCTCAATTCTGTCATGGCAGCTTTGGCACATATACGTGTGAATGCGGCGATTTCGCAGGCGCTTCGCTTGCAAACAATAGCTATCAATTTGATTGACTTCATCACAAAGTACGCACTTCACTCTCATAAGTCAGTCACCTCATTTATTCTATCTGATTTGTTTAAATTATATCATATTTGGGTCGAACAAGCAGTAACCCCAGGCTTATGGAGTATGTTGCACGTAAAATTGGTGTTTGAAACTTTAAACGAAGGGGTAGGGTAATGTAGAAGAAATAGAAAGGGTGATTGTGTGAGAAAGCGTTGGATATTTTCAGCAGTAGGCGCTGTAGCTGGTGGTACAGTCGCTTATGTCCTTAAAGATGAAGAACGTCGAAATCAGCTTAAAGAGAAGGCGAAACGTTTACAGGATAACTGGACACAGCCTGATCATGAGGATATGCCCATAGAAGAAGCAGGCAAACCGGAGTTAGATCAGCATGAAAATTCAAAGATGGTATATGAAGGTTCTCAGTTTGGCGTGCAATATTATAATGAACTGACAGAGAAAGAACGTGAAATACTCGAACGAAGTAACCGGGAAAACCAAACAGCTAAATCCTGAACAGGATTTAGCTGTTTTTTTAATCTTCTTTGGATTGTTTCTTTTCGATTTCTTCCAATTCATTCTTTTCTTTATCTGACATTTCCCCTTTATTGGAATCAGGGGTGTCTGCTTGATTTTCCGGTGCCGGTCCTTCAGGCATGTATCTACCTACTATATCGCTTAGTTCGTCGGTCAATGCTTGTATAGGGTGGCCCTCTGATGCTTTTTCGCGTACTCTTTTTATGCGTTCTGTGCCATCTGCATCAGCAACGACGACGGCTTGTTTTCCATATGGATCATGTTTTAAAGCTTCAGCAACAGAGTATTTAGTGACCCCTACTTTGCCTCGGTCAACATCTTTATCAACATCTATCCCCACTACCACGAAACCGCCTAATACGACTGCTGTTGCGTCATGAACGCCTTTGACTCCGGAGGCTAATTTAGCTAAATGTCTTGCAGCTTCTTGGGAATTGATATCTTTAGTCTGGTTTTCAGGGGTGCTGTCATCTACGTAGACGTATCCATCATCCTTGCGGTCCTCTAATAAGTTTTCCTCATCGTTTGTTTGACAGCCGCTTATCAAGACAATCCCTGTCACCATTAAACTGATTAAGATAGGTTTCATTGAATCGTTCACCTGCTTTTTTTATTAGGGTGAGCGATTTGGCACAAACTATACAAGAAAAAAGCCAACCGTTTAGGTTGGCGGAATTGTGAGCAGCCGAATTCAAGAAAAGATGATTTTCGTGATGCCTTTAATCGGGCTCTCTCGATTGGATCCGTCTTCAAAATAAAGGTGGACGGGTCCTTTATCCTTCAAAGGTTTTCCTTCTTCAGAAAAAAGGAGGAGCGCCTGTTTCAAGTCATCAGCAGGAAGCTCGTACTCCCCATTTTCAGTAATTAGCGTTGCTGTTTGAGCATTTCTGTCAGGTTCACTCGTCTGAATGAAGGGAGATAAAGGCATGAGGAATGTCCCTTTTAGGATTTTTTCTTTTTCAAAACGGGAAATACTTTTATTAACAGGAGGATTCAGCTTCTGTTGATAGACCTCGCGATTCCATCGTTTAGATCGCTTGGTTACTTCATCTTCCTGTTCAGCTTCTGCTTCAGCTAATTCAGGCTCGAACACTTCCTGGAAGGAGCGCTTTCTATCATCAAAGATCCATACCGTAGGATCAAGCGTGATCGGATATTTTACGTTCCCTTCTATTTGGATAATCATGTTATCAACCACCTTTAATTTTAGGTATATCACCTTTTTAGAATAGCAGAAAACACAGGCGATTTCATTAGGAGGCAGTTGAAAATGTCAGATAAGATCTCCAAAGAAGTTTTAACGGAATGGCTGGAAATTGTTCGCCCCTTTGCACACGACGGTCACGTTGCTGACTATATTCCTGCTTTGGCAAAGAAACATCCTGAAGATTTGGCGGTCGCCATACACTATCATGACGGTACCACTGTCAGTGAGGGTCGTGATGAGGATTGTTTCACGTTGCAAAGCATTTCGAAGGTTATCGCACTCGCTTTGGCTTTAATGGACAACGGGGAAGATTATGTATTTGAGCGCGTCGGGATGGAACCAAGTGGGGATCCCTTCCATTCGATCTATCGCTTGGAACAACATAATCCTTCTAAGCCGCTTAATCCAATGATCAATGCCGGAGCATTAGCTGTGACAAATATGATTCACGGGGTCACACCCGATGAGAAAGTAGGAAGATTATTGAGTTTCATTCATGAGATGACGGATGATCATAGCATCCGTCACAGTGAAGAGGTGGCTTCTTCAGAATTTGAAACCGCCTTCTTAAACCGCGCTCTCCTTTACTATATGAAGCAGCATCAAGTCGTGGATGGAAGTGTGGAAGAAACCCTTGATGCTTACACGAAGCAGTGTGCGATTGAAGTCAATGTTAAACAATTGGCCAGGATCGGAGCGCTGTTTGCAAATGAAGGCCGTGATCTTGATTCGAACAGACAAATCATTTCTAAACATTTCGCACGAATATGTAAGACATTCATGGTGACGTGCGGTATGTATGACGCATCCGGAGCTTTTGCAATCAAAGTCGGAATACCCGCCAAGAGCGGCGTATCCGGAGCGGTCGTGGGGTCTTTGAATAAGTTTGGGGGCATCGCTGTATATGGGCCCGCTCTTGACGAAAAAGGGAACAGCGTAGTGGGATTGAAGTTGCTAGAAATGATGTCTAACCGGTATGATTTATCAATATTTTAAAGTAAAAAAACCCATTCATTTGTTGCATTTTTTCTTACTAAACGATAATATTGTAGAAAGAAAGTCTGTAAATGGAGGGGATTTATTAATGTTGTCTGACTTGGCTGTGGATCATCGCGAAAAAGCCTACGCCCTTCTAAAGGCTGACGCAGATAAAATCCTGAAATTAATAAAGGTTCAAATGGAGAACCTGACGATGCCGCAATGCCCTTTGTACGAAGAGGTGCTAGATACACAAATGTTCGGATTGTCTCGGGAAATACATTTTGCAGTTCGCCTTGACCTTATCACAGAAGATGAGGGGAAGCGCTTATTGGACAATCTTGAACAGCAGCTTAATGTGTTGCATGAAGCAGCACAAAAATCGTAAACATAAAACAAGCTCAAATTGCGACAGCAAGTGTTGTAATTTGAGTTTTTTTGTACTATTAAATCACAAGGCTCATCCGAATGATATAATTGAACATGAATATGACACAATCTTTTTTTATGTCATATTGCAGGAAAAAAACAAGCACGAAGCGAACAATACATAAAAGGATGGACCGCTATGTTACAAAAAATAAAAACATTTGATTTTACCCTATTCTTCACGCCGCTAGCATTACTTGCTTTCGGAACTGTTATGATTTATAGCGCGAGTATGGTTTATGCCCCTGTGGCTCTGGACCTTCCCAGTGACCATTTTCTCCATAAGCAGTTTTTATGGGGAGGACTTGGCCTTTTTTCTATGGTTTTGTTTGCGATTATTCCCTATCGCCATTTACAAAGGCTGACGAAATTGATTGTACTCTTGATGCTCCTTTCATTAGCTGGTCTGTTTGTGTTTGGTATAGAAGTCAACAATGCCCAGTCATGGTATGACCTCGGATTTATGAACTTTCAACCTGCAGAGTTTGTGAAGTTGGGGCTGATCATATACTTAGCGTCGGTCTATGCCCGAAAACAGAAATATATCGAGAACTTTTCGCAAGCTGTCGTCCCACCTTTAATTTTGACAAGTCTTATATTAGGAATGATCGTTTTACAACCAGATATCGGGACAGCTGCGATTATAGGGTTTATTGCAAGCATGGTGGTGACCAGTTCAGGAATTCGACTGCGTCATATTATCGTACTTGTTTCGATTACGGTATCCGTCCTCGTACTATCAGCTACACAATTGGTGACCGATGAGCGGTTGTCACGTTTCTCGGGTGCGTTCCAGCCCTTTAACGCCCCGGATGATAGCGGTTATCACCTGATTCAATCCTATGTTGCAATAGGTACTGGGGGGTTGACCGGCGAAGGGTTAGGTCATAGTGTGCAAAAATTAGGGTATCTTCCTGAACCGCATACTGATTTTATTATGGCCGTAATAGCTGAAGAGCTGGGTTTTTTAGGTGTGGCGATTGTCATTGGATTGCTTTCGACGATTGTTCTCCGCGGTTTATTTATATCAAAACAATGTGATAATGCCTTCGGGTCATTACTCGCCCTTGGTATTTCAAGTATGATCGCGATCCAATCGTTTATCAATTTGGGGGCTATGAGCGGGATGCTCCCAATTACCGGAGTCACTTTGCCTTTTGTCAGTTATGGGGGTTCGTCGTTAATTATATTGATGACCTCCATGGGAATTCTTAATAACATTGCTAGAAGTGTCCATGTGAAAGAGGAGCAGAAGACGCGGGAAAAACAGCCCTCTTCTCACTCGTTTAATCAAGTACAGAGAAATAGAGAAGGAGAGAGAGTATGGCAGAATTAAATCAAATCGGTAAAGTTCTAGTCGCTAATCGTGGGGAAATAGCCATTAGAGTATTTCGTGCCTGCACTGAACTCAATATACGCACAGTAGCAATTTATTCCCAGGAAGACAATGGTTCATTCCACCGTTATAAGGCGGATGAAGCCTACCTTGTTGGTGAAGGGAAAAAACCCATTGATGCTTATTTAGACATTGAAGGGATCATTGAAATTGCTAAAAGCGTTGAAGTAGATGCTATTCATCCAGGTTATGGCTTTCTTTCCGAAAATATTCACTTTGCCAAGCGTTGTGAAGAAGAAGGGATTGTGTTTATCGGTCCGACAAGCAGCCACCTGGATATGTTCGGGGATAAGGTAAAGGCTCGTGATCAAGCTGTACAGGCGAACATCCCTGTTATTCCAGGAACTGATGGACCTGTTTCGGGGGTGGAGGAAGTACGCTCGTTCGGGGACCAACACGGCTATCCGCTGATGATCAAAGCAGCTATGGGCGGTGGCGGTCGAGGCATGAGAATTGTCCGCAGTAAAGAAAATGTTGATGAAGGTTATGAACGGGCGCGGTCCGAAGCTAAGGCGGCTTTTGGCAGCGAGGACGTTTATGTTGAGAAACTGATTGAAGAACCTAAACATATTGAAGTTCAAGTCATGGGAGATTTTGATGGCAACATTGTCCATTTATATGAGCGAGATTGTTCCGTCCAAAGAAGGCATCAAAAGGTAGTCGAAATTGCACCGAGTGTTGCTTTGTCCGTTAAACTGCGTGAGGAAATGTGTGATGCGGCGGTGCAGCTTATGAACAATGTGTCATACGTAAACGCTGGAACCGTCGAATTCCTTGTAACGGGAGAAGAATTTTATTTTATTGAAGTAAATCCAAGGGTCCAAGTGGAACACACGATTACCGAGATGATTACAGGGTTTGATATTGTTCAAACTCAAATCCTAGTGGCGGAAGGATATAATTTACATGAATCACAAATCGGTATTCCGCTGCAAGACCATATACATACACACGGTTATGCGATTCAGTCGCGCGTGACCACCGAAGATCCTTTAAATAACTTCATGCCTGATACCGGGAAAATCATGGCATACCGTTCAGGCGGTGGATTCGGTGTCCGCTTAGATGCCGGGAACGGGTTTCAAGGGGCCGTCATTTCGCCTTACTATGACTCGTTATTAGTTAAAGTATCTACGTGGGCTTTGAGCTTTGAACAAGCCGCTCACAAGATGGTCCGGAATTTGAAAGAATTCCGGATTAGAGGAATCAAAACGAACATTCCTTTCCTGGAGAATGTTATTCAGCATAAGAAATTCCTTTCAGGTGAGTATAACACTACGTTCATCGATGGTTCGCCGGAATTATTCGTCTTTCCAAAAAGGAAAGATCGTGGAACAAAAATGCTCACTTATATCGCCGAACGAACCGTTAACGGGTTCGAAGGCATTGGCAATAAGAAGAAGCCCGCGTTCTATAAGCCTAGAATGCCTGAGGTAAAATACGGGGACTCAATAAAGCCGGGTTCTAAACAGGTGCTGGACGAGCGAGGGCCAGAAGGGTTAGCAGAATGGTTGAAATCCCAAAATGAAGTCTTGTTGACAGATACGACGTTCCGTGATGCTCATCAATCCCTGCTGGCCACAAGGGTTCGAAGCAAGGATCTGGAAAATATCGCCGAACCGACTGCTCGTCTTTTACCCCATTTATTTTCAGTAGAGATGTGGGGCGGGGCGACGTATGATGTGTCGTATCGTTTTCTTCAAGAAGACCCCTGGCAGCGTTTGTTGAATTTAAGAGAAAAAATGCCGAACGTGCTATTTCAAATGCTCCTTCGAGCTTCAAATGCTGTCGGATACAAAAATTATCCCGATAACCTGATCCGTGAATTTGTGGAAAAGAGTGCTAATGCAGGCATTGATGTCTTCCGTATATTTGACAGTTTGAACTGGGTGGAAGGCATGAAATTGACTATAAACGCTGTCCGGGAAAACAATAAAGTTGCGGAAGCTTCTGTTTGTTATACGGGCGATATTTTGGATGCTTCACGGCCGAAATATGATTTGGAATATTATAAAAAAGTAGCCAATGAATTGCAGGAAGCAGGCGCCCATATCCTTGGGATCAAAGATATGGCTGGTTTATTGAAGCCTGAAGCTGCCTATCAATTAATTTCCACGTTAAAAGATACAATTGATATCCCGATCCATCTTCATACACATGATACGAGCGGCAATGGTATCTATACTTACGCCCGCGCTGTAGAAGCTGGAGTGGATGCTGTCGATGTAGCAACGGGCTCGATGGCCGGGCTTACATCGCAACCGAGTGCGAACACGCTCTATTACGCTCTAGAAGGGAGTGACCGGAAGCCTGATCTTGATATTACGGCCTATGAACAACTGGGACATTATTGGGAGGATATCCGCAAATATTATAGTGATTTCGAGAGCGGCATGATGGCCCCTCATACTGAAGTGTATCACCATGAAATGCCGGGAGGACAGTACAGTAATTTACAACAGCAAGCTAGAGCAGTTGGTCTGGAAGATAGATGGGATGACGTTAAGCTGATGTATCGCCGGGTGAATGATATGTTTGGTGATGTAGTCAAGGTTACCCCTTCTTCAAAAGTGGTAGGAGACATGGCGCTATTTATGGTTCAAAATGATTTAACAGTCGATGATGTATATGATAAAGGCGATTCGCTTGCATTTCCGGATAGTGTCGTGGAATTCTTCCAAGGTTATTTAGGACAACCGTATCAAGGTTTCCCATCACAATTACAACAGATTGTTCTCAAAGGAAGAGAGCCGATTGAAACCAGACCGGGAGAGCTACTCGATCCGATTGACTTTACAGCTTTGAAAGAAAAATTGTTCCACTCTCTCGGAAGACAGGTCACAAGCTTTGATTTGATCAGCTATGCGTTATACCCAAAGGTGTTTATGGACTACAATAAGTTCTTTGATCAATATGGGGACATGTCAGTGCTTGATACCCCTACCTTTTTTTACGGCATGAGACTGGGTGAAGAGATTGAAGTGGAAATCGAACAAGGGAAGACGTTAATTGTTAAATTGATATCGATTGGAGAAGCTCAACCGAATGGGATGAGGACCGTATATTTTGAATTGAACGGTCAACCACGGGAAGTTGTCATTAAAGACCAAAGCATCAAAGCTATTACAGAAGAACGTCCTAAGGCGGACAAATCAAACGACAAGCATATTGCAGCCAGTATGCCGGGTACTGTCGTTAACGTGATCGCAGAAAAAGGCGAAAAAGTGAACAAAGGTGATCATATTATGATTACGGAAGCAATGAAAATGGAAACAACCGTTCAAGCTCCGTTTGACGGCCAAATCAAAGATATTTATGTGAAGAATAATGATGCGATTTTTGTGGGAGATTTATTATTGGAATTTGAATAAGCGAAAAGCTCTGCTTTGTAATGGACAAGGGCTGCCGAACAAAGGGTGACTTGAACCTCTGGTCAAGTTACCCTTTTCCTGTTGTTTTCTTTCTATACATTGCGTCGGCGATGTTCTGTATAAGTGATAAGGTTTAAGCTAACAATGAGCATATTGCCTTCTGTAAGTGGGAGGTCGCTGTTGTTGTCTAGTTCGAGTATGTAAAAAAGCCTTGCAATGGTGAAAATTGTTTGCTAGAACTATATAGGGGTTCTCAAAATTGGTGGAACTTCTATAAACAGCGAATACTATATTCTTATAATTACGAGTTGGATTCGACATTCTTTGTTATGCATCGTGAATATGTTTCATAAAGTTGTCACATTTCAATAAAATTCTATTGTTTAAATAGATAGAAAAGAAATAACATGATACAATAACGTTGATGTCTTAACGGTTTTTCCATCGCGTTAAAGGGAAACCAACGCCCCCTCTTAAGGCAGAACATTTTCCAGGTAACTGGTAATGAACGGGGGAGAAGGAGGAAGATATTACGATGGATAACCCTAGAACAGTCGAATCTGCTTCTTCACAAGCAATAAATCATTCCCATGTGAACCATTCATCACTTTTTGCTGATATAAAGAGTTTGATTAAAGTAGGTATTATTAATTCCAATTTAATGACAGCTTTTGCAGGATTTTGGCTGGCAGTTCACTTTTCTGCCGTGAATTTTGTTGATGTTTGGCCAGTTTTCATATTGACAATGTTGGGAACTGCTTTGATTATAGCCGGAGGCTGTATCTTGAATAATTGGTACGATCGTGACATTGACCATATTATGAGCCGTACTCAAAATAGACCTACAGTCACTGGAAGTATAGCGTTATCTCACATTTTAATTATGGGGATAGTGGTCTCAGCTTCAGGATTTATCACATTGTTATTCACAACGCCACAGGCTGCATTATTGGGTGCATTCGGTTGGTTTGTCTATGTGTTTCTTTATACCATGTGGTCTAAGCGTAAATATACCATTAACACCGTTATCGGAAGTTTTTCCGGTGCTGTACCGCCTTTAATTGGGTGGGCTGCAGTAGCACCTGCCTTACAGTTAGAAGCCTTCATTCTGTTTTTAATTATGTTCATTTGGCAGACACCTCATTTCCTGGCTTTAGCCATGAAAAAAAAGGATGAATACAAGGCGGCAGGTGTACCTATGCTGCCAGTCGTCCACGGTTTCGACATTACGAAACGTCAAATTGTCATTTATGTGGCTTGTTTATTGCCATTGCCCATCTATTTAGCATCGCTGGGTACAGTCTTTTTGATTGTGGCAGGCTTGTTGTCGATAGGATGGCTTGCTCTTGGTATAGCTGGCTTCTTTATGAAGGATGATATCAAGTGGGCAACATGGATGTTTGTTTATTCGCTTAACTACTTGACTGTTATGTTTGTGACCATGGTAGTGGTGACGTTGCCGTTATCATTTCCAACATTGATGTAATCAGCATCTTCTGCTTTGAAGAAACTGGTTCTAAATATATGAAAGAAAGAACAAATAGAAAGAGAGGTATCACACATGAAAGGTTGGATGGGAAAATTCCGAATGCTGTTTTTATTTGGTGCTCTTTCCTTAATCCTTTCTGGGTGCGGCGTTGATAATATCAGCGCCCTGAAACCAGAAGGTTATGGATCAGAATTACTGTTTGATCTTATGCTCATCAGTATCGCTATCATGCTGTTTGTCTTCGTAATTGTCATGGCCATCTATACATTTGTTATCATCCGTTACAGGCAGAAAAAAGGCCAGGAAGATTACATACCTAAACAAACAGAGGGCAATAAAGCCCTGGAGATTATTTGGACGGTCATTCCAATAATTCTTTTACTCGTTTTAGCTGTACCGACGGTGCAAGCTACGTTTGATTTAGCTGATAACTCGGGTTCTGAAGAAGAAGGTGCCATAAACATTGAGGTTACCGGGAATCAGTACTGGTGGCATTTCAACTATAAGGGACAAGAGATATCGACAAGCCAGGATCTTTATATCCCGAAAGACAAACGTGTTCATTTAACGATGAAATCCACGGATGTCATCCATTCCTTCTGGGTGCCTTCAATTGCAGGTAAGATGGACACCAACCCAGGGGATAACCAGAACACGATGTCTTTAGAAGCCTATGAAGAAGGCGAATACTTAGGTCAGTGTGCTGAATTATGCGGCCCATCGCACTCCTTGATGGATTTTCGCGTTATCGCTGTCAGCCAGGAAGAGTTCGATCAGTGGGTTGAGGATATGAAAAACGTCGACCCTGAGGCTCAACCTGAAAGCGACGTTGCCAGAGAAGGTCAGGAATTATTTAATAACAATTGCATGAGTTGCCATGCGATCGGTTCTGCTCCAGCAGGAGTCGGACCAAATATGACGAATTTCGCCAATCGTTCAAAAATTGCAGGGATCCTTGATCCGACTAAAGAAAATTTAGTGGATTGGATTGTTCATCCTGATGAAATAAAACCAGGAAATCAGATGCCTTCCAATTTAGTAAATGAAGATGAAGCAGAAAAAATAGCTGAGTATTTGTTACAGTTGGATCATACCGATGTGACACCAGAATCAGCAGAACAGAACTGATATGAATAAGGGGGTAAAAGCGTGAGTACAGCTTTAGCGCAGAAGCGTGGGTTAGGCGCTGCGATATGGGATTATTTAACCACTGTTGACCATAAAAAGATAGCTCAACTCTACTTGGTTTCCGGTGGTATATTTTTCTTGATCGGCGGACTTGAAGCCATGCTTATCCGCATTCAACTGATGCAACCCAACAGCGATTTCATCAGTGCGGGTTTATATAACGAAATGATCACCATGCATGGAACAACAATGATTTTCCTGGCTGCAATGCCGTTGATATTTGCTTTAATGAATGCTGTCGTTCCGCTGCAAATTGGGGCGCGGGACGTAGCCTTTCCATTTTTGAACTCACTTGGATTTTGGCTCTTTTTAGCTGGAGGTCTAATACTTAACTGCTCGTGGTTTCTGGGAGGCGCACCGGATGCTGGGTGGACAGCTTATGCTCCACTTTCAGCCACATCCCCGGGCCACGGTGTCGATTATTATGTAATAGGTTTACAAATCTCTGGTGCAGGGACCCTGATAGGTGGTATCAATTTTCTGGTCACCATCGTTAATATGAGAGCTCCAGGTATGAGTTATATGCGGATGCCGCTTTTCACCTGGGCTTCCTTTGTCACAAGTAACCTTATCTTATTTGCTTTCCCGGCATTGACGGTTGGTCTGTTTCTATTAATGTTTGACCGCATGTTCGGATCGGCGTTTTTTGACGTCGGTTTAGGAGGAAACGCTATCATTTGGGAGCATTTATTCTGGATATTTGGCCACCCGGAAGTGTATATCTTAATTCTTCCGGTGTTTGGAGCTTTCAGTGATATTTTCTCCACTTTTTCCACGAAACGATTATTCGGGTATTCTGCAATGGTATTTGCGACAGTATTAATTGGCTTCCTTGGCTTTATGGTATGGGCCCACCACATGTTCACCACAGGTCTTGGACCAGTAGCCAATTCCATTTTTGCTGTTTCAACAATGGCTATTGCAGTACCGACAGGCATCAAAATTTTCAACTGGCTCTTTACGATGTGGGGCGGAAAAATCCGCATGACATCAGCTATGCTTTGGTCAATTGCATTTATTCCTACGTTCACCATTGGTGGTATGACTGGGGTTATGCTTGCAGCAGCTGCCGCTGACTATCAATACCATGATACTTACTTTGTAGTTGCGCACTTCCACTATGTCATTGTAGGCGGTGTTGTATTCGGATTCTTTGCAGCACTCCACTACTGGTGGCCGAAGATGTTCGGTAAAGTATTGAATGAAAAGTTAGGAAAACTGGCTTTCTGGCCGTTTTTCATCGGATTTCATTTAACTTTCTTCATTCAACATTTTCTTGGATTAATGGGGATGCCGCGTCGTTATTGGACCTATCAAGAAGGACAAGGCCTTGATTTAGGGAACTTAATTAGTACGGTTGGTGCTTTCCTAATGGCCATCGGCACACTCATTTTTGTTTATAACGTTATCTATACAGCCATGAAAGAGAAGAAGGTCAGTGGAGATCCGTGGGATGGAAGAACACTCGAGTGGTCCATACCTTCGCCGCCCCCTTTCTATAATTTCAAGCAAACACCGCTAGTAAGAGGACTTGATCCTTTATGGATTGAGAAGCAGGACGGTAAAACAGGTATGACGCCGGCAGAACCTCTTGGAGACATTCACATGCCGAACGGTTCATTCCTTCCGTTTCTTATGTCGCTAGGCTTGTTTATAGCCGGGTTTGGCTTTATTTATCAGGTTGATCATAAAGGTTGGCTGGCCTTAGTCTTTATCGGGATGGGGATTACCTTAGGAAGTATGTTGACCCGTTCATTAAAAGATGATTTGGGCTACCATGTCCATAAAGAAGAACTAGAGGAAGGTGGTGGCAACCATGAGTCATGATGACGTGTTAAATCCAAAAGAAATGCCGCATGAACCGGAAAAAGCCACCCATGAGGGTCAAAATAAGTTTTTAGGTTTTTGGTTCTTTCTTGGTGGAGAAACAGTGTTGTTCGCAAGCTTGTTCGGGACCTACCTCGCGTTAAATGAATCGAATGCCCAAGACCCTACAAGAAGCGAGATGTTTGGTCTTGAGCTTGTGTTTATTATGACCATGCTGCTTCTGACAAGCTCGCTCACAAGTGTATACGCGATGTACCATATGAAGAACAATGACTTTAAAAAAATGCAGACGTGGCTCGCCATTACCGTATTCTTAGGTTTAGGTTTCCTCGGGTTTGAAATATATGAATTCACTCACTATATTCACGAATATGAATTCACCTTTCAATCATCTGCCATGGGTTCAGCCTTTTATACATTAGTTGGATTCCACGGAGGTCACGTATTGTTTGGACTCCTTTGGATTACGTCTTTGATGTTGCGAAATGCTAAGCGTGGTTTAAATTTATACAATGCACCTAAATTTTACGTTGCAAGCTTATACTGGCACTTTATTGACGTTGTTTGGGTGTTCATCTTTACTGTTGTATATCTTATGGGAAAGGTGGGTTAACGTATGGCCAATAACACCAATTCCGCTAATAAGCCGGTAGATTTCAAGAAAAAACACAGTAAAGAAGAAATGAAACAACAAGTCATCACGTTTGCCTTAATGATCATGTTTACCCTGGTAGCATTCGGACTTGTTTTAGCAGAAGTAACGTCATTTTTTGTAATCCCGATTTTGATCATTCTAGCTATTGTTCAGGTGCTTTTCCAACTTTACTATTTCATGCACATGAAAAATAAAGGTCATTCGATGGTGTCAGTCATGATGTTTGGTGGCATTTCCATAGGTATACTCACCATCATCACCTTCACGACCATTATTTGGTGGTAAACTTTAAGGAAGAGGTCGCGCTTTATTGCCGGCCTCTTCTTTTTTAGTGGTTCTGTTGGCCAATGTCATTGTGAACAAATTATGTCGATATTTTGAATTGTGGGCTCTAGGGATTGGAACAACTCGATATTTTGTTTAAAATTAGATAGAATGGATGAAGAACATACTTACTAATGGAGTGGATCCTTTTATGTGGCTTGAATTATATATGTTTGGTTTCCGGGCTTTATGGAGTCCATACTACTTGCTGTTCATTGTTCTCTTATCAGCAGCTTATTACTATCTCACGGGCCCTGGACGCTATCGGTTTACGAATGAACCAGCCCCAACACCGAAACAACAGACTATGTTTTACTCAAGTATGTTGCTTTTATACGTTATAAAAGGTTCACCGGTCGATTTGTTGTCACACATTATGTTTACGGCTCACATGTCACAAATGGCTTTGTATTTTTTATTATTCCCTTTATTAGTGATTCGAGGGTTACCCGTTTGGATGTGGCAAAAGCTTTTTAGCTTAAATGGTATTGCTCCTTTGTTGCGATTACTGACAAAACCGTTAATCGCTATTCTACTGTTTAATGGGTTGTTCTCGATATACCATATGCCTGCCATCTTCGATTTTGCTAAATCGGACGAAATTGCTCATGCCGTCATCACTACAGTCATCCTGTTCACGGCCTTTTGTATGTGGTGGCCAGTCTTTACCCCCTTGAAAAGTATGCAGACGATGAGTCCCATTTTGAAAATAGGTTATATATTTGCCAACGGTGTATTGATTACACCGGCGTGTGGCTTAATAATCTTTGCTGGCGCTCCGATATATGAGACTTACAGCCAATCGGGGGCTTGGATTCAAGCACTCAGCTTATGTGTGCCTGCTGATGTATTGAATGGTTTGTCCAATAGCCTGAGTGGACCTCAGTTCTTTACTCCTATACCTCTGGTTGAAGATCAGCAACTCGGCGGTATCGTTATGAAAATCACCCAAGAGGTCATTTTTGGAGCTATCATTGCACGCATTTTCTTTGAATGGTTTCAGCAAGAAGGAGATGTTGTGGACCCGATGCCTTCGAGTGCCTCAAATGAAACGTAACTTCCAGTGGAAAGCTTTCCTGGATCGGTAAACAGGAAAGCTTTCTCTGTATTTTAAAGCAAAAGGGAAAGATGAAGAGGAGAGAGACGAATGCCCTTATTACCAACACTCAGCACATTTTTCATAGTCTTAAGCGCCCTATTGGTTGCTGTAGGGTGGATACTTATAAGTTTGGCACGTCCGGCGGCACATAAAAAAGTAATGGTCGGTGCATCGATCAGTGCGCTAACCTTCTTTATTATCTATATCAGCCGCACAATTTTCATAGGTAATACGAGTTTTGGCGGACCGGATGAAATTAAGATTTATTACACGATTTTCTTACTTTTTCACATTTTCCTTGCAACGGTTGGAGCTGTATTCGGTATCATATCATTAACGTTAGCGTTTAAGCGTAATATTGGAAAACATAGAAAAATCGGTCCCGTTACAAGCATTATCTGGTTTTTTACCGCCATTACTGGTGTTGCTGTTTATTTACTCTTATACATCATTTATGACGGAGGCACGACCACGAGCATGTTAAAAGCGATTCTAGGTACATGACGTGGAAGGCTTGAAACGTATTTCTGTGGTGAAATACGTTTTTTTAGTTCTGAAGGGTAGAGAGATAGTATAACATATCGTTATATTAAAGTAGTTATTCAATTTAGTGGCTGGAATGTGAAAAGCTCAATTTCTAAAATTATAGAGCAGAAGGTTATTATAAACTGTCGTTTCCTTTAGAATGAATAGTGCCACAAGAAATCATGAAAGGAATTGAAGCATTGCTATTAAAAACATCCCATTTGTTGTTACGACCATTTGAAGAATGGATGGGTCGGCTCATCATCAACCATCCGTTAGAATTTTTTAAACAGCTCGATTTGCAGCGGACGAATGAATGGCCTCATTCGGGATTAAAAGCTTTGATGCCGCTTTATTTAGAAGAGTTGCACCATAACAAGTCCCATCTTGGGTTTGGACCGTGGGCCATATTTGACCGGAATCATTCGTATGTCATTGGGGATGCTGGGTTCAAGGGGGCGCCATCAGAGGAGGGTGCACTTGAAATTGGTTACTCTATCGTACCGGAAGAGAGGGGGAAGGGATATGCTACAGAAGCTGTTTCCGCCCTCTGTCAATGGGCGTTTGAATTAAACAACGTCACGGAAGTAAGGGCAGAGTGTGATCGGGATAATATTCCGTCTCAAAGGGTTTTGGAACATAATCAGTTCAGCTTTCACGACGCAGATCAGGACATTTTTATCTATAAGCGACAAATTAGAGAGGCAAGGACATAAATTAATTGATAGGTGTCAATGTCAAGAAGCGAACATGAGAAACATTAAAGATCTATGATGATCATGAGCGTCCAAACCATGGAGACACATGTGGGTACAGCGTGAGCCGAAGATTTCACAGGAAAGCGGAATGTTTTGACGGTGCGGTCATTGCAACTTCCTTAAAACATAAAACTTCCGAACGATTTTGTGGAAATCGTTCGGAAGTTTTGTGTTTTGTCCCAGTGCTGTTTTATATTTTGTAATTCAATTTGATAATGCCTGCTTCCTTGGCAGAATTAAATGCAATTAACAGAAGAGGACCTAAAATAAAACCGATTACGCCGATAAGTTGTAACCCTAAATACATAGCAATTAGAGTTGCTAACGGGGACAAGCCGATGTGCCGTCCCATGACTTTGGGTTCGACAGTCCTTCTGATAGCCAGCAGGACAAAAGCTAAAATAGCAAGTTTTGTTCCGCTCACAATGTTCCCGGATAATAAATCGAACAGTGCCCAGGGGCCAAGAATAATAATTGAACCGATAATAGGAATAAAATCGATGAGCCAAATGATAATTGACATCAATATCGCAACTTCAGGTGCAATCCATATCAAGCCAATAAAGCTCACGAATAGTATAATCAGACTGACAAAGAATTGAGCTTTTAAAAAGCCGAATACGACATAGGATAAACGCGCGTTCATAAATTTAACTTTTTCGGCCGTATCCTCTGTGAAATGTTGGTATGCTTTCTCTTTCAACCGTGGTAATTCTAACATAAATAAAAATAACGCAATTAAATATACAAGGATACTCACGAGATATTCGGGAATCTTTGCCGCAGCCGAGGCCATCCGGTCCAATTGGAAGTTGGCCGTAATCGAATCAGTCATGGCTCTTACATTACGTTTAATGCCTTCTGTTAAATTATTGACGACTTCTTCTGGAAGGTTCTGCGCGTACCGGTCCATGCTTTCTTCCCAATCTGCAATTATGCCATTCACTTGGTTCACATATGTAGGCACGTTATCTGCGATTTGGACAATTTGACTTACAGCACGTGTGACAGCATAACTGCCAATGATGGAAATAAAAATAAGAAACAGCAGAAAAACAATCGTGACGGCCATTTTACGATTGATACGAAAACGAAATTGAAACCATCGGACGGAAGGATTCAAAAATAAAGCGGTGACAAATGCTACAATCAAAGGAACTGAGACTGGTAAGATATAATAACCTGCTACGACTAATAAAATACCCAGTAATATTAATACCCATTGACGTTTCGTAAGGTAACGGAACAATTTGTTTTTGTATCTCCTTTCCTAGTAAAACCTATTTTAAATTGGAAAAAAACAGCTGCCTCTATTTTAAGTATAGGCAGCTGCTACCACAATCAATCATATTATGATTGATGATAATGTGATATTTCTTCCTTTAAATTCGAAAGTAAATTGTAAGCTTTATCTAGGATACTGCTTGAAAACTCTTCTTGCTCTCCATATTCGACTCCGTGAGGGTAATAATGTTTGCCAATCAAAGGCGGCAGTAATTCAATGACAGCCGTTTTACGATCAACATCCCCTTCGATCGCATAACCTTGGATCCGCAAATAATAGGTGATATTCTTCTCAGGAGAGTTGATTTTATAATCATATGTAACCCGTTCATAATCCCAAGATCCGCCAAGCATAAATCCGTTCTTTTCCATCAGATGGGTCAATGGGCTATATTCGAGTACCAAGCCCTCAATTCCAGTATTTTCTAACTTCATTTCTTCCACCTCGCATGTTGGTCTTTAAAACTATATTAGTATGAATATTGCCAGGATGCAATTCTTTTGCCCTGAAAACATGGGTCGAGAATAATATTAATGACTACCATTATGCTCATTCATTATACTATAACTTGTCTCTGTGTGCATGTAATAAATATGTAAGACTGGGCACACTAAAGCGTGATGTTTATTATCAAAGGAGGATTTAGCTATGAAAACGGTTAAGGAAATTATGACCAAGGATGTAGCTTGTTGTCAAAAAGAAGATTCATTATTTGATGCGGCTAAATTGATGAAAGAACGGAATGTAGGGGCTATTCCGGTTTGTGATGAGAACCATAAGTTATTCGGTATGGTCACAGATCGTGATCTCGCCATTCGCGGATATGCTGCGAAAAAACCTGAGACGACTTCTATTCAAGAAGTGATGAGTGACAAACTATATCATATATCTCAAGAGTCTTCACTACAGGAAGCAAGTGATGTCATGGCTGAGCACCAAATCAGACGACTGCCTGTGGTAGAAAAAGAAAAACTGATCGGCATTCTCTCTCTTGGTGACTTATCAATTGAAAAACTTTCCGATCATGCAGCAGGTGTCGCATTACAGGACATCTCAGAGCGTCCTGAATTACATTAAAGATAATAAGGCAGAGGCTTTGGTTCATTAAAGCCCTGCCTTTTAAATTATTGGCTGTGAATAAGGTGATCATATGATGCGTTATACAATTATAGTTAGGATAGTCAGAAAAAAGAGACCCTTCTCACATATCAAACATACAAATAATCAAGTTTTCAGGTTGCCTTCATTCATAATTTCAATGGGGAGGCTTTATAATAAAAGTAGATCGTAAAACAAAGGGAGAAAAAACATGAAAAAGTTAGTGATTTTCACTTTGATTCTATTAGTGTCTGTCGCTGGTTGGATAGGGGTGCAGAACCTTTCGTTCAGTTCTGTACACATGCCAAGTGAGCAGGGAGTAGACAAGCTTGAGCCTGATAGTGAAGACGAAACAATTGAAGCTGAAACTGATGAACCGGAAACGAAAGAGAAGGAAGAACCTGCTTCTCAAGAAGGATGGATGGGAAAAACGTCGCGTGAGCTGATGGATACGATGGGAGAACCTGATAGAAAAGATAAGAGCGCGTATGGTTATACGTGGTGGGTTTATGAGCAGCCCACTACCTACCTTCAGTTTGGCATTGCTGAAGGGAAGGTCGTTACCTGGGTGGGAACGGGGGATATCAATCATATGTCTGATTATTCCATTGGACAACCTTACGATGAAGTTAGTGATGTCGCTCCATTTTCTGAGACATTAACGCTTGAGACAGAAGGAACTTATACATTTGAATTAACTGAAGTCGATCTTGCTCAAAGACCCCTAGTGAAACTGGATGATGAGACATATGCTCAACTTTATTTTGATACCGTCACACGAAAGCTCTCCTCTATCAGAGTCATGAGCCCTGAAGTGCTGCTGATACTTCAACCTTATCGTGTCACCTACCGTGGTGAATTGCATGAGCCGCCGTTTATGTCGGAAGAAGAATGGAAGACTGTGCAAGCAGGCAATGAACAGCAAATTATGACGATCACAAATAAAATAAGAGAACGTCATAGTAAATCAAAACTAGAATGGAGTAAGTTGGCTGCAAATGTCGCTTATGCTCACAGCAAAGACATGAAAAGTGAAAATTATTTCTCTCATCATTCCCAAAATGGCGATGGATTAAAAGAACGCCTTGAAAAAGGAGATGTACACTATGTCAGAGCAGGAGAGAACATTGCAGCCCAATACATTGATGCTGCAGCGGCCGTCAATGGGTGGTTGAACAGTGAGGGCCACCGTGAAGCTTTATTGGACGGAGCGTACACGCATCTTGGTGTAGGGGTTCATCGTGATTATTACACCCAGAATTTTTTGACGATACCCTGAACCTTTCACACATATTCTTCATAGGCTAATGAGTAGTTAACAAGAGAGGTGTATGTGTATGGCGGAGAAACAGCTGCATCCTACGGTTATGGAATTCAAGCAGTTTGTGATGAAGCACCCTAAGCTGAAAGCTCATATAAGAAAGCAGCATCAATCGTTGCAAACCTATTATGAAAAGTGGTTACTGCTAGGTGAAGACGATTCCTTTTGGGACGAATTCAAAGGGGATTCTAAAGAAAAGACGAAGGATGCCTCTTCCCAAAAAAATAGTGAATGGATGAAACAATTCACGAAGCTGCTTCAAGATATTGACTGGAAAAATGTTTCCAAGCATGTTGAAGATATAAATGGAGCGCTTAATAACTTTCAAAATATTATAAATGACATGCAGCAGAAAAAAGCCAGACAACGGTTCGTGCAACCACCGTCCTATCCATATTATTAGTCTGGTCAGATAAATACGCGTGGCTAATTTTAATATCTCCTTAATTTTGGTATGATAGTGGTGGAGGTGGATTTATGTTAGCAACGATGGAAATCGTAGACTTAATAGATAACTCTGAAGGCATCGGCCAAATGGTCATGGGTTCAGATGTCATGCAGGATTATCGCATAGCTAAGCGAGAAATGGAAGAGGATGAAGAGGCACAGAAACTGATCCGCAGGTTCAATGATACAAAAGATCAATATGAAGATGTCCAACGATTTGGGCGATATCATCCTGATTACAATGACATTATGAAGAGGGTCCGTTCCGAGAAGCGTGAAATGGATATGAATGAAAAAGTGGCCCAATTTAAAAAAGCTGAACGCGAGGTGCAGAAGTTATTGGACGACATCAGCCATCACGTCGCTCATAGTGTGAGCACCGAAATAAAGGTTCCCCGGAGTGGGGCCGCCTTGATGGACACAGGTACAGGTGGCGGCGGAGCTGGCGGTTGTGGCAGTGGAGGAAGCTGCGGCTGTTCGTAGTCACTTCGTTCAGATCAAGGTGTAAAGCGAATACAGTCATCACATAAATTCCCACAGCAAAACATTTTGCGCTGAGGTACGAGGAAACGAATACGATAAATATAGGACGTCTGATTTTTGCGGACAAATTGCATCGCAAGGGTCAGGCGTTTTCCGCGCATGGATCGTGCTGCGGCTTTTTTAAGTTGTTCATCAACATCAGCTTTTCCGACATCAGGTTTGGTGGTTAAATAAACAAAGGGTAAGCCGGTGATCGATTTTATTTGAAATGAGTCAAGTAGAGGTGAAGTTTGGAGCATCTGAGTGAAGATGTTCCATGCTTGCTCTAAATCGGTCATGTTGATTCCTCCTTAGCAGGGATGGGTTACCAACTTTTATCATAACTGATTATGAGCGTGATGTTAATGTATTGAAATGGTCATAGTTGTCGGTTACGCTTCAATTTGCTAGACTGAATAAAAATGAGAAAAGTGAGGCAGACATCCTATGAGGGTTAAGCGTCAAGGTATTATTGTATATTTCCAACACATGAAAAATTTACGGCAAATCAAAAAACAGGGGCATCTCATATACGCTTCAAAGAAACTTAAATATGCGCTGTTATATGTTGATCAATCTGAACATAGCGAAGTTATGGAACAGTTGGAAGGCTTTTCGTTTGTGTCCCGTGTTGAACCTTCACAGAAGCCTTTCATTACGACAGATTTTGAGAATGCAAAGCCAGATAAAGCGAAACAATATGATTATAAAATGGGAATCTGACGAAACAGACGAGGTTGGGACAAAACTAAATGAAATACAGAAATTCCGAACGATTTCAGTGAAACGTTCGGAATTTCTGTATTGAGAGGTGTTTAATGACCGCTCCGTCAAAACACTTCGCTTTCCATGGGCACGGCCTCAGCTTCCTCGGAAAGCAAAGAACGCTTTCCTGCGGGATCTTCGGCTCGCGCTGTTCCCATAGGAGTCTACGTGTTTTGACTACGCTCATGAACATCATTGAATTCATATCCATTTTTAATGTTCGTTTTTTAAAACTTCTCTTTTACTTATGTCCCAGTCTCGTCCTTTTAGTTGGAAGTTGATACCGTAACCGTTTCGTTCACCTTGTGCCTGAACATGAGATTATTAATTTTAAATGTAATGTTTTCTGAGTTTTTGACGACTTCATGGCCGAAATTAAAGTTAAACCCTTCACTATACCCATTATAATTTAAGCTTTGGAATGTTTCCTTCTTTTCATTCACCGCTTCCACGTATAACGGGTTGGAGGGATCCGGGCCGTTTGCAGTTCCCGTCGTCCCAACAAGCCACTTTTCCGGGTTGCCTTTTTTGCGAAATTCTAATTGAACATCAAGGTTGCCGTACTCTTCATATCTAAGAAATTGTAAATTTACATCTGTGTTGTGCCATGAGGTTAGCAGTTCGCTGGTTTGATTTTCATAAACCATCTCTTCCTCACTTTGTTCTTTAATATCGTCTGCCGCTAGTTCAAATGATAGGGACTCATCACTTATGACAGCCACTGTCTTCAATTGAATTTCCAATTGCCGCGGCATTTCATTAAAAGGTTCGAAATTGGCGTAATAGACATTGGTTTGTTTGTCATCTTTGTTGAGCATATTGACGCGTCGTTCTTCTCCTTTGTCGCTCTTGATCATGGTATCCATATGAGCATTGAGCGAATCGGATCCCTTTGCCAATTCAAAGCTTATTTTATTTTCAACTGTGCCAATATCAATTGATTTAAGTTTGATCTTCACGTCGTCATCCTCGATGGTTTGGTTGACATCAACCGTATGGACTTTGTCTTTTTCGGGGGAATAGGTATAGTGTAAGGGAGCACTTTCAGTCGTTGTGTCGCCTTCGTTTGTAAGATTATGGCTTGTCCCTTCAAGCCTTAAACTGAAGGTTGTTTCCAACTCTTTATCCATTTGTCTGTAAAATTGGTCCATCGGGTTGCTGTCTGGTGAAAATTGTTCACTTGGTTTCCTGATCGGGGAACTCGTCGTAATGTTATACATTCTTCCCTGATAAACAATGCGCCCTTCTCGAGGGGAATACATATTGTGAGCGTATAAATCCTGCGTTTTAATTTCGTCACCATCATCTTTTATATTTATATTGGCCACTAGAGGGGGGAGGTTTCTTAAACTTCTTTCTTCGTCAAAAATAGCTAAATCGACACTGTATATGTAATGAACACCTCTTGGCGTGTACCACATATCATGAACAAAAAATGTGGCGTCTTCATCTTTTACCTCAAAAGCTTGGTTTGGACTTATGACCATTCCATTCTGTTTAGCCCGCTTCAGTCCCTTAACCCGGTCGTAGAAAAATTGATCAATCTCCTCTTTTTGATCAACAGACGTCCAGCTGGGTGGAAGATCGAAGTCGGGAACTTCACTCATGTCGGTAATTTGCTGTAATTCCTCATCGTAACTTAGTGGTTTTTCACTGTCTGCGGTATAGATTTGGACACCCGCCCCTAAGGCTATGATAATAATGACGCCAACTATAATTTGAAATATTTTCTTATTTGATTGAGCCCATTTAGGTTTTGTCATCGGTGTTCTCTCCTCCATACTTATAATTCGGGTGAAAACGTCACGTGTAAAGAAAGTTCTGTTAAATCCCTGGGTGGTATTCGTGTCATAACAGAGGTTATCAGATCATAAAGAAAAATCGCTATCCTTTTCCATTTCTCGATGAATTCAAATAATTCCTGCTCAGTTGAAAATAAAATGTCATAAAAAATGTAAAACAAGCAACAGCATTTCAGGCCGTTGCTTGTTTTTGATCAGGACAATGGTGGAATGTAGCGATTCATGCGAAGAATGCCGATTAAATGCTGAAAAAATAATTCCTTTTCAGCGAATTGGTCGGAGGACTTGATACCGATTTCTATTATGTCTTGTTTTAACGCGTTTGCCATCTCCTGGAATAAATCATAGCGTTTATTTGGCTGTTCGTTTGGGTTGGGAACACCTTCTGTGCACATGTAAATGGGCTGGAACTTGTCCTCGCCAGCTGGATGTAAAATCAAGGCCAGTGAGGTCACGTGGCGATCATTTTTAACGGTGTGGAATGCCATGATGTATTTAACACGTTCAGGCATATGCTTGCCCAGTTCAATCAACTCATAAATATCCGCATACCCTTCGCCTAGTTCAATGAATTTCTGAATCATAATAAAATCCTTTCGCCAATTGATTTCATGTATTACTGTAGCACGGATGAGCCATTCTGTGAATTTTAAGTATTTTCGACAATTTATTCGCTTCTTTGAAAAGGTCTTTGTTAAACTGGGTGTATCGTATAGTCAAAAAGGAGTGCGACTGAGGAATGCGAAAAGCCTTTGTTGTTCTAATATTCATGGCGGGATTATCTCTGCTTTTGCTCCTGTATCAGTGGAGTATTTCGCACGGAGTTATACAAAGTAATAAGTCTGACGGTGCGCCGGTGAGTGTGGAAGTTAGCCTGGACATCACTGAAGACAAAGCGAATGTCACGTTACATTATCAGCACTTGCAACATGATATATACGAGGTAGAAATCCCAGAGAGCGCGACAGATTTTACGTGTAACTATCAAAAAAATCAATCGTGTCTTCTAAATGAATCAGATCACACTACCAAGGTATGGAATAACAGACAACAGTCCTTCACGATTCAGTATGAACTGGTTAAACCAGAAGGAGGACGCCTCAACAACTGGGAAACAATGCTTACTCACAATAATAAGGAGGTCTTTCCCGATGCTGCGATCTCCCTCCGTGATTATACGTCGACAAAAGGTAGCTGGGTAGCACCTGGAACCGAGTCTGTTCATCTCAATGAAGATTTGGTCGATTATTACAGTTGGGAGAAGGAAAACCTGAGCCGCTCTCCCATCCTTAGACTGGAGAAAGAGGATCTCGCTCATTGGGAGAGCGACGGTTTACAGGTGTTTTACCCTAAGAAGCAGCAGTTGTCCACAGATATTGAACAAGAACTTTACCACTTGGCTGAATCCTACGACCCCGCGGTTATATTTGTTGGGAATCAATTAAATAGAACGGACGGGCAATCGTTTTTTCGCGTTCCAAATTTACAGCCTCAGTCGATAGAAAATAAATTACTGGAACGAAATCTAAATACAAAATGGGGAGGTAAGCAGGATGAATGGGTAATCGATTTTATCGTGCAATTATTTGCCCCCCTTGATCAAAAGGTTGACCAGAATTCGGATCTTTTAGCGATGGTAAGGGAGAGGTTCAGTGAGAGTCAGTTAGATTGGATGCAACAAGAACTGCTTGAAGGCTCTTCCTCAGATCATTTAGCCGCAGAGATGGATCGTTTACTTAGTGAGGTCTATGGAAAACCGACTTCATTTTTTGAACTGAATGCATCAAAGCGACAAGCAGTCCCCTTGTTTTTCACAGAACCAAAAGCCGTGTTTTGGCACAATGACGGCCCTCTAGAGTGGAGGGTCATTGAAAAAGAGGGTGAACGGCTTTATCCAGTAGCTGGGTTGGCACAAGCAGCAGGATTTGAACTCATTGCATTGAACAACCGTGATGCTTTTGTGGTATCAACTAATGAACAAGACCTGCGTCTTTTCACGGGGAGAAAAGCTTATGTAAAGAATCAAGAGGAGATTAAAACCGGAAAAGTGATTATTGAGACTGTTTCATCAGAATTGTATATGAAGGAAGCATTTGTGAAGGAATTGTTACATCTAGATGTGGTACATGAATCATCACACATTCGTATTAGATAGGTAGCAATAATTTTCTGGACATAAAAATAGGGCTGCCCGGTAAGGGCAGCCCTTCCTTTTTGTTTTTGCAATGAACAAAAACAAAAAAGCAAAGGGAGAGGAGAAACCGGAGGAAGCGCTTATGGGGAAGTAAGCCTTCTCCGTTTTCAGAAACAGGTAATCTCCTGCTTCATGCTCTATTATGGTCAGCATCCAGCCATTTTATACAGCTGCCATCGTATGTAATTGTATTAAATTGTTAGCATCTGAGTATATGTGATAGGATAATGAAGAAGAATGAAAGCGAGGTGCCAAATGTGAGGGTTATTGCAGGAAATCACAAAGGACGGCAGTTAAAACCGGTGCCTGGCAACGGGACTCGGCCAACAACCGATAAAGCAAAAGAAGCATTATTCCAAGTACTGGGTCCCTATTTTGAAGGAGAGCAGGTGTTGGATTTGTTTGCCGGCAGTGGCGGCCTTGGCATCGAAGCATTAAGCCGCGGCGCCACTAAGTGTGTGTTTGTAGATGCTCATCCGAAAGCTGTCCAAACCATTCATTACAATCTTAACGCCCTATCTTTAGAAAATTGTTCAGAAGTATTCCGTACCGACGCCTTTCGTGCCATTAAAGCCGCAGGTAAACGCGAGTTGGCATTTGATTACATATTTTTAGACCCTCCGTATCGTAAAGTGTCCTATGAAGATTTGCTCCAAGCTATCTTGGAGAACGATTTGCTCAACCCAGGAGGAGTCATCGTGTGTGAACATGATGCGGGCGAACATTTACCTGAAAGAGTAGGCATCTTGAGTCAATTCAAGTCAGAGATTTATGGCACGAATATCGGAATTGCTATGTATAAGGAAGGTGAATCATGATGAGTCGCCTGGCAGTCTGTCCCGGCAGCTTCGACCCATTGACAAATGGCCACCTTGATATTATTCAACGAGGGGCCGAGGTGTTTGACCATGTCATTGTGGCGGTATTTAATAACCGTAATAAATCCACCTTATTTTCTGTAGAAGAACGGTTTCAATTAATTGAGGAATCAACAAAGGATTTGCCGAATGTTTCCGTAGATGTATCCTCCGGTCTTCTGATGGATTATGCAAAAGAGAAAAATGCTAAGGCTATCATAAGAGGGCTGCGGGCAGTGAGTGATTTCGAATACGAAATGCAGATCACTTCAATGAATCGAAAGCTTAATCAAGAGGTAGAAACATTATTTATGATGACAAACAACCAGTATTCTTTTTTAAGCTCCAGCATTGTAAAAGAAGTGGCCAAGTACCATGCACCTGTTTCAGATCTGGTCCCCGCTCCTGTAGAAGAAGCTTTAAAGAGAAAGTTCGCTTAATGGTGTTTTTTATACGAGCTAACTACGATATAGGGCTGGCGAGCATAGACTCGCCAGCCCTATTTTTTATCTTTTGATAGCCATTGTTCCATTCGCCTAATACGCTCAAGGATTGGAGATTAACGGTTGGAAGGATGAATCATGCGTTTGTAACGGACCATGCATGATATAAACAGGAACGTGATAGTCATACCTGGTCCCCATGCTCCGAGGAAATCACCTAGATTAGCAAAAAACACGCTGCTGTCTTGAGATATTGCGTGAATAGCAGGGAGTGTACTAGGTTTATGCGAGCCGTATAAAGGGTGATAAAGTAAAGCAATGAGCACTGCTGCGAATGTCCCGTGTAAAATCCTTGAAATGAAGTAAGGGAAATAACTAATGTCTGAATTAGCCAGAATACTGGCGACTTGCGCTTGGATCGAAAAACCATTAAACCCTAAAACAAAAGCGACAACTACAAGTTTGACGATGAGGAGCGCCTCAGTTTCTGAAACCATCTGTGATCCTGTCGTAATTTCGAGAATACCTGAAAATAACCCGAGAAAGAGGTTCTCATTGATTGAAACATGACTAAAAGTTGTTTCAAAGCTTTTGATGATGATAAGGTAGAAGCCGCTGGATTCGAGCATACGGTTAATGACCGAAAATAGAATGATGAAACCACCTATCATGAGTAAGGTTTGTACAGATGTCGTTACCGCATCACCGAGAATTTTTCCTAAGGGACGACGATCTTCAATTCGAGAGGCATGCATATTCTTAAACGCTTCTTTTAAAATTGCTCCTTTATGGCGGATTGTTCTAACGTGAGGATCGTTATAACGGTAAAACCTCATGAGAAACGCTACGAGAAGGTTCCCCCCATAGTGAGAGGCCGCTAATAATAAGCCGAGGGATTCGTCGTGGAAGAATCCGACAGCAATAACGCCAAAAATAAATAAAGGGTTTGAGGCATTACTGAAGCAAACGAGCCGTTCAGCTTCGGTTTTTGTCAAGACGCCTTGATTACGAAGCGTCACGGTGAGCTTGGCCCCCACAGGAAACCCGCTGGCCATTCCCATGGTCCAGACAAACCCTGCAGTTCCTGGAACACGGAATAAAGGACGCATGAACGGTTCAAACAGAGTGCCTATCCATTTCACTACACCAAAACTCACCATGAGTTCAGCTGTAATGAAAAAAGGAAGTAATGACGGGAAGACGACCTTCCACCACAAATCGAGTCCATCCGTACTGGCGCTAAGTGCTACGCTAGGTTGCATGATTAAAAATACAGCGATTGATAACGCGAATGAAGACAATAATACCGTTTTGATATAGGGACTCATAACAACCTCCCCCCACTCCGTGATCCTTCCCTACTACGAATGGTTCGCGACGTTTCTTCTTATCTTTTGGCTGGTATTTGTTTTCTGTACTTCTCCATATATAAATAGTAAAATGGGGATATGTTTCAACCGACTCCAAGATAGGATCCAGTTTTACAATTTGGAGACAAGCCTTTTTAGCAATATACGCGCATAACCATTCTGTTTATGCCATAAAAATAAAGTTAACTGTCTCACGTAAGGAGAGATTGCTTTGTCACGTCCAAAAATTGGTCTTGCACTTGGATCCGGAGGGGCTAGAGGGTTCGCTCATCTAGGAGTGTTGAAAGTATTGCAAGAAAATAATATTCCCATTGATATGATAGCCGGCAGCAGTATGGGGGCTTTAGTCGGTTCGTTTTACGCTGCAGGGCAAAAAGTGGAGGACTTATACAAGTTAGCCACGACATTCAAACGGAAATACTACCTTGATTTTACGGTTCCCAAAATGGGGTTTATTCAAGGCAAACGCATTAAAGAATATATCCGTGTATTTACATTCAATAAGCATATAGAAGATTTTGATATACCGACTGCCATTATCGCAACAGATCTGTATGCCGGTGATAAAAAAGTGTTTACAACAGGTGAGGCAAGTTCAGCGATTCGGGCTAGCATTGCGATACCAGGGATTTTTGTACCTGAACGCATTGACAACCGACTGTATATCGATGGCGGGGTTATCGATCGTGTTCCTGTTTCTATTGCAAAAGATATGGGGGCCGATTTAGTGATAGCAGTGGATTGCGCTCATTTCGAAGCAGATCCGAATATTAATTCAATCTATGATGTCATTATTCAAAGTATCGATATCATGCAAGATGAATTGATCAGTTATATGGGGGTCACAGCAGATATCAAGATCCAACCGGATGTTGCTACTTACAGCTCCCGGGCTTTTACCCATATTCAAAATATTGTAGAAGCGGGTGAAAAAGCGGCAGAATCAGCAATAAATGACATTAAGAAGCAAATGGTTGATTGGAAGGGGTCCTAACATGAAGTTTAACAAACGAATCGTCATCACAGGCATCATTACCATACTCATAGCTGCTTTTTTAGGAGCCTATCAGCTTCCCTATTACATATACAAGCCAGGTAGCGCGGAAGGATTGAACCCTATCATAGAGATCCAAGATGGTTACGAGAGTGAAGGAGACATGCATTTAGTGACCATCAGGGGCGGGCAGGCTACACCAATTGGCTGGGCACTCGCTAAAATCAGACCTTATCATCAACTATATCCTATCGATCAAGTTCGACCGGAGGACGTAACAGAAGAGGAATATCATAGCGCTCAACTTCAGTTGATGGAGTCTTCCCAAGAAGCGGCTAAAGTTGTAGCGTATAAAAAAGCTAAGAAAGACATTAACATTGAATATAATGGCGTTTTTGTTATGAATGTATTAGATGGTATGCCGGCAGCTCAACATTTACAAGCAGGGGACCGAATCGTTAAAGTCGATGATCAGGAAATTTCAGAATCACAGGATTTAATCGACTATGTGTCCGATATGGAGGAAGGCCGTTCTGTAGAGCTGACCATCAGGCGAAATGACGAGAATCTAACTCGAGAAGTTGAACTGGCAGCTTTTCCGGATCAACCAGACAAAGTAGGGATCGGCATCACGCTCGTTACAGATCGTTCGGTTGAAGTCAGCCCGCAAGTTAATGTAAAAAGCGGAGAAATTGGCGGACCAAGCGCAGGTTTAATGTTCTCTTTAGAAATGTACGATCAATTAACAGAAGAAGACATTACGAAAGGGTATCACATAGCCGGTACAGGTGAGATTTCCTATGAAGGAGAAGTCGGCCGGATCGGGGGAATCGACAAAAAAGTAGTAGCGGCCCATAATACAGGCGTGGACATCTTTTTTGCTCCAAATGAAAATGGTGCGGACAATTCGAATTATCAAACGGCCAAACAAGCTGCTGAAGACTTGGATACAGATATGAAAATTGTACCGGTGGACACCTTTGATGAAGCCCTTGAGTATTTGAATAATTTAGAACCGAAGTCATGAAGTAAGGGAGCTGCATTGCGATGCAGCTCCCTTTATAGTGGATCTATGGTTTCATTCTTATTGGCGGTTGCAGTTCTTGTTTCATTGCGGAGATCCGATTCCCGTTACTAAGCACACTGTAGTAAGCCAGTGAGGCGCGTTCTTCAAGTGATAACAACGTATGGTCCAATTGTTGCAGCTGAGTAATTAAGGGAACGTCCATTTGTTTTTTCTGCTTGTTCAAGTAAGCCTGTCCGGTTTTCGACATGCCAAGCACGCGGACATAACCTATTTCATTTGAAGCTAATCTTGGTTCGATATCTCTCTTCAATGTATTGGTGAGAATATGGACGAATATACGCTGCAGGCGCGTGCGCGTATAACGTTTCGTTTTAAGGTTTTCAATGAATTCATCAAAGCTGCGAGCTGATTTGGCCATTTTCATCAAACGATATTCCAGCCCTTCTTCGACTCCGTGGACAGCTTGCAGTTCGTTAAGTGTGCTCGTCAGGATCCGATATTGAAGGAGAGCAAAATAATTCTCCCATTGATGCCAGACACCATGTTTACGATGATAATGGTAAAGGGCATGTTTCGTATTAGCAGGGAAAGAACGGGCAGCCTGCTCGGTGATGTCGCCTTGCTCGAACAGTTCGTGACGTATACTCGTAGCACTCGCAATGCTACCTGTGATTTCCTGGTCATGGTACTGGCTATTCAACCGTTGGATGGTAGCCGGTTGGATGGAAGGGGCATAATTCAGCATTTGTTTGACGTAACTGAATCCCAGTATGTTGTTGGGTTGGGATAAGTCGAGTTCCCCTGAAGTCAGTCCAATTGTTTCATACGCATGTCGAGCAGCTTCAGGAAAGGACAACCCTTCGCTCAAATAGTTCTTTAAGTTGTCATTGAAAATGTGCTTGTTTGTTTCATATGTCGTATATCCTTCCAAAAAAGGTGCGATATTACCTGATTCGCTGCCGAAACAAATGGTATCGACCCCTAGAGCATTGAGGGTAAGCACGGCCCCCTTGCTGAAGTAATCACTATGCTGCACGGCATAAGCGTAGGGTAGTTCAACGATAAGGTCAGCATGATGTTCGAGGGCCAGTTTCGTTCTGGTCCATTTATCAACGATAGCCGGTTCACCTCGTTGAAGAAATTGGCCGCTCATAACAGCAACCACTACATCAGATTTCGTTTTTTCTCGGGATTTCTCCATATGATATAGATGACCATTATGGAATGGGTTGTACTCCACGATTAATCCGCATGCTTTCATGATTATACCACCTCGTCAAAAGTCCTCTGCGTCTATACTATCATGATGAGCCAATAATTGGCATAGACAACCCATTTTGTGTTAAATTAATTTAAATATAGTGACTAATGCTAAGCAGAAAGGTGTAAAGAAAAAACATTGACAAATGCGTGATTTCCTTTTACAATATTTTTTGTTGCCATGAGGTGATACTGATGAAATTTCCTTTGCAAAGGCTCATCCAAGCTGGACAGGAGCCTTATGAATTTGAAGATGATGTGGATGTTCAGGAATTAGAAGACATGAATAATGACATCCGACGAATCGAGCCTGTGCATATTAACGGGCAAGCGACCATGCACGGTGAAGAAATCACATTTCATTATTCCATTACTGGGACGATGATTCTGCCTTGTGCGCGGACGTTAGTAGATGTTACCTACCCATTCAGTATGGATGTTGTTGATGTCTTTTCGACGTCTCCTTATTACACGGCTGAAGATGATTCAGAAGTTCATCCGGTAGACGGCGAAGTCCTTGACTTAAAGCCATATATCAAGGAGAATGTACTATTGGAGGTTCCAATTCGGGTGTTCTCAGGTGATGAGCAGGCTTACGAGCAAACTCCTGATGAAGGAGAAGGCTGGCAAGTGATGGATGAAGAACCTGAAGATGACCAAATTGATCCTCGAATGGCTAAATTGCAATCATTATTAAATGAAGAAGACAACGAATAGGAAAATCCAGATAGAGATTTTCGCTCGTAATCTAAAAAGGAGGTGTAAAACATGGCAGTACCAAAGCGCAGAACGTCGAAGAAAGTAAAGAACCAACGTCGCACCCACAAAAAGCTTCACGTCCCGAATATGGTGGAATGTCAGAATTGCGGTGAGTACGCAAAACCGCACCATGTTTGCAAATCTTGTGGACAATATAATGGAAAGCAAGTTGTTGAGCAGTAAGCATTCCAACAAGAAGTCTGATCCGTTCAGGCTTCTTTTTTTAGGTATGTGAAATCGTATAACAGGTTATACGTTGATGGTGATCTATCATATAAAGCAGTACAATTGCTGAGGAAGATCTGGAACGTCCCTTATGTGAAAGAAATGGCGTCTCATCAGAGGCATATGAGCTGGTTTGAGCTGGATTCATGACGAAACTACTCTAATATCGTAAAGATGAGTGCACCTATTAACGATGGCTTGATGAAATCGTAACTGAATCTTTAGAGACCCTATAAAAAAGGATAGATAATATGACGCAATCTCAAATAATGTTAAGTGTTCATGAACACTATGCTGTAATAAAATTGAACCGCCCTGAGAAAATGAATGCTATCTCCACCAAGATGACCCAAGACCTTCACTTGGCGATTGATGAAGCGAATATGTTAAATAATATAAAGTGTCTCATCATCACTGGTGCAGGAACCCAGGCCTTTTCTACAGGCGGAGACTTATCTGATTTGCATGGGGATTTATCAAGCGATGAAGCGTTTGGTCTTTTGTATCAAATGAAAGAAGTATTGTATAAAATTGCTTCCTTCCCGGTTCCTACTATTGCCGTCTTGAATGGCCAGGCGAGAGGAGGAGGGTGTGAGTTAGCTACAGCTTGTGATTTCCGTTTCGGTGTTCGTTCTTCTTCGTATGGGTTTGTTCAAGGTCAATTGGGCATTACGCCTGGATGGGGCGGGGGCGCCTTGTTATATGAAAAGATCGCTGCGGATGATGCATTCCTATGGTTAGCGGAGGCTGACATGTATCAGGCTGACAAAACGTTACGGATCGGGTGGCTCCATAGAATTCTGGCTTCAGAGGAGCTTCATCATATTGAAGGGTTGGCAGCCCCATTCACATCAAAATCATTGGAACAATTGAAGGTATTAAAACGCCAGTATTTACGAAAACTTTCGATTCTTCCTCTGTCAGCTCAAATGGATGAAGACGTGAGAGCTTGTGCTAATCTCTGGGAGAGTAAAGAACATAAGCAAGCAGTTGAACGATTCGTTTCATCTCGAAAAGATCACTAATTGATATTCTATCAACCTCATTGTTTGCATAAATATAGAGCAAACCATAGAGGAGGGATCTTATGGAGACGCTGAGACAAGATGCTTGGAAAGAGGATGAAGATTTATTACTTGCTGAAACTATATTGCGTCATATCAGACAAGGAAAAACCCAGCTGGAAGGGTTCAAAGAAGTAGCAGATAAGCTTTCCCGCACACCTGCAGCTTGTGGGTTCAGGTGGAACGCTACAGTACGTAAAGACTATCAGGATGCGATTGCACAGGCTAAAAAAGACCGTAAGAATAGTAACGCTTCACGAGGAGAATTAGTCGAGTCGCTTTCATCAGGGTTACATGGGGCGTTTTCACTCGATGATGCGATATTCTTATTAGAACGGATGAAAACAAGCCAGGAAGAGGAGAAAGATCTTGAAAAGATGGAGAACCATATAAAAAATCTCCAAGAAGAAAAAGCTCAACTTGAAGACCAAGTTAAACAAATGAAAGCTGCATGGGAAGAAGTCCGAAAGTTGATGACCTGGGTCGACCAACGAAAGACAACGCTTAACCGATAATAAAGAAACGTTGCTCCCTTTATGGGAAAGCAACGTTTTTGATGTTTAAGCTTCTGAATGTTGTTCATCGACGCCTTCAGGCAGCCAGATCAATGGATTTTCACCTAAATCACGGCTCATATCATACTGCGCCTTTTGAAAGCCCATTTTTTCCCAAAAACCATGGGATTTTATACGAGGATTTGTTTTAATAGGTAAATTAAATTGTTTAGCAAAATTAACGAGAGCTTCTCCATAGCCTTGATTACGAAAATCGGGCAAGACTTCAAGCTTCCATAATTCATGATAATCCTGCGGTGGTTCAAAATATTGATCGTATCTGGCTCTCACTCTATAAAGGCTCATGCGCGCGATTAAAGCGTTTCCATAGTAAATGCCAAAAAAGGGTGACTCGCTGTCATTTTCAACGATATTATTTTGCAAGTCTTCAAGCATCGATAGTTCCTGGTTGCCGTATTCTTTAAACCGCTTGAATTCCTCCAATGTTTTATAATTGACTAATAAGCGTTGGACTTTCATTGTTTCGACCACAATCCATTCCCCCTTCAGAATCTTATCTGGTTTTATTATAATATAAACATTTTCATAATGAAAACAATCGCCCTATTTTCCATTTTTTTTGCTACAATATCAGTGTAATGATTGAGGAATGAGGGATTCGATGAAAATAGGGATTATAGGTGGAGGAGCGACGGGCCTGTTAATGGCAGCGTACTTGGGCGTGTCACATGAGGTCACGGTTTTCGTACGTCGACTTGAACAGCAGGAAGACCTGATGTGCCATGGGGTAAGGCTGAACTCAGAGGAATCGGCAACTCGAGTTAAGAGCGAGCAGTTGAACAATATAAAAGCTGATCAAGATGTCATATTCGTATGTGTAAAACAACCGGACATTCCAGAAGTCATCGCTACCCTATCACGTCTACAAATGACTGCTCCCCTGGTTTTTCTTCAAAATGGGCTGGGGCATCTCAGGCAACTTACGATGATTAAAGGAGCTAGTTTAACGGGGGTAGTCAACCACGGTGCCATAAGGAAAAACAATGTTACTGTGCATCATACAGGCCAAGGCAATATTAAAATTGCTTATGAAGAAGAGAAGCAGTTTGAAATTACGTTAGTGACATCGCTTAGTAACCCAGATTTCCCTATTTATGCCTCGGGTCGGAAGGATGAGGTGTTGAAAGAGAAGTTGATTGTAAATGCGGTTATCAACCCTCTTACAGCCCTTTTTAATGTGAAAAATGGCGAGGTGATCAGTAATCCGTATATCAATAACATGGCTCGTCAGCTTTGCTTGGAGGCGTGCGCGATTTTACATATGGATGCAGACACTCAGTGGGCGTTGATTCAAAATATTGTACGGAAGACAGCAGGTAATACTTCTTCCATGCTGATGGATGTAATGCGTGCCAGACCGACTGAGATTGATGCTATTACGGGCTATCTTATTGAGCAGACAGGAAGCGGTCAATCCAATGAGTTGAACCGTTTTGTTCATCACGCTATTCACGCTCTACAAATTGAAAAGGGGGGTAAAGCATGAGTGATGTTATATCTTATTTGTATGCAGCCCTCGTTACTTTGCCGATTCCGATCATGCTGGTCATTCTATTTATTCTGCGAAAACTCTATCGTCACAAGTGGAAAGCCATCCACCAGACAGCTAACATTATGACCTTTGTATTTATTTTGGCATTCGATGCTATTTTGATCGTTCAGTTTGACCGTTCTTTTATCGGTTTCATATTCCTTGCTCTACTCTTGTTATTAGCCATCACCATCATTACGCAGTACAACAGGCATGAAGAATTGTTGTTAAGAAGAGCTCTACGAGGATTTTGGCGTTTGAACTTCCTTGTATTCGGCATGCTATATATGGTATCGGTCGTTTATGCAATTGCATCACGCATGTTGGAGTGAAACAGAATGGGTGAACATTTGGATTGTTTTCGTTACAATACATAAAGACTCATTTCACTTAACATAGAGCGGTAAAGGAGAAGTTCAGATGCGAATCGATTCCATAGATATAAAACCTGATGATCCACTGGTGAGAGATTATCAGGAACATTTTGCCACCATTGAAGAAAAATTCAACTATAACCCATTTGATCAAAATACGTATCATGCTCGACATCATGAACTCATGCAGCGTTCCTTCCAACGAGAAAAGTTAGCTGATACGTTGCTTGAATTGAATCAAAACTGGGGCGCGCCTCGTTCCACAACTGAAAACATAGAACGATTAAAGCATGAAGAAAGTACAGTGGTAATTGGCGGGCAGCAAGCCGGTTTGTTAACGGGCCCCTTGTATACCGTCCATAAAATCATTTCCATTCTTCAATTAGCAAAACGACAGGAAGAGAAATTGAACAAGCCGGTTATCCCGGTTTTTTGGATAGCCGGGGAGGATCACGATTTCGCTGAAATCAACCATGTGTTTATTCCAGAGCAAAAGCAGATGAGAAAACTGCAAACGGCTCAAAAAGTGAACGAACGGGTAGCTGTATCTGATTTGAATCTGGACCAAAATGAAACAAAGCAGTGGCTTGCTCGTATGTTCGGAACATTGAATGAAACGGAATACACAAAGGATTTATACCGCCAATTGTCACATGATATCGACCACTCAAAAGGATTTGCGGATTTTTTTGCTCGCCTTGTCTTTCGCATGTTTCATCATGAAGGCATTGTGTTGATGGATTCGCATCACCCCTCTATACGTGAGCTTGAAACGGAATATTTCTCTGAGCTGATCAGACAGTCCGATGAAATCGGTTACGGGGTCCACCGTGCTGTGCAAGCGAATCAGCAGGCGGGCTACCCTGTCTCTTTGGAATGTCGTCCTTCTGATCTTCATTTGTTCTACCATATGGAAGGGGAAAGGGTGCTTTTGAAGCAAGAAGAGGACCGTGTCAAAGGGAAACAAGATGAGGTCACGATGACGTTTGAACAAATGCTTGAAATTGCTTATCATGACCCGACAAAGCTTAGTAACAACGTGGTCACACGGCCTTTGATGCAGGAGTGTTTATTTCCGACGCTTGCATTTGTCGGAGGACCCGGAGAGATCAGTTATTGGTCCGTGTTAAAGCCTGCTTTTAACGCGATTGACCGGAAGATGCCGCCGGTTGTACTAAGACAATCATTTACGTTAATTGACCGGAAGGCCGAACGTTTATTGGATGAATACCACATCCAAATAGAGGATGCAATCGAATTTGGGGTGGGCCGTCATAAAATGAGTTGGCTTTCTTCCCAGTCATCCCCTCCAATTGAACAGATGATAAATCAGGCTAAACAAGAGATTGACCGTATTCACGAACCACTTCGTTATCAAGCACGTGAGATGGGCGATGATTTAGGTCAGGTGGCTGATAAGAACTTAGCTTACATCTATCAGGACATTGCGTATTTGCGGCAGAGGATGGAACGACGTATTGACGAACAATATGCCGCTGATATTGAAAACTTTGATTATTTGGAGCTGCTTCTCCACCCTGGAAAGGGGAGGCAAGAACGTAAGTGGAATGTGCTTCCCTGGATCAATGCTTACGGTTTAAACCTATTTTCTAACATTCAACGTCACGATCTCTCGATACCAGGGCATCATGTCATATATGTGTAACCACCCACTTTCCTCCACCTGAGATGGCTGCGAACATAACAGCACTGAATGGCATAGTTCAACAAGGTCATGTTCAACTATGTGGAGTTCGACGCCAGCGATGGGAGCCCCTCATTTTTCAGATGAGATTTAATCGTGCTAAAAGAAAAAATAAATTTTTAAATCCTGTCCTCTCGGGCAGGATTTTTTTATGGTGGAGCGAATACTTAAAAATACAGTGGTGAAAAGTGGGGGAATGTGGTAAGGTGGATTTAGAAAGTGGGGAAAGACTCTATGTTCATGGGCGAATTTCAACACAACATTGATAGCAAAGGCCGCATAATTGTCCCCTCTAAGTTCCGTGAAGGGCTGGGGGATAACTTCGTATTGACACGTGGATTAGATCAATGCTTGTTTGCCTACCCTATGAACGAATGGAAAATTTTAGAAGAAAAGTTGAAAAAACTCCCCCTCACTAAGAAAGATGCCCGTGCCTTTACTCGCTTCTTTTTCTCCGGAGCTGTTGAATGTGAAGTTGATAAGCAAGGAAGAATCAACATTCCCAGTCCCCTTCGCAAATACGCGGCATTGGATAAGGAGTGCGTTGTAATTGGCGTTTCTGGACGAATCGAGTTCTGGGCTAAGGAAGAATGGGAGACCTATTTCGAGGAATCTGAGGAATCCTTTGCTGAGATAGCGGAAAATATGCTTGATTTTGATATTTAGAAAAAGCGGGTGAGCTGATGTTTGAACATTTTAGTGTCTTGAAACAAGAAACAATTGAAGGATTGGATATTAAACCTGATGGTACATATATAGATTGCACCCTAGGTGGCGGGGGCCACGCCAGTGAGATTGTAAAGTGTTTGAGTGAGCAAGGGAGACTTATCGCTTTTGATCAGGATGAGATGGCCATTGCTGCTGCAAAAGAACGTTTGGAACCTTATCAGGACCGCATCATTTTTGTTCATGCCAATTTTCGCGAGTTAGAGGAAAAAGTAGCAGAACTGGGAATCGAGTCGGTTGATGGTATTCTTTACGATTTAGGGGTTTCCAGCCCCCAGTTGGACGTGAAGGAACGCGGTTTTAGTTATCAGCATAACGCCCCTTTAGACATGCGAATGAATCAAAAAGAGGAGCAAACAGCATGGAACGTTGTCAACGAATGGCCGTACGAACGTCTTGTGCAAATATTTTACAAATATGGTGAAGAAAAATTTTCAAAACAAATTGCCCGCAAGATTGAAAGTGCTAGAGATTCACACACCATTACTGAAACAGGGGAACTCGTTGATCTGATTAAAGAAGCTATTCCAGCTCCCGCCAGACGTAAAGGGGGCCACCCTGCTAAACGCGTGTTTCAAGCTATTCGAATCGCGGTCAACGATGAATTAAGTGCATTTAACGAGACGCTGCACCAAGCGGCACGAATTGTTGATCTAGGTGGAAGAATAGCTGTCATAACGTTTCACTCATTAGAAGACAGGCTGTGCAAACAGACATTTAAACGGTGGAGCACCACGCCGCCGTTACCTAAAAATATTCCGATGATTCCGGAAGAAAAACAGCCTCCGTTTCAATTGATGACGCGCAAACCAATTCTTCCAAACGAAGACGAATTAGCAAGTAACCGGAGAGCACGCTCTGCCAAACTTAGAATTGTTGAAAAAACCAAACCATGGTCTGAAGAATTTCAATTTACGGAAGGGTGGAAGCAAACATGAGCATAGAAAAAGTAAAAGATATTTCACAGACTAATCAGCATTCAACGCAGCAAGATGAACAGAAAGTCAAGGTCAAGGTACACAAGAAGAGGTGGATTACACCTGGTGAGAAATTACTCTATGCTGTGAGCACCTCGATCGTCATTGCAGCTTCAGTACTTATGGTCCAATTTACATCAGCTACGGACACGTTGAATCGTGATGTGCAAAAGCTCGAGCAGAAAATTGAAGCGCAACAGGCTCAGAATGAAACGTTGCAATATGAAGAAAAAGAATTATCCAACCCTGATCGTATACTGCGCATTGCCAAAGAAAATGGATTGAAAATACAAAATGCTCAGGTGAAGCAGGCCAACGCGATTGGAAATTAAATAGGATTGGTGATTTCCCTATGAAAAGTCGAAACACAAGCCGCAGCGCCATATGGCTGACCGTCATATTCGCGCTGATTTTTCTTTTTATAACTGGACGCTTTCTTTACCTGCAAACAACAGGAGAAGTGCAAGGGGTTGATCTCAACGAATGGGCTGACAAAGCTCGAACGAGTTCATATGAGATTGATGCAACGCGCGGGAAAATCTATGATAAGAATGGAATGGTTCTTGCTTATGATCGCCCCACCTATCGTATGCAGGCCATTGTCGATCCTGAATACTCCAGAGATCCTGATGAACCGAATCACGTGAAGGATATTGATCAAACTGCAGAAGAACTGGCCTCTATATTAGATACAACTGCCGGGGAACTTGAGCAGAAAATGAAATCAGGGAAAGAAAATGGTCAATTCCAAGTCGAATTCGGCTCAACGGGGAGGAATCTCTCTCAAGATGTCATGAAGGACATTAAAGCAAAAGAATTACCTGGTATCACATTTTCCCAAGAAGCCAAACGGTATTATCCCAATGGCACATTTGCTTCCCATCTATTAGGGTTTGCCCGCAACAACGGCGGAAAGATCGAAGGTGTTTCGGGGGTTGAACAACAAATGGAAAAGCATTTGAAAGAAACAAAAGGGCAAATCTCTTATCAACGTGATAAGTATGGCTCTAAACTGCTCAATCCTGAAGAAACCATTCAAAAGCCTGATGATGGAGAAAATGTCCATTTGACCATCGATCAAAAAATTCAAACATTTTTAGAGGACGCCATGACGCAAGTGAATGAGGAGTACAATCCTGAGAGCATAACAGCAGGGGTGATGAATCCTGACACGGGCGAAGTTCTAGCCATGAGCAACCGGCCCAGCTACAACCCTAACAACATAGGGGATATTGAAAACTGGTATAACAATGTTGTATCAAATACCTTTGAACCAGGATCAACGATGAAAATGTTCACCTGGGCCTCTGCCATAGAAGAAGGGGTGTATAATGGAGATGAGTTGTTTGAATCGGGAAGTTATAAGTATGACGATAACCTAAGGCCAATTTACGATCATAAACCTGAAGGCTGGGGGCAAATTGATTTTGACACTGGTTTCCAATATTCGTCTAACGTAGCTGCTATGAAACTTGTTAACGAAAAGCTTGGAACTGAGACGTTCCGTGGCTATTTGAATGATTTTAACTTTGGTAAGAAAACAGGCATCGATTTACCAAATGAAGCCTCAGGCAATATTTTGTACAACTACCTCAGTGAAAAGATGACCACATCCTTTGGTCAAGGGACGACTGTCACCCCAATTCAGCTCATGACCGCGGCGACTTCAATCGCCAACGACGGTGATATGATGAAGCCGTATGTGCTATCGAAGGTCACGTCAAGTGAGAATGGGGAAATGATTTCTGAAAATAAGCCTGAAAAGATATCGAGTCCGATATCTGAAGACACGGCCAAGAAAATGCGAGAGCTCATGGGTAAAGTCGTTACTGCGGAGGATGCCACAGGTACGATGTACAAGCTGAACGACTATGCTCTGGCTGGAAAAACAGGGACATCACAGCTTCCTGACTCTGACTCAGGCGGTTATATGTCCGGGAGAGAGAATTATAGATTTTCGTTTATGGGAATGGCACCTAAAGAAGATCCTGAGCTGCTCATGTATGTTTCGGTCAAACAACCTGAATTGGAAAATACGGAAACAGGCGCGGCGCCGGTCTCTTATATAGTGAAAACAGTTATGGAAAACAGCCTTCACTATTTGAATATCAAACCGCAAGAAGAAAAAGCCGAGCCCGATGTGTCGACTGTTACCATGCCAGATGTCACGAGCGAGGATCTCAACAGTGCAAAACAACAGCTGAACGACACGTTCGAGCATGTGACGACCATAGGTGATGGGGGCGACGTAACGGATGTCTACCCTAAGCCTGGTGAAGAAATCCTGCCCCACGACCGGGTGTTTATCGTAACCGATCAACCAACCATGCCAGATGTCAGTGGCTGGTCTAAGCGGGATATTTATAAGCTTGGCGATTTATTGGATTTGAAGGTTGAGACAATGGGGAACGGCTATGCGTTTAAGCAGAATGTCGTACCAGGAGCCAATTTAAAGAAAGAAGACTATCTGGTCGTCGAGTTCAACGAGCCGAACAGTTCACAAAGCAGTGATGAAAACCAATCCTCTCAAGGATCAGAAAACCAAAATGACGCATCAGGTCAATCAGGTGAAGCATCCGAACAATCACCTGAATGACCCGGGGTTCAAATAGACAGTGTTCTAATCATTTTTTTACCAACATATAGTGGTACAAGCCAACTCTACGCTAAAGGAGTCTGAGTTATGAAGCGTGTATCACTTGTAACGGTAAGAAAACGATTAGTCGCTGTCTTTCTTATTTCTATGCTTCTTTTTGCTGTCATCATTACGAGGCTGGGCTACGTGCAATTTGTGCTGGCCGATGAATTAATTTCAAAAGCAGAAAGTTCTTGGAGCCGTGACATCACGTTTGAACCTGAACGAGGTTCAATTTTGGATGTGACGGGTGATGTGTTAGTCGGTAACCAGTCAGCACCAACTGTGATGGTCGTGCCGAGACAGGTATCGAATCCTGAACAAACTGCCAAGGCTTTGGCCGACATATTGAATATGTCCGAGGACAAGGCGCTCGAGCATGTAACAAAACAAATTTCAATCGAACGCATCCACCCTGAGGGCCGCAAGATTACAGAAGCACAAGCCCAGTCCATTCAATCATTAGGGATGGATGGTGTCTATGTAGCAAAGGATTCGAAGCGTCATTACCCCAATGGAGAATATTTGTCCCATGTACTCGGTTTCACAGGCATTGATAACCAGGGGTTGATGGGCTTAGAGGCATTCTATGATGAGAGGTTGAGCGGTAAGCAAGGCGAACTCTCATTTTTTGCAGACGCGAAGGGGAAACGGATGCCCGATATCGCAGATGTTTATCAACCTCCGGAAGATGGAGATGATTTACGACTTACCATCGACCATCGTGTGCAAACGATTATCGAACGTGAACTTGATATCGCAGCTGAAAAATATAACCCTGATTCTGCTATAGCCATTGCTGTTGAGCCCGACACCGGTAGAGTTGTCGGTATGTCATCTCGCCCGGATTTTCATCCTGCTCAATATCAAGAGGTCGCTGCGGATGTATATAACCGAAATCTTCCGGTATGGAGTACATATGAACCAGGCTCAACCTTTAAGATCATTACACTTGCTTCAGCACTGGAAGAAGACTTGGTTGACCTTAATGATGACCATTTTCATGATTCCGGCTCCATTAAAGTTGATGGTGCAAAACTTCATTGTTGGAAAGGTGGCGGCCATGGCAGTCAATCTTATTTGGAAGTCGTCCAAAATTCGTGCAACCCGGGATTTGTTCAATTAGGGCAACGATTAGGTAAAGAAAAGCTGTTTTCTTACATAGACGACTTTGGTTTTGGTAGTAAAACAGGAATAGATTTGGAAGGAGAAGGCACGGGCATCATGTTTAAACCTGAACAAATCGGGCCTGTGGAACAGGCGACCACATCATTCGGCCAAGGCGTGTCTGTGACCCCGATTCAGCAAGTCATGGCGGTAGCAGCTGCTATCAATGGCGGTTATTTATATCAACCGTATATTTTGGATGCTTGGCTTGATCCTGTGACAGGAGACGTGATTGAAGAAAACAAACCAGAATTAAAAGATCGCGTAATTTCTGAAGAGACCTCGAAAGAAGTAAGACATGCACTGGAAAGCGTAGTCGCACAAGGGACAGGTAAAGGGGCCTATGTAGAAGGTTACCGTGTCGGAGGAAAAACAGGAACCGCTCAAAAGGTCGGTCCTGATGGGCAGTATATGGACAATAACTATATTGTATCTTTCATGGGCTTTGCCCCGGCGGACGACCCGGAGCTTGTCGTTTACGTAGCGATAGATAACCCGAAAGGAACAGTTCAATTCGGGGGTGTTGTTGCTTCTCCTATTGTAGGTGCGATTATGGAGGACAGTCTCCCCGCCCTGGGGGTGAAACCTAGAAAAGACGGTCTTGAAAAAGAGTATGCATGGCCGGAAGAACCGCTTGTCGAGGTGCCTGATCTCGTCGGTTTATCAAAAAAAGAACTGCAAACGTATATGGTGGATTTAAAAGTGGAAGTGAACGGGGAAGGGACGGAAATTATAGAGCAGACACCAAAGGCGGGAGTGAAAGTGGAAACTGGCGCGACAGTCAGGATACACTTAGGTAATTAAATGAATTATTAAAATTTTTTCTATCCTACGCAGATTATCCAAACTTTTGCTATAATGTACAGGAATGTGTTCATAGTTAGGATGAGTTAAATGACTTTCAAAGAACTACTCACACGTTTTCCTACAGCAAAAGTGATTGGAGAACTGGATGGAATTAAGGTTACCGGAGTGTCGATGGACTCCAGAACTGTTCAACCCGGTAACCTTTTCATTTGTATTCGTGGCGATCGATTCGATGGTCATGATTTTGTTATGCAAGCCCGTGATAATGGGGCCGCTGTCATTGTAGCTGAAGAGGCAATGCATATTGATGTACCTGTTGTCATAGTGCCTGATACCGTTCGGGCTATGGCTTTGATTTCAGATGCTTATTATCAGCAGCCGACGAAAAATCTGAACCTGATTGGTGTTACCGGAACCAATGGCAAAACCTCCGTTACATATTTACTGGATGAGATTTTCAGGCGCTATAACCAGAAAACGGCTCTGATCGGTACGATTCACATGAAAATTGGGGATGACGTTTACCCGGTGAAGAATACCACACCTGATTCGTTATTCTTGCAGCAAAGTTTCCATACGATGGTAAAAGAGGGCATTCAGACTGCGATCATGGAAGTGTCCTCCCATGCATTGACTCAAGGGCGCGTATATGGTTGTGACTTTAATATAGCTGTGTTTACGAACTTGAGTCAGGATCATTTGGATTACCATGAGAGTATGGAGGAGTATTTTCGAGCGAAATCATTGTTATTTTCTCAGCTCGGCAACACCTATGATCCTAAGCTCCCGAAAAGGGCGATCATAAATCTCGATTCACCTTATGCAAAGACGTTGATTCGTTCAACAGCCCAGCCCGTACTCACGTATGGTATTGAGTCAGAGGCTGATGTAAGGGCTCAACGGATTCATTTACATGAAAAGGGATCCGTCTTCGAGTTGGTCACTTCAACCGAAACAGTTATGGTGCGCAGTCCATTAATTGGAAAATTCAGCGTTTATAATATGCTCGCTGCAGCTGCTGCAGCCCTTGTGTCCGACGTGCCGCTCTTGGATATTAAAAAAGCGCTTGAAACATCGCAAGGGGTCAGAGGACGTTTTGAACCTGTAGAAGAAGGTCAGGATTTTGGTGTCATCATTGATTATTCCCATACGCCTGATTCCCTTCATAATGTTGTGAAGACTCTGAAGGAATTTTGTGACGGTTCGGTTAGAGTAGTGGTGGGATGTGGTGGCGATAGAGACCGAACGAAACGCTCCCTCATGGCAGAGGTGGCCATCAACACAGGTGACGAAGCTATTTTCACCTCTGATAACCCGCGCTCTGAAGATCCGGAGAGCATTATCAATGATATGGTCGAAAACTTGAATGAGCCTTATCACCGTATCACAGATCGTGAAAAAGCGATTGAATTTGCCCTGAAAAATTCCAAAGCAGGCGACATGGTGTTGATTGCGGGCAAGGGTCATGAAACGTACCAGGAAATAAACGGAGTCCGCACTGAATTCGACGACCGGGAAGTGGCAAGAAAAATAATAAAGCAAATGAAGGGGTTATAAACCATGAATCTGCTCGTTCAAGAACTTTCTGCGTTATTTCCAACATCCAGAGGTGCAGTTGATGATGCCATTCATCTCTCAGCTGTTATGACAGATTCTAGAATAACGTTGCGCAATAGTTTATTTGTTCCCATTGTAGGCGAACAATTTGATGCGCATGATTATCTTGGAGAGGCGATTCAAAACGGAGCTGTTGCAGTATTATGGCAAAAGGATAAACACTTGCCTTACGCAATCCCTAACGATTTTCCCGTTTTTTTTGTTGAGGACACCGTGCAAGCTCTTCAACAAACAGCTCATTTTTATAAATCAAAAGTTGCGCCTGTGGTTGTCGGGATTACAGGTTCCAATGGGAAAACAACAACGAAAGATATGACCGCTTCGGTATTGAGTGAAGCGTTTGTTGTGCATAAAACGGCCGGAAACTATAATAACCATATTGGACTGCCGTTAACCTTATTAGCTATGCCGGAGGACACCGAGGTAGCTGTATTGGAAATGGGTATGAATAATGCTGGTGAAATCGGCACCTTGTCAAAAATTGCTGAACCTGATTACGGTATCATTACGAATATCGGAGAGTCACATATTGAAAATTTAGGTTCACGCGAAGGGATTGCGCAAGCTAAATTGGAAATACGTGAAGGCATGTCCCGGGATGGCACTTTAATCGTGGACGGTGATGAAGCTTTGCTTCATGAGACCGGTCAAAATGTTCATACGATACGTTGCGGTACGACACCAGAGTCGGATGTGGTCATTACTGAACGCTCCCCTTTAAATCAGGGCAGTCATTTTAAAATAGGTGATAAAGGGTATTTCATCCCGCTTTCCGGAAATCATAATATTAAAAACGCCAGTTTTGTTATAACATTGGCGAAAGCTATGAAGATGAGTCCTGACTTAATTGAGCAGGGGCTCAAAAATATCGAAATTACGGGGATGCGTTTTGAACGTATTTCCGGTAAAAATGGATCGCTCATTATCAACGATGCTTATAATGCATCCCCTACGTCTATGAAAGCCGTGATCGCTTCTTTGGCTGAACGCCAGGAGAAAAAGAAAATGGTGCTTGTGCTCGGGGATATGTATGAACTTGGAAGCCATTCAAAACCTTTGCATCGTTCTGTGGCCGCTTCAATTGGTGAAGAGTTTGAGGCTGTATTTACCATAGGAGAAGACGCTAAGGAAATCACGGATGAGCTTACAGCCTTAAATCGAAAAATCATGACGCGTCATTTTGACGATAAAGAAGTACTAACCCAAAACCTGGAGCGATATCTTGATAACGATACGGTTATTTTAGTCAAGGCTTCACGCGGTATGAAGCTTGAGGAGATCATCGAAGGACTGGTCGAATAAATAACATTACAGGACGGTTTGTAACACAAGGAGGAAGCTTTCATGAACGATTATATACTCTTAATAACAATGGCTCTGGCATTTTTTATGACCGTCCTCATTTCACCTGTCATGATCCCGTTTTTAAGAAGGTTGAAATTTGGCCAGAGTATTCGAGAGGAAGGTCCTAAATCTCATCAGAAGAAATCAGGGACGCCCACGATGGGCGGGTTGATGGTCATCGTATCCATTACACTTTCAACGTTGATCGTCGTCATGTTTTTCAATCCAACAGAGCCTGGGGTTGAAATATTTTTAGTGTTGTTTGTGCTCATCAGTTATGGGGTGCTAGGGTTCTTGGATGATTTCATCAAAGTGGCCTTGAAACGTAATCTGGGTCTGACATCAAAACAAAAAATGCTTGGTCAAATTCTAATTGCACTTGTTGTCTATCTTGTATTAGACCGGCATCAATTTTCTACGGTCATCGAGTTGCCCGCAACGAATGTAGGAATCGATCTAGGCCGGGGGTATGGTTTGCTCATTCTCCTTATGCTGGTAGGTGGCTCTAATGCAGTGAACCTCACAGACGGACTTGATGGGTTGTTAGCAGGAACAGCTGCCATTGCATTTGGCGCTTATGGCATACTCGCGTGGCAAAATGCAGAAGTGATGGAAGTGGCCATATTCGCTATAGCTGTCGTCGGTGCTTTGTTAGGCTTTCTTGTATTTAATGCCCACCCAGCCAAAGTGTTTATGGGAGATACGGGTTCGCTCGCCCTGGGGGGCGGTATCGCCATTATAGCTATATTGACGAAGCTCGAAATTCTTCTCGTTATTATTGGTGGCATGTTTGTCATAGAAACATTGTCAGTCATTATTCAAGTCATATCGTATAAAACAACCGGAAAGCGCGTATTTAGAATGAGTCCTCTTCATCATCATTATGAATTGAAAGGCTGGTCCGAATGGCGCGTGGTTACCACTTTCTGGACAGCAGGCCTATTATTCGCTGTGCTGGGGCTTTGTATAGAGGTGTTGTTAACATGAAACATTTGCTGCATTTCCCATACCAAAATGTGCTCGTACTAGGTTTGGCTAAAAGTGGTACAGCAGCTGCTCACTTGTTGTTAGATAGTGGTGTTTCAGTCGTCATTAATGACCTGCAGGCAGAAGAGAATGACCAGAATGTAGCTGATCTGCGTCAAAAGGGAGCAGAATTCATATTAGGATCTCATCCCATTTCTGCTCTCGAACATATGGGGTTAGTCGTAAAAAACCCGGGTATCCCTTATGACAATGAAATGGTACAAGAAGCGATGAATAAAGGCATCCCGGTGATTACTGAAGTCGAACTTGCAGGACTTATACATGAAGGTTCGATTGTAGCCATTACAGGATCGAATGGAAAAACAACAACGACGACATTAATCCACGAGATGCTACAAGCAAGCGGAGCCTTAGCGGAAATTGCCGGGAATATAGGCAAGGTATCCTGCGAAGTTGCGCGCAGTACCACCCAGGATACGACGATGATCATCGAGATGTCGTCCTTCCAACTGCTAGGAATAAGTTCGTTTAGGCCCCGTATTTCCGTATTATTGAATGTATATGAAGCCCATTTGGATTACCATAAAACATTGGAAAATTACCAGAAAGCGAAAGCCGCCATTTTCTCTAACCAAACAAAAAAGGATTATTTGGTTTATAACGCCGATCAACCGGTCGTCGTGGATTTAGTTCAAGAAGCTGAAGCCACTCTCGTACCTTTTTCGACAACCGATCGTGTTGATGGTGGTTGGTTGGACGAAGAATATGTGTATGTTAAAGATGAGCCTGTCGTTTCCCGTGAAGGCATCGCGTTAGTCGGTGCACATAACTTGGAGAATATAATAGCTGCTGTGGTCACGGCAAAGTTAGAAGGAGCAAGTAACAAAGCAATCAAGCACGTTCTGTCTTCCTTCAGTGGAGTTGACCACCGCTTGCAATTGATTAAGCAGAAAGATGATCGGATGTTTTACAATGATTCAAAGGCGACCAATATTTTAGCTACGTCCAAAGCATTGACGTCTTTTAATCAACCGATCATTTTATTGGCAGGCGGATTGGACCGAGGCAATACGTTCGACGAACTTGTCCCTTATCTTAATAATGTTAAGGCTATGGTCCTTTTCGGACAAACCGCCGAAAAACTTGCTGAAGCTGGTAAAAAGGCTGGTGTTCCCCGGATTTTGTTTGCCGACGATGTATCTAAAGCTGTGCCGGTAGCCTATCAACATTCACGTGAAAAAGATGTGATTTTGTTATCACCAGCCTGCGCAAGTTGGGATCAATATCGAACATTCGAACAAAGAGGAGACATGTTTGTCCAAGCTGTGCATAGCCTATAATGAGGGCTGGACACAGCAAAAGCCCTTATTTCTGTGGATAACGGAGGAGGGGCTTTTTTAATGACAGAGAAAGCTCGGCACCCAGATTGGATTATGGTGGGAACCATATTGATGATATTGATTCTTGGCGTCGTAATGGTCTATAGTTCCTCAAGTATCTGGTCCGAATATAAGTTCGACGATCCATTGTATTACGCAAAACGCCAAATACTTTTTGCGGTGTTTGGATTGATTGGTATGTATGTGTTTACGAATGTCTCATACCATGTGTGGCAAAAACATGCCAAATGGATCGTAATCGTGTGTGCGATTTTTTTGGTTCTCGTCCTTGTTCCTGGTGTCGGGATGGTAAGAGGGGGCGCTAGAAGTTGGATAGGCGTAGGTGTGTTCAGTATTCAACCCTCTGAGTTCATGAAGCTAGGCCTGATCTTGTTTTTAGCTCGATATTTATCGCTCTACCAAAAAAATATACAATCTTTTCAAAAAGGGTTCTTACCTGTTCTGACCATTGTGTTCGTACCCTTTATCATCATCATGCTTCAGCCTGACTTAGGGACAGGCGTTGTACTGGTTGGGACCTCCATGACCATGGTCCTTGTAGCTGGTGCCCGTCTGCTGCATTTCAGCTGGATCGGGTTGGCAGGATTACTAGGTTTTGCGGCACTCATCATTTCCGCCCCTTATCGGATTAAACGTATTACCGCTTTTCTTAACCCATGGGAAGACCCGTTAGGCAGTGGCTTTCAAATTATCCAATCCCTCTATGCGATTGGGCCAGGCGGCCTTTTGGGGATGGGCTTAGGTGAAAGCATGCAAAAGTTCTTTTACTTGCCGGAACCGCAAACAGACTTTATTTTTGCCGTACTCGCTGAAGAACTAGGGTTCATCGGAGGCGCCTGCGTCCTCATATTATTCTTTTTATTATGTTGGAGAGGCATACGAACCGCTATACACGCGCCCGATTTATATGGGACGTTGCTGGCACTAGGTATAGTGGGGATGATAACGATCCAAGTCATGATTAATGTCAGTGTCGTAACGGGTCTCATCCCTGTTACGGGCATTACACTTCCACTAATCAGTTACGGGGGTTCTTCCCTGACCCTCACATTAGCTTCATTGGGTATATTGTTGAATATCAGCCGCCACACGGTAAGATAAAATATAGGAAGACCGTCACAAGTGGGTTTCATCTACCGTACTCCTTTAATGGAGTGCGTTTTTTTGTGTGTTCAAAACAACATGGTGGAGCTATAACGGCCCTCCCAAGTCTCTAAGTGTGTGTTTGTTGAAAATTGTTCCTTTTTATCACATTTGCTCACAAAAATGGCCAAACATGATAAACTATAGTTGAAAAATTGTTTATCTTATGCAGGTTTTGGGTATTCTCGTTGAGTGCCTCACGTTTAGTAAACGGAGAGCGTGTTTTTTGGAAAACATAATATCTTAAACGAGTTAAACAACCTCACGTCAGCAGGCTGGGAGTATGATATAATTTATATCAGAATCATAGTTGGTTTGGAGATCAAAACCACTATTCTCTACCTGATATTTTACAGATGTGGGGGCGCAGTCGTATATGGACGATGAAAAAATTGTTTCCATAGAGGAACGCATACCGAAACTTAAGCAGGCTAGACGAAAAAAATCAAATAGACGACTGGTCTTTTATTTAAGTGTGCTCTTCTTGCTAGTGGTGGTTGTGGTCTATCTTCAATCCCCCTTAAGCCATGTCGGTCAAGTGAACATATCAGGTAATGTTCATACGGAAGCAGACGAGCTGAAAGGTGAAACAGGCATCACGAACGCGACCAATATCTGGCAGGTTGACCTGGATGATGTAGCTGAAAAAGTTGAGGGACACCCCCAGATTGCTAAGGCCGATGTTGCACGCAGCCTTCCCTCAACCATTGAGGTCAATGTTGAAGAAAGGCACAGGGTAGGGTATGTGAAATCAGATGGTGCTTTTCATCCTATACTTGATAATGGGACAAGTCTGACGTCTGAAAAACTATCTTCACCGAGTGGGGATGCTCCCCTGATTGCAGGTTTTTCTAAGCAAACGTACCTCGATCAGATGACTGAAGAATTGCAGGATTTGCCAAGAAGTGTTACACAATTAATCTCTGAAATCCATTGGGATCCGACTGAAGATAACCCTTATCAAATCAAGTTGTATATGAATGATGGGTATGAAGTGCAAGGATCCATAAGGGACTTTGCGGAGAAAATGAAGGCTTACCCTTCCATCGTAGCTCAACTTGATACTGAGGATAAGGGCATTATCCATCTTGATGTAGGAGCTTATTTAGAACCTTATCAAAATACGGAATCTTCAGAGGAGAATAATGATGAGAGTCAAGGGTAGGTCTATTATTTTGGCTCTGGTTTTACTCGTATCGGGCTTCTTAGTTTCATTCAGCTATCAGCAGACTAAATCTGACCCGGAAGTGGTCACGCTGAATGAGAGCCAATGGGAAAAAGAGTATTACTACCAACAGCAGCTCCTCAGTATTGAGGAACGAAACAAACAGTTACGAGATGAATTAAATCAAAAACGTGAACAAATTCAACAAATCGAGAATGACTTAGCCAACTCTGAGGACGTTGTCGCTGATCTTGTCGATAGAAAAAAGAAATTGCAAATGTTGACAGGTGAACTTCCTGTTGAAGGCCCCGGAGTCGAGGTCACCCTTCATGATGCTGAGTATATTCCGGATGAAGAAAACGCAAACAACTACATTGTACATGAAGCACATGTCCAAAAAGTAATTAATGAATTACTAAGTTCAGGTGCCAAGGCCGTCTCAATAAATGGACAACGTTATTTCAGTGATAGCTACATTTCATGTATAGGTCCGGTTATATCGGTCGATGGCGTTCAGCATCCAGCTCCATTTGTGATCAAGGCAATAGGAGAACCGGACGTCCTTGAATCCAGCTTGAATCTTACCAATGGCGTGGTAGAGAAGCTTGTCAATGACAACGTTGAAGTAACCATGCAAAAACAGCGAGCGATTACAATGGAACCGAGATTAGCAACTGAAGGGTGATCGGATGAGCGCGTCGACAAAATGGTTTATATCTCTCGTCTTTTTAATCGTGGGCTTTATGGTCGCCATTCAATTTCAGTCGATGGCAGGGGAGCCTGAAGTCAGGGAGACACGGGATCAGTGGGAGATAAGAGAAGCGTTACAGGAACAGCAGGATAGGCAGCAGGAGTTGCTGACTCAAATCTCTGAAGCAGATTCTGTTATTGATAATTACAATGAAAAGTCAAATCAGGAGAATATCGGTGCTTTAAAAGAATCGATTCAGAAATTGGAACAAGATGTTGGGCTAACTGAGGCCACAGGAAGCGGAGTTGAACTTTCTGTGGAAGTCATATTTACTGAAGGGCCGGAAGTTGAAGAATATCCGTCCTTATCGCCCGAGTTATTGACTCGATTGATCAATGACCTGAATACGTTCGGTGCGACAGAAATAGCTGTAGGGAATGAACGCATCACCAATTTAACAGCTATTAGACTTGTTAATGGCAGCACTTATGTAAATAATCGGCCTTTACCGTCTCTGCCTCTATCTATCAAGGTCTTATCAGACAACCCGAATAAGTTAGCTGATTATATTCAGACCAGTCAATCCAAGGAATTGTATGCGATTGAGAACATGGATATTAAGACGAACCAGAGAAAGGAATTAACGTTGCCTGAATATGAAGACCCTTTACGTTTAGGAATTTTGCAAGCAAATAATTAGGGGGTTAGGTGAGAGGCCATGTGGTTGCCCATTCTATTTCTTATTATCGGGATATCTCTCGGATTTTTGACAGATATCCGTGTGCCTGAGGAATACGCCAGCTACTTGTCCATCGCAGTTTTAGCTGCATTTGACACCTTGTTTGGCGGAGTTCGTGCCTATTTAGAGAATAAATTTGATGAGATCATTTTTTTAACGGGTTTCTTTTTTAATATCACCTTAGCTGCTGCTCTGGCATTTCTAGGTGTGCAATTAGGAGTCGATCTATATTTGGCTGCCATATTCGCTTTCGGGGTAAGGCTTTTCCAAAATATTGCGAGTATACGCAGGCATTTGATCGATCAAAGGTTGATTAACAAGAAATTAGAAAAAAATAACCGTAATTAAAAGGGAAAACGTCAGGCACTGTGGAATTCAACTTAAGAACCATCTGTATTGAGAACCATCTCATACTTTCGGATTATAAAATTTATCAATCCGATTACTTTTGTTAACTATCAATTGTATTTTGCCTATATGTTCGATATGATTTGAACTATTCAGAGGCCTTTATTTATAGGAGGTGCGACGCTCGTGAACCAGAATGAAATATTTGTAAGCCTGGATATTGGTACTAGTAAAATTAAAGTTATTATTGGTGAAATCTTTAATGAATCATTAAATATTATTGGGGTTGGAACGGCTAAGTCGAGAGGCATGAAAAAAGGTGCCATTGTAGATATCGATCAGACCGTGCAATCGATTAAGACAGCAGTGGAGCAAGCTGAAAGAATGGTTGATATGAAAATCGACCGGGTAATGGTCGGTGTTAACGGAAACCATATTCAATTACAGCCCTGTCATGGGGTGGTGGCTGTTTCGAGTGAAAGTCGAGAAATCGGCGATGAAGATATTACGCGTGTTATCGATGCTGCACAAGTTGTTTCCATCCCGCCGGAAAGGGAGATCATTGATGTCATCCCACGTGAATTTGTAGTGGATGGTCAGGATGAAATAAATGATCCGCGCGGCATGATCGGTGTGCGTCTCGAAATGGAAGGGACTATTATCACATGTGCGAAGACCGTGTTACATAACACATTGAAATGTGTCGAACGAGCTGGGTTGGAAGTGTTGGATGTTTGCCTTCAGCCTCTCTCTGCCGGTACCATCGCGTTATCTGAGGATGAGAAAAACCTTGGAGTTGCGCTCGTGGATGTGGGTGGAGGCTCCACCACAGTATCTGTGTTTTCTGACGGGCATTTAAAAGGAACGTCTATGACACCCCTGGGCGGTGACAATATAACAAAGGATTTATCCATCGGGCTGAGAACATCGACACAAGAGGCTGAGGAAATCAAAATTCAGCACGGACATGCTTTTTTTGACGATGCGAATGATCAGGAGCTATTTGATGTTACCATTATTGGAAGTAATCAAAAACAAACATTCAATCAATTGCAAATCTCTGATATGATTGAGGCTAGGTTAGAAGAAATCCTTGTATTTGCTGCTCAGGAAATTCAACGCATGGGTATTAAAGATTTACCGGGTGGTTTTGTTTTGACCGGTGGTGCCATGAATATGCCCGGTGTGCTTGAACTTGCTCAAGATGTTTTACACGCCAATGTAAGGCTGGCCATTCCGGACTACATCGGGGTCAGGGAACCGCAATACACAAGCGGTGTCGGCATCTTGCAATTCTCCCATCATAATGCGAAAATACAAGGAAAAGAGATACTGCCTTCAGTATCGGGTGAAATTGCAGATCCTTTACCTAAAAAGCAGAAACGCGTCCAAAAACAGCCAACGAATGATGAAGATGAACAACAACCCGAGAAGAAGAAAGAATCAGGTCTATCCAATCTATTAAAGTATTTTTTCGATTAATTAAAGGGGTCTTCTGTAGCGAAAACGGAAGCTGAGATAATAAATCTTGTAATCTGTGAAAATAGGAGGAACGTGAGATGTTAGATTTTGATACGAGTATGGATCAACTAGCGACAATAAAAGTCATTGGTGTTGGCGGGGGTGGCAGTAATGCCGTTAACCGCATGATTGAGCATGGTGTTCAGGGGGTCGAGTTTATTGCTGTCAACACTGATGCCCAAGCGCTTAATTTATCAAAAGCTGAAGTTAAAATGCAAATCGGCGGCAAATTGACACGCGGCTTAGGCGCAGGTGCTAACCCGGAAGTCGGACGGAAAGCTGCCGAAGAAAGCAAAGAACAGCTAGAAGAGGCGCTGCAAGGAGCCGATATGGTATTTGTGACTGCAGGGATGGGGGGCGGCACCGGCACGGGTGCTGCGCCGGTTATTGCACAAACGGCCAAAGAAGTCGGTGCATTGACGGTTGGTGTTGTGACGCGACCTTTCACGTTTGAAGGACGGAAGCGTTTTACACAAGCGACCGGCGGCATCGATGGATTGAAGAGCAGCGTCGATACATTGATCGTCATTCCGAACGACCGCTTGCTTGAAATCGTTGATAAAAACACACCGATGCTTGAAGCATTCCGCGAAGCAGACAACGTATTGCGTCAAGGTGTACAAGGTATTTCCGATTTAATTGCTGTGCCTGGACTGATTAACGTCGACTTTGCTGACGTGAAGACGATTATGGTGGACAAAGGGTCAGCCTTGATGGGAATCGGAATTGCAACAGGCGAAAGCCGTGCGATGGAAGCAGCTAAAAAGGCTATTTCATCTCCATTATTAGAAACGTCTATAGACGGAGCTCATGGTGTCCTCATGAACATCACCGGAGGCGCCAACTTAAGTCTATACGAAGTGCAGGAGGCAGCAGATATTGTTACGTCCGCTGCTGATCAAGAAGTGAATGTCATCTTCGGTTCTGTAATCAACGAAAACTTGAAAGATGAAATCGTTGTAACCGTGATTGCGACTGGGTTTGATGAATCCCAAATTGCGGATAATCAGCCGCAGCAACGCCCTATCGCGGGTCAGACAGGCGGTAGTTCTCAACAAGAGCGACCTGCTCGTGAACGTGAAGAACAGCCTCGGCGCGAAATGCCGTCGAGTCAGCCGCAACAGCAAAAAGGTTCTCAAGATGAGGATACGTTGGATATTCCGACCTTCCTTCGTAACCGGAACCGCCGTCGTTAATTCGATATGACAACCGTGCCAGCTTGAAGCTGGCACGGTTTTTTTTGCCATTTTATTAGACAGAAGAGAACAAAAATAGAATGCTCTCCTTTCATAATCTGACAGACTTTTCAGCTGTACAAGCTTATACTGAGCATAATGAAATAGTAGAGGAAAGGTCAGGCGGTGCTATGGTATATATTGACGCTGTCTGGTGCTTGAATCTTCTGATGGATGGGATGATCCTGCACTTAACATCTTTACTCACTAAAACGCATTCTTCAGGATGGCGCACCATATCAGCTGCATTTTTTGCTTCATTAATGGTTCCACTCGCTATTTACGCTCCTGATAGTTTTGTGCACACGCTTCCCGGTAAATTGATGGTGTCCGTGGTCATCATTTTGATCGCCTTTTCCTACCGTTCGTTGACATCATTTCTTATGAAGCTCATAACATTTTATTTTGTAACTTTTGCTATTGGCGGGACGTTGTTAGGTCTTCATTTTTTTATCAATTCATCGATTTCCGTAAGCCATGGGCATCTCGTGACGTTTTCAGGTGGTTATGGCGACCCCGTCAGTTGGGGGTTAGTACTACTAGGTTTTCCTCTTTCTTGGTGGGCTACCAAATGGCGGATGGAACATGCCGTATACTTGAAATTAAAGCATGATCAGATTTACTCCACAGAATTGCAGTGGAAGCAACAAACGATACACGTTAAAGGATTTGTAGATAGTGGTAACCACCTGATTGATCCCGTTTCAAGGGGGATGATTTTCTTGGCAGGGCCATCCGTATTTTTATCGTTTTTAACAGAAAAAGAATGGACTGAGCTTCAGGATTTCAGCCAGGATTATGACTTAGAGAAACTCCCGAACGATCTCCAGGAGAAGGTGAGGTTGATTCCTTATCAGGGAGCAGGTTCACCGAGCCGATTGATGATCGTGATTCAGCTAGATGGCCTGGTAGTGGACAATGGACAGGGTTGCATCACACATCGTCATCCGCTAATCGGCATTCAATTTTCTGATCTCACAACAGATGGCGCCTATGATGTGTTACTTCACCCCCATCTGATGGTAAAAGGCAAAGTTGCGTAAATCTTGAAAGGGGATGGACAGATGGTAAGCTGGAAATTCAAAGGGAAACTGTGGCTTTATCGCGTTTTATTGAAGCTGGGCATTAAGCCGAAGGAAATTTATTATATTGGAGGTAGTGAAGCATTGCCTCCCCCGCTATCCCGAGACGAAGAAAAAGAACTGTTAGAAAAGCTGCCAAAAGGTGATCCTGCGGCACGCGCTGTGCTGATTGAGAGGAACCTCCGTTTGGTCGTGTATATCGCACGAAAATTCGAGAATACAGGGTTGAATATTGAAGATCTGATCAGTATCGGGACGATCGGTTTAATTAAGGCGGTTAACACGTTTGACCCAGAGAAAAAAATTAAATTAGCGACTTACGCTTCCCGGTGTATTGAAAATGAAATATTGATGCATTTAAGAAAAAGCAATAAGTTAAAAACGGAAGTATCTTTTGACGAGCCGCTCAATGTAGATTGGGATGGTAATGAGCTGCTATTATCCGATATTTTAGGTACTGAGGAAGATCTGACTACCAGAGGAATTGAGCAGCAAATTGATAAAAAATTATTGAAAGCAGCTCTTGAGCAGTTGAATGACCGGGAAAAACAGATTATGGAGCTGCGCTTTGGTTTAATCGGTAAAAATGAGAAAACCCAGAAAGATGTTGCCGATATGCTTGGTATTTCTCAGTCGTATATATCACGACTGGAAAAGAAAATAATCAGACGTTTACAAAAAGAATTCGATAAAATGGTTTAAATCCACTTTCAACTTTATGCATATTTTTCCTTCCCAAGGAGATACTGAAGTTTGTAATAGTTTCCTGGGAGGGTCGATCAATGACAAGACACAAAGTTGAAATCTGTGGAGTAGATACTTCCAAACTCCCTGTACTGAAGAACAAAGAAATGAGATTGTTGTTTAAGCGTATGCAGGATGGTGAAATAGAGGCCAGGGAAGAATTAATTAATGGAAACCTGCGCCTTGTCCTTAGTGTCATTCAGAGGTTCAACAACCGGGGGGAGTATGGCGATGATCTCTTCCAGGTAGGTTGTATCGGATTAATGAAGTCAATCGATAATTTTGATCTTAGTCAGAATGTAAAGTTCTCTACTTATGCTGTCCCGATGATCATAGGGGAAATACGGCGGTATTTACGGGATAATAACCCGATCAGAGTGTCACGCTCCTTGCGGGATACGGCATACAAAGCATTGCAGATGCGTGAGAAAATCATTGGCGAAACATCAAAAGACCCTGCGCCTCAAGAGATAGCTGATAAAATGGGAGTTCCTCATGAAGACGTCGTTTTTGCTATGGACGCGATCCAAGATCCTGTCTCTTTATTCGAACCGATATATAACGATGGCGGCGACCCTATTTTTGTCGTGGATCAGTTGAAAGATGAACGAGAAAAAGATTCGATTTGGTTGGACGAGTTGTCGCTTCGAGAAGGCATGAAACGTTTAAACGATCGGGAAAAACTTATCTTAACGAAGCGATTTTTTCAAGGAAAAACTCAAATGGAAGTAGCAGAAGAAATTGGGATTTCACAAGCACAAGTCAGTCGATTAGAGAAGGCTGCCATAAAAGAAATGAATACAACAATGTTTCAATAAGCGCACCTTACCGGTGTGCTTTTTTATTTTTTATATATTGGGCTAATTCAACTAAAGCCCCATTATTGTGGAAACTCCGTTTCGAGACTTTTGTGTATGCGGATGCTGGCTGGGAAAACGGATCGCTTTCCGTGGGCATGGGGTGAGCTTCCTCA
>NZ_JABLSJ010000004.1 GCF_013618635.1 Thalassobacillus sp. CUG 92003 | reverse complement strand
AAAATCGCTCTTTTTTTATTCAGACCAAAAAACAGGACAGTATTTCAGTGGCCTCGGCGAAGCCTGAGGAGGCTTGCCCGTTCCCCCGCAGGAAAGCGAATCCTTCCCCAGCGGCCCTACACGCCCACAAACATCTCGAAATCGAGTCTTACAGAATTCTGCCTAAGTCTTGTCGTTTCACATTTGCCCCTTTCGACATAGAAAACAGCTTGAACTTTTGGGCTATTTATCTTCCGTTGGTCAATCCATAGTAGGATGGTGCATATACTGTTGTAGGGAGTGATGCTAAAATGAGAATATCCGACTTACAAATTAAAGACGTCATTGCACTGGAAACTGGAGAAAGATTAGGCCATATCAGTGATTTGGATATTGATACGAACCATGGCAGGTTGAAGGGTCTCATCATCACCTTAAAAGGAAAAGCGATGGGATTATTCGGTAAAGATGAGGAAATCATGATACCATGGAGTCAAATTGTGAACATTGGTGCGGATGTTATTTTAGTCAGAAAAGAAGGGTCCCCTTCTTTGTTGTCGTCTCCTAAATCAGAATAAATGTGAAACTAGGGGAAATACGCAAATAAATGTGGTAAAATGAAGATAAAATGAGGTGGTGCCCGTGTCAGAACTATTATTTCTTAGTCATCCTTCATACTTTACGATCCCCTCATGGCAAGACGAGAATGGATTAGTCGTAGCAGGGATTACAACGAAAAATGGAGGTGTGAGTCAGGCACCTCTTGAGTCATTTAATCAAGCTCTTCATGTCCATGATAATCCTGTAGACGTGATTGCTAACCGCAGACTTTTGGCGGAGCAACTAGCCTTTCCGCTTGAAACGTGGGTCATCGGGCAACAAACCCATGGAACAGGAATCAAGCGTGTGAATCAACAAGACATGGGAGCGGGCGCTTATTCACAAGAAACGGCAGTAACTGGGGTAGATGGTTTGATAACTGATGTTAAACACGTGCTGTTAGCTGCTCATTATGCTGATTGTACGCCGTTGTTCTTTTATGATCCCGAAGGTGAACGAATCGGCATTGCCCATGCGGGATGGAAAGGGACAGTCAAAGGAATGGCACGTGAAATGGTTCACGCATTCCAGGAGGCCGGGACAGATGTGGAGAATGTACGCGTTGCGATTGGGCCAGCTATCAGTGCCCGTCATTACCACGTGGATCGGAATGTCGTCGATCAGGTGGCCGATCATTTCCGCGGTCACGTCGTTTCCCAAGTGTCTGAAACGCATTATCAACTTGACTTGAAGTCGCTAAACAAACTTTACTGTTTAGAGGCAGGCGTCCCAGAGGATCGAATTGAAATGACTTCCCTTTGTACATATGAACAGTCTGATTTATTTTATTCCCATCGTCGCGATGATGGGGGCACAGGGCGGATGCTTGGTTTTATAGGTATGAGCCGTTAGGATTTACAGAGAAAGGAGTCTGGTCATGACCGTCGCAGATCACTTACAATCCCTTCAACAGAGCATACGTCAAGCTTGTGAAAAGAGTGGACGGGCTCCAAGTGATATTACCATTATTGCTGTTACGAAATATGTTACCATTGATAGAGCAAAAGAAGCGCTCGCAGCTGGAGTCAACCACTTGGGCGAAAATCGCAAGGAGGAATTTTTAGAAAAGTACCAGGCAATTGAAGGCGAAGCGTTTTGGCATTTTATCGGTTCGCTGCAATCTCGCAAAGTAAAAGATATCATTTCTTATGTCGATATGATTCATTCTTTGGACAGGCGCTCGCTTGCAAAAGAAATAAATAAGCGCGCTGATCAACACGTTGCCTGTTTTGTTCAGGTCAACGTAAGTGGTGAGGCTTCCAAACATGGGGTCGCCCCGGATGAAGTCGTTGATTTCGTCCATTCGTTAGAGGATTTCCCGAACATCAAAGTAGTCGGTTTGATGACCATGGCGCCTCACATTGAAGATGAGGATAAGCTCAGGGGGATTTTCCGAAACTTGAAAGCATTACAGATCGAGATTCAAAGTATGCATTTAAACCATGCGCCCTGTGATTATTTATCCATGGGAATGAGTAACGATTTTCAGATTGCGATCGAAGAAGGAGCTACTCATATCCGTATAGGTTCTAGTCTTGTGGGCGACTGATTAAAAAGAGGTGAAGCTTTATGAGTATGAAAAATAAATTCAAATCGTTCTTTACATTAGAGGATGAATACGAGTATGTTGATGATGAAGATGCTCTTGAAACCAATGAATACCGAAATGAACCGTCTTTAAAGCAAGACAATAAACAACAAAAAGGCAATTCTCAAAATGTTGTAAGTTTGAAGAGTGCTCAAAACTCCTCCAAAATGGTATTATTAGAACCACGGAGTTATAATGAAGCCCAGGAAATCGCTGATAATCTCGTGAACCGCAAAGCAGTGGTCATTAATTTGCAGCGCGTCGAACATCAACAAGCCAAACGCATTGTTGATTTTTTAAGCGGCACCGTGTATGCAGTAGGTGGAGATATTCAGAAACTCGGGGCACAGACGTTTTTATGTACACCAGAAAATATTGAAATCACAGGATCTATTTCTGATATTTTGACAGAGGACGATGACCTGGAAAAAAGGTGGTAAACAATGCTCATCCAATTATTTGAAATCTTATCATTAGCGCTCCGCTTATATAGCTGGGTTTTGATCATCTATATTCTTATGTCCTGGTTTCCAGGGGCAAGAGAATCATCGTTTGGTCAAGTTTTAGCGAGAATGGCTGAGCCTTATCTCGAACCCTTCCGTAAGATCATTCCTCCGTTGGGCATGATCGATATTTCCCCGATCGTCGGCATTTTGGTACTGCAATTTGCAGGGCGCGGGCTTGAAGAATTGTTCCGTATTCTATTAGGCTTATAACGGACGAGAGGTAAAAGTAAAGCTGGTGTATATTCAGCTTTACTTTTTCATTTCATTACTTTTGCAGGGTGGTCACACAATGGATATATATCAGCACTTTCGTGCGGAAGAACGACCTTTCATTGACCAGGTTCTTTCCTGGCAGACAGAAGTGGAACGGCAATTCCAAAGAAAACAGAGTGATTTTCTAGATCCGAGGGAACAGTATATATTTCAATCCCTCTTGGGGAACCATCCTGATCTCGTCTGGTCAATGAGTGGAGGAAAGGATCATACCGAGAGAAAACGCGCAATTTTAGCCCCATACTACGAAAATATCGCATTAGAAGATTTCGCGTTAACGCTGCTTGAAGCTGAGTATCCGGAAAAATTTATTCAAATCTCACATCGTGATGTGCTGGGCGCCTTTATGTCTTTGGGCATCAAGCGTCAAAAAGTGGGCGATTTGACAGCTGGTGATGGAAAAGTTCAAATAGTGGTCGCTTCGGAAATCAGTGATTTCGTTAAAATGAACTTAACCGGCATAAAAAAAGCGACGTTGAATTTTTCTCAGGTACCGATGGAGCACATGAATGAAAACCATGAGTATTGGATGCATCAAGATACAACGGTATCTTCGTTAAGGCTCGACAATATAGTGAAAGAAATTTACCGTATTTCTCGTAATAAAGCTGTTTTGTATATTGAAAGAGGGCTTGTGAAAGTTAATTTCAGGACGGTGGAACATCCCTCGTTTCAAATGGAGGCGGGAGATATCATTTCCTTAAGAGGTAAGGGCAGAAGCAAGTTGACGGAGATTCATGGGGTTACAAAAAAAGAAAAATATAAAATAACTACGGCAAAATTAAAATAATTGACCCCGGAGAGAAGGATTCAGCACATTTTTGTCGAAAACAGTTATCAACAGAAATGCCGGGTCGATAAAAACAAGGAGGTGGCGAGTGTGTCTTTAACACCACTTGACATTCATAATAAAGAATTCACACGAGGTTTCAGAGGTTATGACGAAGATGAAGTGAACGAATTTTTAGATCAGATCATTAAAGATTATGAAGCCGTAATCCGTGAGAAAAAGAACATGGAAGAAAAAGCTGAGCAGTTGAACGAACGGCTTAGTCATTTTAACAATATTGAAACGACGCTGAACAAGTCGATATTAGTGGCTCAGGAAACGGCAGAGGACGTTAAAAGCAGTGCTAATAAAGAATCTAAATTGATCATTAAAGAAGCTGAAAAAAATGCCGACCGGATTATCAATGAAGCCTTACAGAAATCCAGACGCATATCATTAGAAGTTGAAGAGATGAAAAAACAAGCTAAGGTCTTTAAAACCCGCTTGCGTATGCTGGTGGAGGCTCAAATCGATATGATCGACAACGATGACTGGGATCATTTATTCGATGTTGAAATCAATGAGGAGACCGAATACGAGCAAGAACTAGCGGAAAACAATCAATCCTGAAGGTCTTTCTTACATACAAGCGCTTATGGGTATATGGCAGGGATATGATGCACCAGGTTGAGTGAAACAGTGTTGTACATTCATACAACACTGTTTCTTTCTGCCATGTGGGGCCACTGCAGGAATTTAGCAGGCGGGCGCACATAAATTATGGTACAATGCATTATGAAAATGATTGTGGAGGATCGATATGATTTGGTATTATGTTTTGGCCTTAATTATCATAGTGGTTGATCAATGGACGAAGTGGCTGGTTGTAACGTACATGGAACTTGGTCAAAGCATGAGAATCATCGAAGGTTTTTTTTACTTAACCTCGCACCGTAATAAGGGAGCTGCATGGGGGATACTTCAAGGTCAGATGTGGTTCTTTTATATCATCACAGTGATCGTTATCTTCTTTGTCCTCTATTATTTACAGCAATACGCTAAAAAAAGTCCGTGGACCGGCTTAGCATTAGGGTTAATTCTGGCTGGTGCCATTGGTAATTTTATCGACCGGTTGTTCCGGAGAGAAGTCGTCGATTTTTTTGATTTCATTTTGTTTCGTTACGATTTTCCCATATTTAATGTTGCGGACTCTTCACTTGTCGTAGGGGTCGCGATAATTATGATCGCTACATTTGCTGATGATCGAAAGAAAGGAAGTACACGTACGTGAAGGAACACTATCAAGTTGTGGAAAAAGATGAAGGAAAACGCGTGGATAAGCTGCTGACTGAGTTAGCACCCGATGCGTCAAGAACCCAAGTCCAAACCTGGATCAACAAAGACGCTGTCTGGGTGAATCAAGCTGTCGTGAAAAGTAATTATAAAGTCCAGAACGGTGATACTGTTACGTGGAGCATCCCAGAGCCAGAAGCACTGAATATTGAAGCTGAACAAATTCCGCTTGAGATTATTTATGAAGACAGTGATATCATTGTGGTCAATAAACCGAGTGGCATGGTGGTCCATCCATCGGCCGGTCATATGTCCGGCACGTTAGTAAATGGATTGCTCCATCATTGTAAGGACTTATCTGGGATAAATGGTGTCGAACGCCCGGGTATCGTCCACCGGATCGATAAGGATACAAGCGGCCTGGTGATGGTGGCTAAACATGATCAGGCCCACCAATCACTTGGGGATCAATTAGCAGATAAGACGGTCGAACGAACGTATGAAGCGATTGTTCACGGCGAGATCAATCATGAATACGGTACAATTGATGCTCCTATCGGGCGAGACCCTAAAGACCGGCAGCGCATGGCGGTCATCGAAGCAGGAAAGTCTGCGGTCACCCACTTTAAAACAATCGAGCATTTTAAGGACTTCACTCATATTGAATGCGTACTGGAGACAGGTCGGACTCATCAAATTCGTGTGCATATGAAATATATTGGTCATCCGATTGCAGGAGACCCTAAGTACGGTCCTAGAAAGACGTGGGGGCTATCTGGACAAGCGCTTCATGCTAAATCGTTGGGGTTCAACCATCCGGTGACAGGTGAACATTTATCTTTTCACGCAGAGGCGCCTGAGGAATTTACTGATATGTTGACGTTTTTGCACAAGCGTAGTTGACAGTAGTCTCATTGTTTGCCATACTGTCTAATAGTATATGAATAGCCTTTAATAACAGTCCCGTGAGGCTGGAAAGGTGTCGTGAGCCCTGTGTCAATTGCAGGTAAACCCTTTTCTGCCTTTATGCGGAAAAGGGTTTTTTGTTGCTTAGGGAACTATAAAATTTGGGCCCTGTGGCTAACACATACGTTATACGCCACGTCCGGCTCCAGCGCCCAGCTCCTCGCGCCATAAGCAACCCACCCTGCGAAGGAAAGACCACCTTTCTCATGGTGTTTGCTTATGCGTGTAGGAGCTCCCGGGGCGCTTGCGCCTTTGTTCTTGAAGCGATCTGTTGAGGGGGGAATAAACATGGAGCAAAAAGCTAGCGTTATGGACGAAGCTGCGATTAGACGCGCATTGACGCGCATTTCGCATGAGATCATTGAAAAAAACAAAGGGGTTGAGGATCTTGTCTTGGTAGGCATAAAGACAAGAGGCGTCCCTTTGGCTGAACGTGTCAAAAAACGGATTAATGAAATTGAAGATGTCCACCTTCCCGGTGGAGAGCTTGACATTACCCTCTACCGTGATGATTTAACGTATAATAAAGAAAGTCGAGAACCGGAATTGGTAGATTCACATCTCGAAGTCCCTATTAATGGAAAAAAAGTCGTGTTAATTGATGATGTCCTTTATACTGGTCGGACTGTTCGAGCCGCAATGGACGCCCTTATGGACATAGGTCGACCGTCTCAAATACAATTGGCCGTACTTGCTGACCGCGGGCATCGGGAGTTGCCGATTCGAGCGGATTATGTCGGAAAGAATGTACCGACTTCCCAGAAAGAAGTGGTTACGGTCAGTTTAAATGAAAATGATGGGCTGGATGAAGTCTCCATCTTTCAAAAATGAAATGATTATCGCCTTTAATTGAGTCCAGAGAGACTTAAAAGGTCGAAACTAGGAAGCGTGTCCGAAAAGACACGTTCACCTCTTTGCGATCTTTTAAGCAAAGAGGTTTTTTATTTAGAAGAAGGAGGAGAAAAAATGAAGAAACATGAGACGGTGCTCGGCATTCGAGACATTCCGAGAGGGAAGCAATGGTTGATATTAAGCTTACAACATTTATTTGCTATGTTTGGCGCCACGATTTTAGTTCCTTTTCTCACGGATTTGCCTCCTTCAGTTGCCTTGATTTCCAGTGGTTTTGGTACTTTGGCATATTTACTGATTACACGTGGCAGAATACCAGCTTATTTAGGTTCGAGCTTTGCTTTCATCGCGCCGTTGACTGAAGTCTCTTCCTCTCATGGGGTGGCAGGCGCGATGGTTGGCAGCTTTTTAGCAGGTCTGGTTTATGGCGCTGTGGCTTTGTTAATCACACTATTTGGTCTCAAATGGTTGATTAAATTGCTGCCACCAATTGTGGTAGGACCAATCATCATTGTCATCGGACTTGCTCTTGCTTCAACGGCGATAGATATGGCGATGTATTTACCTGGAGATGAACAGGTGTATAGCGGGACTCATTTCATGGTTGCCCTCGTCACATTAGCTATCACCATCATCGCAGCGGTTTTCTTTAAGGGATTCTTCAATTTAATCCCGATTTTAGCCGGTATTCTGGGTGGCTATCTGTTTGCTTTGTCTCAAGGCATCGTGGATACCAGTGACCTTCAGGCAGAATGGGATGCGCTAATGTCAGCTGGTTCAATCGGTGCGTTTTTCACGGCGCTGTTCCAATGGCCGGATATAGTGGTTCCTTTCAAGGATTATGCTCCTATGGACGTGATAAACTGGGATATCGCCTTTCTCATGGTCCCTTTTGCACTCGTAACCATCGCTGAACACATAGGCGACCAAATGGTACTGTCCAAAGTGGTCGGGCAAAACTTTTTAAAGAAACCCGGATTAAACAAGTCCATTCTAGGTGACGGCGTTGCCACATTTATTGCTTCATGCCTGGGAGGGCCCCCGAACACGACATACGGTGAAAATATCGGCGTGCTTGCGATCACGAGAGTCTTCAGTGTATTTGTCATTGGTGGAGCGGCTGTGTTTGCCATTCTCTTTGGTTTTATTGGATTAAGTACGGCTCTGATTGGGTCAATCCCTTCCGCTGTTATGGGCGGCGTATCCATTTTACTGTTTGGCATTATAGCGTCGAGTGGTTTGCGCATGTTGATCGATAATCAAGTCGATTTAGGTGAAAAACGGAATCTGATTATCTCCTCCGTCATCTTAGTAATCGGAATAGGGGGAGCTTTTATCCAGGTGACAGACGACGTTCAGGTTTCCGGCATGGCCTTATCTGCTATTGTTGGTGTGCTTTTGAATCTTATCCTTCCCGGCAAAGAGTCAGGGATGGGCAATGGCAGTATGTTTGAAGTACCTGAAGAAGTTAAGGATGCTGATGATCAAAATAGTGTAGCGTAAAAACAGTGAACATGTTTTAACCAAGTCCTGAGAGGCTTAGAAAGGTGTTCGAGCGCGGATATTGTTCTCTCTAGTGAGATATGAACAATGAAGCCCTCTTGCACCTGCAAGAGGGTCTTTTAATGGAAGGAAGGTAGGAAATGATGAAACATTTTATTTCTGTGGAAGATCTATCACCGGAATCGATGTATCAGCTGTTTTCATTGGCCGAATCGTTGGAGACGAAGAAAATCAGACCGAAATGGGAGGATTACTTTGCTGTCAACGTGTTCCTCGAGCCCAGCACACGAACACGACACAGTTTCCAAATGGCAGAGCAGAAATTAGGGATCAACGTCTTAAATGCGACAAACGAAGATTGCAGTATGACAAAAGGAGAAAGCTTACTCGATACGATTAAAACGTTTGAAGCGCTAGGGGCTCACTTTGCTGTCATTCGTCAATCCGAAACAGGGGCTCTGCAGTCACTGGCAGATCATATCTCGCTTCCGATTATAAATGCGGGAGATGGGACCGGAGAGCATCCGACGCAAAGTTTGTTGGATCTCTATACCATCTATAAGGAGTTTGGCACATTTCATCAGCTGAAGGTGACGATTGCTGGAGATATTAAACACAGTCGTGTTGCACGATCAAATGCTTATATGCTCAAAAAGTTAGGCGCTCATATTCAATTTGCTGCCAAGCCGGCTTTCCGGGAGCCAGAGCGAGAGAGTGACTATCTGTCGATGGACGAGGCTGTTAAAGATAGTGATGTTCTGATGCTCTTGCGCATTCAACATGAGCGGCACGATTGCGCACATCATGACGCTGATTATCTTACGCAATATGGCTTGACCCTGGATCGGGAAAAACAAATGAAAGACCATGCCATTATCCTTCATCCCGCGCCCGTCAACCGCGGCGTCGAGATAGAAGGGTCGTTAGTGGAATCGCAGCGTTCCCGGATATTTAAACAGATGACCAATGGCGTCCATATCCGGATGGCCCTCATTCACCATATCTTAAAGGAGGAATATACGTATGAAAATTCTTTTCAAGAACGTCAAGCGACTTGAAGAAGAGAGTCTAATTGATCAAAATGTCTGGGTGGAAAATGGCCTCATTTGTAAACCTGACTCTTTTGACGAGTCTACTGCTGATCAGATCATAGACGGCAAAGGCAACCTTCTCATTCCAGGTTTGGTGGATGTCCACGTTCATTTACGAGAACCAGGAGGAGAAGCAAAGGAAACCATTGCGACAGGAACAGCTGCTGCAGCTAAAGGCGGATTTACAACGATATGTGCGATGCCGAATACGCGGCCTGTTCCAGATACTAGTCAACATATGGAGAACGTGCAGGCCAAAATTGCTTCAGATGCACGTGTCCGTGTCCTGCCTTATGCTTCGATTACGAAGAGACAGCTTGGGGATGAGCTTGTCGATATGAAAGGTTTGAAACATGCCGGCGCTTTTGCGTTCACCGATGATGGTGTCGGGGTGCAGGAGAGCAGGCGTATGTTAGAGGCTATGCAGACAGCGCGGTCCGCAAACGGCAGCATAGTAGCGCATTGTGAAGATAATAGTTTGACTTATAACGGTGTCTTGCATGAAGGTACAAAAAATCAGCAGCTTGATATGCCTGGTATTCCGTCTGCCTGTGAATCTGTTCAAATTGCTCGAGATGTGTTGCTGGCAGAAAGCGCAGATTGTCATTATCATGTTTGCCATGTTTCAACGAAGGAGTCCGTACGGGTCATCCGTGATGCCAAACGGGCTGGTATTCCAGTGACGACGGAAGTCACCCCTCATCACTTATTGTTGACTGAGGATGATATCCCGGGAGATAACGCCATGTTTAAAATGAATCCTCCTTTGAGAAGTGATGAAGATCGAGAAGCACTTCGGACAGGGTTATTAGACGGCACGATTGATTGTATTGCCACAGACCATGCCCCTCATACGGCTGAGGATAAAAAATTGGGATTATTGTCAGCCCCATTTGGCATTACGGGGTTAGAGATCGCTTTTCCACTGCTCTATACATACCTGGTTGAATCAGGCATGTTTACGCTCCGCCAGTTGGTGGATTGGCTTACCATACGACCAGCGGACATTTTCGACTTACCGTATGGTGTTTTAGAAATTGATCAACCAGCTGATCTTACTCTGATCGATTTGAACACGGAACAAAACATTGCCCCACAGTCGTTTCTTTCAAAAGGAAAAAACACGCCCTTTGACGGTTGGAGTGTGAAAGGATGGCCGATTCTTACCATGGTTAATGGTGAGATCGTCTGGAAGGAGGATCATGTATATGCGTAAACAATTGGTTTTAGAAGATGGAACCGTTCTGACAGGAGAAGGATTTGGCAGTGATCGTACCAGGTTTGCCGAAGTTGTCTTCAACACAGGGATGACAGGCTACCAGGAGGTTATATCCGACCCTTCGTATTGTGCCCAATTTGTGTGCTTCACCTATCCCTTAATTGGAAACTATGGGATCAATCGCGATGATTTCGAAACCGTCAATCCTGCTATTGCCGGTGTGATTGTCAAGGAACATTGTGAGCACCCTTCCAATTTTCGCAGTGAAGAAACGCTGGATGAATTTTTAAAGGCAAAAGATATACCAGGTATCGCAGGGGTGGACACACGGAAATTAACGAAACTCATTCGTCGGAATGGGACGATGAAGGCGATGATTACGTCCGTCGATGAGTCGATCGATCATGTGCTTAGGCAAATAGAATCGACGGAGCTGGCAAAAGATCAAGTCAAACACGTCTCTACCGTTAAACCTTATGTGGTGCCCGGTCGAGGACAACGCATCGTGTTGGTTGATTATGGGATGAAGCATGGTATCTTGCGAGAGTTAACGAAACGCTCTTGCCACATCACCGTCGTCCCTTACCACACGACAGCTGAAGAGATCATTCGGTTAAAGCCGGATGCCATTATGCTTTCTAATGGGCCTGGTGATCCTAAGGATGTGCCAGAAGCGATCGACACAATCCGTCAATTAATCGGCACCGTTCCTATTCTAGGAATCTGTTTAGGGCATCAGTTGATTGCTTTAGCATGCGGTGCAGATACGGTGAAGATGAAATTCGGGCACCGTGGAAACAATCAGCCAGTTAAGGACTTAAGGACGGGAAGGACGTATATTACCTCGCAAAACCATGGCTATGCCGTCGATCATACTTCTATTGATCATACTGCGCTGGAATTGACACAAGTGTCGTTAAACGACCAGACCGTTGAAGGTTTGAGCCATACCGACTATGCGGTCAGAACCTATCAATATCATCCAGAAAGTTCTCCCGGTCCTCAGGATACGGAACACTTATTTGATGAGTTTCTCGATTTGTTAGCGACAGAACCACGGAAACTTAAGGAGGTCGAATCATGCCACAGCGTCAAGATATAAAACGGATTCTCGTCATCGGGTCAGGGCCGATCATTATTGGGCAGGCAGCAGAGTTCGACTATTCAGGAACGCAGGCTTGCCAAGCATTAAAAGAAGAAGGGTACGAGGTCATTCTGTGCAATTCCAACCCCGCCACGATTATGACGGACCATACCTTTGCTGATGAAGTCTATATGGAGCCTTTAACGAGTGAATTTATAACTAAAATCATTCGTAAAGAACAACCAGATGCTATTCTCCCGACGCTTGGCGGCCAGATTGGGTTGAATTTGGCTGTAGAACTTAATGAGAGCGGGATATTAGCTGAATATGAGGTCGATTTATTAGGTACGCCGATTGACGCCATTCAAAAGGCTGAAGATCGGGAAATGTTCCGCAACTTAATGCATGAATTAGAACAGCCTGTACCAGACAGTGAAATTGTGCAGACCGTTGATGAGGCAGTAAATTTTGCAAACGCAATTGGTTATCCGGTAATTGTCCGGCCTGCCTACACGATGGGAGGAACGGGCGGAGGAATGTGTGATGATGAAACGCAATTACGAGAGATCGCTCGTAATGGTATAGCGTTGTCCCCCGTCAATCAATGTTTGATCGAAAAAAATATTTCAGGCTTTAAAGAGATTGAGTATGAAGTGATGAGAGATGGCTCTGACCATGCCATCGTTGTGTGTAATATGGAAAACTTTGACCCCGTCGGTATTCATACAGGGGATTCGATCGTGATGGCCCCTTCACAAACATTAAGCGACCGTGAATATCAATTGTTGCGAAATGCTTCTATTACCATTATCAGGGCCCTGGAAATTGAAGGAGGATGCAATGTGCAAATAGCGATTGATCCTCACAGCTTTCAGTACTATATCATTGAAGTTAACCCGAGAGTCAGTCGTTCTTCAGCGCTGGCATCCAAAGCGACGGGATACCCTATCGCCAAGCTCGCTGCAAAGATAGCTGTCGGGATGACACTTGATGAGATTAAAAATCCTGTGACCGGGACGACGTATGCTTGTTTCGAGCCTGCTCTTGACTACGTAATCACGAAAATACCGCGTTGGCCGTTCGATAAGTTTGCCGCGGGAAATCGTAAGCTGGGCACTCAAATGAAAGCTACAGGGGAAATCATGGCCATCGGACGAAACGTTGAAGAATCGTTATTGAAGGGTGTGCGTTCACTCGAAGGAGAAACCGAAGACTTGTTTCTTTCCACCGCTTTTGCTCTGACTGATTCAGAGTTGACGCTTCGCTTGCAAAAGGCAGATGATGAGCGGATATTCGTACTAGCAGAAGCAATTCGACGTGGATTCTCCGTTGATGACCTTCACGATCTTACACGTATTGATCGGTTCTTTCTTCACAAGATGCAAGGGATTATTGAACTTGAAGAAATCGCCAGGGAACGACGCTGGGATCCGGAAATCATCAAGCGGGCCAAGGAGCGAGGTTTTTCGGACGCTCAGCTTGCTCGGGTTTTGGAAACGACGATAGATGAGGTTTATGATTTTCGTATGAAGAACCGTCTAGCCCCTGTTTATAAAATGGTCGATACGTGTGCCGGTGAATTCGTTTCCGAAACGCCTTACTTCTATAGTACCTATGAGCAGGAAAATGAAGCGATTCCTTCCCCACAGAAGAAAGTATTGGTAGTCGGTTCAGGGCCGATCCGCATCGGTCAGGGGGTAGAGTTTGACTACGCTACAGTCCATTCGGTTCTGGCTTTAAAAGATATGGGATATGAAGCTATTATTATGAACAACAACCCTGAGACTGTGTCAACAGACTTCAGCGTTTCTGACAAATTGTACTTTGAGCCATTGACGCTGGAAGATGTCTTGCATGTCATAGAGTTGGAAAAGCCTGAAGGTGTGATTGTGCAGTTTGGCGGCCAAACAGCGATTAACCTGGTTCAAGGCCTGAACCGCCATGGCGTCAAAATTCTTGGAACGACGATGGATGCCATCAACCAGACAGAGGATCGTGATTTGTTTGAGCAGTTGATGAACAGGCTGGAAATAGCCAAACCAGGTGGAGAAAGTGTAACGAGTGTCTCAGAAGCAGTTACAGCAGCCGAACATATCGGCTACCCTATTGTTGTCAGGCCTTCTTACGTCCTGGGGGGCAGGGCGATGGAAATCGTCTATTCTAAACAAGAACTGCTTGCTTACATGGAAGAGAATGTTAAAGATTACAACGAGCATCCGATCTTAATCGATAAGTACTTGACCGGGATGGAGATCGAAGTGGATGCCATCAGTGATGGAGAAACAGTCGTCATTCCTGGTATTATGGAGCATATTGAACGTGCAGGCGTTCATTCCGGAGACTCAATGGCGGTCTATCCGACTCAACGTCTTGAACAAGAACTTGAGCAGCAATGTATTGATGCGACAGTCCTTATTGCCAAAGAACTGAACATGAAAGGGTTGATCAATATTCAGTTCGTTGTCCACAACGGCATAGCTTATGTCCTTGAAGTGAATCCGAGAGCAAGTCGCACAGTACCTTTCTTAAGCAAAATAACCGGTGTTCAAATGGCTTCGCTGGCTACGAAAGCGATCATGGGCGAAAACCTTCGGGAAGGAGGCTATACCACTGGTGTAGCAGGTAAACCGGAAGGTGTATATGTAAAGGTGCCGGTCTTTTCTTTTGAAAAATTGCGCAGCGTTGATACGACACTGGGCCCGGAAATGAAATCGACCGGCGAAGCAATTGGTTATGATCAAACCCTGGAAAAAGCGTTGTTCAAAGGGCTGACGGCTTCAGGTTTGACCATCCCCACAGAAGGATCTGTTTTGCTGACGGTAGCGGATAAGGACAAACAGGAAATGCTTTCGATCGCAGAAATATTCCATCAACTTGGCTTTCAACTGTATGCCACGGAAGGAACCGCGGCAGTTATCGCAGAATCCCAGATTCCTGTCACAGCAGTCGGCAAAGTGGGGGCTCATAACCAGGATGTCGTTGATACCATTCAAGCAGGGAAAGTCCAATTTGTGGTGAACACCTTGACAAAAGGACAGCGTTCGCGCTCAGATGGGTTCCGGATTCGTAGAGAAGCGGTCGAGCATGGCATCCCATGTTTGACAAGTCTTGATACAGCCATGGCTATCGTAAATGTCATCGATGCCATGACATTTACAGCTCGCTCCATCAAGCAGAGGGAGGTTTTGCCGGTATGATGAAGCAAGAACTGATGACCATCATGGAGCACTCCACTGTTGCCAAAGACACGTATATGCTCGTGATCCAGGGAGAAAGTGTTGCCCCACCTATAGACCCAGGGCAATTTGTCCATGTACTAGTCAGCCGGGATTTTTTTCTGCGTCGCCCCTTATCGATTGCTGATGTCAACTTTGCAAACGGCACATTAACGCTTCTTTATAAAGAGCTTGGGAAGGGAACCCAGGCTCTTTCCTTGAAGCAAGTTGGTGAGACATTAGATGTTTTAGGGCCTGGGGGACAGGGCTTTCCGGTTGAATCGCTAAATATTGAGAAGGCGCTTCTCGTCGGAGGTGGAATCGGCGTTCCGCCCCTTTACTATTTAGCTAAGCAACTGACGGATAAGGGAGTTGCAGTCGAGTCGGTTTTAGGTTTTCAAACGAAGGAGGATGTGTTCTATGAGGAACATTTCCGAGCTCTAGGGGAAGTTCGCGTTATGACCAATGACGGGAGTCGAGGCGATAAAGGTTTTGTGACCGATGGATTGCCAGAGGGGGAAGAAGCGTTTGATATGTACTTTTCCTGTGGGCCCGCTGTTATGCTGAAAGCTGTGTCCGACCAATTGGCTTCTTATCCAGGCTATATTTCAATTGAAGAACGCATGGGATGCGGGATTGGCGCTTGCTTTGCATGTGTTGTACCGGCAGATTCGGGAAAAGGCTATAAAAAAATATGCCGTGACGGTCCGGTATTCCGTCCGGAAGAGGTGATTTTATGAACACGTTAGCGGTGAAATTGCCGGGTCTTGATTTAAAAAATCCAGTCATGCCAGCTTCGGGATGCTTTGGCTTCGGACGAGAGTACAGTGAATTTTATCAATTATCAGAACTTGGAGCTATCATGATTAAGGCCGCTACAGTCGAGCAACGTTATGGAAATCCTACTCCCAGGGTAGCTGAAACCGCAAGTGGTATGTTAAATGCTATCGGGCTGCAAAACCCCGGGGTCGATCAAATCGTGGGTGAAGAGCTTCCTTTCCTTAATCAATATGACGTGCCCATTGTGGCGAATGTAGCAGGCAGCACAGTCGAAGATTATGCCCAGGTTACCGAAAAATTGACAGCTTCCAATCGCGTCTCAGCGCTTGAGTTGAATATTTCATGCCCCAATGTAAAAGAAGGAGGCGTGCAATTTGGGACGGATCCGGACTTAGCCTATAATGTGACGCAAATAACTAAACAACACACGCATCTCCCGGTATATGTGAAGCTTTCGCCTAATGTAACGGATATTACAGCAATGGCTCGGGCCGTTGAAGCGGCAGGGGCTGATGGATTAAGCATGATCAATACCCTGACAGGGATGAAAATGGACCTTCATAAACGAGAACCATTGATTGCCAATCAGACAGGCGGCCTTTCGGGACCGGCTATCAAGCCTGTAGCGATCCGGATGATCCATGAAGTCTACCGTTCCGTAAAGATACCGATTATCGGCATGGGGGGGATTGAATCGACCGAGGATATTTTGGAATTCATGCTGGCCGGTGCAAGTGCCGTGGCTGTAGGAAGCGCCAATTTCAAAAACCCGTATATATGTCCACAGTTGATTAAGGAGCTGCCAGCTACGCTTCATGAGCATGGTTGGTCATCCGTTCATGAGGTCATAGGAGGTGCTCATCGTGAAAACAATCAGTCCAGTGTATCTCGCGCTTGATTTTTCCAGTTCAAACCAAGCCATGGCGTTTTTAGCAGATCATCAACTCGATGATATCCCTGTTAAGGTAGGCATGGAACTGTATTTTCGGGAAGGACCGGCCATTATTCATAAATTAAAGGATAAAGGTCACGCTATATTTCTCGATCTCAAGCTGCACGATATTCCTCATACCGTCTATAACACGATGGTTAATTTATCCAAGCTTGATGTAGATATGGTCAACATTCATGCCGCCGGGGGCAGTGCTATGATCCAGGCAGCCAAATCAGGTTTAGAAGACGGCTCTTTTGAGCAGCGCCCTCTCTTAACCGCTGTGACACAACTGACCTCTACGGATGCAATGACCTTTCAATCAGAAAATTTAACCGCCCATTCGATTGAAGAAGCGGTTTTACATTATGCTGATTTGGCCAAACACGCCGGGGCAGATGGCGTAGTCAGTGCTGTTGGCGATGTTTCGCTCATTAAACAGCAATGCGGCTCTTCATTTATAACGGTTTCACCAGGTATTCGACTCGCTAACGACTCGATGGACGATCAAAAGCGGGTCTCTGATCCTGGTATGGCTTATGAGGCAGGGAGCGACGCCATCGTCGTAGGACGGGCTGTCACACGCTCAGCTGATCCTAAAGATACGTACGAACGCATTAGAAAGGAGTTTCAAAATGTCCCACACACTCGCAGGTAAGCTTCTGCAAATCGGAGCGGTGCAAATTAATGTGGAGCAGCCCTTCATTTGGACCTCTGGGATTGAATCGCCCATTTATTGTGATAATCGTTTGACGATGTCTTACCCTGAGATCAGAACGCAAATAGCTGAGTTTTTCATAGACAAGATTAAGGCCATGGATGAAGATGTGGATGTCATTGCCGGATGTGCTACGGCTGGCATACCTCATGCTGCTTTTGTAGCAGACCGTTTGAACCTCCCGATGGTTTATGTCCGGTCTTCAGCTAAAAAACACGGTAAGCAAAATCAAATTGAAGGGACATTTGCACGAGGGGAAAAAGTGGTGCTCATTGAAGATTTAGTATCAACCGGCCAATCATCTTTACACGCAGCACATGCGATTAGGGATGCCGGTGGAGAAGTCCTGCAGGTCCTGTCTATCTTCAGCTATGGTTTAAACCGTGCTCACCAAGCTTTTCAAGAAGCGTCCTATCCGTTTACCTCCTTGTTTGATCTGAACGAACTGATGACCATGATGAAAAGAGAAAATCAACTATCCTCACAAGATGAAACAAAATTACAAGAATGGTTGGAAAACCAATAATTGCAGAAACGCCTGAAGCAATGAGATATAAAGAACGAAGAGGCCGGTACCCCTCGTGGGCTATGGCCTCTTCGTTTCTTCAGTTGCCGTGTCTTCTTTTAATTCCCTTACAAACGATTCATCGGGCGTGACGAATAACGTTTGTTGATGGTCATACGTGACATATCCGGGCTTAGCACCGGATGGTTTCTTGACGTGATGGATTTTTGTGTAGTCGACTGGCACGGACGAAGAGTGCTTGGATTTGCTGAAAATGGCTGCTAATTGAGCCGCTTCAAGCAATGTATCCTCGCCCGGGTTTTCCCCGCGAATGACGACGTGAGAGCCTGGAATATTTTTGGTGTGGAGCCACGTATCGTTTTTATGGGCAAGGCGTGTCGTTAGGTACTCATTTTGTTTATTGTTTTTACCGACATAGATGGGCGTCCCTTCGCTCGATACGAACTGTTCCGGCGAAGGCCTTGTTTGTTTTTGTTTCTTTTTGGAACGACTTGGTTTTTTTCTCAAATAGCCTTGCTCACGCAGCTCTTCCCGGATTTCGTCGATGTCTTGTTCACGTGCTGTTTCGACTTGTTGAATGAGTTCTTCAAAATACGTGATTTCCTGCTTTGCTTTCTCGATCTCTTTGTGTACGACTTCCCCTGATTTTTTCATCTTTTGATACGTATGGAAAAAGTTTTGGGCATTAGTGCTGGGCGATTTGTTCGGGTTGAGTTCGATAGTCAATTCCCTTTGCTCGGGGTCATAATAATCAACTACCGTTACCGTTCGATCGCCAGCGCGAACCTTGTGAAGGTGTGCTGTCAGTAACTCGCCCATTTTTTGATAGTAATCAGCTGATTCAGCTCTTAGCAAGGTTTGCTCGTGCTTTTTGATTTTACGTTTGTTTTTGTCTCGTTCGTTTTTTAAGAATCGATACAAATCACCTGCTTGTTGTTTGACACGATCGCGCTCAGCTTTGCCTGAATAAAACGCATCCAGCATGCCGCTTACCGTTGTAAATGTCTCTTTCGCATGTTCGATCGTTTCTAAAGGCAGCACGTAAAAATACTCGTGCGACCCGCGCGCGACCCAGGGATGATAATCATGTTCAATAATTGCCTGCTGGACTTTTTCGAATTGATGCTTGTAGGCAGCTTGGGACCCCAGACGGGCTTGAAAGGCGATTTCTTTCGTCAGGAGGGGGGAAAACCCCATCACTATACTAAGAATTTGCCGGTCAAGTTTACCAGTGTTAAAATCAAGCTTCTTAACGAATGCGTCCGGGTGTAGTGTTGTAGGGTCAAGTTTACCTTGTTCAGGTGGTAATTTATAAGGTTGCCCTGGCATGATAATGCGGTGTCTATTTTGAGAAGGCGATATATGTTTCACGCTATCGAGTATGTGCCCTTCTTCGTCATCAACTAAATGGATGTTAGAATGTTTCCCCATTACTTCAATGATTAGGGTTTTGCGTGTTTCATCACCGACTTCATTCCGTGTGTGGACATGAATCTTCACAATCCGCTCCATGCTCACTTGTTCAATGGATTCAATAAAACCCCCGGTAAGATGTTTTCTGAGTAACATACAAAGCATAGGTGGTTCTTTCGGATTGCGATATTGGTCCTCAGTCAAATGGAAGCGGGCATAGCTGGGATGCGCCGATAGTAATAGACTGTGGTTCTTTCTGTTATGCCTGATCGTAAAGACTAATTCCGTATCAGTTGGTTGATAGATTTTCATTATTCTACCCGGCATGATGGTTTCTTGTAATTCGTGTACCATAGCCCGGGTTACAACGCCGTCAAATGACATGATCGTTCACCTCTCATGATTGCTAGTATAGCATGAATAGCCGGAGTTTCTCCATGTTGGAAGAGAAGTGGCATGTTAAACGGAGCAGTGCCGCGCATTATGCTTCCATATCGAAACACGTTGATTGATGATAGGTGATTAGAGAGAATTTTGAAATAAAAATACTTTTAAACCCCCGGTGGGCATTTCAGGGTTAGATTAGCCAGGCTGCAATTGTTTTTGCTAGAATATGGGTGAGATAAAAGGAGTGAGGTGACGCATCATGGTGTATAGCATGACGGGTTATGGGAGAGAAACGGTCCATTTTCAAGAAAGCTACATAACGGTGGAAGTTCGCAGCGTTAATTATCGCTATTTAGACATTTCCCCTAAACTCCCCGGGTCGCTGCTTTATTGGGAGGAGCGATTGAAGAAGGTCATTCACCATTACATCCACAGAGGCCGGGTCGATATCTTCGTGACCATTAAAGGTGCTGGAATCACGAAGCGAGCCTTGCATGTAGATTGGGATGTAATGGAGCAATACATGGCGTTTGTCCAACAAGCGAAACAAAAATACGACTTGACTGGAGACGTATCAGTTGATAATGTTACGAAGCTGGAAGCGTTATTTTCCGTCAATGAGCAGGAGACAGACATAGATGAGCTTGAAACCCCATTAATCACGGCATTGGAGCGGTCAATGGAACAGTTAGTTTCCATGAGAAGCCAAGAAGGGGATGTGTTGGCAGAGGATTTAATTGAGCGCATGACTGTCGTAAACAAACACATCGCTAACATCGAAGAACGAAGACCTTTGGTAGTTCGTGAATATCAGGAGCGAATCAAGGCAAGAATTGAAGCATATACGGAAAACGAATTCGCCTCAGATGATGGCAAAGTGGTGCAGGAAGTTGCGTTATTAGCGGAAAAAGGCGATGTGTCAGAGGAAATTACGCGATTAGCGTCTCATTCTGAGCATTTTATGCAAACGATCAGGCAGGATACGCCTCTCGGTCGCCGCCTTGATTTTATCGTGCAAGAGATGCATAGGGAAGTGAATACGATTGGTTCTAAAGCGAATGATCCCAAAATTAGCGAATGGGTCGTCTCATTAAAGAGTGAACTTGAGAAAATTAAAGAACAGGTACAAAATATAGAGTAATTATTTGAGATTTGACCGTTTTTTCTCATATAATAGAAATAGTGAACAGAGACGCGGATTGAGCGTCAAGAAGGAGGAGCCAGTTTTGAGCTTAAAATTAATTAACATTGGATTCGGTAACGTCGTATCTGCCAATCGAATCATTTCGATCGTTTCGCCCGAATCCGCACCCATTAAACGAATCGTGACAGTAGCGCGTGATAACAATAGATTAGTTGACGCTACATACGGAAGGCGGACGCGAGCTGTCATTATTACCGATAGTGACCACGTTGTGTTATCTGCAGTACAGCCGGAAACAGTGGGTCAGCGTGTGTTGAGTAGTGATGAAGTATCAGATGAAAACTAGGAGGGTATGATATGATAGATGAAAAGGGGATTTTATTTATACTATCAGGCCCTTCTGGTGTTGGAAAAGGCACCATTCGCAAGGCGTTGTTCGACAAATCAACTAATCTCCGCTATTCGATATCCATGACGACCCGCGCTCCTCGTGAGGGCGAAGAGAACGGGGTTGATTATTTTTTCAAATCACGCGAAGAATTTGAAAGGTTGATTCAGGAGAACCAGCTGATCGAACACGCTGAATATGTCGGGAATTATTATGGTACCCCTAAAGCATACGTCGAACAAACATTAGATGAAGGAAAAGATGTGTTTCTAGAAATCGAAGTACAGGGTGCCTTGCAAGTAAAGCGAAATTTCCCGCAAGGCGTATTCATTTTCCTGATTCCGCCTAGTTTAAAAGAATTAAAGGATAGAATTGTGAATAGGGGAACTGAATCGGAAGAAAAAGTGAACAACCGCTTAACGGCTGCGAAAGATGAGATTGATATGATGGATGCCTACGATTACGTGGTCGTCAATGACGAAATCGATTCAGCAGTCAACAAAATCCAGGCGATTGTAGCCAGTGAGCATTGTAAGCGGGAACGCGTAGCGAAACAATATAAACAAGCTTTGGAGGCTGATCAATCATGATGCTAGAACCGTCTATTGATTCATTGCAGAAAAAGATCAAATCAAAATACACACTTGTAGCGCTTTCTGCCCGTCGTGCAAGAGAGTTGAAACTGGGCAGTGAGACAACGCTCGATACAAAACCGACTTCTTTTCAAGATGTAGGTGTGGCGTTGGAAGAAATTAGAGATGGGAAATTGCATTATATTGAATCAGATGATATTCAGTCTCGCTAATCGGGGCTGAGTAAACATACGTATCAAACTTTCTAAAAGAGCCGCGCTGGACTGAGTATGTTAGCGCGGCTCTTCGTTATCATTACGGAGAAAACGAGGTGAATGTGATGCTTAAGGGGAAGAAAATTATGCTTGGTGTATCAGGTGGGATAGCGGCTTATAAAGCCTGTGCATTAACGAGTAAGCTTGTTCAATCAGGCGCAGAAGTAAAAGTTGTGATGACTGAGAGTGCGACAAAGTTTGTCAACCCATTGACGTTCCAGGCGCTTTCGAGAGAACCCGTGTACACTGATACATTTGACGAAGAAGATCCTTCCGGAATCCAGCATATTGATGTAGCGGATTGGGCGGATGTGGTGCTGCTTGCTCCGGCCACTGCCAACATTCTAGGTAAACTGTCGAACGGGATTGCCGACGATATGCTCTCCACAACACTCTTAGCCACTGAGGCGCCAGTTTATATTGCGCCTGCCATGAATGTACACATGTATGCTCATCCTTCTGTGATACAAAACATGCAGCGATTAGATGAGTGGGGTTTTAAGTTTATCGAGCCTGGAGAAGGTTACCTCGCCTGTGGTTATGTAGGAAAAGGGAGATTAGAAGAACCCGAAACGATTATTCAAGTACTTGAGAAGGATAGCAGTCAAGCGGCTTTTTTACATGGGAGGCGTGTATTGATTACAGCAGGTCCAACACGTGAGCGGATCGATCCAGTTCGGTATTTTTCCAACCCTTCTTCAGGGAAAATGGGGTTTGCTTTAGCAAGGCAGGCGGCCCGCTTAGGAGCGGACGTTACGTTGATTACTGGACCGGTGGAGTTAGCGACGCCCTCAGGAGTGAACCGCATTGATGTTATGTCAGCTGAAGATATGTATCAAGCGGTTTTGGCTCATTTTGAACAGGCTGATATTGTCATCAAAGCAGCCGCTGTGGCGGATTATCGCCCCAAACATACGTATCAAGAAAAAATGAAAAAACAACCTGGCGATTACACGGTGGAAATGGAACGGACGAAAGATATTCTTTACACGCTAGGCGAAAAGAAATCGGACCAATTTCTAGTCGGGTTTGCTGCTGAATCGGAGAGACCGCTTGAATATGGTTTGCAAAAACTGAGCAAGAAAAACCTTGATGCCATTGTTGTGAACAATATTAAAGAGGAGGGGGCAGGGTTTGGACAGGATACGAATATTGCTGTGTATGTGAACAAGCAAGAGCACACGGTGGAGATGCCCATCATGTCCAAAGATGACTTGGCCACAAAAATTTTCGAACACATTGCGAACGATTTAAAGGATGACCTGTTGTGAACATTGCGCGTGTCATTGTTGATGTACCTTCCACCCAAACGGATCGCCCTTTTGATTATAAAATCCCTGAGGCTTACCAGCATATCGTGCAGCCTGGCGTCAGGGTGATTGTGCCATTCGGTTCCCGAAAAGTAATGGGGTTTGTTGTGGGACTTGCCGCCGAGAGTGATTTTAATAAGCTGAAGTCCTTATCCGATGTTCTTGATTTGGAACCCGTTTTGACGGAAGAATTACTGGATTTGGGCAAATGGTTGTCGAAACAAACGCTTAGTTTTTACATTTCCTGTTTTCAGGTGATGCTGCCTCAAGTGCTGAAAGCTAAATATGATAAAGATTTAGAACGAAACGGTGATGTTGTGTTAGAGGAGGATTTGGAAGAATTGTTTGCTGGCCGGGACATTGTACCGTATGCGGAGTTCGAAGAATCCCACATAACGTACAATCGGCTTCAAAAGCAGGTCCGAGAAGGGCTGATAGAAGTCCGGTACAAAGTGAAGAGCAGGGAAACAACGAAAACAACCACCATGATTGAACCTGCCCATGATCCGACAGCTCTCGAAGAAGCTATCGTCGACCTGCCAAAGCAAGCGACTAAACAGAAAGATCTGCTGAATTACTTTGCAGAGCAGCCGACAGCGATTCCTCAAGCGCAACTGCTCGACCATTTACAGACGACCAGAGCATCACTAAAGCCGCTTTTGAAAAAAGGTTTGCTCACTACGTACCAGCAGGAAATATACCGTGATCCGTACCAACATAGAGATTTTGCAAGAACGGAGCCGTTTCCGTTAACAGACGAGCAGCGTGATGCGATCACCCCTATACTAACGACGATGAACCAACAAGACCAGGGTGTTTTTTTACTCCATGGCGTGACAGGAAGCGGCAAGACGGAGATCTATTTGCAATCCATACAACAGGCGATCGATCAAGGGAAAGAAGCGATCATGCTCGTCCCGGAAATTGCGCTTACTCCGCAAATGGTCGAACGTTTCAAAGGTCGTTTCGGCTCTCGTGTAGCTGTGTTTCATAGTGCTTTGTCTGCAGGGGAGAAATATGATGAGTGGCGTAAAATACAAAAAAAAGAAGTGCAAGTTGTTGTCGGAGCACGATCAGCTATTTTCGCGCCGTTTACGAATTTAGGTATCATCATTATTGACGAAGAACATGAATCCAGTTATAAGCAAGAAGACCGCACACGATATCATGCGCGTGACGTAGCGATTTATCGAAGTGAAAACCATGCTTGCCCAGTCGTGCTTGGGAGTGCTACCCCCACTCTTGAGACCTATGCGAGGGCTCAGAAAGGCAATTACACGCTTCTCACGCTGACGAAACGCATGATGGATGCCAACATGCCCGAGGTTGAGTTGGTGGATATGAGAGATGAGCTTCATGCGGGCAATCGGTCGATGTTCTCACGTGCTTTAATCGAAAAGATCAAGGAACGGATAGAAAAAAATGAACAGACGGTCTTGTTTTTAAACCGACGCGGGTATTCCACGTTTGTCATGTGCCGGGATTGCGGCGAAGTTATGGAATGTCCGCATTGTGATATTGCCTTAACCTACCACCGTAACCATGAGGCGCTAAAATGCCATTATTGTTCCTATGAGGAACCAATGCCTGCTCAATGCCCTGAATGTGAAAGTGAGACGATCCGGTATTTCGGAACAGGGACTCAAAAAGTCGAAGAATCTCTTCAGCAATTATTACCGGAAGCTGAAGTCATCCGGATGGACGTGGATACCACCCGGAGAAAAGGCGCCCATGAAAAGTTGTTGAAACAGTTTGGGGACGGCAAGGCTGATATTCTATTAGGGACACAAATGATTGCCAAAGGGCTTGACTTTGGGAATGTCACACTGGTGGGGGTATTGGCTGCAGATACCCTATTGAATCTTCCTGATTTTCGGGCTTCTGAAAAAACGTTTCAATTGCTGACACAAGTGAGTGGGAGAGCGGGAAGGCACTATAAACCCGGCGAAGTGATTGTGCAGACTTATTCACCTGAGCATTACAGTATCGAGCTTGCCAGTCGCTATGATTATGGATCTTTTTTTCATGAGGAAATGAAACTGAGGAAGGCTTTTCAGTATCCCCCCTATTATTTTTTGACCTTGATTACGATTTCGCATCCGAACCAGCTTCGTGTCAAAGAAGCCGCGATGAAAATTGCTCAATTTATGAAAACGAAACTGTCTGACCAGGCTAATGTGCTCGGCCCTACACCTTCCGCTTTAACGCGGATCAATAATAGATATCGCTATCAATGCATGATAAAATACAAAAAGGAACCTGAGCAGCGAAAACTGATAAAACGCATTCTGCATTACTATGAAGATGAAATGAAAGAAGAGAATGGACTGCAGATTACGGTAGATTTTCAACCATACCAGCTGATGTAAAAGGAGAGACCTTGAAATATGAAACGAATCGTTTTTATGGGCACACCGGACTTTGCGGTGCCGGTACTAAACCGCATCGTCGCTGACGGCTACGAGGTCGTATTGGCGGTTACACAGCCAGACCGCCCTAAAGGGAGAAAACGTGTGCTTACCCCGCCCCCTGTCAAAGAAGCAGCTCATCACCATGACATTCCTGTACTGCAACCAGAGAAAATCAATGAGGAATATCATAAAGTTTTGGCGTATCAACCTGATCTTATTGTGACGGCTGCGTATGGTCAAATTCTACCGGTTGAGTTATTGGAAAGGCCGGAGTATGGCTGCATCAATGTCCATGCATCGCTGCTTCCTGAATTAAGAGGCGGAGCTCCTATTCATTATGCTCTTTTGGAAGGTAAAAAGAAAACCGGCATTACCATTATGTATATGGTTAAGAAACTGGATGCAGGGGATATTTTAACGCAGACGGAAGTTCCCATAACTGAAGAGGATCACGTTGGGTCCCTTCATGATAAACTCGCTTCTGCCGGAGCCGAACTTCTATCCGAGACGATCCCTCGCTTGTTTAAACAAGCGATCCAGCCGATTCAACAAAATGAAGCGGATGTGTCATTTGCCCGAAATATCAAACGGGACCAGGAATGGATCAATTGGCAGGAATCGCAGCAACACGTCTATAACCATATTAGAGGATTACACCCTTGGCCGGTAGCCGCAACCTACTATCAAGGGAAACCGCTCAAAGTATGGTGGGGGACCCCTGTTAACCAGACCTTTAATGGAGCAGCCGGAGAAGTTGCAGCCATTGAAGCTGATGGATTTATTGTTCAAACGGGTGATCAAAAAGGTATTAAATTGACCAGTGTCCAACCCTCAGGCAAGAAACGTATGTCTGCAACAGACTTTTTAAATGGCACCGGAAGTTCCTTAAGTATCGGAGATAAGCTGGGTGAACAGAATGAGTAGTTTTACGTTAAGAGAAACGGCGTTGGACATACTGACAAAAATCGGGGATCAGGGTGGGTTCAGTCACGTCCTGATTGACCAGGCGATGCACCACAAGGGGCTATCGGATCGTGATGGCGCTTTGCTCACCGAAATCGTGTACGGTACCTTGCAGCGTCGCGACTTGATTGAATTTTATACAGCACCTTTTATTACGAAACAGAAAAAATTACACGCCTGGGTAAAATGGTTGTTATACATGTCAGTCTACCAAATGAAGTTTTTAGATAAAGTGCCGGACCACGCGATTATCCATGAAGCGGTTAATATAGCTAAGGATAAGGGTCATAAAGGGGTGGCTTCCTTGGTGAACGGCGTACTCCGGAATATTCAACGCAAGGGGGTCCCTTCGCTTGAAACAATTGAAGATCCTGTTGAGCGTTTAGCGATTGAAACGAGCCATCCTCGCTGGATGATTCAACGATGGATCGGAATGTACGGGTTTGAAGTGACGGAACGAATGGCCCATGCTAATATTCATCAAAAGCCTGCTGCTGTTCGAATCCAACCTCTCAAGATTGATCGTGAAGAAGCCATGCGGATGCTTCAAGAAGATGGCTTCGAGGTGACGGCCAGCCAATTGTCTCCTCAAGGCATCGTGATTGACTCAGGTAATATTTTAAAACACCCTCTCTTTTCTGAAGGAAAATTGACTATCCAAGACCAAAGCTCTATGCTTGTTGCAGAGTTGATGGATTTAGGTCCGGGCTTGGATGTGTTGGATGCTTGCAGTGCTCCGGGCGGAAAAACGACACATATGGCGGAGCTCATGCATGATAAAGGGCACATTACAGCTTATGATCTCCACAGTAATAAAGCCAAAATGGTAGAAGAGAAAGCGGTCCACTTGAATCTTACGACAATAACCGCTTCCCAGGCTGATTCGAGACATTTACAGGGTAAGCATTCCCCGGAAACCTTTGACCGGATATTGATCGATGCACCTTGTTCGGGGTTAGGCGTATTGCGAAGTAAACCGGATATTAAATACCATAAGTCTGAAAAAGATATTGAAGCGTTGAGTGTCATTCAAGGAGAATTGCTTAAAGAAATCGCCCCGCTGTTGAAACCAGGTGGTAAACTAGTCTACAGCACCTGTACAGTGGACCGTGCTGAAAATGAGAATGTGATTGGAGCATTTTTGGAGCATCATCAAGATTTTGAAATGGATCAGGCATTTTTCCATTATTTACCGGAAATGTTAAAGAACAGCTCTGGCCAGAGTGATGTCGGTCTGCAAATATTTCCGTACCAATTTGACTCTGATGGCTTCTTTTTAACCAGGCTTCAAAAACGATAGGAAAGAGCAAATGACGTACGTAACCAAGAAATGAGGTGAGAACTTATGAACGGTTACTTTTTGACCGATCAGGGACAGGTAAGACAACATAATGAAGATGCAGGCGGTCTGTACCACAATGCTAACAACCAGATACTCGCCGTGGTGGCTGATGGGATGGGAGGCCACCGGGCTGGTGATGTGGCGAGTGAAATGACTGCGTCCAATTTACATACAAAGTGGCAACAGGCTGGCAGGATGGCGACCCCGGAACAGGCAGAAGGGTGGTTAACTCAGGCTATCCACGAGGTGAATGAGGACATATTGAATTATGCATCTCATCATGAAGACTGTATAGGGATGGGGACAACTGTCGTGGCGGCTATATGCACTGAACAGTTCGTCACAGTCGCTCATATTGGCGATAGTCGCTGTTACTTGTACAATTCGTATGGATTCAAGCAAATTACTCAGGATCATTCTCTTGTCAATGAGCTGGTGCGATCGGGTCAGATCAGTAAAGAAGAAGCAGAACATCATCCAAGGAAAAATGTTCTGTTAAAGGCTCTAGGAACAGAGTCTGGCATAACCGTGGAACGAAAATCGCTCATGTTTGAATACGGCGATATGCTCTTACTGTGTTCGGATGGATTAACGAATAAAGTAACAGATGAGGAACTTACTGTAATGGCATCTTATCAAGGTAAACTTCATGAGTTTTCCCATGAAATGATCAGACTCGCAAACCAACGAGGCGGGGAAGATAATATTACGTTAGCCGTTGTGGAATATGATTCACCTGATGCGAAAGAAGGTGAAGCATAATGTTGCACCATCGGCTGCTGAATGATCGTTATCTGATCGATAATATGATCGGTGGCGGCGGAATGGCTAATGTTTATCATGCTCGGGATAAAATTCTTGACCGGGATGTTGCAATCAAAGTGCTCCGGTTGGAATACGGAGACGATGAAGAATTTATTGCGCGCTTTCACCGAGAGGCCCATTCTGCTACAAGTTTATCCCATGCTAATATTGTCAATATATATGATGTCGGGGAAGAAGACGATATTTATTATATGGTCATGGAATATGTTGATGGACTAACGCTGAAACAATACATACAGCAGAATAGTCCGATCAGTGTAGAAGAAGCACTCGATATCATGCGCCAAATCACGTCAGCCATTTCCCATGCCCATGACAACGGCATCGTTCATCGTGATATTAAGCCGCAAAATATATTAATCGATCATTATGGTCATGCGAAAGTGACCGATTTTGGGATTGCAATGGCGCTCAGCGCGACAGCTTTGACTCAGACGAATTCGGTTTTGGGGTCAGTTCATTATTTATCACCTGAGCAGGCTAGGGGAGGGATGGCCACAAAAAAATCCGATATCTATTCCCTTGGCATCGTCTTATTTGAACTTTTGACAGGCAGATTGCCATTTTCAGGCGAATCCCCTGTTTCGATCGCGCTCAAACATTTACAACATGACACACCTTCATTGAAACGATGGAATCCTGATACTCCACAAAGCGTTGAGAATATTGTGTTAAAAGCAACTGCAAAAGACCCGTTTCATCGTTATGAGTCGGTCAGTGAGATGGAAGAAGCGATTGAAGTTGCGTTCGATCCTGACCATATAAATGAACCTGTGTTCACAATTCCAGACGATGAAGACGAACAAACGAAGGCGATCCCGGTCATTACTGAGGAATCTTTCTCGAATAATCAAGAGGGGGATACCATCGTTCATACGAATGGGCAGCAAACCAAAACCCATCCTGAAAAAGAAACGCCTCCTCCTAAGAAGAAAAAGAAAAAGCGATGGATATGGGCTGTATCGATTGTGACTGTTCTCCTCCTTGCTGCTATTGCTGCAATTTTCATGATTCCCGGCATTATTCAGCCAAAAGATGTGGAAATGATTAATGTGGATGGAATGGAATATGAAGAAGCGTACAGTGAACTGAATAATTTGAATTTAAATGTTGAACGAGAAACAATGTATTCAGAAAACATTGAAGAAGGATATGTTATTAAATCAGACCCTGAAGCCGGAAGAATTATTGAAGAAGGTTCGACTGTGACACTTTATTCCAGCCGCGGGAAGGAAAAGGTCGCGTTTGGCAGTTATGTAGGCGACGATTATGAAAGCGTTAAAGCCGAGCTTGAAGAGAAAGGTTATGGGAACATTATCCCGATTGAAGAGACGTCTGACCAACCTGATGGGCAAATTATAGAGCAAATCCAGCCCCAGTCCGAAGAAGAAGTCGTACCTGAAGAAGCACGCGTCATTTTCAAAGTGAGCGTCGGACCGCCTACCGTGATGTTGAAACAACTTGAAGGGGAGACCCGGGAAGATGCGGAAAGCTATTTAAATGAAAATGACCTTAATGTGGAATTCGAGGAAGCCCACTCAGAGGATGTCTCAGAAGGGCATATCATTTCTCAGGAACCGGAAGCTTTTTCTCAAGTTGAAGTGGGTTCCACTGTCACCCTTACAGAATCGATAGGGCCAAAAGAGGAACCCCCTCGGACAGAGACCGTCAGTGTTACGGTCCCGTACCAGCCAGACAACTCAGATGATGAAGATTCTTCAGGCAATAATGGTAACGGCGCCAACAATGGCAACAACGGAAATAATGGAAACAACAACGAGAATAATAACCAAAATAATGACTCAAAGGAACAGAAGGTGCTCATCTATATTGATGATATGAATAACGATATTTCTGAAGTCTTCCGGGAAGAAACGATAACCGAAGAAACAGAATTTGAATTTGATTTAACGATAGCACCGGATCGTCAAGCCACATATAAAGTCGTGCGTGACGATGAAGTCATTAAGGAAGAAACTGTTTCCTACTAAGAAGGTGGAGCAAAATGGCAATAGGTAAAATAATCAAATCGATCAGCGGATTCTATTATGTCTTATCGGGAGAGACACTTTACCAGTGTAAAGGCCGGGGTATCTTTCGTAAAAGGAAAGTCACCCCGCTAGTCGGCGATGTGGTCGAGTTTGAGGAATCGAATCAGGGAGAGGGCTCCATTCATACGATTCACGATAGAAAAAATGAGTTGATCCGCCCCCCCATTGCTAATGTGGACCAAGCTATTATCGTCACGTCAGCTATACAGCCTGAGTTCAATCCGCTGTTATTAGATCGCTTTCTGGTCCTGATTGAATCGAAGAATATTCAACCGCTTATCATCATTTCGAAGATGGATGAAGTAGATGACGCCCATTTTCAAGACATCATGGATTATCGGGAGATTTACGAAGCAGCAGGGTACCCGGTCGTGTTATCCGCGACTAACGACCAGGAAGGAATTGAACGCATTACGTCCCTCCTTGAAGGTAAAATCACGGTGATTGCGGGGCAATCAGGGGTGGGAAAATCCTCTTTACTGAACGTAATTGACCCGCGCTTATCAATCGAGACCAATGAAATATCGACCAGTCTAGGCAGAGGAAAGCACACAACGCGACACGTAGAATTGTACGAGGTATCCGGCGGCTTTGTAGCTGATACTCCCGGATTCAGTTCGCTTGATTTTGACGGCCTTGAATCAGAAGATTTGCCATCTTGTTTTCCTGAGTTTGAAGCTGTTAAACATGAATGTAAGTTTCGCGGCTGTCTTCATAATAAAGAACCGAAATGTGCCGTGAAAGACTACGTGGAAAGCGGTTATATTGCCAGACGACGCTATCAGCATTATTTGCAATTTCTTGAAGAAATCCAGACGAGAAAGCCGAGGTATTAGCATGACTAAAGTTGCGCCTTCGATCTTAGCATCAGATTTTGCCCAGTTAAGAAATGAAATCGAATCCGTCGACCACGCGGGAGCGGATTATATTCATGTCGATGTGATGGATGGACATTTCGTCCCTAACATTTCGATTGGTCCCTTGATAGTAAATGCCATCAGACCGATCACCGATCTTCCTTTGGACGTTCATTTGATGATTGAACATCCGGAGCAGTATATTGAGGCCTTTGCCCAGGCGGGAGCGGATTATATCACCGTGCATCAAGAAGCATGCCCCCACCTTCACCGGACGATCCAATTGATCAAACAGTATAATGTTAAAGCAGGTGTTGTGTTGAATCCGGCTACACCCGCCGACACAATCCGACCGATTTTAGGCGATATCGATATGGTATTGCTGATGACTGTTAATCCTGGGTTTGGTGGTCAAACGTTTATCGATGCAGTGATCCCTAAAATTGAACGCCTCCACCAATGGCGGTGTGAGCAGAATCTTTCATTCGAATTGGAGGTGGACGGAGGTGTCAATTCAGACACTGCAAAAACGTGTATAAATGCGGGAGCTGACGTCCTTGTAGCTGGAAGTGCGATCTTTAAAGAAGAGGATCGTCATGCCGCTATAGCAGCCATCCGCCAGACTTAAGTAAAAGCCGTGCGTGTCTTCCTCGTGCGGCTTTTGAATGTTTCCTGAGTTTTGTACATAAGGGGTGAATGAGGGTGAAGCGAATAGCGATCGTTGGGGGCGGGCCGAAAACGGATATTCCCCATCTGACATTATATAAAGATGACATCGATTTATGGATCGGAGCAGACCGGGGAGCAGAAGTTCTTGTGGAGCACGGCATTCCTATCGATGTTGCCGTTGGGGACTTTGATTCTATTACGGCTGATTCCTTGCAGGCTGTTAAACAAAACGCAGTGACTGTGGAGCAATATCCTGCTGAAAAAAACGAAACGGATTTGGAGTTAGCTGTAAAATCGGCATGGGACGTAGCTGGTGAGAAACAAATCGTCCTGTTTGGTGTCACAGGCGGACGGTTTGACCATAGTTTATCAAATGTGCAGTTGCTTTATGAATTAGTCGAGCGCGGGTGCCGAAGTGTGATTGTAGATGTACAGAATGAAATCGAACTATTTCACCCAGGTACCTATAGTCTTGAGCATAAAGCGCGATTTCCTTATGTATCTTTTGTGCCTATTTCGTTTAACGTTCACGGGCTGACATTAACGGGTTTCCGTTATCCATTAACCGGTCACAGCGTAGCGTTCGGCTCGACATTATGTATTTCAAACAAGCTCATTTCAGAAACAGGTACTTTTTCATTTGAGGAAGGCATACTATTGTTAATAAGGAGCAGAGACATGGGGTAATCATTCTGTCCATTATAATGGGATTTGCTTAAGAGGAGGGGGACTCATTGAAATTTTATACTATTAAACTCCCTAGATTTGTTGGAGGGATAGTTCGGGCTGTTATAGGTACGTTTAAAAAAGGATAACAAAAAAAGCACCCGGTTAAGGGTGCTTTTTTTGTAGGGTTATACGCGTTCTACTTTACCGGATCTTAATTCGCGGGCAGAAACATATACTTTCTTAGGTTTCCCGTCTACTAAAATGCGGACTTTTTGAACGTTTGCTTTGAATTTACGTTTATTAGCGTTCATAGCGTGAGAACGGTTGTTACCTGTATGAGTGCGACGTCCGGATACAACACATTTACGTCCCATGTAAATCCCTCCTGTTACATACATAAATCTTGAAACACTTTCTCAATATATCACACAGGTTGGACATTTGCAATCCACCTTTGCATATTATATCAAGAATTTTCTCTTGACAGATAAACAGAATTGTTACAAAGTATAATGGGGATTGAGATAGAACGATGTATGTATTCATTGCGATATTTATGATACTGCAAGCGCTCTCAGTGAGCCTTGTGGTATAATGAAGAGACTAAAGGTTGTATTAAAAGGAGGATATTTATGTCCGTTGATTTGAATACGAAATATGGTCATGTGACGATAAGCAATGAAGTCATCTCTACAATTGCCGGAGGCGCAGCAGTAGAGTGTTATGGCATTGTTGGAATGGCGTCCAAAAACCAACTGAGGGACGGACTTGCTGAAATGCTGCGCAAAGAGAACTTTTCAAAAGGGGTTGTCGTCAGGCAGGAGTCTGATTACCTTCATATTGATATGTACATCATAGTAAGTTATGGGACGAAAATTTCTGAAGTAGCTCATAATGTTCAATCTCAGGTGAAATACACCTTAAGCAAAACAGTGGGGTTATCTGTTAACTCTGTCAATATATATATCCAGGGTGTACGGGTGACAAACACCTAGAGAGATGTACATGGCGATCAAAGGAGGAATATAGTGTGACGGTACGAAATCTTGATGGTCAGATGCTCGCAGAGATGGTTCTGCTGGGCGCGAACCATTTAAAAAATAATGCTCAAACCATTGATGCTCTCAATGTTTTCCCTGTACCAGACGGGGACACCGGGACGAATATGAATCTATCGATGAGTTCTGGGGCAGAAGAAGTCAAACATGTGAATCAAAATCACGCAGGGGTTGTCTCTACTGCGCTGGCAAAAGGATTGTTGATGGGAGCCCGGGGAAATTCCGGTGTCATTTTATCTCAGCTTTTCAGGGGATTTTCTAAAGCTGTCGAACAGCGTGAAACTGTGACTACGAAAGAATTTGCTTCAGCGTTGCAACGAGGGGTGGAAACAGCTTATAAAGCTGTTATGAAACCGGTTGAGGGAACCATTCTTACAGTAGCTAAAGATACCGCTGAAGAAGCTGTCAAATGTGCTGAAACAGAAGCGGATTTCATTCCTTTCTTTGAGAATGTCGTGTCTTCAGCAAAAACGTCCTTGCGTCATACACCAGAGCTTCTACCGGTCTTGAAGGAGGTCGGGGTTGTTGATAGCGGGGGACAAGGGCTGCTCACGATCTATGAAGGAATGCTTTCAAGTTTAAAGGGCACGCCGTTACCCGAAGACGATACGGAAGTTACGATGAACGAAATGGTCAATGCTGAGCACCACAAACTGGCTCAGGATTTTATGAAAACAGAAGATATCGAATTTGGCTATTGCACGGAATTTATGGTGAAATTTGAAGAGGACAAGCTAGACGAAACACCTTACAGCGATGACGATTTCCGTCAACAGTTGAGCACCCTCGGGGATTCGCTGCTTGTTGTATCAGATGAAGAGCTTGTAAAGGTGCATATCCATGCTGAACACCCAGGAGATGCGTTAACAATGGGTCAGCAATACGGAAGTCTTATTAATATGAAAATTGAAAATATGCGTGAACAGCATACATCGCTTGTCGGGGAAAAGAAATCGACCACTCCTGTTGAAAAAACCAAATCACAATATGGCATTGTCACGGTTTCGATGGGTGAAGGGCTCAAAGCACTATTTGAAAGTCTTGGAGCAACGGTGGTCATTCAAGGCGGTCAGACCATGAACCCGAGTACACAGGACATTTCTGATGCCATCACTGAAGCGCATGCGCACAAAGTGATCATTTTGCCAAATAACAAAAATATCATTATGGCGGCAGAGCAGGCAGCTGAACTTGCTGAAGAAGATGCTGTGGTCGTTCCTTCTAAGACGATTCCTCAAGGCATGAGCGCCCTGCTTGGTTTCAATCCTGAATTGGAATTGCTCGAAAACTTTGAAGAAATGAAGTCGTTGTTAAACGAAGTTAAAACAGGACAAATAACGTATGCCGTGCGGGACACTTCGCTTGACGGCATGACAATCGAAAAAGGTCAATTCATGGGTATTCAAGACGGCGCGATTAAATCCACACAAAAAGACAAAATCTCAGCTGCAAAAGAGCTTCTCTCGAGTATGATCGATGAAGAGGAAGACGAAATCATCACGATTTTACGAGGAGAAGAAGCGACGGACGACGAAGTGAGCCAGCTCGAAACCTATCTAGAAGAAAATTATGAAGATTTAGAAGTTGAAATCCATGAAGGCGGCCAGCCGATTTATTCCTACATTTTTTCGATTGAATAATATTAAATTAAAAAACCTCTCCCGGTTGTAATCGGGAGAGGTTTTTTTATCGGTTGGGTGGCGCAAAAATGAGGGGGACCGGAATGTATGAAGAGCGTTTATGTTAACCAGAGGAAGATCGTTTGGATTTTTTGTTGTGTTTTTTCATTTTTTCAATGGCTGCAGCCATCGGATGTAACGCCTTCTTTTCTAAAAACCCTTGAGTCTGAGGAGCCGAGTTAACTTCAATGATCCACATGTTACCTTCTTTATCGAGAGCAAGGTCACACCCCCAAATCAGGTGATAGTGAAAACAGCGTGTTAAACAGCTTGAAATCGAAACAGTCGTTTCATCCAATCGCTTTAACACGTCCGAAGGGGGGGCTATTAATGTACTATTTTCTAAAGCTTCATCAACCGTGTAAATAGACGAGCCGAGAGAGAAATTCGTAATGGCGACGTTTGGCTCTGCAACACGGGCATATTTGCCCGTAATCGACCAATCATGTCTCAGCCCTTTGCGTTGGGTAATAAACCTGAAGTCAACATTTCTCCCGTTGATGGTAAGGAGTGGAATATATTGCTGAATTAAGTAAGCTTGTGACCCGCTTACTTTTTTTGATAAATAGTGCACCAATTCTTCCCTTATCTTAAAAGTGTACGTTTTATTGAACGTGCATACCTCATAGCTTTGAGGGGCGTGTTCTGTGACAATGATGATCCCTTTGCCGGCTGAACCTTTAACGGGCTTGATAATGATTTTAGAGAAGTCATCCAGTAATTGTTGCACATTTGTTTCATTAAATAGCTTCGTTTGAGGTAAGTATGGTGCCAATACAGGATCGCCACTTAAAATTTGGTGTTTGTGCCACTTGTTATTTACTTTCCATTTTCCCACTGCTCCACACTCCTAAAGTCAAAAAATATCCATTGTGTGTGTAATGATGCTCTGGTATATAGATTATCTTATGACAGAAGACAGATTATGACGATAGCCGGACCGGATCAGTTTGAATGGCGAAACCAACTCTATAAGGACGTGTGGCAGGGAGGTGCATACAATAGCAATGGAAAGCGAACACAAGATATTGGCGTCACAAGGAGGTGTTTGGAAATGGATCATTTGGGGATATTAGTCAGCTCAATGCTCTTTAATAAGATCCGAATGAATCGAAAGACATATGAATGTATAGCATGTTACGAAAAGGCTTCTGAACGCTATGGCTTAAAACCCTGTTTTTTTAAAATCCAGGATCTCACACGAGACCACCGATCTTGCCGTGCCCTTATGCGCAACAATAAAGGGGCTTATTCCGTACAGACCATTAACACCCCACGCGTCATTCATAACCGCAAATTGAATCATGATGGGAAGGACCAAAAGGCGATTTCAGCCCTTCAGAAAAACGGGGTCATCGTTTTCAACGATTTTACACGCTATAACAAGTTGCATATCTATCACCTATTAAATAAGTCCGCTCATTTAACGCCACATCTTCCGTTTACGGCTTTAGCTACAGAGAAAAATGTTCGACTGCTTTCATCCATGTCCAACAATTTGATCATTAAGCCCGCTATCGGCAGTCTGGGTGATGGGATAATGACGTTGACACGGAGAAATAAACGGATATGGTCGTATACGACACATGATGGTAAAACAGCGACTTTTTCATTAGGTCAAAAATGGCCATCTGATTTAGCAACTATATTTCAACAAGGCAGCCACATTATTCAAGAGAGAATTTCTCTGGCAACGTATGAGGGCAGACCTTATGATATCCGGGTCGCTGTTCAAAAAAATCGCGTGGGGGAATGGCACATAACCGGTTTAGTTGCCAAAGCTGCGAAAAAAGGAAGATGGGTCACCAACGTCGCATCAGGAGGAACGTGTTATCCGTTGGACGTCGTGTTCAATCAAACACTCCTTAATAATAAAGCAAAGCACCTCCAAGATGTGAAAGAGCTTGCTTTACGCGTAGCAGCGCAATTGAATACGAGCTATCCGAATATGGCTGACTTGGGTCTGGATATCGGTATTACCGAACAAGGTTTTCCCATGTTTATCGAATGCAATGGTCGTGATCAGCGTTATTCATTTCTTGAAGCAGGGTTAACAGAGATTTGGGAGGCGACCTATTCCACAGTCATCGAATATGCGGATTATCAATTCAAACAGCTCCAAAAGGAAAGATAAAGATGAATGCGTTACATGTATCCTAATTGTTTCATTTCACGTTTGCAGACTCTTTCTGCTTCTCTCAAATATGCGCTATTCTCGGTGTCCTTTTTCCATCTGCCAATGGCTGAAGTAGATAATCCTCCGGAAAATGTGTTGTTAAAAGAGGAATTTTGAAGAAATTCCTCTCCTTCACGGTCTTTGTAAGTCTTTAGAGACCAATCCAGTTTACAATTTAAGAAGTCTGCTAGTTCTTTGCTTACGCTATTTTGAACAAAATCTTCATATTTTAGGATATAAAAGGAGTCAGGATATTTTTTCTGCAGACGCATAGCATGGTTGACTTCTGTTTTCCACTGGTTACATTGTTTAGTCATGATGGATTCACGAAAAGATGATTGATTAAGATATCGTTGTTTTGTCGACAATAAGACATCGCGTATATCTCTAACGACATATAATCCTAATACGTCAGGATCAGTCATTAAGGGCTCCAGAGCAAAGAGGGATTGCGTGCACTTATTTCCTACGATAATATCGTTTGGTGAGGAGATAGCACGTAATGAAGCTTTATAAATATCGATCAGCTGGTTAGAGTCAGAATAATTAACTCTAGGTAGCAGGCTAAAGTTATCGAACTCTTTTTGTAAGCCAGTAATCAAGTTGGACTTTTCGCCTTCTGTCAAAACACTTTTGTCTATTTTTTGATTTCGCAACGAAATAAGAAAATCCCGATAAATGGTAACATGGTCTTGCGTGTTAAGGAAGTTGGCTACAATCGTGGTTCCACTACGCATCAATCCACTAATATAGAGGTATTTCATAATTAATTCTCCTTTCTAATTTTCTTTTCATTTGAGGTACGTATTAACCAATTGGCTAATCTGATCCGATGGAGGAGCAGAGAGATCCAACGATTGATTTAATAAGGTTTGGCCGTGCTCGATCAGTTTAGCTCGATACCGGTTATATTTGACAATTTTTTTCATCGTCCTGTAAAACACTTTTTTATTACGTACTATTGCTCCCGCCCTTGCATTAGCTAAATGACGATGATACCCGTTATAGTTTTTTCTATAGTGGTAATCGATTTTGGGCTGAAGTACAATAATTCCTTTGTTAAACAATGTGGCTTCAATAGCAGTCGTCGAAGAAATGGTCATAAGAAAATCACTGTGATGGAGGATTTCATATAAATCCAGTGAAGGAGGAGATAAGATTATTTTGTTGGATTGGACATAGCTTAGATAATAAGCTCTATCTTTAGGACGTGTTTTAATCAAAATGGTGATAGGAAGATTTTCGGCAACAGATTCAAACCAGGGCATAATGTCAGCGATCACTTTCTCTGAAATAGGTTGAGAGAAGTTTTGAGTTGCAAATGTAATGATGATGTTTTCCTTAGGAATGTTTAATCGATTGTTAAAATTGTCTCGTGTTAATCTCGGTTTCCGATTTTCATTTTCAAAACGGAGACTGCCAACTGTTCGGATTCTTCCAGAGTCTATCCCTTTATTTTCCATCCATCGTTTGTAATTATCTCCCCATACACAATAGTGGGTAGCAAATGCAGGTAGTATAGAGGCGTCAGTAAGTAACCAATATTGAACCCAAATAAAAGGCAAATTATATTTTTGACAGAGTATCGATAATGCTTTTCCTGGAAATCCAACTAAATCCAATCCTAAGATGACTTTGATATTATGTTTCAAAATTAATTCCTCGAGTACTTTGATGATTTTCATAGAAACTAACATAATCCCGAAAATGCGTTTCCTAAACGAAGTTGAACCGAAGATTTCATGTTTTCGGTGTTTATTTAATACTTTTTTTACAGCTGATTTATACTTTTTTCGCGATTGAGCGGATATTTTTGTATTATTGGTAATGTTTTGCAACTGTATGGTTTTATAATTTTTGGGGAGATGTCGATTTTTTAGTGAGTCTTCATCCATTTTGTTGGATATCGTCAATATAACAGGATGATTTGGATATTTTTTGAGTGCGAATGTTAGGAAAGCTGCAGGCATCATAATTGCATTTCGTTCAGTGTCGTTTAATAGATTCTTAGCGACACGGGGGGGCGTGAAATATTTCATAGGGTCCTTAGTCGAGTGGATCTTGTACTGACTGATAAGCGACTTGGTGGGTTTAGTCATTCGTTTTTCAACCACAGGTGAGATGATGCTTTGAAATGATGTGAACATCATAAGTGTAAGGGGGATCCCCCTATACTTAATGTGTTTAAAAGCATCATGAAATTGCTTCATTAACCCGTAAGTTATGATGAAATGGTTATCGAGGGGTTCACCTCCGTACATAAAAGGTTACCTTCTTTCTTTTGGTTTAATAATAAAAACTTATTCAATACTCATGAGACAGGAGTTGACCTACTTAGGGTATAATCATGTGAGATCGTCGATCAAACGTCTTAGACGCAAAGAAGGTAAATCCGCATCGTCTATTGTATATTTGAGACAGTGCTGACCTTTCTCAATTAATGCGCTCTCAGCTTGAGTGGAGTGAAGCAGATTATTAATCGTATGCATCATATCGTGTTTATTACGAATGATGGCCCCAGCATTTGCACTAGCAAGGTGACGGTAAAAGTCGTTGTAATTATAACGAAAGTCGTAAGCGATACTCGGCTGTAAGATAATGATCCCTTTTTTGAACATAGCACCTTCAATTGCTATATTTGAAGAAATGGCCATAATATGATCACTTGCATTCAGAAGATCATAGGAGTGAAAATTAGAAGGAGCCAAGATAATCTGTTTATGTTTTACAAAATGCGAATAGTCTTGATGGTCTCTTCGATGGGGCTTGATAACGACTGTTACAGGCTTATTAGAAATGGAATGAGTGATCCAGTTCATCATAGATGAGTTGACTTTTCCAGGATAATCCTGGGTAAAAAATGTGATGAGTTTGTGATTATGGGGTATCCGCAGCCTTTTATCTACTGTCAATCGGTTCTTAAGTTTGGCTGGGGTTTTTTGGATTTCGAATCGCAGGCTGCCGATTGACAAGATCTTGCTTCCGGCTATTCCACGTTCTTCCAGCCATTTTTTATAGTACGTACCCCAAACGCAATAGTAATGAGCTCTGGAAGGGATGATCGAAGCATCTGTTGATAAATAGTATTGAACATTTATGAATGTGAGGTTGAATTTGTGAGCCAACAGGGCAAGGATATTACCCGGAGCAATATATTCATTCAAATATAAAATTATTTTGATTTTCCTTTTACGGATCAGATTTTGCAACACGTATATTTGCTTCATGGAATTGACGATTTGTTTGTGAAGCATTCTCTTGAAGGAAGAGGTTCCGAACACTTCATGATTCTTTTGTTTACGAATCAGATTGTTAGCTCTGTGCTTCATGTTCTTGAACGCCTTCTTAGGCATCTTGGTGGAGAGTGTGCTTTGCTTGAGATTAAATATTGAAAAGTTGGCTGGAATCCGGGGGTATTCTTTTATGGTATTTTCATCGTTTTTATTTGAGATGAGCAAAACGACCTGATGATGTTTCAATGATTTCAATGCCATGGGCAAAAATGCACCTGGTACTAATACAGCTTTCCGCCCGGGTTCATTAGCCAAGTTCTTTTGGCATAATGGAGCCCGGTACAGGGTCTTTTGAACTTCTTTCATCGATTTAAAGTTATAGGATTTTTTCTTGATATAGCTGTTATTGGTTTGGTGCTTGTTGACGAATGGTTTTATAACACTGAAATGATAGTGATAAATCATAGTCAGGGGCAGTTCAATGGAGGAGTAAGACAGTGAACTGAACGTTTCAAAAAACTCTTTTGTTAATCCATACCTTATGCGGAGATGATTGTTTAATTTATGATCACCGTACAAATGTTTTCCTCCTTGCTTCGTAGTATAGTGTTTCATGAGTGAGCTATTGATATCATATGTTTTATCTATCAGTCCGTATAGTTCATTCCCCAGTTTTGATAAAAGATTTCTGATTCTCTCGCCATAAAATTAATAAGGGGTGGACAAATTCCTTTCGATGCTTTGAAAATATGGTAATACCCTGGTAAAAGTTTTAGGTTTAACTCACATAATGCTGTACATACAAAACCGCTTGGATTTAGTACCCAAGCGGTTTGTTTCCATTATTTTACTCCAGCACAGTCCAGCCTCTACGCGGATATTACTGTTCGATAGTTTAAGAGAATTTTGGCATAGTCCATAACACAAAACGGCAGAGTTTCACCGCTTTTTTTATTACCTAAAGTCACTCTCTAACAATCACTTTAGCAGGTACTCCTACGGCTGTACAGTCATCAGGAATGTCAGTGATTACGACAGACCCGGCTCCAATGACACAGCCCTTCCCTATTCTAATATTGGGAATGACAATGGTGCCTGCCCCTAAATCACTTAGAGATTCGATCTGAACGTTCCCAGCCACATGACTCCCTGGTCCAATATTCACGTAAGATGCAATGGAACAATCATGATCAATGCTTGAGGATGTATTTATAATGCAGTTTTCACCGATCGTAGAGGAAGGATTGACAACGGCACCTGCCATGATGGAACTTCCAGCGCCGATTACACTACTCTTTGCTATGACACTTTTTGGATGGATGGCAGTGATGAGAGACAAATGCTGCGCGGTTAATTGGTCAGCCTTGTGTTTTCGTATCGAGGGCGAGCCGATAGCGATATGCCAGCCTGTGATCGTGGAAGCTTCTGATTGGAGTGAATCAAGGGAATCTGAAAATGTTGTAGGTGTTCCCTCGAGCTGAGCAGGTGAAGAAGTGAAATACACCAAACGATGGTGAGGGCATGTGAGCTGGAAAATATCTGTTATGACTTTCGCATGCCCTCCTGCGCCGATTATACCAATCATGTCATCACGCCTCCGTTCAATCGGAACGATCCTGCATAAGCAGGGAAGCGATTTGAAAATCGAGAGCCGTATCAATATCAATGGAATGTTCGCGTGACATGATATAAGGAAGAGTGGATGGGCCGAAAAAGGATTTATTTTTATATAGACTCGCTGTCTTGATGGCATAAATAGCTCCGTTTATCCGATAAAGCTCCTGATTGGTTCCGTTTTTTAATAAATCGGAGTCGGAACAAAAGGGGGAGATCATGCCTTCTGTCGTTTTCTCCAATAGCGTATTGGGGTGGTATTCAAGGGTAGACATACTTACGATGGACTGCGCGTCTTGCTGCTCCATGAGAGCAAGGGCTTCATCGATGTGATGTTCTGTACGCAAGGGGGATGTAGCCTGAAGCAGGACAAGAATCTCGGGCTCAAAGCCTTCACTGGACTTGCAGTAATCTAATACGTGGAGACAAGCGTCCATAGCGCTCGCAGTATCATTTGCCAGTGACGCAGGACGCAGGAACGGCACTTGTGCACCGGCATTTGCTGCAACATCTGCGATTTGCTGATCATCGGTAGAGACAATATAACGATCGATATGTCGAGACTTTCGTGCTGCGTTTATTGTATATTCGATCAAAGGTAAACCTTGAAGTTTTTTTATGTTTTTGCGAGGCAGACGTTTAGATCCGCCTCTCGCAAGAGTTATGCCTAACACGGAGACCATGCTGATCACTCCTTCTTAGAGGGTGGGGGATGAACTGTAAGTGATAGGGTGGTACCATTGCGCTGCTTTTCGATACTGCTCGCTCACAGTTAAAAGTTTAGGATCAGGATCAGGATCAACATCAACATTAAGAAACGCTTTAACTAAACGGTACAACCCGGGTTTATACTTTGCGTCAAGCTCATCGTCTGTCCTGGTTTGCTTGAAGTCGAATGAATCAAGCATTTGTACGCGCAATTCCTCTAACGGTTGTAAACGAAGCCTTCTGTTGTCCGTTACAAGTTCAATTCCCCATCGACCTGGAGCATTCCAATTGGCATGATATGAAAAAAGTGCTCCCTTTTTGGTCTTGCCTGCCCCACAAAACACAGCTCCTGGCGGATGCCAATTAAGAGGAGTAGCTTGGTGGGTCGTAATGGTTTGAGGCTCGCCCCCTAAATGAAAAGCTAAATCGATAACATGTGTGGAGTTGGCTAACAACCAATTCTTCTTAATGTCAGCAGGCGTGTTGGATGATTGAATGCGACGACCTAATTCTGTGAAATCGAATGTGAACGATTTCACACCACCATCCTCACGAATGAATGCTTCCGCTTTGAGCGCGGAACTATAAAAGCGGCGGTTATACGCTACATAGACATTGGCTTTTTGAAAAGTGGTTATCTGGTTTAGCTGGCGCAGCTCATCGATGTTAAGAGCAGCAGGTTTTTCAACAAGAATCTGTTTAACGCCATGTTTAAGCAAGCTTCTTGTAACTGGGGCGAGTTGATCGACGCCCACACTAACAATGGCCTGCAAGGGGAGAGAGGAAGACGTAGATAAATAGGCATCCACTCCGCCCGAAATGGCAGAATGCCCCGTCATATCAGTGAAGCGTTCAGCACTCTTCTGACTGCGACCAATACACAAATAGTCGATGTTTTGAGCTTCCAGTACTTTCGCATATTCCATCGCCATTGATCCGGCTCCGATTAACACTATGCGCTTTAGGATATCGGACATTTCGTTACATCCTCTTTTCGCTGATTATTAAAATGATTGGTCAACGACTGAAGTAAAGGCAGATGGAGCTGCCACGATAAGGAAAAAGAGGGCAACTCGCACGTTCGGTCATCTAAAATGCTTTGTGCAACGAAATGAGTCAGTTGACTCTGATAGGGGAAGACGCAGTTTGTCTCCCTCCATGTCCAGTTATTCACAGGCTCTGAAATCCAAGCTTTTTGTTCAGATGGCCGTACGATACAGCGCACGTTTGCGGTATGCACGTCGATAACGAGAGGAGCTGAACCTTCAGCAAACGATGTCATGGTAATGTGCTGCCCGTTTCTTCCTGTTCCTGTTAAAGACCCAGTTACTTCCAGGAAACCATCCCGCTTACTGTCAACGATAGTGGAATGAAGTGAACCTGAATCTAACTTGAATTCCGATTCGTCTGATAAAAACGCAAGCAAATCAAGTTGGTGGATGGCATTGGATGCTAAATTCCATCGGCTGCCACTGATGGTATAGGTGATCGTATCTTCAAGGTATGGTGATTGTGCTATTAATGATTTTAAGTTTTTAAAAAAAGGGTAGGTTCTCATCGGGCAGTTTACCCATGCTTGCACGTTTTTGGCTGTCATGTGATCAGATGCGTTTTGGAAGGCATCAGCATGCTGAAACACGACTTTCTCCATAATGAGAGAAGCCGCTGATTTTTCCTGAAGCAGCGTATGCAGGACTGTTTCTCTGACGCGAGAAGTCGTAGCAATAATGACTAAACTTAAGTCCTGAGGGAGTGCGGATAGATCAGAGACGTACTTCACCTCCTGTTTGTAACGGGGCGGAGGACTTTGATCATACAGTTGTTTAGCTAAGTGCAAAGATGCGTCGCTTGTATCCACGACATGCAAACGAATCGGGCGATCGATCAATTTTAAAGCTTGCATATGGCGCCTGCCGATCTGGCCTGCCCCGATGATTGCGATATTATCAACCGCCATGATACCAGCTCCTTTCTTAGATGAATGCATCAATATTATAAGTACCTAATACAGGTGAGAGGTGATCGTTTAACGTCATCGGCTGTAATACCAACCCAGGTGTGCTGATGAGCTTCATAAACAGGCGCTTTGTATTCTGCTGATTGTTTATGAATTGAGGCTGACTTTTTAAGTAATAAATCGGTTTCGGTTTGGAATAGTAATAGACAGGTTTGTTGGATAATAATGCTTCGTAAGCTGCTGCAGATGAATGGGTGATCATGAAGTCACTTAAGGTTATCAACTGTTGGAGAGAGGTACTTCCATGTTGATGAATGCGAGAGTGAATGGAGGATAAGAGAGGTTTATAGGTGCTAGCGTTTTGATCCGGATGAAGTTTGTAATGGATTCTTATGTTAGGTGCATAGGGGCGGACTGCAGTTTCGATATCTCGTATCATTTTTGTGTTGAATGCCTCACCTAAAGGTTGTAGTGCTACGAGGACATGGTAAGGGGCTGAAGTGCTATGTTTATTAGGAGGCGTTGAAATGCGTCGGGATGGAGGAGGGGAGGACTTCTGATGGATGTGACTTTTTGGGAAGTAGGGAGGAACAATTTTGATTTTTTCTTTTGGGGCCCCGTGAAATTCCAGGAATTTCTGATGTGATTTTCCCCATACGAGGTTCATATCAGCATTGAGCGGCAGGTGCCCGATATCTCCTAAAATACCGTGCTGAAAGTTTATCGTACAAATGTGCCGGCTTTGGGCGAAGGTGGTGACAAGGACGCCGTGTCGATTGATGGTAGAGCCGTATAACGTTTTAGAAATGGGATATTTCTCAAATAAAGTGTGTAGTTTCCGTATGGACACTAATAACTTCTTTACTGTTTTTCGCATCCATGTACAAAAATATTTTTTTCGGTAGAGTGCAGGTGTTTGCCGGTTCTTGAATATCCGGTTCAATTCCTGCATCACGCGTTTCGCTTCGCTGACAGGCAGTTTTTTTTCTGGCAGGCTCGACAGGTTGTATAATGGACGACACTGTTTGTGACGTAACATTCGTTTGTATTCATTTTTATGATGCGCTAAATAAATATAGGACTGTTTCGAGTTTTTAGTCAGGGGGTAGAGATCGGCTCGAGCTAATATATACCCGCCAGCATTCTGCTTTGGCCGCGATTTCAATAAATATGGCTCACACGCTTTTTGGATTGAGGACTCAGGTTGTCGCTTGATGAAACGCGTGTCGATTTTTGATAAGTTCTTTTCAGTGAATTTTTGAAAATCCCGTAAGAGCAGGAGGGAAATTGGCAGTCTGTCATAATATATATGTGCAAATGTCTGCAAAAATTCAATGGTGAAACACCAGATTGTTTTAGTTTTTAGTTGCACCAGTGTCCCCCCTCCCTTCCTCATCAATAACAGTTAATATACTTATGATGTCGCTTTCTTGCAAAAGCTCCACTTGATCTGAACGAAATTTTGGGGCGGTGTTTCGTTTAAAATGAAGAAACGAATCAACAGAATCCGGAAGAATGACATAAAGTTCAGGATCTTCGACCACGCGCTCGAATTCATGCGCATAAATAAGCTCTTCGTACAGTTTCTCGCCAGCTCTTTTACCAATCTGTTTAACAGAGGGGAGTGATTTTCCTTTATCTTTATAAAAGGTTCGAATCGCTTCAGCGAGCATGAGGATATTCAAAGATTTCATTTTAAATATGAAAGTTTCACCGCCATTGGCATAATAGGCTGATTTCAACGTCAATTCCGCTGCTTCCGTTATCGTCATGATGAATCTGGTCATACTGGATTCAGTTACGGTTAATGACTCACCCGACTGAGCTTGTTTCAAAAATAACGGAATAACAGACCCCCTTGAGTTCAACACGTTGCCGAATCGGACAGAGCAAAACTGAGTCTGGTCATTATTCAATTTAGTATTCGCATTCAAAAATAATTTTTCTGAAAGCAGTTTCGTCGCCCCCATGGTATTTGACGGGTTGACGGCTTTATCCGTACTGATATTGACAACTTTTTTCACCTTATTCAAAATACACGACTTTATGACATTTTCACTGCCCATAACATTGGTTTTAATTGCTTCAAAAGGATGCTCCTCGCACACAGGGACTTGTTTGAGTGCTGCCACGTGAAAGACCATGTCGATGCCTCTCGTTATATACTCCACAGCCTCATACTCACGAATATCCCCTAAATGGAAAAAGACATTAGGATGATGCATATATTTTTGTTTCATTAAATATTGATTGCTGTCGTCTTTACTAAAAATGATCAGTTTCTTCGGTTCATAGTTTAGTAATGACGAAACGATACACTGTCCGATGGAGCCAGTGCCGCCGGTTACTAATATATTTTGATTTTTAAAGTATTTTTTTAAATCGTTGTGATTGACCATCAGACTTACACCTCTATTCTTATGAGAGTTCTAATAGTTAATTTATGACGATAGACAGAGCGTTGAATCAGTAAGCGGCCTATAATACAGGGATTTAACGTAAAAAGGGCATAGGTTTGTGATAAATGTCCAGATGGATGTGGCATTTAACCCATAGTTGATAGGGCAGTAAGTGTTATGCAGTAAACGACCTTCACGATACAACCGACGGATGACGTCTTGTATCGTGAAGGTCGTTTGTCCTTCTCTTCTTCACTGCATCCATGGGATGGGGCAAGAAAGGCTTTCTAGATAGAAAACCTATTCTATTACATGCATTATCCAGCTCCCGTGTTTTAGCGGCTAGGATATTTCCCTCAACCTCCAATTCCCGTCTTCCCACAATCCTCTCCTTATGGCTGAATCACCTGCTTAACGAAAAAAAACGCTGATGCAGCTTCTAAGACGACCAGTGCCTGTCATAGATTATTTATAGTGGATGTTGGCGTACTCCAGGACATTTCATCAGCCACAAGGGAGGACGATTATGATGATCCCTTTGTCAAAACCTGATATAACCTCGCTCGAAAAACAGTATGTGCAGGACGTTCTAGATTCTGGTCAGTTAAGCATGGGGAAGAAGACAGAGCAATTCGAACGTGCCTTCATAGATCGTTTCCACGCTCGTTTTGCTGTTGCGATGAACAGTGGAACCAGTGCATTGCATGTGGCGGTTAAATCGCTCGGGCTTACAGAAGGAGATGAAGTGATCACCACGCCATACAGCTTCATTGCTTCAGGTAATTGCCTCGTTTATGAAGGAGTGAAACCGGTATTCATCGATATTGACCCTCTGACACTCAATTTAGATCCTTCTCTGATTGAACGCTCTATCACATCCAAAACGAAAGCCCTATTAGTCGTACATATTTTTGGTCAGCCATGCAACATGGATGCCATTATGGCCATTGCTAAACAGCATCATTTAGTTGTGATCGAAGATGCTTGCGAAGCAATAGGAGCAGAATGGAAAGGAACCCCAGCTGGCTTGATTGGTGACGTGGGCGTTTATGCATTTTATCCAAATAAACAAATAACAACCGGAGAAGGCGGCGTGCTTGTAACCAACCGGGAGGATATTTATGAAATAGCTTCCGCCTTGCGTAATCAAGGGAGAAACGCCAGCAGTGCATGGCTTGAACATGACCATATCGGTTATAACTACCGGATGTCCGAATTACAGGCTGCAGTCGGAGTCGGCCAGATGGAACGGCTTGACAGTATTTTGCAAAGAAGAGAACGCGTGGCCCAGCATTATTTCACACTCCTCTCCCGATATAAGCTCGCTGTTACCACGCCACTGATTGATTCGAATTGTAAAATCAGTTGGTTTGTGTTCATTGTCATTCTGCCTGAATCGAAATCGAGGCAGGCAGTTATTCAGTATCTTTCTGACCATGATGTGCAAGCAAAGCCCTATTTTCCATCTATTCATCTGCAGCCAAGTTTTCAAAAAAAGTTCGGCTACCCGAAAGGCAGTTTTCCTCACAGTGAGGCCATGTCAGAACGGACATTAGCGATTCCATTCTATACGAATTTAACGCAGACAGACCAAGCGAAGGTTATTGACACATTAAGTCGCGCCCTTAAAACGTAGGCTTTAGTGATGGCGCATATATAACTAAGGAGGCAGAAAGGGGTGTACATCACTAATTCTTCATAAAAGGAGCTTAGGCATGACTTTTCAAATAGCAGATAACACAATCAGTGAGCATCACCCGGTTTTTATAATTGCAGAAATAGGGATTAATCATAATGGTTCGGTGTCCCTTGCCAAGCAACTGATAAAGCGGGCGAAAGACGCGGGTGCAAATGCCGTTAAATTCCAAACATATCAGGCAGAGAGTCTCGTGACAGCTGAGGGGGATGTTGCCGATTATCAAAAAGAAGCAGGTTTCACGAGTCAAAAGGAGATGCTCGAACACTATCAATTGACTGCTGCCCAGTTTGTTGAAGTGAAAGCTTATTGTGATAAGGTTGGGCTTATTTTTCTATCAACGCCGTTCGATATTGAGAGTGCGCAACGACTTGAGCAACTCGGGGTACCAGCCTACAAAGTAGGAAGTGGTGATTTGACGCATTACCCCTTGATCAAGCATCTTGCTTCCTATAAAAAGCCTCTCATCCTGTCAACGGGGATGGCCACTCTGGAGGAAATCAAAGCCATGGTTTCCATCCTCCCGACTGACACACCATTCGCTTTGCTTCATTGTACCTCAGCTTATCCCGCACCATATAAGGACCTCCATTTGCTAGTGCTCGAGAAATTAAAGAGCACATTCAATTGCATCGTCGGCTACTCGGACCATTCTCTTGGTTGTGACGTTCCTTTTGCTGCGACGGCACTTGGGGCCAAAATCATAGAAAAACACCTCACACTTGATCGGAACCTGGATGGTCCGGATCACGCAGCATCGTTGATTCCGGAAGAATTCACCCGAATGGTGAAAGGGATCAGGCGAATTGAAACCGCACTCGGAAGCGGGGTTAAACATGTCACGCCTTCCGAAATGAATACGAAAGCGGCTGTACGACGTGGCATTTATGCAGCTGCCGACTTGCCGGTCAATCATAGACTTACTGAAAAAGACGTCATGTACCTCCGCCCGAATAAAGGAATCGAAACAAGTGATTACCAAGCTGTACTCGGCTCTGCACTAAAGCGGAGCAAAGCACAGGGTGAACCGGTGTACTGGGAAGATCTTCACAGAAAGGATGACTGATGACAGCTAAACACATCATATGTTTTACGGGGACACGGGCTGATTATGGCATATACCGGCCGCTGTTATTAAAGTTGCAACAGGAGGAGAACATTCGATTACAGCTTGTTGTAACAGGGATGCATGTTTTGAAAGAATACGGATCTACTGTGGAGGGGATAAGAAAAGATGGCTTTGAAATCATTGCTAGCCCCTCGATATTATACAAAGGAGATTCAACGTGTGCCATGTCACAGTCGGTAGGTACGGCCCTATTGTACTTCTCCTCTATTCTGGAGCAGTTTACGCCGGATGGCATATTAGTGCTCGGTGACAGAGGAGAAATGCTTGCTGCGGCCATCTCTGCTCATTATCAAAACATCATGACCTTCCACCTGCACGGCGGGGAACAATCTGGATCGGCCGATGATGCGATTCGACATGCCATTTCGAAATTATCCCATGTTCATTTTGTAAGTACCCATCAATCAAAGCAACGCCTGATCGCCATGGGTATCGAAGGATCGTGTATTGTAACAACAGGCTCGTTACGAAAACACGATATCGTTAATGTCACCAGTGCAACGGCTGAAAAAATAAAGGGCTGGAAGCAAGCGTTTAAGATAGCTGAAGATAAACAAAGGGTTTTAGTCGTGATGCATCCAGATTCGAAAGAGTCGCTTCCCTTTGAAGAGCAGATTAATCATGTCCTGCAGGCGCTCATCCCATTCGATGGTCTCCAGTTATTCATTTTAGGAAGCAATAGTGACGCAGGCGGAGAGACGTTCACGTCGTGTATTCATGAAATGCTGTCGTATTATAAGGATGTAACGTATGTGGAGACACTATCTCCTGATGATTACTTGTTTTTATTGGCTAATGTTGATGTGCTGATCGGCAATAGCAGCAGTGGCATAATAGAAGCGCCGTTTTTCAATCTACCCTTCATCAATGTAGGGAACAGGCAGAAAAGCCGTGAACGAGGCACTCACGTCTGGGACGTTGATTATGACAAACGGCACATCCATCAGACATTAAAAATAGTCTTAAGCCAGTCTCCTGTTCAGTTTGCAAACCCGTATGATGTACTCGACTCTCCCCGTGACGTAATCGTCCAGGAAATAAAATCAAGGCTCTTTGGATAGGACGTTCACCAAGAAAGGTGCCTTCTAGACTAGATAAAGCATGATACAAAAAAATAGGCTTATCGAGAAAGTCTCGATAAGCCTGGATCATTCTGGCGTATTACATCTCATCTCTGTTTAGTCTCCAGTGCCGTTATTCGGGAAAAGGACCGGGCATTGTGGCGGCATAGTAGGAGTCGGACAAGCAGGAGTAGGAAGGATATCTCTTGGTTGACAGAAATCCGCTACTAATTCAAGTGTTACAGGGAACGTAGACTGAATGCTTTGGCACAATCGAACTGTAACTAGGGCGTCGAACGTGTCGTCAACTTCATCACAGTCAAACGTACAGATAAAGCAATCTAGATCCGTGTAAGAGACTTCAATCTCAGTACCTGTTGGCGCACACAAGATGAATTGTTCACAGCGGGAGAAGTCAAGAGGAAGCTCAACGACGCCATCTGCAGTTGGGAAAGAAAACGTAACGGTGAAGTTTTTACGGACTGTTACAAGTTGCAGTGTGATTTCGGCTCCATCAATAACGAATGGGCGATCTTCACGACTCAATACGTCGATTGGGTTATCTGGATCCGTTGGTGCTACTTCACATGTAACGGGCCCGATGATATCGTCACATGTTATGGTTTCCTCATCAACGGTTGGCAGATCTTCATCAACTAGCGTCAAATCAAATGACGCCTCGTTAAGAATCCAATCATAAACTTTAGATGTGTTAATACACAGGAGTTCTTGACCCCCGTTTAAATTGTTTGCTTGCATGTTTGCAAACACCTCCTAATTAGGGTTGATTTCTTACACTTGTAGCATATGATTAGAATGAATTATGGGTATAGTGAATCCGCATAATTTTTGAAATATTATGCTGTAAGAAATGCAACTGAATGTAAAATATGAGAAAGTTCTAAAATGACCAGAATCAAAAATTTTGAGTCATTTTCTTTATGTATATTTCAACAGGAGGGAAAGTGTACCTGTATCATGAAAAGCTAATTATCAAGCAGCTTGACTGCCAGGCTATAAAGTATGTTTTAAATATGGGCTACCTTTGAGGGGAGTGTTGTCATGTAAGCGAAGTGTTTTGACGGAGCGGTCATTGGACACCCCCCTAAAACACAAAAAATCCGAACGATTTCAGCGAAATGTTCGGATTTTTTGTGTTTTATTTAGGTTGGACCCAACCTCATTGATTGCTGTTGTAAATGAACAACGAGAGTTAACTTGACTCGTTTATTATTTCCATCCCTCAGGGAAGTTAGTTAATTCAATTCCCCACACAAGCGGCATTAAAAAGTATATAAAGAGTGCCAACACAATAATGGCTGTGAAATTCAACCATATTCCAACCTTAGCCATGTCCGGCATGCGTAAATAACCCGACCCGAAGACTACTGCGTTAGGCGGAGTGGCTACCGGAAGCATAAATGCACAGGATGCTGCAACCCCAGCCCCAATCATGACACTATAAGGATGCACATTGATCGCTGTTGCAAGCGACGCCATAATCGGGAAGATCATCGAGGCTGTTGCCGTATTGGAAGTGATTTCTGTCAGGAATATCACCAGACCTATAACCGCGAGTAAAATTATGAAGAAATTAACATTTTCCAGCACTGTTAATTGTTCACCGGCCCATTTTGCCAGTCCGGATTCCTCGAACCCTGCTGCAATCGCAAGGCCGCCGCCAAACAAGAGAAGAATGCCCCACGGCAGTCCCTTAGCTGTATCCCAATTCATGATCGCATCCCCTTTATATCGTTGAGAAGGTATGGCAAACAAGGTGATAGCAGCCGTAATAGCAATGACGGCATCATCGATTCCTTCATTAATCTCAGCTAAGAAAAACGAACGCGTAATCCAGGCAATAGACGTCAATGTGAAAATAGTGAGAACAACTTTTTCTTCAGGTGCCATTTTCCCAAGAGATTGTTTTTCTTCTTCTATTACCTTCTTTCCTCCAGGCAATTCTTTGACTTGCATCGTAAATGCGATTTTCACTAAGTAGAACCAGGCTATGGCTATAAATACGATCGCAATAGGAACACCGAACAACATCCATCTAGCAAATGAGATGTCGATATTGTAGATTTCGTCAACGGCGCCTGCGAAGAGTGTATTAGGAGGGGTCCCGATTAAGGTTCCCAATCCTCCAATGGAAGCGGAATAAGCGATACCTAGCATCAAAGCTTTGCCAAAGGGGAAATTTTCCGGTGAAGTGTCGATATGTTCATCGTTCTTTAAGCCTTCGGAAACTTGATAAATAATGGCGAGGCCGATGGGTACCATCATCATGGAGGTTGCGGTATTTGAAATCCACATGGATAGGAAGCCTGTTGCGACCATGAAACCTAAGACAATGCGTTCAGTACTTGTACCGATCCATGTGATGATGGTCAATGCGATACGTTTATGCAAATTCCAACGTTCCATGGCCAGGGCGATGATAAAGCCCCCCATAAATAAAAAGATGATGTCATTTCCATATGCCGAAGACGTCGGGCCGATTTCAAGTGCTCCCGTCAACGGAAACAAGACGATGGGTAATAATGAGGTTGCCGGAATCGGGATGGCCTCACTTATCCACCACGTGGCAATCCATAGCGTGGATGCTAATACGGCTTGCCCTTCCGGTGATAAATTTTCGGGCTGAAAAAAAAGTAACGCAAGTATAAATAATAGCGGTCCGAGTATGAGCCCGATCAATTGGCGCCTTCCATAGTGACGCGGTGTTTTTTGTCCCTCATCCTGTTGAACTGAAGTGTTCCGGTTCGCATCATCCTTCCAATTAGTGTTACCGTTTGCAAAAAAACGTAAGAGATCCAGTGCCTTATCATGCATCTCCCATAATGTGTTCCAAATCGACAATACGGATTGTTTCACGAATGTGCCTCCTCATCTAATAGGTTATAGTGACCGTTTTCCTTTTATTCAGCTCGTTAAACTCACCAAAAACTTCGTACTGCAAAGACTTCAGGAGGGAGACTCATGATTCAGCAGTGTGGGTTAGTGTGGGTTACACGTGGAAAGTCGGGCGTTCGTTCGCAGAGAACGTGTGGTAGTCACCTGCCCGTGCGCACAAAAAAAAATGTAGAGGAACACGAGGGTTCTCTACAAGCTTAAACCTTCCATAATGAGGGAGGTTTTTTTGTTTGCTATTCGTATCATTAAACGCTGATTAATAGCGCCAACATTTAATGGCCGATAGATCGCATGACGATTTCAAACAAAAACATCATCGCGATCAGCATCAAGGGAAGAGATACTTCCCGCTTTCTCCCCATCGCCGTTTTGACAATCGGATAGGCGATAAAACCAAACGCCATGCCATCCGCAATCGAATAAGTGAATGGAATCATTACGATGATAAGAAAGGCAGGCATAGATTCTGAAAGTTGTTCCATAGGGATTTCTTTAATCGATTGCACCATCAAAGCCCCCACAATAATTAATATCGGACTTATCGCTGATGCAGGAACCATAGAAATCCATGGAATAACAAATAAAGTCAACAGAAATAAACCAGCCATAACAAGTGCTGAACGCCCCGTTTTCCCGCCTGAAGCAATAACAGCAGCACTTTCTGCTGATGAAACAGTCGGAGAAGTGCCGAAGAAACCACTTGCAAGAGCTGAGAACGCAGTACTTTGGTAAGAACGCTTAAATTTATTTTCTTGATCAAGCATCGCTAGCTGGCCTTGGAGCAAGCCCATGTTTTCAAAAATCAGGACGAGCGCCAAAGGAAACATAGCCATCCAAAACGCAAAATCGCCTACTGCTGTGAAGGAAGGGAGCCATAACCATTGCTGGTTTGCCAGTGATATAGGAGCGCCTTTATCACCCAGCAACCCGAAGAATGATGCGATAACTGTTCCGCTTATCATGGTAAGCAAAAAGTTTCCGGGTACATTCCGGGTAAAGAGGAAGATCCCGATTGCTAGCGTCATGAGACTGGTGATGACTAAGCTTGATGATGGATCTCCTAAAGCAATCAGAGAATGCTCCCCTCTGACGACTATGCCGCCTTTTTCTAAGCCGATCAACGTTAAAAACAACCCTAAACCGACCGTGATGGCGTGTTTAAGCGAACTGGGGATGGCATTTTTTAACCATTCCCCTAATCGGGTGAAGGCAGTCACGAGGAAAATCATGGCTGAGATAAACACGACAGCCAATCCTTCTTGGTAGCTTAACGATGAGCCATTGACAATCGAATAAGCAAATAAAGCGTTGACGCCCATTCCTGGAATCAGAACCATCGGCGCTTTTGCGAACAAACCCAAAAGCAGGCAACCGATAGCACTGGCCATGATGGTTGCAACCATGCCGCTTTGCACAGGCATACCCGCATCATGAAGGATAGAACTGTTAACGGCAATGATATAGACTGTTGTAAAATAGCCAATAAGGCCGGCTAGCAGTTCTTTTTTCCATAATGGAGATATGGCTGATTGTTCCTTAAGCTTGTTCATGCCAAACTCCTTTATTAAATTGCATCCCTCTCCCACCCGATTACACGACGTAACCCACAACTCATTATTATAACGGCCCTAGAGTGCCTCCGCAAGATAAAACATCAAGTGAAAAGAACGGACACGTGCTACTTGTTATCGTAAGCGGTTTCTCGGTAGAATAGAAGTGTTGAGGAGGAGATACATATGAAGTTTCGATCTGTTTTTGACATTATCGGCCCTGTTATGATCGGGCCATCCAGTTCACATACAGCAGGTGCTGCTAGAATCGGCCGGGCTGCCCGTGATTTATTCGGCAGGGAACCAAAGTATGCTAACATCCATTTGTACGGCTCTTTTGCCAAAACATATAAAGGTCATGGAACCGATGTTGCGATTGTCGGTGGCATACTCGATTACGATACGTATGACCAACGTATCGGAAAATCATTGGAAACAGCTAAACAAAAAGGAATCCGGGTCCGGTTTCATGAAGAGGATGCCCATACAGACCACCCTAATACCGCACGTATCAAAATGGGTGACGATCAGGGAAGTATTGAATTGGTGGGCATATCGATCGGAGGCGGAAAAGCAGAAATAACAGAATTGAACGGGTTCGAACTACGCCTTTCAGGTAGTCACCCTGCCATTTTGTTGATCCATAATGACCGATACGGCGCCATTGCTTCCGTCACCTCCATTCTGGCGAAGCGCCAAATAAACATAGGACATATGGAGGTTTCCCGTAAAGAAGAGGGGCAAGAAGCGCTAATGGTAATCGAAGTCGATCAAAATGTTGACGATGACGTACTTGATGAATTGGAAAAAGCCGAACACATTGTCCAAGTTGCAAAAATATCTGAATAAAAAAGGGGATATCAATTATGTTTCGAAACGTAGCAGAACTGGTGGAATTAGCAGAAAGTGAAGGCATTTCTATATCGGAAGTCATGATCCGGCAAGAAATGGAAGTGAAAGAAAAATCGTATGAAGATGTCTTTGGGGAAATGGAACGCAACTTAGACGTCATGGAAAAAGCTATAGAGGACGGGCTCAAAGGTGTTGAGTCTCATAGTGGCATGACGGGGGGAGATGCGGTCTTGATACAGAAATATATGCAGGAAAAAGAACCGCTGTCCGGCCACCTCCTAATGGATGCCGTCAGTAAAGCAGTAGCAACGAATGAAGTCAATGCTTCTATGGGAACGATTTGCGCAACGCCAACGGCGGGAAGCGCTGGCTGCGTTCCCGGAACGCTATTTGCAGTAAAAAATAAATTGAATCCGACGCGCGAACAAATGGTTCGTTATTTATTCACCTCTGGCGCGCTGGGGTTTGTAGTAGCCAATAATGCTTCCATTTCAGGTGCTGCAGGTGGCTGTCAGGCTGAAGTAGGTTCTGCTGCCGGGATGGCGGCCGGAGCAATAGTCGAAATGGCTGGGGGTACACCGGCTCAGTCTGCGGAAGCTATGGCCATTACCATTAAAAATATGCTCGGTTTAGTCTGTGATCCGGTTGCCGGATTAGTAGAAGTGCCGTGTGTCAAACGTAATGCCATGGGAGCATCTAATGCAGTAGTTGCTGCAGACATGGCACTCGCAGGCGTTACAAGCAGGATTCCATGTGATGAAGTGATTGATGCGATGTACAAAATTGGTCAAACGATGCCGTCAGCTCTTCGTGAAACAGCTCAAGGCGGCCTTGCAGCTACACCTACTGGCCGCGAGCTCGAAGCTAAAGTATACGGTATTTCCTTGAAAAAAGAGTGAAAAACGTGCTGCATTCATCAGTCGATCACGTAAATGGTGTCGGGGATAAAATGGCAGAAACATTGCAAGAGATGGGGATTCATAGCATAGAGGATCTACTATTCTACTTTCCGTTTCGCCATGACTCTTATGAAGTGAAACCTATCACCGAAATTGAGCATGAGGAGAAGGCTACAATTGAAGGCATAGTCGTCGGAGAACCTTCTCTTTCCTACTATGGGAAGAAGAAATCTCGACTGACATTCACATTGCAAGTTGAGCAGTTTGCTATAAAAGCCGTCATGTTCAATCGGGCATTTGCAAAAAAACAGCTGCGGGATGGTGATGTTGTCACTGTTACAGGCAAGTGGGATCAACATCGATTACAAATCACGGTCACTCAATACAAAAAAGGAGAGGCTAAGAGTCAGGAACCGATTCAGCCTGTCTACTCATTAAAAGAAGACCTTAACTTGGCAAAAATGAGAAAAGTCGTGAAGCAAGCATTAGAAGATTTCGGTGAACATGTGCCTGAAATCCTGACTAAAGACATGCTGTTACAGTATAAACTGCCTAATCGGCTCAACGCCCTTTGGCAAATGCACTACCCTGACAGCCGGGAGTTACTGAAACACGCAAAACGGCGCTTTATTTACGAAGAGTTTTTAATCTTTCAGCTCAAGATGCAGCTGCTCAGAAAACTGAAAAGGGAAGCTACAGAAGGAAATGCTCAACAGTATGATAAAAACCGGTTGACTTCTTTTATCCAGTCATTTCCGTTCGAATTTACATCAGCTCAAAAAACGGCGTTAAACGAAATATTAATTGATTTGAAGTCTCCGTATCGGATGAATCGTTTGTTGCAGGGGGATGTCGGGTCCGGTAAGACAGCAGTAGCTGCGGTTGCGTTGTATGCTTCCATTACAGCGAATAAACAAGGCGCATTAATGGTTCCGACAGAAATATTGGCGGAACAACATTATGAATCATTCATCGATATGTTCGGTGATGCCATTCGTATAACCTTGCTAACAGGTTCCGTTAAAGGGAAAAAACGGGAAGCCATTCTTGAAAAAGTCCGCAACCACGAAACTGATCTCCTTATTGGCACCCATGCTTTGATCCAGGATGAAGTCGATTTCAATGATTTAGGTTTTGTGATTGTTGACGAACAGCATCGGTTTGGGGTTAAACAGCGTAGAACGTTGCGTGACAAAGGGTTGAACCCGGATGTACTGTTCATGACAGCCACGCCCATCCCCCGCACACTTGCTATAACTGCCTTCGGTGACATGGATGTGTCTGTCATTGATGAAATGCCCGCAGGCAGAAAAGCAGTCGAAACGCACTGGGCGAAAGGGAACATGATGGAGCGGGTGCTGCAATTTGTAAAAAAAGAAATTGAGCAAGGGTATCAAGCCTATGTTATCTGTCCTTTGATTGAAGAGTCGGATAAACTGGATATCCAAAACGCGGTAGATGTCCATAACCAACTGGCTGCTTTTTATGAACCCGACATCCAGGTCGGCTTGATGCACGGCCGCTTGCATAATGATGAGAAAGAAGAGGTCATGCAAGCGTTCGTCCGAAACGATTTCCAAATTCTCGTTTCAACTACTGTGGTGGAAGTTGGCGTAAACGTCCCTAATGCTACAGTTATGGTCATCTATGATGCGGAGCGATTCGGCCTCTCCCAGCTCCATCAGCTGAGAGGACGGGTGGGGAGAGGTCATGCGCAAAGCTATTGCATTTTACTGGCTGACCCGAAAGGCGACGTGGGAAAAGAAAGAATGCGCATCATGACAGAAACGACAGATGGATTCGAGTTATCAGAGCAAGACTTGAAATTAAGAGGACCGGGGGATTTTTTCGGAAAGAAACAAAGCGGTGTACCTGAATTCAAGGTAGGAGATATGGTACATGATTATCGAGCATTAGAAACGGCACGAAAAGATGCCCAAACATTGATCGCTTCTCGTCAATTGCAGGAGGATGACGAGCTCCGTCCGTTAAAAGACATCATCGCAAACGACATCCATCTGCAGGGAGAGGTGCTCGATTAAGATCGCAGTATGATCTCTCACGGCTGCTCATACGTAATATAGTGGGCACCCCGCCTTTCTTTTAATGCGTGTCAAAACGGAGGTTTTCACATGAACTACTATGTAACAATCGATATGGAAGGCATTACCGGCATTCCGGATGATACATTCGTCGATTCCAGCCAGCGTAATTATCCGCGTGGGCAGAAATTGATGACAGCAGAAGCCAACGCTGTGGTTGAACAGATTGTCCAGTCAGGTCATGAAGAGGTTGTAGTCAATGACAGCCACTCTAAAATGAACAACATCTTAATAGAAGATTTGCATCCAGAAGCTCGTTTGATTACAGGAGACGTCAAACCGTATTCGATGATGCAAGGACTCGAAGCATCCTACAGCGGAGCATTTTTCTTGGGCTACCACGCCCGTGCTGGCCAACCGGGGGTGTTGTCGCACTCAATGGTATCTGCTGTGAGAAACTTTTACCTTAACGATCATATCGTAGGAGAGCTGGGTTTAAATGCTTATCTGGCGGGTTATTATCGCGTTCCAGTGCTAATGGTATCAGGCGATGACCAGACGGCTCAGGAAGCTTTAAGCTTGATTCCGAATATTACGACAGCCGTTGTCAAAGAGAGTATGTCTCGGTCTTCCGTCAAAACGCTTCATCCAAAGCGGGCGGCCCAGTTATTATCAGAAAAAACACGACAAGCATTGGCCAATAAAGAAAGGGTCAAACCGCTAGTCCCGCCTGAAAAGCCGGAGTTGAAAATTGAGTTCTGTCATTATGGTCAAGCGGAATGGGCAATGTTAATGCCTGGAGCTGTCATCACCCCGGGTACGACTACTGTAGCGTTTCAAGCTTCGGATATGTTAGAAGCGTATCAAGCCATGCTTGTGATGACCGAATTGGCTTCTCGCGCATCGTTCAGTTGAATACGTTGTGATGACTGAAGGAGGAGTAAAGATGATCCTGCCAAAGAAACTGAACGCCGGAGATACGATCGGGGTGATAGCACCAGCCAGTCCCCCAAATATGGAACAAACGTATCGTGCCACTCAATTTTTCGAACAATTAGGCTTACACGTACGGTTAGGTAAGCATATATCCCGTGTTAAAGGCTATTTAGCCGGGTCGAAAAAACATAGATTACGAGATTTTCATGAGATGGTTGCTGATCCTGCTATCAAAGGTATATTTTGTGCGGGCGGAGGGTACGGCAGCGGTCAGTTAGTAGATGAGATAGATTATAGGTTAGTGCGGCAAAACCCAAAAATAATCTGGGGATACAGTGATATTACATTTTTACTTACCGCGTTGCGACTAAAAAGTGAGCTCGTCACATTTCACGGACCGATGCTCGGTTCGGATATCGGCAAGCGTGATTTTCACGATTTATCCAAACAATCGTTCAACCAACTTTTTTCCCCTCAAGTCCTACATTACGACAATACCATTTCCGATCTCTGGGTGCTTTCAAAAGGGGAGGCTACCGGAAAGTTGGTGGGCGGCAATCTCTCCTTAATTGTGCAAACACTTGGGACCGACTATGAGATTGATTGCCATAATGCGCTATTGCTCATTGAAGATATTGATGAAGAGCCTTACCGCATAGACGGCATGCTCAATCAGTTGCGCTTGGCCGGGAAATTAGCTGATGCAGCTGGTGTAGTCGTCGGCGATTTCAAAAATCCTTTTCCCACAAATGAGAAGCCATCGCTTACGTTACAAGAGGTCTTATATGAATACTTAGCTCATCTTCATAAACCCGTAATGGGCGGATTTCTGATCGGCCATTGCCAGCCTCATTTTTCAGTGCCATTAGGTATTCAAGCCGAGCTTTCAACAGTGAAGCAGTCTTTGAGGATACAGCCGGGTGTTCGAAACAATTGACACACGCTGCCTATAGCTGTGAGGCACTTATTTCAAGAGCTCCTCATGATGAAATCCGGGCGATCCGTTCGAGGGAGGAAAAACAGCTTCTCAATCACCTATGAGTGGAATAGGATGGTATAAACGAAGTTTTGCCGAGGAGAGAGGGTTGGATATGCACATTCATGTCGTGTCGCCTGGGGAGACGTTGTGGGGCATTTCACAAATGTATCAGTCTAATGTGGAGCAGATCGGCTTGCTCAATCACCTGGCCGATGAAAATGTCCTTGTAGTCGGGCAGGCCCTCGTCATTCCAGATCTTCAACGTGAGTACGTGGTTCAGCCAGGGGATGATATTTGGAGCATTGCCCGAAGATATGAGGTGTCTGTTGCCCAACTCGTCGAAATGAATGATATTGCTAATCCATCGCTTGTTTTTGCGGGCGATTTTCTCATGCTTCCTTATTCATATCATATGGTACAGCCAGGCGAGTCGACCTGGGGGATTGCCCAGCGTTATGGGGTGTCTATTAATCAAATTGTGCAAGCCAATTCGTTATCGAATCCCGCGTTGATCTACACAGGCCAACGGTTAAGGATCCCTGCTCAATCTCAGCCTATTATTGATGTTAACGCGTATACGACACGTGAAGGGGAAGCTGCACAACAGGAAGTCAACGTCTTGGGCAGGTATTTTACGTTCCTCGCTCCCTTTATGTATGCGGTCACGGAAGATGGAGGAATAACCACGATGCAGGAACAGGCCTTGCTCGAGACTGCGCGCGCCAATAACCTGGCGCCCCTGCTTGTGTTGACCAATTTTGCAGATGGCAGTTTCAGCTCTGATTTAGCTGCTGCTATTCTACGGAACCCTGACCGTCAAGACCGTCTTCTCACAGCTGTCCTGGAGGAAATCAATACCAAAGGTTACACAGGGTTAAACCTGGATTTTGAGTACGTTTATCCTGAAGATCGGGAACGTTACAATGCGTTTTTAAGAAAAGCTGTCGCTCGGTTGCGCCCCTTGGGATTAAGCGTGTCCACGGCGCTTGCCCCAAAGATATCGGGAGATCAACAAGGTTTGCTTTATGAAGCCCATGATTATTCTGCCCATGGGGAGATCGTAGACTTCGTGGTTCTCATGACGTACGAGTGGGGCTGGGCAGGTGGGAGACCGTGGGCAATCGCTCCGATAAATAACGTTCGCGACGTGTTAGATTATGCCGTGACTGTCATACCTGCCGACAAAATCCTGATGGGGGTTCCGCTCTACGGCAGGGATTGGAATGTGCCTTGGGTAGAAGGCACGATTGCTGCGACAGTCAGCCCACAACAAGCCATACAATTGGCCGTTCAGTACGGAGCGGACATCCAGTATGATGAAACGTACCAATCCCCTTTTTTCCGTTACGTAGATGAGCGTGGGCAGCAGCATGAAGTATGGTTTGAAGATGCGAGAAGTGTTCAAGTCAAATATGATACCGTTAACGAATACGGGTTGAAAGGCGTCAGTTTCTGGGTGCTAGGCAACCCGTTCCCGCAAAACTGGCCCGTTCTCCAAACGAATTTCAATGTTAGAAAGCGTTGATGCCGTTCACGGGATTTGTGGTAACCCGCTCTTGGGAAAATCTTAAGCGAGACCATAAGAAGCGTCCTTTTAGAAGCTTTTATCGGAACGTACACTAAAACCAACTTTGTGATGGAACAGAGCATTTGCATGAGGCTTTGATTGCCCGATCAAAGTCTTATTTCCTGTTGCGTAAATTCATCTGGTATTATATATTACTATTAGTACCTAGTCATAAAAATGAATGGTGGAACGGTATGAAACAAACTAAACAAACGCGGCAAATGGAATTGAAAGACACAATTATTGCCACTCCATTTATAACAGACGAAGACCTGGCTGAACGGTTTGGCGTCAGTATACAAACCATTCGACTTGACCGTATGGAGTTGAATATTCCTGAATTACGCGAACGGATAAAATCTGTCGCGCATCAAGAGTGGGATGAAACGGTTAGAGCACTCCCTATTGAAGAAGTAATCGGGGAAATGGTTGATTTAGAATTGGATAGTCGCGCGATTTCCATACTTGATATCAAGCCCGATCACGTGTTTTCCCGAAATCATATAGCAAGAGGCCATCATATTTTTGCGCAAGCGAACTCTCTCGCAGTGGCCGTTATTAATGATGAATTGGCGCTGACAACAAAGTCAGAGATAAGGTTTAACCGACAGGTCAACCTGGGAGAAAGGGTAGTAGCAAAAGCTCGAGTATTAGACAGCGAATATAAGGGGAGAACAACTGTAGAAGTGACAAGTTATGTCGAGAACGAGGAAGTTTTTTCAGGCATTTTTACAATGTTTCGATCCCCGGAACAGAAGGAGCAGGATTAACGATGAATATTGCGATTGATGCTATGGGCGGCGACAATGCGCCTCAGGAAATTGTCAAAGGCGCACGTGATGCAGTCCGTCACTTCGATAATCTGAGCATCACCTTAATAGGAGATGAAGGACAGATAGCTCCGCTGGTGGAAAACGATCCTTCATTAGAAGTCATTCACACGAAAGAAGTCATAACGAGTGAGGATGAACCTGTTCGGGCTGTGAGACGAAAGAAAAATGCTTCACTCGTCTTAATGGCGAATGAAGTCAAGGAAGGGCTTGCCGATGCTTGCATATCAGCTGGAAATACTGGCGCATTGATGAGCGCCGGTTTGTTCATCATCGGGAGGATTAAAGGGATCGACCGTCCAGCCTTGAGTCCGACACTTCCAACATTGGATGAAAGCGGCTTTCTTTTTCTCGATGTTGGGGCTAACGTCGATGCAAAACCCAATCATCTGCTTCAATATGCCATCATGGGATCTACATATGTCAAAAATGTAAGAGGGGTCGACAATCCGAGAGTCGGTCTATTGAATATCGGTACTGAAGAAGGTAAAGGCAACGAACTGACAAAGAAATCATACGAATTAATTCGTGATAGTGAGCTCAATTTTGTAGGTAATGTGGAATCGCGTGATCTTTTGAATGGATTAGCCGATGTGGTGGTTACAGATGGTTTCACAGGGAATATCGCTCTTAAGACGGTGGAAGGAACAGCTATGAATATGTTTTCTATGCTGAAACAGACATTGACGGCTACAATGAAAACAAAATTCGCAGCTTCGCTCGTAAAGGATGATCTTAAACGTTTAAAAGGCCGGCTGGATTACTCCGAGTACGGCGGTGCCGGCTTGTTCGGACTATCTGCTCCAGTGATTAAGGCGCATGGCTCTTCCGACGCCCGTGCTGTTTATAATGCGATAAAACAGGCCGTTCACATGGTGGAGGAAGATGTAACGAACAGAATTGCAGATAAGATATCAGAAGTTGATGTGAAGGAGGAGCAATCATGAAACGGATCGCCTATATATTTCCAGGTCAAGGCTCGCAAGAAGTAGGGATGGGACAGGCTGCTTTCGAAGCCTATGACGCCGTTCAGGATTTATTTGAGCAAGCCGATCGCACCCTGGGTTATTCATTAAGCTCGTTAATGTTCAACGGACCTGAGGAGACGTTGACAAAGACCGAAAACGCCCAACCTGCGCTGTTGCTGAATAGTGTCGCGCTCGTCAACATGCTTCATCAAGAAGGTGTTCGCCCTGTCATGACGGCAGGCCACAGTCTTGGCGAGTATAGTGCTTTAGTAGCGTCGGGCGCTTTGCAGCCGTTAGAAGCGCTAAAGCTCGTCCATGCTAGAGGCCAATTAATGGAGGAAGCTTATCCGGCTGGTATGGGGGCTATGTCAGCTGTGTTAGGCTTATCGAAAGAAGCGATCGAGGAGGTCATATCTGATTTCCCTGAGAATGAAGCAGTCGATCTCGCCAATATTAATTGCCCTGGTCAAATTGTCATTTCCGGAACGAGACAAGGTGTTGAAAAAGCAGGGGAGCGTCTTAAAGAGGCAGGAGCAAAACGTGTCATTCCTCTGAATGTAAGCGGACCTTTCCACTCGCGTCTTATGGAGCCGGCTAGCCAGGATCTGGCTAGCCACCTCAAAGCCGCTAACATTGAAGATGCGGAGCCTCCGGTATATGTTAATGCGACGGCTGAACCAGTTGTCGATAAAAATGAAGTAGAACATTCGCTCGTAAAACAGCTTTATTCCCCCGTTAAATTTCAAGCTATTCTAGAAGCGTTTTCTGAAGCAGAGTTAGATGCGATTGTGGAAGTGGGCCACGGCAAAGTTCTGACCGGGCTTGTTAAAAAAGTGAATCGCCGGATGAAAACGTTCAACGTTCAAGACCCGGAATCATTGCAGTCATTTTTAAGCTGGTATAAGGAGGAATCTTAAGTGTTAAGTAATCAGGTAGCCCTCGTAACAGGTGGATCTCGAGGTATCGGCCGATCCATCGCGTTGGAATTAGCTGACAAAGGAGCCACAGTCGCTGTTAATTACTCAGGGAGTGTCGACAAGGCGGAAGCGGTCGTGAACGAAATCCGGGAAGCCGGCGGCGAAGCTATTAAAATTCAGGCCAACGTAACGAACGAAGAAGACGTTAAACAGATGATCAAGCAGGTGGTTGAACAATATGGCCGTTTAGACATTCTCGTCAACAATGCAGGGATCACAAAGGATAACCTTCTGATGAGGATGAAAGAAGAGGAATTCGATGACGTGATCGATACTAACTTAAAAGGTGTCTTCCTTTGTTCTAAAGCTGTGACACGACAGATGATGAAACAAAAATATGGCCGTATTATCAACATCGCTTCAATTGTCGGGGTCACCGGTAATGCTGGACAAGCCAATTATGTCGCAGCTAAGGCCGGAGTAATCGGTTTAACCAAATCGACAGCTAAAGAACTAGCAGCTAAAAATATTTTAGTCAATGCAGTTGCGCCTGGCTTTATTACAACGGACATGACGGATCAGCTCACAGAGGATCAGCGTGAGAAAATGCTGGCAATGATTCCACTTGACCGGCTTGGCGAAGGGAAAGACGTTGCGCGCGTGGTCCGCTTTCTTGCCAGTGAGGATGCGGCCTATATGACAGGGCAGACTCTTCATGTAGATGGCGGAATGGCAATGTAGGATATCCGCTGGTCTTTCGGCATAATATCTACTATAATAACTGAAGGGAGGTGAGGTTCCTATGGCAGATACGCTTGATCGTGTCAAACAAATTATTGTAGACCGTTTAGACGCGGATGAATCTAAAGTAACAATGGAAGCTTCCTTCAAGGAAGATCTAGAAGCAGACTCTCTTGATGTTGTAGAGCTTGTAATGGAGCTCGAGGATGAGTTTGATATGGAAATTTCTGATGAAGAAGCTGAAAAAATCAATACAGTTGGTGACGCTGTTAACTACATAAACAGCCAGTCATAATTGAGGGGTGCTGTCCGAAGATTGGACAGCCCTTTCCTGTATTATTTTTATTATCAGTGCAAAGGAATAGGTGAACATGGAGGATTTTTCCACTTTACAACGAAAACTTGGCATTACGTTTAATCGGATAGAATTGCTAAGACAGGCTTTCACCCATTCATCTTATGTGAATGAGCATCGTAAAACGGATCAGGAAGATAATGAACGACTGGAGTTTCTCGGAGATGCTGTGCTGGAGTTAGGTGTTTCACAATATCTGTATCGGGAGTTCCCTGACATGGCAGAAGGGGAGCTGACGAAGTTCAGAGCATCGATCGTCTGTGAAATTTCACTCGTCCGGTTTGCTAACGAACTTCATTTCTCTGATTTGATTCTTCTCGGGAAAGGCGAAGAGATGACCGGGGGAAGGAACAGGCCGGCTTTATTAGCGGATGTATTTGAGGCATTTATTGGGGCCCTTTATCTTGATCAAGGCTTTGAAGTCGTGGTTCGGTTTCTGCAAGAGCACGTATACCCGAAGATTAATCAGGGTGCTTTTTCTCATGCGATGGATTATAAAAGTCAATTACAAGAATTTATCCAGCGGGATAAAAACAATCGAATTGATTATGAAATAGTCGAAGAACAAGGGCCTGCTCATAATCGCCAGTTTGTGGCCCATGTCCGCATCCAAGATGAAACGAGTGGAATCGGTTATGGCCGCACGAAGAAAGAAGCTGAACAAAAAGCTGCTGAAGAAGCCCTTATACGTAAGGGTGCCAAGTAACTGTTATATAGTGTTGTTAAGCAAAAAGGTGATTAAAACTAGTGCGCGATGAAAAATGACTCGAATAGAAAGAGGCAGGGATATAAGTGAATGAGAGGTTTCAAAAAGCGAACATTGAAATGGACAAAATTCAACGATGTTCATGAGCATAGTCAAAACACGTAGACGCATGCCCCGTGGAAGCGGCGTTTTTTGACGGAGCGGTCATTAAATTCCTCCTAAAACACAAAAATTCCGAACATTTCGCTGAAATGTTCGGAATTTTTGTGTTTTATTTCGTTTTGTCATAACCTATTTTGCCTATGCTTTGCGATATTGGCCCAGTTCCTGAATGAATGCCTGTGTTTCTGGAACGCTGAGCTGTCCTTTCATCAAAACCATATCATACAATGATTTAATTTCATTATAATGAGCAAGGTCATAGTCTTTTGCATCCATTATTGAGCGATTGACCACAGCTAGCTTGGTGGCCAGTTCATCAATGATGAATGCGAGGTTTTCTTCTGTCGCTTCGTTTAAGTCCATTGTTTAGTCCTCCTTAACACCGATATAGTGGCATCTTCTTCTATCGACCTTATCTTTATGATAAAATATATGAGTTGAATTGCAATACCTAGTTTATAAAGATTGCTAGATAATAGGAGGATGTATATGTTCCTCAAACGTTTAAATACAGTTGGTTTTAAGTCGTTCGCTGAACGCGTGAACGTTGATTTTGTTCCCGGCGTTACATCAGTCGTCGGACCGAATGGCAGTGGTAAAAGCAATATTACGGATGCAATCCGCTGGGTCCTCGGTGAACAATCAGCTCGGTCGCTTCGAGGCACGAAGATGGAAGATATCATTTTTTCGGGAAGTGATTCGAGACATGCACAAAATAAAGCGGAAGTGACATTGACGCTGGATAACCATGATCATACCCTCGACCTGGATTTTGAAGAGGTGAGTGTCACACGGCGTGTTTTTCGTTCAGGCGAAAGTGAATTTTTCATCAATAATCAGGCGTGCCGTTTAAAAGATATTGTCGACCTCTTTATGGATTCTGGCTTAGGACGCGAGGCTTTTTCGATCATAAGCCAGGGCAAGGTAGAAGAAATCTTGAGTTCCAAGCCTGAAGATCGCCGCAGCATTTTTGAAGAGGCAGCTGGCGTATTGAAATATAAACAACGAAAAAAGAAAGCGGAATATAAGCTTTCAGAGACTCAGGAAAACCTCAACCGAGTGGAAGATATTATCCATGAAATCGATGGCCAGCTGGAACCATTGAAGGAACAAGCATCGATCGCCAGAGATTACTTAGATAAAAAGGAAGAATTGAAACTGGTCGAAGTATCGCTATTAGTTGCTCAAATTGAGTCGCTTCATGAAGAATGGCAAACGATGCTCAATGACTTGGATCAAGTTAAACAGAACGAGCAGGCATTGCGTGCTGATATTGAACAAAAAGAAACAGCGTTGGAAAAAGAACGTGAGCAATTGACAGACATTGACAGTCGAATCGAATCATTGCAGGAAAAGCTGCTTGCCCAGACACAAGAACTGGAAAATCTCGAGGGGAAGCGGGAACTGGTCAAAGAAAAACAAAAGCATTATGAGGAAAACAGGGCGAAACTGGAAACAGAATACGAGGAATTGCAGCAAAAGCGCGACGACTTGCAGAAGAACGTGGAGTCGGAAACAAAGGTGCTAGAAGATTTAACTCGCTCTAAATCAGACTTGAATCACGCTTTACAGGAAACGGAACGCTCATTGGAATATGGGAACCGTGATATCGAATCTGAAATCGAAGAGTTAAAAGGCGAATACATCGATTTATTGAATGAACAAGCTGCCAAACGTAACGAAAAGCAAACGACCGAATCTCAGTTAGCACAGCTGAGCTCAAAAAAAGATAGCCAGCAAGACAAATTTAAAGAACTGAGATCAGAAAGAGAACAACTGCAAGAGCAAGTGGCAGAACATCAGAATCGCTTGAACACCCTTTCTAAAGAACGCCAGGAAACAGAGAAACAATTATCCCAGACGCAACAAAAGCTCAAAAGTGACGAAAGCCAATACGAAGAACTGCAAACAAAGCTCCACCAGGGGTATCAGTATTTAGAGAAGCTGAAATCCAAAAAAGAAATGCTTGAGGAAATGAAGGAAGATTTTCAAGGTTATTTTCAAGGTGTTAAAGAAGTATTGAAAGCAAGGGACGCAGGCACGCTGCAGAAAATTGAAGGGGCCGTTCTTGAGGTGCTTGATATACCTACTGACTATTTAACTGCCATTGAAACGGCATTAGGAGCACAAGCCCAACACGTCATTGTTGAAGATGATCAAGCTGCCCGTCAAGCCATTAAATGGTTAAAACAACAGAACAAAGGGCGCGCAACGTTCCTTCCTTTGCCTTCGATCCAGCCCAGGTTCATCCCGCATCATCTCAAACAAGAGGCAAGCCGTCATGAGGGGTGGAAAGGTACGGCCGCTGAATTAGTCCATTACGAAGGCAAATATGAACGTGTCGTAGAGCATTTGCTTGGCCATGTGGTGATTGCTGAAAGCTTATCTCACGCCAATGAACTGGCGACTACATTACAACGTAAATTCAGGATTGTAACGCTTGAAGGCGATGTGGTGAACCCGGGAGGCTCTATGTCAGGCGGGGCGAAGAAACAGTCTAACCAATCGTTATTTACGCGTGAAAAAGAACTGCAGTCCATTACGGAGAAACTCACCTCCTTTGAACAAAAGACACTATCGGTCGAAGCTCAAGTCAAACACTTGAAAGAATCGATTGCAGCTGATCGTCAACATCTTGATGAGAAGCAGCAAGAGGTCAATGAGCAGAAAGAAGAGGAAAATGCACAGACTTCCGAGATAAACGCGCTTCAGTCAAAATTCGAGCAAGTGAATAACCAATTGCAATTATACGATCAGGACCAGGAACAGTATGAGCAAGATAGGCACCGCTTTAAGCAGCAATTAACGAACGTGAATAATGACTTAGAGAGCTTGAGCACGAAGCTCAATACGATCCAGACAGAAATTGATGATTTGACCCAAGCCAAGGACGAGCAGCAGGAAAACAAAGATAATCTGCGTGATCAACGGAACAATCTCCAAATTCAATTAGCCGAACAAGAATCGCAGGCTAAAAACCAAAGAGAAAAAACGGAACGCTATCAGAACGAATTGCAACAGGTTGAGCGTGAATTAAAGGAAAACCGGCACGCCTATCAACAATTGATGGATATCGTCAATAATAAGAAGACTGAAGAAGAGATCTCCCAAGAAATCACAACTGTTAAAGAACAGAAAACAGATTCAAACAAAAGCTTACAAGAGCACAGGCAGCAGCGTACGAGCCATAGCCATGCGATCCACGATCAGGAACAAGCCTTGAAAGAGGCGAAGCGCATTCAGCAAAACTATCAACAGGATATCCAAAGTAAAGAAGTCAAGACCAATCGTATGGATGTTGAGCTCGAGAACCTTTTAGACTACTTACAAAAAGAATACATGACGACGTTTGAAAGAGCTAAACAGGATTACCCTCCTGTAGAAGATATCAACGAAGCACAAACGCGAGTTAAGTTAATCAAACGCGCTATCGATGAACTCGGGTCTGTCAATTTAGGTTCCATTGAAGAATACGATCGCATTAAAGAACGTTACGAATTTTTAACTTCCCAACAATCGGATCTTCAAGAAGCGAAATCGACTTTGTTCAACGTCATCTCTGAAATGGACCGAGAGATGCACCGCTTATTTGAAGACACGTTCACTCGGATACGGGAAGAGTTTCAAGGCGTTTTCCGCGAGTTATTCGGGGGCGGACGTGCTGATTTGGAGTTAACGCAGCCTGAGCTGTTATTAGAAACAGGGGTTGAGATTGTGGCTCAGCCTCCAGGTAAGAAACTGCAAAATTTAGGTCTTCTCTCAGGCGGAGAACGAGCGTTGACAGCTATAGCGTTGTTATTCGCTATTCTACGCGTGCGGCCAGTACCATTTTGCGTGCTGGATGAAGTAGAAGCGGCATTGGACGAGGCGAATGTGGACCGTTTTGCTAAATACTTGAAAATGTTCAGCCAGGATACACAATTTATTGTGATTACCCACCGCAAAGGGACGATGGAGGAATCTGACGTGTTATATGGCGTCACCATGCAGGAGTCGGGGGTCTCACAATTAGTCTCGGTCAAACTCGAAGAAACGCCTGAATTAATGAAGGCTTAGAAAGGACGATACGATGAGTTTTTTTAAAAAACTAAAAGATAAGTTCGTAAAAGAACACGATGAACATGAGCAGGCGACAGATGATACAACTACCCAGGAAGACAACGAAGAGCAGACGTTGGCGAATGAAACTCAGGAAACGGAGTCGACCTCCTCTTCGTTCGATGTGGAGGAGCCAGATGGAGAGGTTCATGAGGAGCTGTCCGAAGCCGAAGAAGCAGCGGAACAAGAAGGCATTGCACTGAAATTCAGAAAAGGACTTGAAAAAACACGTTCCTCTTTTTCTGGTAAAATCAATGATCTTGTAGCAAAGTACCGTACTGTCGATGAAGATTTCTTCGAGGATTTAGAAGAAGTTCTAATTTCAGCAGATGTTGGTGTCAACACGGTCATGGACATGATTGATGAATTGAAAATGGAAGTGAAACGTCGCAACATTAAAGACACAGAAATGGTGAAAGAAGTGATCTCTGAAAAATTGGTCGACATCTATTATGGTGACGATCAAAGCGGGGAGACAGAGGAACTGACGTTGAATCCAGACGGTTTAAGTATCATTCTTGTGGTCGGCGTGAATGGTGTCGGGAAAACGACCACAATTGGTAAAATGGCTCATAAACTTAAACAAGAAGGAAAGAAAGTGACCTTAGCTGCTGGTGATACGTTCCGGGCAGGTGCTATTGAACAACTGGACGTGTGGGGAGAACGCGTTGGCGTCAATGTCGTTAAGCATGCTGCCGGCAGTGACCCAGCCGCGGTCATTTATGATGGCATTCGTTCTGCGCAATCCAAAAATGCGGACGTCCTCTTGTGTGATACAGCGGGCAGGCTGCAAAACAAGGTCAATTTGATGAATGAACTTGCAAAGGTGAAACGGGTCATCGAACGTGAAGTCCCGGGCGCCCCTCATGAAGTGTTACTCGTATTGGATGCTACCACTGGCCAGAACGCCATGAGTCAAGCTAAAACGTTCAGCGAAGCCACTAACGTGTCCGGAATCGTCCTCACGAAGCTGGATGGCACAGCAAAAGGCGGGATCGTACTCGCCATTCGTAATGAAATGGAGATTCCCGTGAAAATGGTGGGTCTCGGTGAAAAAGTTTCCGATTTGGAAATGTTTGATCCTCATGCATTTGTCTACGGACTATTCGCTGACATGGTGGAAGAATATGAAGAGGAAAAATAAAAGCCTAGTGCTTGACACAAGCAGACTTTATTCTGTAATATCTTTATATGTAAAGGCATTTCACTTAACAAGGAGTGGTTGCCGTGCTGGAAAAGACAACACGTGTCAATTACCTGTTTGATTTCTATCAAACATTGCTCACCTCGAAACAGCGTAACTATATGGAATTATACTATTTGGAAGACTATTCGCTCGGAGAGATCTCTGAAACGTATGATGTGTCGAGACAAGCGGTTTACGATAATATTCGCCGTACAGAAGCTATGTTGGAAGAATATGAACAAAAGTTGAATCTGTATGAGAAGTTTCAAGAGCGTCAGAGTCTGCTTGATAAGATGCACCATGAGCTTTCCAAAGCTCAAGTCGATCATCCGATGATGCACTATCTCAAACAATTACAAGACTTAGAATAGGAGGGCTCCTTCTATGGCATTTGAAGGTTTGTCTGACCGTTTGCAAGGGACGATCCAAAAGATCAAAGGCAAAGGGAAAGTGACCGAACAAGATGTAAAGGAAATGACCCGGGAAGTCCGTCTTGCCCTCCTTGAGGCAGACGTCAACTTTAAAGTAGTGAAAGATTTTGTAAAGCGCGTCCGTGAGCGCGCTGTTGGCCAGGAAGTCATGGAGAGCTTAACGCCGGGCCAGCAGGTCATCAAAGTAGTTAAGGAAGAACTGACTGATTTAATGGGAGGCGATGAAAGTAAAATCGCTGTCGCTTCCAAACCTCCAACCGTTATTATGATGGTCGGCCTTCAAGGTGCAGGTAAGACGACTACGACGGGTAAATTAGCGAATCACTTGCGAAAGAAGCAAAATCGCAGTCCTTTGCTGGTAGCGGCAGACGTGTACCGCCCTGCAGCAGTCGATCAGTTGAAAACAGTCGGAACAGAACTGGACCTGCCCGTTTTTGAAAAAGGAACAGATGCGAATCCGGTTGATATTGCCAGGGAAGGGATCGCCCAGGCAAAAGAGGACCATCAGGACTATGTCATCATTGATACAGCAGGACGTTTGCATGTAGACCATGAGTTGATGGATGAACTGCAACAAATTAAGCAGTTGACCACGCCTGATGAAATTTTCCTTGTCGTTGACTCGATGACCGGACAGGATGCGGTAAATGTTGCAGAGAGCTTTAACGAGCAGCTCGACATTTCCGGTGTCATCTTGACCAAGTTGGACGGTGATACCCGGGGCGGAGCGGCTTTATCCATTAAAGCAGTCACGGATAAACCGATCAAATTCGCAGGGATGGGGGAAAAACTGGATGAATTGGAACCCTTCCACCCTGAGCGGATGGCCTCCCGCATTTTAGGAATGGGCGACATGCTCACCTTAATCGAAAAAGCGCAAGATCAAGTCGATGAGAAACGGGCAAAAGAACTCGAATCGAAAATGCGCTCTGCTTCCTTTACGTTTGATGATTTCTTAGAGCAGATGGATCAAGTGAAAAATATGGGCCCGCTTGATGAATTGGTCGGTATGATACCTGGCGCGAACAAAATGAAGGGGTTGAAAAATGTTTCGCTTGATGATAAACAGCTGGTGCATGTTGAAGCGATCATTAAATCCATGACGAAGCACGAACGGCAGGATCCATCCTTGATGAATGCCAGCCGAAAAAAAAGAATTGCTAAAGGATCAGGTACGTCGGTATCCGAAGTGAACCGCTTATTAAAACAGTTTGAAGAAATGAAGAAAATGATGAAACAGATGAATGGGATGCAAAAAGGGAAAAAAGGCAAGGGAATGAACCTTCCTTTTATGTAATGTAAAAATCCTTTACACATAATTAATCATCTGCTAAAATTTAAACTTGTGTAATGCATTTATGAAAATTAACGGAGGTGCTAAATATGGCAGTAAAAATTCGCCTAAAACGTATGGGAGCAAAGCGTAACCCGTACTATCGTGTAGTAGTAGCAGATTCACGTTCTCCACGTGATGGACGTTTCATTGAGCAAATCGGGACATACAACCCAGTCGCTAACCCTGTGGAAGTGGATATAGACGCAGATAAAGCAATGAACTGGATGTCTGACGGTGCTCAGCCAAGCGATACAGTACGTAATCTATTCACAAAAGAAGGCATCATGAAGCAATTTCACGACAAAAAAACTTCTAAGTAAAGTAGTGTGATATCATGAAAGCCTTAATCGAAACGATTGTCACGCCTCTTGTAGATCATCCCGATGATGTGGAAGTGGCGGTCAAGGAAGAAAACCATAAACAGGTTTATCACTTGACGGTTAACGAGGATGATGTCGGTAAGGTGATCGGGAAAAACGGGAGAATTGCCAAAGCGATTCGTACCGTTGTTTATGCGGCAGCATCCGATTCTGAAAAACGCGTTTATTTGGATATTATGTAATGCAAGGGAGAGGGCGACCTTTCCCTTTTTTACCATGGTTAATAAATGTGATCGTAGCAGAGAGGCAGGAAGGTTCATGCAAATTGTTAGACGCATTCCTGTTAAGCAAGTGTTAACCCCGGATAGCAGAACTAAGCTACAGCAAAAATTTCAGGAACGGAATACCCGTTACGAGAATGAATGCCGCCAATTGGCATTTGAGCAAAAGAAACTGGAGCGGAAACCCGGGGTATCGAGAGAAGAAGTGAGAAAGAGATTTTCGCGTGAGCTCAGTAAGCGGAAAGATCAAATGAGGTGGCTGGACTATCAGCTGAAACAGTTGAACGAGCTTCCTGACGGCAGTGAACTTGAGACGGATGAAGTAGAGGTTATTGTTGAGGTAGTTGAAGGTGACCTGTGGCAAGATGTTATGGATGATCAAGCGATTGTCGTGAAAGATGGCATCGTGATTCGAGCGAGGTAATGAGGCATATGACGGATAGGCAAACCATGTATAATGTAGGGAAAATTATCAATACTCACGGCGTTAAGGGCGAAGTGAAAGTACACCGGATCACTGATTTTGACGAACGCTTTCAGCCGGGGCAGCTGTTGTATTTGATGAAGGATGGACATGAACCAGCAGCTTTGACGATTTCCAATCATAGATTTCATAAAGGGTTTGATTTGCTCACCTTTGAAGATCATCATTCCATCAATGATGTTGAAGCGTATAAAGATGGCATGCTAAAGGTATCCGAAAATCAACTTCAAGAGTTGCAAGAAGATGAATTTTACTTTCATGAAATCATAGGTTGCGACGTCTACCATGTGAATGGCGAAAAAATAGGGGTCATCAAGGAGATTTTGACACCGGGAGCAAACGATGTATGGGTTGTGGAAAGAGAAGGCAGCCACGAGCTCTTACTACCCTTCATCGAGGATGTCGTGAAAGATATCGATACAAAGGCTCAAGTCATTACCATTGATCCAATAGAGGGGCTGTTGGACTAATGCATATTGATGTACTTACGTTGTTTCCGGAGATGTTTGAAGGCGTTTTGCAATCATCCATTTTGAAACGGGCACAGGAGCAAAGCGCCTTCAGTTACCAGTATGTCAATTTTCGAGATTATACGGAAAACAAACATAACAAAGTGGATGACTACCCTTATGGAGGCGGAGCCGGACTTGTGTTGACACCACAGCCGATATTTGATGCAGTCGAACACGTACAACAGCAAAGAGCGTCCAAACCGCGGGTCATTCTGCTGTCTCCTCAAGGCAGCACGTTCACACAACAGAAGGCGGAAGAATTGGCTGAGGAAGACCACTTGATTTTCATTTGCGGTCATTACGAAGGGTATGACGAACGCATCAGGCAACACCTCGTGACGGATGAACTTTCGATTGGGGATTACGTTTTAACCGGCGGAGAACTTGGCGCGATGGTGATGATGGATGCTGTCATTCGCCTGCTGCCTGGCGTGCTGGGCAATGATCAGTCAGCTTCCCTGGACTCTTTTTCAAATGGGCTGTTAGAACACCCGCATTATACCCGGCCGGCTGATTTCAGAGGGTGGACTGTGCCCGATGTTTTGCGATCAGGGAACCATGCTAAAATCGATGAATGGCGGCACTATCAATCTGTTAAACGAACGTTCGAGCGGCGAAGCGATCTTTTGCTTAACCGATCGCTGACGGAACAAGAAAACGAGTGGCTTCAAAAGTTGGAAAATCACAAGCATGACCTTGATGATGGATAAAGTTTATGGTATATTATAATTCGTGCTTAAGCATTCGGTTTAAGCTAGAAAACGATGTTCCGCTGTCTCTTAGCAGGCAAGAGCATTAGTTTGGAAGGAGTGAAATGACATGCAACAGTTGATTAATGACATCACAAAGGAACAGTTGCGCACGGACCACCCTCAATTTCGTCCTGGTGATACAGTCAAAGTCCACGTGAAGGTTGTTGAAGGCAGCCGTGAGCGTATCCAGGTATTTGAAGGTGTGGTTATCAAACGCCAAAATGGTGGAATCAGCGAAACATTCACCGTTCGTAAAATTTCTTACGGTGTTGGTATTGAGCGTACGTTCCCATTGCATTCACCGCGTATCGCGAAGATTGAACGTGCCCGTCGCGGTAAAGTCCGTCAAGCCAAGTTGTACTATCTACGTAACTTGCGCGGAAAAGCTGCACGTATTAAAGAAATCATTTAAGTCAAAGTCGAAAGGAGCTTGCTATAGTCAAGCTCCTTTTTTGCTAGCATAGAAATAGAAAGGACGGGGCGGTGTGGGAAATAAATGGATTGATTGGCTGAAGGCATTATTCATCGCTATTCTTCTGGCCGTGGTTGTACGCATCTTATTATTCGCTCCCGTAGTCGTTGAGGGTCCTTCCATGCTTCCGACCCTTCATAACGGTGATCACCTCATCGTTAACAAAGTCAATTATATGATCGGAGAGCCGGATCGTTTTGATATTGTGGTATTCCATGCGACTGCCGACAAAGATTATATCAAACGGGTGATCGGTTTGCCTGGTGAACATGTATCTGTTTCCAACGATCAATTATTCATTGATGGCGAACCAGTAGATGAACCTTTTCTCGAAGAGCGTAAAAATGGTCTTTCTAATGGCAACGTCCTGACCAGGGATTTTACGTTAGAGGGATTGCCGGGTACAACGGAAGACACGATTCCGGAGGGATATGTGCTCGTATTAGGAGATAACCGCAACAATTCCACAGATAGCAGGATGCTCGGTCTTATACCTTATGAACAGATTGTGGGAGAAGCTCAATTCGTTTATTTTCCTTTCAACCGCATCCGCTATTTGAACTAGGGTGATTATGATGACCATACAATGGTTTCCTGGCCATATGGCTAAGGCAAAACGAGAAGTGTCAGATAAACTGAAGCAGGTGGATTTTGTAATTGAACTGGTAGATGCCAGAGCACCCGAATCGACACAAAACCCGATGCTCCAAGATATGTTACAATCTAAGCCGAAATTAATGGTTTTAATGAAGCGGGATTTAGCCGATAGCCATGTTACATCTGAATGGATTGAACATTATCACACGCATAATTGCGAAGCGGTGGCGATCAATGTTCAGGATAAGAAGGATTTACAAAACGTCATAGCGTCGGCTCGGCATCTCGGTCAGGAAAAGTTGGACAAGTTAAGAGCGAAAGGTGTTCGGCCCCGACCAGCGCGGGCGGTCATATTAGGTATCCCCAATGTCGGCAAATCCACTTTAATCAATCGACTGGCTAACAGAAATATGGCTGAAACAGGGGATAAACCAGGTGTAACAAAGAAACAGCAATGGATCAAAGTTAAAAATCAATTTGATTTATTGGATACACCTGGCATTTTATGGCCCAAGTTTGAAGACGAAGAAGTCGGCTACAGACTTGCCGCGATAGGTACCATCAAAGAGCAAATTGTACCGGTTGAGGATGTGGCTGCTTATGTATTGAATAAGCTAAATAGCCGTTATCCCGATGCGCTAAAGCAGCGTTACGGCCTAGCCGATGTTGACGATATTGAATTGGCGTTTGAAAGCATCGGATCAAAACGCGGTTGTCTTGAGAGCGGTGGCCGTGTCAATCTTGAAAAAACGGCCCAAGTCATTTTACAAGACCTTCGAACGGGTAAACTCGGCGGCATCAGCTTTGAAGAGCCAGAAGGTAGTATAAGTTATTGAAGTGCAGGTCGGCGCCACGATCTGCACTTTTTTGGTTTTGTTAAGTGGTGGTACTATGGGGATGTGCGGTATCAGCGGGGGAAAGACGCGCTTTCCTGCGGGGGCACGCCGATATCCTTCTCTTTTGGGAGCCTCGTCATGATTGATCCAAATCATTTTATTTCATTGTGGAAAGCTTATGCAATTTGAGAGGCTTTTTTCATAGGCATCTTAAACAGTCAGGAAATAATCCGATATATATAAAGGAGGCGTGAAACAAGATGAGCGGCGATATGTCCATTCGTGAAATCAAATATTACTTAGAACATGATATGTTCGATGAAGCTACATATATACAATTGACTACCGATCACCGGAAAGGCGTCCAAACGCTTGTCCGCCAACATGAAAAAAGGAAACAGCAAGCTGAGCACTTGAAACAACTCTACCAAGACATGATGATGTTTGAACAAGGTCTGCATGAAGAAGGGAAGCTGCGTGTAGCAGGGATTGATGAGGCAGGACGGGGGCCGTTGGCTGGCCCTGTAGTGGCTGCAAGCGTGATACTGCCTTCCGACTATTACTTGGCGGGTCTTTATGATTCTAAACAACTATCGCTCGCAGCAAGGGAATTTTATTTTGAAGAGATTACACAGCATGCTGAAGCGTTTGGCATCGGAATTGTCGATAATAGGACCATAGATCGCATTAATATTTATGAGGCGACAAAACGGGCGATGAATGAAGCTATCGAAAATATGGGGAGCGCGCCTGATTGTCTGTTAGTGGATGCCATGCATTTACCTGAGGCGGCCTGTGAACAACATTGCCTGGTTAAAGGGGATCAAAGAAGTGTGTCAATCGCGGCTGCGAGCGTCCTTGCAAAAGTAACGCGGGATCGTATAATGAACGAAGCTGATAAGGAATTCCCTGGCTATCATTTTCACACGAATCAAGGATATGGAACGAAAAAACACTTGGAAGCTCTGCAAAAGCAAGGAGCTTCACCTTATCATCGCAAAAGTTTTTCACCGGTGGCCCTCCTGCTCGGTTAATTTGGAGGTGAGAATGTGCAAGCGTCTGCAGCTGGATTATTCAAATCCCTTCATCATGCTATCGATACAAAAGGGGTTACTAAACTGAAGCCTGGTCAACTTGTTTCTGGTAAAGTTCAGAAACTTTTGCCGAACAACCAGGCGGTAGTCACTATAGCTGGAAATGAAATAAAGGCTGTATTAGAAACCCCGTTAAACAGTGGGAATTCTTATTTTTTCCAGGTGCAATCGACCGCTCAATCCCTCCATTTAAAAGTAGTATCTCAACAAGCATTAACTCAGGATGCGGACGGTTTAGCGCGTCTTCTTACTCAAATGGGAGAAAAAGCGACCACTGAAAATCTTCAGCTATTGCGTCAGCTGCGCGCTCAATCGATATCGTTCCAAAAAAACAATCTGAGTGCAGCATTGCGAATCTTACAAGGCTCGCCGTCACCCCAACAGGCTATTAAGATGATTGTACATATGATGAAAAATCAATGGCCCATCAATAACGCTACCTATCAAGCTGTCCAGGCCAAACAGACGACTCAACTAAGCACCTTGATCAGTCAATTGAGTCATGATTTGGATGGGATGGATTCTTCTTCCAGAAAACCCAATACGTTGCTTCTTAACCGTCTTCATTCGTTGACGGGGGGGAGCCGTTCTGGAGCTTTTACCGAAAATGTGCTAGCTCAGGTCGTCAGTGACACAGCAGCAGGCAAACCATCCAGTTTTCATGTGTTGAAAGCTGCTGGTCTTGTCGACGAACAGCTACGTTTCGCGGACTTCCAACGCACTATGTTGAAATGGACCAATCAACAGGGGGTGAATCGGCATACTGAACACATGGCAAAAGCTGATGTTCTTCAGTATATGAATGGTCACCAAGCCCAGTCCTTTAAGGCATCTCCAATTCTATTGCACGGCCAGAATGCGGAGAGCGCACTGCAATCATTAATGACACAACAGTTACCTATAACGCAAGACGAAATGGACGTATTGCGCCAATTCACACAACAATTAAGCCGATTAGCTAAGCAGACATCCCATGCTGCCATGTCTCAAAAGATGCTGACCAATTTAACTTTTTTAAGCAATCACCACGTGATTAATAAACTAGGTGCCAATCCAGGGGTTGATAGCCTAAGTATTCTCACCACGTTACCGGAGATGGTCAATCATCAACCACTAAATTCTTTACAGACGCAGGATGTGCAGCGTTTGGTTCAGCAGTTGCAGTCGGTATTGACTAAACAGTTATCGGGTGACCAACACAAACAGTTGATTGATTGGTTAAGCAAACTTGGTTCAGAAGCAGGCAGCCATAAAGAGATGGTGTATGTGAGAATGAAAGCTATGCTGGAGTTAACAGGGCTCGATGATGAGTTTCAGTTAAGACAGCACATTAAGCATGACCAAAGCCCTAAGATTGAGTCTTCTATGAAATCATTGCTCTTGCAATTCATGCAGGAGAGCGATTCTGCAGTGCGACCAGAAAGAGTCCAGCAATTGATTCACCTGCTGAATGGGTTACAAATGACAGCAAGTCAAGAATCAAGCCATTCCCTTCATCTCTCCTTGCAGTTTCCGGGAGATTTAATGGATGCTAATCAGGATATTTTTGTCGATATAGAGGGTGGCAAAAATGAACATGGTGAAATTGATCCGGATTTCTGCCACATTCTATTTTATTTACAGTTAAATGCCTTACAAGAGACCGTGATCGATATGAATGTACACAATCGCCGTGTTCACTTGACTGTATTCAATGCCAATACAGAATTGAGTGGTCTGCTAGAGGCACATCAGCAGGCATTACAGGACGGTTTAGACCGGATCGGTTATACATTGGGATCGGTCAAATGGAAAGATTTTAATGAAGCGAGCCGGCATACACCGGCAGGACGTTCATCTATTGCCGCAGCGGAGCACGTTCAAGGGGTGGATTTCAGAATATGAAAAAGACAAGAAGAGAAGCTATCGCACTAGGTTACGAAGAAGAAAAACATTCGGCACCAAACGTAATGGCAAAAGGAGAAGGATATGTAGCCGATCGGATCATTTCCAAAGCCAATGACCATAATGTTCCGATCCAAGAGGATGCATCCTTAGTCGAGTTACTCTCTGAACTGAATATCAACGAGCAAATCCCGGAGGAACTCTATCATGTAGTAGCCGAGGTGTTTGCCTTTATTTACCGAACCGATCAGGATGCACATAAATAAAAGTGATCCATACGGGCATTATATAGTGGGGAAGATGGTGGCTTCATGACCATACGCTCCTTTAATAAAGTCGGTGAGCGGATTGAAGAATCACTTTACATAATCATGTTATTGTATTCTTCATCCTGTTTTTCGACATAACACGAGCTTTGTGTGGACAATAGCTTGTTTTTTTTTATACAATGGACGTGCAGTGAAAAATGATGGGAGGATGGAACATGAATATTCACGAGTATCAAGGTAAACAAATAATGCGTGATTTCGGTGTATCTGTGCCGAATGGCCACGTGGCCTATACCGTAGATGAAGCTGTAGAAGCAGCTGAAAAATTAGGTACAGATGTCATTGTCGTTAAAGCTCAAATCCATGCAGGCGGACGCGGAAACGCCGGTGGGGTTAAAATTGCCAAAAATCTTGACGATGTGCGTACATACGCAAGTGAGCTGCTTGGAAGTACCCTGGTGACGCATCAGACAGGGTCGGAAGGAAAGGAAGTAAAGCGCTTACTGATCGAGGAAGGCTGTGATATTCAAAGCGAATATTACATCGGTCTCGTCATGGACCGCGCTACGAGCCGTGTAACGATGATGGCTTCCGAAGAAGGAGGCACTGAAATCGAAGAAGTGGCGGAAAAGTCACCGGAAAAGATTTTCAAAGAAGTGATCGACCCCGTGACTGGTCTGACTCCTTTCCAAGCGAGACGCCTGGCATTCAACATTAATATCCCGAAAGAGTCCCTTTCCAAAGCAGTTAAATTTATGCTTGGATTGTACGATGTCTTCGTGAAGAAAGACTGCTCGATTGCTGAAATAAACCCATTGGTTACCACGGGAGATAATCAAGTGCTCGCGCTTGATTCCAAGTTAAATTTTGATGATAATGCTTTGTTCCGCCAAAAAGATGTAGCTGAACTCCGCGATCTGGATGAAGAAGATCCTAAAGAAGTCGAAGCTTCGAAATATGACTTAAGCTATATTGCACTTGATGGAAACATCGGGTGTATGGTCAACGGTGCCGGCTTAGCCATGGCTACAATGGATACGATCAAATATTATGGCGGCGAACCGGCTAACTTCCTTGACGTAGGTGGCGGTGCTACCACAGAGAAAGTGACGGAAGCCTTTAAAATAATTCTGTCGGATGAAAGTGTTAAAGGCATTTTTGTTAATATCTTTGGTGGTATTATGAAATGTGACGTCATCGCAGAAGGGGTCGTTGAGGCGACCAAGCAAATCGGATTGACGCTTCCTTTAGTCGTTCGACTTGAAGGCACCAATGTTGCTGATGGCAAAAAGATTCTAGATGAATCTGGCTTGAACATCACCTCTGCAGACTCAATGGCAGATGGCGCACAAAAAATCGTAGACTTTGTAAAGTAAGAAAGGCGGGGAAAAACAGATGAGTGTATATATTGATAAAGATACAAAAGTCATAGTACAGGGGATCACAGGCTCGACAGCCTTATTCCATTCAAAACAGATGATTGAATATGGTACACAAATTGTTGGCGGTGTCACCCCTGGCAAGGGCGGTACAGAAGTAGAAGGCATCCCTGTGTTTAATACGGTCGCTGAGGCTGTAGAACAGACAGGTGCCAATGCTTCCGTTATTTATGTGCCGGCTCCATTTGCAGCAGATGCTATTATGGAGGCTACCGATTCAGAACTGGATCTGGCCATTTGTATTACGGAGCACATTCCAGTATTGGATATGGTGAAAGTCAAGCGTTATATGGAGGATAAAAAAACACGGCTCGTTGGACCGAACTGTCCGGGCGTCATTACACCGGATGAGTGTAAAATCGGTATCATGCCGGGATATATCCATAAAAAAGGACATGTTGGTGTCATATCCCGTTCAGGTACATTAACGTATGAGGCTGTCCATCAGCTATCTGAATCTGGTATCGGTCAATCCACAGCTGTTGGAATTGGCGGGGACCCTGTCAATGGCACGGATTTTATCGATGCCTTGAAGGCCTTCAACGAAGACGATGATACAGAAGCTGTAATTATGATTGGTGAGATAGGCGGTACTGCAGAAGAAGAGGCTGCCCAATGGGTAAAAGCTCATATGAACAAACCCGTTGTCGGCTTCATCGGTGGACGCACAGCCCCTCCAGGGAAACGAATGGGCCATGCCGGTGCTATTATCTCCGGAGGTAAAGGTACGGCTGATGAAAAAATTCGGGTCATGAACGAATCTGGTATAGAAGTAGCTGAAACGCCATCTGTCATGGGAGAAACATTGATCAATGTTTTAAAAGACAATAATCTTTATGAAAAATGTAAAACCCACTAAGGTTTTACTCAGGCCGTTCTCTTGAACAGAGAACGGCCAATTTATATGAATAAGGAAGTGTCCCAATGAATCAAACCAAATGGAATTTGATGCTGCTTCATGCTTCTCCGGGGTTTACCCGCCGGCGCATCAAGGCATTAATTCGAGCCAACCCCACCTTAGACTCCCTGCATTCTTTCACTCCTCAAGCGTTATCCACTCTACTGAAAGTCTCCTTTAATGAAGCTGTTCAATTGCTTTCCCAGTTACACAATCCCCGTCTCTTAAATAAATTAGAAGCTTTTGCGGAAAAATATCACTGCGTAACGTGGTTTGATCAACATTACCCCACTTTATTAAGACACATTCCTGATCCTCCGCTCGTACTTTATATGAACGGTGATCTTACCCTGCTTGATCCACTCTTTTCCTTAAGTGTCGTAGGAACGCGAACCCCGTCACGAGAAGCTTTCGCAAATATGGAAAACGTGTTAGCTCCACTTATCTCAAAGCGCGTCACGCTGATTAGCGGTATGGCTGCTGGCATCGATCAATTTGCACATCGTCTAGCAATAAGCTATCATGGAAAAACAATTGCAGTCTTAGGATCTGGTTTTCAGTATATTTATCCTAAAAATGACATACCTTTGTATCAATGCTTGGCGGACCAGCATTTAGTCATCTCAGAATACGTACCCGATCAACCACCCCGAAAGTATCAATTTCCTGAACGAAATCGTATTATTTCAGGTCTTACGCAGGCTACATTAGTGGTGGAAGCTAAGGTGAAGAGTGGATCATTGATTACTGTGTCTCAAGCTTTGGAACAGGGAAGAGAAGTGTTTGCCATGCCCGGTTCTCTGCAGCATCCCACTAGTGAAGGCTGTCATAAATTGATTCAGGATGGCGCGAAACTCGTATGTACGGCTGATGATATTATAGAAAGTTGGCCCGTTTATAACCGATGTTGATAAGCGTTAAGACCGGAAAACGGTTTCTTGTAAATGGCATGGATATAAGTTGTGGTTTGACAAACCGATTACATCTATTTAATAATAGGGAAGATTTATCTATCCGATACGCATGCAGATTAAAACACCTCTATGGGAGGAGAACACATGGCAGATTACCTTGTTATTGTTGAATCACCTGCAAAAGCAAAAACAATAGAACGCTATTTAGGAAAAAAGTATAAAGTCAAAGCATCGGTCGGTCATATCCGTGACTTACCAAAAAGCCAAATGGGTGTTGATGTTGAAAAAGGATTCGAACCGAAATACATTACGATAAGAGGCAAAGGGCCTGTTTTGAAGGAATTAAAGTCTGCAGCAAAGAAAGCAAAAAAAGTTTTTCTAGCAGCTGACCCTGACAGAGAAGGTGAAGCGATAGCATGGCACCTTGCCCACAGTCTCGATATTGATGAAGATTCAAATTGCCGGGTTGTATTCAATGAAATTACCAAAGATGCAATCAAAGAATCGTTTAAGCATCCGAGAACCATCGATGGTAACCTCGTGAATGCCCAGCAGGCACGTCGGATATTAGACCGTCTCGTTGGTTATAATATTAGCCCGATACTATGGAAGAAAGTTAAAAAAGGGTTGAGTGCTGGTCGTGTACAATCAGTTGCAGTCAAAATCATCATTGACCGGGAAAATGAAATCAATAACTTTGAACCACAAGAATACTGGTCGATTGATGCGGACTTCCTAAAGGATAAAGAAGCGTTTGAGGGCTCTTTCTATGGCATTGATGGAAAAAAGAAAGAGTTGAAAACGAGGGAGGATGTAGATGACGTCCTCAAAAAAATGAAAGGGAAGCAATTTGCGGTTGATAAAGTGAACAAACGGGAACGTCGCAGAAATCCATCGGCTCCGTTTACCACCTCTTCCCTTCAACAAGAAGCAGCCCGTAAATTAAATTTCCGGGCCAGGAAGATCATGATGACTGCCCAACAATTATATGAAGGTATTGATTTAGGCGGCAAACAAGGTACGACGGGTTTGATTACGTATATGCGTACCGATTCGACGCGTATTTCGAATACAGCGGCGAACGAAGCAAAAGATTACATCGTTGAAAATTACGGTGAAACGTTTCTAGGCGGGCAAAAGAAAGGCGGCAAGCAACAAGGAGCTCAAGACGCTCACGAAGCGATCCGTCCAACATCCGCCATGCGTGATCCTAAATCATTGAAAAGTGTTCTGAGCCGTGATCAGTACCGCCTTTACAAGCTGATTTGGGAGCGGTTTTTAGCCAGTCAAATGGCGCCGGCTGTTCTTGATACCATGACCGTTCATTTAACGAATGAGAATGTTGAATTTCGAGCGACAGGTTCGAAAGTTAAGTTCAAAGGGTTTATGAAAGTGTATGTTGAAGGCAGTGATGATAAAAAGAACGAAAAAGATAAAATGCTTCCCGAGTTAGAAGAAGGAATGACCGTCAAAGCGGAAGAGATCAATCCCAACCAACACTTTACTCAACCGCCTCCGCGCTACACCGAGGCACGTCTTGTACGGACGTTGGAGGAATTGGGGATCGGCCGTCCATCGACGTATGCGCCTACGCTTGACACCATTCAACGGCGTGGTTACGTCACACTTGATAATAAACGGTTTGTACCGACTGAACTCGGCAGCATTGTCCTTGACCAATTAAGGCAATACTTCCCCGATATACTGAATGTCGATTTCACAGCAAAAATGGAAGAGGAGCTTGACTCAGTAGAAGAAGGGAAGATGGATTGGGTTAATATTCTCGATGAATTCTATAAGGAATTTGAACCCCATCTCGAAAAAGCAGAAAAAGAAATGGAAGAAATCGAAATAAAAGATGAACCAGCAGGTATCCAGTGTGAGGAATGCGGTCATGAAATGGTTTATAAGATGGGGCGTTATGGCAAGTTTTTAGCTTGTTCCAACTTTCCTGACTGCCGCAATACGAAACCTATTCTGAAAAAGATTGGAGTTACTTGCCCTAAGTGCAAGGAAGGCGACGTGGTGGAACGAAAGAGCAAGAAAAAGCGAACGTTCTATGGCTGTGATCGCTATCCCGAATGTGACTTCATTTCATGGGATAAACCTGTCAGTCGACCATGTCCGAAATGTGAATCCTTGCTTGTTGAGAAAAAGTCTAAAAAAGGTGTGCAAATTCAATGCACGAATTGTGAGTACAAAGAAGATACCCAGTAGCCTTTAGTAGAAGCTTCAACAGGAGATAAGGACAAAACTGAATAAAACACAAAACTTCCGAACAATCTCAACGATCGTGTTCGGAAGTTTTGTGTTTCAAGGAAGACATTCCATAACCGCTCCGTCAAATAACGCCGATTTCAAAGGGCGCGGCCACAGTTTCTTCGAAAAGCAACGAACGCTTTTCTGCGGGATCTTCCGCTCGAGCTGTTCCCGTAGAAGTCTACATGTGTTGACGACAATCATGTTTCTCGGTGATACTAGCATTGGCTTTGTGCATATGCATGAAACGAGCGGGAAGTAAAACGGCAGGCTTGAATTTGACGCTGTTTAGTGTGATTATGAAAGAGCTTTGTCCCTTTCCTTTCAACATACACAACTATCCAGCACTCGTAACGCATTCTAATTGTAACTACCACTTAAATTGACAGTTCATGCGCGCAAGGATATAATACCCGTTTAGCGATAATGTCTCGCTTGACCTTGATTGAATGAGGTTTACTGAGAAGCCTGGACGGGCATTATGATACAGGGGAAAGATAACCTGTGGAAAAGACTGACAACAATTCAGAATTTTGTTACAATTATGTGAAAGACATTGCTATTAATGATTGAATTGTGATAAAATTTAAACGCCTTAACGAGGTGGTCATGACTCATGCAGAATTTACAGGATGCAGCCCAACTATTTAAAGAATACTTGCAAATTGAAAAAAATGCATCACCGTTGACGGTTCAGAGTTACGAGGACGATGTGAATGCATTTTTTATTTTTTTGCGCTCTGAAGATATACATAGTCTTCGTGATATCGATGATGCGCTCATACGTGTATGGTTGACGAAACTTTATGAACATGGTCTGCTCCGTCGCTCCGTCTCTAGAAAACTCTCATGCTTACGTTCTTTTTTTCGTTTTCTGGAACGTGAAGAACTTGTGAAACAGAACCCATTTTTAACCGTCTCTTTGCCAAAAGAGATGGCACATATCCCTGACTTTTTTTATGAAGAAGAATTGCAGCAGTTATTTTCCGTGAATACGTCCTCAGATCCGTTAGACCAGCGGAATCAGGCTATTTTAGAAATATTATATGGAACCGGGATCCGGGTCAGCGAATGTACAGGATTATCAATGAAAGATATTGATTTTTCAATAGGCACGCTCTTGGTTCATGGCAAAGGGCGAAAGGAACGTTACGTGCCGTTCGGCCACTTTGCTGAAGAAGCTCTTGAAACATATATTGAACAAGGTCGGAAGCAGCTAATTGAGAAGACAGAAGAGGCCCCCGTGGCTGTTTTTCTAAACGCCCGCGGGAAGCCGATCAGTGCTAGAGGCATCCGCCTCATTTTAAATAAAATGGTGAAGAAAGCTGCTTTGACAGTAGATATCCACCCCCACAAATTAAGGCATTCATTCGCGACACACATGCTTAACCAAGGGGCTGATTTACGGTCAGTTCAAGAGTTGCTTGGACATGAACATTTATCATCAACTCAGATTTATACGCATGTTACGAAGGACCACTTACGTAATATTTATATGAACAGCCATCCAAGGGCTAAAAAATGAGGTGAACCAATTTGGAGCAATTTCATGCGACAACTATATTTGCCATCCAGCATAAAGGGCAATGTTCCATGAGCGGGGACGGGCAAGTAACGCTGGGCAACCAGGTGGTTATGAAGCATAAAGCTACGAAGGTAAGGCGTTTGTACCACGATCAGGTATTAGCTGGATTTGCGGGATCTGTGGCAGATGCATTTACATTGTTTGAAAAGTTCGAAGCTAAACTGGAATCATACGATGGCAACTTGGCGCGCGCTGCCGTTGAACTTGCTAAAGAATGGCGAAGTGATCGTGTATTGCGCAAGCTTGAGGCGATGCTGATTGTCATGAACAAAAAAGAAATGTTTCTGGTATCTGGTACAGGGGAAGTGATAGAGCCCGATGACGGCATTCTGTCCATAGGCTCCGGCGGTAATTTTGCCTTAAGTGCAGGCAGGGCGCTGCAACGCTACGCTCCAGACCAGTCCGCAGAACAGATTGCCAAAGCTGCTCTGGAAATCGCCGGCGAAATCTGTGTGTTCACCAATGAGCAGATTACGCTTGAAGTGCTTGAATAAAAGGAGGATGATCGCTCATGTCCATGGAATTGACCCCTAAACAAATCGTTAATCAACTGGATCACTATATAATCGGTCAACATGAAGCAAAGAAATCCGTAGCTGTTGCGCTTCGCAATCGGTATCGCCGCATGCAGCTCGACGATAGCATCCGTGATGAGATCGTGCCTAAAAATATTTTAATGATGGGGCCGACCGGTGTCGGTAAGACTGAAATCGCTCGCCGGCTTGCCAAATTAGTAGGCGCTCCTTTTGTCAAAGTTGAAGCAACTAAGTTTACGGAAGTAGGTTACGTAGGGCGAGATGTTGAATCCATGGTGCGGGATTTGACCGAAACAGCGGTCCGCATGGTGAAAGAGGAGAAAATGGAAGCTGTTAAGCAGAAAGCGGAAGATGAAGCTAATAAACGGTTAGTGAAGCTGCTAGTCCCTTCAGCTAAAAAGCAAAACAATCAAATGAAGAATCCATTTGAAATGTTATTTTCTCAAACAAACACCGATCAAGATTCGCAGCAGCAGGAAGAAGATGAAGAAACGGACGTGAAGTCAAAACGGAAACAGCTTGCCCACCAGTTGGCTATGGGTGAATTAGAGGACCATATGGTCACCATCGAAGTAGAAGAACAACAATCTTCTATGTTTGATATGATGCAGGGTTCAGGCATGGAACAGATGGGGATGAACATGCAGGATGCGCTCGGGCAATTTATGCCGAAAAAAAAGAAGAAAAGGCGTTTGCCTGTAAGTGAAGCGAGAAAAGTCCTCACCCAGGAAGAAGCACAGAAGCTAGTGGATATGGATGAAGTTGGTCAGGAGGCTGTGGAAAAGGTTGAACAGTCGGGCATGATCTTTATCGATGAAATTGATAAAGTGGCAGCGAAAGGTGATCAACAAGCCAATGTATCCCGAGAGGGTGTGCAGCGTGACATTTTACCAATCGTTGAAGGTTCGACCGTGGTGACGAAATATGGAGCTGTCAAAACGGACCATGTCTTGTTTATTGCTGCGGGTGCTTTCCATATGGCTAAACCTTCTGATTTAATCCCGGAGCTACAGGGCAGATTCCCAATCAGGGTCGAATTTGAAAAACTGACTGTAGAAGACTTTAAAAATATTTTAACGGAACCATCGAATGCGCTGCTTCGCCAGTATCAGGCTTTAATTGAAACAGAAGGTATAAAGGTTGAATTTTCTGACGATGCTATCAATAAACTAGCAGAAATAGCCTATGAGGTTAACCAGGAAACAGATAACATCGGTGCTCGCCGGCTTCACACGATACTCGAAAAACTATTAGAGGATCTATCCTTCGAAGCGCCTGATGTCAATATGGAAACAATCGAAATCACGACTCAATATGTAGATGGAAAGCTTAGTAATATAGTGAAAAATAAAGATTTGAGCAGATTTATCCTTTAAGTTTTGCTCGTGAGGAGGAAATAATATGAAATTACTAGAAAGAACACGTAGAATTAACGCAATGCTGCAAAAGACGACCGGAAAATCAGTAGACTTCAATGATATGTCTGCTACTTTAAGAGATGTCATTGGTGCTAACACCTTTGTGTTGAGCCGTCGGGGGAAACTGCTAGGTTTCTCAATCAAACAAGAAATCGAAAATGAACGCATGAAAGCTATCCTGAATGAACGGCAATTCCCCCAAGAGTACACTCAAAATCTATTCAATATCCAGGAAACGACACCCAACATTGATATTAATAGTGAGTATACCGCATTTCCGGTTGAAAACCGTGAATTGTTCGCGAATGGCTTAACAACAATCGTGCCGATTATCGGGAGCGGCCAACGACTTGGAACATTGATACTGAGTCGTTTGTCCGAAAGCTTCGAAGATGATGATCTGCTGCTTGGCGAGTATGGGGCAACGGTTGTCGGTATGGAAATTCTTCATGAGAAAACTGAAGAGATTGAACAGGAAGCACGTAACAAAGCCGTTGTGCAAATGGCGATCAGTTCCTTATCGTATAGTGAATTGGAAGCGATCGAGCATATATTTGAAGAATTGGAAGGTAATGAAGGATTGCTGGTGGCAAGTAAGATTGCGGACCGGGTCGGCATTACACGTTCTGTCATCGTTAACGCCCTAAGGAAACTTGAGAGCGCCGGCGTGATTGAATCGCGTTCATTGGGCATGAAAGGGACGTATATAAAAGTATTGAATAACAATTTCTTATTGGAACTTCAAAAACTGAAAGCGAATTAAAAAACAGCCTCCGCGGCTATAAAAACCGCGGAGGCTGTTTTTTGTACAGGAGTCACCATGATTATATCGCATTTCAACTTTGAGATTTAACGGGGTCATTGTAAAACATTCACGTTCTGTCATAGTGTTTACTATATTGTTTTTTTCGACAAAGATGCTCTGATCGTTTTCATTTTTTGCATAAAGGTTAAAAAAATGAATCTAAATTACCATGATTATAGTCCCGTTTTGTAAGGTTTTCGTAAATTTTGGCAAAATTGCATAGACACATGTTGTCTTCTTTTTTACAATATGATTTATAGTTATAAAAAATATGTCGAACGGGGGTGAACGTATTGAACCTTTTCAGTGATACGTTTTCCACACTAGAAAACGCATTAAACTATACAACAGAAAAAAATCGTGTCATTTCCAACAATATAGCAAATGTTGACACACCTGGTTATAAAGCGAAGGAGGTTGCATTCAAGGACGTTTTACATAACGAGCTTCAATCCTCAGGCGGTAATAAACGGACGGATGCACGGCATTACTCCTTTGATGATCAGCCTGGCCAGTCATTTACGACTAGAACAAAACAAGGGACGACATATAATCACAATGGCAACAACGTGGACATAGATAAAGAGATGAATGAGCTTGCGAAGAATCAAATTCAATATCAAGCTCTTGTCGAGCGTTTAAATGGGAAGTTTCAAAGTTTGGAATCTGTTATTAGAGGAGGTCAATAGCAGTGGGCATATTTAATGCAATGAATGCGAGCGGTAGTGCGCTTACGGCGCAACGATTGCGGATGGATACCATTTCGTCGAATATAGCAAATGCTGATTCCACTCGGGCAACGTTGAACGAAGAAGGTGAGTGGGAACCTTACCGAAGAAAGATGACGGTGTTTGAGCCGAGAAGCGGTAGTTTTGATTCCTTTCTTCAACACGCTTCGGGGGCCAAAGGTAATAGTCAGGGCGTAAAGGTGACCGAAATTACGGAAGACGATGAACCGTTTAAACAGGTCTTTAACCCGAATCACCCCGATGCGAATGACGAAGGGTACGTGGAGGTTCCGAATGTCGACCCGACAAAAGAAATGACTGACATGATGAGCGCGACACGCTCCTACGAAGCAAACGTAACCTCATTGAATGCAACGAAAGGCATGCTGATGAAGGCTTTGGAAATAGGAAGATAATACCCGGAAACGAAGGAGTATGGTTCGATGGAGAATTTAGGGAATATTCAACAGCTGCAGTCTGCGGGCAATATGAAATCGCAACTCAATCAAAAGAGTACGCCGGCCGAAACCCATTCCCAGTTTGCTAAAAGTCTGAAAAATGCAATTGATAAAGTGAACGAAAGCCAAATCCAGTCTGATCAAAAGACTAAAGCGTTGGCCAATGGAGAAACAAACGATCTGCACGATGTTATGATCAGTGCGCAAAAAGCGAGTGTGACATTACAAACCACTGTAGAAATGCAGCGGAAAGCAATTGATGCCTATAAAGAAATGATGCGTATGCAAGTTTAAACACACATCACATTTACTTCTTTATTATAAGTATTCTCTTAACTCGTGAGTTTTATGGGGGCAATTATGAAGGAAAAAATTTCGAGATATAAAGAACAGGTTGTTTCGTTCTGGCGAGAACGAAGCAGAGCTCAAAAAGGAATAATGATCGGCTCAGTACTTGCCCTTATCCTTATTCTAGTAACGGCAAGTATTTTTGCTTCCAGTAAAAATATGGTGCCCCTTTATCGTGATCTTTCTCTCCAAGAAGTTGGCCAGATAAAGGAAGAATTGGATACAAGAGGTGTCAAATATGAACTGACGGATGGCGGCTCAACCGTTACGGTTCCCGAAGAAAACGTGGAAGACCTGCTGGTGGATTTAGCAGCTCTGGGCCTGCCTGAGAGCGGAAGCATTGATTACTCATTTTTCAGTGCCAATACATCCTGGGGGATGACTGACAAGGAGTTTGAAGTTATCGAACTCGACGCTATGCAGAGTGAGTTATCCAATTTAATCTCCGGTATTGATGGCATACAAGATGCGAAAGTGATGATCAACCGGCCTGAAGAGCCCGTCTTCATGGGAGATCAAGAGGAAGAAGCATCTGCGTCCATCGTATTGAATACGCAGCCGGGCTATCAGTTTGAGAACAATCAGATTAAGTCATTGTATAATCTTGTAGCCAAATCGATGCCGAACCTTCCTACAGACAATATCGTCTTAATGGATCAAAACTTTGAGTACTATGATTTAGAAAATTCTAATCAGTCTGCGAATGAAGGTACGTATACATATCAACAGAATGTGAAAGAGAATGTCGAACGGGATATTCAACAACGCCTGCAGCAAATGCTGGGCAGAATGATCGGGCGAGACAAAATCGTGGCATCGGTCACAGCCGACATTGATTTTACCCAGGAAAACCGAACCGAAAAATTGGTTGAGCCGGTGGACCCTGATTCAATGGAAGGACTTCCAGTAAGCGTGGAACGGATCGAAGAAGCTTACACCGGGACTCCTCCAGTAGGCGGTGAAACAGGTACAGGTGATGAAGACACACCGAATTACCCAGCCGAGGGTGAAGGGAACAACGGCGATTATGAGATGGAGAAAGAAACCATCAATAACGAATTCGATCGAATCAGACGCGAAATTGTGGAAAGCCCTTATAAAGTCAGGGATCTCGGCGTGCAAATCGCCATAGACAATACAAAAGGCACCGATGAGAATGGTGACGTCGAATATTTATCTGAACAAGAACAGCAAACCGTCCAGGAGAGCGCCGAGTCGATTGTGAATTCTATGATTTCCACTTCGATTAGCGGTGAATATGACGAAGTCGAACCTGAAGAAAAAACCTCAATCGTGTTCCAGGAATTTAACGGGAATCCTGAGTTCGACAACGAATCCCAGCCTCGCGTTCCCTTATGGATGTATATAGCTGGAGGTATTCTCTTGCTATTGATCGGTATTCTGGCTTGGCTGCTTTTCCGAAAACGCAGTAAAGCAACCGACGAGGAAGCGTACGTTGAAGAATACATCGAGCGCCCTGTGGAGGTGGAGACGCCTGAACTTGAAGAAAACGAATCAGAATCCACGGTGCGCAGAAAACAGCTTGAACGTATGGCAAAAGATAAGCCGGAAGAGTTTGCGAAACTACTCAGGTCTTGGATTTCTGAGGAGTAACAAGGAGGGAATCGAGTGGCTGCACACAGGAAAGAGATGACCGGTAAACAGAAGGCAGCTGTTTTATTAATCTCAATGGGACCGGATGTCTCAGCTGAAGTTTATAAACATTTGACAGAAGAAGAGATTGAAAAACTTACACTCGAAATTTCTTCAGTCAAGAAAGTCGAATCCGAAGAAAAAGATAAAATTGTCGAACAATTTCATCAAATTGCACTTGCTCAAGATTATATATCCCAGGGAGGGATCGGCTATGCCAAAACAGTTTTGGAAAAAGCTCTCGGTTCTAATGAAGCTTCCAATATCATTGGCAGACTGACCTCTTCCTTGCAAGTGAGGCCATTCGACTTTGCCAGGAAGGCTGATCCAGCTCAAATATTAAATTTTATTCAAAATGAACACCCGCAGACCATTGCACTCGTGTTATCGTATCTTGATTCCACGCAGGCAGGTCAGGTGTTGTCAGAACTTCCACAAGATTTGCAGACTGATATTGCCCGGCGTATTGCGGTCATGGATTCAACCTCTCCTGATGTTATCAATCAGGTGGAGCAAATCCTTGAGAAGAAATTATCCGCAACCGTCACCCATGATTACACGGATACGGGCGGTATCGAGTCGGTTGTAGATGTGTTGAATAGTGTGGATCGCAGCACAGAACGGACAATTTTGGAATCTTTAGAAGTGCAGGACCCAGAATTGGCAGAAGAAATTAAAAAGCGCATGTTTGTATTCGAAGATATTGTCACCTTGGACAACCGGGCTATCCAGCGTGTCATTAGAGAAGTCGAAAATGAGGATTTGAAGCTATCACTTAAAGTGTCAAGTGAAGAGGTTAAAGAACTAGCCTTTAACAACATGTCGCAACGCATGGCAGATACGTTCCGAGAAGAAATGGACATCATGGGGCCGGTTCGCTTAAGGGATGTAGAAGAAGCCCAAACACGAGTTGTCGGCGTAATCAGGCGGCTTGAAGACGTAGGTGAAATCGTGATAGCCCGAGGTGGAGGAGATGATATCATTGTCTGATTACGATAATGGACAAGCTTCGCAACGCTCACGTGTCATTCAATTGCGTACCATCCCACAAAGCCAGGAGGAATCGGCCGATCGGATGACAGATCCCCAGACACAGTTTGCCCAGGCCGAGCAAAAGAACGAACAGGCGGAAGCAGCGTTAGTAGCTGCAAGGCAAGAAGTAGAAGACATAAAAGCAGCTGGCCGCGAAGAAATACAACAGGAAAAAAAGGACTGGCAGGAAGAAAAGGCGCATTTGATTGAACAAGCCAAGCAGGAAGGATACGCTGAAGGGTTTAAAACAGGGGAAGCGGCAGCTGAAAAACATTATGAAGACACGATTGCACACATCAACGAACGGGCGGAATTGGCTCAGCGGGATTACGATCAGGTTATTGCATCGAGCGAGCACAAAATAATCGATATCGCGCTGCGCGCCTCGGAAAAGATTTTAAATCACAGGTTAACTGATCATCCTGAGGCGTTTGTTGATGTAGTCAAAAAAGTCATTCTAGAAGTCAGGGAACAGCCTGAGATAAGAGTTTATATCCATCCGGATTACTACTATTATATTCTGGCCCAAAAAGAAGAACTGCAAAATATTCTCGATTTCAAGGCTGAGCTACTCATTTACATGAGAAGTGAATTGAAGAAAACAGATTGCATCATAGAATCACCATTCGGTCGGATTGATGGCAGTGTCGACAGTCAATTAATCGAGTTAAGAAACCAATTGTTCGCGTTTGTTAAGGAGTTTGAGGCAGATGAGTAATCCTACATATGCAGACGTCATCGAAGAAGCAGATACCATTCGTCGGTACGGCAAAATTCATAGAGTAGTAGGGTTGATGATTGAATCAAAAGGTCCCGAGGCATCGGTGGGCGATCAATGTTTCATCCATCCACCTGCTTCGTCTCAACCGATTGCTGCAGAGGTAGTCGGGTTCAACAATGAGAATGTTCTGCTCATGCCTTACAAGGAAATCAGAGAAATCAGTCCGGGGAGTCTTGTTGAAGCTACAGGTAAACCCCTGGAAATCAAAGCAGGGAGAGGGTTGATCGGGAAAGTAGTCGATGCCTTAGGTAACCCTTTGGATGAGGAAGCCCTCCCAAAGGGGCTGAAAACTTACCCAAGTGAGCAATCACCACCGAATCCTCTTGCCAGGCCGCCGATCAAGGAACCGATTCAAGTTGGTGTGAGATCTATCGATTCCTTGTTGACAGTAGGTAAAGGACAACGGATTGGCATTTTTGCCGGCAGTGGCGTCGGAAAGAGTACGTTGATGGGCATGATAGCACGAAATTCTTCGGCAGATTTGAACGTCATCGCATTGATTGGGGAACGGGGACGAGAAGTTAGGGAATTCATCGAAAATGATCTCGGTGATGAAGGTTTGAAGAAATCCATCGTGGTAGTGGTGACCTCCGATCAGCCCGCCTTGATGCGGATAAAAGGGGCTCATACAGCGACTGCGATTAGTGAGTACTTCAGAGACCAGGGCTACCATATCAATCTTATGATGGATTCAGTCACCAGATTTGCCATGGCCCAGAGAGAAATCGGTTTAGCTACAGGGGAGCCCCCAACCACGAAAGGGTACACCCCATCCGTTTTTGCCGTGCTCCCTAAACTTTTAGAAAGAACCGGCACGAGTAAATATGGCACGATCACAGCTTTTTATACGGTGCTGGTGGATGGGGATGATTTAAATGAACCCATTTCTGATACGGTGAGAGGGATCTTGGATGGACATCTTGTCCTCGATAGAAAGCTGGCTGAACAAGGGCAATTCCCTGCCATAAACGTTTTGAAATCTATTAGCAGGGTGATGAAGCAAGTGGTTGATGATCACCATCAAGCGGCTGCCGATCGGTTAAGATCCTTACTGGCGACGTATGAGGAAAACAGTGAGCTGATTCAAATTGGTGCATATAAAAAAGGTAGTGATGCACGCATTGATGAAGCCATTAGCCACCATCCATCTATCATCCGTTTTCTAAAACAAGGAATTGAGGAACCATCAGGGTTTAATCATTCTCTTCAGCAACTCGAAGAGCTATTCAATAGGAGTTGATTTAAATGTCAGCGTTATCGACCTACCATAAACTGCTAGATTTGCGTGAACAGGAAAAAAACAGTACATACCATAAATACCAACAAGCGATTCTACACTTTGAAGAGATCGCCACGCAATTATATGAATTGTTAAAGCAGAAGGAAGATACGGAAGAACAATTCCAGCACTTAATGCAGGAAAGCGGCGTTACGGCACAATATTTCTCGATTCACCGCCAATTTATCGATCGGCTGGATCATCGCATCATAGAGATGCAGCCCAAAGTTCAAAGGGCTCGCTCGCAAATGGAACAACTTCAGGAAGATGTCACCTCTGCATACATAGAAGTAAAGAAATTTGAAAAGCTGATCGAAAATAAAGTCCGCAATCATCAGAAGCAAGTTCAACTAGAAGAAGGAAAACTGATGGATGAAATGTCGATGAGGCAGTTTCTGAATTACGAGGTCAGGTGAGCGTATGGCAAAATCTAATCCAGAAGAGAAAAAGTCAGGAAAATTACAGTGGTTTTTGGTGGTCATCCTCATTCCTATTATGTTCCTCGTAACCGTGACCATTGTGGTTTTGACACTGACAGGGGTCAATGTGTTTGAAGAAGCTGAAAAGTACGGCAGTAAAATCCCGGGCGTTTCCACTCTGGTCTCTGAGGATGGTCAAGAAGAAGCGTCAGTTGAAACGGAGCAATTAAAAGCGACGATCGCTAACAACAACGCAGAAATTGAGCAACTCGAAGAACAGGTTTCCAGTAAGGATAACACTATTGAAGATTTGAACCAGCAACTATCTGAGTACGAAGCAAGGCTGGAGAAATCAGAGGAAGCGGGAGAAGGAGACGATACAGAAAATCCTCCCGATAAAGTGAGTGAGCTTGCTTCTTCATTTAAGGATATGGACGCTGAACAAGCCGCACAAATAATCGAAAATTTGGATGAAGTCATTGCAGTCCAGGTGCTTGAGAACGTGCCTAGTACAGAACGCGGAGAAATCCTGGGCGCGATGGATCCGGAATTGGCAGCAAGTTTAACGAATGCCTTTTTAGGAGCAGGAAATTAACGAGGCCGCACGTTTGAAAGGGGGTGAAAAAAGATGAATTCAGCGATGATGAATGTCGTGTTTGGTGCATCGGGAAGCAAGACAGCCCAGCAAACGTTATCCGGTAAGACTAGCTCTAATGATAAACTCGAACTTTTTAAGCACATGCTGATGGCTAACAACCAAAAAACAGGGGACATGGCAAAAAGCCAAAAAACTGAAGCTGATATAAATCCGGATATGTTGAGGGACTTGATCAAACAACTCGATGAACTCATAACCGGTATATCAGAAGCGAGCGCGTCGCTGTCTGAGGAAGAAGCGAGCATCCTGTCCTCCCTTAAAGATCTTAAGGATAAACTTGCAAATGGCATGATTAATGAGGCAACACAGTTAATGAAATCAATAAACGCCATCGGCAATCAAGTTACCGAAGAAACCTCAGCGATGATTGCAGAAGGCATGGGGGGACTTTTGCAGCTCGCGCGTCAGACTACGGGGAGCCCTCCAGGCGGGGAGAGCGGCAAGCAGTCAACCTTATCTGACTTGATGCCAATTAAGGCTCATGCCGGAGGACAATTAGCACCTGAAATGAGTGGAAAATACGCACAAGTAGAAGCAATGACAGTTCAACAGGCAAACAAGCAATTGCAAGATCTGTGGCAGCAATTTACCAGTATCTTAAATCAGACGTCTAGCAGCAACGGCGGAGAATTGACGAAACAATCAGGCTTGCAGCTGAAACAACTATTCCAGCAATGGACAGCTCTTGCGCAAAAAATATCTCCTCTGTCATCTGACCTTCCTTCTCAGGTTGTTGACCAAGGTACAGCGAAACAACAAAAAATATGGGGAGAACTGCTGGGTGCCTTTCGCAATCGCCATACATTGCAGACGAGCCAAACATACTCACAACAAGCCTCAGTTTCGGGAAAAGATGTGGCCAAGTGGCTGCAGCAGGCTTTAACACGCAATAGCGGGGACGAGACATCTTCAGTGAAGCAACAGCCTTCTCAAGTGAACTGGAATACCATGTCAATGAGTAAAGTGGAACAGTTTGTGTTGCATATGAACCAAAATCAAGATACCTCGATGCAAAAGCAATTGATGCAAGAGTTTGAACGCATTTTGAAGATGAGCAAATTTCAAGTCAATCGCAGCGGTGATATGGAGCTTCAGATGAAACTAAAACCTTCTAATCTCGGAAATATGGTTGTGAAAATGACGCAGGTAAATGGGGAAATGGCAGTCAAAATCATGGTCAGTTCTCAAGCAGCAAAAGATATGATGGATGGCAACTTAAATCAATTACGCCATATGTTTTCCCCGCAGCAAGTGATTATCGAGAAACAAGAGCAACTTGGAAACAATCAGATGTTCATGGAGAATGGAGAACATGATGAGCACTGGCAAGAGGACGGACAGCGCGAACAGGCCTTCGAAGATGAAGAAGATGAGGAAGCAGATGAAAATGCGGTGTTCCATGACATTCTAATGAACGAGAAAGTGTAGGTGAAGGTTATGACGAAAATCGACCCTTCCATGTATTTGCAAAATCAACAAACAAGGGGCTCAACCGGTAATACGCTGGGAAAAGATGACTTCTTAAAAATACTCATGGCCCAAATTCAAAATCAAAACCCGCTCGACCCGATGAAGGATAAGGAATTCATCTCACAAATGACAGAATTCTCTAGTTTGGAACAAACAACAAATATGGCATCTGCCATCCAATCTTTAACGGAATCGCAGCAGTTTTCGCCTGTGGTAGAGCACAGCACGTTGATAGGGAAAGAAGTGACGTATCCGGTTTATGATGAACAAACAGGTGAGGTTGCTGAACAAAAGTCGAGCATTGTCCAAGCGGTGAGTCAAAAAGATCAAAGTGCTCAGCTTGAACTTGAAGACGGCAATACCGTCATGGTGAATGACATTATCAAAGTAAGTAACGTGGCAACTGAAGATTAAGAAAGTAGGGATGGGTTATGGAACCACGGATACACCAACTGCATCAGCCACTCCCGTCACCCAAAACGCAACCTGTTAAGGGAAAAGCCCCTCAGACGGCATTCAAAGACATTTTAGACCAAGCGAAAGAACTTAAAGTGAGTAAGCATGCCAGGCAAAGGTTGGAAGAACGGAACATCACCATTACGCAAGAACAATGGGATGATATTTCAACAAAGCTGACAGAGGCCAGAGAAAAAGGGGTCACCGAATCGTTGGTGGTGCTGAAAGACGCGGCACTTGTGGCGAGTGCTAAAAACCAGACCGTGGTGACGGCATTAAGTAAGGAAGAATCACAATCGCATATCTTTACGAACATCAATGGCACCATTTTAATGAATCACGATACGAAATAACAGGCCGGACCAGAAGGAAGCCTGCATGAGCTGTGAAACGACTGACACAGCAATAGCTTAAAAATAGAAAGGATTGGTAGTAAATGCTACGTTCAATGTATTCAGGTATTGCAGGAATGAAGGGGTTTCAAACCAAGCTTGATACGATCGGAAATAATATTGCAAACGTCAATACGTACGGCTACAAGAAAGGGAGAACGACGTTTCAGGATATGATGAGCCAAACTGTTTCAGGTGCTCAAGGTCCAACTGCAGGAGGAGGCGGCAATTTGCGTGGGGGGGTCAACCCTTCACAGGTCGGATTAGGATCTAAACTTGGTTCGATTGACAATATTCATACACAAGGCAATCGCCAAACGACGAACCGTCCACTCGATATGGCGATTGAAGGAGATGGAATGTTTGTTGTTGCGGAAGGAACGGAGGCAAACGGAATCGATCCTGACACACAAACTGTTGATATGGAGGCAAACCGCATCAGTTTCACCCGTGCCGGTAATTTTTATTTGGATAACGATGGATCGATTGTAAACGGTAATGGACAGTACCTAGTCGGTGAGTCGCCGGGTGTAAATGGACCATCTACCATTCAAATCCCGGAAGACGCTGAAAGTTTCAGCATCGAGAATAACGGAACCGTTAACTATGTTGATGCAGCAGGGGAAACGCAGGTAGCCGGAGAAATTAGATTAGCTAAATTTTCCAACCCTGGTGGTCTGCAAAAATCAGGGAGCAATATGTATCAAATGACTGATAATGCCGGCGCAGCCGTAGATGGAGCCGGAAACTTGAATCTTCTCGCTCCAGGTGAAGAAGGAACAGGGCAGACCGTGTCCGGGGCACTGGAAATGTCGAATGTGGATTTATCTGAAGCATTTACGGAAATGATCACGGCTCAACGCGGATTCCAGGCTAATACGCGTATCATTACGACGTCTGATGAAATCATGCAAGAGCTCGTCAATCTGAAACGATAAGGAGGTGGAGGGTTGAGGGCTCTGCCCTGAGCCCTCCCCATAAAATTTATGATTGAATTGACACGCTTAAATGGACAAAGATTCATCTTTAACGGGCTTTACATAGAACAAATAGAATCACTGCCCGATACGACCATAACGACGTGGAAAGGAAAGAAATTCGTCGTCAAAGAATCAAAAGAGACAGTGATAAGCCAACTTTACGCATTTTACAAGGAAATAGGGCTGGTTGGGTCGCTGCATAAAGCGGGTGATACAGATGAGCAGGAATAAATTCAAACCCATTTTGGTCATAACGGGGACCTTAGTTACCATCGGAGTCGTAGGGTTAGTCGTGTTATTCAATTTTACCGGTCAAGCAGAAGAGAGCGGGGAGCGTTCCATAGAAGAAATCAGGGAAACGTCAATTGAAACGCAAGAGCTCACGACTGATTTGCAGGACGATATGTATGTGAAAGTGCAATTTCGTATTGTTGCAAAAAGTGATAAAGGAAAAAAAGAATTGCAACAGCGAGACTTCCAACTGCAGAACCTGCTTTTGAAAGAACTTGCGGGAATGGAGTCGCAGGATTTCAAATCAGATTTAAGTGAACTGGAAAGCACCATCAAAATGAGGTTGAATGAATTGATGACCAAAGGTGAGATAACGGATGTTTACACGATTCAAAAAGTACTTCAATGAACAAAGTAACCGTGCTCGTGAGGAGGTGACGTTGATTGTCGGAAGATGTGCTGTCACAAAATGAAATAGACTCGTTACTGTCAGCGTTGTCGACTGGGGAAATGAACGCAGATGAGTTGAAGAGCGAGGAAAAAGAAAAAAAAGTGAAAGCTTATGACTTTAAACGGGCGTTACGTTTTTCAAAAGATCAAATTCGCAGTCTGTCCCGTATTCATGAAAATTTTTCCCGTTTATTAACAACGTACTTTTCTGCTCAGCTTAGGACATACGTGCAGATTTCGGTTGCTTCTGTGGATCAATTGCCCTACGAGGAATTCATCCGATCTATCCCGAGCATGACGATTTTGAATATATACAGTGTGGAGCCGTTAGATGGCCGGATGCTGTTGGAAGCGAACCCGAATATTGCTTATGCCATGCTGGACCGTGTACTGGGTGGCAAAGGTTCAAGCTATAACAAAGTAGAGAATCTGACGGAAATAGAAACGACGATTATGTCTCAGTTATTTGAAAATGCCTTGGATAACCTTCAGGAAGCCTGGGGTTCGATCGTTGACATTGATCCGATGCTGGAAGAATTCGAAGTTAACCCGCAATTCCTGCAAATGGTCTCACCTAACGAGACGGTGGTTGTGGTTTCATTGAATACAACCATAGGTGAAACGAGCGGCATGATCAATATATGTATTCCGCATGTCGTATTAGAGCCGATTATTCCGAAACTATCCGTTCATTACTGGATGCAGAACAAACAAAGTAATGAGAGCAACCCGGAGGACTATGAGGCGCTGACTAAGACGGTGAAGCGAACAGAGGTCGATGTTAAAGCGATTTTAGGTGAATCGAGTATTTCCATCGAAAATTTCCTTAGTTTACATGAGAATGATGTGTTGCAGCTCGATAAAATGATTGATGATCCGCTGGAAATGCGGGTGGACGATGAACCTAAATTTTACATCCAGCCAGGAAAATCAAGAAATAAGCTGGCTGTTCAAGTGTTAGATGAATTCCGAGGGGGGGACGAAGAAGATGAGCGATGATATGCTTTCGCAAGATGAAATAGATGCATTGCTAAAAGGAAACAACGATGAAGCCGAGAACGAAGCGCCGTCATCAGTGAGTGAATTAACCAACCAGGAAGAAGACGCCTTGGGGGAGATTGGCAATATCTCCTTTGGCAGCTCGGCTACAGCTCTCTCTTCATTACTTAATCAAAAGGTAGAGATTACAACACCGGAAATATCCGTCATCCAACGGTCGCGGTTACCAGAGGAATTCCCGAAACCACATGTGTCAGTTCAAGTAACATATACAGCCGGTTTTTCAGGGGAAAACCTGTTGGTCATCCGTACGGAAGATGCGGCTATCATTGCCGACTTAATGCTGGGAGGAGATGGCACAAGCCCTGCAGAGGAATTAAATGATATTCATCTAAGCGCTGTGCAGGAAGCGATGAACCAAATGATGGGGTCAGCTGCAACAAGTATGTCCACCATATTTGATAAAAAAGTGGATATATCACCTCCAACCATCAATATTCTGGATTTAGAGGAAGAAGAGAGCCCGGAGCAGGTGCCTGATGAAGCGCAACTTGTCAATATAGCGTTTCAATTAAAAGTAGGTGAACTCATTGATTCCAGAATCATGCAGTTAGTTCCCAAGGACTTTGCCAAAGATTTAGTCGAAAGCTTGATGAATCCTGCCCAGGATAAGTCCGAACAATCAACAATAGCCAATCAAACCGAAGAAGAAGTTAAGCAGCCAGTAACCGCGTCCTCGAGTGTTTCCCCGCAGGCTTCACGCCATTCCGCAAATGAACCTGCAAGTGAGGCTCACTCCAAAGACCCTGAACTGCTCGGTGCTCAGCAAGGTAAGCAGCTGAGTGGTTCGGCTGTGCAAAATGCGGAGTTTTCAGAGTTCGACCAGGTTCAGTTAACCGACTCAGAACAACGGAACCTGGACATGTTGATGGATATTCCATTAAAAGTCACCGTGGAACTGGGGAGAACGAAGCGGACGATTAAAGAAATTTTAGAGCTTACCTCAGGCTCCGTGGTGGAGTTGGATAAATTGGCAGGCGAACCTGTTGATATTCATGTTAATGATAAGGTCATGGCCAAAGGGGAAGTCGTGGTCATTGATGAAAACTTCGGTGTACGGGTGACCGACATTTTGAGTCAAAAAGACCGTTTGAAAAAATTACGTTAAATCTAGGAGGAATAAAGATGGCAGAACGAATTTTAATTGTGGATGATGCAGCATTCATGCGTATGATGATCAAAGATATTTTGACCAAAAATGGTTACGAAATTGCCGGGGAAGCAGAAGACGGTCAAAAAGCGGTCGAACTGTATAAGGAAGAAACGCCGGATCTCGTTACAATGGATATTACCATGCCGGAAATGGATGGCATTGCAGCGCTTAAAGAGATAAAAGAGTTGAACCCTAATGCGACCGTCATCATGTGTTCAGCCATGGGCCAGCAGGCAATGGTGGTGGATGCTATCCAGGCCGGTGCGAAAGATTTCATCGTCAAACCGTTTCAAGCTGATCGCGTAATCGAGGCGATTCAGAAAGCACTTTCATAAAAGGAAGTCTATCAATCATGAAAAACGTTTTTCTCACCTTAGGCATGCTTATCATCGTTTGTTCACCCTGGTTTTATCTTCCTCAACATGTTCAGGCTTCTCCGTCTGTAACCGAATGTGCAGAGAATCCTGAACAGGAAGGGTGTTCGGAGTTTCAACAAGGGCCAACGCAAGATGAAAACGAAGAGAGTAATCAAGCTGCTCCTGACGATAACGGATCTTTAGGATGGAACTTAATTAAATTGCTTATTGCGCTTGTGTTAATTTTAGGGCTCATTTATGGGTTGTTGAAGTTTTTTAATAATCGCCATAAATTATTCAGTAAAGTCAAGACGTTAGAGAACCTCGGGGGACTTTCCCTTGGACCCAACCGATCGTTACAAGTGGTGCGAATCGGCGAACAGGTTTTTGTAATCGGTGTGGGCGACTCGGTGGAGATGATGACTGAAATTACAGATGAAAAAACGAAGAACGATTTGTTATCCGAACAGCATGATGACAGAATGTCCACGAGTGCTTTGCAGCAGCTCATCAAGAAAAAAGCAGATTCTCGCAAGAAACAAAACCAGTCTTCTGCTGTGCAATTTCAACATCTGTTCAATAAAGAATTGTCTCAGCTTAAGAAAAATAGAAAACACTCGGTACATAACGATGACACAGCGGATAGGGGGGATCGCGAGTGAATGAGTTTGTCGATATTTTTTCGAGCTCAGATCCCGAGAATATTTCCACTTCTGTTCAGCTGTTAATACTTTTAACCGTACTATCGTTGGCTCCCGGTATCTTAATTTTAATGACGTGTTTCACAAGGATCATCATTGTACTTTCCTTTGTACGGACGTCTCTAGCTACGCAATCGATGCCGCCGAATCAAGTGTTGATCGGCATTGCTTTATTCCTCACTTTTTTCATTATGGCGCCTACCTTGCAAGAGGTGAACGACCAGGCGCTCACGCCTTTATTCAATGAAGAGATTTCATTGGATGAAGCTTATGAGGAAGCGAGTGCACCGTTCAAGGAATTCATGTCCAAGCATACACGGCAAAAAGATCTAGCTTTATTTATGAATTACTCGGAAATGGAACGTCCAGAAAATATTCAGGATATTCCGTTAACGACGTTGGTGCCGGCATTTGCCATCAGCGAATTGAAGACGGCCTTTCAAATGGGATTTATGATATTCGTTCCTTTTCTAGTTATTGATATGGCTGTGGCGAGTGTTCTAATGTCCATGGGGATGATGATGCTTCCGCCAGTGATGATTTCGCTGCCTTTTAAAATATTACTCTTTGTATTAGTCGATGGCTGGTACTTGATTACACAATCCTTGTTGGAAGGCTTTTAGTGTGGAAAGGGACGATCTAAGATGAATAGCGAGATGGTAATTGGTCTTGCCGAGAAAGGGATTTATACAACCCTCCTCGTCACCGGCCCTTTGTTGATTCTGGCCCTTGCAGTAGGACTGCTCGTCAGTATTTTTCAAGCAACAACACAAATACAGGAACAAACATTAGCGTTTATTCCAAAGATTGTTGCGGTTTTAATCGGTTTGGTGTTTTTTGGCCCCTGGATGCTGACCCAAATGATGCAGTTTGCTACTGAGGTATTTAATAACTTGAATATGCTGGTCGGTTAGTGATGATCGAATACATTAATTTTTCAATGGTACCGGCCTTTTTATTAGTGTTTGTCAGGGTGATTGCGTTCTTTGTGGCGCTGCCGATTTTTTCTTATCGTAATTTGCCGACTCAGCATAAATTGGGGCTAAGCTTTTTTTTAGCTCTGATCATGGTGACAACGCTGGATATTCCTGATCTCGCAATTGATGGTACGTATCTCTTACTGATTTTAAAAGAAGCGGCTGTCGGTCTTGCCGTCGGGTTGTTGGCCTACATTATTCTGGCTGCTGTTCAAATTGCAGGTGGATTTATCGATTTTCAGATGGGGTTTGCGATAGCGAATGTCATCGATCCTCAGACCGGCGCCCAGAGCCCACTCATCGGACAATATTTATATACGATTACACTTTTGTTCATCCTTGCTGTGAATGGGCATCACCTTATGATCGATGGGATCTTTTACAGCTATGAACTTATCCCGATTGAAAGATGGATCCCTCTCCAGGAACAAGGGTTGATCAATTTTGTCATTGAAACCTTCAACTACATGTTTGTCATTGCATTCTTAATGGCGATTCCGGTTGTAGGGTGCCTCTTCCTGGTGGATGTAGCATTGGGGATCATTGCCAGGACAGTTCCACAATTAAATGTGTTTGTCGTCGGGCTGCCGTTAAAGATTTTTGTTTCGTTTGTCATGCTGTTAATTGCGATGAGTTTCTATATCATGTTGATTCAAAACTTATTCGAGACCATGCTTAACACGATGAGAGAACTTATGCGTATCATTGGAGGCGCCTAGCGATGGAGCTGAAACTGAACCTGCAATTTTTTGCAGCTGAGGAAAAAACTGAAGAAGCGACCCCGAAAAAAAGGGAAGATAGCAAGAAAAAAGGCCAGGTTGCCAAAAGTCAGGATGTCAATACAGCTATTCTTATGCTGTTTGTGTTCGGGTTGTTATACATAATTGGTGGTTTTTTGAAAGATATTTTCACCGGCTTATATCAAAATGCCTTTCAAGAGTATATGCATTGGGATCTTACCGAGCAAAATGTGTATCAGGTATTTATAGAATCGATAATCGAAATAAGTAAAGCGCTGGCGCCGATCATGGGAGTGGCGATTGTTGCGGGCATCGCATCCAATTTGCTTCAGGTTGGGGTCATGTTTACAGGTGAACCGTTGAAATTCGACTTGAAAAAGATTGACCCCATTAAAGGATCCAAAAAGATTTTTTCTGCTCGGGCTCTAGTGGAGCTGGTGAAATCGTTGTTAAAAATCACATTGATCGGAACAATCACATTTTCGATCATTTGGATAAACAAAAATGAAATATTGATGATGTCACAAAAATCGGTCGACGTGGCGTTGGCGTTCTTTGGAGAAACGACGGTCATCATGGGGCTTGCTTCTGCTTTAGGATTACTGCTGTTGTCTGTACTGGATTACACGTATCAAAAATATGACCATGAGAAAAACATTCGGATGTCCAAGAAAGATATTAAGGATGAAACAAAGAACATGGAAGGCGATCCCCAAGTCAATTCGAAGATTAAAGAAAAGCAAAGGCAAATGTCTATGCAGCGCATGATGAGTGAAGTGCCGGAGGCGGATGTCGTCATCACCAACCCGACCCATTACGCCATAGCGATAAAATATGATGAAGATAAAGCGTCTGCTCCCATTGTGGTGGCCAAAGGCGTGGATTTCATCGCCCAGAAAATCAAGGAAGTGGCCAGAGCAAATGATGTCGTCACGATTGAAAACCGTGCTTTAGCCCGGTCTCTATATCAGGAATCAGACATTGATGAACCGATTGATGAGCAATTTTATAAGGCTGTAGCAGAAGTTCTCGCTTATGTCTATCAGCTGCAGCGAACCGTTTAGAGGGAAGGAGGAATCATTATGGCACCCAGGGATCTTTCTGTATTATTAGGCGTTATTTTAATTATTATCATGTTGGTCATCCCGTTACCGGGCTGGCTGCTCAGTTTTTTGATTCTCGTTAATATCACGCTTGCTCTTATTGTCATCTTAGTGTCTATGAATATGGAAGAACCACTCCAATTCGCCATTTTTCCTTCTTTACTGCTTTTGCTTACCTTGTTCCGACTCGGGTTGAACGTTTCAACGACCAGGTCGATTCTTTCTGAGGCGAATGCCGGGGGTGTTATCGATACTTTTGGTTCCTTCGTTATCGGCGGCAACCCCCTCGTCGGATTTGTTGTATTCGTTATTCTTGTCATTATTCAGTTTCTCGTCATCACGAAAGGTGCTGAACGGGTTTCTGAAGTGGCAGCCCGGTTTACGCTTGATGCGATGCCCGGGAAACAGATGAGCATAGATGCAGATTTGAATGCTGGCATGATCAACGAGCAGCAGGCTAAAGAACGAAGAGAAAAAATTGAACAGGAAGCTGATTTTTATGGCGCTATGGATGGTGGCAGTAAATTTGTGAAAGGTGACGCCATTGCCGGGATCATCATCGTGCTGATGAATATCATTTTCGGGTTGATCATCGGGATGGTGCAAATGGACATGAGCTTCACAGAAGCAATGGATACATACATGCGTCTCACGGTGGGAGATGGACTGGTCAGTCAAATCCCTGCTTTATTGATTTCCACTGCGACCGGCATTGTCGTTACGCGCGTCGCCTCTCAGGGGAATCTGGGAACCGATGTCTCCAACCAGCTCCTGCGCTATCCGAAACTCTTGTATATTGCAGGAGGGACCATCTTCTTCCTGGGATTGACCCCGATCAACTTCTTTTTGACAACGATGATTGCCGGCGTATTGATCTTTGGAGGTTACTGGTTATCACGCACGGATGATGAGCCAGAGTTCGCCGAGCCGGAAGAAACCGATGAACAGGAAAGCGATCAGATGAAATCACCAGATAATGTAGTGAACTTGATCAGCATGGATCCGATAGAATTTGAATTTGGTTACGCGCTTATCCCGCTTGCAGACACCAACCAGGGGGGTGACCTTCTTGATCGTATTGTCATGATCAGAAGGCAATTGGCCATCGAACTGGGGATTGTCATACCCGTGGTTCGCATTAGAGATAATATCCAGTTGAACCCGAATGAATATCGTCTGAAGGTGAAAGGGGACCAGGTTGCGAGTGGAGAACTGCTGTTGGACCATTTCTTAGCGATGAGTCCAGGGGGAGAAGATGATGAAATCGAAGGCATTCAAACAGAAGAGCCGGCCTTTGGTCTCCCAGCCAAGTGGATAACGGAAGACATGAAAGACGAAGCGGAATTGTCAGGCTATACGGTCGTGGATCCTCCGTCGGTCGTTTCGACCCACATAACAGAAGTCATTAAACAACACGCCCATCAATTACTGGGCAGACAAGAAACACAGAGCTTGATTGACCACTTGAAAGCGTCTTACCCGATTTTGGTAGATGAAGTCACACCGGACCCTTTATCGATTGGTGATGTACAAAAAGTATTAGCCAAGCTATTGCGTGAAAATCTTTCTGTGAAAAACTTACCGGTCATTTTTGAAACACTTGCCGATTTCGGCAAAATGACCAATGACACGGAATTATTAGCTGAATATGTTAGACAATCGTTATCGGCTCAAATTACGCAGCAATATGCTAAAGATGACAAATCCATGAAAGTCATAACAGTGGCAGGTGGTGTTGAAAAACTGCTTGCAGAACATATCCAACAAACCGAGCATGGCAGTTATTTGGCGTTGGACCCTGATTCGCAGCAAACGATTATTGAATCGGTGGCAAAGCAAGTTGAGCAATTGTCATTACAGGAGGAAACAGTCATTTTACTGTGCTCACCAGCGGTTCGCATGTACATGAAACAATTGCTGGACCGTTTCCTTCCTCAGGTGGTTGTTTTATCCTATAACGAACTCGAACCACAAGTAGAAGTCCAAAGTGTAGGGGTGGTGAATGTCGCATGAAGGTAAAGAAATTTGAAGCTGATACGATGCCGGAAGTGATGCAGAAGGTGAGAAAGGATTTAGGAACTGACGCTGTTATTTTAAACTCAAAAGAAGTGAAAAAAGGACATTTTCTTGGATTATTCAAGAAAAAAAGCATTGAAGTGATCGCTGCATTAGACCCTGATGAGCTTAAACAGGGATCAGCGTCATTCAATCAATCCAAACCTGTCCCTTCACCTACCCCTTCGTCTTCAACTCCTTTGAACCTGGGGGATAATGACGGGCACAATGAAGCGTATGAAACATCTCGAGATGCCGATTTGATGAAAGAAATCAAAGAATTGAAAAGTTTAATCGGAGAGCAAAGCGCCCCCTCCCGTTACGGAGAAGAGCTCGATACGTGGCGTAAATACCTGGTGGAACAAGGGATCGCTCAGGATATCGCTACTCGAATCATCGAGGCTGTAAATGATAACAGAGCACATTTTGATTATGAAGACATTCCTTCTTTGCTCAAGAGCGCAATGAAAAACGAAATGCCGGACGCCTCTTTTGGGCCGCTTGATTTTCAAAAAAAATATGTCCATTTAGTAGGACCGACAGGGGTTGGGAAAACAACGACTTTGGCGAAGATCGCCGGGGAAGCCGTTTTGAATCATAGAAAAAAGGTCGCTTTGATTACGACAGATACGTACCGGATTGCTGCGATAGACCAATTACAGACGTACGCCAAGATATTGGATATCCCTTTGAAAGTTGCCTATAACCTTGAGGACTATCGCAAAGCAAAAGAGGCTTTTAACAGTTATGACCTCGTTTTAGTAGATACAGCGGGGCGAAACTTTCGAGATGCTCACTACATTCAGGAACTTAAGGATGCAATTGAATTCTCACATGATACAGAAACGTACCTCGTTATGGCTTTAACGGCTAAATCACAAGATATGACGGCGATCTTTCAGCAGTTCAACGAGGTCCCGATTGAGCGCTTTATCTTTACTAAAGCTGATGAGACAGCCAGCTATGGAGCCGCTTTTAATCTTGTGGTAACCCACTCTAAAGGAATAGCTTATATGACAAGTGGTCAAAATGTCCCGGATGATATCGAACCAGGCAGTAAAGTCCAGCTCGTGAAGCAGATTGTTGGTGAAGATGATGGCCGCTGATCAAGCTGAGCAACTTCGGAATAAATTCAAGTTTTCACAGGCTGGCTTGAAACGGGCGAAAACGATTGCCATTACGAGCGGAAAGGGCGGCGTAGGAAAATCGAACTTTTCTCTTAATTTCGCTTTAAGCTTAATTGAAAAGGGGAAGCGTGTGCTGTTATTTGATTTGGATATCGGTATGGGAAACATTGATGTGCTTTTGGGTTTGGCAGCTAACCATCATTTTACCGATATGTTTTATGAAAATCTCGCCATTCATGATATTATAGAATCAGGACCAAATACCCTGTCTTACATATCGGGCGGTTCTGGTTTAAGTGGTATCTTCAACCTGGATTCTCAGCGTTATAAGCAGTTTATCGAGCAATTCGAGCTTTTGGTTTCACACTATGATTATATTTTATTTGATATGGGTGCCGGGGCGACAGATGATAGTCTCGCTTTTATTTCGGCTGCCGATGAAACGATTGTTGTGACTACACCTGAGCCGACTTCCATTACAGATGCTTACGCCATGATTAAACATATCAATCTAAGAAACAAACATGCTTTGATCCATCTGCTTATCAATCGTGTTGATAGTGAAAAAGAAGGAAGAAGGGCTTTTACGAGATTGCAGTCGGTGGTGAGCCGATTTTTAGAATGTGATGTCATATTGCTTGGTATTCTACCCGATGATAAGCATGTTAAACAAGCTGTATCAGAACAAACACCCTTCATCTTACGCTACCAGAAGTGTCAGGTAAGCAAAAGCTTGCACCGTCTCACTCGTACATTTGTAGATGACCGGAAGGCACCTCCTTCGCCAACATCATCATCTTTTTTAACGAAACTAAAACGGTTAGTGACAGAGGGGTAGTAGGATGACGATAATCAAAGTGTTGGTCGTTGATGACTCAGCATTCATGAGAAAGATGATTACAGAGATCCTTGATCGTGATCCCAGGCCGAGCATAGTCGGCATAGCGCGTAACGGACAAGACGGTTTGCTAAAAGCGAAGGAGTTGCAGCCAGATGTCATCACACTTGATATAGAAATGCCGATAATGGACGGGCTGACAGCATTAAAAGCGTTGATGGTTACACAATCTGCTGCTGTGGTGATGCTATCAAGTCTCACACAGCAAGGGGCGCACAGTACAATTCAGGCATTGGCGCTTGGAGCAGTAGACTTTGTAGGCAAACCTTCTGGTGCTATTTCTCTGGATATACAAGCGATCAGTCACGATTTGAAACGTAAAGTGACAGCTGCCGGCCAGGCAAATATTAGGCAGCCCGAGGGATTACCAGCTGGTAATGCGTCAGAAATTACATATGTGAAGGATTTCCCGGCTGGGTCAGGAAAAGCTCCGCGTCTACTGGTAATCGGTGCTTCGACCGGCGGGCCAAGGGCTCTTCTTCATTTGCTCCAAAGCTTACCTTCATCTTTTCCGATTCCGATCGTCATTGTGCAGCATATGCCGGCTGGCTTTACACAATCTCTTGCCCATCGATTAAACAACCATTCACATCTTCATGTTAAAGAAGCTGAAGAGGGAGAACAGCTTGAGAAAGGGGTTGTGTATGTCGCGCCTGGAAACAAGCACGTCGCGATTTCTAAGGTAAAAGAAGGATACGGTGTTGAGTTAAGTGATGATGAGCCGGTTATCGGACATCGTCCGTCCATGACATTTTTATTGCAATCACTAGTTAATCATCCAGAACTCCATATCATAACCGTCATTTTGACAGGCATGGGGGCAGATGGAACCGAAGGACTGCTACAGTTGCACAAACATGAAGCGAAGGTTTATGTTTTGGCAGAATCTCAGGAAACGGCTGTTATATATGGCATGCCGAAAGCGGTCGTAAAAGCAAAGCTTGCAAATGAAATCGTCCCACTATACGAAATGGGGCAGCGTATTGTAAGCATGGTCAATCGCGAGGGGAGAGTATAGAATGGATAATCAATATCTTGAAGTATTCATTGAAGAGAGTAAAGATCATCTGCAATCCATTAACGATCATTTACTGGAATTAGAGAAAAAGCCGGATGACTTAGTCATCGTTGGCGAAATCTTCAGGTCTGCCCATACACTAAAAGGTATGTCGGCCACGATGGGCTACGAGGATCTCGCTAACTTGACGCACAAAATGGAAAATGTGCTGGATGCTGTACGTCATGAACAGCTATCAGTCGGGTCGGATATGCTTGATATTGTCTTTGACTCTGTCGATGATTTAGAAGCAATGGTCGTTGATATTGCCAGTGGTGGGAAAGGGACGAGAAACGTTGAAACTGTCGTCTCTAAACTGCACGCCCTTGAGACAGGTGAAGCTGTTGCAGATACAGCCTCACCTATCGCCACGGCAGTTCCTGACGACCGTGAGGAGCTCCAGTTAGACGAATTCGAGTTGACAGTGTTACAGCAATCAGAAGAAAGCGATCAGAGCAATTTGCGCGTTACCGTCAAGCTTCGTGAGGATTGTCTGTTAAAAGCAGCCCGTGTCTACATGGTGTTTGAAGTGTTCGAACAAATAGGGGAAGTCATCAAATCGGTACCTAATGTGGAACAGTTGGAGAATGAAGAATTTGAACACCAATTTACAGTGCTGCTCGTGACGGGTGACAGTGCCAAGGACGTCCAAGCTAAAGTGATGAAGGTGTCGGAAATTGAGCACGTTGAGGTGTCAGAATTTTCGGTTCAATCTTATTTAACAGAGGGCTCGGAGCAAAAAGACATATCTCGCGATAAAGAAGATGACGTAAAGGATGCAGCCAATCAGCCGACACCATCGTCCTCCTCAGAACCATCTAAACAACAGGTGGGGAATAAAACGATCCGCGTGAACATTGACCGTTTGGATGTACTGATGAATTTATTCGAGGAACTTGTGATCGATCGCGGTCGTCTCGAGCAAATCTCGGATGAGTTACAACACGCTGAACTACAAGAAACTGTTGAGCGCATGAGCAGAGTGTCGGGCGACTTGCAAAGTATTATTTTGAATATGCGCATGGTCCCGGTCGAACACGTATTTAATCGGTTCCCGCGTATGGTCCGGCAGCTGTCTCGTGATTTGAACAAATCCATTAACCTCACTATTGAAGGGGCTGAGACCGAACTCGATCGCACGGTTATTGATGAAATTGGCGATCCGCTCGTTCATTTAATCCGCAATGCAATCGATCATGGCATAGAGGAACCTGACGTCAGGGTGCAACATGGTAAGCCAGAGGAAGGTTCATTGAATCTCAAAGCCTATCATAGTGGAAATCACGTCTTTATTGAAATCTCTGATGACGGTGCTGGTATCAACCGGACGAAAGTTGCAGAAAAAGCAGTAGCAAACGATGTTGTGACAAACAGTCAAGCTGCTAATATGTCAGATAAGCAAATCTATGAGTTGATTATGGCCAGTGGATTTTCAACAGCGGATCACATATCAGATGTCTCAGGCCGAGGCGTAGGACTTGATGTTGTGAAAAGTACGATTGAATCATTGGGCGGCCACATCGGCATTGATTCCGAATGGGGCCACGGCAGTGTGTTTTCCATTCAACTGCCGCTCACTTTATCAATTATCTCCGTCATGCTTGTTGAAGTACAAGCTGAAAAATATGCGATCCCCCTCTCTTCCATCATTGAGACAGCTATTATAAAAGAGGATGAGATCATGTATGCCCATAATAAAGAGGTTATTGATTTCCGAGGTAAAGTCGTGCCATTAGTATTTCTTGAAGAAGTATTTGAAGTTCCTCGAACACGTGAGAAGGACGCTTATTACTCGTTAGTCATGGTGCGTAAAGGAGATAAAATGGCCGGATTAGTCGTCGACTCCTTTATTGGACAGCAAGAAGTGGTATTGAAAACCCTGGGCCATTATCTCTCAGATGCTTTTGCTATCTCAGGTGCTACGATTTTGGGCGATGGTGAGGTTGCGTTGATTCTTGATAGCAATGCTTTAATAAAATGATAGACTTTGTTAACTTTCGGAAGACTTAATTTCGATATAAGAACATAGGCTTCCTTCTTAACAATAGTTAATATCCCATTATGCAATTTACATTTCTAAGCTATCTAGATACATGAACAGATTTATGCAGCACCTTTATGAATGAGGGGCCTTCCACCCATATGAAGATGGGTTGGCTGGGAAATGACGAGACTCCCGCGGGAGAAGGAGCTCGGCGAGACCCCACAGGGAGCCAAGCGACCGAGGAGGCTTGCCGGTTCCCCCGCAGGAAAGCGAGTTATTTCCCAGCCAACCCAAGCTCTTATCGTATAGGACCCATATTATCTAGTAAGTGGAGAGGTGGCACAGTCACATCATAAGGAGGAGATAAAATGGAAAATGAGACGAGCCAACATCTGAAGGTGATCGTTTTTCAACTGCAGGATGAAGAATACGCGGTTCCGGTCGAGCAAGTAGGGTCGATCGAACGTGTGCAAAACATCACGAGGGTGCCGCGTACAGAAGCGTTTGTAAAGGGAGTAATCAATTTAAGAGGAGTCGTTACGCCAATTATCGATTTGCGCTCACGGTTTGACCTGCCTGCTGCAGAATACACGAATGCGACCCGGATTATTATCGTGTCTATCGGAGAAACAAACGTCGGGCTCATTGTCGATTCGGCCAACGACGTTATTGACATACCGGAATCGAGCATAGAACCCCCTCCGGAAATTGTCGGTGATCTGGAAGTGGAGTATCTTCAAGGGGTTGCTAAGCTGGAAAAGCGTTTATTGATTCTCTTAAACTTACACAACGTGCTGACAAAAGAGGAAGTCGATGAATTGCAAGCGATAGAAGGATAGTTATGAACGCATTTAAGCCATTGACTGATAACCAATTAGACGTTGTGAAGGAAATTGGTAATATCGGGGCTGGCCATGCAGCCACAGCCATGTCCCAATTGTTAAATCGTAAAGTAGACATGTTTGTGCCTTCGGTTCGTCAGGTTTCATTGGAGGAGATGACGGAAATAGCAGGTGATAAAGAAACAGAAATAGCCTCGGTGTTTTTACGCATCACCGGCGAGCTTCCGGGAAGTATGTTCTACATTCTCCCTCCTCAACAAGCAAGTCACTATTTAACATTATTGACAGGAGCAGAGATGGGCACGCTCGAGGAATTGGCAGGTTCTGAGATGGCTGTTTCGACGTTATTGGAATTAGGTAATATCCTATCTGGCTCTTATCTGTCGGCATTAGCTGATTTCACTGGACTGACGATCCAGCCCACCGTCCCCTCCCTGGCCATTGATATGGCAGGAGCGATTATTGGAGACGGATTGCTGGAAATTTCACAATTTAGTGATTATGCCATTGTTATTGATACCTTGTTCAGTGAAGGAAGTACAGCGATGAACACTCCTGTCAAAGGTCATGTTCTGCTTTTACCGGATCCTGTATCCTACGATACACTGTTCAATGTTCTGGGAGTTTCTCACAATGACTGAATTAGCCACTATCATCAAGGTAGGCATAGCAGAATGGGATATTGTAAAGGCGCCTAATTTGATCAGAACATCTGGTCTGGGATCGTGTGTAGGGGTAGTTTTATATGACGATCGTCAAGGAATGGCAGGTTTGGCCCACATCATGCTGCCTGACTCAGCAATGGCAAAGCACGACCCTTTTCCAGTAGGCAAATATGCCGATACAGCAGTAATGGAACTTTACCGCCAAATGGTTCAGCAAGGAGCCGGTAAATATAATGTGAAAGCAAAACTTGCTGGAGGCGCTCAAATGTTCCAGTTTCAAGCAGCAAATGATATGATGAGAATCGGGTCCCGTAACATTAATGCTATAAGGGAACAGTTACAGACGCTTCGCATTCCTATCGTCGCCGAAGATATCGGCGGTACAAAAGGCCGTACAATTGAATTTGATCCTGGTACGATGAGGTTGAACATCAGAACTGTACATAAAGGAGTCATTGACATCTAATGGCGGGAACATGGAAATGGAATATGTCGTTCGGGTTGCTTGGAATGGGATTGACGTTTTGGCTTTCCATCTTGAATAATATGCTGCAAACAACTTTAATACGGGCGACGGTCATATTTGTCGTGTTTTTCTTGTTGGCTTATCTGTTCAGATTAGCCTTCGGATACGTGAACCCCCGTTCTGACAACGACAGCACACTAAGTTATCGCCGCGAGCCGACTTCGAATCAGGATGGTAAAGCGCAGTCGTCTACACCGAACGCTGTACCATCAGCAAAAGAGGCATCCAATGTGATTCGTGAAATGTTAAATGAAGATGAATCTTCCCAAAAGAGAGAACACAAGGAATAGTTTAGCTAACAGTTGCGGAGGAGGAATTACATGTCCAACTCTTTATCTCCTCAAGAACATAAATTATGGCATCAGTGGTTACACGAGAGAGATCAAGATGCTGCAAATGAGCTGGTGAAAACATACTTTCATCTCGTTAATTTTCACGTTCAGCGGATTTCAGCCCATCTTCCTAAAAATGTAAACAAAGATGATGTGAAAAGTTTAGGGCTGATGGGCTTGTATGATGCATTAAAAAAGTTCGATTTGGAACGTGACTTAAAATTCGATACGTATGCTTCATTTCGTATCCGGGGGGCCATCATGGACGGTCTGAGAAAAGAGGATTGGCTCCCTCGTTCTGTCAGAGATAAGGCGAAGAGAATAGAACAGGCATCTGAACGGTTAGAACAACGTTATAAGCGCCCGCCAACTTCGTATGAAATCAGTTCTGAGACAGGTATTTCTGCTGAAGATATCGAGGCGACCGTCAAAGATTCTTTATTTGCAAATGTCCTATCGATGGAAGAAAAGCCAAAAGATACAAATGAAGAACATAAAGAAGGAGTAGGGTATTCGTTGGCTGATCAGACAACCTTGACTCCCGTACAAAACGTCATTCAACAAGAAAATTTCAAAGAACTTGCTGAGCAAATTAAGCAATTGAATGAAAAGGAACAAATGGTGATCAGTTTATTTTACCATGAGGAACTGACCTTGACAGAAATTGGACACGTCTTGGAGTTGACGACTTCCCGCATCTCGCAAATTCACGCTAAGGCGATATTCAAACTGAAAGAGGCGCTATCGGAAGTTGTGGAATCCTAACCACTTATCACACAAGGTAACGGAAGAAAGTATTAATTAAATTTCTAGGCGGGAATGATCGAAATGACTGGGATGTTAATCGTGATCGGTTTTATTATGGATGGGTTGATTATATTTGCCCTCCTGACGCTGTCAACGCGCATTAAAAAAGCTGAAGAACTGGAATCAAGGCAGGAACAGGTCGCCAACGAAATAGAAGATTTGTTCACATCCTATCTAACTGAGATTAAAGAAGAGAATGAGAAGTTCAGGCAATTCCAAGCCTCTTCCTCAGGTGCGTCACCTCCGGTCCAGACTGAAGCCCCCCACTCTGGACTAGAGCCTGGTAATCCAACGGACTCATTTCGTAATGGAGAAGAGCAAGGAACTGCATACGAGCCACCCGATATATCATACCGTCCTCCGGCACCGGATGAAGACGAGGATGTTTACATACCATCGGAGCAATCAAAAGTTGCTGCTATGAACGCGCAAGGGTACAGTGTGGAGGCGATTGCCAAAGAATTGAATTTAGGGAAAACGGAGACGGAATTGATCCTCAAATTCCAAAAAGGAAAATAGTCGAATGAGACTTGATATAGCCTATGGCATATGATATATTTACTTTTGGTGTTACTACACACGGTTGTGGATTCATCCAGGAGGTGCTTTTAACATGAAGTCCCTGGAGGAAGATGAAGGAACCGGAGGAAACTACAAAAACCTATTAGGAGGAAACACACATGTCTGTTATTTCTATGAAACAGTTACTAGAAGCAGGTGTTCATTTTGGGCACCAAACTCGTCGTTGGAATCCGAAGATGAAGAAGTATATCTTCACAGAGCGTAATGGCATTTACATCATCGACTTGCAAAAAACCGTTAAAAAGGTTGATGAAGCTTACAATTACGTTAAAAGCATTGCCGAAGAAGGCGGCAGCATCCTGTTCGTTGGTACGAAGAAACAAGCTCAGGATACCGTACGGGATGAAGCGACACGTTGCGGTATGTTCTATATCAACCAGCGTTGGTTGGGTGGAACCTTGACCAATTTCCAAACGATCCGTAAACGTATCAACCGTCTGAAGGATATCGAGCGCATGGAAGTCGACGGCACTGCCGAAGTTCTTCCGAAAAAAGAAGTCGTTGATCTTCTTAAAGAAAAAGATCGTCTCGTTAAATTCCTAGGCGGCATCAAAGAAATGAAAGCTCTACCTGATGCAATGTTCGTGATCGACCCTCGTAAAGAACGTATCGCCATTGCAGAAGCTCATAAACTGAACATTCCGATTGTCGGAATTGTTGATACCAACTGCGATCCTGATGAAATTGATTACGTTATTCCGGCAAACGATGATGCGATTCGCGCAGTGAAATTGCTAACCTCTAAAATGGCTGATGCTATTCTTGAAGTCAATCAAGGTGAAGAAACTGAAGTTGCGACTGAAGAAGCAGAAGCTGATATAGAAGCTGGAACTGTACAAGAGTAAGAAAGGTTTCAATGGTGATAAGAGGGAAACCCTTTTATCACCTTTTTTAAAGAACGTAAGGTGACCAATTTTAAGGAGGACATTACAATGGCTGTAAACGCAAAAATGGTAAAAGAATTACGTGAAAAAACCGGTGCAGGGATGATGGACTGTAAAAAAGCGCTGACAGAAACTGAAGGCGACATGGAGAAAGCAGTAGAATGGTTGCGCGAAAAAGGCATTTCCAAGGCCCAAAAGAAAGCGGACCGTGTAGCAGCTGAAGGCTCCACTTATATCGAAGTGGATGGGAATTCGGCTGTGCTTCTCGAAGTCAACTGCGAAACGGACTTTGTCACAAAAAACGATCAATTCAAGCAGCTTCTCCAGGAACTCGGTAAACACTTAGTTGCAAACCAGCCGGCAACGGTTGAGGAAGCACTCGAGCAAAAGCTGCATGGTGAAGGCGCGAAACTGAATGACTATATCACAGACATCATTGCTAAAATTGGAGAAAAGATCTCTCTTCGTCGTTTTACTATTTTGACTAAAACAGATAACGATGCGTTTGGTGCTTACCTTCATGCGGGCGGCCGCATTGGTGTACTTAACGTTATTGAAGGTACGACAGACCAACAGGTTGCCAAAGACGTAGCGATGCACGTAGCTGCTGTGAGCCCGCGTTACATTTCTCGTGAAGACGTACCGGAAGAAGAGGTTAACAGCGAGCGTGAGATGCTTAAAACACAAGCAATGAGCGAAGGCAAGCCAGAGAACATTGTTGAAAAAATGGTAGAAGGCCGTCTCGGTAAATTCTTTGAAGAGATTTGTTTGCTAGAGCAAAATTTCGTAAAAGATCCAGATCAAAAAGTGAAGCAATATCTTGAGTCCAGCAATGGATCGATCCAAACGTATATCCGTTATGAAGTAGGCGAAGGAATGGAAAAGCGTGAGGATAACTTTGCTGAAGAAGTTATGAGTCAAATCAAGGAATAATAGCGAGGGAGAAATAGGGGACACATGGTGTTCCCTATTTTCAAACCCTTACATAGGCGAATGATGCTCTAACAAAATGTACGTCTATTTCAACAGTGAATATATGGAGGTAACTATGGCACATGCTCGATATCGTCGCATCGTATTAAAATTAAGTGGTGAAGCTTTATGTGGACAAGATGGGTTCGGTATAGAACCCGGTGTTATTCAATCCATTGCCCGCCAGGTAAAAGAAGTAGCAGAATTAGGTGTGGAAGTTGCTGTTGTAGTAGGCGGCGGTAATATATGGCGTGGAAAGGTCGGCAGCCAAATGGGAATGGACCGAGCTAATGCCGATTATATGGGAATGCTTGCAACAGTCATGAATTCCCTGGCGCTTCAGGACAGCTTGGAAAACATGGGCATACCTACGCGCGTGCAAACCTCAATTGAAATGAGACAAGTGGCTGAGCCTTATATAAGGCGTAAAGCGATTCGCCATTTGGAGAAAAAACGCGTCGTCATATTTGCTGCAGGCACTGGAAATCCCTATTTTTCAACGGATACAACAGCGGCCTTGCGCGCTGCGGAAGTGGAAGCCGATGTTATTTTAATGGCTAAAAATAACGTGGATGGGGTCTACACGGATGACCCGAAATTGAACGAGGATGCCCAAAAATATGACCAGCTTTCATATCTTGATGTTTTAAATGAAGGTTTAGGGGTTATGGATTCAACAGCTTCTTCTTTATGTATGGACAATGATATTGATTTATTGGTATTCTCTATAGGTGAAGAAGGTAATATTAAAAAAGCAGTCATGGGTGAAAATATTGGAACGATTGTTAGGGGGAAATGATAGTGTCTGACGCGATAATCAAAGAAACGAAACAGAAAATGAATGAAGCGCTCCAGGCTTTTTCAAAGCAGATAGCTACAGTAAGGGCAGGTCGTGCTAATCCGAACATTTTAGACAATATATATGTGGATTATTACGGTGCATCTACTCCGTTGAACCAACTGGCTCAAGTATCTGCTCCGGAACCGCGGATGCTCGTGGTCACACCGTACGATAAGTCAGCTATTTCTGAAATAGAAAAAGCGATCCAGAAAGCTGACATCGGCGTAGCGCCTTCTAGTGACGGCAACATCATCCGTATCAATATTCCGGCTCTGACTGAAGAGCGACGCAAGGATTTGACGAAGGTCGTCAATAAATATGCTGAAGAATATAAAGTCCAGATCCGAAACATCCGTCGTGATAGCAATGACCGTCTCAAGAAGTTGGAAAAAGACAGCGATCTCACGAAGGATGATCTCCGTTCTTACCAGGATGACGTCCAAAAAGAGACTGATAAGTTCGTAGATGAAGTTGATAAGCTCGCCAAAAATAAAGAGTCGGAAATTATGGAAGTATAAGTTAACGTTTAGCTGGAAGACTACATTCAGAAAAGCCGCGCGGCATCGTTCTGCCAGCGCGGCTTTTCTACGTGAACTGAGAACATATGCTTCCAAACGGATACTTTAAGTGAATAACAGCATGATGTACGATAATAGTATATAATAATATATGATTATCCCTATTGGAGGATTGAACCATGCCAATCAAGTTTCCATTTCGTAACGCTAAATTGAATAAAACAGAGCAACCAATCGGACTTGAGGGTGATCATTTACCTAAACATGTTGCGATCATCATGGATGGGAATGGCCGTTGGGCCAAAAATCGCGGCATGCCCAGAATTGCAGGGCACAAAGAAGGCATGAACGTGGTAAAAAAGGTGGTACGGCATGCCTCAGATTTAGGTGTGAACGTGTTGACCTTGTATGCTTTCTCTACTGAGAATTGGAAGCGGCCGAAAAAAGAGGTCGAATTCCTGATGAAGCTGCCTGTCGACTTTCTTAATACATATCTTCCCGAACTGTTGGAGAAAAATGTCCAAGTCCAAACAATCGGTGAGGTTGATGCTTTGCCTGAACATACGCGCCATGCTGTAAATGAAGCAATTGAACGTACGAAGCATAATGATGGGCTTATTCTGAATTTCGCCTTGAATTATGGGAGCAGGTACGAAATGGTCGAGGCAGTAAAGCAGATTTCAGTGAAAGTGAAGAGTGGTCAATTGACAGCCGATCAAATTGACGAAACGCTGTTTGAAAATCATATGTTCACGTCAGACTTGATCGAACCCGATTTATTGATTCGAACAAGCGGTGAACAGCGCTTAAGCAATTTTTTGCTATGGCAGCTCGCTTATGCGGAGTTTTGGTTCACAGACGTGTTTTGGCCTGACTTCGATGAGACGCTGTTTGAAAGAGCGCTGTACGATTACCAAAATCGCAAACGTCGGTACGGCGGGGTATAAGGTGTGAACGCTTATGAAACAAAGAACGATATCATCTGTATTTTATGTCCTCATCATCCTATCAATGGTGTTACTTGGAGGCACGCCATTTCAAGTATTTGTGTATACACTTGCAACGATAGGCTTATATGAATTAATGCGCATGAAAAAGATTGCGCGTTATTCCGTGTCCTCCATCATCGCAATGGTACTGATGTGGTGTTTAATGCTCCCTGAACAACAATTGATTACAGGGCTGGAAATAGCCATATCAAAAGCAGAGCTCACCCTGCTGGCCGTTTTATTACTGCTGAGTTATACCGTGTTAGTGAAAAATAAATTCACATTTGATGATGCAGGCTTTCTGCTTATATCCGTCATTTATGTCGGGATGGGTTTCAATTATTTGATCGAAACCGAAATGGCAGGGATTCATTATGTGTTTTATGCCCTCTTCGTCGTTTGGGCGACTGACACAGGCGCCTACTTGTTCGGCCGGGCGTTTGGTAAAACTAAATTATGGCCGAAAATCAGCCCAAAGAAAACAGTCGAAGGAGCCATAGGAGGAATCGTCCTGGCATGTGTGGTTGCCTTGATATTTCAATGGGTGGAACCTGTCCATGCTTCGACCTTCCTGACCCTTCTCGTCACTGTATTCGTCTCAATTTTTGGGCAGATTGGCGACTTAGTGGAGTCAGCGTTTAAGCGTCATTACGCAGTCAAAGATTCAGGAAATATTCTGCCGGGGCACGGGGGCGTTTTAGATCGTTTTGATAGTTTGATCTTTATCTTGCCCCTGTTGCATTTAATTAATTTTATAACATAGCTTGTCATAGGAGCGGATTTCATGAAGCATATCAGTTTACTCGGGGCTACCGGCTCAATCGGGATGCAAACCCTTGAAGTCATTAGGCTGCACCCTGATAAATTTTCGTTACATGCTCTTGCGTTTGGGCAAAATGTGGATAAAGCCCTTCCGATCATTCAAGAATTTCAACCTGACATTATCGTCGTGCAGAGCCCTCAAACGAAAAAAGAATTGGAACGGCTCATCTCCCACAAGCGGATATTGACCGGTTCCGAGGGGATGATCGAAGCAAGCACGGATCCAGATGTTGATATTTTAGTCAATGCTGTTATGGGAAGTATCGGGCTGCGGTCAACCTTGCAGGCCATTGAAGCAGGTAAAACAATTGCCATTGCAAATAAGGAAACGCTTGTGACAGCAGGCCATCTTGTTATGGAAGCTGCTCGAAAACATAATGTCTCTCTGCTTCCGGTAGACAGCGAGCATTCTGCTATTCATCAAGCATTGAATGGGGAAATGCATCATCATATTGATCAGCTGATGATCACCGCCTCTGGCGGAAGCTTTCGTGACAAGACAAGAGACCAACTTGCTGATGTGACGGTTGAAGATGCCTTGAATCATCCAAACTGGAGCATGGGGGCTAAAATTACGGTGGATTCGGCTTCGATGATGAACAAAGGATTAGAAGTCATTGAAGCACATTGGCTTTTTGGCGTGCCTTATGAGAAAATACATGTTATTCTTCATAGAGAAAGTGTCATCCATTCTATGGTCGAGTATGTTGACGGAAATGTAATTGCCCAACTGGGGACCCCGGATATGAAAGTGCCGATCCAGTATGCTTTGACATATCCTGGTCGTTTTGAACTTCCGACGACAAAAAGACTTCAATTAGAGGAAATTGCGACCTTGAACTTTGAAAAAATGGATTTTGCCCGTTTCCCTTGCTTACGTATGGCATTCGAGGCTGGCAGGGAAGGAGGCTCGATGCCGACTGTCCTTAATGCCGCGAATGAGGAAGCGGTGCAGCTGTTTTTGCAGGGTAAAATTACGTTTCTGCAAATCGAAGACTTTATCGAAGACGCATTATCGAATCACAATCGCATCGAACAACCAGATCTTGAGACCATCCTGCATATCGATCAAGTTACTAGGCAGCAGATAAAGTCCTATATAAATTAAAAGGAAGGTGCTTCATTTGACAACAGTGATCGCATTTATACTCATGTTTGGACTGCTCGTCTTTGTTCATGAGTGGGGGCATCTCATATTTGCTAAGCGAGCCGGCATGCTTGCGCGTGAATTTGCTATAGGTTTTGGTCCTAAAATCTTTTCATTTATGAAAAACGAAACGCTTTATACCATCAGGCTGCTCCCGATCGGGGGGTATGTCAGAGTCGCAGGGGAAGATCCGGAAATCATTGAGCTTAAGCCTGGCCATCATGTGGGGCTGGAATTCAATGAAAGCGGCAAAGTGAATCGTATTATCGTCAATAACAAATCAAAACATCCCCAGGCAAGAGTGATTGAAGTGGAACATGCTGATTTGGATCACCGCCTCGTCATTGAAGGATATGAAGTTGATGAGGATGAAAAGCTCGGTTTTGAAGTGGACCCTAAAGCATTGTTCGTCATGGACGAAAAAGAAACACAAATTGCGCCATTCAACCGACAGTTTGCTTCTAAATCAGTTCCGCAGCGGGCCATGCAGCTTTTTGCAGGGCCTCTCATGAACTTTGTTCTTGCCGTGGTGCTTTTCTTCATCTTAGGACTTATTCAAGGTGTTCCTGTGGAAGAAGCGAAGATGGGGGATATCGTGGAAAACTCTCCTGCTGAAGCGGCAGGTTTCCAAGCAGGCGATGAAGTCGTGTCCATAGAAGGTGAAAGTGTTGCCAGCTGGGAAGAGTTTACCACTATAATCAGAGACCATCCTGATGAACAATTAAGTGTGGTTGTATTGAGGGACGGTGCTGAGCAATCGCTGAGTGTTACGCCCGAATCGGTGGAGGCACAGGATGTGACGACGGTGAGGATCGGCGTCGAACGAGCTTTTGAAGAATCGTTCTTAAAGACGACGCAATACGGTTTTACCCAAACGTATGAATGGGGGCAGCTCATCTTAGTCAATCTGGGTAAACTTGTGACCGGGCAGTTCTCGCTAGATATGCTCTCGGGCCCTGTCGGGATTTATGATACGACGGATCGCATCGTGCAGACAGGCTTCACGAACTTTATGATGTGGACAGCCATATTGAGTGTGAATCTTGGTATCATCAATCTACTCCCACTACCGGCACTAGATGGCGGCCGACTGTTATTCGTCGGACTTGAAGGGATAAGAGGCAAACCCATTGATCCGCAAAAAGAAGGCATCGTACACTTTATCGGGTTTGCGCTATTGATGTTACTGATGCTCGTTGTAACCTGGAATGATATACAACGCTTGTTTTTATGAGCTTACATCTGGAAGTAAAGAATGGTGCATTACTTTACTTCCAGTTTTTAATTAAGGGGGCTTACAATATGTGTAATAGCTCTCCCTATAGTACATGAATTGAGGTGTAAGGAATGAAGCAAAGTGAAATGCTGTTACCGACTTTAAAAGAAAATCCGACTGATGCAGAAATTAAAAGTCATCAGCTGTTAGTCCGGGCGGGTTACATACGTCAGATCGCGTCCGGTATTTACAGTTTCTTGCCTTTGGGAAATCGTGTATTAAAAAAAGTGGAAGCGATTGTGAGAGAAGAAATGGATCGGGCCGGGGCGCAAGAAATGCTCATGGCTGCCATGCAGCCTTCCGAACTTTGGAAAGAGACAGGTCGGTGGGACACGTTCGGACCTGAACTGATGCGGCTGCACGATCGCCATGAAAGAGAATTTGCGTTAGGCGCTACGCATGAAGAAGTGGTGACGAGCATTGTCCGAGATGAGATCAAGAGCTATAAAAAACTCCCCTTGACCGTATTTCAGATCCAAAATAAATTCCGTGATGAAAAACGGCCCCGTTTTGGGCTATTGCGTGGTCGTGAATTTTTGATGAAGGATGCCTATTCCTTTCACGAGTCTTACGAAAGTCTGGACGAAAGTTACCAGCGGATGTATGACGCCTACTCGAACATATTCCGTCGGTGCGGGCTGAATTTCCGTGCTGTTATTGCAGACTCGGGCGCCATGGGAGGCAAGGATACCCACGAGTTTATGGTGTTGTCTGAGGTCGGAGAAGATGTCATCGCTTATTCGGACTCATCGTCTTATGCAGCAAACGTGGAAATGGCCCCGGTCATCACACAACACGAGGCGACTCAGGAAACATCCCGCCCGATGGAAAAGGTGGCGACCCCTGAGCAAAAAACCATGCAGGAGGTAGCGGATTACTTAGGCCATGATCTGCACAAAGGGTTAAAGTCTATCATGTTCAACATTGACGGTTCATTTGTCATGGTCATTACGCGAGGGGATCATGAAGTGAATGATGTGAAATTGAAGAATTATTATGATGCCAGTTTGATTGATCTAGCATCTGAAGAAGATACACGGCGCGTCATAGGTTCAGGATTTGGTTCGCTTGGCCCTGTCGATGTAAACGAGGACGTGGAAGTAATAGCCGATATGGCCGTAGAGTCCTTAGTTAATGTCTCGTGCGGTGCAAATGAAGAAGGGTATCATTATATCAATGTAACACCTGGACGCGATTTTAAAGTGTCGGCATACGCAGACTTGCGGTTCATAAAAGAAGGTGATCCGTCTCCTGATGGGGAAGGCATCATTCAGTTTGCAAGAGGGATAGAAGTCGGGCATGTATTTAAATTGGGGTCGTTCTATGCTGAACGGATGAATGCCTCTTATTTAGATGCTCAAGGTAAATCGAATACCATGCTCATGGGCTGCTATGGTATTGGTATCTCCCGCACCCTGGCATCCATTGTTGAGCAGTATCATGATGATAACGGCATAACGTGGCCGATGAATCTGGCGCCTTATCAGGTTCATCTCTTGTCGATGAACCCTAAAAAAGAGGAGCAGAAGTTGCTTGCAGATGATTTGTATCAATCGTTACAAGCATCAGGAATAGATGTATTGTATGATGACCGTAAAGAACGAGCAGGTGTCAAATTTGCCGACAGTGACTTAATCGGTATTCCGCTTCGTATCACAGTCGGTAAAAGAGCCGGTGATGGACTTGTGGAATTCAAAGTGCGGGCGACGGGGGATCAATCAGAACACGAGCAACACGACATCATCGACCATGTACAGACATTGCTTTCAACCTGATATAAGAAAAAGGTATCTTGCGGTAAACGAATACCCTTGCTAAAGTAAGAAGCAAGGGTATTCGTTTGTCGAAAAAAGACCAACTGAACGCGAGAGGAATTGGGGAGGAATCACAGTGGGTGTGACGAACCATGAAAAAATGGAATTATTATTGGAGCAAATTCAGCTCCCAGAAGAATTGAAGACAGCTCATTTTCAAGACAGTTCACTGCAGCAATTGGACATCTATAAATTAGAAAAGAAGTGGCATTTTCACTTTAACATTCAAAAAGCCTTGCCACCCTCTGTCTATCAACTCTTTACTGCGAACTTACAAGAAGCATTTAAAGATATAGCAACGGTGGATTGGACCTTTTATACGGACAGCAAAAAGCTGGCAGAAGATGACGTTTGCGATTACTGGGGGTTATTTATTCAAACACTGGAACAATTGTCCCCAGCGTATAAAGATCTATTGCATGAACAAAAACCGGAAATTGACGGTAATCGCATTATGTTAACCTGTCGGAATGAAGCAGAAAGCGTTGCGGTCAAAAAACGCCTATTGGATCCGTTTTCGCATTACTGTCACAAGCTCGGCCTGCCTGCTTATACCCTTGTGACCCGCGTCAAAGAAGAAAAAGAACAATTACAAAAATTCCAGGAGCAAAGGCAAAAAGAAGATCAGCAGTTTGTTCAGCAGGCTGTAAAAGAACAGGAAGAAAAAGCGAAGCAGAAAGAGGAGCAATCTCATCAGGGACCAATCGAAATAGGGTATCGTATCCAAGAAGACCCTGTTGCGATGGAGGCGATCGAAGAAGAAGAGCGCAGAATGATCATTCAAGGCTACATATTTGAAGTGGACGTAAAAGAGCTCCGTTCCGGAAGGCATTTGCTGTTGATTAAAGCAACGGATTATACGGACTCCTTTTCCATCAAAATGTTTTCCCGAGGTGATGATCACGCTCCGCAGTTCCAGGCCGTCTCTGAGGGGATGTGGATTAAAGCAAGAGGAAGCATCCAAACCGATAACTTCACGAGTGAACTGACGATGATGGCTAATGATATCAATGAAGTGAAGCCCAGAATGCGTATGGATGATGCCAAGGAAGGTGCTAAACGGATTGAGCTTCATGCTCATACGACGATGAGTCAGATGGATGCACCTGTATCTCCTGAGCGTTTAATTGAACGTGCCGGAAAATGGGGGCATGAAGCGATCGCTATTACCGATCATGCCGTCGTTCAGGCTTACCCAGACGCACATGCTGCAGGAGAGAAGCATGGTGTGAAAGTCATATACGGAGTGGAAGCTAATCTCGTCGATGACGGTGTTCCCATTGCGTACGAAGAGCAGGATCGCAACCTCGAGGATGCCGAGTATATTGTATATGACGTTGAAACGACGGGCCTTTCAGCCGTCTATGATAAAATCATCGAATTGGCCGCTGTCAAAATTAAACAGGGAGAAATCATCGACCGCTTCGAGTCGTTTGCCAATCCCCATCATCCGCTATCTCAAACGACGATTGAACTGACCGGGATTACGGATGACATGGTAAAAGATGCACCTGAGATTGGTGATGTCCTGGAGGATTTTAACACGTGGATGGAAGATGGCATTCTTGTTGCCCATAACGCCAGTTTCGATATGGGATTTTTGAATGCAGGTTTTAAACAGATTGGCATCGGAAAAGCGACAAATCCGGTTATTGATACGTTGGAATTAGCCCGTTTTCTCGTACCAGAGTTAAAAAACCATCGCCTCAATACGCTGTGTAAGCACTTTGATATTGAATTGACACAGCACCACCGCGCTATCTATGATGCTGAAGCGACAGGGTATTTACTATGGAAATTGGTTAAGCGTGCGATGGAGCGTGGAATTGATAACCACTTACGCCTCAATGACTACATGGGAGAAGGAAAAGCTTATCAGCGCTCACGTCCTTCTCACTGCACGTTGTTGGCCACAAGTGAACAAGGGTTAAAAAATATTTATAAACTTGTGTCCGAAGCACATGTCAATTATTTTTACCGCGTGCCGAGAATACCGCGATCGAAACTCTCCAAATTAAGAGAAGGCATTCTGATCGGTTCAGGATGTGACAAAGGGGAATTGTTTGAAACCATGATGCAAAAGTCGGCAGAAGAAGCTGAAAAAGTGGCTGGATTCTACGACTACATTGAAATTCAACCCCCGGGGAATTATGCTCATTTATTGGAAAAAGAACTGGTCCAGAGTGAAGCGCAAATCTATGACATTCTGAAAAAATTAGTTCAGCTTGCTGAGAAACTCAATAAGAAAGTCGTGGCTACAGGGAACACCCATTATCTGGATCCTCATGAAAAAAAATATCGGGAAATACTGATTGCTTCCCAGAGCGGCAATCCGTTGAACCGTCAAACCCTGCCTGAGGTCCACTTTAAAACGACCAACGACATGCTGAGCGCTTTCAGCTTTCTGGGTGAGGATACGGCCTACCAAGTGGTGGTGGCGAATCCACATGCTTTAAACGAGAGCATCGACAAAGTCGTTCCTGTCAGTGATGAGCTTTATACGCCAAATATTGAAGGCGCGGATGAAGAAATCCGTAATATGTCTTATCGGAAAGCAGAGTCGCTCTATGGCTCCCCGGTACCCGAACTTGTTTCAGACCGCCTCGAGAAGGAACTGGAGAGTATTATCGGGCATGGGTTTGCTGTCATCTATTTGATTTCTCAAAAGCTGGTAACCAAGTCGCTTGAAGATGGTTATCTGGTAGGATCGCGTGGTTCGGTCGGTTCATCATTTGTGGCCACAATGACCAACATTACAGAGGTTAACCCTCTTCCGCCGCATTATGTTTGTCCATCATGCAAGTATCATGAATTTTTCAATGATGGCTCTGTCGGCAGTGGGTTCGATCTTCCCGAAAAGGATTGTCCGAAATGTGGGGAAGCATTCAATAAAGATGGCCAGGATATTCCGTTTGAAACCTTCCTCGGGTTCAAAGGTGATAAAGTTCCCGATATCGATTTGAACTTTTCCGGCGAATATCAGCCAATCGCGCACAATTATACAAAAGAGTTATTTGGCGAAGAAAAAGTGTTCCGTGCAGGAACGATCGGCACAGTCGCTGAAAAAACGGCATACGGATTTGTGAAAGGATATGCTGGGGATCATCAACTTCAGTACAAAAACGCAGAGGTCGATCGGCTGGTTCAAGGCTGCACCGGAGTAAAACGCACCACTGGACAGCACCCCGGCGGGATTATCGTTGTACCTGATGATAAGGAAATATATGATTTTTCTCCGATTCAATTTCCGGCTGATGATACGAAATCGGATTGGAAAACGACGCACTTTGACTTTCATTCTATCCATGATAACTTATTAAAACTTGATATTCTCGGTCATGATGATCCAACGGTGATCAGAATGTTGCAAGATTTAAGTGGCATTGATCAAAAAGAAATTCCGGTGGATGACCCCGAAGTCATGAAAATATTCAGCGGTCCCGAGGCGCTCGGCGTCACACCTGAGCAAATCATGTGTAAAACCGGTACGCTCGGTGTCCCTGAATTCGGCACGCGTTTCGTTAGACAGATGCTCGAAGACACCAAACCTAAAACATTTGCAGAACTTGTGATCATCTCTGGATTGTCCCACGGCACAGATGTCTGGCTTGGTAACGCGGAACAGCTGATCAATGATGGTATATGCACATTACCGGAAGTGATTGGTTGCCGGGATGACATCATGGTGTACTTACTCCATCGAGGTTTGGAACCGGCTTTGGCGTTTAAAATCATGGAATTTGTCCGAAAAGGGCGCGGCCTTCAGGATGATTGGATTGCAGAGATGAAAAATCACGGCGTGCCGGATTGGTATATTGAATCGTGTAAAAAGATTAAGTACATGTTCCCTAAGGCCCACGCTGCTGCCTATGTCTTAATGGCTGTACGGATTGCCTATTTCAAAGTGCATTACCCGATTTATTTTTACGCGGCATACTTTACAGTAAGAGCCAGTGATTTTGAACTAGAGACCATGGTCGAGGGATCTGATGCCATTCGAAACCGCATCGTTGAGATTCAAGGGAAAGGTTTGGATGCACCTCCGAAAGAAAAAAGCCTGCTTACTGTACTCGAATTAAGTTTGGAAATGTGTGAACGTGGGTATGCTTTTCAACGAGTTGATTTGTACCGTTCGACGGCATCTGAATTTGTAGTGGATGGAAATTCCCTTATTCCGCCGTTTAACGCTGTGGATGGACTTGGCACTAACGCTGCTATTAACATTGAGAATGTGCGGCAAGACGGAGAATTTCTCTCCAAGCAGGATTTAAGAGAACGCAGTCGGATTTCCAAAACCGTGTTAGAGTATTTGGATCATCATGGCTGCCTCGAAGGGATGCCTGATGAGAACCAGCTTTCCTTGTTCTAGTGCCAGATTGAAGCTTTGTTGCAATAATAAGGCAACTATGGTATATTCTCTATGGTGAGATAATTGATACGTGACGTGCGAAAGAGTGGGGCAACCCACTCTTTCGTCTTATCTCTAGCATTAATTCTACATGTTTCAACCACGATTACGCGGGGAATTTTTGACCAGTCACGCACTACATTCATTGTAGTGCGGTATTTATGTCCGTTACTTATTTTCGTCTTGTGCGATGAATGATAGAATATGCCAATTTATGAAATACTATGGAAAAAGGAGGGATGGATATGAGCCAAGAAGTCATTAAAGTCACGGAAGATCTGGCACGGCCAATACTAGAAGATATGAATCTCGAACTTGTAGAGGTCGAGTACAAACATGAAGGGAAAAATTGGTATCTTCGTGTTTACGTTGACAAACCCGGCGGAGTAGATATCGAAGAATGCGGCCGTGTTTCTGAACAATTAAGTGAGAAGTTAGACGAACACGACCCGATCAACTTCCCTTACTTTCTTGAAGTATCCTCTCCTGGAGCTGAGAGACCATTGAAAAAACCAGAAGATTTCTTAAGCCATATTGGAGAACATGTGTATATCAAACTGTATGAGCACATTGATGGAGAAAAAGAATTTGAAGGTGACCTCGTATCATTTGAAAATAATACGGCTACCATTGAATTTAAAATCAAAACAAAAACGAAGCAAATCGAAGTGCCCTATGATAAAATTGCCAAAGCCCGATTGGCCGTTACGTTTAACTAAAGGGGGAAAAAACGGTGAGCAGTGAACTATTTGATGCCATGAATTATCTTGAAAAAGAAAAAGGCATTGACAAAGGCTTATTATTGGAAGCATTAGAAGCAGCCTTGATTTCAGCATACAAAAAGAATTTCAACTCTGCGACGAATGTGCGCGTAGATATCAACGAAGATTCAGGCAGTATGCATGTGTATGCTAGAAAAGTGATTGTTGAAGAAGTGATGGATGAAAACCAAGAGATTTCGTTGGAGGAAGCAAAGCAAATCAATCCGAATTACGAGCTTGAAGATGTAATTGAAGTTGAAGTGACGCCGATGGATTTTGGGCGTATCGCTGCACAAGCTGCTAAACAGGTCGTGACCCAGCGTGTTCGTGAAGCTGAACGAGGTGTGATTTACGGCGAATATGTGGATCGTGAAGAAGATGTCATGACGGGAATCATCCAACGTATGGATCCACGGTTCATCTATGTTAATCTCGGTAAAATTGAAGCTAGACTGCCAGAGGGCGAACAGATGCCGACAGAAACGTATAATGTCCATGATCGGTTGAAAGTATTTGTCACGAAGGTGGAAAATACGAATAAAGGTCCTCATATTTACGTCTCCAGAACCCATCCCGGCTTATTGAAACGCTTGTTTGAAATGGAAGTACCGGAAATCTTTGATGGAACAGTTGAAATCAGATCTGTCGCACGTGAAGCTGGTGACCGTTCTAAAATCTCTGTGCACGCACCTGATCCGGAAATCGATCCGGTCGGCTCTTGCGTTGGACAGCGCGGACAGAGGGTCCAGGCCATCGTGGATGAGTTGAAAGGTGAAAAGATTGATATCGTTCAATGGTCAGAAGACCCTGTGGTGTACGTATCGAATGCCCTTAGCCCGTCCAAAGTCGTTGAAGTACTCGTGGATGAAGAAGATAAGGCAACAACAGTGGTCGTACCTGACTATCAGTTGTCCCTTGCGATTGGCAAGCGTGGGCAAAATGCCAGATTAGCAGCAAAATTGACTGGCTGGAAAATTGATATTAAGAGTGAATCAGAGGCAAGAGAAGAAGGATTATTATCTGAAGATGACGATGAAGAAGTAGCTTATTCTGATCTCGAAGAAGATTGATTTGAATAAGGAGGGTTACAGATGGCACGCACCAAAAAGACACCGTTGCGTAAATGTGTCGCCACGAGGGAAATGAAGCCGAAGCAGCAATTGATTCGAATCGTAAAGAATCAAGACGGTGACGTATTTGTCGATGAAACCGGGAAAAAGAATGGCAGGGGGGCTTATCTCTCCAAGGATCGGAGTGTCATCGATATGGCAGAAGATCAAGACATTTTGAGTCGCCATTTGAATACGAAAGTTGGTTCTGAGATTTATGACCAGCTGAAACAGATAGTTGAAGAATAACCATGACATCTTCCTATTTGAGTTTAATAGGACTTGCTTTTCGTGCAGGCAAGTGTTCCCTGGGTGAAGACGCAATCCTAAATGATATCAAGAATAAACGCGCGAAACTGGTAGTCATTGCGAATGATACTGGTTTCCGCACTGCTAAAAAGCTGAAAGATAAATGCAGCTTTTATGCCATACCCTGTTACGAAGTGGCGGATCGCGAGACGCTATCAGCTTCTATCGGAAAAACAGGGAGAGTCGCGATCGCAATTCTGGATAAAGGATTTGCGACAAAATTGCAATCGTTGCTCGATGAATAAATTCGGGGGTGACAATATGAGTAAGATGCGCGTATATGAATATGCCAAACAAAATAGCTTGTCCAGTAAACAAGTTCTCAATAAACTGAATGAAATGAACGTGTCGGTCTCCAACCACATGGCGACCATCTCAGAGGACACGAAAGGGAAGCTTGACGGAGCGTTTAAACCGTCAGCTGAACAAAAAGGAAACAATACGCAGCAAAATGGGGCAGCTCAACAAAACTCAAACCAATCAGGCGCCCAATCCCAGCAGAAAAATAGCAAGAAACCACAAGGAAACGCCAATAAATCTAATCCGCAAAAGAAAAATCAAAACCGCAATCAAAATCAAAAGAATCAACCGAACAAAAAGGGTGGAAAAGGTGGCAAAAACCAGCAGAAATCCGCTCAAACTCCGGAGAAAATCACGTATACTGACAGCCTTACAGTGGCTCAACTTGCTGAAAAGCTGAATAAGGAGCCGGCTGAAATTATTAAAAAGCTGATGTTCCTAGGTGTTATGGCGACCAAAAATCAGGATTTGGATAAAGAATCCATCGAATTGATTGCTGAGGAATTCAACGTAAAAGTTGAAGAAGAAGAGATCGTCGATGAAACGGATCTTGCAAATATGGCGGCTGAAGATGATCCGGCTAAACTGAAAGAACGTCCGGCTGTTGTCACCATTATGGGGCACGTGGACCACGGTAAGACAACGTTGCTTGATTCCATCCGTGATACAAAGGTGACAGAGGGAGAAGCAGGTGGCATCACGCAGCATATTGGCGCTTATCAAGTGGAAGAAAACGGTAAAAAAGTGACTTTCCTTGACACACCGGGTCACGCAGCGTTCACAAGCATGAGATCCCGCGGGGCACAAGTAACCGATATTGCTATTTTAGTTGTTGCTGCTGATGACGGTGTCATGCCGCAAACACAGGAAGCAATCAGCCATGCTAAAGCCGCAGGCGTACCGATTATTGTTGCCGTCAATAAAATGGATAAAGAGGGTGCAAATCCTGATCGCGTCATGCAAGAGTTGATGGAGTATGAATTGGTACCGGAGGCATACGGGGGCGATACGATATTTGTCCATATGTCAGCCGTAAAGCACGAGGGTATCGATGAATTGATTGAGATGATTCTGCTTGTTTCTGAAATGGAAGAATTACAAGCTAACCCTGATCGAAAAGCCTACGGCACGGTAATTGAGGCTCAATTGGATAAAGGCCGCGGCCCAGTCGCAACGCTGCTGGTCCAAAATGGTACCCTGAATGTAGGGGATCCGATTGTCGTTGGGAGTGCGTTTGGGCGCGTGCGTGCTATGGTTAACGAATTAGGAAAGCGTGTTAAATCGGCTGCACCTTCAATGCCTGTTGAGATTACCGGCTTGAACAATGTGCCTCAGGCAGGGGATCGTTTCCTTGCGTTCGAAGATGAAAAGAAAGCCAGATCGATTGGTGAAGCACGTCAGCAGAAGCATATTGAAGCTAGACGCAGTGACAATTCAAAAGTTAGCCTGGATGATTTATTCGATCAAATTAAACAAGGCGATATCAAAGAAATCAATCTGATCGTGAAAGCTGATGTCCAAGGTTCAGTAGAAGCATTAGCCTCATCCTTGCAGAAAATTGAGGTAGAGGGCGCTAAAGTTAAGATTATTCATACCGGCGTCGGTGGCATCACTGAATCGGATGTTTCTCTAGCTTCAGCTTCGAATGCCATCATTATCGGGTTCAATGTACGTCCGGATGGGAATGCTAAAAAAGCAGCAGAATCTGAAAAAGTAGAAATTCGCCTTCATCGGATCATTTATAAAGTGATGGAAGAAATTGAAGCAGCGATGAAGGGTATGCTGGATCCGGAATACGAAGAAAAGACAATCGGGCAAGCTGAAGTACGCGAAATATTCAAGGTTTCCAAAATCGGTACAATTGCCGGATCATATGTCACAGATGGCAAAATTACACGTAATTCCAGTATCAGAGTGATCAGGGATGGTGTCGTCTTATTCGAAGGGGAACTGGATTCCTTGAAGCGTTATAAAGATGATACGAAAGAGGTTCAGCAAGGATATGAATGTGGTATTACCGTGAAGAATTTCAATGATATCAAGGAAGGCGACATCATTGAAGCATTTGTCATGGAGGAAATTGAACGGACATGATTTTTGCTGCGGAAGTTGAGGCCATCATTTATGAGGCTCAATCCTTAAAGGATAAACGGTCTGTTGTAAAACGAATCAAGGCCAGGATTCAAAATGACCATAACGTAGCCGTAAGCGAATTGGATTTTCAAAACTTATGGCAGCGGACCCTTTTGGGGATCGTGACCATTTCAAATGATAGCGTCCGTGCCGAGCAAGCGATCATGCAAACACTTGAATTGATTGATTCGTTTCCGGAAATCGAGCGGACACGGACCGATTTTGAATGGTATTAACGGTAGGGTTATATAAAGAGGTGAATCATAATGAATGATATGCGTGCCAATAGAGTTGGCGAACAAATGAAAAAAGAGCTCAGCGATATCATCAGCAAAAAAATTAAAGATCCCCGTATTGGATTTGTGACGGTCACGGATGTAAAGGTGACGGGCGACCTCCAACAAGCTAAAGTCTTTATATCGGTCTTAGGCGATGATAAGCAAAAGCAGGATACACTCGTAGGCCTTGCCAAGGCAAAAGGGTTTATCCGATCTGAAATAGGGCAGCGAATTCGCTTGCGTAAAACACCTGAGATTACGTTTGAATTTGATGAAGCCATTGAACATGGGAATCGTATTGAAACCATTATCAAGGATTTGAATGAGTCCGATAACGAATAATGTAAATCCGTGCAGCCTTCGTAACTGCACGGATTCCTCATGTTCATGTTTTTAAGTTGAGGAAACAGAGGTGAACAACGTGAATGGAATTTTGCCGTTATGGAAGCCAAGAGGAATGACGTCACATGATTGTGTGGCAAAAGCCCGGAGGCTGTTGCATACTAAAAAGATAGGGCATACCGGGACTTTGGATCCGGAAGTCGAAGGTGTTCTGCCTTTGTGCATTGGCCGGGCAACGAAAATTGTTCCTTATTTGACCGAAACAAAAAAGACGTATGAGGCAGAAGTGACCCTGGGCCAATCGACCGAAACTGAAGATAGCTATGGCCAAGTTGTTGAGGAAGTGACGATCGACAGCATCCCTTCACGTGATCAACTATTAGAAAGTTTAAGAACATTTACAGGTCATATCGAACAAGTACCGCCGATGTATTCTGCTGTGAAAGTAAAGGGCAGAAAACTTTATGAATACGCGCGGGCTGGTGAAACAGTAGAGCGGCCTGTTCGACAAGCAAGCATATATGCAATTGACTTGTTGAGTGATCCTGTCAGGAAATCAGACGGACAAATCACATTCTCCTTTCGAGTTATATGCTCAAAGGGTACATATATTCGAACACTATGTGTAGCAATTGGGCAAGATATTGGATTTCCGGCCCATATGTCTGATTTAGTTCGAACCCAAACAGGGAATATAGCGAAAGAAGACTGCTATCATTTTGATCAGTTAGCCGAGATGATTGATAATCAATCACCCAGTCAATTTCTTCTCCCTTTAATGAGGGGGATTGGACACCTTGACACATGGGAAGTCGATGCGGCTACCAAAGAGATGGTCGCACATGGACGGGTGCTTTCAGCTCCTGATCGGCCATTCAGAACGGAAGAATTCGTCATATGTTATCGCCAGGAAGCCGTAGCTATTTATATGCCCCATCCCGAAAAGGCAGGAAAAATTAAGCCCGTGCGTGTTTTTTGAGGTCTTCTCCTCTTGGTTTGATTAATGGTTATAAAAGTAGGTGAACAAGTTGAAAGTAATTGAATTATCCTATCCTCATAACTTTGATAAGCTACAGTTTGAAGAGAATGTCACGGCTGTCGGTTTTTTTGATGGTGTTCACAAAGGCCACCAGCATGTGATTCAATCCGCGATTTCTATAGCTAAGGAGAGGGGAATGAAGAGTGCTGTCATGACATTTTCGCCCCATCCTTCTGTTGTGCTAAGTAAAGATGAAGGCCACGTACACTACATCACCCCGATAGAAGAAAAGCGACAGATTCTTGCTGAGATGGGGGTTGATTATCTGTGGGTTGTCAAATTTGATGAAGCGTTGGCCCAACTTAGTCCTCAACACTTTGTTGATCATTTCTTTCTGGACTTAAATATGAAGCATGTGGTGGCGGGATTTGATTTTAGTTTTGGTCATAAAGGGAAAGGGCGCATGGACGATTTACCAGAGTATGCCAGTGGCGCTATTAGCCACACCGTGATATCGCAAGTGTCTGAGGATGATGAGAAGATCAGTTCAACGCGAATCAGGGCGTTGCTCGATAACGGTGACGTCCAGAAAGCCTCCGAACTTTTGGGACGCTTGTATACAGTAACCGGCCAAGTAATTGAGGGTGAGAAACGGGGGAGGACCATCGGTTTTCCTACCGCTAATATCAAAATTGCAGAGCATTACTATTTACCTAAAGTCGGCGTTTATGCGGTTGAGGTAAATGTAAATGGACGATGGTTGAAAGGCATGGCGAACTTCGGCTATAAGCCTACATTTCATGATGATATGGAAAAGCCGCTTTTAGAAGTCCATATCTTTGACTTTGACCAGACGGTATATGGAAAAACAATGGCGGTCAGATGGCACAGGTTTATTCGCGAAGAACGAAAATTTGCGGGAATCGATGACCTACTCAGCCATTTGTATCAAGATGAAAAAGACGTCAGAGAATTTTTTGTTCAGCAAGAAAGCTGACTCTTGCATTTTGCGTGCAAAAATTGTACCCTTAATTACGGAACCTTCGCTTGGCTGCTCGTAACTCCGACGTCAGCTAGGGGAATGGGAATTCAATAAGTTATAGGAGGTGTAGACGGATGGCTATCACACAAGATCGCAAGAACGAAATCATTAATGAGTATAAAACTCATGAAAATGATACAGGTTCTGCAGAAGTGCAAATTGCTGTCCTGACGGAACAGATTGTGAAATTGAATGAGCATTTACGTGTTCATAAACAAGATCACCATTCCCGTCGCGGATTGTTAAAAATGGTAGGTAAGCGCCGTAATTTACTGAGCTACCTGCGTAATAAAGACATTACGCGTTACCGTGAGCTTATTAAAAGTCTTGGCTTGCGTCGATAATGCATTGACAAAAAAGCGGGAGTATTCCCGCTTTTTCTGTATGCATAAATACATAAGAGTGTAAACTGACAATTACATTCTTGGTGTTTATTAACATGATTTTGAGAGGAGTCCTAGTCAGTATGACAGAGGAAAAACAAGTATTTTCAATAGAAATCGGGGGGCGTGAGCTTTCTGTCGAGGTAGGCGAATTTGCGAAGCAGGCGAATGGTGCTTGTATGATTCGTTATGGTGATACATCTGTATTGTCGACGGCAACCGGCTCAAAAGAACCGAAAGATTTGCCGTTCTTCCCGTTAACTGTCAATTACGAAGAACGCCTATACGCGGTTGGTAAAATCCCTGGCGGGTTCATTAAGCGTGAGGGGCGTCCTAGTGAAAAAGCCACGCTTGCTTCCCGTTTAATCGACCGGCCCATTCGTCCTATGTTTCCGGATGGCTATCGAAACGACGTGCAAGTAATTGGAACCGTGATGAGTGTGGATCAGGATTGTTCTTCAGAGATGGCGGCTATGCTCGGCTCATCGCTGGCTTTAAGTATCTCTGATATACCATTTGCAGGTCCGATTGCCGGGGTAGTTGTGGGCCGTGTTGATGGAGAATTCATCATTAACCCGACTATTGAGCAACAGGAAAAAAGCGATATTGAATTAACGGTGGCGGGAACTAAAGATGCAGTCAATATGGTCGAAGCTGGAGCAGAAGAGGTGCCAGAAGAGGACATGCTTGAAGGCATCATGTTTGGCCATGAAGAAATCAAACGACTCGTTTCGTTCCAGGAAGAGATCGCAGCAGCTGTCGGAAAAGAAAAAATGCATGTAGAGCTTTTCACGTTAGAGCAGGAATTGAAGGAAAAGGTAGAAGCTGAAGCAACAACCTCTTTAGTAGCGGCCATCCAAACCGAAGACAAAAAGTTGCGTGAGGAAGCCATCGACAATGCCAAAAATGTCATAGTCGAATCCTATGAAGAGATGGAAGCTGATGATGAAACCATCAAGCAAGTAAAATCTATATTGGATGACATCGTCAAAACAGAAGTAAGGCGGTTGATTACTAAAGAAAAAGTCCGTCCTGATGGCAGGAAACCAGATGAAATTCGTCACTTGTCCTCAAGAGTCGGAGTTTTGCCTCGCACGCATGGTTCTGGTCTATTCACCAGAGGTCAAACGCAAGCTTTAAGCATCTGTACCTTAGGTGCATTGGGCGACGTACAAATTCTGGATGGGCTTGACTTAGAAGAATCGAAACGCTTTATGCACCATTACAATTTCCCGCATTTCTCAGTGGGTGAAACAGGACCTATTCGGGGACCAGGACGCAGAGAAATCGGTCATGGAGCATTAGGGGAACGCGCTTTGGAACAAGTCATTCCTTCTGAAAATGATTTCCCTTACACGATTCGTCTTGTGTCTGAAGTATTAGAATCTAATGGCTCGACTTCCCAGGCAAGTATTTGTGCCAGTACCTTGGCGATGATGGATGCAGGGGTGCCGATTAAAGCACCGGTCGCTGGAATTGCCATGGGTCTTGTGAAATCTGGTGACGACTATACGGTTTTATCCGACATTCAAGGCATGGAAGATTTTCTAGGCGATATGGATTTCAAAGTAGCTGGTACAGCCCAGGGCGTAACGGCACTGCAAATGGATATCAAAATCGAAGGCTTATCCCGAAATATTCTGGAAGACGCTTTATCACAAGCGAAAAAAGGCCGCATGCATATTCTTGACCATATGCTTTCGACAATGCCGGAAACACGTTCTCGATTATCTCAGCATGCTCCAAAAATCATGAAGATGAAAATAAGTGCAGATAAAATCAGAGATGTGATCGGGCCGAGCGGAAAACAAATCAATCAAATCATCGAGGATACGGGTGTGAAAATTGATATTGAGCAGGACGGAACCGTGTTTATTTCTTCCACGAATGAAGAGATGAACTTATCCGCCAAGAAGATTATTGAGGATATTGTCCGTGAAGTAGAAGTCGGCGAAGTTTATGAAGGAAAAGTGAAACGGATAGAGAAATTCGGTGCCTTCGTAGAATTGTTTAAAGGTAAAGAAGGGCTTGTTCATATTTCTGAAATGGCCGAGGAACGCATCGGAAAAGTTGAGGATATCGTTTCAATCGGAGATGCCATTAAAGTTAAAGTGAAAGAAATCGATAATCAAGGTCGTGTCAACTTATCACGTAAAGCAATCTTGGTTGAAGAAAAGCAAGAAAAAGCAAAACAAGAACAAGAGCATCAATAATTGAGGAAGAAGCTGGTTTGCCAGTTTCTTTTTTTATGGCCTTATACAGGCTTAATGGATGTAGGGTTGTGTGAGCTTCATGCTCAGTGATAAGGGTTAATAAGCGGTTCCCGGTACTTTTTAGCCCCGGCTAAACCTGCTCTCCTGGACAGCGCGGTTCTGAAATACGTGTTGCAATCATATAATGGACAAGAGAGAGGGGGGCTTTAATGAACCTTAATCTATCGCGCGTCATGATTGGTGTGATCTGTCTTGTAGTGCTTGGGACAGGCTTGTGGGTGACATTTATCGCCCGAGAAGCCGTGACAGCCAGTGACACGGAGGATCCGCTCTATCTAACCATCAAATCAAAGAGCAAAACGTATAATCGAGCTCCTGAGAATGCATACATTGACCCTGTATGGAAAAAAACCCCCGGACGTTACGGTAGAAAAGTGGATATCAACAAGTCATTTCGCAATATGGAAGACAAAGGAAAGTTCCAAAAGAACCTACTCGTTTATGACTGGGTCAAACCAGATGTAACATTGAAAGATCTTGCAGCTGCTCCGATTTATCGCGGGCATCCGGAAAAAGAAATGGTCTCGTTGTTGATTAACGTAACGTGGGGCCAGGAATTTGTGCCAGATCTATTAAAAATTTTAAAAGCCAAAAATGTCTCGGCAACTTTTTTTGTCGATGGGAAGTTTGCTGAAGAACAAGCTGAACTTGTCCAAATTATGGCAGAAGAAGGACATGTGGTTGGCAGCCATGGCTATAACCATCAAGATATGTCTGATCTCTCCGCGTCTGAGGCGAAAAGACTGCTTTTGAAAACCAATGATATCCTGTACGCTTTAACAGATGAAAAAATCACCTGGTTCGCCCCACCGTCAGGCAGCTATGACCAACAAACAGTTGAAATTGCAGACGAGATACAGATGGAAACAATATTATGGACAGTGGACACGGTAGATTGGAAAAAACCGACACGCGATGTCCTGATCAAACGGGTAATGGATAACATCCATCCTGGCGCCACTATATTAATGCATCCCACACAGGTTATCGTTGATAGCCTTGAAGCATTAATTGACCAGCTGCAGGACGATTACCAAATTGGCAACATCGAAACGTTATTGCAAGAGAATCATTAAGAGAGGATGTTGTTTATGCGTTTTAAACAATTAGCTGAAAAGGAAGTCGTGGATGTAACAAGTGGCAGCAAACTTGGGATGTTAGGGCAAGCTGATTTAGAAATCAACCCTGAAACAGGCGAAGTGGAAACCTTGATCATCCCGGCCTACAAGTGGATGGGGATGAAAGCGACACAAGAAGGCTATCACATTAGGTGGCAAGACATTGTCACCATCGGATCGGATATGATTCTCATTCAACATACCAGCACAGAATCCAATGGTTAAAGCAGCCTAACCCCACACAAAGGGTTAGGCTGCTTTTTTTTTAATGCTTTTCAACTCACTAACTGTTGTGAGCGTCATATGATACATAGAGATTGTAAGTATATCGTGGCAAAGGAGTAATCAAGGATGCTGACTGGTTACCACATAGCAGTACTTGGAGGAGATGCTAGACAGATTGAAATCATACGCAAGCTGAATGAGTGGGATGCCACAGTTTATTTGGCAGGGTTTGATCAATTGAATTACAGCTTTACTGAAACCGTTCATTTTGAAATGGATGAGGAAATAGTGCAGAACCTTGACGCCGTCTTATTGCCAGTTTCTGGTACAGATGATCAAGGTTATATTGATGGCGTTTTCGCAAAAGAGAAGATCTTAATTGATGCAGATTGGCTAAAACGGACCCCTGAACATTGCAGAGTGTTCACAGGGATTTCGAACGACTATCTCAATGGCATATGTAAAGAGGCTGGTCGGGAACTGATCCCCTTAATGGATCGGGATGATATCGCCATTTATAATTCTGTACCAACGGTTGAAGGGGCCTTGATGATGGTCATTCAACATACGGACTTTACGATTCACGCATCAAACATCATTATTTTAGGGTTAGGCCGTGTCGGAATGACCGCGGCACGTACGTTTAGTGCTATGGGAGCGACTATTTTTGTCGGGGTTAGGAAATCAGCTGACTATGCAAGAATTTCAGAAATGGGACTGTCACCTTTTTACTTAACAGAATTAGCCGACCATACAGGAACATGTGATGTGTTAATCAATACAATTCCAGTCAGAGTGGTCACTGCAGAAGTGATTCAGCAGATGCCATCCCATGCTTTTATATTGGATTTAGCTTCCAAGCCGGGCGGTACGGATTTCCGTTACGCAGAAAAACGGGGGATCAAGGCGTTATTGGCACCAGGTTTACCGGGTATCGTTGCGCCAAAATCAGCAGGACGCATTTTGGCTTCAGTCGTATTGCAATTACTATTGGAAAGTAAAAGAAAGGATGATGAGCAATGAAGAGATTAGAGGGAAAAACAATTGGATTTGGATTTACCGGCTCTCATTGTACGTATCATGAGGTGTTTCCTGAACTTCAAAAACTGGTGGATATGGGAGCGGATGTCATTCCTGTCATTTCAAGCACCGTAAAATCGACGGATACACGATTCGGCGAAGCCATTGCCCATGTGAATAAAATTGAAGAAATTACAGGAAAGAAAGTAATTTCCACGATTCCTGACGCAGAACCATTAGGTCCAAAGACCCCAGTCGATTGTATGGTCATCGCTCCGATGACAGGGAATTCTACCAGCAAACTGGCTAACGCATTAACGGATTCGCCTGTATTAATGGCAGCCAAAGCAACACTGCGAAACCGCAAACCTGTCGTCTTAGCGATTTCCACCAATGATGCACTCGGTTTGAATGGTGTAAACATTATGAAGCTTATGACGGCTAAGCACATTTACTTTGTGCCATACGGTCAGGATAATCCTTATAAGAAGCCGACTTCACTCGTTTCCGATATGAGTCTGATTTCTGAGACCGTCCTTGCTGCCTTAAAGGGAGAACAGAAACAACCTGTATTAATTGAACGTTATTCGGAATAAATAGACATTTTCATACCAGATGTGTCAGCATATATGATAAACTAGTAAAATAGTGAAATTTGCAAAAAAAATAGAAAGGGGAATTTCCGTATGAGTGAAACAAACCAATTTAATGTAGCCATCGTTGGAGCAACAGGAGCGGTCGGTCAGAAAATGATCGAAACACTTGAAGACCGCAATTTTCCAATTAATGAATTAAAACTACTTTCTTCCAGTCGTTCAGCTGGGAAAAAGGTGACGTATAAAAATAAAACGTATACCCTTGAAGAAGCAAAACCTGAAAGTTTTGATGGAGTAGACATCACGCTCTTCTCTGCCGGGGGTTCCATTTCCAAACAATTAGCACCTGAAGCCGTTAAACGTGGAGCCGTTGTGATCGACAATACAAGTGCGTACCGTATGGATGAACAGGTGCCGCTTGTGGTGCCTGAAGTCAATGAAGCAGCCATTGAACATCATAATGGAATTATCGCAAATCCTAACTGTTCGACCATTCAAATGGTGGCCGCCCTTGAGCCGATCAAACAAGCTTTTGGCTTGAAGCGTGTGATTGTCTCTACGTATCAGGCTGTATCCGGTGCCGGTACGATTGCCAATGATGAACTACGTGAACAGTCACAAGCGTTCCTGGACGGAGAGGACATGAAAGCTGAAATTTTACCTGTTAAAGGCGATGAGCATCACTACCCCATCGCATTTAATGCGCTGCCACAAATTGACGTATTCCAGGAAAACGGGTATACATTCGAAGAAATGAAAATGATTAACGAAACGAAGAAAATAATGAGTGCTCCTGAATTACCGGTAGCGGCAACATGTGTACGCCTGCCGATTTTCACGTCCCATGCTGAAAGTGTGTACGTGGAAATTGAAAAAGATGGCACGTCAGTAGAAGAACTTAAACAAGCTCTATCATCAGCACCTGGGATTGTTTTGGAAGATGATCCATCAAACCAAGCCTATCCCACACCTCTTAATGCGGCTGGAAAACGGGATGTTTTTGTCGGTCGTATACGTAAAGACTTGGACGATAACCTTGGCTTTCATCTATGGGTGGTCTCTGATAACCTATTAAAGGGAGCTGCATGGAACTCTGTGCAGATTGCTGAACGATTGATTGCCAACAAATGGATATAATTTCAATTAAGAGGTGTCTTTATAATGAACGTATTGGTACAGAAATTCGGTGGAACATCAGTCAGAGATGCTGACAGCCGAAGCAAAGCAATTGAGCATATTAAATCAGCATTACAAGAAGGCTATAAAGTGGTGGTGACGGTATCAGCAATGGGACGTGAGGGGGATGCGTACGCAACGGATACCCTTCTCAGTCTCATCGATTTTCCATCATCCCATAACTCAAAACGCGAGCAGGATTTGTTGATGTCTTGCGGTGAAACGATATCCTCTGTTGTATTTTCAAATGAACTTAAACAATCAGGGGTCTCTGCCCTAAGTTTGACCGGGGCTCAAGCAGGATTTGTGACCACAGATGATTTTACAAAAGCGAAAATACTGCGCATGGACCCATCCCGCATACTCGAGGAATTTAAAACCCATGATGTTGTCGTGGTCGCAGGTTTTCAGGGCCGTTCTGAATCCGGGGAAATCACCACGATTGGCCGCGGGGGAAGTGACACCACGGCTGCTGCGCTTGGTGCCGCACTTCAAGCGGAGTATATTGATATATTTACGGATGTCGATGGCATTATGACAGCGGATCCGAGGTTAGTGGAATCAGCGAGAGCTTTAAAAGTTGTGACCTATAATGAAATTTGCAATCTTGCTTACCAGGGAGCGAAAGTGATTCATCCTCGTGCTGTTGAAATCGCCATGCATGCTAAAGTGCCCATTCGTGTGCGTTCAACTTATTCTCCTGAGTTGGGTACGTTGGTTGCAGCTTCGCGTGAAGGTGAAGCCGGAAAGGATATTTCTGATCGCAACGTAACGGGAATCGCTCACATGGCGGATATCACGCAAATCCGGGTGCAATCTAAAGAAGACCCATCGATTCTGCAGTCAGAAGTGTTCAAATCAATGGCAGAAGCCGGCATCTCAGTCGACTTCATTAACATTTCGCCGAGCGGTGTCATTTATACGATCGAAGAAGTGTATACAGAACAGGCTATCGAAATATTAAAGGAACGCGGGTACGAACCGGAAGTCACAACAAATTGTGCGAAAGTTTCGACAGTAGGTGCAGGAATAACTGGGGTTCCAGGTGTTACGTCCAAAATTGTGCAGACGTTAACAGAAGAAGGCGTTCAAATCCTGCAATCTGCCGACTCGCATACAACCATTTGGGTTTTGGTTCGTGAACAGGATCTTGTGACGGCTGTCAATGCCTTGCATAATATATTCCATCTGAATCTTGAATCGTGAAGAAGGAGTGAAGCATCGTGAATTTTGGGAAAGTCTTGACCGCCATGGCTACGCCGTTCGATTCCCATGGAGAGATTGATTACGACATGACTACACAACTGGTTAACTACTTAATTGATAATGGATCAGATGGACTCGTTGTCGCGGGAACGACCGGAGAGTCACCGACGTTGACAGCTGAAGAGAAAGTATCCTTACTTCAACATGTGGTGAAAGCAGCCAACAAGCGGGTACCTGTTGTCGCAGGTACCGGAAGTAATCATACAAAGTCCTCGATTGAATTATCACAGAAAGCAGAGTCGGTTGGTGTCGATGCGCTCATGTTAGTAACACCTTATTACAACAAGCCGAATCAAAAAGGCATGTACCACCATTTTAAGACGATTGCTGATACGACATCATTGCCTGTGATGCTCTACAATGTACCTGGGCGTTCAGCAGCTGGACTTGAACCTGAGACTGTTATCGAACTGTCGAAAGTGGATAATATCGTTTCTGTGAAAGAAGCCAGCGCTAGTCTGGATGGCATTGCTAAAATCATAGAAGGAACGGATGACACGTTCTCCCTTTACAGCGGGGATGACAATTTGACCCTTCCTATTTACGCCGTAGGAGGAGACGGAGTCGTGTCAGTCTCTTCACATATCATTGGAGCTGAGATGCAGCAAATGCTCGCTTATTTTGATGAAGGTAAAGTTAAGGAAGCGTCGGCTCTTCACCGGAAATTGCTTCCCTTTATGAAAGTCATGTTCAGCGCGCCGTCGCCTACGCCTGTGAAAGCTGCGTTGAATATGAAAGGGGTGAATGTCGGCGGTGTCAGAATGCCGTTGATGCCGTTGGATCAGGCAGAAGAGGAAGCGATCAAGCAGTTAATGCCTGTATGACGCTTCTTTAAGCCTTTATCCGTAAAACGTTGACTCGAAACAATTTAACCCTTTAACGTGCAAAATATTATGAGTAATCTTTTAAGCAGTTCAATTATCGAATTAATTGGACTGCTTATTTATGTTGTGAAGACATATATGGTCGGTTCAGTTATAAGCGAGGCGCAGAACTCGGTAAAATAGCCATCGGCAGCATTATTCCAGTCTATATAGGTGTTGAAGTATGGTTATGAGGTTCGTGGTTTATACTAAGCTCAGATAATGGAAAGGAGCATAGCCATGAATGATTCATTCCAGCAAAATAGTCAAGAAGACAAAGGCCAGGACAAATCTGCTTTAGTGGAAAAAATACAACAGCTCGGGACGTCCTCCGTTCCTCAGCCGGCTGATTCTAATATCCATGTATTGTCAATCATTGGTCAAGTAGAAGGCCATATGCAGCTGCCGCCTCAAAATAAAACGACCAAGTATGAACACCTTATCCCTCAATTAATTGCGATCGAACAAAATCCAAAAATTGAAGGGCTAGTCGTCCTGTTGAACACAGTTGGAGGGGATGTTGAGGCTGGTTTAGCCATTTCGGAAATGATTGCATCATTGTCTAAACCTACGGTGTCCATCGTATTGGGCGGAGGGCATTCAATCGGTGTCCCTATTGCTGTAGCTGCGGACCATTCTTATGTCGTTGAAACAGCTACGATGACGATCCACCCCATCAGATTGAATGGGCTGGTTATCGGCGTACCTCAAACCTTTGAGTATATGGATAAAATGCAGGATCGTGTCATCAACTTTGTCACAAGGCACTCTAATATTACCGAAGACAAATTCAAGGAACTTATGTTTGCGAAAGGTAACTTGACGAGGGACATCGGTACGAATGTAGTGGGGGATAAGGCGGTTGAATATGGCATCATTGATGCAGTAGGCGGCGTAAAAGAAGCGATGGAAAAATTAAACGAAATGATCGAACAAAATAAACCAGAAGAAGATCAGGTGGTCCAATGATTTTATATACGCCTTTAAGTGAACACGATATTTTTCCTGCTCGTGACGAAGACTATCAAAACGTATTATATGGATCATTGAGAAATTGTCCTGTCAAGGTGATGGACAGTGGGGATGGGCATGTGGAAGTCGTCCAGCTTTTATCCACTGATCCCCAGGATTTTCTCGATGATCAGCTCCAGCCGGGGCGCAAAATTAAACGTTAAGTCATAGCCAAACATACGCTTGCCTGTGATATAATGAAAGATGGTACAGGATGATTTTTCACGTTCTGTCGGGAACAGCCCCAGAATAGAAAGACATCCTGATTCATTTTTTCAGGAGGTGATGTCATGGCCAGGAAAAGAAAAAAACGGCAGAACAAGAAAACGAAGCTGAAACAACAGGTGAAATTTGAACTATTCGGGCTTCTGTTTGTGTTTGTGGCCGTTTTTGGGAGCGGTGCCTCAGCAATTAGTGATGGTGCGATCCCTGGGGGGCTTGAACATGTTCTGCAATTTTTCTTTGGTGTCTGGTATTTTATTGCGTCCTTGTTCTTTTTCGCATTAGGTCTGTTTATGATGATCACTCGAAGGTGGCCACGCTTTTTACATAAACGCATGATCGGCTTTTATATTTTATTTAGCGCTGTTCTTCTGTTCACCCATATCCAGTCTTTTGAAGCGTTGCTGACGAATGACCCGGAAGCGTCTGTATTAGGCTTGACGTGGAATCAATTTTTTGACTATGTCAGTGATGAAGTGAGTTACTCAACGATTGGGGCTGGCATGACAGGCGGATTCCTTTTTGCTGTGAATTATTTCTTATTTTCAGCTACAGGAGCCAAAATCGTTTCGTTCTTTATCTTTCTTGTCGGGCTTGTGTTTATGACGGAATGGTCTATCGGCGATATTTTGAAAGGACTTTCCCAAAAGGTGAAACCGGTGGGGATGCGTCTATGGGAAAATATCAGGCAGGTCAGCTTTAATCGTAAAGATGGCTCAGCGAAACAGACCTCTGATACTGCTACGGATCAAAAAGAGGTGGAGAGCCGTTCGGTTTCCGAGGAAAGTCTTGATGAGAGTGGATACGAAGAACCGATCATACAGGATTTTACCGAATCTGCTACTTATACAGAGCCCGGAACTCCGTTAGAAGAGTCTGCTGATGAAGATAGTAAAGAAGATACATCACTTGACCAATCATTACCTTTAACCGAAGTGGAAAACATGGATTATAATCTGCCAGGTCTTGATTTATTAGATGAGCCTACTCATAATCCCCAGGCTCAGGAACGATCTCATATTCAGGCTACAGTAAGGAAGCTTGAAAAAACGTTCCAAAGTTTCGGCGTGAAAGCTAAAGTTACAAAAGTCCATGTCGGCCCCTCAGTCACGAAATACGAAGTGTACCCTGACGTGGGGGTTAAGGTCAGTAAAATCGTGAATCTGAATGATGATTTAGCCCTGGCCCTAGCCGCTAAAGACATTAGAATTGAAGCACCGATTCCGGGAAAATCAGCTGTTGGAATCGAGGTGCCCAATCAGGAAATCGCGATGGTATCGTTACGGGAAGTCTTTGATGCCAATCCAAATCCGAAAGGCTCGAAACTAAGCTTTGCCTTAGGGCGTGACATCTCCGGTGAAGCGATCATGGCTGAATTAAATAAAATGCCTCATCTATTGGTAGCAGGCGCGACCGGAAGCGGGAAGAGCGTATGTATCAATGGGATTATTACGAGCATTTTAATGCGTGCTAAACCGCATGAAGTGAAAATGATGATGATCGATCCGAAAAAAGTGGAACTGAATGTCTATAACGGTATCCCGCACCTCCTTGCACCTGTCGTGACCGACCCTAAAAAGGCTTCACGGGCATTGAAAAAAGTAGTGGATGAAATGGAAAGACGATATGAATTGTTTTCAGAAACGGGAACGAGAAATATCGAAGGTTATAATGAATATATTAAGAAACACAATCAGGAAGAAGAGAATAGTCAGCCGCAGCTTCCGTATATTGTCGTGTTAGTCGATGAGCTGGCCGACCTCATGATGGTCGCTTCGAATGATGTTGAGGACGCCATTACACGCTTAGCACAGATGGCAAGGGCGGCTGGCATCCATTTGATCATCGCTACCCAACGGCCGTCAGTCGATGTCATCACAGGCGTTATCAAAGCAAACATTCCGTCACGGATCGCCTTTAGTGTCTCATCGCAAACGGATTCCAGAACCATTCTCGATTCTGGTGGAGCGGAAAAATTGCTCGGAAAAGGCGACATGTTGTTCACGCCCGTTGGCAACAATAAACCAACGCGTGTCCAGGGGGCTTTTCTCTCTGATAATGAAGTGGAGCGGATAGTCGATTATTGTGTTGAGCAGCAAAAGGCCCAATATCAAGATGAGATGATTCCGGAAGAAGAAAACGAAGTAAAACAAGAAGTCGACGATGATTTGTATCCTGAGGCTGTCCAAATGATCATCGACATGCAAAGCGCTAGCGTATCCATGCTTCAACGCAGATTCAGAATCGGGTATACTCGAGCAGCCCGTTTGATTGATGCGATGGAAGATAACGGAATCGTAGGTCCTTACGAGGGAAGTAAGCCTAGAACCGTTCTAGTCAGTGAGTCCCAGGAAGAACATACGTCATAATGAAAAATCCCTCCATCGCTGCAAAGCAGTGGAGGGATTTATTTGTGAGCGAGCAATTATGAATAAACTTGTACGCGATTCCATAAAAATGTCCTAATTCTATTTATTTATATGTAGAAAAGTGTTATATTATTCTCGAACATGATGTGTCGAACGTCAGAGGTCAGATCTCTAGCGTAACGGAATTTTGACTTGGGGTGAAGCATATGTCGATCAGGCAAGATACGCGTCACCTTTATTTGCAGGTAATCGATCAAATAAAGCGTGACATTGAAAACGGAATACACCGAGAAAAAGAGAAATTACCTTCCGAATTTGAATTATCCAAAACACTAGGCGTTTCCAGAGCGACGCTTCGTGAGGCATTGCGCATCCTAGAAGAGGAAAATGTGGTTACGAGGAGACACGGTGTAGGAACCTTTGTTAATCCTAAACCTGTATTTTCCTCGGGAATAGAAGAACTGAATAGTGTAACGAGTATGATCGAAAAGTCCGGTATGGAGCCTGGCGTTCAATACTTATCAGCTGAACTCATTGAGCCGACTGAAGATGATAGACTGCGATTTGAACCTACCCTTATACATAAACTGGCAAAGGTGGAGCGGGTTCGGACTGCTGATAACTTACCTGTGGTGTTCTGTATTGACAAAATTCCCGAGCATTTAATACCGCTTGAAAAAGTACGTGAAGCGGACTCCATTTTTAATACAATGGAGAATTACGCCTCACAAAGGATTAGTTATGCGGTCACGCACATTGAACCGATCGGCTATCATGATCGGATTTCATCCATTTTGAACTGTGATCCTGAACAATCTTTATTGTTGTTAAAACAAATGCATTATAATTTGGATGATGAACCTGTGCTTTTGTCCTCCAATTACTTCAGGGCAGATAAATTCAGTTTCCACGTTTTACGAAAACGTGTGTAAGGGTTTTCATAATTAAGGAGGTGATGCGGTCAGGAAGGTGATCGGGGTCCTTTTTTTTCACGTGCAATTTTGAATTTTTAAAAATTTCTAGGGGGTTATTTATTTGAAGATCAAAAAGTTTATGCTGATGTTAACACTGCTTTTAGCACTTGGAATGGTGCTGGGTGCTTGTGGATCAGGAGATGAAGGATCAGGCAGTGACAGCGGAGGAGAAGATACAGAGAATAGTGGATCAGATGGCAGCGATTCAGGCAGCGCTGAAGGCGGCGACTTTTCCGTTGCAATGGTGACAGACGTTGGCGGTGTGGATGATAAATCATTCAACCAATCAGCGTGGGAAGGTCTTCAAGCGTTCGGAGAGGAACATGGCCTTGAAGAAGACGAAGGGTATGACTACGCGCAATCTGAAAGTGACGCCGATTATAATACGAACCTGAACCGCCTTGTACGCCAAGGTTATAATCTTATCTATGGCATTGGCTATCTCCTTCAGCCCGCTATTGAAGAAGTAGCTAGTCAGTATCCTGACACGAACTTCTCAATCGTTGATTCTGTTGCTGAAGGTGATAATATTGCGAGTATTACATTTAAAGAGCATCAGGGTTCCTTTCTTGCAGGGGTAGCAGCTGCACATAAAACCGAATCAAACCATGTTGGATTTGTCGGTGGTGTTGACGGGGACTTGATTAACAAATTTGAAGCAGGATATATAGCTGGTGTGAAATCAGTGAATAAAGACATCGAAGTCGACGTGGAATATGCGGGGAGCTTCGCTGCTTCCGACAAAGGGAAACTGATTGCATCTAACATGTACTCCGGCGGGGCAGATGTCATTTACCATGCTTCTGGCGCGACAGGTAATGGCGTGTTCGCTCAGGCGAAAGATATTAAAAATAACAATCCGGACGAGAATGTTTGGGTGATCGGTGTTGACCGCGACCAGCATGAAGAAGGCGCGATTGGTGACGATAACGTGACGTTGACTTCTATGGTCAAGCGCGTTGATATTGCAGTTCAGGATGTTTCCCAGCAGGCAATGGACGGAGAATTCCCAGGCGGTGAAGTGTTGGAATACGGACTTGGTGATGAGGCTATCAGCATCGCACGTACGAACGAAGAAGCACTGACTGAGGAAATCACCACGGCCATCGAAGAATGGAAGCAGAAAATTACTAACGGCGATATAGAAGTACCAAGCACGCGTGACGAACTAAAAGAATTCGAAAGTTCTTTATAAAGATGAGGAAGTAAGGCTAGGCTGCCTAGCCTTCTTCTTTTCTTTACATATAAAAAATCATCAAATGAAAAGATTGAATCCGGCCCTTTTCATTTGATGATTTTTTCAAGACGCATCAGACCTTAATTGTAGAAAATAGAGAACTGTAACGAAAGGGTGAGGTCATGGATTATGTGATAGAAATGCTGGATATTCGCAAAGAATTCCCTGGCGTTGTGGCCAATAATAATGTCAATTTACAGGTGAAACAAGGCGAAATCCATGCGTTGCTTGGAGAAAACGGAGCAGGAAAGTCCACGCTGATGAATGTATTGTTTGGCCTTTATCAGCCGGAGAAAGGCCATATTCGCGTGAAAGGTAAGGAAGTTCATATATCGAACCCTAATGTAGCCAATGATCTTGGTATCGGGATGGTTCACCAACATTTCATGCTGATTGATACATTTACGGTTACGGAAAACATCGTCTTAGGCAGTGAACCCAAAAAGAATGCTACGGTTGATATTCGTCAGGCTGAAAAACAAGTGAAAGAACTCTCGGAGCAATACGGGCTGAATGTTGACCCGCGTGCCAAAATCAGAGATATATCCGTAGGGATGCAGCAGCGGGTAGAGATACTCAAAACCCTTTACAGAGGCGCGGAAATTCTTATTTTGGATGAGCCGACTGCGGTCCTCACACCTCCAGAAATTAAGGAATTGACTGAAATCATGCGCAGTCTGGTACGAGAGGGTAAATCAATCATTCTCATCACCCATAAATTGAAAGAGATTATGGAGGTGTGTGATCGCTGTACAGTCATTCGAAAAGGGGAAGGCATCGATACATTGAACGTTTCTGATACGAATGTCACGGAACTTGCTTCACTTATGGTTGGCCGAGAAGTCAGTTTCACTTCTGAAAAGACACCTGCAGAACCCAAGGATAAGTATCTATCTGTCGTCGATCTACACGTGAAAGACAGTCGTGGTGTGGAAATGGTCAAAGGTGTCAACTTGGATGTCCATGCTGGCGAAATAGTCGGCATAGCTGGGGTTGACGGTAATGGCCAGACAGAATTGATTGAAGCAATCACGGGATTGCGTAAAAGCGATTCAGGCAGCATCACGATTCATGGCCAAAACATCGCCAATCAAACACCTCGAAAAGTTACGGAGTCGGGCATTTCGCACATTCCGCAAGATCGTCACAAGTTCGGTCTGGTATTGGATTTCCCAATGAGAGAAAACATGGTGCTGCAAACGTATTATCAAAACCCGTTCGCAAAATCAGGGATCTTAAATTATAAATCCATATCCGAAAAAGCCAAATCGTTAATAGAAGAGTACGATGTGCGAACGCCCAGTATTTTCACCCATGCCCGTTCCTTATCAGGCGGAAATCAGCAAAAAGCGATCATAGGTAGAGAGATCGATCGTTCACCTGATTTGATTGTGGCAGCTCAGCCAACTAGGGGATTGGACGTTGGGGCGATTGAATTCATCCATAACAAGTTAATTGAAGAACGCGGTAAAGGGCGCGCTGTTTTGCTTTTGTCGTTCGAATTGGATGAAATCATGAATTTGAGCGATCGCATCGCCGTTATGTTTGACGGTGAAGTGGTGGCCGAAACATCGCCTGAAGACACAGATGAGCAGGAGCTAGGCTTATTGATGGCTGGCAGCAAACAGCAGCAGAAAGAGGGGGACGCGTAATGTTTTCGAATCGTTTAGTGAATATACTGATTCCGATAATCTCGGTCATCCTCGGTCTGCTTTCAGGCGCATTCATCATGCTTATTTTCGGCTATAATCCGATTCAAGGCTATGCAGCTTTATGGAATGGAGCGTTCGGTGACCTTTATTTCTTAGGAGAAACGATACGCCAGGTCACCCCTTACATATTGTCGGGACTGGCGGTAGCCTTCGCTTTCCGAACAGGGTTGTTTAATATCGGAGTAGAAGGTCAAGTATTTATGGGATGGCTGGCATCTGTCTGGGTTGGCGTTTCATTTGAAGCACCGATGATCATCCACCTGCCGCTTGCCATACTTGCTGCTGCTTTAGCAGGTGCGGCCTGGGGGTTTGTACCAGGTTTATTGAAAGCCAAACTCGGCGTTCACGAAGTAATCGTGACCATTATGATGAACTATATTGCTTTATACTCAGCGAACGCCATTGTGAGACATGTCATTACGGATAATGCGGACAAAACAGAACAAGTGGCACCGACAGCTTCACTCGGTTCTGAATGGTTGGAGCAGTTGACTTACTTTTCACGTCTGCACTACGGTTTCGTTGTAGCTTTATTTGGCGCTCTGATCATGTGGTTCCTTCTTAATAAAACGGTTCGGGGCTTTGAGCTTCGTTCTGTCGGTTTCAACAAAGATGCCTCTCATTATGCCGGCATGAACGTCAGTCGAAACATTATTCTGTCGATGGTGATTTCCGGAGCCTTCGCTGGGTTGGCGGGCGCGATGGAAGGAATCGGCACATTTGGTTATTACTCGGTCAAGTCTGGCTTCACAAATATCGGATTTGACGGAATTGCGGTTGCCCTACTAGGAGGAAATGCGGCCATCGGGGTTATTTTTGCCGCCTTTTTATTCGGAACCCTTAAAATCGGGGCTTTGAATATGCCGACACAAGCTGGTGTGCCAACAGAGCTCGTTGAAATTGTCATCGCCTTGATCATATTCTTTGTAGCCTCAAGTTATATGATTCGCTGGCTGATCCTGCGATTTAAAAAGGAGGGGAAATAAATGGCATTTTTTGAAATTTTGCAAACGATCATTCCCCAAGCGATTTTCTTTGCCGCCCCTCTTATTTTGACGGCTGTCGGTGGCGTCTTCAGTGAACGTTCCGGGGTAGTAAACATTGGGCTCGAAGGACTCATGGTAATGGGGGCTTTCGTCGGGATTGTATTCAGTCTAACGTTCGATAGTGTTTTGGGCGGCTGGACACCATGGGTCGCCATTATAGCTGCCATGTTTATTTCTTCTTTGTTTTCTATCATTCATGCGCTAGCTTCAGTCACATTCAGAGCCGATCAGGTCGTAAGCGGCGTAGCCATCAATTTCCTTGCTCTAGGATTAGGGTTATTCCTGACAGAGCAGTGGTACGGTAAAGGTCAAACGGATATTGTCGAACGCCCATTTTATTCCACTGATGTATTTTTATTGAGCGACATTCCGATTATCGGGCCCTTGTTCTTTTCAGGACTTGCATTGACTTCGTATTTGGCTATCATTTTAGCGTTTGTCGGGTGGTTCGTATTATTTAAAACCCCATTCGGATTAAGACTTCGTTCTGTCGGCGAACACCCGATGGCAGCGGATACCAACGGCATTAACGTAACGAAGATTCGTTATATTGCAGTTATGATTTCCGGTGCCATGGGGGGACTCGGCGGATCCGTTTACGCTCTGACAATTGCTTTGAACTTCTCTCACGCTACAATTGTAGGACAAGGGTTCATGTCCCTGGCAGCTGTCATATTTGGGAAATGGCATCCTCTAGGTGCTCTAGGCGCTGCCTTATTTTTCGGATTTGCCCAAAGTTTGAGTTATGTGGGCTCTGACGTCCCGTTATTAGCTGATATCCCGCAAGTTTACCTCATGATTGCACCTTATGTGCTCACCATATTGGCTCTTGCCGGATTCATCGGACGTGCCGAGGCCCCGAAAGCTATCGGGAAACCTTACATCAAAGGAAGCAGGTAATGAAAACAAAAAGCATTCCTTCTTCTAAGCGAAAAAGGAAAATAAATGGAATGTCCCAAACAAGAACGCTCGGATTATAATATCCAGCGTTCTTGTATTTTTATTACCTTATATAAATTCCCTCCCGTTTAAGAAGAAATAGTGCTTTTAGTCAATCAGAATCTAGATCTTTTTACTTATTAATGAATGGCGTATAATCAATGCTAAACTGAGAAGTTGTCTGGGATTTTAGGAAGGAGAATCTAATATTGCTATTGTATAACCCCTTTTGATTTCTACAGGCTTTATCAGAAGAGAAAAGAAGGTCTCAAAGTCCATAAGTAGTGTTTTCTCCCTCTGAATTATCGTATTTCATTTCAATAATAACTATCCGCTTATAGGATCTCTTTTCTGTTATGTTAACGAAAGGGGCTGGAAAGCGAGTTGTTTCCCAGCCACCCCTAGCTTTTGAAATGTAAAGGACCCAAATGTTCTCAAAACTGAGTCTTCCGTGTGGATCGAAGTTAACAATAGCATGAGCACGTTGGTCATTGGTGTTGAGTATGAGATAATACAAGGCATGCTTTTTTATCTGTTTTTCTAATGGAGGATTCATATACATAAAAACAACCGGAGTTTATTTTTTACTTTTTCTAAGAATTCCCTTACGATTGGGAGAGTACCTTTTCATAAGGTTCTGTTAAATCCAGTGGTGATGGTTTATTCACCACGCTTTCCTATACCACTCGAATTTATCAACAGCGTTTAAGAGAGTCTTTCATAAAAAAGGGATAAACAAACTTATATAGAAAATAATAGACATGAGAATTGAGTCTTGGGAGGTTTAATAATGGAATTAAGTAATGAAAAAGTTTATCAAAAACAAGGCTATCGCTTACATATATTACCCAGCAAGAAATATAAGACCATTAACGTTGTAGCGAAATTCAAAGCCCCGATTAAACGTCAATCTATCACAGAGCGAGCCCTATTGCCTCAAGTCTTGCAAAAAGCGACCAATCAGCATCCGAATATCCGCTCGCTGCAATCAGCTTTTGAGGATTTATATGGAATGGCTCTTTCAAGTGATGGAACAAAAAAAGGTGAAAGCCATGTCATCAGTTTCAGAATGGAAGTGGTGAACGAAGCTTTTTTAAAGGATAACGCGCCAATTTTAGATCAGGCGTTACAACTTTTTAATGAGGTACTGTTTTCCCCTAAAGCGGAAAATGGCGCATTTGATGAGAAAATCGTTGAACGTGAAAAGCAGACCCTCGAACAAAAAATCAGATCCATTAAAGATGATAAAATGAATTACGCGAATATGCGCCTCATTGACCATATGTGTGAAGGTGAGCCCTATTCTCTACATGTGCACGGTTATTTGGACGATTTAGCGACGATTACGCCCCAAACCTTGCACACGTACTATCAAAAATTCATTGAACAAGATTTATTAGATGTCTACGTCATTGGCGATTTTGACGAAGCTGAAATAGAACAGAGTGTAGATGAGTACTTCACTCGTCCTACTAGCGATAACGAGGATGTACCGGCTCAAAGCACGTCTTCACCTGTTGAGTCGGTCAATGAAGTGACAGAACGTGAAGAATTAAATCAAGGCAAGTTGCACATAGGCTTCAGGACATTCACACATTTCGGTGATGAAGATTATTACGCCCTACAGATCTTCAATGGATTGTTTGGAGGCTTCCCTAGTTCAAAATTATTTGAGAATGTAAGGGAAAAACACAGCCTTGCTTATTATGCAGCTTCTCGGTTTGAAAGTCATAAAGGGTTATTGCTCGTGTTCAGCGGAATCGACCCAAATGATTATGAGCAGGCCAAAACAATTATTTTAGAACAGTTACAAGCCATGAAAGAAGGACGTTTTACCGAGGAGGAAGTAGCTGAAACACGCGAACAGGTCATCAATCAGTTGCTGGAAACGATGGACAGCGCACAGGGTCTGATTGAAATTCTTTACCATAAAATCCTCTCTCATGGAGATATGACCCTGGACGATTTAATGAAAGGCATAAAAAATGTGACACATGATCAGGTCGTCAAAGTGGCCGATAAAATTGAACTGGATACGATTTATTTCTTAACCAGCAATGAGCAAGGGGGAGAGGAAGCATGAAGGAACTACGTTATGAACAAATCCAAGAAACGATTTATACGGAAACTTTAGATAACGGGTTGGAAGTATTTTTACTTTCCAAGCCGGAAATGGCGAAAACGTACGGCGTTTTCACGACCAATTATGGTTCAATTGATCAGACATTCACCCCGCTCGGTGGAGATGAGCATGTGAAGGTGCCTGAAGGCATTGCCCACTTCCTTGAGCATAAAATGTTTGAAAAAGAAGATCGCGATGTCTTTCAGGATTTCACCAAAAAAGGCGCTTCAGCTAATGCCTTCACCTCGTTTACGAAAACGGCGTACTTATTTACGGCAACCAGTCAGGTTGATGATAATGTAAAAACGTTACTTGACTTTGTGCAAGACCCGTACTTCTCGAAAGAATCCGTTGATAAAGAAAAAGGCATTATCGGGCAGGAAATTCGGATGTATGACGACCAGCCGGATTGGCAAGCGTTTTTTGGCACAATCCAAAGCATGTATCATGAGCACCCCGTTAAAGTGGATATTGCCGGTACCATTGATTCGATCAACCAAATTACGAAAGATGATCTCTATTCATGTTACGAAACGTTTTATCACCCTTCTAATATGATTTTGTTTGTTGCCGGAAATTTTGATGTGCAGGCGATGATGGATTTGATTCGCAGCAACCAGCAGGCTAAAGAATTTCCACCTATACCGGAAATCGATCGCTCTTACCCTGAAGAGCCAGCTCATGTAGCGGTCAGAGAAGATTCAATTGAGATGCCTGTAACCCGTGCCAAGTCACTCGTGGGTCTCAAGGAAAAGGTGACACATTTAAGCGGGAAAGAACTTTTACAGTCGGAACTTCTCTCAAGCATGATTTTAGACTACTATTTTTCCAAGAGCGGGGCATTTTACGAAGAATTGTATGAGCGCGATTTGATTGATGACAGTTTCCATTTCGAAACAGAGCTTGATCGTCAGTTCGGTTTCACTATTTTAGGCGGTGACACAAGACAGCCGGATGAGTTAGCCAGGCGCGTTAAAGAAATGCTTCATCAACTAAAAGAAGAAAAAATCGGAAAAGAAGATTTTGAACGAATGAAACGCAAAAAAATCGGACAATTCGTCCGTTCGCTTAATTCGATGGAGTTTATTGCCAACCAATTTTCCCATTACCATGTGCTCGGTGTTGATTTATTTGAAGTATTGCCGGAAATCGAAAAGCTTACCGTTGCAGATGCGGAACAGTTTCTTGAGCATTGGGTCAAAGATGACCAAATCAGCGTTTTTCAAGTTTTACCACAAAAAGAGCAGGTTTCTTAATGAGCAGAAATTGCTTGATCCTTGGTGCGAGCGGTGGAATTGGCAAGGCAACAGCTTTACAATTAGCTGAATCAGGTTATAACCTTTGTCTACAGTATTACCAAAACGCTCATCATCTCTCAGATTTGCAAGACGCAATACATGAGGACCAATGGCTCGGTGCGATTCAGGCAGATTTATCCTGTTCGGAAGGCATTCAATCATTTATTGCTGGCTTGCCCTATGTTTTTGATGCTGTCGTATTTACAGGCGGCACGTCACTCCGTTCTCTCCTTCAAGATAGTGCTGAAGCGGATATGGATAAGTTGTATCACCTCCATGTAAAATCAGTGTGGAGGATCACGCAGCACCTGTTACCTGATATGTTACGAAAGCAGGAAGGACATATCATCATCGTTTCTTCGATATGGGGGGAAGAAGGCGGAAGTATGGAGAGCCTTTATAGCTCTGTTAAAGGGGCACAAATAAGCTTTGTCAAAGCGTTAGCAAAAGAAGTCGCCCCCAATGGTGTTTACGTAAATGGCGTGACACCCGGGTTCATCGATACTGCCATGAATCAGTCATTTAACGAATCTGACTTCAGTGCGATTCAACAGGACATTCCGATGGGGCGGGTAGGAAGGCCCGGGGAAGTAGCGCGAGCGGTAGACTTTCTTTTAAGCGAAAGGGCAAGTTATATTAACGGCCACTTATTAAAAGTGAACGGAGCTTGGAATTAATCGGAAACAATGTGTATATTTCTCTAATTTCTTCTCATACTAACCATGTAATCCAAATAAAGGAGGAAATTGGGATGTCCGTTCTTGAAAATTTTGATTCCTGGAAGGATTTTCTAGGTGATCGTTTACACCAAGCTCAAGGTGAAGGCATGGATCAAGAGACCGTTTCAGATTTAGCTTATGAAATTGGTGGTTATTTGTCTAAACAAGTGGATGCACAAAATGACCAGGAAGCTGTATTGCGCGATCTTTGGAATGTTGCTGATGAAAAGGAAAAGCATGCTATTGCCAACATGATGGTTAAATACGTTCAAAATGAAGGTACCGAATAAATTTTTTCAATTCCCTGGCCGCACATCAATGTGCGGCTTTTTATGTCGAATTATTTCGACATTCTGTAGAAACTGTCATTATCTCCTTTTCTATTCGGTGAAAATCATTTATGATAAGGGAAGAGAATTTCCCGAGCACTTACAAAATATAACAGGATTTCCAGAGGAGTTTTTACCATGGAGAAAAAAGAATGGTATTTAGAATATGAAATCCAATACAATCGTCCTGGACTATTAGGAGATATATCCTCTCTGCTTGGTATGATGGAAATAAATATCGTGACCATCAATGGAGTAGAAAATTCCCATAGAGGCATGCTGTTGTTATGTAAAGACGATGAACAAATTACGCGATTACGTTCCATCTTAAAAACGATGGATACCATAAAAGTTACGAAGATACGGCGCCCTAAACTTCGGGACCGGTTAGCGGTAAGACATGGCCGTTATATACATAGTGACATTGATGATCGGAAAACATTCCGTTTTAATCGTGAAGATTTAGGCTTACTTGTTGATTTTATGGCTGAACTGTTTATGAAAAAAGGCCATAAACTGGTAGGTTTGCGAGGTATGCCGAGAGTGGGTAAGACAGAATCTGTTGTGGCGGCAAGTGTGTGTGCGAATAAACACTGGTTATTTGTATCGAGTACCTTGCTGAAACAAACGATTCGCAATCAGCTGATCGAAGACGAGTATAGTGAAGATACACTTTATATTATCGATGGGATTGTTTCGGCTCGTCGCGCTAATGAAAAACACTGGCAGCTGGTCAGAGAAATTATGAGGCTGCCTGCTACGAAGGTAGTTGAACATCCTGATATTTTTGTGCAAGAAACCGAATATTCAATGGATGACTTCGATTATATTATTGAATTAAGAAATAAAGAAGATGAAGAAATCACTTATGAAACAGTGCAAAAACCAGAATTGGAAATAAATGATGGTTTTTCAATGTTTGATTTTTAAAATGGATGGTGTTAGATATGGAGATCGGACCTCGACTCAAAGAAGCCCGAGAAGAACAGGGCATGTCCATTGGGCAAGTCCAAGAAGTGACCAAGATACAAAAGCGATATCTCCAAGCCATTGAAGAAAATAACTTCGGTGTGCTGCCTGGCAAGTTTTACACACGGGCATTTATCAGAGAATATGCTGCAGCCGTAGGGTTGGACCCGGAAGCATTCATGGAAGAGCATCAGAATGAACTGCCTTCAAATGAAGACGAGAATGTAGTTCATTACAGTCGAGCGCAAAAATCACGGCAAGATGTGTCATCATCAAAGGGTTCAGCTTTATCTAAAATCTTTCCGACCTTGATAACAATTGTTTTGATTGTTGGCATTATAGTGTTGGCATTGTATTTTTATCAACAATCAACGGGCCCAAATGACGGTTCCGGTGAGCCTGAAGATGACAATCAGGTGGAAGTTCAGCTCCCTGGTGGATCTTCTGAGGACGATTCTGAAGACGAAAATGACGCTGGAAGCGATGACGGCGAGAATGAAGGATCTTCAGACGAACAGGGAGACGAATCAGGAAATGGATCCGACAATCAAGATGACGGAAATAATGATAATAGCAGCACGAATGAGGATGCTGAAACGAAAACGACAGAATTCGAACTTCAAGAAACGGGAAGCGGGAATTTTCCTGAGCACACCTATGAAATGGTGAGTAATGAAGGTGCGGAAGTCGGCATTAAATTATCAGGCACGTCTTACCTTGAAGTTGAGGATGGCAATGGCGAATCCTTCGCTATGGGAGAGTATGATGGCTCAGATTCACCTTTATCTTATGATTTATCAGGTAAGGACCGGATTTACATCAAAATTGGCAACGCGTCGGTTACAGAAATTGAAATAAATGGTAAACAGCTTGAATACCCGGTCGATCCTCAAGAAACGGTCAGTCAAAAGATATGGGTGGATGTATCAGAACCTAATAACAATTAAGGCTAAACTGTCTCAAAAAGAACGTTTATAATCGGGAGGGAGCCGCGATCACTCTCATGCGATTGTTTTTTTGAGGCAGTTTTCTGTGGAAATTGCATAAGAGTAGGAGTTGTTTTTAATGAACATACCGAATCGGATAACACTATCCAGAATTTTACTCATCCCGTTTTTTATTCTGTTAATGAGTTACCCATTTGAATGGGGCGCACTTGAGATGGAGGACCGGGCACTCCCAATCGCTCATCTGCTTGGTGCGGTTTTATTCATTGTGGCTGCTACAACGGATTGGGTTGATGGGTATTATGCCAGGAGATTTAACCTTGTTACAAACCTTGGTAAGTTTCTCGATCCATTGGCTGATAAACTGCTGGTTAGTGCGGCGCTTATTTTATTAGTCAATATTGATTTGGCTCCGGCTTGGATTGTCATTGTGATCATAAGCCGTGAATTTGCTGTGACGGGGCTAAGGCTCGTAGCAGCAGGAGAAGGCAGTGTGCTTGCAGCGAGTCAAATGGGTAAATTGAAAACGTGGATACAAATTGTAGCTATTTCTATATTATTACTTCATAATTGGCCGTTTGCATTCATCAATCTCCCGTTAGGCGTCATTTCATTATATCTTGCTTTAATCATTACGGTGATTTCTGGATATGAGTATTTCTCAAAAAATTGGCATGTCATGAGGGATTCCAAATGAGTCAAGGTATCCATGCTGAAATCATTGCGGTTGGAACGGAATTGTTGTTAGGTCAAATTCCTAACACGAATGCGCAATGGATTTCGAAACGTTTAGTCGATGATGGATTCCACGTTTATTTTCATGGTGTTGTAGGTGATAATGAAGCGCGTGCATTTGAGACGTTCAGCACTGCACAGGAGCGATCAAAACTAGTAATCGTCACCGGTGGGCTCGGACCCACAGAAGATGATCTAACACGCGATGTAGCTCAACGGTTATTTGGCCAGTCGTTGGTAGAAGACGAGAAAAGTATGGCCAGGATTGAAACATATTATGAACGTAATCAGAAACCGATGAGCCCTAATAATCGTAAGCAGTCGCTGGTTTTTGAACATGCTGACGTACTCGATAACCAGGAGGGAATGGCCCCGGGCATGATTGTCGAACACGAAGGTACGCTGTGGGTATTTTTGCCCGGAGTTCCTTCTGAAATGAAAAAACTGATGCTAGAAGATGTTCGACCTTACCTCAAGGATTACTATGCAATCGATAGTGAAATAGTGTCTGAAATGCTTCATTTCATTGGTATCGGCGAATCTAAGTTGGAGCATGAACTGCATGATGTCATTGAGCAGCAAACCAATCCGACAGTGGCTACTCTTGCTCATGATGGTGAGGTCTCTCTGCGTCTTACTGCCAAGGGTGACACGCATCATAAAGCGGTCGATCTTATCGAGGATATAAAACACGAGATATTGGATCGGGTCGGTGATTTTTATTATGGCTCCGATGATCTGACCATTCAAGAAATAGTACTGGAGCTATTGACAGAACAGGAACGGCTGATTGGATCAGCAGAAAGTTTGACGGGCGGACTTTTCATGGAGGAATTGATTGCTACACCTGGTGCTTCTGCCGTTTGTCAGGGAAGTATAGTCGCCTATAACCAAGGAGCAAAGCACAATTTGCTTCAGGTCCCTGAAGCGTTAATGGACGAATTCGGTACCGTTAGCGAACAGTGTGCCGCCTCTATGGCGACTAACGGGCGAGACGTTTTATCAACAGATATTACGTTAAGTTTTACAGGTGTAGCAGGACCAGATCCGAGTGAAGGAAAAGAGCCAGGCGTGGTTTTCATCGGCTTGCAGATCGGCAACGAACAACCGCAAGTGTATCACTATCATTTTCCCGGTACTCGGCCAACCATTCGACGCCGCGCTGTCAAAAAAGCTTATGAACTTCTGTATCATACCTTAAAATCGAATTAAGCATTGAAATGCGTATGCAATTTTTAGTGTTTCAGGGAGGATAAAATGGAAATTTCGCATGTTCTTTTGAATGAAAAAATAGGGAACATTTATTCGCATTTTAGTTGGCAAATGAGATAAAACACGTTATCATAGGGATAGCAAAACTGAAAGGGGAATATTATGAGTGATCGTAAACAAGCGCTGGATATGGCGCTTAAACAGATTGAAAAACAGTTCGGTAAAGGCTCCATTATGAAGCTCGGTGAACAAGCAGAACAAAAGATCAATACGGTGCCAAGCGGGTCATTAGCGCTGGATGTCGCCCTGGGGGTCGGTGGTTATCCGCGCGGCCGAATCGTTGAGATATATGGACCGGAGTCTTCCGGTAAAACAACAGTTGCCCTCCATGCTATTGCTGAGGCTCAACGGCAGGGTGGACAGGCAGCATTTATTGATGCTGAGCATGCGCTCGATCCTGGTTACGCACGTAATCTTGGTGTGAATATCGAGGAATTGCTGTTGTCTCAACCTGATACAGGCGAACAAGCCCTTGAAATCGCTGAAGCACTTGTACGGAGTGGGGCAGTTGATATGGTCGTCATTGACTCTGTTGCTGCTTTGGTGCCTAAAGCAGAAATTGAAGGGGAGATGGGCGATGCGCATGTTGGGTTGCAAGCCCGCCTCATGTCCCAGGCTCTGCGGAAGCTGTCTGGTGCCATCAGCAAGTCGAAGACGACCGCAATCTTCATTAATCAAATCCGTGAAAAAGTCGGGGTAATGTTCGGAAGCCCGGAAACCACACCAGGCGGACGTGCGCTTAAGTTCTATTCATCGGTACGTTTGGAAGTTCGCCGTGCCGAAACCTTGAAGCAAGGAAATGAAATGGTCGGGAATAAAACCCGGTTGAAAGTCGTCAAAAATAAAGTGGCTCCCCCTTTCAAACAGGCTGAAGTTGACATTATGTATGGTGAAGGCATATCCAAAGAAGGTGAGTTACTCGATATCGGAACGGAGCTCGATATTATCCAAAAAAGTGGCTCATGGTATTCTTATAACGAAGAACGCTTGGGTCAAGGGCGTGAGAACGCTAAACAGTTCATAAAAGAAAACCGGCACGTTTACGATGAAGTGAAAGGCACCATTCGCCAGCATTATGGAATGAACGAAGATGAAGAAGAAGAGGAAGAGCAAAAGGGACAGGAATCATTGGATGTATAATTGAACCGTTAACCAGCTGTAATCGTGTGTATTACGGCTGGTTTTCTTTGTCTCCTGTCAGACTTATTCGCAGCTTGGGAAGCAGACCTACATACCCTTTCCGGATCGTTTATCGGCACTTCCGCAAAGGAGAAAAGGCACGCTTCCTTGACATAACGTATAAGCAAGCATAAAATGAATGTGTATCATTTTCATATTTTTTTACATTAATTTCATGCATTCGCACTGAAAATGAAACGTTTGTACATGCCGACAAACTGTACAAGTTTATAGCAAGAGGAGGTGAAAACATGGATAGTATGATATCCCTGCTCATCTTCATTTTGCTTGCCCTAATCGTCGGTATTGTTGTTGGTTATCTTATTCGGAAGTCCATTGCGGAAGCGAAGATTAAAAGCGCTGAAGATCGTGCGAACCAAATCGAAGAAGAAGGCAGACGAAATGCTGAATCTGCCAAGAAGGAAGCTCTTCTCGAAGCGAAAGAAGAAAATCAGAAATTCCGCCAGGAAGCTGAAAATGAATTTCGCGATCGCCGTATGGAGATTCAAAAGTCAGAAAACCGTTTAATGCAAAAAGAAGAGAATCTCGATCGTAAGAGTGAAACGCTTGATAAGCGGGAAATGACACTCGAACAGAAAGAGGGGACTCTTACCGAAAGACAACAACAAATTGAAGAAATGGAAAGCAAAGTGGAAGCTATGCTGAAAGAGCAACAAGCTGAGCTTGAGCGCATTTCCGGTTTGACGTCAGACCAGGCCAGACAAGTCATTTTAGAACGAGTAGAACAAGAGGTATCACATGAAACGGCACTCAAAGTAAAAGAAGCGGAGAATCGTGCCAAAGAAGAGGCTGATAAAAAGGCGAAAAGCATTCTTTCACTTGCCTTGCAACGTTGCGCGGCGGATCATGTTGCAGAAACGACCGTCTCAGTCGTTAATTTACCTAATGATGAGATGAAAGGCCGTATCATTGGTCGTGAAGGGCGGAATATCCGGACCTTGGAAACATTGACTGGCATCGATTTAATTATTGATGATACGCCTGAGGCCGTCATTTTATCAGGTTTTGATCCGATACGCCGTGAGACAGCACGAAATGCCCTTGAGAAACTCGTACAGGATGGCCGAATCCATCCGGCACGCATTGAGGAAATGGTCGATAAATCTCGTCGTGAAGTTGACGATCATATCCGCGAAGTTGGAGAGGAAACAACGTTTGAAGTTGGAATCCACGGGCTCCATCCTGATCTAGTCAAGATACTTGGTCGTCTTAAATATCGTACAAGCTATGGTCAAAATGTACTCAAGCACTCTACGGAAGTTGCATACCTTTCCGGATTGCTCGCAGCAGAGCTTGGTGAAGATGAAACCCTTGCTCGCCGGGCCGGATTACTTCATGACATCGGTAAAGCCATTGATCATGAAGTAGAGGGAAGCCACGTTGAAATCGGTAAAGAACTGGCAACCAAATACAAGGAAAATGAAACGGTGGTCAACGCAATCGCTTCTCACCATGGAGACGAGGAAGCCACATCGATCATATCTGTTCTTGTAGCAGCAGCAGACGCATTGTCCGCTGCCCGACCGGGCGCAAGAAGTGAAACATTAGAAAATTATATTAAACGACTTGAAAAGCTCGAAGAAATTTCAGAGTCTTATGAAGGTGTTGAGAAGTCGTTTGCTATTCAGGCAGGTCGTGAAATTCGTATCATGGTACGCCCTGATGAAATTGATGATCTTAAAGCGACAAGCTTAGCCCGAGATATCCGCAACCGGATTGAAAGCGAACTTGATTATCCAGGGCACATCAAAGTAACAGTCATTAGAGAAACACGCTCTGTCGAATACGCAAAATAAATGAAGCGGTCTTTTAGACCGCTTCATTTTTAATCTCTCATTGTTATTATGCCTAGCTTAAGAACATTTTGACATATGTCGGCACCTGTGTGAAACTGAGTTTGAATTTTTGATTATAGAAAGGATTTGGACACATGAAGCTTTTATTTATCGGGGATGTTGTTGGCTCTCCGGGACGCGAAATGGTAGAGGAATACTTACCGAAATTAAAGCAAAAGTATCAGCCAGCAGTAACGATTATCAACGGCGAAAATGCTGCCGGTGGTAAGGGGATTACTGAAAAAATTTACCGTCGCTTTTTAGAGTTGGGAGCGAATGCAGTTACCCTGGGGAACCATGCCTGGGATAACCGTGATATTTTTGAATTTATTCATGACGCTCCGCACATGGTACGTCCTGCGAATTTCCCCGAAGGGACGCCCGGTAAAGGTATGACATTCGTAAAATCCCATGTAGGTGAGATAGCTGTTATAAATTTACAGGGCCGCACGTTTCTCTCCCCTAACGATGACCCTTTCCGCAAAGCTGATGAACTCATAAATGAAGCCAAAAAACGAACGAACCTTATCTTTTTGGATTTCCATGCTGAAGCCACCAGTGAAAAACAAGCAATGGGTTGGTATGTTGATGGGCGTGTCAGTATCAATGTCGGCACTCACACCCATATTCAGACCGCTGATGAGCGTATCCTTCCGCAAGGAACGGGGTATATATCCGATGTTGGCATGACCGGTCCTTATGACGCGATACTAGGCATGGACAGAGAGGTTGTTTTAAAACGCTTTCTAACTAACTTACCTGTACGTTTTGAAGTTCCAAAATCGGGAAGAAAACAACTGAGTGGGTTTTTGGCAGATGTAGATGAACGCTCAGGCAATGCAACCAAGGTGAAGCGCATCCTTATTAATGAAGATCATCCATTTTTTAGCTGATTATTTGAAGTTTTCTAAATATTCATTCATACTTAAAAGTAATAATCTACATCTCCAAGAATATAGTAATTATGGAACAACCATAGTTTATGAAGGAGGAAGCTAGTAATGGAAGTATTAAAAGTTTCAGCCAAATCAGTCCCAAATTCAGTAGCAGGAGCCTTGGCCAATGTAGTTAGAGAACGTGGCACTGCCGAAATTCAAGCAATTGGAGCCGGCGCATTGAATCAGGCAGTAAAAGCGGTTGCGATAGCCCGCGGCTTCGTTGCTCCAAGTGGAATGGATCTCATCTGCATTCCCGCTTTTACGGATATCATGATTGATGAAGAAGAGCGAACAGCCATTAAATTGATTGTAGAACCCCGGTAGTGTATTGATGGTGATGGCAATGATCAGAAATTATAATTTACATGTAGAAGTCGTGCTAAAGTGAAGCACGGCTTTTTATTATGATCTTTTTGCAAACCTTCATGAATCTCTTACCCTCCCCATATAATAAAAGAAGTACAACTTCTCATTCTAGTTCGTTAACCATATATGTTATTTCGCGACACACACATTTTTCCTTTGGAGGGGCGATAGGCTATGAACGGACAAATATCCTGGAAGGTCGGGGGACAACAAGGGGAAGGCATTGAAAGCACAGGGGAGATATTCGCATTAACACTTAATCGGCAAGGTTATTATTTGTATGGGTACCGTCACTTTTCATCTCGGATCAAAGGGGGGCATACGCATAATAAAATTCGCATCGCTACTAAACCTGTTCGTGCTATTTCGGAAGAGTTAGATATCTTAGTAGCATTTGACCAAGAAACTATCGATTTAAATGCGCATGAATTACATAAGGACGGGATTGTGCTTGCAGATGCGAAATTCAAGCCATCACTACCATCTCAATCGAACGCCCGTCTCTTATCCGTCCCTTTCTCACAAATAGCAAAAGACCTCGGTAGTCCCGTTATGAAAAATATGGTGGCCATTGGGGCGTCGAGTGCATTAGTAGGGATGAATCCGGCTGTGTTTAATGATGTAGTCGCGGAAATTTTTGAAAGGAAAGGGAAACAAGTGATTCAACGGAATGTGTTGGCTATTGAGGAAGGAGCAGCCTTTGTCATAATGGAATTGAGTCAACATGCACCGTTTATTTTACCTCCATCAGACCGTAAGCAGCGGTTATTTATGATTGGAAACGATGCCCTTTCGCTCGGTTTTCTGGCTGGCGGCTGCAGGTTTATGGCAGCTTATCCCATTACCCCGGCTTCTGAAATAATGGAATACATGATCAATGAGCTGCCTGATTATGGGGGGGCTGTTATTCAGACAGAAGATGAAATGGCTGCAGCGACCATGGCAATTGGCGCAAACTATGCAGGTGTACGAGCTGTTACGGCATCAGCAGGGCCGGGTCTGTCATTGATGATGGAATCGATCGGCTTATCAGGCATGACGGAAACACCACTCGTCATCGTGGATACACAACGTGGGGGGCCGAGCACCGGTTTACCGACGAAACAAGAACAATCTGATCTTTTCGCCATGATTTATGGGACCCACGGGGAAATCCCTAAAATTGTCATGGCGCCTAGTACAGTACAAGAAGCATTCCATGATGCCATCGAAGCGTTGAATTTAGCGGAGGAGTACCAGGTACCGGTTATCATATTGTCCGACTTGCAGCTCTCCTTAGGCAAACAAACCATAGATGAGTTAGATTATAAGCACATTAATATCCGAAGAGGGAAGATTCTTCACGAGGCACCAGAAGTCACGGCCGGTGATAAGTCCTATTTTGATCGCTACCGGGTAACGGGAGACGGCATTTCTGAGCGGATCCTTCCCGGTCTGAAGGACGGCATTTACCACGTAACCGGTGTTGAACATGATGCTACAGGCAAACCATCTGAAAAAGCCGGCAATCGCAAGGAGCAGATGGATAAACGTTTGCGAAAATTAAACAATCTCCCCCAGACGTTTCATGAGCCTATACACGCTGTGACACCTTTTCCCGATCCCGATATCGTCTTGATTGGATTTAATTCTACCCGAGGGCCCATTCAAGAAGCGATGGACATGTTAAAAGCATCCGGTGTGAAAGTCAATTGTGCTCAAATCCGGTTATTGGAGCCATTTCCGGCCCAAGAAATGCAACGCTTGCTGCAACATGCCCGGGTCGTATTGACGGTTGAACATAACGCCACAGGTCAGTTAGCGAACTTAATCAAAATGAACGTGGGTTGCCACGATAAAATTAAAAGTCTGCTTCAGTATGACGGTACTCCCTTTTATCCGAAGCAAGTTTATCAATTTGCAAAGGAGTTGTTATAAGTGGCAACTTTCAAAGATTTCCGAAATGACGTGAAGCCGAATTGGTGTCCTGGTTGTGGCGACTTCTCTGTGCAAGCAGCTATTCAAAGGGCATCAGCAAATATAGGTTTGGACCCAGAGAACTTAGCATTAATTTCAGGCATCGGCTGCTCAGGTCGCATTTCCGGTTATATTCGTTCCTACGGCTTTCATGGTACACATGGAAGGGTTCTCCCAATTGCTCAAGGCGTCAAAATGGCCAACCGTGATTTGACTGTCATCGCCTCTGGAGGCGATGGAGATGGTTTTGCCATCGGCATGGGCCACACCATCCATGCCATGCGCCGGAATATTGATATCACCTACATCGTCATGGATAATCAAGTTTATGGCCTGACAAAGGGGCAAACATCACCAAGAAGCGGTGAAGGATTTAAAACCAAAAGTACCCCGGAAGGCGCTGTTGAACCAGCTGTGGATATTATGGAACTGGCTCTGTCTTCAGGGGCTACTTTTGTGGCACAAGGATTCTCGAGTGATTTAAAAGAATTGATCGCCTTGATAGAAGCAGGAATTCGTCATGACGGATTCTCGTTCATCAATGTGTTTAGTCCATGTGTAACCTATAACAAGGTCAATTCGTACGATTGGTTTAAACAGAACCTGTTTAAGCTTAGCGATGTTCCTGACTACCAACCGGACGACCGCCGTCAAGCGATGCAATTATTGATGGATCATGGGAGCCTTGTCTCAGGATTAATCTACCATGACACCGAACGGCCATCCTATCAAAACGTGGTGAAAGGGTATGCCAAAACGCCATTAGCTCATAGTGACTTAACAATGGATGCAGATCGTTTTGCAGAGCTCACGAAAGCATTTCAATAAATCGCGCTAAAGAGTATGAGGTAGATCCTCTTACTCTTTTTTTATTTGATTATGCGTACGTACCGGATAAGCGGAAAAATAGATGCGCTGATTTTTTTACATGAAATCAAGTGTGTTTTCAGAGAGGACAGATAGGTTTGCGTTTTTTTAATTACATGATAAAATAGTAGTGAAATCAGTCGTTTAAGTGATGTAAAGGTGAAGGGGAGTGTTCGTTGTGAATGGAACAATGAAAGCTATTGTTAAACATGAACGCGGGGAAGGTGCTGAATTAAGGCAAGTGCCGATTCCTGATATTGAAGCTGATGAAGTCTTGATAAGAGTTAAAGCGACCTCCATATGTGGAACGGATGTGCACATATACAGTTGGGATGAGTGGTCGCAAAGCCGAGTGAAACCGCCTTATATTTTTGGTCATGAATTTGCAGGGGAAATCGTAGAAGTGGGGGATTATGTAACGACCTTTGAAGTAGGCGATTACGTGAGTGCTGAAACCCACCTCGTATGCGGACATTGTCCTCAGTGTAATGTCGGTCAATTTCATATTTGTGAGAACACGAAGATCATCGGAGTCGACACAGAAGGGTGTTTTGCGGAATATGTAGCCCTGCCGGCCAAGAATCTTTGGCGTAATCCGGATACCATGCCGACAGATGTGGCATCGGTTCAAGAACCCATGGGGAACGCTGTCCATACGGTTCTAAACGGCGAGGTAGCCGGCAAATCCGTGGCGATCATCGGATGCGGACCGATTGGCTTAATGGCTGTAGGCGTTGCTAAAGCGGCCGGGGCATCTCAAGTGATGGCGTTTGATTTGAACCCGTATCGATTGGAACTTGCAGCCCAAATGGGGGCGACGACTATCGTGAATTCCGGAAAGGAAGATCCGGTTCAAGCTGCGAGACAAATGACGGATGGTCATGGAGTTGATGTCGTGTGTGAAATGAGCGGAAATGCTATCGCGATGGATCAGGGGTTCAAAATGATCACCAACGGGGGAAGAGTTTCGATATTAAGCTTGCCGGTTAAACCAGTCAGTTTGGATATTACAAATGATGTAGTATTCAAAGGGGTTGAAATTCAAGGGATCACCGGTCGGAAAATGTATGAAACATGGCAGCAGGTTTCTCGTTTGCTGCATGCCCATCAGGTTGACTTAACACCGATCTTGACGCATCATCTCCCGCTTGAGGAGTTTGAAACTGGCTTTGACCTCATGCTGAAGGGTGAATGTGGTAAAGTTGTGTTACACCCATAAAAAAATGACAATTCATTAGGAGGCGATGATATGAAAGGTTTTGAATACTTACAAACCCAATTGGATGACATGAAAAAGGAAGGCACGTTTCGTGAACTCATCCCGTTGGAATCAGCTCAAGGCTCTCGCGTCACGATTAAAGGTAAGAACGTCATTCAGCTCTCTTCCAATAACTATTTGGGATTGACGTCCCACCCGCGAATGAAGGAAGCTGCCAACAAGGCAACTGAGGAATTTGGAGTAGGGACAGGATCTGTGCGTACGATCGCTGGAACATTAACCATGCATGAACGTTTTGAGCGCAAATTAGCTGAATTCAAGCATACCGAAGCTGCTCTTGTTTTCCAGTCAGGGTTTACCACGAACCAAGGCATCCTGTCTTCTATTTTGACGGATGAGGATGTGGTGATTTCGGATGAACTGAACCATGCTTCAATTATCGACGGGATCCGTCTGACGAAAGCAGCTCGAAAAATTTATAAACATACGGATATGACCTCGTTGGAAGAAAAGTTAAAAGAGTCCGGCGATTATCGTACGCGTCTTGTTGTGACGGATGGTGTATTCTCAATGGATGGCAACATCGCCCCCTTGCAGGACATCGTGGAATTGGCGGAAAAGTACGACGCCCTGATCATGGTCGACGACGCTCATGCGAGCGGTGTGCTCGGGGACAACGGGCGTGGCACAGTCAATCATTTCGGTCTTGATGGACGGGTGCACATCCAAGTCGGTACGTTAAGCAAAGCGATTGGTGTCCTTGGAGGATACGTCGCCAGTACCCAGACGCTGAGAGAATACCTTATTCACAAAGGCCGCCCCTTCTTGTTCAGCACCTCTCATCCGCCAGCTGTAACAGCTGCCAATGATGCCGCTATTGATGTGTTATTGGAAGAAGAGCATTTGATCACGAAGCTCTGGGATAATACGACATTCTTTAAGCAAGGATTAGCTGATATGGGATTTGACACAGGTATCAGTGAAACACCGATCACCCCTGTGATGATTGGAGACGATGCAATGACGCATCAATTTTCCGATGAATTATTCCACGAAGGTGTGTTCGCTCAAGGGATCGTCTTTCCGACAGTTCCAAAAGGGAAAGGCCGGATTCGGACCATCGTAACTGCTGAACATTCCAAGGAAGAATTGCAGGAAGCGTTAAATGCCTTTGAAAAAGTCGGCAAAAAATTATCCGTCATTTAATAGGTAAGTTGCGATAAATAATGGTGTGGATAGCTCATAACAGCCTCATTCCATTAGGAGGTTGATGGTTGACTGGGGAGCCTCGATTTCTAGACTAAAAGAATGGTGCTTGCTACGCGAGAGTGCGGGGAGCCTTTTCAGACTGTCGGTTTACAAGCTCTCATTCCCCTAAATACAAGGTCTGCATTATGGAGCCCCAGTTACATGACGTATGGCAGGATTGAAAGCAATTAAGTTAGATACTCTTCTAAGGCGGTGGGGAACAGTGGGTTCTCAGATCGCCAAAGTTGCGAATACTTTCTCTATAGAAGGGTCCGTTCGCCAAAAATGAAAATGGGTTGGCTGGGAAATGACGAGACTCCCGCGGGAGAAGGGGCTCGGCAAGACCCCACAGGGAGCGAAGCGAGCGAGGAGGCTTGCCGGTCCCCCGCAGGAAAGCGAGTTATTTCCCAGCCAACCCAACCTCTTATATCGTATAGGACCCATAATATCCGGTTGAGTTTTCTAGATAAAAACGTCGAGATTTAACAGAGATCGTGCAGCGACCTCAGAGCTTGATTAGCCGTGCTGGAATGGAGGAAGACTGAGTGTAGTGTTCTTCATTTTAGCAGGTTGATGAGGCTCTATTTTTATTTCCATATACGTTGACTGATGATCCATACTTAAAAAATGGCTTCATTCTTGATATAATAGTAAAGTTAGATAGTTATTCTTGAAAGGAGTACTGTTGATGAACGAACAACAGCGGCAAGAAGCGTCACGCATTCGTCAAGGAGAGCCATCGGACATAAAATCCGAAACGGATAACCTTGAACGACTGAAACAGACAAGCAGTGATGATTTTGTGAAATATTTTGAAACAACCTATGAACCACCTTCTTTAAAATCAGCTAAAAAACGCGGTAAAGAAGATGTCGAGATTCATTATGACTATACCATTCCGGAAGAGATGCAGAATGTCGGAGACGGTCAGAAATACATGATTCGTACTTATGGCTGCCAAATGAACGAACATGACACGGAAGTCATGGCCGGTTTGTTTGAAGAAATGGGCTACACGTCGACTTCTGATACAAAAGAAGCGGATATCATCTTGTTGAACACGTGTGCCATTCGCGAGAACGCTGAAAATAAAGTGTTCGGGGAACTTGGTCATCTGAAATCATTGAAACGGGAGAACCCTGATTTGATCCTCGGGGTATGCGGGTGCATGTCTCAAGAGGAATCCGTGGTTAATCGTATTCTTAAAAAGCATCCTTTCGTAGATATGATTTTCGGTACACATAATATCCATCGGCTGCCTCATCTAGTCAAAGAGGCGATGTTCGGGAAAGAAATGGTCGTAGAAGTTTGGTCTAAGGAAGGGGATATCATAGAGAATCTTCCCCGCTCCCGAAAAGGTAATATTAAAGCCTGGGTCAACATTATGTACGGGTGTGACAAGTTCTGCACGTATTGCATCGTGCCTTATACCAGAGGGAAAGAACGCAGCCGTCTTCCTGAAGATGTTATACAGGAAGTGCGCCATTTGGCCGCCCAAGGGTATAAAGAAGTGACCTTGCTTGGCCAAAACGTCAACGCGTACGGCAAAGATTTTGATTTTGACTATGGCCTTGGGGATCTGATGGATGAATTGCGAAAAATCGATATTCCGCGTGTCCGCTTTACAACATCTCATCCTCGTGATTTTGATGATCGCTTGATTGAAGTGTTGGCAAAAGGCGGTAACATGCTTGACCATATCCATCTGCCTGTTCAATCCGGGAGCTCTGCTGTCCTTAAAATTATGGCGAGAAAGTACACCCGGGAACGCTATTTAGAGCTTGTGGATAAAATCCGCACGGCCATGCCGAATGCTACTTTAACCACGGATATCATTGTCGGCTTTCCTAATGAAACGGAAGAGCAGTTTGAAGAAACGTTGTCATTAGTTGAGGAAGTAGGTTTTGAAAGTGCCTATACCTTTATCTATTCTCCTCGGGAAGGAACGCCTGCGGCCAAAATGCAGGATAACATTCCGATGGACGTCAAAAAAGAACGTCTCCATCGCTTAAATGATTTAATCAACAAACAATCCGCCGAGACGATGGAAAAATATCAAGGTGAGGTTGTCAATGTTCTTGTTGAGGGAGAAAGCAAAAATAACAGCGAGGTACTGGCCGGCTATACAGAACGGAACAAACTGGTTAATTTCCGAGGTTCTAAATCAGCTATCGGCCAAATCGTTAAAGTAAAGATTACAAATACAAAAACCTGGACGCTTGATGGCGAAATGGTAGAAGAAGCGGCAGAGGTGAAGTGATATGGCAGAATATACACGTAAACAAGTAGTGGAAGAAGCTGAAAAATTGGCTAAAATGATGGCTAACATTGAAGAAATTGATCGCTTCAAGCAACTCGAAGCCAAAATCAATGACAATCAAAAAATTCAGGATAATATCCAACGCATCAAAGCGTTACAAAAACAAGCGGTCAATTTTCAAGCCTACGGCAAAACCGAAGCACTTGAAAAAGTGGAAAAAGAGATCGATCGCTTACAAGAAGAGCTTGATGGCATCCCTATCGTCAGTGAATTCAAAGATTCACAGATGGTTATCAATGATATTTTACAAATGGTATCTAATACCATTTCGCGTGAAGTTACGAATGAAGTCATTCGTTCCACCGGCGGCGATTTATTAAAAGGTGAAACAGGTTCAAAACAGGCCAACGGCGCCTGTGACCATTAAAAGTTTAAAGAATCACTGGACGTTTTTTTACGTTCAGTGATTTTTTTCGTACAATCAGCTGGGCTCTTGCATAGAATGAACTAAAGTCCTCATCAATCATTTTTATTTTGTAATGACCACTATGCACCAAACGCCTAATCTGGGCATAGGATGGTCAGTAGGATAAGGAGGTTTTAGATGATATGTCATTCTTTGACCAGGAGTATCGTGAAATCATCACCAAAGCCGTCTGCGGAAAAGGAAAAAAATTCACGGAAGCTTCGCACACGATCAGTCCAACACACCGTCCAACAAGTATTCTTGGCTGTTGGGTGATTAACCACATTTATCACGCCAAGAAAAAAGGAGATCACGTAGAAGTCTCAGGCAGTTATGATGTCAACGTCTGGTATTCCTATAACGATAATACAAAAACGGAAGTTGTGACTGAACGTGTCAATTACTGTGACCATGTTCCTTTGTCTATAAAAGACGAAAACTGCATTAATGACGAGCTGGAAGTCGTTGCCAAAGTCGTTCAACAGCCTAACTGTCTCGAGTGTAAAATCACAGCACAGGGGCAAAAAATTACGGTGGAAGTTGAACGCGAGTTTATTGTAGACGTTATAGGCGAAACAAAACTTTGTGTAAAAGTGAACCCTAAAGGGTGTAAACAAGATGAGGATTGGGATTTTGATTTATCAGATGACGACTTTTCTGAAATTGATCCAGATTTTTTGGATAATAAACATGATTAAATACATGCGTCCTTGCTGTTTCGCCTCAGCAAGGATTTTTTTTTGGGCATGTCAGTTAAAGGGGAAGCGGGGTCTGTGCTATAATGTAGGCATCTAATGTGAACGACAGTTCCTACTGCCTAACACGTAAATCGAAAGTTTTGGAGGATTATTTTATGGCTCAACACACACCTATGATGCAGCAGTACATATCAATTAAATCCGAGCATCAGGATGCTTTTTTATTTTTTCGTTTAGGCGACTTTTATGAAATGTTTTACGATGACGCTTTGCAAGCTGCCCAGGAACTTGAGATTACGCTCACTAGCCGGGACGGGGGAGACGTGCCGATGTGCGGCGTTCCTTATCATTCGGCTGAAAATTACATAAAACAATTGATCGAACGAGGTTATAAAGTAGCGATATGTGAACAAGTAGAGGACCCTAAAGAAGCTAAAGGAGTTGTCAAGCGCGAAGTCGTTCAGCTGATTACACCAGGCACGGTGATGGAAGGCAGTATGCTCGAAGAAAAGGAAAATAACTACCTAGCGAGTGTCACCTCCTTTAATGATGGAACGTTTACTGTGGCATATAACGATTTGACGACCGGGGAAAACACCATTGCGTTCATTCCTGATGGCTGGGACGCTGTCCTAGGGGAATTATACAACCGTCCGGTTAAGGAAGTGGTTGTGGCTCCTGATTTCGCTGAAGACTGGCAAGTGACCTTGAGAGATCGATTAGGATATACGGTGTCGTTTCAAGAGGAGGTGGAGATCGACCCAGCTTTTGAGCATTTATGTGTCCACCTTCACCAGGATAAATATAAAATAGGATTTGGCCGGCTGTTTAATTATATTCAAACAACGCAGAAACGAACGCTAGATCATTTACGTCCTGTCACCATCATTGAGTTGAATCATTTTATGACCTTGGACATGTACACGAAGCGTAATTTAGAAATCATGGAGACCATCCGGAAGCAAGGACGGGCGGGAAGTTTGCTTTGGGTCATTGATGCGACAGTGACCTCAATGGGAGCGCGGCAGTTGAAAAAATGGCTGGAGCGCCCGTTATTGAGTCAGACCGAAATTGAACGACGTCATCGTCAGGTCGAAGGGTTTCTCGGGCAATTTCTTGAGAGGGACGAGCTGCGTCAACAATTGAAATCTGTCTATGATCTGGAACGATTGGCAGGCCGGATCGCCTTTGGAAATGTCAATGCCCGGGATTTGCTGCAACTCAAGCAGTCATTACAGGAAATCCCGATGATACGCGAGACACTGATGAAATTTGAGCACCCGGACATCAAGGCGATCGCTCAATCCATTGAGTCGTTGGAATCACTGGCACGATATTTAGAAGACAGTATCCACGACCAGCCGCCGGTGACCATTAAAGAAGGTGGGCTGATCAAAGATCGATTCCATGCACAGCTCGATGAGTATCGCAGTGCCACGAAAAATGGGAAGCAATGGATTGCTGAACTCGAACAGAAAGAACGGCAGGCAACGAATATCAAATCGCTTAAAGTCGGCTTCAATCGTGTGTTTGGTTATTATATCGAAGTGACCAAAGCGAATTTGCGCTACTTACCAGAAGGGCGTTATGAACGAAAACAAACGCTGACGAATGCAGAACGTTTTATAACACCGGAGTTGAAAGAGAAAGAATCGCTTATTCTCGAAGCGGAAGACAAGATCGTCCAACTCGAATACGAACTTTTCCTGGAAATACGAGAATACGTAAAATCCTATATCAGCTCTTTGCAGCATTTAGCGGCTTCCATCAGTCAGCTTGACGTATTACAAGGGTTTGCGGAGGTGGCCGATCAGCATGACTATGTGCAGCCCACCTTCAATCAAGCTCGAACCATTAACATCGAACAAGGTCGTCACCCGGTTGTGGAACGCGTTATGAACGATGCCTCTTTTGTGCCTAATGACGTGTTAATGGACGAATCTTCTGATCTATTATTGATTACAGGGCCGAATATGTCAGGTAAAAGCACATATATGCGGCAATTAGCTTTGACAGCGATCATGGCCCAAATTGGGTGTTTCGTCCCGTGCACCAGCGCATCCATTCCAGTTTTCGATCAAGTCTTTACCCGAATAGGGGCAGCAGATGATCTCGTTTCAGGGCAAAGTACGTTTATGGTGGAGATGCTTGAAGCTAAACATGCCCTTTCCCATGCTACTGAAAATAGTATGATTCTACTGGATGAAATCGGCAGGGGGACGAGCACCTACGACGGCATGGCATTAGCACAGGCTATTGTTGAACATATCCATGAACACATTCGTGCTAAAACACTGTTCTCCACGCATTACCATGAATTGACCGGTTTGTCTGACCATCTCCAGCGGTTGAGGAATATTCACGTCAGAGCCGAGGAATATGAGGGAAAGGTCGTTTTTCTTCATCAAATCCAAGAAGGAGCAGCTGATGAAAGTTACGGCATCCATGTGGCTCAATTAGCGGATTTACCCGATACGTTGATCGCCCGGGCCACAGAACTCTTGCAGCAATTTGAGAAAGAGTCAGCCCGGCAACAAGTGCATACGCAAGATGATGAAGGGATAGCCGAGCAGATGACGATGTTCAAAGAGGACGTCCCCAAGCCGGCAAAGCAGCAAACGTCACAGATTGATAAGCATTTACAATCGCTCAATTTAATGGAAATGACGCCGATGGAAGCCATGAATGAATTATACCGGCTTCAAAAAGAAGCCAATTCAAAATGAGGAGGTGGTCGAAGTGGCGCGCATCCAGCTCATGCCTGATCATCTTTCTAACAAGATCGCCGCAGGGGAAGTGGTCGAACGACCTGCCTCGGTTGTGAAAGAACTCGTCGAGAACAGCATCGATGCGAACAGTACGTGGGTGAAGGTTGATTTATATGAAGCAGGGCTCCAACAGTTAAGTGTTACAGATAACGGTGAAGGCATGCGTGAAGACGATTGCGAGCGTTCTTTTTTCCGCCATGCCACCAGTAAAATCAGGGATGAGAACGATTTGTTTCATGTCGCCACCTTAGGCTTTCGTGGCGAAGCCTTAGCCAGTATCGCTGGTGTAAGCCGACTGTCTATCAAAACGTCTCCGGGAAATGAGGCCGGCACCCAATTAGAGCTTGAAGGCGGTAAGCTTATGCAAAAGGATAAAAGTGATGCTCGGCAGGGGACAGAAATCACCGTCAATGATTTGTTTTTCAATACCCCGGCGCGCTTGAAGTATATGAAAACCATTCATACTGAGCTTGGCCATATTACAGACGTACTGAATCGTATGGCTCTTGCTTATCCTGATGTAAAATTTTCGTGCACCCATAATGACAAACAATTATTTCAAACATCCGGAAGAGGTGATTTGCTTCAAGTGATCGCCCAAATTTATGGAGCGGGCGTCGCTCGAAAAATGATACCGGTGACGCGGGAGGACCATGATTTTAAATTAACAGGCTATATAGCAAAACCAGAGATCACCCGTGCGTCCAGAAGTTACATGACGACGATGATCAACCAACGGTATATCAAAAATGTAGCGTTGAACAAAGCCATTCTCAAAGGCTATCATACGCTGCTCCCTATCGGGCGTTATCCGCTGGTCGTATTGAATGTGGAAATGGCCCCCATTCTTGTAGATGTCAATGTTCATCCAGCTAAGCTTGAGGTAAGGTTCAGTAAAGAAAAAGAATTATTTGAGCTGACTGAAAACGCAATTAGGGATGCATTTCGGCAAGAAACGCTCATACCGGAATATGACAAGCCGCCGACTTCAAATCATGGTAAGTCTGACCGCCAGGTACAGTACAGCTTTGCCTTACAGCAGGAAAGTGAGAAGCCTGAGCAACAACACGTGAGAGAATCGCACGAACAAGTTGCTCCAGCATCTCACCCCAGTCTCCCTAACGCAGAATTCGTGCCGTCCACTCATGCATCAGACCATGAGTCAGAACCGGAGCGCCTTATATCTTCCTATCACGAAGCTTCAACTGATGACTCTATAACAGATCAGGATCGGGTGCCTGCTATGTATCCGATTGGCCAGCTTCATGGCACTTATATACTCGCTCAAAACGAAACAGGGTTTTATATTGTTGATCAACATGCGGCCCAGGAGCGGATTAAATACGAATTTTATAAAGAAAAAATCGGTGAGATTGAACCTGAAGTACAGGAACTGTTGGTCCCGATGACATTTGAATTTTCCAAACAGGAAGCTTTAAAGATCGAAGAATACAAAGATGAACTGCACCGTATCGGTGTGTTTTTAGAGCCCTTTGGCGACAAGAGTTATCGGGTGAGCTCGCATCCGCAATGGTTTCCAAAAGACTTTGAGCAAGAGGTCATTCAGGATATGATTGATCAATTGATGGCGGAGGACCGGATCGATGTTCATAAGCTCAGAGAAGAAGCTGCGATTTTAATGTCGTGCAAGCGCTCGATCAAAGCGAATCATTATTTGAATCATCAGGATATGCAGGTTTTACTTGAAGAGCTTCGGCGTTCAACAGATCCTTTCACCTGTCCGCATGGTCGTCCGATCATCGTTTCTTTTTCCACTTATGAAATGGAAAAGATGTTCAAGCGGGTTATGTAGAGAAAAGCGTGAGAATCGTTTTACCCTAGGCCAAGAGTGATAGGGTAGGGGAGCTTAATTGGCATTGGATGCTTCGAGATAGTGGGGGAAGGATGACTTGGAATCCTTTAAGTCTTTAAATATATGAACGATAGTCTAATAAAATGGCTTTGTTAAATTTTGTTATTGATATTGAAGTGGATATTTATCTCGAAACGGAGTCTTTTGCTAAAGGGCAGACTTCTGTAAGACTCGATTTCGAGATATTTGTGGAAGTGTAAGGCCGTTGGGGAAGGATTCGCTTTCCTGCGGGGGAACTGGCAAGCCTCCTCAGGCTTCGCCTTCCGGGGTCTTGCCTTGCTCCTTCTAAATTATAGGGTTTTGCCCTCTAGATCAAAGGGTTGCCTTATTTGACCTATCCAGCTACGGCGTCTAGCGGCTAGTGAGACTTCCCTCGCTTCTGTACGATAAGTCAACATCGAATCACGTCGTTCTTCGTGTTTCCTTTATCTCCTACAGCTCAGTCCAGTCCATACGCCGCTGACCAAGACACCTCCGCTTTCAAAGGGGAGTCTCACCCTTCCCCAACGGTCCTTGCCCTATAGGCTTCTCGAAATCACTTGGTTGCGCATCTGCCTATAGGGAACCGATAGCACATATAATCACGCGTAAGAAAACTTTTTCAGTAAAAGCTCCTGTTACGGAAGGTCGTTTCGAGCACCTTATGATTGTATGGTGGATGGGAAAACGGTGAGACTCCTGTGGGAATAACATGAGCGGTGAGATCCCGCAAGGCGTAGCCTGAGGAAGCTCACCCCATGCCCACGGAAAGCGATCCGTTTTCCCAGCCAGCATCCGCATACACAAAAGTCTCGAAACGGAGTCTCCACAAAGTTAAATTACCCCAATATATAAAGAATGAAAACTCCCATAAAATTGGAAGTTCTATTTTTGTTTGTTATCAACACTAAACTTTAACAGAGCTAATAAAATAAGAAAAAACACGCTTGGACGTCTAATCCAAGCGTGTTTTTTCTTTGAAAACTATTATTTAGAGCAAGATATAGTATGTCTTCCTCTATAATGAACTATTTTTTTGAGCAGTGGTGGCTAGGGTGTTAAGTGATCTTATAGCAAGGGCTTAAAAATTATATGATGTGAACCTGGTTTATTTTTCGGCTGTTTCTTGCTGATTCACGATAAATCGAAAATAAGCATCCAGTTGTTTGATTTCATCACGGGTCAGAACTTGCCAGGAGTCCCGATCAAATAGGGCGGTTGATTGGAACCCTTCCTGTTCGATTTGTTCCTTGATCGATTTGATTGCATCATCACGTTCATCGGTCAACTCAAGCAAATAATCGGAGGAGCATTTTAAAACGAGTGCTAACTTTTTTATATCATCGATATCAGGAGTTGTGTAATTTCGTTCCCAGTTAGAAATAACTTGAGAAGACACACCGACAGACTGAGCTAAATCGCCTTGAGTAAGTTGTAATTGCTTTCTGAGCGCTTTGATCCGGTCTTTAATCATACCTGATATCCCTCCTTAGATGTATTATACCACGGAGTAACGGATTGCGATATTAGTTTCTAACGAATTTCGTTACATATAAGTCGAAATACCTAACTGATTCCGTTAGCGATATAGAAGTAACGTAACTCGTTAGTTGTTTTGGTGGAAGTTGCGCGACGATTTGACTGAGCCCGCTAGGATGTAGCTGAAAACTTAGATATAATAGAAGAGATATGATTCGTGAAAGAGTTGTGGAGGCATAAGGATATGAAATCAAAAGTGATAGCGGTGGTAGGTCCAACGGCCGTTGGGAAATCCGCGCTCGGTGTTTTAATCGCTAAACAAATGAATGGGGAAATCATAAGCGGAGACTCGATGCAGATTTATCGAACTATGGATATCGGAACAGCTAAAATCGCTCAGGAGGAAGCGGAAGGGATTCCGCATCATTTGCTCGATATTAAAGACCCCGACGAACCGTTTTCGGTCGCTGAATTCAAAGAACGTGTACAGCTGTTGATTGACGATATTACGAATCGGGGGAAACTGCCTATCATCGTTGGGGGAACGGGGTTGTATATCCAGTCTGTTTTATATGATTTTCAATTTTCCGATCAAGGGCGAGATAAAGCGGTTTCGGAGAGGTTAGCAGCGTTACTTGAACGTGAAGGTCCTCAGTCCCTGCACGAACGGTTAAACAAAATCGATCCTGTACAGGCAGAAAAAATACATCCGAACAACACACGGCGTGTCATTCGAGCATTAGAAGTATTTGAAACGACAGGCATGACCATGACGGATTTCCATAATCGGCAAGTAGAAGAACAGCCCTATGATCATGTGTTAGTTGGATTGGAAATGGATCGAGACGTGTTATATCAACGGATCAATGAGCGGGTCGACTACATGGTTGAACAAGGGTTGTTACAAGAGGTCAGCCGTCTTTATTGGAACGGGTATCGCGATGCCCCAGCGATGAAAGCCATCGGGTACAAGGAGTTCATTCCATATTTAGAAGGGGTGTACGACTTTGATTATGCAGTAGCATTGTTGAAACGCAATTCCAGACGTTATGCTAAACGACAATATACGTATTTTAAAAATAAATTTGATATCCAGTGGTATACGATCGCCCCGTCCGATTACCAGGAGAAATTTGAAACAATTTTAAGTGATTTAGCAGGAATGAGGAATTGAACATAGAAGATAGATAATTACAGATAGATAAAGAGGAGGAACAACAATGGCTCAATCCGTTAATATTCAGGACAACTTTCTGAATCAGTTGAGGAAAGAACGCATCCAGCTTACCGTGTTTTTACTTAACGGTTTTCAATTGCGGGGCGTTATAAAGGCTTTCGATAATTTTACTGTTTTGTTGGAGACCGATGGGAAACAACAGTTAATCTTCAAGCACGCTATTTCGACTTTTGCTCCAACGAAGACAGTTGCCTTAGATAAAGAATAAGCGTGAGAACGGGCGTATAGGCGCTCGTTTTTTATTGGCTGCAGAACCAAGCAGATAAACGGTGTTGCACTGCTTTTTTATAGGCATTTGTCACAAGCAGGCTTGACCTTACGTAACATGAGATAGAACGTGAGGTGATCCAGGTTGACTGCCCATGTTAATCATTCTAAACAGGGAAAAATAAATATCATCTTAAATGACATGTCTTCGTTTTCGACGCCTGTTTCTGGAGGTGTGCAATCCACCCAGACTGATTGGCATCGTTTTAAACGAATAGAAGATTATTTCGCCAATTTTATCGGGATGGACTCAGTCAAAGAACATGTAAAAGAAATATATGCTCAATTGCTTGTGACGAAGCGACGGGAGCAGGCTGGCTTGAATGGAAGGAAACAAGTTTTGCATATGTTGTTCAAGGGGAACCCGGGGACAGGCAAAACCACCGTGGCCAGGATGTTAGCCACTTTATTTCATGATATGGAAATCTTAGAAAAAGGTCATTTTATTGAAGCAGACCGCAGTGAGCTTGTAGGAGAGTACATCGGGCACACGGCTCAAAAAACGAAGGATTTAATCACAAAAGCCCTCGGCGGAGTCTTATTCATTGATGAGGCTTATTCTCTTGCACGCGGCGGAGAGAAAGACTTTGGCAAAGAGGCGATTGATACAATCGTTAAGTGCATGGAAGATCATCACGACGAGTTTGTGCTGATTCTAGCAGGCTATCCGCATGAAATGACGCGTTTTATGGCATTGAACCCTGGTTTGGAATCGCGATTTCCCCTTCAATTATCTTTTCCGGATTATAACGCTAGTGAATTGATTGAAATAGCGGATTTCATGGTCAAGGAAAGAGAGTATAAACTGAGTCGTGATGCGATGCGTAAACTGCATCATTATTTCCAAAACAGACTTTCCTTCTCACCTCATAATTTTTCGAACGGCAGATTAGTCAGAAACGTGATCGAGCACGCGATTCGGAAACAAGCGATGCGGATTGTTGGAATCGAGACACCGAGTTTGGATCAGTTGATGACTCTAGAGGCAAAGGATTTCATGTTATCTGACTAGAACGGGGCATGGGGCAACCCATGCCCCGTTCATTCTACATACAGAAAATCGTTTGATTTCTTACGAGGTATGACGGATACTGGCAATGGAAGAACTATAATTCGTGTGACTTTAGGAAAACATATGAAATGAAAGCTAAACATGATTTTGTTGTGTTTATGTGTGAGGTGAATAAAGAATGGAAATGAGAGAACAAGTCATTCTTGTGGCCAGGGAAGACCCGCGCGGGAATGCTGAACGATTCCAATCATCATTAGATGAATTAGGCTCTTTAACTGAAACAGCTGATGGTGAGGTCATCAAAATCTTGACGCAAAAAAGAGAACGGATCCATCCTGCCCATTATGTTGGGGAAGGGAAGGTTGAAGAAATTAAAGAGGTGATGGCAGCAGCGGATGTTGATCTGGTTATTTGCAATGACGAGTTGTCCCCAGGGCAATTAAGAAACCTAACGGATAAACTGGACGTGCGGGTGATTGATCGCAGTCAGTTGATCCTGGACATATTTGCTAAAAGAGCCAACACAAAAGAAGGGAAACTTCAAGTTGAATTGGCTCAATTGCAGTATCTATTGCCTCGATTAGCCGGACAGGGGACAGAATTATCCCGTCTGGGAGGCGGGATTGGCACAAGAGGTCCTGGGGAGACAAAGCTTGAAACAGATCGCCGTCATATACAACGCCGGATCGATGATATAAAGAAACGACTTGATGCGGTAGTGAATCAACGGCAGCAATACCGGAGAAGACGGAAGGAAAATCAAGCTTTTCAAGTGGCGATTGTCGGCTACACGAACGCAGGTAAATCGACCTTATTCAATCGCGCTACGGAAAGTCAGTCGTTTGAAGAAAACTTATTGTTTGCTACACTTGACCCGTTAACGAGACAGGTGCAGTTTCCTTCCGGTTTCCAGGCTCTGCTTTCTGATACTGTCGGGTTTATTCAAGACTTGCCGACGACCTTGATCGCAGCTTTCCGATCGACTTTGGAGGAAGTAACGGAAGCTGATCTCATCCTTCATATCGTGGATGCCTCCCACCCCGATCATGAACAACATGAACAAACGGTGAATCGCTTGTTGGGGGAATTGGAAGCCGATCATCTCCCTATGCTGACGGTGTACAATAAAAAGGATTTGCTGAGCGGCGATTTTATTCCCCAGGCTTTCCCCTCATTGACTGTAAGTGTATATGATCCGATTGATATCAAACGTATATTTGACAAAATAGAAGATGTCCTCAAACAGGAATGGGTCGAGTACGATCTCTTATTATCAGCTGGGGAAGGTAAAAAGCTCCATCAATTAAAAAATCATAGTATCGTTACATCTTTACATTTCGTTGAAGAACAAGAAGGATATGCCGTTCACGGGTATATTCACCCGGAAAACCCACTCAAATATCAATTACTATAAAAGGAAGACGTAACCTATGACAGCAGTGAATCTATCTGAATATGCCGAACAAAGTGAGCGTGATGTTTCGGACATCCATCGCCACATCCAATCGGTAGTTGAAACCAATCAGCAACGGGTGCTCACCGCATTTCAATCGTTGCAGGTGAGTGATTCCCATTTTAACCCCACCACCGGGTATGGTTATGATGACTTTGGACGTGATACGTTAGAGGCTTTGTACGCCGATGTGCTTGGCGGTGAAGATGCTCTTGTCCGTATGCAATTGGTATCAGGCACACATGCCATTACCACGGCGTTATTTGGTGTGCTGCGTCCAGGTGAGGAGTTACTATATATTACGGGTAAGCCTTACGATACCTTGGAAGATGTGATCGGAACAAAAGAGGGGGAGGACAGAGGCTCATTGCGCGATTTCCAGATTGGTTATCATGCCATTCCCCTGACAGAAGCAGGTGAGGTGGATATGTCTGCTGTAAAAGAAGCGATGAATCGAGACACGAAGGTCGTCGCCATTCAGCGCTCGAAAGGGTATGCACACCGCCCGTCTTTTTCTATTGCCGCTATTGAAAGCATGATTGCGGAGATAAAAGCAATTAATTCTAACGTTATCGTATTTGTCGATAATTGTTATGGTGAATTTGTAGAAACACGAGAGCCTCTCCATGTCGGAGCTGATTTGATTGCCGGCTCCCTCATTAAGAACCCGGGAGGCGGCATCGTTAAAACAGGGGGTTACATAGCCGGGAAACAAAAGCTCATCGATATGTGCAGTCAGCGTCATACGGCTCCAGGGCTTGGCAAAGAAACAGGAGCTACGATTCATAGCTTGCCGGAAATGTTTCAAGGATTTTTCTTAGCCCCGCATGTTGTAGGAGAAGCTTTGAAAGGGGCCGTGTTTACAGCCAAATTTTTAGCTGCTCTCGGGTTTAACACGGAACCCGGTTATGAAGCGGAACGGACTGATTTAATCCAGTCTGTCACCTTTCAAAACGCGAAGCAGATGGTAAGGTTCTGTCAGGCCATCCAATACGCATCTCCGATCAATTCGCACGTCACCCCTTATCCCAGCCCGATGCCGGGTTATCAGCATGACGTCATCATGGCTGCCGGTACATTTATTCAAGGGGCGAGTCTTGAATTGACCGCAGACGGACCGCTCAGACCACCCTATACGGCATATGTACAGGGTGGATTGACATACGCTCACGTCAAATTGGCTGTTATGGAAGCGGCTAAACGCATGATGGAAGAATCCTGAGGTCTGCCCTTCACGGTCAATCTCATGTATAAGTGTTAGTAGGTTTTCTAACAAAAATGAACGGGAATAGGTGCTTTTGAAACCGCTTTTCCTCCCATCAGTGCAGGTGTCAAGAATCCTGACACACCTTGACATATGATGTGCGTCATATATAATTAAACCATGAATGTTTAATGGGAGGAGGCAAATCGATGAGTGATGAAATTCGTCGTTCCATGCCATTGTTCCCGATTGGGATAGTTAAATCTCTAACCGATCTTTCTGCCCGGCAAATCAGATATTACGAACAGCATAGTTTGATTAGACCGGCCAGATCAGAAGGGAACCGTAGACAATTTTCGTTTAATGATGTCGACCGGTTACTCGAAATCAAGGCTTTAATTGAAAAGGGTGTCAATCTAGCTGGCATCAAACAAGTGCTGGAACTTCAAGAACAGCCGGAAAACGAGCAGTACGATGAGGAGCAGATCGAAGAAATTCACAACGATTTAAGTGAAAAAGAACTTCGCAACATGCTCCAAAAAGAACTGTTTAATGCAGGGAGATATGGCAAACCGAACTTGAGACAAGGAGAATTGTCACGATTCTTCCACTAATGATGAGGAGGAGACCAGTTACATGGGTTTAACCAGAGAAGAAATCTTTAAAAAAATTGATGAAGAAAACGTTCGTTTTATTCGCTTGCAATTTACGGACATGCTCGGCACAATCAAAAACGTGGAAATACCTTTGAGCCAGTTAGACAAAGCCTTGGATAACATGATGATGTTTGACGGCTCGTCTATTGAAGGATTTGTGCGGATTGAAGAATCCGACATGTACTTAGTGCCCGACCTGGACACGTTCGTTGTATTCCCGTGGACGTCAGAGAAAGGGAAGGTTGCCCGGTTTATCTGCGATATATACAATCCGGACATGACGCCATTCGAAGGTGATCCGCGTAATAATTTGAAACGGAACCTTAAAAAGATGGAAGAACTCGGTTTCTCAGCATTTAACATCGGCACGGAACCGGAATTTTTCTTATTCAAACTTGATCACCAAGGCGAACCAACCATGGAATTGAATGACCTGGGTGGTTACTTTGACTTGGCTCCGACCGATTTAGGCGAAAATTGCCGCCGGGATATCGTGCTGGAACTTGAGGAAATGGGCTTTGAAATTGAAGCGTCTCACCACGAAGTAGCTCCAGGTCAGCATGAAATCGATTTTAAATACTCAGATGCAGTCAAACACTGTGACGATATTCAAACGTTCAAACTTGTCGTGAAAACAATCGCGCGTAAACATGGGTTACATGCCACGTTTATGCCGAAGCCGTTGTTTGGCGTAAATGGTTCTGGTATGCATGCGAATATGTCGTTGTTCAAAGATGGCAAAAATGCCTTTTATGATGAGAAAGGTGATATGGAGCTATCAGATGTTGCCTATCAATTTACGGCAGGGATCATCAAACACGCGACCAACTTTACGGCAGTGACCAATCCAACCGTCAATTCGTATAAGCGTCTTGTACCTGGCTATGAAGCACCATGTTATGTAGCCTGGTCAGGGCAGAACCGGAGTCCGCTAGTGCGTGTTCCAACCTCTCGCGGGTTGAGCACACGGATTGAGGTGCGCAGTGTCGACCCCGCTGCTAATCCTTATATGGCTATGTCCGTATTGTTGGCCGCTGGACTTGATGGTGTGGAAAACAAACTCGAAGCACCGAAACCGGTCGACCGCAATATTTATGTGATGAATAAGAAGGAACGTGAGAAAAACGGTGTTCAAGATTTGCCGGCTACCCTCTACAACGCACTTGAGCTCCTCCAGAGCGATCAGGTGATGGTGGATGCATTAGGCGAACACTTATTTGAACACTTTATCGAAGCGAAAGAAATAGAATGGGATATGTTCCGTACCCAAGTTCATCCGTGGGAGAGAGAACAGTATCTGACGTCCTATTAGATTGGGACAAAACTGAATAAATAGCCAAAAAAAGCCGAAACAATTCGTTGAAATTGTTTCGGCTTTATTGCGCTTTGGTATTATGAGCATTTAGAGGCTGCGGGAAAAGCGTTATGTCTCAACCAATCCTAGTCCTCTTACTATCTTCATCCATCTTAGTTGGTTTCAAGTTCTTTTAAAGTCGACCACGTGTAGGATTCACTAAAGCTCTTACCGTCCACTTCATAACTGAGTTTAATACGATTTAGGCTGTTTTTTGGAACATGACTTAACGTATACTCCATAATTAATGTTTGTCTATCTTCTAACTCCGCTCCGTTAACCTTAGTATATTCTCCTATTTCATCCCGTCGATATACGCCTGATTTTTTATGTTCGTCGCCTATGTAAAAGTTAGCTGTAATCCCTTTTTCACTGGAGATGGGTGTGCCATCTTCTTCAATTAACCCTATCGAATTTAATTGGGCTGCCGTGTCCCCTTGCCAATTCATATCTGCTACTACAAAATAGGTCTCGCCACTACTGAATGGCTCTAGCGAAAAGTTCTGAATATCAACTTTATTCATTCCGCTTTCCGCTGAGCTATTTGAAGGGGAGCCTTCCTGATTGTCCTCACTATTTGAACATGCTGATAGAAGCAACAGTAATAATGTTATAAACATAACCCTCTTCATTACATCCCCTACCTTTCTCTTTCATTCTATACTATCAAATCCGAAACCTCATGCGCATTACCTATTATAAATTAAGAGAATATACGCCTTATTTTCCAATAATAGACCCTAATACAACCACTATCCAGTCGATTACATATAGTAATCATGTACCAAATTTTAATAGAAAAGGGGGGTTATGAGTAATGAGCTGTGAAAGAAGAAAAGATGGTGAATCTTGTGTTTGTGAAACAGTACGAAAGATTGTGAGAGCTCAAAATGAAGTTGCTAGGAATAGGGATTGCTGTACAACAAGTTGTGAACAATCGATTAAACAGTTGCTTTCGCCTTCCACAAACGGAAATGGTTTCACCACCATCCCGTTTGCTCTGTATTGTAAAGAAGACTGCGAACCATTTATTGGAAGTGGTATCTCTCGTTCTTCCATTGGCGGTGGGGGAATGAACGCTATGAAGTGTATCCAGACGCCTATCTTCCGTGCGGTAAAATTCGTGGATAAAGATGAGTGCTGTGTTCAGTTAGAATTACTAGTTCCAGTTAACATGGGAGGAACGGTAATGGGTTCATGTGGAAAAGGTAAAACAATATGTGATTTTTTTCCGGGCAAACAAATCAGCAACCTTAAAGCTACCGGCGTCTGCATAACGATCGATTTAGATTGCTTCTGTGGTATCGTATGCCTTGATCCTGTAACGCCTTTGCCTGCTCCGCAATAACAGTACTGATTTAGAGTTTATGTTGTAACTTCTTTTTGCCAGGGTAAAACCAGAGTAATTTAACTCTGGTTTTTTTGTTACAACCATGGTCTATTAAGATTAATGATCTCCGGGAATGGGAACGTTACAAACAACCGTGTTACAAAAGGTGGTATCTATATGGCATTTAATCAGAAGTCGAATAAATTGATCACAGAACAATCTCCCTATTTACAACAGCATGCCTATAATCCCGTGCAATGGTTTCCGTGGGGAGAAGAAGCGTTTGAAAAAGCAGAGCGTGAAGATAAACCCATCTTCTTAAGCATCGGATATTCTACGTGTCATTGGTGTCATGTCATGGCACATGAATCCTTTGAAGATGAAGAGACAGCGGCAAAACTCAATGAACGTTTTGTCCCCATCAAAGTCGATCGTGAGGAGCGGCCGGATATTGATTCGATCTATATGACGGTCTGCCAAATGTTGACCCAGCATGGCGGGTGGCCGTTAAATGTGTTCTTGACACCTGATCAGAAACCCTTTTATGCCGGGACTTATTTTCCTAAAGATCGACGGTACGGGCTTCCGAGCTTCACGGATGTCATCACCCAACTTTACGATCAATATAAACAGGACCCTGAAAAAATAACAAAAGCTTCCAATCAAATTACAGAAGCGTTAAATAAGCAGGGGGAGATTGACAAAGAGAGTCAGCTTTCAGAGGAGAATCTCCATCAAACTTTTGCACAGTTAGCGAATAACTTTGACGAATCGTTCGGAGGATTTGGGGAAGCGCCTAAATTTCCGAGTCCGCATATGATGATGTTTCTTTTCCGATATAACCATTGGATGAATTCGAAACAAGCCCTTCACTACGCGACTCATACACTAGCGTCCATTGCCGATGGAGGTATTAATGATCATGTGGGGAATGGATTCGCTCGTTACTCAGTCGATGAAAAATGGCTGGTGCCACATTTTGAGAAAATGCTGTATGATAATGCGCTGCTGTTATTTGCCTATACAGAAGGTTACCAATTAACAGGTATTAGCCGCTTTCAAGAAGTGAGTGAGCAGATTGTTTCGTTCATTCAGAGGGAAATGACTGCTGAGGACGGTGGATTTTATTCGGCGATCGATGCTGACTCGGAAGGCGAAGAAGGGAAATACTACGTGTGGGGTTATGATGAGGTCATGGCTGCTTTAGGTCCGGAACGAGGCAAGCGCTTCACTGATGTTTATCATGTGACCCCTGAAGGTAATTTTGAGGGCAAAAACATTCCGCATTTAATCGGGACCGATCTTGAGGCGTGGGCTTCACACTATAAGATGCGTGTGCCGGAACTTGAAGCTGATTTGAAACAATCGAAAGAAGACTTGTTAAATTTACGCGAACAGCGCGTTTATCCCCATGTTGATGATAAGCGCCTTAATGCATGGAATACGTTGATGATAGCAAGCCTTGCTAAAGCAGGTCGAACGATGAATGAAAGGGCCTACACCCAATTAGCTGAGCGTGCTCTTGCTTTTGTCGAAGACAGGCTCATTAAAGATGGCAGGTTAATGGTTCGATTTCGTGAAGGAGATGTGAAGACAAAAGGGTTTCTTGATGATTACGCGTTTCTTACCTGGGCTTACGTGGAACTCTATGAAACAACTTATGCATTAAGTTATCTTGCAAAAGCAAAACGAACGATGAACGACATGATTGAGTTGTTTTGGGATGAGGAGCAGGGTGGTTTTTATTTTACCGGTCATGATACGGTGAATCTAATTGCCAGAGAAAAAATCATATTTGACGGTGCTATGCCATCAGGAAACAGCGTCGCGGCTGTTATGCTGCACAAACTGGCGAGTCTGACGGGTGATTTGGCTTTACGTGATCGTGCCAATGAAATGGCGTCGACATTTAAGCGAGAAGTAGAGCGATACCCAGCGGGCTTCACGATGTTTTTACAAAGTCTGATTTATGAGGAAGCGCCTAAGATGGAAGTCGTGATCATCGGAAGGCAACATGATGCACAGCGCCAACGTCTGCTCCAAGCCTTACAGTCGGAATTTTTACCGCATGTGGCTATTCTTGTAGCTAAAGATCCCCAGGAATTTGCAGGCATCGCGGAATTTGCAACAGCCTACACGCAGTTGAACAACGAAACGACGGTTTATATGTGTGAGAACTTTGCTTGTCAACAACCTACCACAGATATTGAAGCCGTCATCAAAAAACTGACCATACAACACGAATAAAGCAGCCTGGTTTGATTATAACCGGGCTCCCTTTTTTGATGAATGAAGCGGAATGATTCATTGGTTAAAAGTGTTATTCCCACGCGTATGGACGAAGGAAGGGGATACAGCATGTGGTTGAAACATCCATTTTTTAAATACATAACCGGTACTATTTTAATCCTAATCACAATTTTATTGTTAGAGGTGCTCCATTTTTTTGAGCCGGTCAAAGTCATAATTGGGACGATATTTTTCCCTCTTTTAATTGCCGGTTTCTTTTATTACATCATTAAACCTTTTGTGCGTTTTTTGTCCCGGTTTCGCTATATTTCGGTGACGGGAGCTATTTTGCTAGTCTATGCAGGCATTGCAGGCGTGTTATATGCGGGTTCGTCATTTTTGGTCGAAACGGTAAAAAAACAGATTACAAAGTTATCCAGTAATTTGCCGAAGGACTTGAAACAAACAGCCGATGAAACAAAGAAGACGCTTGAGAACAACAACCCCAGCCCGGTGTCGGTTGAGAATTTTAGGCAAAAAGCTACTCAATTTATGAGTGACGCTGCCCAAACTGTCGGGGAGAACGTGACTGAAATCGTATCCACCGTTACAGGGGCTGCGACGGTACTGGTCGTGGTGCCGTTTATATTGTTTTATTTATTGAAAGACGATGCACGGTTTACACCTTTTTTATTGAAATTCATTCCTACTGATCACGAAAAGGAAGGGGAGAAATTATTACGAAATATTGATCGCACCTTAGCCGCCTATATTATTGGTCAACTTACGGTGGCGCTTGTGGATGGGGTGCTGATGTATGCTGGCTATCTAATCATCGGTCTCGATTATGCCCTCATACTGGCGTTTTTCGTCGTCATTACAGCCGTCGTGCCTTTCTTTGGGCCTTTGTTAGGTGTGCTGCCGGCTTTGGTGGTCGCTTTGACTCAAGAACCGACGATGGCTCTATATGTCCTGATCACGCTCGTTGTCGTCCAACAGATTGAAGGAAACGTAGTAGCTCCAGTCGTGCTGGGCAGCCGATTGAATGTCCATCCGTTAACGATTATCCTGTTACTTATGGTGGCCGCAGCTTTATATGGATTTATTGGCATGATTATCGCCATTCCGTTATATTCTGTCATAAAAGTCATTGTTAAAAATCTTTATCACTTCTATCGGTTGAGGCATAGCTAGAGAAGCAATCTATTAGCCTGGTCACAGCTAAACTTGAACGTCTCACTTGAAACATAAAAATGCCGAACAACTTCAGCGAAGTTCGGCATTTTATTGTTATATTCAGTTTTGTCCCAGCCTCTTTCCTACGTTTTTTCTAAGCCGAACACGGAAAGAAAAAGATTCCAAGGTGGAAATTTTAAAATAGATATTCATTGGAATAATCCTATAAACCAGGTAAGAAATGAGCCAAGCGCAGGATTGTCCTGCTGCTCCTCTTTTTCTTCGTGCTTTACCGCCTGTGGTTGTTCAGCTGAGGTCGTTTGAGACGTATCGTTCAGTTTAGTTTGATTAATCAAGGACCCCTCGGACGATATACGAAGCCAGCCGCTCGCAGTCACTTCTTTCGTCAAAGGCGCGTCTTTTTGGTAGGTGAAGGAAAACGGTTCAGTAAGTGTGAAGTGCTTGTCTTCATAACGGTAATTTTTCCCTTTGGGGATTGTCTGACTTTGATAATGTTCAAATCCAAAGTCTAGCAAATTCATGGTGTCTTGATACGAGCTTTCTTTTCCTTTCGCTTTTAATACGACGGCCAGTAATTCTGTATCTCCTCGTTTAGCTGAGGTGACCAGCGTATGGCCGGATTGATCAATCCACCCGTTCTTAACCCCATTAGCCCCTTTGTATCTCCACAACAAGCGATTGTGGTTATATAACGTCGTTTCCCAACTCTTTCCCTTCCAGTTCAATTTCTTTGTGCTCACAATATCCCGGAACACTTGATTGTTCATAGCGTATTGGGTGATTTTGGCCATATCATAGGCAGTCGTATAGTGAGACTTATCAAACAAACCGTGGGGGTTAACAAAATGGGAGTCCGTCACTCCGATTTTTTCTTCGGCAAATGTATTCATTAGGTTAGCGAATTGGTCCGTACTGCCTGCTACATGTTCAGCAATCGCAATCGCTGCGTCGTTACCTGAGTTAATCATCGTGCCTTGTATTAATTTTTTTAATGGAACTTTTTCGCCTTCTTCAAGATAGACTCTCGTTCCAATGACATCGCGTGCTTTCTCACTAACCGTAACCGTTTCATTTAAATCGCCTTTTTCGATTGCGACGATCGCTGTCATGATTTTCGTGATACTTGCCGGATACATGCGTTTTTTACTGTTCGTTTCGTTTAAAACTTTTCCGGTGTTTGCGTCGATCACGATGCCTGATTCACTTTCGAGATTCACATCAGGCTCAGCAGCGCTACTCAACGGGGTGAGCATGATGAGCGTTGTGGCAATGGTAAACAATGAAGTAATTTTTCTTTTCATCCTTATTCCTCCAACACTCTCCCTATGAATTCAACTAGTTATATTGTAAACAAACTTCACCGTTTTTTAAAAAGGTATTTAAAGGAAATGGACAAAGGCATCCGCCCCATGGAAAGCGAACCGTTTCCCGCAGCCCCTACATGCTCATAACGCCAAGACACAAAAATTCCGAACAATTTCAACCAAATCGTTCGGAATTTTTGTGTGTTTTATTCAGTTTTCTTTAGTTAGTTGTTGATTTCAATTCTTGGTGCAGTTTAATCATTTTATTTTTAATGACCGAGGTGTCTGCGAACATGTCATGGATCCCTTGATGGCGTTTCGTGAAGATGACGACAAGATAGGGAATACCGAGAACGGCCATACTGATATAGCGCCCGATAAACTCACGAAATAGAATTTGCCCTTTAGATAGGGGGTTATCATCCAACGAATGGACAGATAACCCTAATATCATTTTGCCCAGGGTTGCGCTGAAAAACAGCGTCATGAGTATAAAATAGAGAAAGAACACGGCAGATTGGCAGATGTTAGCAGCGCTCAGCAATTCTATCCACAACTTCGCATCTGCTAAACCCGTCACATTTAATAATGGGCGGCTCACGATTGAATTTAAACTCCAAATGACAATTAAGTCGATCAGATAAGCAAAAAATCTCGGGGCGAAACCAGCATATACAACCCGTTCAATATCGTCCAAGCGACTGTTGACAAGTTGACTCATACCATCAGGTGTATGGCTCTGATCTGCTATATCCATAGAATCCCTCCTTTACTCCGTGTATTTGTACATTAATCTTGGACCTTGACGATCTTGGATCATTTCTTCAATCAACCTGACTTCACTATTCGGCATGAAGCTTTTTACGTCAAATGGGATGCCGAACAATGATTCGGTAGCCGGTTTCAATTCAATTACTTCCGGATTGCCTCCCACTTCTTTTTTCAGGGCATTCATCGCATCATCTTCGAACCCGATGGAATCAATCAGACCATTGTCGACGGCTTGCTGGCCGGAATAAATTCGACCATCAGCGAGTTCGCGCACTTTTTCTTTAGGCATGTCGCGTCCATTACTGATGACATCGACAAATCCCTGGTATGATTCATCGACAAGGGATTGGATGATCTCTCGGTCTTCTTCAGTCATATCTTTTGTCGGGCTCATAATGTCTTTGAATTCGCCACTTTTAAAGGTGTTGAACTTGATGCCATATTCGTTGGCGAGTTCTTTATAATTTGTATTTTGCATGATCACTCCGAGCGACCCTGTAAATGTTTCCTCTGATGCGAAAATGCGATCGGCAGGCGTCGAAATGTAGTAGCCTCCTGAGGCAGCCATTCCGCCCATGGACACGTAAAGTTTTTTTCCTTCGTCTTTGATTTCCTTCAATTTTTCATGAAGTTGGGCGCTCTCATGAACGCCGCCACCTGGGGAGTTCACGTACAACAGCACACCTTCAATGGTATCGTCTTTTTTGATTTCATCTAATTGTTCCATCATGCTGCTGTGGTTATACCCCTGTGAGCCAAACGGATTGGACCCTTGATTACTCATGATAGTGCCTTCTACGTTGACTTTTGCAATTCGGCTGGCTGAGGAGCCGTTTTCAATAACTTCTTCCTTTGGCCCTTGCTCATCTGAAAACATCCCGCTTGATGTCTCCTTAAACGTATCGGATGTTAAGAAACTTATACTTTGCATAAGTATGGATATCACGAGAAGTGTAGCTGCGATGGCTACCGCGATAAGGCGTTTTTTCATCAATGATCGTTCCTTTCTGATTGAATGTACTCTAAACATCTATAGTAGCAAAATTTTATCCAAGAATATATAGTTTTGTGAAAAGAAGGGAACACAAACCCCAAGAGCCAAAACATCATTATCAAGCCAAGCCTTCACTTATTTACTCCATATATAAAGGCTAAAAATAATGAGACAGGCCAAGGAGCAACGTAAATCAGAGGTGTTAAAAAAATTACATTGGAAACGTGTATAAGTTGATCGCTAGCATAGTCAAAACCCGGACATTTCGATGAGAACAGCGCGAGCCTTTATGAGAGCAAGTTGAGGTCGTTGAGAGTGGTGTGTTTTGCCGGAGCGGCCATTGAACTCTTTTCTTCGCATACAAAAATTCCGAACGATTTGAAATCTGTTCGGAATTTTTGTGTTTCATTCGGATTTGTCTGAGCACCAATTAGTCTACGCATATGCAGCGGAAGCGTAGGTTAATAGCTTAGGAGCTTCTAATGGATAGTGCGATAGAGACCGGTAACCTTTCCTAAAATATAGACGTCGTTCAGAAGGATAGGGTCCATGGTTGAGTTTTCAGGCTGCAGGCGAATATGGTTCTTTTCTTTGAAAAAACGTTTGACTGTAGCCTCTTCATTTTCCGTCATCGCAACGACGATGTCACCATTTTGAGCAGTGTTTTGCTGACGAACAATCACCATATCTCCATTTAAGATGCCAGCTTCTATCATACTATCACCTTGAATGACCAGTACAAACATATTCTCGTCTGTTCCGGCCATCGTATCAGGCAACGGAACATATTCTTCAATGTTTTCAACGGCGGTAATCGGGATACCTGCGGTTACTTTACCAATAACAGGTGCATAGGCGGCCTCAGTTTTAGGAATGGAGTCCGCTTCTTCAAGTTCAAGAACTTCTATGGCCCGAGGTTTAGTGGGATCACGTCGAATATAACCTTTCTTTTCAAGTCTTGCCAGATGTCCATGTACTGTTGAACTCGAGGCAAGGCCGACAAATTCGCCAATCTCTCTGACAGAAGGGGGATAACCCTTCAATAGGACTTGTTCTTTAATGAATTCTAGTATTTCTTGCTGGCGTTTGGAAAGTTTACTCATAGAATGACACCCCGTACATATAAATTTATTAATCACAGTGTACCATGGTTCTACCCCGAACACAAACACCCGTTCGAAAAAATATATTGACAAGAACTTATGTTCGTATATAATGGAATTATCAAAAACGCGAACAAAAGTTCTCTTTAGGAGGAATTGACATGTTTAACAAACTTTCTAAATTGGATGTTACGTATCTTTTATTATTTGTTCTAAGTATCGCTTTTCTGTATTATTCCATGGTAAGCAGTGTTTAGACTGTGCAATAAAAAGATAACGAGAAAGGTAGCATGAGCCATGAAAGTTATTATATACTGCCGCGTCAGTACCGAAAAAGAAGCGCAAGTCTCGTCTCTGCAGAGACAACAACAAGAACTGACGGACATGTGTCTCAGCCGTAATTGGGAGATAGTGGAGATCGTGTCTGAACAGGCAAGCGGCTATGATATAGATCGGGACGGCGTATTTCAATTACTGCAAACCATCGCCTCAGCCGAAGTGGATGTTCTATTGGTTCAGGATGAAACCAGATTGGGGCGAGGCAATACGAAAATCGCTTTGTTCCACCAGTTAAAAAAACACGATGTCGATGTTTATGCGCTTGCTGAAAATGGGGAAATGCAATTATCGGAATCTGATGCTATGGTTTTGCAGATAGTAGGGATCGTGGAGGAATACCAGCGCAAGATCCATAACATGAAAATCAAACGCGGCATGCATAAAGCCATGGAAGAAGGATATGCTCCCGGCAATAATTTATCAAACCAGGGAATGGCGCCAGGACGCTCCCGCAAAGACTTCCCGATCGAAGAAGTCGTACGTTTGCGTGATCAAAACAAATTGACCTTCCATGATATTGCAGTAACAATGAGAGGACTCGGGCATGATGTTTCGAAGGCGACCGTTCACCGGCGGTATCGGGAAAGCACGTCCCTTGAAAATCAAACTGAAAACAGGTAATATGGATAAAAACGAGGGTCCCGATGATACCTTGTTTTTTTATGAAATGACGCATATAAAAAGGGGTATTACGATGCTTTCTAAAGAAAAAATTAATCGTATAAATGAATTGGCGAATAAATCGAAGGCAGAAGGTCTTACGGATTCAGAGAAAGAGGAACAACAAGCGTTGCGGGAGCAGTATCTCGGCAATGTAAGGAAATCGTTCAAGAATCAGTTGAAAGGTATGAAGGTCATGGATCCGGAAGGGAAAGACGTGACCCCGTCCAAACTGAAACAAATGCAGGAAAACGAAAAGAAACATTAATAAAAACCCGCTTACTCCGAGTAAGCGGGTTTTCTGTTTCACTTTTTTTATCTCAGTGGTGATCATCCAGACATCGTTTAACAGCACCCTCTGTTTAATTGCCGAAAACCTGGGGAAGGTAAATGAGTATAAAAGAACGACGAATCAGTAGACAATGCTTGTCACGTTGATACTTTCATTATAGGATAATACATGGTACATATATCGTGTGAAAGGGGTATAAAACAATAATGGAAAACAATCTTGAACAATTATCAATCAATACGATTCGCACACTCACAATTGATGCTGTCGAAAATGCAAGCTCTGGTCACCCGGGGATGCCGATGGGTTCTGCTCCGATGGCCTACACGTTATGGACAGAGTTCATGGATCACAATCCTAAGAACCCTGACTGGTTCAATCGTGATAGGTTTGTGCTCTCTGCAGGGCATGGGTCAATGCTGCTATACAGCTTGCTGCATTTATCGGGTTACAATGTCACGTTAGATGACTTGAAAGGATTTCGTCAGTGGGGCTCTAAAACCCCGGGCCATCCTGAGTTCGGTCATACAGAAGGAGTCGAAGCGACTACCGGCCCTCTAGGACAAGGCATTGGGATGGCGACAGGTATGGCGATGGCGGAAAGTCATCTTGCAGCTAAATACAACCGTGACGATTATGCGATCATTGACCATTATACGTATGCGATCTGTGGTGATGGTGATTTGATGGAAGGCGTTTCCCAGGAATCCGGTTCACTCGCAGGTCATCTAGGCTTAGGTAAATTAATCGTGCTTTATGACTCGAATGATATTTCTTTGGATGGCGATTTGAATCGCTCCTTCAGTGAAAGCGTAGAGGATCGTTACAAAGCGTATGGTTGGCAGGTTATTCGCGTCGAGGATGGGACAGCCACTGATACAATTCGAAAAGCCATTGAAGAAGCAAAAGCGAACACCGAGCAGCCGACCATGATTGAAGTCAAAACAGTCATCGGTTACGGTGCCCCGACAAAATCCGGTAAGGCTGATGCTCATGGAGCTCCACTTGGCGATGAAGAAGTCGGAAGAACGAAAGAATTTTATAAATGGGAGCATGAACCATTTCATGTGCCGGAAGAAGTTTATGAGGACTTCAAACAAAAAGTTCAGCACCACGGACAGGATAAAGAAGAACAGTGGAACAGCCAGTTCAAACAGTACAAAGAAGACTATCCTGAGTTGGCAAAAGAACTGGAACAAGCGATTAATGGTGAACTTCCACAAGGATGGAAAGACGAATTGCCGAGCTATCAAGCTGGTGAAGATAAACTCGCTACACGCGCGGCTTCAGGTGAAGTAATCAACGCGTTATCGCAAAAAGTACCTTATTTCTTCGGAGGCAGCGCTGATTTGGCCGGCTCTAATAAAACAACGGTGAAGGGCGAAGACGATTTCTCCCGTCACAATTACGCGGGTCGTAATATCTGGTTTGGCGTGCGTGAATTCGCGATGGCATGTGCCTTAAACGGAATGGTGCTCCATGGCGGTCTGAAAGCTTACGCCGGAACATTCTTTGTCTTCAGTGACTATTTACGCCCGGCATTGAGGCTATCGGCTGTCATGAATCTTCCGGTCAATTATGTGTTTACGCATGATTCAATTGCCGTTGGGGAAGATGGACCGACTCATGAGCCTATCGAACAGCTGCCATCCTTGCGCGCGATGCCTAACTTATCTGTCATCCGCCCGGCTGATGGAAATGAGACGAGTGCAGCATGGCGATTGGCATTAGAATCAAACACAACACCGACGGCTCTCGTGTTGACCCGTCAAGGCTTGCCGACATTAGAAGGCACAGCCGAAAAATCGTATGAAGGCGTGAAAAAAGGCGGCTATGTCTTAAGTCCAGCAGATAAAGGCACGCCTGATGGTATCTTGATTGCTTCAGGTTCTGAAGTGCAGCTGGCTGTAGGCGCACAAGCCGAGTTGAAGAAGAAAGGCTATGATGTAAGCGTCGTAAGCTTGCCATCCTGGGATCGTTTCAATCAGCAGTCTTCAGACTATCAGGAGAGTGTGCTGCCTAAAGCCGTGACCAAACGTCTGGCTATCGAAATGGCTTCTCCGTTTGGTTGGGAACGTTATGTCGGAATAGAAGGTTCCGTACTTGGCATCGATACGTTCGGTGCATCCGCTGCAGGAGATCTGGTCGTTGAGAAGTATGGGTTTACCGTTGATAATGTGGTGAAACATGCCGAGAACCTCATGAATTAATCTCTTGTTTGGGGCAAAAGATAGGTATCATGCCACAGAGCCATTTAAGCGGGTTCGCTTAATGGCTCTGTCTTTTTGTTTTATGTTTCGACAAACAACGCAGGAAAATACCCGAAATTATGACATATTATTTGCTAGAAAACAGCTATACTCCTTTATAAAAGGAGGACGTTCGTGTGGCTCTTTTCTACATATTTGCAGTTAAACCCTTCGTTCTTGACCGTTACTATTATAAAACCGATTTGGTCCATCGTTTTTTTAAAGCGTATTTGGAAAATCCAGCTTCAAGCATTTATCGCAAGCAGTTTGATTACATAACTGATGATTTGCCTATTGGATGGTTGGATATGCTAGAAGACGCATGGCGTTGTTTAAGCTATGACCCTGTAGAAGAGGTCTATCGGCTTGAGAACAAACAGAGGCAAAACCATGCTATAATAGAACCCCAGTCAGGTTATTGGGTGGTACAATGTCCATCTTATTGGGATGCAGAAAAGATGGTTTTCGAACCATTGCGGTATCGGGCTGGAAATTTGTTTGTCATCGAAGAGGGAGGAAGCCACTTTGGCTGGATTTCGCCAAAGTCGATTGTTCGATTGCTCTCGTAAAGTTGCTATTGTATTATTAAGGTCATTTTACTATACTGTATGAGAGATAATTTGAAGGAGGAAGACTTGATGAGCATAGTATGGGTCATTGTAATAGCTGTGCTTGCCCTGATCGCAGGGGCAGCATTAGGCTTTTTTATTGCCCGAAAATATATGATGAGTTATTTGAAGAAGAACCCGCCGATTAACGAGCAAATGCTTCGGACACTCATGATGCAGATGGGGCAGAAACCTTCACAGAAGAAAATCAATCAAATGATGCGTTCGATGAACAATCAACAGCAATCAAAATGACGTTTACAAAACCTTCTTCCGTTTGGGAAGAAGGTTTTTAAGCGTTTCTGCATATAATTGAAACGCGTTCCACTTAAATCGTCACGATATAGTCATGTTATGGTTTCGTATTTTGCCTGGCTCTCTGATACAATAAGGGTCGGATTAATACGAGGTCGGCCATATAAAGTAGTATAAATGTAAGGTTTTGAAAGGGGAAGTGCCGATATGTCAGAAATTAATGTTTTCATTGCGTTTGGCGCGGGCTTTTTATCGTTTATCTCCCCATGTGTCTTACCTCTGTACCCTGCCTTTCTTTCTTATATAACGGGGATGAGTGTGAGTGAGATTAAAGAAGATAACGCGATGCTGAGGAGAAGGAGTCTCGTCCATACAACTCTCTTTCTGCTCGGTTTTTCAGCTATCTTTGTGATGCTGGGATTTTCGAGTATGTTTTTATCTGAAATTCTATTAGGTCATCAGGATATCATTCGGCAGCTGGGTGCTATTTTAATCATCTTTTTTGGATTGGTGATCATCGGTGTATTCAATTTCAAATTTTTGATGAAAGATCGAAAAATCAGCTTTAAGAACCGTCCCGCTGGTTATTTCGGCTCTTTCTTGATTGGGTTAACGTTTTCGTTGGGATGGACGCCCTGCACCGGACCTATTCTCGGAGCTGTTTTATTATTAGCGGCCGAAAGCCCTGAATTAGGTATGATTATGATGATCGCCTACGCGCTTGGTTTTTCCGTTCCGTTTTTCATCCTCTCCTTTTTTGTCGGTAAAATGGATTGGATAAAGCGTAATAGCACTTCTTTCATTAAAGTGGGCGGCTACATTATGATTGGCATGGGAATCGCTTTGTATTTTGACTGGATGACGAAATTGACCTCCTATCTAGCAGGTCTGTTTGGATTTTCTGGTTTCTGATGCATAGATTTTAATCCTGAAATATATTATGATGAAAATAACTTTCGAGAAGGTAAGGAGAAAGAAGATGACTCGAACGAATGACATAATTTTACGAACAACCACATCACTGATCGCTTTCATTCTAATTGGTTTCTCCGTCTACTTATTTTTCTCCGGTCATAATAACCCGGGAGGCGGTTTTATCGGCGGTTTGATGACCGCTGCAGCCATTATTCTCATGAATATGGCGTACGGTTCTGAAGCGATGGCTAAAGTCCTGCCTGTCAATTTTCGGTTTGTCGTTGCGTTAGGGCTTGCGATTGCTGTTTTGACAGGTGTGGGCTCGTTTGTATTCGGTCAGCCTTTTTTAAGTCAAACCTATGCATATTTCCAGCTCCCTATCCTCGGAAAAACGGAGCTTGCAACGGCTTTGTTATTTGACCTTGGTGTTTATTTAACTGTCATAGGTGTGACGATGACCATCATTCTTACGATAGCAGATGATAGAGGATAAACCGGAAGATCAGGTCTTACTCGAACGAATTCAATACGCATTGACGCAAGAAAAGAGTGAATTTTATGTTCTGGTTAATTGCAAGTACATGTGTTGCGGCAGTTATGGCCACAGGGATGATTTTCATCCGGCTTAGAGCAGCAAAACAACCCGCAAGCATTAAGAAAATTCTCCTCCCACCGTTATTTATGAGCACAGGGGCGTTTATGTTTATCGTTCCTTTTTTTCGTGTGAGCTGGAGTCAAGTTATTGAAGCGTTGGTCGTGGGGGTCATCTTTTCAGTCTTTTTAATAAAGACGTCTAATTTCGAAATCCGAGGTCGGGATATCTATTTGGTTCCTTCAAAAGCATTTATTTTTATTTTAGCCGGCTTATTGGTCTTTCGGATTATTTTAAAGTTGATGATCGGTCAAACGGTTTCCGTAGGGGAAACGAGTGGAATGTTTTTCCTGCTGGCTCTCGGGATGATCGGAACGTGGCGAATTGCCATGCTTTTGAAGTACCTGAAGCTAGAAAAACAAATTCAATAAAAATTCCTGCCGATAGGGCAGGAATTTTTATTGGTCTAACAGAGGCTGATAAGGCGTTAAATCGATATCTTTTTTTTCTAGGGTTCTGATCAAAAATTTATGATCACGCTTCGGCGTTGCGCGGATATAACCTTCAATCAGAATGTCGTCGGTTATACTTTTCTTTTGTTTCTGGAGCGCCAATTCACCTATTTTACCTGCGATTTTTTGGCGGGCTATATCGCGGAATAATTCAGGCACGGGCTCTACCAGTTCCTCTAATAAATTTCTTTGGCTAGCGCTCCAGAGATGGCGGGTTTGTTCTACATAATATTCTTCCCAATCAAGTATGGAGTTTCCATCTTCTTTAGGCAGACGTTTAAGAAATTTGCGAAACATGAAAAAACCGCCTGTGGCCATCAGTCCGATCATGATAACGATCCAGGCTACAAGGAACAAGGAAAATCCGACTGATAAGTCAGACATAATATCACCCATTTCAACATAGATATGAATATATCAATAAACACAGGATTTGATAATAACGTAATGATGTAATTGCGTAACGGCTTGTATTAATTATAAGATTTGAGACCGAGAAACACAAGACCGAGGTCTGCAATGGTAAGCATTTTGGGTTTAATAATGGACGTACAACTTTTATACTAGAAATAGCTTGCTCGTTTATTGTAAGTTGGATAGTATTAGAAAAGGATGCCAGTAGGAGGGCAGAAGTTATGAGTCAAAGCAATCAAGCGAATGAACGTCCCCATGATCAGAACGCCAGCCATAAAGGCTCAGACGGTATGGCTTTTATGCCCGATTATTTTTTGGACTGGGTGGTTGCAAATACGAATGACATTATGGCGTTGTTGGATGCGTCAGGTGAGATTCTCTATATATCACCTTCAGTCAAAGAAGCGCTAGGCTATGATCCAGATGAAATGATAGGTCAATCAGCTTCACTTTTTATATCAACTACTGGATTCACCGAACTTCAGCATCACATGATCAATACCCCCGAATTGTCTCATACTTCCGATTGTGCCCTTCTTTGTTCGAATAAGAGGTATAGGCGGGCTCGCGTTCAAATTAAATTGAATTATGACAAATCCAGGCATGATTATGCCATTATGGTGTTAGCAAAACCCATCTCAGATGAAGACAAGTTGTTGAAAGTTGAGCAAATGGTTAATACGGGGCAATTGGCGGCTGGAATTGTCCATGAAATCAGGAATCCGCTGACATCGATTAAAGGATTTTTGCAATTATTACAGACTAATATTTCCTCGAAAGAGCAGTATTACCGTATTATGGAAGAAGAGATTGAAAAAATGGAAAATGTGACGGGTGAATTACTGTCTTTTTCTAAACCTGTCTCTCAACAAATGAATCTAGAAACGCTCAGCGATATGATTGAGGAAGTCGTGCTGCTACTGCAAACAGAATCGTCTCGGAATGATGTCCAGTTACATGTTCATGTAGAAGAGATGATTGAAGTCCATGTTAACCGGTCGCAATTCAAGCAAGTTTTATTGAATTTAATTAAAAATGCGATTGAGGTCATGCCTGGCGGCGGACACGTGAACATTCTAGCCTATTACGGCCGCGATAAGGTGCACGTCGATGTAATGGATGAAGGGCCTGGGATTCCGCCAGAAATCAAAGACCGGGTGTTAGAGCCGTTTTTTACTACTAAACCGAACGGGACAGGATTGGGATTAATGATTTCTGAGCAAATCTTGCAAAAACAGGGAGGCTACCTTAAAATTTCTCAGAATTCACAGCAAGGGAGTACTTTTTCGATTCAACTTCCCATTATGAAAAACAATCAGGGCGCGTAATGAGCACCTGGTTGTTTTTTTGTAGGTGATACCTCTAATACCAGTGCGTCCCTGTAAAATGGACACATTTTGAGGTGACTTGCTTAGTTTCTTTTCCGGATAGAGGATTTTTTGATTATATAGCGGCTGGATAGCGAATAAAAAATTACTCGAAACGTTTTACTTATAATTCGATTTCAATTAAAATGAAAAGTGCAGATTTTTGTGCTTTTTTGTTATGTTTTGAACATATGCTGCAATGGGGAATGGGGAAGCCCGATACATAAGGCTCGCCATTAATGCAAATTTAATGAGGGGGTAAAGGAATATGGCAAACAATTTTGCTTTCAATGCACGTAGACAATTTGACCTTAACGGCAAATCCTACAATTACTACGATCTTGCTGCATTAGAAGAAGCAGGGCATGGGAAGATTTCGCGTCTTCCTTTTTCGATTCGTGTGCTGCTAGAATCTTTATTACGTCAGCATGATGGACATGTTATTAAAGATGAACATGTCGAAAGCCTAGCAAAATGGGGCACACCTGAATCAAAAGATGAAGATGTGCCGTTTAAACCGTCTCGCGTCATCCTTCAGGACTTTACAGGAGTGCCGGCCGTCGTTGACCTGGCGTCTTTACGGAAAGCGATGGTTGATTTAGGGGGCAGTCCAGAAAAGATCAACCCGGAGGTGCCGGTGGATCTCGTAATTGACCACTCTGTACAAGTTGATCAGTACGGGACACCTGATGCGTTGCGTGTCAATATGGAGCTTGAATTTGATCGAAACAAAGAACGCTATGAATTTCTCCATTGGGCGCAGAAAGCCTTTGATAACTATCGTGCTGTGCCGCCTGCAACCGGAATCGTCCACCAGGTGAACCTGGAATATATTGCGAATGTCGTTCATGCAAAAGATGATGAGCAAGGCGAGTTGGAAGCGTATCCTGATACGTTGGTGGGAACGGACTCTCATACAACGATGATCAATGGCCTTGGCATACTTGGCTGGGGTGTCGGCGGAATCGAAGCAGAGGCCGGCATGCTTGGTCAGCCATCATACTTCCCTGCTCCGGAAGTCATCGGGGTCAAGCTTAATGGAAGCTTCCCGCAAGGCACGACAGCGACTGACCTGGCTCTTAAAGTTACGCAAACCTTGCGTGAAAAGCAAGTCGTCGGTAAATTCGTCGAGTTCTTTGGGCCAGGGCTTCAGGAAATGCCACTTGCCGACCGAGCGACTATTTCCAATATGGCACCAGAGTATGGCGCAACGTGCGGCTTTTTCCCAGTTGATAACGAAACGCTTGAATACATGCGTCTAACTGGACGAAGCGAAGAACAAATTGACTTAGTAGAGACTTACAGCAAAGCGAACCAACTATGGTATACGCCTGATCAAGAAGATCCTGAATTTACGGACCTGGTTGAGATTGACTTATCAGAGCTTGAGCCGAACTTATCCGGACCAAAACGTCCGCAAGATTTGATTCCTCTATCCCAAATGAAGGATTCCTTTACGAAGGCGATCACAGCCCCGTCAGGTAATCAAGGGTTTGGACTACAGGAATCTGAGTTCGACAAGCAGGCCGAAATCAAACATTCGAACGGTAAAAAGTCTGTGATGGAGACCGGTGCAGTGGCGATAGCTGCTATCACATCCTGTACGAATACCTCCAATCCCCATGTAATGTTGGGAGCAGGCCTGGTTGCTAAGAAAGCGGTAGAGAAAGGCTTAGAAGTACCGGAATATGTAAAAACATCACTCGCACCCGGTTCTAAAGTCGTTACCCGCTACTTAGAAGACTCAGGATTAATGAATTATCTCGAGCAACTCGGTTTCAACCTTGTCGGCTACGGCTGTACGACCTGTATCGGGAACTCCGGGCCATTGGCACCTGAAATCGAAGAAGGCATTGCCAAAGAGGATTTAACCGTTTCGTCCGTTCTTTCCGGTAACCGGAACTTTGAAGGCCGCATCCATCCGTTAGTCAAAGCCAATTACCTGGCTTCACCACCACTCGTTGTCGCTTATGCTCTAGCGGGAACAGTGCAGAAGGACTTGACAAAAGAAGCATTGGGTACAGATGCTGACGGTGAACCTGTTTATTTCCAGGATATCTGGCCGACGATGGAAGAAATCAAAGCGGAAATTGCCAGAGTGGTAACACCGGAAATCTTCCGTAAAGAATATGAGTCCGTCTTTAATTCCAATGAGAAGTGGAATGAAATTGAGACGACCGATGAGCCATTGTATGACTGGGATGAAGAATCCACGTACATCCAGAATCCGCCATTCTTTGAAGGGCTGTCCAGCGAGCCGAAACAAGTGGAATCACTCGAAGGCATGCGGGTAATTGGTAAGTTTGGCGATTCTGTTACGACAGACCATATATCACCAGCAGGTGCGATCCCGAAAGATATGCCGGCGGGTGAATATCTCCAGGATAAAGGCGTAAGCCCGCGTAACTTCAACTCGTACGGTTCTCGTCGCGGAAATCATGAAGTCATGATGCGCGGCACGTTTGCGAACATCCGGATACGCAATGAGTTAGCACCGGATACAGAGGGCGGCTTTACAACCTATTGGCCGACAGAGGAAGTCATGCCGATTTATACTGCGGCCATGAAATATCAGCAAGATGAAACACCGCTAATGGTCATTGCCGGTAAGGATTACGGCATGGGAAGCTCCCGTGACTGGGCTGCTAAAGGTACGGATCTCTTAGGTATTAAAACGGTCATTGCCGAGAGCTTTGAGCGTATCCACCGTTCAAACCTCGTGATGATGGGTGTTCTTCCATTGCAATTTAAAAAAGAAGACACCATTGAATCGTTAGGTCTGACGGGCCGTGAAACATTTGATGTCAAAATTGATGAGAACGTCAAACCGCATGATCTTGTCAACGTAACAGCGACCGATGAAGAAGGTAATACAAAAGAGTTCGATGTCGTTGCCCGTTTTGATAGTGATGTGGAAATTGATTACTATCGTCATGGCGGCATTTTACAAATGGTTCTCCGCAACAAATTGAAATAAGTTCCAATGAATCCCGCATGCGTTCATGCGGGATTTTATTGGTAGAATACCCCTTTTTCTTTTGCTTCAGCCATTTACCTTTACAAGTCCAATCGGGCATCATAAGATAGTTATAGTCGAGCATACAGCATGTGTTCGAGGCATAGCTTGTAGTGAGAAGATATGTGTTGCGAAGGAAGTGTTCGGGGTGATGAAAAAAATTATAACAGGCTCCTTGTTTCTCATCTTACTCGTGATGCTGGCTTATACCTTAATGGACGGCTCGCGTGAGAAAGGAAAAGGGGGAGAGTCAGGCAATAACGGTAATCAGGAAGGCACGGCCATGGAATCGCCAAACGCGCCTGAACCACTAAAGGTTGGGTCAGAAGCGCCTGATTTTGAACTTAAAAATAAAGAAGGGGAACGCGTAAAGCTTTCGGATTTTCAAGGCAAGAAGATATTTTTGAATTTCTGGGCCAGCTGGTGCGCTCCATGCCGAGAAGAAATGCCGGAACTTGAGAAATTTGAACAGGACTATGGGGAAGAAGTCGTCGTGTTAACAGTGAATGCCACAGGCGATGAATTGCAGGAAGGCGATGCTAGAGATTATCTGGCGACCGAAGGATTTTCATTCAGAGTCTTATTTGACCCTCAACTTGAGGCGACCAATATGTATAACATTATTGCTTATCCCACTACGTATTTCATTGGGACAGACGGCACCATTCAATTGGAAAACCACCGTGGACCCATGACCTATGCATTCATGAAAGAAAAAATGAACCAACTGGAATAGTATAAAATTTGGCACAATTGGGAATTCTGTTCGATAAAAGGAGAGAATTCCCTATGAAAAAGAAAACCCCTTCGTTTGAACAGCTTGTTCAAGATAACATCAGACAGATTGAGCAGGATCAGAAATTGATGGAAGAAATCGATGACCGGATCGATAACCGCCATAATAAAGACATCAGTTAACAGAAAGCAAATCTTACCTTTGCCAGTAAGATTTGCTTTTTTTGTGGAAGGATATATGTGAGTCTTTCTACAAATAGTAGAGATGATCAGTCAAAAGGAGGCTTGATCAGTTTGGGTAATCCTAAACGCCATCCAGAAGGTTTCCAACCTAAATTCCCTGGCAGTCAATCACGGAATGTGCACACGAATAAAGGAAGGAAAATGGCCGTCCGTACAGATGAAAAGCCAATTATCATCCAAACAAAAGGAAAATAGGAGGTTTTTTTATAATGAGTGACCAACAGAGGCGAGCAAAACCTGATGATCGTTCTGACAATGTCGACCGGCTCCAGCAAGCTGTTCAGAATACGATTGAAAATATAGAAGCATCCCATGATCGTTATGGGCTTGCGAGTGAAAACGAGCAGGCGCAAATAGCCAAAAAGAATGAGAAACGAGAACAATCAATCAAGGGGATGCGCCAGGAAATCAAAGAAGAAGCTCATTATCAAGACAACCGATAACCTTCAAACTTAGCCGTCTCTCACCTCGAGAGGCGGTTTTATTATGATCATATTCGTCTACAAGAGAGGTGAGGCTATGATAAAATGAAGCGGGAAGACAGAGAAGGAGGGTATATATGGAGCATAGCATCAACACGTTAAAGCAATGGGATACACTAGCCCAAAAACCTCCAATGAACGAAGTTGATGCCCTTCGCTATTTAGATGAACACGAAGACCAGTTGCACGAAGAACAACGATTACGCCTATATGCGGTCTTAGCCTATTACCGTATGAAGCGCCGTGTGCTACATGATCCGATAGCTGAGGAATTAATGGAGACGAGCCGAAAGTTGGACGATCCTCCTCGTGTAATCAAGGAATTGCAATCGGCCAGAACCATGCTTCACGCTTTTTATACCTTGCAGGATGCAGCTATGGAGCAATGGACCATGCATGAAACTGATCATCAGACTCAGAAAGAAAAGAAAGCAAACACTATCCTCGAGCGCGTGAATGCGTTGCAAACAGATTGGTCGTATACGGAGCCATGGGATAGTGAACAAGACCATACAGATCATTATCGACAAGTAGAGACGAGCATCCATGAATTGCAACAGACGCTATTTGAAGCCCTGAATACCAATGAGCAAGGGTATATCAACGTACCCGTTAAACACGTGAACCACCTTTTGCGCCAGTTCAAAGAGGCTAAAGAACGTATCTATCACCAATTGCCTCATTTCTTGACTGATGAAAACGGAACCAGCCCTTTGGATGAACTCGATCGTATGATTGGGTTAGCGGACGTAAAAGCTTACATTAGACGGTATTATCATTTCTTGAAATATCAACAGCAACGTAAGGCTTATGGGTTTTCAATGGTCAATGAACCTGGCTTGCATATGATCATCTCGGGTAACCCTGGCACGGGGAAAACGACGATTGCTCGGCTTCTGGCTAACATTTATTATGAACTCGGAATATTGCAGACGAAAGAAGTCGTAGAAGTGAATCGTTCCCATCTTGTCGGTTCTTATGTAGGACAAAGTGAAGAAAATACGATGAACTATATCAAACAGGCAGTCGGCGGCGTTTTATTCATTGATGAAGCATATAGTTTAAAACGTGAAGGCCAATCGGGTAATGACTTCGGTCAGGCTGTAATCGACACGCTCGTTTCAGCTATGACAAGTCAAGAATTCGGAGGGAGATTCGCTGTGATATTAGCAGGGTACCCAGAGGAAATGCGACAATTTCTCTGGTCTAACCCGGGTCTAAGAAGCCGGATTCCCGAACAGAATCATATTACGCTGCCTGATTATGGCATGGACGAACTTATTGATATTGCGGAGAATATCGCGTTAGAAAATGATTATTTTTTTACGTCACAGGCATTAGCGAAATTGGAGCAGATCATCGACCAATTCCGCGTTGATGAGTCGTTTGGGAATGCACGAACGGTACGAAACATTATCCTGCAAACGATTTTTAACAAGGGAGCAAAAGAATCAGACAGAGAGCCAAAACACTGGCTGGATCATATGCGAATCCAACCGAATGATCTTTTGATCGAACCTGCCTCTGAAAAAGAGGGTTCTTCACTCTCTCAATTGGATGACTTGATCGGTCTGCACAATGTTAAAGAAGAAGTCAAAAAACTGTCTTCATTTGTGGAGATTCAGCAGGCTCGAAAATCAAAAGGGCTCCCCGTGATGCCCATCGAACTCCATGCTGTATTTTCAGGTAACCCCGGAACAGGAAAATCAACGGTTGCCACCTTATATGCCGGAATCTTGAACGATTGTGGCTTACTGAAACGCGGCCACCTCATCATCGCTTCCAGAAGTGACCTGGTGGCAGGCTATACAGGACAAACTGCGATTAAAACGAAGAAAAAAATCCGTGAGGCACTGGGCGGTGTGCTTTTTATTGATGAAGCGTACGCCCTTTACAATGGAGGACGTGATGATTTCGGGATCGAAGCAATCGAAACGTTGGTTGATGAAATGTCGAAGCACCAGGAGAATCTTGTCGTGATCCTTGCCGGCTACCGGAAAAAAATGCAGGAGCTTATCAACCGCAATCCGGGCTTAAGTTCCCGATTTAAAAAGTATCTCCATTTCCCGGATTATACAGCCTCTGAGCTGCTTGAGATGAGCAAACTGCATGCAACACGTTATGGCTATTGGCTAGGTGAGGAGAGCCAGCAATTTTTGACCGAACGATTTGAAATGAATGCGATAGCGGGAAATGGACGTTTCGTCACGAATTTAGTAAACGAAGCGGTTCAGTACCAGGCGTTACGGCTTATGGAAGAGCAGGGTGAAGATCTGAATGAATTAACGAAACATGATCTTGCTCTAGCCTGGGATGCGATCAGGAGGGAGACATGAGATGAAGGTGACCGAAACCCCGATACAAGTTCGTTATCAAGAGACAGATCAAATGGGTGTGGTCTATCATGCAAACTATCTCGTTTGGTTTGAAATAGGACGCACCGCTTTTATTGAAGCGTTAGGTTTCCAATATCACGAAATAGAATCACAGGGGATTGTCTCCCCGGTAGTCGATGCTGATATTCATTTTGCCAAACCGATCAGATATGGCGAAGAAGTGCGGGTGAAGACATGGATAAAAGATTATGATGGTTTGCGTGTCACATATGGATACGCCATTTTAAATGAACAGGATGAAGCGACTGTGACAGGGAGTACGAAACATGTGATTGTAAAAAAAGCCAATTTCCGTCCGGTATCCATTAGACGAGCCTATCCTGATTGGCATCATGCGTATGTGCAAGCGATGGAGGCAGACGTATAATGGCTTTTGGGATAACACGTGCGGAATTACGTGACTGGCAAAAACGGGTGAAGTCGGGAGAGGTTGCGTTTCTGACACATTTTTGGCTGGATGAACGGTTTCCTGGCTGTGACACTGTAACAAAAGTGGGATGCAGTCAGCTGCCTGTTTTGAAACAATGGGGAGCGAAGTATGGATTAAAACCTGAATGGATTCATCACGACCCGCGCTATCCTCATTTTGATCTGTTTGGTTCAACACAAAGCAGAATTATGCGAGCGGAGGAACAGTGGGAGCAAATTGAACGATTCAACTTATAATCGTAAAGGCAGACAAATGAATGAGGCGGGATCTATTCTGATAAAACAAAAAAATGCCGAACAATTCACCTGATTGTTCGGCATTTTTTTGTTTTAAGGAAGGTTTATTAATCCCTCCATCCAAAACCTCCACTTTTTGCGTTCGGGGAAGTTTCCTCGCTTATGTACGATAGTCAACAGTGTATCACGTCGTTCCTGTCTCATTTAACCGCTGTATGGGGTGAACTAATTAACTTCTGCTGCGATGTTCTATAAGGGAGGTGTTTACTGGGTGTAAGCAACATGGTCCTCTATACAAGTTGCGTAAGCTTTTTCTGTAGTAGGGTCCGTTCACTAAAATGAAATGGGTTGGCTGGGAAATGACGAGACTCCCGTGGGAGAAGGAACTAGGGGAGACCCCGCAAGGAGTGTTAACGACTGAGGAGGCTTATCGTTCCCCACAGGAAAGCGAGTTATTTCCCAGCCAACCCAAACTCACATACACATAGGATCTAGATTATTACCATTGCTACGCATTATATTCAAAGTCAGGTTCTTCTAAGGTGTCATTATACACAACATGCATATCATAATCATCAAAATACCAAATATCTTTCGATTCGATAAAGAAGTAAACCTCATCTTGCGAGACTTCTACAGCTGGTTCATGAGGTTCATCGAGCATGATGCCTAATGAAAATCCCGATTTTAGACCCCCGCTGCCACCATAACGCACGTAAAAGCGGACTCCGGTCGGTTGTTGGGGGTTTAATTCATCTTTGAACCATTGTAAAGCTTGATCCGTTATCGTCAGATTCATCGTCTCACTCCTAACCGTTACTATGGTCATTGCTGCGACCGATTTAGCAGTGTTTCTCTACTGAGTGTGTTACCTTAACGTTCATCGATTAAACGTCCTGTGCTTCGATTGCTTGTAATCCGGTACGGGGTCAAAACCGCCGCGATGAAAAGGGTGACACTTGACGATACGTTTGATGAACAAATATATGCCCTTGAAAAATCCGAAGCGTCGCACTGCTATAAGGCCGTACTCTGAACACGTAGGTTGGAAGCGGCAGCTAGGCGGCGTGAAGGGGCTGATTGCTTTTCGATAAAACTGTATCAATAAAATGACCAGTTGTTTCACGCCTCATCCTCCTCTTACCTTTCTTGACTTTTATCGTAACTTAAAGAGGCCACAGCATCGTGTAAATGAATGGATTCTTCGTTACGACACGTGACTTGGAATTTTTCCACAAAGTCAAACTCATATAAGTCAGCAGCAACGAGCCGGACAATATCCTCGACAAATCGCGGGTTCTCGTAAGCTTGCTCTGTGACCATTTTCTCGTCAGGGCGTTTTAAGACCGGATGAATACGAGCGCTGGCATTGCTTTCAGCCGCTTCAAGCAGCGCTTTTTTCCAATCCAGATCGTTTTCATTATAGTCATCGGCCAGTTTGACATCCATTGTGACCATGCCCCGTTGGTTGTGAGCGCTGTATTCACTTATTTCTTTCGAGCATGGGCATAGGGTCGTAATTCTCCCAGCCAGTGACACGTTGAGATCAAAACCTTCTTCTTCATGATATTTCACGTTCATCGTAGCATCGGCATGATTCATGCCGGCCAAATCTGAATACGGCCCTTTACGTTCAAAGAACCAGGGGAAAGAGACGGTCACTTCCGCGTCCTTTTGTTTTAATCGTTCAGCCAATTCTTGCGTAAATGATTTCAACGTGACGATATCAAGGGCAAAACCTTCATTATGGTATTTGTCCAATTGCTCTGTGAAACGGCTCATATTCGTCCCTTTACTGCCTTGGCCAATCGACGAGGTGAACTCGAATGTGCCGATGGTTGTCTGAATTTCCGGTGTCATCTGGCTTCCGATCGTAATGGGATGTTTGACATTAGAAATGCCGACTGCATCTATATTAAAGAAAAAATCCATTTGTGCATTTTGTAAATCCGCCATATCGTCTTTATCGGAAGGTTTGGTACGTGGACCCGGGTCTACTGAACCGAACCTCTTATGACGTTCTTTTTTAGGGGGGAGTTGTTTGTTGTTGTGCAATTCAGTTTTATTCATAGCTAAGACTCCTTTCAAGCCGATTCGATAGCATCAGGCGATATTTCAAAGTATACAACATGCTATAAGAGATATACAATTTTATGCTCTCAGTGATCCGACCATAATATATGTTTTTATTTAACGTTATAGGTAGTGTAAACGATTGGTGACGAAACATGCTGAAAAAGGTGAGCGAACGGAATTTGGGCACGACGTTTTCGTGCATTATCGCAATCCATATCTGTGATCGTTGGATGGCACTCTCTAATGGCGAGCTCAATCAAAAAAGACAGGCTGGATGTGCCCGTCTTCCTTTTACATCCATGTGATTTTCGGTTCGGTCTTATTTACAATGCGTTTAATATTTGTGCGGTGACGATAAATGACGATAGCCGTCATCAATGATAGCACAAGCGTTAAACCATAATTTTGTTGGATAAGGGTCACTACGATGGTGACAAGCCCGGTTACCATAGAAGACAGTGATACATATTTGGACACGTACAGCATCAGGAAGAAGGTTGTCAGCATAATGGCGAACAATAAAGGGCTTACGCCTAATATGACGCCTCCTGATGTGGCAACCGCTTTGCCTCCTTTAAAGTTTGCGAAGACAGGATACATATGCCCGACTACAGCGAATAGCCCGATGATGAGTAAGTAAACATCGGCTCCGAAGAGTAACGGAAAGACAGTTGCAAGCGTTCCTTTCAGAATATCGGAACTGGTGACAATCAAGCCTGCCTTTATTCCGAGAACCCGGAATGTATTAGTGCCGCCTAAATTACCGCTTCCATGCTCGCGGATATCAATTCCATATGCTAATTTTCCTACCAGCAGACCTGATGGGATGGAGCCTATGAGATAAGCAACAATAGCAAAAATAATATAAGTCATGGATAAAAACTCCTTCAACGTCAGTTCCTTTATCTTATTCTATCATGAACCATTCTTCATAAGAACGCGTATGTTCATTTTTCTTTGATATCGTTTTTCATTGCGTGCTAAATTCGATAAGATACGAAAGGGAGGGATTATGATCGCGGCCGCAAGAAAACAACGCAAGGTGCTTATTTCCGTTTTTGTTTTGTTTCTCATAGCAGGCGGAATTGTGTTTTTATTGAGATATCCGTTTGCTTCAAATGAACAGATTGAATATTTTCCAGATGCGTACTCCATTCTATATAATGATGAACAAACAGAGGCTGTTGATGTACATAAAGCGGGAGAGCAGACGTATGTGCCCTTTTCGTTCGTTCAGAATCAGATAGATTCAACTATTTTGTATGATCAAGCTTCTTCTTCTGTCATCGTTACGCGAGAGCAAGCGGTGTATCAGGCTCCGTTAAATGACCGGCAGTTTTACAAAGATCATGAAGCTCGCAAGCTGGCATACCCAGCTGTGAAAACTAATGGTGAGACTAAGATGATTGCCCTCGATTGGATTTCGGACGTGTATGACCTTCAACTGAAGACTAATCAACAAACAGAGGTCATTCATCTGTTTTCTGATGGGTACGAACGGCAAAAAGGGATAATTAAAGAAGACGTACAGGCGGTCCACCGCAAACTACGCGAACAGCCGACAGTCTCTTCGCCTTATTACAAGGAACTCGAGACTGGAACGACGCTATTCATTTCAGGGCAAAAGGACAGCTATTACCACATCGTGACCGCATCAGGTGTCGCTGGGTATATCCCCACAAATGCAGTCATGCAGACGGATACCCAGAAAATTTCGGTGAACAACAAAAGTAACGCTAAACAGCAGGAGGTCACCACGTTCAATGAACCTTTCCACATGACATGGGATGCAATCTACCAGCCTGATGCTAATCCGGATGAAGTGAACGATTTGCCTGGTGTTGATGTGTTTGCCCCTACCTGGTTTACGTTAGCAAATGAACAAGGGAACGTGGCCGACATAGCATCCAAACGCTATGTAAAGTCTGCCCATGATAACGGGGATCACGTTTGGGCGCTTTTCTCGAATGATTTCGACCCCGATTTGACCACCGCTGTAATCGATCAATACCAGAAGCGGAAGCATATGATTCAACAATTGTTGGCGTATGCTGAGACGTATAATTTAGATGGCATCAATATTGATTTTGAGAATGTTTATCAAGAAGATGGGCGTTATGTCACACAATTTTTGCGAGAATTGACCCCATTAGCCCATGATGCGGGGCTGGTTATCTCAGTGGATACGACGTTCATTTCCGCTAGCGGGCAATGGTCTGGATTTTACGAACGGAAAGAAATAGCCGAGGTCGCGGACTATGTGATGGTCATGGCTTATGATGAACATTGGGCGAACGCCTCAGAAGCGGGTAGTGTAGCCAGTCTTCCGTGGGTGGAAAACAACCTTCAGAGGATTCTCGATGTCATACCGAACGAGAAACTTGTGCTGGGTGCACCTCTTTACACGCGCCTATGGACCATCGACGAATCACAAAACGGCCCCCCGCAAGTCAGTTCTCAGTCGATGTCGATGCAAGAGGCTGAACAATGGATGAAGGAGCATGATGTGACCAAGCAATTTGATGAAACGACAGGTCAGCATTACGTGGAGCATGAGGAAAATGGCACGCGCTATCAAATGTGGCTGGAAGACGCCCGATCTATAGAGTCGCGGGTAAATATGATGAAACAATATGATTTACAAGGCCTGGCTACGTGGAGCAAAGGATTTGGCCAACACGAGACTTTCCAAAACATCGAGACGTTTTTTGCTGAATAAGGTCTAATCAGTCCGTTCGGTCTAACCGGGCGGATTCATCCTATCAGCGTGCGTTCCTAAGAGTTTTTAAACGCCATATAAGGGGTATAGAGTGTTAGTTTGGCAAGAACAGGAGGAAGAAGATGATCACGTTTGCTGATATTTCGAAAACATTTCCAGATGGGACAGAGGCTTTGAAACACATTGATTTACAGGTCCGAGAAGGTGAAATGCTGACCTTAATCGGCCCCAGTGGCTGTGGTAAAACGACGTTGATGAAAATGGTGAACCGATTGATTGAACCATCGGACGGCACCATTTCGATACATAATAAAGATATAAGGGAATACAGCATCCATGAACTGCGTTGGAACATCGGATATGTATTACAGGAAATTGCTCTATTTCCGCATATGACAGTAGAAGAAAATATTTCGATTGTTCCGGAAATGAAGAAATGGAAGAAAAAAGAGCTTTCAGAACGGATCGATCACCTGATGGAGATGGTTGGGCTTGAGCCGGATACCCATAGGAAGCGAAAACCGAGTGAATTATCGGGTGGGCAGCAGCAACGTGTCGGCGTTATTAGAGCCCTGGCAGCGGACCCCGATATCATTTTAATGGATGAACCGTTCAGTGCGCTCGACCCGATCAGTAGGGAACAGCTGCAAAGCGATATTCGAGACTTGCAGCAAAAGATTAAAAAGACAATCGTGTTCGTTACGCATGATATGGATGAAGCGCTTGCCTTAGGGGACCGTGTCTGTTTAATGCGGGAAGGGGAAATCTTACAATTGGACACCCCGCAAAATTTAATCCTGCAGCCAGCTAATGCGTTTGTGAAAGATTTTATCGGTGAACGGAAATCACCATGGCAGACAGCAGTAGATGTCATGGTCGATCAAACGGAGGACCGGATTTTAACGCAAAAAGAAGGCGAGGAAGCTGCGTATCCGAGCACAGGGCTGTTTGTTCTGAGGAATGAACAGCAGCAATATGCAGGCGCGATTCAAGACGGACAAATGATCGAATTGCCTTCCCTTTCAAATGATATGACATTGAAAGAAGCAGCCGATGTGTTTGAGCAGCAAGATTTTTTTCTATTACCCGTGGTCAAAGGCGAGACGTTGATCGGAACACTCTCCTATAAAGATATTCTCCGCCATCTCAAAGCGAACATGAAAACAGACAATGGGGTGGTGAGCTCATGAGTGCGTTTATGCAAGTGTTTGAAGCAAGACAAAGTGAGCTCATGGTGAAAATATGGGAGCATTTTCAAATCTCCATTATTGCGCTGGTGATCGCAACGTTGATATCCGTTCCTGTAGCGCTTGTGCTGACACGCTATCAACGGGTTGCCGAGCCGATTATAGGTGTGGCCGCTATCACGCAAACCATTCCGAGCTTAGCTGTCCTGGCCTTTTTAATCCCGTTTTTCGGAATCGGTCAAACACCGGCTGTTATTGCCCTTACAGCTTATGGGTTGCTTCCGATCTTAAGAAACACATATACAGGGATCAAAGAGGTGGATCCTGCTTTGAAGGAAGCAGCGACCGGTATGGGAATGAACTCGTTTCGCAGGCTATCCAAAGTAGAGCTGCCGATCGCCATGCCTGTCATTATGGCAGGGATCCGCACCTCTATGGTGTTGATTGTTGGGACGACGACCATTGCAGCCTTGATAGGTGCCGGTGGATTAGGTGAATTAATTCTATTAGGACTTGACCGCGGCGGCGATATCAATTTGATTATACTGGGCGCGATACCGGCTGCTTTATTGGCGATTCTGCTGGATGTGATTTTGCGTATGTTTGAACGGACATCTGCTAAATCAGGTTTTCGATCCCTCGTATCGCTGCTTGTAATTGCGGCCTTGATTGCTGTCGGTCCTTTGGCTTTTCAAGGCGAAAAACGAGCTGATCTCGTACTGGGGGCCAAACTAGGTTCAGAACCCACAATTTTGATCAACATGTACAAGTTGTTGATCGAAGAAGAATCTGACTTAACGGTGAGCTTAGAGCCGAATCTCGGGAAGACCGATCTCGTGTTCAGCGCCCTTCAGCAGGGGAGCATTGACATTTACCCTGAATTTACGGGTACGGCTTTGGTTACATTATTAGAAGAACAGGCAGATAGCAATGAATCGCAGGCTGTTTATCAACAAGCACAAGAGGGGATGCAAGCGGAATACAATATGGCCTATCTTGAACCAATGGAATTTAACAACACGTATGCCATAGCTACTACCCAGAAGTTCGCAGAGCAGTACAATTTACAATCAATCGGTGATTTACAGACTATTCAAGATCAAGTGACAGCCGGATTTACGTTGGAGTTCCGCGATCGCGAAGATGGTTACCAAGGTATGAAAGAATTATACAATATCGAGTTAGGTACGGTAGAAACGATGGATCCTGGCCTTCGTCAAGGGGCAATTGAAAAAGGCAACGTGGATATCATTGATGCTTATGCCACGGCCAGTTACATGAATGAACTGAATCTGACCGTGTTAGATGATCCTAAAAACTTGTTCCCGCCATACCAGGGTGCACCGTTGATGCGTCAGGAAACGTTGGATGAACATCCAGAATTAAAAGAGATTTTGAATCAATTGGGTGGAAAAATATCCGGTGACGAGATGAGGGCAATGAATTACCAGGCTGATTATGAAGATGAAGATCCTGAAGACATTGCACGTGAATACCTTGTAGAAGAAGGCTTAATTGAAGGATAGGAGGCAGGTTATGCACATTCAGAATCCCGATAAGAACACAATCCGAAACGGGCTGCAGGCATCTAAAATCATCGCGGTTATCGGGTTGTCCGATAAACCACATCGGACATCCTATCAGATATCAAAGGCGATGCAGGAGGCAGGTTATCGCATCATTCCTGTTAACCCCAACGTTGATCAAGTGCTCGGGCAGCGCGCTTATCTCAGTTTGTTGGACGTCGAGGACCCGATCGATATTATCAATGTTTTCCGACGCTCAGAATTCCTGCCGGAGATTGCTAATGAAGCTAAAGCGATCGATGCCAAAATGTTTTGGGCTCAGCAAGGCGTGAGCAATGAAGAAGCCTGGGCAAATTTACAGGACTCTGGTATGATTGTAGTCATGGACATGTGCATTAAAGTTGCTCATTCCGTTTTAGATGTAAAATGAATTTCAAGGTAAAATCCCTGTCATGACAGGGATTTTTTCATGTGGGTCTGAACTGTATATTTGCTAAATCCTATAAACAAGCTAAAATAAGACAAGCGACGATTATGATGGAACGTTTACATATACGAACATTCGTTCTAATATAGAGAGTAGAATGTGTCGTATTTGAAAGGAGATAGAGGCGAAGATGGCAAAGCTAACTGAGCAATATTATTCTGATGATTCTATCCAGGTACTTGAAGGGCTTGAGGCCGTTAGAAAACGTCCCGGGATGTATATCGGGTCGACTGATCATCGCGGGCTGCACCATCTTATTTTTGAAATTGTCGATAACGCCGTAGATGAAGCGCTAGCCGGTTACGGATCCAGTCTATCTGTGGTGGTCCATAAAGATGGCAGCGTATCAATCAAGGACGAGGGGCGCGGAATGCCCACGGGGATCCATAGCTCTGGCAAACCAACACCGGAAGTCATTTTAACTGTATTGCACGCAGGAGGAAAATTCGGCCAGGGCGGTTATAAGTCGAGCGGCGGTCTTCACGGTGTCGGCGCGTCTGTGGTCAATGCTTTATCCGAATGGCTGGAAGTCACCATTTATCGTGACGGGCACATATTTAAACAGCGGTTTGAGAATGGCGGTGTGCCTGTTACGTCACTCGACCAAATCGGCACGACTCGTAAATCAGGCACGACGATACGCTTCAAACCTGATCCGGCTATCTTTTCTATGATCACCTTTAATTTTGAAACCTTGTCAGAACGATTGCGGGAAGCTGCATTTTTGCTGAAAGGATTTGAAATTAAGCTGACGGATGAACGGGAAAACCTGCACGACAGTTTCAAATACGATGACGGCATCGAATCCTTTGTCAGTTATTTGAATGAAGAAAAAGACACGCTTCATCCTGTTGTGTCGTTTGAGGGGAACCATGCTGGTATTGAAGTCGATTTTGCTTTTCAGTTCAACGATGGATTTGCCGAGAGCATGCTTTCCTTCGTCAATAATGTCAGAACGAAAGACGGCGGCACGCATGAATCTGGTTCCAAAACAGCCATCACGCGTGTTTTTAATGATTACGCTAGGAAAACGGCCCAATTGAAGGAAAAAGATAAAAACCTTGATGGTAGTGATATACGAGAAGGTTTTACGGCTATCATCTCGGTGCGAATTCCAGAGGATTTACTGCAGTTTGAGGGACAGACCAAGAGTAAGCTTGGTACGTCAGAAGCCAGATCGGCTGTAGATTCGATTGTTTCCGAACAACTTTCTTATTTTCTTGAAGAAAACCCGGATATCGCTGGGATGTTGATCCGAAAAGCCATCAAAGCGAAAGAAGCACGCGATGCTGCCCGTAAAGCTCGGGAAGAAGCGCGTACAGGAAAGAAAAAGAAACGTAAGGATACGATGTTAAGCGGCAAATTGACACCTGCCCAGTCAAAGGACTCCAAAAAGAATGAGTTGTATCTCGTAGAGGGCGACTCGGCGGGAGGGTCTGCCAAACAAGGCCGTGACCGCAAGTTTCAGGCTGTGCTGCCGCTTAGAGGGAAGGTCATCAATACAGAAAAAGCGAAACTTGCCGATATATTTAAAAACGAAGAAATTTCGACCATTATCCATACGATTGGAGCGGGTGTCGGCGGTGACTTTAACCTTGAAGATTGCAATTATAGCAAAATCATCATTATGACGGATGCCGATACGGATGGCGCTCACATCCAGGTATTGCTGCTCACCTTTTTTTACCGGTATATGAGACCACTGGTTGAAGAAGGTCGTGTATTCATCGCTCTGCCGCCTCTTTACAAAATTTCCAAAGGTAAAGGAAAAAAGGAGCAATCTGAATACGCCTGGGATGATGAAGGCATGAAAGAAGCGTGCCAACGATTTAAAAACGGCTATGCCGTTCAGAGATACAAAGGGTTAGGCGAAATGAATGCTGAACAACTCTGGGAGACAACCATGAGCCCGGAAACACGAACGTTGATCCGCGTTACGATTGACGATTTGGCTCAAGCGGAGCGTCGTGTCACCACGCTTATGGGCGATAAGGTTGAGCCTCGGAGAAAGTGGATAGAATCTCATGTCGCTTTCGGACTTGAAGACGCAGCTAATATACTAGAAAACGATAAAATTCAGACATAGAGGAGGACGCGCTTTTGGCTGAACAAGAACGTTATTTAGACTTGCCGCTTGAAGAGGTCATGGGGGACCGCTTCGGCCGTTATAGTAAATATATCATCCAGGATCGGGCGCTCCCGGACGTTCGTGACGGTCTTAAACCTGTACAACGGCGGATTCTTTACGCCATGCATCAAGAACGTAACACCTACGAAAAGCCGTACCGGAAATCGGCAAAAACGGTCGGAACGGTCATAGGTAACTACCACCCCCACGGGGATACCTCTGTTTATGACGCAATGGTCCGGTTAAGCCAGGATTGGAAAGTACGACATGGATTGGTAGAAATGCACGGCAACAATGGCAGTGTGGATGGCGATCCTCCTGCCGCCATGCGTTATACCGAAGCTCGTCTCGCGAGCATCTCAAGCGAGTTGCTCCAGAACATAGAGAAAGAAACGGTCGACTTTATACCGAATTTCGATGACACCATCGAAGAACCGGTCGTCTTACCGGCTAAATTCCCTAATCTGCTCGTCAATGGATCAACGGGAATATCTGCCGGATACGCGACGGATATTCCGCCTCATAATATAAGTGAAGTCATTGACGCCGTGATCATGAGTATTGATAAACCTGATGTATCGGTTGATGAATTGATGACGAAGATGAAGGGTCCGGATTTTCCGACAGGTGGCATTATTCAGGGCGTTGACGGCATCAAGAGTGCTTATGAGACAGGAAAAGGAAAAGTGGTAGTCAGAAGTCGGGCTGACATTGAGCAATTGCGCGGCAATAAAGCGCAGATTGTTATTGATGAAATTCCGTATGAGGTCAACAAAGCAAGCCTTGTCAAGAAAATGGACGAATTACGCATAGACCGCAAAGTGGAAGGGATTGCTGAAGTTAGAGACGAGACGGATCGGACAGGCATGCGCATTGTCATCGAGTTGAAGAAAGATGCCAATAGCGAAGGTGTACTGAATTACTTGTATAAAAATACCGATCTGCAAGTGACGTATCACTTCAATATGGTCGCGATTCATGGCCGGACCCCTAAACTGTTGAATCTGAAGATGATGATAGAATCTTATGTTGAGCATCAAAAAGAAGTGGTGACGAGACAATCGGTCTATGATTTGAATAAAGCTCAGGAGCGTGCCCACATTGTCGAAGGCTTAATTAAAGCTATTTCGATACTTGACGATGTAATTGCAACCATCAGAGCATCACAGGACAAACAGGATGCGAAAAACCGACTCGTTGAGCAGTATGAATTTACAGAAAAACAAGCAGAGGCCATTGTAACGCTGCAATTGTACCGCTTGACGAACACAGACATTACCGCCTTAGAAAAGGAAGCGGAAGAATTGAGAGAACGCATCGCCTATTTAGAAAAACTGCTTGGTGATGAAAATGAATTGCTTAAGGTGATCAAACGGGATTTGCGCAAAATCAAGAAGCAGTATCAAGACCCGAGACGAACCGAAATCGAAGCAGAAATATCTGAATTGAAAGTCGACCTCGAAGTGACTGTGGCCAGTGAAGATGTGCTGCTTTCTGTTACGCGAGACGGCTATATTAAAAGGACGAGCCTAAGGTCGTACGCAGCTTCAAACGGGGAGGGCTTCGCCATAAAAGACGGCGACCATCTGTTGAGGCTAGTTGAAATCAATACGACAGATACCTTGCTGCTATTTACGGATAAAGGGAACTATTTATATTTACCGGTGCATGAAATCCCTGATATCAGGTGGAAAGACTTAGGTCAGCATGTGGCGAACCTTATCCCGATCGATAAGGATGAGCGCTTAGTGAAAGCCATTCCGATACGCGAGTTTGATGAGTCGCGCTATTTATTGTTCTTTACGAAAAGAGGGACAGTCAAAAAAACAGAACTCGCTGCCTATTATGCCCAGCGTAATTCTAAGCCGTTAATGGCAATAAAATTGAAGTCTGACGATGAAGTAGTGGATGTGCATTTGACTTCTGGGCATTCAGATATATTTATTGCGTCCAACAAGGCGTTTGGTCTCTGGTATCATGAAAGCGAAGTCAATACGGTCGGTCAGCGTGCCGGCGGAGTTAAAGCCATTCAATTGAAAGAGGATGAGTATGTGGTATCCGGCCAAGTGTTCGATGATCTGGCTGACCCTTCAATTGTCATTACGACACACCGTGGTGCTGTGAAACGGATGAGGTTGAAGGAATTCGAGCAAACGTCGCGGGCTAAGCGGGGCGTCGTGATGCTAAGAGAGTTGAAAAAGCATCCGCACCGTCTTGTGGATATGCATGTGGTCACGCGTAACGAAACGGTCGTGCTGAAAACTGAAAAGGGCGAATTGGCAACTGTGGCGCCGATGAGCTTAAAAGCCAACGACCGCTATAGTAACGGCTCATATATTTTAGATGTCGACTCAAGTGGAGTGGTCGTCCATTCATGGCTGCAGCCGGAGTACGAAGCCCCTTTTCAAGTAACTGAAGAAGATCTGTAATCACTGATCATTCAATAAGAGGACAGCCAGCTGAAAAGAACGCTGAGAAAAACAGAATAAAACACAAAAATGCCGAATGATTCGCTGAAATGTTCGGTATTTTTGTGTTTTCTGGGAGGCGTGCCATGAACGCTCCGTCAAAATATGTCGTTTCATACGTGGGTATCAAAAAATGAAATCGCTTTCCTGTAATCATTTGTCTTTTCCAAAAAATATGATACTATTATGATAACTTGGAATTGAAAAAGGAGATGGTGGATGGAAGTGTCTGACCTTAGGGATACGATCATACGGACTTCACTGGATTTGTTTGATCATTACGGCTTTCATGGGGTGACCGTGAATCAACTCGTTCGCGAAGCCAAAACCTCAAAAGGAGGTTTTTATCACCATTTCACCTCAAAAGATGAATTGCTCTTTGTCATCCATGATACATTCATTACATATGTTCTGAAGGAGGCCAAGCAGGCAATCAACATTTATCAGTCACCGACTGATAAAATTCAATCCATCATACGAGCTTTCGTTAAGGTGTTTGATCTTTATAAACCCCATATTTCGGTGTTCTATCAGGAGAGCAACTATTTAAAGCCTGAATATGAAGAGCAAATCAAACGGAAACGTGATGAATTCAAAGAGCTTATCTTCCAGGTCATTAAGGAAGGGCAGCAGGAAGGCCATTTTCGCAAGGAGCTCCCGTGTGACATAACAGGGATGGCGATTCTTGGTATGGTCAACTGGATTTACAAGTGGTATCGGCGTGATGGAGAATATTCGATTGAAGAAATCGCTGACGTGTATGTCGATCTTGTCCTTCATTTTTTACTGCCCGTTCAAGAACCACAGGAGGATTGTTACCGAAAACAGTTATTGGAAACACCTTTTTTTTATTCGAATGCGTAACCGCTTTCATTTTTTATGCTTCATACCGACCAACCAGTCGGTTTCAAGCCAATAAAAGGGGGATTTATATGAACTTTGAATTGACAAAAGAACAGGAAATGACACGGAAAATGGTGCGTGATTTTGCGGTCGAGACCATCCAGCCCCGGGCAATTGATATCGACAAAAACGGCGAGTTTCCCGAAGATATTTTTAAAGAAATGGGTAAACTCGGATTGCTGGGCATCCCATTTCCAGAAGAATATGGAGGAGCCGGAGGCGATACGGTCACTTATGCGCTCGCAGCGGAAGAAATCGGCAGGGTCTGCGGCTCTACCGGGTTGAGTTATGCTGCTGCCGTATCACTTGGGGCTAGCCCGCTCTATTATTTCGGCACCGAAGAACAAAAACAGGAATATCTCGTGCCTTTGGCGAAAGGAGAAGCATTAGGATCGTTTGGATTGACCGAGCCCAACGCAGGATCCGATGCAGGCGGTACGAAAACCACGGCAAAGCTCGAAGGTGATCATTACGTCATTAACGGTGAGAAATGCTGGATTACGAATGCGGAATATGCCCGCTCGATTACCGTTACGGCCGTATCAGGCAAGCGGGAAGACGGCAAAAACATCATTTCTGCTTTTATCATTCCGCAAGATACTCCAGGAATGAGCATTAAGAGTGACTATGACAAAATGGGTGTACGTGGTTCTAACACGTCAGAGATTGTGTTGGAAGACGTCAAAGTTCCAAAAGAGAACATTTTAGGCGACCCTGAAGGCGGATTCAAGCAATTTCTTCACACGCTGGATGGCGGGAGAATTTCGATTGCGTCACTAGCTGTCGGAATTGCTCAAGCCTCGCTGGATCGCGCGCTTGAGTACGCTAAGGAACGTAAGCAGTTCGGGCAAGCAATCTCCAATTTCCAAGCGATTCAGTTCAAGCTGGCTGACATGGCCATGGAAGTTGAGCTCGCCAGAAACATGGTGTTGAAAGCAGCCTGGTTAAAGGACCAGGGCAAACCGTTTACGAAAGAGTCCGCTTATGCTAAATTATTTGCTTCAGAAACGGCCTTTCGTTCGGCCAACCAGGCGATTCAGATTCACGGGGGATACGGTTATATGCGGGAGTATGAAGTTGAGCGTTACTTACGGGATGCCAAATTGCTTGAAATAGGAGAAGGTACTTCGGAAATCCAACGCTTAGTGATTGCACGGCAATTAGGTTGCTAAATCCACTTTTAGGAGGTTCGTGATGTCTTTATTAGAAATGACAGTAGGTGAATTGTTAGAAGATAAGGCGAACAAATATCCAGATCACGAAGCATTTGTCTATCCTGAACATAATTTAAGAAAAACATACCGTGAGTTCAATGATATGGCTGATGATGCAGCCAAAGGATTGATGGCGCTCGGCATTGAGAAAGGCGAACATGTCGCAATTTGGTCGGATAATAAACCAGAATGGCTCGTAACCCAGTTTGCCACGGGGAAAATGGGCGCGGTACTTGTTACGGTGAACACTAATTACCGGGCACAGGAATTGGAATACCTTCTAAAACAGTCCGATGCTACGACGCTCATTTTATCAGAAACGTTCAAAGGCGCATCGTATATAGATATTCTAAAGGAAATCTGCCCTGAAATGGAGACGTCCGCTAAAGGCGATGTTTATTGTGAGCGCTTACCCATGCTGAAAAACATTATTGTCTTAAGCGACAACGCCTATAACGGGTGCTTCACCTGGCAGGAAATCATTAGAAACGGATCACAGGTCAGGGATGCACAGCTGCAGGAACGACATGCGGCGCTTTCTTATCAAGATGTAATCAACATGCAATACACCTCTGGCACGACAGGTTTTCCTAAAGGTGTCATGTTAAGTCACTACAATATCGTCAATAACGGCAATCAAGTGGCGGATTGTATGAAATTGACGCAAGAAGACCGTCTCTGTATCCCTGTTCCCTTCTTTCACTGTTTTGGGTGTGTACTCGGTACCATGGCTGCTGTTTCAAAAGGGGCCACTATGGTGATACTCGAGCAGTTTGATGCGAAAAAAGTGCTAAGAGCTGTGCAGGATGAGCAATGTACAGGTCTGCATGGCGTGCCGACCATGTTTATCGCAGAATTGAACGATCCAGATTTTGCCGAATTTAGCTCTGATCATTTGCGCACCGGAATCATGGCAGGATCAACGTGTCCGATGGAAGTGATGAAAAGTGTCATGGATAAAATGGGGGCAAATGAAATCACGATCGCCTATGGTCAAACAGAATCATCACCCGTGATCACTCAGACACGAACCGATGACCCTATTGAAGCTAGAGTCCGCACAGTGGGGAAAGCTCATCCTAACGTCGAAGTTAAAGTTGTTGATCCGGCAACAGGAAACGAAGCGGAAGCAGGTATCCCAGGGGAATTGTGTACACGCGGATACCTCGTCATGGCCGGGTATTACAAGAATGAAGAAGCGACTCAAGCGGCAATTGACGCCGAAGGATGGCTCCATACCGGTGACTTAGCGGTGATGGATGAAGCGGGCTATATCGAAATTACCGGTCGGATGAAAGACATGATTATTCGCGGAGGCGAAAATATTTACCCAAGGGAAATTGAAGAGTTTCTTTATCAGCACCCCGATATTCAAGACGTGCAAGTCATCGGCGTCCCCGATGCTAAGTATGGGGAAGAAATTCTAGCCTGGATTATTCCCAAAGAAGGCACATCTCCTTCTGAAGATGAGATCAGTGCCTTTTGTGAAGGTCAGATTTCTCATCATAAAATACCGAAATACATCAGGTTTACAGATGAATATCCGATGACGGCCAGCGGAAAAATTCAAAAATTCAAGCTGCGTGAGAGCGCGTTGCAGCTCATTCAATCCGACCAATAGGTATCAGTTTTAAAGGGGGAAGTGTGAACGGTGTTTAACAAAGTATTAATCGCCAATCGAGGGGAAATAGCAGCAAGGGTGATCCGAACATGTCAGAAACTCGGTATTGCTACAGTGGCCGTTTATTCTGAGGCAGATCAAGCATTGCCATTTGTTCAGTTAGCTGATGAAAGCTATTTAATCGGAAAGCCACGCGTGAATGAATCGTATTTGAATATAGACAAATTGATTAAAGCAGCCAAAGATACAGGGGCAGAGGCGATTCACCCAGGATACGGACTATTAAGTGAAAATGCCGAATTTGCCCGAGCTTGTCGCAAAGAAGGCATTGCGTTTATTGGGCCATCGGCAGACGTTATGGCCAAGATGGGGGATAAAGTTGAAGCAAGACGCGTCATGACTGATGCAGGCGTGCCGGTGGTGCCAGGAACGGAAGAAGCCGTTCAGGATATTGCGGAAGCGAAGGCGTTCGCCCAGGATTATGGTTATCCAATTATGGTGAAAGCGGCAGCAGGGGGCGGCGGAATTGGCATGCAAGCCGTCTATAACGATGAAGAGTTGGCCAAGGCGTATGAAAGTAATGCCAAACGTGCCCAAACCTTTTTTGGCAATGGCGCCTTGTTTGTTGAGAAGCTCATTACCAATCCGCGCCATATCGAAATTCAAGTGCTGGCGGATGAACATGGTCACGCTATCCACTTATTTGAGCGGGAATGCTCGATTCAACGCCGCCATCAAAAAGTAGTGGAGGAAGCCCCTTCGCCATTTTTGCAGGAAAAGACTCGCAAGCAGATGGGTGAAACAGCACTGAAAGCGGTGCACGCTTTGGGATACAGCAATGCCGGCACGATCGAGTTTTTAGTGGATGAGGATGAACAATACTATTTCATCGAGATGAATACCAGATTGCAAGTTGAGCATCCTGTCACAGAAGAAATTACTGGGGTGGATCTCGTCGAGCAGCAATTAAGAATTGCTGCTGGTGAAGAGCTGTCCCTTCGTCAAGATGATATACGTATTCAGGGTCATGCGATTGAAGTAAGGATTTACGCAGAGGATCCGAATACATTCTTTCCATCCCCTGGGCAGATAACGAAACTTTTATTGCCTGAAGGTGAGGGAATCCGGCATGAATTGGCCGTAAATGAAACGAGCCAAGTCACGCCATTTTATGACCCCATGATTGCTAAGTTAGTCGTGTCTGCTGAATCAAGGGAAGCAGCAATTGAAAAAATGACAAAAGCGCTGCACGGCTATGAAATCGAAGGCATCAAGTCGAACTTGATGATGTTAAAACGGATCATCACCCACGAGCAATTTAAAGCGGGTCACACTCAAACATCATTTATCGAAAACTACTATTTACCTACGATCACGAATCAATAAAGGAGGAAAAGGTATGAGTGAAGTAACAGCATCAATGGCAGGAAGCGTTTGGAAGATTAACGTTCTAGAAGGAGATCAGGTGACGAGCGGTCAGGATATTGTCATTTTAGAATCGATGAAAATGGAGATCCCGCTTCCGGCAGAATCGGACGGAACGTTGAAAGAATTGAAAGTGAAAGAAGGCGATTTCGTCAACGAAGGCGATACAATTGCGATTATTGAATAAAACAGGAGAGATAGCATGAACAGTTTACCGAATGCCGTGACCATTAAAGAAGTCGGTCCGCGAGACGGGCTGCAAAACGAGCAGGAAAACGTGAGCACGGCGGATAAAATTGCCTGGATCAATCAACTGTCACGCTCAGGTTATTCTTATATTGAAGTCAGTTCGTTTGTTCACCCTAAATGGATTCCGCAGCTGGCAGACGCCAAAGAGGTAGCTGAGTCGATCGAGCGGTATCCGGGGGTGACGTATGCGGCTTTAACACCCAACATGAAGGGATTAGAGCGCGCGATTGAAGCCGATATCGACGAAGTGTCTATCTTTATGTCGGCAAGTGATACGCATAACAGGAAAAATATTAATAAATCGATTGCAGACACGTATCCCATCTTGCAGGAAGTCGTTGATGAAGCCAAACAAGCCGGCAAAACAGTTCGCGGCTATGTTTCGACTGTATTCGGCTGCCCATATGAAGGACACGTTCCGGTTTCGCAGGTTATCGATGTGTGTCAGCGGTTACTCAACATGGGCATCGATGAATTATCGTTAGGCGATACGATAGGGGTTGCCAACCCTAAGCAGGTAGATTCGGCACTTTCGCAAATTCAACAGGAACTCTCATTTGATCATTTAGCCATGCATTTTCATAACACACGCGGGATGGCCCTTGCTAATGTACTGGTCTCCTTAGAACATGGCATTACGACATTTGACGGGGCGCTCGGCGGGCTGGGAGGCTGTCCTTATGCTAAAGGCGCCTCGGGCAACCTGGCTACGGATGACCTGGTGCACATGTTTCATGAAATGGGACTCGATACAGGCATCTCCATGGAAGGGCTGATGGAGGCAGGCGGGTTTATCCAGTCTAAGCTGGGGAAAGCTTTGCCGAGTCATCACATGCAAATTCAAAATCGAAATCAGTGAATCGGAGGGTTGAAAAGTGGCGGTTGAGGATGTCGTACTTGAACGACTATCAGATTATACGATGAAACTGACATTGAACCGTGAGCACGCTGCGAATGCGTTGTCTCGTGATATGCTGGACTCACTTAACGTAAAAATCGATGAACTTGAAAAGGATGAACAGCTGCGCGCCTTGATTATTACAGGGAGCGGTGAAAAGGCATTTTGTGCTGGAGCTGATTTGAAAGAGCGATCCGGGATGAGTGAGCATGAGGTAGTCAAAACAGTGGAATGGATCGGCCAAACGATTTCCCGGATTGAAAAGCTGCCGATGCCCACGATTGCCATGATCAACGGAGTGGCGTTTGGCGGCGGCCTGGAACTCGCCTTAGCTTGTGACATCCGTATGATGAACGAATCGGCGAAACTCGGATTGACGGAAACATCTTTAGGGATCATACCCGGTGCAGGAGGCACACAACGATTGTCCCGCTTAATCGGATTGGGCAAAGCGAAAGAATTGATTTTCACAGCCAAGCCTGTAACAGCTAAGCAAGCTTTTTCCATCGGACTTGTCGAATATACCTTTCCGCCTGAAGTCCTTGCTGAGGAAACAGAAAAGCTTGCGTTTACAATCGGGAAAAATGCCCCTATTGCCTTAAGACAAGCTAAAAAAGCCATTCAGTATGGGGCTCAAAGTGATTTGGATACAGCTCTGAATATAGAACGATTGTGCTATCAAGCAACGATACCGACGCAGGATCGATTAGAAGGAATAAACGCGTTCAAAGAAAAACGAACGCCGGTTTATCGCGGCGAATAAAACAGGAGGGGTTTTAGTGACACTAGATCGAACATTAGAAGAACGTTCAGAACGCATCGCTAAAGGCGGCGGTGAAAAATATCAGCAAAAGAATGAGGCGAAAGGCAAATTATTTGTACGGGAGCGCCTGAGGCAATTATTTGATGATGACATCGATATTGAAGATGCATTTTTCGCCAATTGCATGGATGAGTCGTTACCATCCGATGGTGTTGTGACAGGCGTAGGAAAGATAAACGGCCAAAATGTTTGCGTTATGGCCAATGACTCGACTGTCAAAGCTGGGTCGTGGGGGGCACGAACCGTAGAGAAAATCATCCGGATACAAGAAACTGCACTGAAATTAGAAATACCCATGCTTTATCTCGTTGATTCCGCTGGTGCTAGAATTACAGATCAAGTTGAGATGTTTCCGAACAGACGCGGGGCCGGCCGGATTTTCCAGAATCAAATTAAGCTCTCGGGACGCGTTCCGCAAGTCTGCTTATTATTCGGTCCATCAGCTGCAGGTGGTGCATACATACCCGCATTTTGCGATATCGTCGTAATGGTAGATGGGAACGCCTCCATGTATTTAGGCTCTCCGCGTATGGCTGAAAAAGTGATCGGTGAAAAAGTAAGCCTGGAAGAAATGGGCGGCGCAAAAATGCACTGTTCTGAATCAGGCTGCGGAGATGTCCTCGTTAGCGATGAACATGAAGCAATTGATTTTGCCAGACGCTATTTAACGTATTTTCCAGCCAATTTCAGAACGCGCCCGCCAGAAAATCCTGTTCAAGATCCTGCTGAGTTTGAGAAGACGCTGGGCGATCTCATCCCTGAAAATCAAAATGCGCCATTTGATATGTATCAACTCATCGAACGCATCATTGATGAAGACTCATTCTGTGAGATTAAGAAACTATTTGCCCCAGAGATTATTACCGGCCTTGCCAGAATCGATGGGCAGTCGGTTGGCATCATAGCCAATCAACCTCGTGCTAAGGGTGGCGTGCTGTTTCCGGATTCAGCCGATAAAGCAGCAAAGTTCATGCAATTGTGTGATGCCTTTAATATCCCGTTGTTATTCCTTGCTGATATTCCAGGTTTCATGATTGGGACCCGTGTAGAAAAAGCAGGGATTATCCGCCACGGCGCCAAGATGCTATCAGCCATGAGTGAAGCGACAGTGCCTAAAATTTCAGTCATTGTCCGCAAAGCTTACGGGGCAGGTCTCTATGCTATGGCAGGACCAGCGTTTGAACCGGATTGCTGTTTAGCTTTGCCAAGCGCTCAAATTGCTGTAATGGGACCTGAAGCTGCGGTGAATGCGGTGTATGCGAATCGGATAGCTGAATTGTCTGAAGAAGAACGACCTGCGTTTATCAAAGAAAAACATGAAGAATATAAAGAAAATATTGATATTTACCGCTTGGCTTCAGAAATGGTGATAGATGATATCGTTCAACCTGATCGCTTGCGAAACGAGTTAAGTAATCGTTTCGAGGTCTATCGTTCTAAAAATGTGCAATTTACAGAAAGAAAACATGGGGTCTATCCAGTTTAATGAAATGATTGGGCAAGAAATTCGAACTTGAGGATTGAGAGGTTCGTTATCGTATAAAGGATGGGGTGGCTTTGAAACAACTCGCTTTCCTGCGGGGACCCTGCAAGTCTCCTCGCTCGCTTCGCTCCCTGTGGGGTCTTGCCGAGCTCCTTCTCCCGCTATTAACTGGGAATTTACTTACCATGTTAGAGAGTTGACCTGCGGTATTTGACCTATCCAGCTCCGTCGTCTAGCGGCTAGAGAGACTTCCTTCGCTTCTGTACGATAAGTCAACATCGAATCACGTCGTTCTTCGTGTTTCCTTTATCTCCTCCAGCTCAGTCCAGTCCATACGCCGCTGATCGAGACGCCTCCGCTTTCAGAGGGGAGTCTCGTCGTTTCAAAGCCCCCCCGTTTGAGATGGAATCGAACGAACCAATGTCTAAAGGAATGCCCCTTATCTATGCTAGAGAAGGAAGCATTGGAAACGTTAAATCAATGCTGCTCATGAGCGTAGTCAAAACACATGCGAGAACAGCACGAGCCGAAGATCCCGCAGCAAAGCGGAGTGTTTTGACGGAGCAGTTATGGAATGCCTTCCTTGAAACAAAAAAAGTTCCGAACAATTTCGTTGAGATTGTTCGGAACTTTTTTTGTTTTATTCAGATTTGTCCCAGCCTCGTTCAGGTGTTATGAAGAAATATGAGAAGAGCGGCCGTGCTCGCGAATTTCTTCAACGGCTTCGGGGTTCTCTAATGCGCTTAGATCGCCGGCATCCTTATTGAGGTATGCTGTCTTAATGGCTCGGCGCATAACCTTGGCATTTCTCGTTTTAGGCAAATCGCTGACTGCAAATAATTTAGAGGGAGCTAGCGCTTTCCCTAATTTATGATCGAGGTGCTGTTTTATCTCTGATTTCAAATTCTCCGTCATCGTGACATCAGACCGGAGTACAATGAAACCCACGGCATCCTCTCCTTTAACTTCATGGGGAATACCGATGACACCTGATTCTACAACGGAAGGATGGTCCACGAGGACGGACTCCACTTCGGCAGGCCCGAGTCGTTTACCGGCCACATTCAGCACATCATCAGAGCGCCCGGTAATCGTATAATAGCCATCATCATCCTGTACTACCCAGTCTCCATGGACCCAGGTATCTTTAAAACGGTTCCAGTATGTTTGTTCATAACGGTCATTTTCTTTATAGAATCCTTGTGTCATGCCGACCCAGGGCTGGCGAAGTACTAGTTCTCCGACATCATGCCGCAATGATTCACCATGTTCATCGAATATGGCAACATCCATCCCCGGCAGTGCTGCATTGAACGTAACCGGTTCGATAGGCTTAACGAGAACATTACCGAATATTCCACCGGAAATCTCTGTCCCGCCTGAGTAATTAAAAATGGGGACACGGGAATGACCGATATGTTCGAATAACCAATACCAAGGCTCAGGGTTCCAGGGTTCTCCTGTCGAACCGATCAATTTCAAGCTCGAGAGGTCGTGTTTCTCCGGCCAGCTCTCACCGTGCTTCATCATGGCCCTGATCAATGTTGGTGATATGCCGAGATGCGTGACGTGATAGGTGTCAACGAGCTGCCACAATCGGTCTGGTTCCGGATAGTCAGGCGTTCCTTCAAACATGACGATCGAAGCACCATTAACCAGCCCGCCATAGACGAGAAATGGTCCCATCATCCACCCCATATCGGTGTACCAAAAGAGTGTATCGTCTGACGTTACATCCATACAGATTCCAGCGTCAAAAGCTGATTTAACTGGGAAGCCGTCGTGGGAATGAACGGCGCCTTTCGGTTTCCCGGTAGTTCCTGATGTGTAAATGATCATGAATGGGTCATAACCGAGTGTCTTCACCGTTTCAAACTCATCATTTTGAGCTATCATATTTTCCCAGGTCACATCGCGCTCGTCGTTCCAGTTGACATCTTGCTTTGTACGTTCCACCATCACGACGTGTTCAAGGGAAGGGGCCTGATCAGCGGCTAGATCAGCTTCGTTCTTCATTGGATTTTCTTTGCCTCGTCTATAAAACCCGTCGACAGTTATCAGCACTTTAGCATCGGCCGCCTTAATGCGGGTGGCAACAGCATCCGCTTTATAGCCTGAAAAAGCCGGGGAAAACACAGCGCCTATTTTTGAGACGGCTAACATGGCGATCAGTGTTTCCGGAAGCATCGGCATATAAATGGTGACCACATCGCCTTTTTGCACCCCTAGATTCCTCAAGCCATTTGCCGCTTGATTAACGTCCTCATATAATTGTCGGAACGTGAACTGGCGGCGATCGCCATTATCTCCCTCCCAAAATAAAGCCGTGTGATGCTGTTTCTCATCACTTAGCGCCCACTTATCTAGGGCGTTATGAACAACATTCATTTTGCCTCCTACAAACCAGTGAGGATATTGAATGCCTTTTGATAAATCCAGTGTTTCCTCATAGTCTTCATACCATTCGATGCCGATCTCTTTCACGGCTTCATGCCAAAACCATTCGATGTCTGTGATGGACTCTTTTTGAAATTGATCATAATCATGGAAACCAAGCTTTCTCATCCATTGATATAAGCGCGTTTGATTTTTAAAGGACTCGCTTGGTATCCAAGCAGCTTCATAATCTGACAACAAACATCCTCCTCTTATGACACGGATTTTCTTCTGTTCCGCTTCCATTATATCGTACTTCGGGGTAAGTTTGAATGGATGAAACCGATTCCATTTCCTTAGTAACAGGATGTTGCTTGAGATTAATAGTCTTTTTGGGGTAGACTATATTCGGAGTATGCTCTTTACATCTGTTCGAGGTGATTCGATAAAAAGTGACTTTAACAAACATTTTACAAACAATACTTTTTTTCATTACCACGAATACAGAAAAGAATGTTATCCTATAAAGGAATGAATATCAGCAACTCATGTTCTAGGAGGTAAATTTATGCGCATTATAGTAGCAGGAGGCGATGGATTTTGCGGTTGGCCAACCGCTTTATATCTATCCAAGCAAGGACACGACGTAACAATTGTAGATAACCTGGCACGTAGAAAGATTGATAATGAATTACATTCCAACTCGGTAACGCCTATAGCATCTCTAGAGGATCGCGTAGCTAAGTGGAAAGAAAAAACAGGGAAGACGATCAAGACATTCATTGGCGATTTGAATCACTATGATTTCCTTTGCGAAGTATTCCGCCAAGTTGAACCTGAGGCATTCGTCCATTTCGCTGAACAACGTTCCGCCCCATATAGCATGATTGATCGCGAACATGCTGTGTACACACAGTCGAATAATGTTATCGGTAATTTGAATGTCTTGTATGCCATTAAAGAATTGGCACCGGAGTGTCACTTAATCAAGTTAGGTACCATGGGAGAGTATGGCACACCGAATATTGACATTGAAGAAGGTTATTTAGAAGTCGAGCATAAAGGACGGAAAGATGTCGTCCCTTACCCGAAACAACCCGGTTCCTTTTACCACTTGTCTAAAGTCCATGACAGCCACAACATCATGTTTGCCTGTAAAGTATGGGGCATCAGAGCGACAGATTTAAATCAAGGTGTCGTTTATGGCTTACATACGGAGGAAACAGAAATGGACGAGCAGCTTGTCAACCGCGTCGATTACGATGGGGTTTATGGCACAGCATTGAACCGGTTCATCACTCAGGCGGCAATCGGCCATGATCTCACAGTCTATGGATCGGGTGGACAGACGAGGGCCTTTCTGAATATTGAAGATACCGTCCGTTGTGTAGAAATTGCTGCCGAAAACCCGGCTGATCGCGGAGAGTTCCGCGTCTTCAACCAGTTTACTGAATGGTTTTCTGTGCAAGAACTAGCGGAAAAGGTGCAAAAAGTAGCCGCTGAAGAGAATTTCAATGTAGAACTCTCTCATCTTGATAATCCTCGTGTAGAAGCTGAGGATCATTACTATCATGCAGTGAACACAAAACTGCGCGATTTAGGATTGGAACCTCATCTCTTGACGGATGAAGTGCTACGTGATATTTTACGCACAGTCGTAGCACATAAAGACCGTATTATTAAGGATAACGTGTTACCATCAATTTCTTGGAAGTAAGGAGCCCTTTGTTTTGAAAATCGCAATCATTACGGAAACATTTCTACCATCTACTGACGGAGTTGTGACGCGACTGAAAGAGGCTATATCCCATCTGTTAAAACAAGAGCATGAAGTTGTTGTCATAGCTCCCGATTTAGGTGTCACGGAATACCAGGGTGCGATTGTCGAGGGTGTAAAAACCACCAAGATGCCTTTTTATCGATCGCGGGAGTTTTCGATGCCGCAGAAAAAAGTAAAAGCATTGTTGCAGAAGCATGACCCTGACTTGGTACATGTGGTGAATCCGGCATTGGTAGGCGTTGCAGGCGTTTATTACGCTGACAAGCTGAATTACCCTTTGATTGCTTCTTATCATACGCATGTGCCAAAGTATTTGGATTACTATCGTCTTTACCCATTCAAACCGCTTGTCTGGTGGTATTTCAGGAAACTCCATAACTATGCCGACGTCAATTTATGTACCTCTAAAGCGATTCAAGGAGAGTTACAAGCGAAACGTTTCCATAACGTAAATTTATGGGATCGCGGTGTCGCCATAGAAAAGTACCATCCAGATTATCAAAATGCAGATATGCGTGAATGGTTAAGCGGTGGTAAACCTGAAAATAAATTACTAGTGTTCGTTGGTCGTCTCGCCCCTGAAAAGGAAATTCATAAGATAAAACCATTGCTGAAAGAACGCGATGATATTTCTCTGGCTATAGTGGGCGATGGACCAGTTCGTGGCCAGCTTGAAGATGAATTTGAAGGAACCAACACTGTGTTCACTGGATTCATACACGGAGAACAACTTTCTCAAGCTTTTTCCTCCGGCGATGCCTTCATCTTTCCATCGATTACGGAAACTCTAGGCCTTGTTATTCTTGAAGCGATGGCTTCCGGACTTCCTGTTATTGCTGCCAAAAGCGGCCCGACAATGGAGCAGGTCGAAGATGGACGTACCGGTCTCTTATTTGAAAATGAAGACACGGCAAGCATGATTGATGCGATTAATAGGTTGGAAGATCAGGAATTATACGATCATCTTAGTAAAGAGGCACGACTTGAAGCTGAAAAGTTCAGTTGGCAGCGACCATCTGAGCAAATCTTAGACTATTACCATCAAACCTTAGAAGTTTACAGTCAACGAAATGTTAAGACAACAAAAAAGCGTAAAGTAAAAGCCACAGAGTAGTTACAAACTCTGTGGCTTTTACTTGTAGCGATGCACATTAAAATAACTCTTACATCTACTTAGTAGCAACTCCGAACAAAAAAATATAAAATTCATGTCACTAAGTCAAAACCATTTAGATATGAAAATCTGCAATGTAAGATATAAACGCTTTTTCTTTAGAGTGTAAATACTTATACAAAACATATGTTTCTGCTTTAGGTAACGATTCAAAGGGGAGAGGCGCCTCAAGAAGTCTGCCTTCTTCAACATCTCTTCGAATAATGGAGTGAGGGAGAAACGATACGCCCATCCCTTCTAGTATGAAGCGCTTAGCAATATGAGATTGGGTGACACGGATCATCTTATACGTGTCTACTTCCCGGGCGATGGTATGTTTCAACGATTGCCAGTAACCGGGATGATTGTCTGTAAAGATGGGGGAGCGCTGCAGCAACTCTAACGGATCAATAGGAGGTGCTGATTCTGCATCATATCCATCATGTGAGCACACTAGAGAAATTCGTTCTTCATGGACTTTTTCATTACATACACTGGGAATGGCAGAAGGCAAACAAGACAGACCGACATCCACAGCTCGACCGTCGATAGCAGAAGCAATCTGCGAGGATTCTATCACCTGAATGGATAACTCTAATTCGGGATGTTGTTTCATAAATTTCCGCAAAATACTTGGAAAAACGGTTTCTGCCAAAAGTGGGGAAATGGCCACTGTCAAACTATCCGTATATCCCTGTTTGTAACGAGCCATTTTATCGAGCACATTTTGGTGATGACTTAAAATCGCAATAGCTTCAGGATAAAATTTTCGCCCAAACTCACTTAAAGCAATATTACGTCCCGTTCTTTCAAATAAAGGCTGACCCAATTCCTCTTCGATTTGTCTAATTTGAAACGTTACTGTCGGTTGCGTAACAAAAAGCTGTTCAGCGACCATGCGATAATTTTCTGATTCAGCAGCTAATACAAATGTTCTGAGCCCATTCATATTCATCGTAGACCACCATCCATAAAAAATATTTATTAATAGCTAATAAAATATTAAATTTTCATTATTATAAATCGAATTTATAATAAAGACAACATTAAAGGAGGGGTCTCGTTGTATAAACCAGGATTGAAAGATGTTGTGGCAATTGAAACGAAACTGAGTAACGTAGAAGGGGAGGAAGGTCGTTTACAATACAGACGTCATAATGTAAAAGAATTGGCTGATCGTTATACGTTTGAAGAAGTAGCTTACTATTTATTAAACGGGCATTTACCAAGTAAAGAGGAGTATTATGAATTTGATCAGTCGCTGCGAAAACATCGAAACCTTTCTGATGCATCATTCAATTTGTTAAAACAGTTGCCCGAGCATTTATCGATGATGGGCGTGATGAGAACGATGGTCTCGTCACTGGAAATAGCAAGCAGTAAATGGCCATACGAAAAACAATCAGCAATTCAGCTCATAGCGAAGCTTCCCACCATAATAACGCACCGTGTGGATATGTTAAACGGTCATCAACCAATAAATCCCCGCAATGACTTAACGCATGTCGAAAATTTTCTTTATATGATAGCAGGACATGAAAAGTCTAATGACGAAGTTAAAATGCTTGAAACGTATTTAATTCTGACAATGGAACACGGCCTCAATGCATCAACCTTTGCCGCAAGAGTGACCGCATCAACTCAAAGTGACTTTCACTCAGCCATTACTTCAGCGATCGGTGCGATGAAGGGGCCATTACACGGAGGAGCGCCATCAGGCGTCATTGACTTATTAGATGAAATTGCCACAAAAGACAATGCAGTTAACATAATAAAACGGAAGTTAACAAACGGCGAACGAATTATGGGATTTGGACACAGGGTTTACCAAACACAAGATCCGAGGGCTGAAACGTTGAAAAACATGCTCACACAGATGGAACATACACCTGACTGGGTTGATTTAGCATTACACGTTGAAACTGAGACAATCAACTTGTTAAAGGAATATAAGCCAGATAAGCATTTATATACGAATGTCGAATATTACGCTGCAGCTGTATTAAAGTCGTTGCAGATTCAACCTGACATGTTTACGGCATTATTCAGTTCGAGCCGTATTGTAGGTTGGAGTGCACACATACTAGAGCAAGCTGAAAACAATACAATATTCCGGCCGTTAGCAAAATATATAGATTAAATAAAAAACTGAGCCACAGAAAACACATAAGTAAATGTGGCTCAGTTTTTTGTTTTGTCTCAATAAGTTAAGTATACTCAGTATTTGAGACAGCGCTATAAACTTTTCTTAAACTTCCTATAATATATATTATGTAAACTAAGAAATGCACGCAATTAAACCTTCATAAACGTCTCGTATTATTCCCCCACACCTTTATCAACATGACTTATTTTCATTTTTTATTCCAAATACACCGGTCTATTCTTTTACTGGCCTCCATTATAAACCATACTAAGAAACAATCTGTATCTGATGAGCGAAATGGAATCTTCATTATGCGTGATCACGACTGATTGATATTTTACAGCAGCAAACGCACGCTGTCGTGCAAACCTTTCTAAATACTGGAAGTTTGGCCTTACCACAGTATGCGATAAATAAGCTGATTGAAACGCGCCTGGTCTACGTTTCCGGTTGAGTGATTCAATCATTTTCTCAGCTGATAAAATTCCGATTCCATGGCCAAAGTACAGGCCATCTCCAAGTACGACAGCATTTTCCCCTCTCCACTGGGATGCTCTCGGATCAAAATCAGGGTTTTCAAAATAGACGACATCTCCTGGTAAAAATGCCGATGTTTGTATGGGGGATAACCCTAAATCTGTATCCGCGTGCCAGCTGTAAATATAGAGATTGGGGAATATACGATTAAAAGTGGCTTCACCAAAGACGTTTAAGGCGGCATGATAATAGATGATGAGCATGGCTCCTGCACATTCAAATCCATAGTCTGAACCGTTTGTATAGATGTCCCGAATTGCGGCGGAAGGTCTCGCGTCTGCACGAAGCTGAATGCCGCCAAATTCATTCATTGTCCAATACCTTGGGTTAACGTAGGTTTCAGCGAAGGTCGCAAAACTGACCCCGCTTTGCTCCATTTGTCTGGCACTTGAAACAATGTTCTTACGCAGCTTTAATTCAAATGCCAAAGACTCCATTGAGCGATACGTATACATATAAGGCGAATTCACCATCAACTGAATGATCATGGATTCTATACTGCCTGCAGGCCAATTGCCGCTTTCTTGTAAAGGCGATCCGGCTACGTGTATCATTACTCCACCTCACTTAAATTAATCTTCCTCTACTGACAGTTTATTCAAATGAGATGCTATACTTGTTAAAAATAAGTGGCGTAATGTCAATCTTCCTGCAACGGAAATGCCCCGATGCGTAATAAATCGCAACGGGGCAACCAATTGTTAGTCTGAGTCTTACTTTATTGTGACTCATCTTCCTCTTCACTTTCGTAAAACAAGGTCACGTCCCTTGTTTCGGTTCGCCGTTTATATACCCGATTAACATAATCTTTCGTGATGGCAGCTATTTCCTTGTGTAAAAACAGCACCGGGATGATATTAGCCAGTAGGACGAATGCTAACAATAGATCCAGAAACTGCCATACAAATTTCAACCCGCCTATCGCTCCGATAAATACAGCGATTATATAAACAACCCGCATCACTTTGGCAGCTTTCAGATTAAAGAGATACTCGGCTTGTTTTTCTCCGTAAAAGATGAGGATTCCGAGGGTCGTCACGACAAAAAATAGCAAGAAGACCGAAATGAATGCGCCTCCAAATGTATCACCGAACACCGTCCCTACTGCCACACTGATCATGTTGGAAGCATTCTCCTGCGCTGTGTCTTTCCATGCTCCCGTCACGAGCACAGTTAAACCGGAAATTGTACATATGACAATCGTATCAACAAAAACACTGAATATCCCCCACATCGCTTGACGAGTAGGATGATTCGTCCGGGCAGCAGCATGAGCAATGGGGGCTGTACCTAGACCGGCTTCGTTTGAATAAAGGCCGCGAGCTGTTCCCCAGCGAATGGCTTCACCGACTGCTGCTCCAGCAAATCCGCCTGCAGCAGAAACCGGGGTGAACGCGCTGCTGAAAATCAAGCCAAACACAGCTGGCAATTGGTCCGCGTGTACCAAAATGACGTATAGACAAACGCCAATATAAATCAGCACCATGCCTGGTACCATTTTGTCCGTAACCCTGGCGATGCGTTTGATCCCGCCGAAAATAACAATGGCGATTAATACGCTCATAATCGCGCCTGTTAAATAGGTCGACAAGCCGAATGCTTGCTCGGTTTGCGTGGAAATCGAGTTCGATTGGACCATTGTACTCGGAATCAGTTCAATCATGAGAAAGAAAGCGAAGGCAGAAGCGACCCATTTCCACCCCAGCGCTTTCTTTATGTAATATTGCGGGCCGCCCACCCATATCCCTTTCTCATTCGTTTCCCGATATTTCAAGCTTAACAGAATCTCAGAGTATTTCGTCGCCATTCCGATTAATGCTACAACCCACATCCAGAATAATGCCCCTGGACCACCTAAGGATATGGCTAACGGCACACCGACGATATTTGTTGCTCCTGCTGTTGACGCAAGAGCTGAAGTGAAAGCTTGAAATGGTGTGATCGTTCCTTTGGATTGTGTTTTTTTAAATATTTGTCCAATCGTTTGGTGCAAAACATGGCCGAAAAACCGGAATTGAAAAAAACCAATTCGATACGTTAAAAAAATACCTCCAAAAATCAAGAGAACTGACAATGGATAGGTCCATAAAAAATTGGAAACAGCTGCAAGATTCTCTTCTATCGTTGCCCACATGTCTTGCAAATACAGTACCTCCTTCACATTGAGTAGTTACCCTTACTTTCCCGCTCTGGGTGAAATTAAAACGAGGCTATAGTATTATCATGCTTACGGATTTTCTGGACGCGTTAGATGACATAATTGATGATGATAGCCCTGAACAGGCATAATACAAGCCCTGTTTCCCATTGGGAATAGAGCTTTTAATGGACTTAAGTCACATATGCTTCGAAGGCTTTCATGCTGGTATAAGCACCTTTACTCTCGTTTGAAACCACAACTAAATTGGTTTCTGTTTCGTATTTCGTTACGGCCTCTCCCTGGATCTCCATCCACATACCATATCCATAGGCGGTGCCATCTTTCACCTGAACGTGAGGCGTCAGTATGTAATTAGTCAACGTCTCATTTAATAGTTCATGGTGAAGCAATGCATCCCAAAAACGTATCATATCAGGAGCTGTGACGAACCCTCCTCCTTTCACAGGAATCGCATAAATGTTCGTTTTCCATGACCCATCTTCATAATCTATGTAACCATTTGCCGTGTTCACAGGAAGAGAATCTAAAGCGAAGTACCCGGAATCACGCATACCTGCCCGATCAAAAACATGCGTTTCAACGTACTCAGTAAAGCTCAATCCTGATTGTTGTTCAATAATCAAACCTAGTACAATATATGCTGCATTATTGTAATGAAACGCCGCAGACTATACATAGGTGTACGTTCCCACAATTGTTCAAAATCATCCATGGTTGCTTCGTTGAAATAATCCGGCATACCCGATGTGTGCGTAAGCAAATGGTGAATGGTTACATCTTCATTTCCAAACGGGAATATGTGATCCAAGCAGTCTTTCAATTTTGTATTAATCTGTAGTGAACCATTTTCAACTAATTGGCAAATGGCAACTGATGTGAACAGTTTACATCCTGATGCAATTCCAAACCGTGTTGCTTGGTTGTTTAGCCTTTCATCTGCCCGATCGGCAAATCCATATGCTGCGTAAGCCTCCCCTCCACCGTTTTGCTTTATACCTACAACGCCTGAAAACGATTTTTTGTCAGAAGCTGACTTCATTATGTGATTTATATCATCTTTCTTCAATTTTTCCCTTCCTTTCTAGTTGACCTCTTCTGAAAATTTGATCATCTTCCTGTTCTCAAGGCTTACATAGTTTATCGAAGTGCTCGAACAGGTAAAGGGACGAATAGACGTAACAGTTTTAGATGCAGGGAGGAGATGTTTATGACTGATCGTCAGCATAACGCCACACACACATACGCCTCACGAAATGTTTGGACAGGATTCCTGTTTGGGGTCGGATTCGTCGCTTTTATCGATGAAATGGTCTTTCATCAGCTCTTGCATTGGCATCATTTCTATGACCAATCCACGACAGATGTCGGGCTCATTTCAGATGGTTTTTTTCATGCCTTCAGCTGGTTCGCTACAGTAGGGGCATTCTTTTTGTTTGCTGATCTTAGAAGGCGGCGAGCTTTTTGGCCGCTGAAAACACTAGGGGGCACTTTGCTTGGTGCAGGGGCATTCCAATTATATGATGGTCTCATCCAGCATAAAGTCATGCGTTTGCATCAGATTCGGTATGTACCGGATGTGCTTCCCTATGATTTAGTTTGGAATATTTCAGCAGCCGTCATGATTATGGCAGGTCTATTACTCATTAAACGTACAAGGGTTCGCCATGACTAACGCTGTTATGTCGGCTTTGATAGGAGCAATTGGCGGGCTAGCCATTTTATCTTACGTCATAGCAGCAACCTTTTCGAGTCGCCGCTATGCCAAATGGCCATTTTATCGCAAGTTTTTTTGGGCGATGGGCATCCTATGTGCTTGTTTTTCGGTTACGGGCCCACTAGCTGAGCAGGCCCATATGAATTTCACAGCACATATGTGGGCGCATTTATTGCTTGGGATGCTCGCCCCCCTTCTCATGGCACTTGCTGCGCCTGTTACGCTTGTCTTAAGAACGTTGCGCGTCCATCAGGCACGCCGTTTGACACGTGTATTAAGGAGTCACATAGTAGGCGTATTCACTCATCCCATCGTGGCATCGCTGCTTAATATCGGAGGTCTATGGGTGCTTTACACAACCGAGCTGTATCATTACATGCAAGAAAATATGCTCGCGCATGTTTTAGTTCATCTGCATGTATTTATCGCCGGTTATTTGTTTACTATTTCGTTTCTTTATATTGACCCGACGCCTCATCGGTATAGTTATCTGTATCGAGCGATCATTTTCATATTTGCTTTAGCGGGGCACGGTATCCTATCGAAATTCATTTATGCGCATCCTCCCGATGGTGTCCCCGTGGACGAAGCACAATCGGCCAGCAAGCTCATGTACTATGGCGGTGATGCAATTGACCTCGTCATTATTGTTCTCATGTGCTTACACTGGTACCAATCCACTCGGCCGCAACTCGCCCACTATGATGGAAAGGATGCAGCTATCCTTAAGCATCAGTCTTCATCTTTTACATCAATGTCGTCCGGCAAAGGTTCATTGAAATAAGCTTGGACCATTGCGTGATAGGTTTCCATTTGTTCAAAGTAATGCTCGAATTGGTCAGTGTTAATCAAAACTTGCTTACCATCATCCACTGAACGGATTTTATTTTCAAGCATAAGTTTTTGAACGTATGCTTCCGGCAAATCTAAATACGCGGCAGCTTCTTTGACAGTAAGATACATGCTCCTTCCCTCCTTTCGCTGCGTATAACTGTATGTGTTAATAGTTTATCATGGGAATAGAAGGAACGCAGGTGGAAATGAGCATATGATAAAACAAAGAAGCGTCAACGTGTTAGACTAGGCCTAACCAACCAGATGTTCCAAGAGGAGAGATGGCCATGTTTCAAGCCATTAAACGATTATTCATGCCCGAAAAGTGTGGCATGTGCAAAAAAAATGCCAACGAGCCGAGGTATTATTTAGATGACAATGGGAACAAAATAGCTGTTTGCTTCAAATGCATTCCTCATGCAGAGAGGCGGGCATTAAGAAAAATATAACCAGTAAGAGAGACGTGACGCTGTTAAAAGCTCATGTCTCTTTTTTTATATCAACATAATACAGCCAATTAAAGGTCATACTACTAAATAATCGGAGGAGTGTGCGTTTACTATGGTCATAAATATATTATTTGGTGCGGTGATTCCCTGGATTCTTACTGCCTTATTATTTCTCAGAAAACCAGCGCTCGTCATATTGTTGTTTCCTTTAGGAGCAATGATCGCTTTTGGATTGAATGATTGGGGCTTTCGGGTTTTTTGGCTTGTCAGTCCGTTTCATGATAATCCATCGTTACCTGCGCTTCCTTTTAACTTAGGATATTTTCCCATGCTTGCCTGTTATTTTGGCTATTTCAATTACATCAGGTTGTTGGAGACGAAAATGTTAATCGTTGTGTTCTCCCTTATTACAACTTCGCTGGAATTTATGGCGCTCTTAGTTGATAAAGTTCACTTCTATAACCAGTGGAACATTTTTTACTCGCTTCTCGTTTACTTATTAGGATTCAGTGTTGTTGTTATTTATGTAAAGCTTTTGAAAAAATATAACATTGCTGATTACACATCTTAGCCTTCCTCACTTTTTTCATTTCAAATTGGAAATGGTTCACTTACATGAAGTTCGCGAATTGATACACAATATAAAAGGCTTCTCAAAAAGCCAATTTGAAAAGGAGTGGACCTAGTATGCACAAAAGAAATGTACAATGGATCCCGATGGTAGCTTCAATTGGTATTGGTGCAGCAACGTATAGTATGATGACAGGCCGAGGCGGTCAATTACAGCATATGCTTCCGCAAGCGATGCAAAATATGACAAATCAAATGCCTGGTCAGAATAACCAAATGAACAGCTAATCCCCTTTTTAATAATAGAGAGCCGTCAAGTCTTCTCTGAGAAGCTGACGGCTCTCTTATTTAATTTGATTCATAAACCATGCGGTCGATGCCTTTATTTGGTATATTGAATGTGATTTCAAGCTCTCCATATTTGTATTGCTGACACGTTGCTGATTCATAGCAGCTTCCTTCGGTTTGGGCGTCAGGTTTGCCGTACATATCTCTCATTTGTTGTTCATTTGTTGGGAGCAGTTGTTGCCAATTTTCGCTCGTTACATTATAAGGTCTTGCGTCTATAGTGATAACAGTCTCGTCATCCAGTGTTAAATACATAATAGGGGCTCCGCCGTCATGATATGCCAGGGTTTGGTTTCCTTGTTGACCCGTTGTTTCATTTGTTGGTTCGCCTAATCGTTCTACAACTTCCTCTCTTGTCATGCCCAGTTTAATTTGGGCAACTGCAAATTGACTTTCTGTCGTTTGAATTATTTCTTCTTCATAAAAATTCATCAGCTGCTCCGGTTCAGTTGCTTTAAAAACCATTTCGTCAGTGTTAAATACAAGAGCAACCGGCGCATGATCCAGATTGTAACGCTCCTTCACCCCTGAATGGAACGACTCGAAATTATTACGGATAAACGTTTGATCCATGTCACCCGCTAACTGCTCCCGCGTCTCTGTCCATTCTTCACGTTGATCCGTGGAACCATCAAACAGATAAAGCACAGAATACCGTGAATCATCTTCAGATAAATAGGTAGCGATGTGCTCGTCGGTCGTTTCATCCATCGAATCAGCGTCAGGAACAGTTGGCGTCGTGCCGCCTGGTTCCCCGTTATGGGAAAGGAAATTAATATTAGTGAAACCGGCAAACCCAATGAATATGCAGAGGACGGCGGCTCCGAAGGAACTCATGCCAGCCTGCATCCACTGTTTGCTTGACCACTTACGCTTCCTTTTTGATTGTTCGAGCACGCGTTGTTTCAAACGCTCACGATCGACGTTCACATCTTTCAGGGTTGTGGCTTTCATTGATTTGCGCAAATGCAAGAGTTTGTCTTCAATGTTCATCCAACCCCTCCTCTTCATACATATTCCGCAACATATTTCTGCCTCTATTCAATCGGGTTTTGATAGTATTCTGATTCAATTTCAAAATGTCGCTCATTTCTTTCACTTTCATGTCTTCAAAATCATACATGAAAATAACTTCTTTGAACTTAGTCGGCAACGCTAATACTTTATCTGCTAGTTGCTGGTCTTCCATCTTTGCAAACGTGATGGCTTCCGGATCTTTTGTCGTAACACCGAAATCATCCTGATTGCGTTCCTCGTTCATTAGAAAGCGCTTTAAGGTTTTCTTCCTCAGCTGGTCTTTGCATTTATTGATGGTAATGCGATATGTCCATGTTTTAATGGATGACTGATTGCGGAAATGTTCGATTTTGTTATAACACGTCAAAAACACATCCTGCATTAATTCTTCTGCAAGCTGCTGTTCCTTAACGTAACTAAAGGCAAGCCATAATATGGATTGGCTATATTCAGCTATCATTTGTTCTAAAAATGCTTCTCTTCTTGCTTCATCCTGGCTGATGACATGCAGATTATAATCGTCTAGTTGGATCGCCATAACAAACACCCCAACCCCCTTTTCACTTCTTAGACGCAATCAAAGCAGCTAAGGTTCCTATAATTCCATACAAATATTGATTGTGCATGCTTCGTTTCAGAAAAGCGTTCTAAGTTCCTGGAATACGACGTTTAGAGATACTATGAGTCCTATATGCATGAGTGTTTGGGTTGGCTGGGTAATAACTCGCTTTTCTGTGGGGGAGCGTCAAGCCTCCTCTGTCGTTAACACTCCTTGCGGGGTCTCGACTAGTTCCTTCTCCTACGGGAGTCTCGCCATTTCCCAGCCAACCCATTTACTTTAGTGAACGGACCCTTCTATATAAGTGAAGCTGGTTTATTTAGCATTTTTTTCGTGTATGAAATGACAGTATATTTTTATGTTTAAAAAGAGCATTCATATATCAACAACGTATAAATTGATGTATATAGAAGGTCTTACTTGTGTTTTAAAGTAAATCGACTATGCGCGCACGCCACCTGGAAAACGAATCGTTTCCCGCACCCCTTAAATTCTCCTAAACGCAATAACTGGGAAAAGACACTTTGCTTTCCTCGGACGATGAGGATGTGCCGGTAGAAGGCGGCGTGTTTTGACGGTGTGGTCTTTGAACGCATTCCTTAAAACACAAAAATTCCGAACAATTTAAGCGAAATCATTCGGAATTTTTGTTGTTTTATTCAGTTTTGTTTCCACCTCTTAAACGGAACTTTCTGGAGACAGTTCCTCGGCAAGAGGTTGATATTTTTCATATATCGGATAAGCATTGGTGTACCATAATTGAATGCATGGCCCTAAAAATATAATGGGTGCAATCGTTCCTAAACCAATCGGTCCGCCGATAAGAAACGCGAACGTTCCCATCATAATGCCAATAAGGGTCTGCCCCATTCTCAGGCTTAAATTGAAACGATGACTCACTGCCAAGAATAGCTGATCCACCGGAGCTCTAGGCAATTGGGGCAAGATATAAATCGCAACCCCTAGACCGACGAGTATAACACCGGCCGCTAGCATAAGCACTTGCCACACAAAAGGGGCTCCTGCTAAATTTAGTCCGCCAAATACAACTTCCAACCAAAAGTCCAATACGATCGCTTCTAAAACAACGGGCAGCACCGCTCTGAATTCAGGTGCTTGTTTCATTAAACGCCCATTTATAAAAATAATGATAAATTGCGCTGTTCCATACCAAAAACCGACTGTATAACCTAACTTTTCGGACACCCCGATAAAAAATGAGGTCCAAAACCCTGCGCCTAAGGTAGCGTTAATAATTAATGCTACGCCTAGGAAATTAATTAATATACCGAGAAGGTAAACCGAAGCTCGATAAAGCATACGATCTCCTCCCTTCCTCTAAAATGTCGGAAAAATGATTGGAGGGTGTAACACTCTTTCAAATTTCTGACGACATTTTATTAGCGATTGCTGTTTGCGTCAATCCATTCAACTCGCTTACGGGAGAACGCTGCGAGTGAGGGGGCATTTCGATTTTTTTATATATCCTATTCCTGCATCTGCAAACAAAGCGTTGCCTGGAGGGCTTAACGTCTTCATCATGTTAAATTGTAATTTTTTCCTATTATGAAATTAATTCCTAAGCGGATACTACCACTATACTAAATGTGAAAAAGTGGTGTTTCCCATTCTTTTTAATCTGATCGTAGGTTTTATCATTCCTTGGTCAATTGCGATCCTAGTTTGCAGAAAGGTTCCTATATTATTTTTGACTGTCGCACCCTTTATGTCATTATTATCGGTGACCCTTAACCAAATCGGTATGGAATGGGGGTTCTGGACCCTTTATCCTGAAGCCGATTTATTAATTTTCAACTCCATTTATATCGACTTTGGTTACAATCCATCAGCCGCCATTCTGTTTATTTACATGATATATGTTAAGAAATTGAAGCGGTATGCCGTGTACTTAGGATTTATACTATTTTTAAACGGGGCGGAAATACTTGCTCAGCATTTTGAAAAAGTTGTATATAGTAACGATTGGAATATATTCTACACGTTTCTCGCCTATGTCATTGGACTGATTGTGTTAGATCTATATTATTTCTTGCTGACGAGGTCGATTAGCAAACGTAACCTCTCATAAACATAAAAACCTTATCAGCACTTCGAGACTTCTGTGTATGCGGATGCTGGCTGGGAAAACGGATCGCTTTCCGTGGGCATGGGGTGCTCTTGGGACCGGAACGCCCTTACCTGGCTTCACTGAGATGTGACAGAGATTTTAATTGAACAGATGAAGATAGTCTTCATAGCCTTCACGTTTCATATCTTCTTTTGGGATAAATTCCATAGCTGCAGAATTCATGCAATAACGCAGGCCAGTTGGTTCTGGCCCATCTTCAAACACATGGCCTAGATGAGAGTCAGCTTCTTTGCTTTTGACCTCCGTCCGACTGCCCAGTAAGCCGGCGTCTTTTTTAGTTACAATATTTTCTTTTACAAGAGGTTTTGTGAAACTGGGCCACCCTGTGCCGGATTTAAATTGATCTGTCGAGCTAAAGAGTACTTCTCCGGATAGGATATCGACATATATGCCATCCTGTTTATTATCCCAATAAGGGTTATCAAAAGCTGTTTCGGTGCCATTTTGCTGCGTGACCTTATATTGGATCGGTGTGAGCGTATCTTTTAGTTCTGCTTGTGAGTAGGTAACCGTTTCTTTTCCTTTACTAATGGTGATCGGACCCTCCTGTTCGTCTCCTGAGAGCTTTTGATAGGTCATGGGGGCTACCAAAACAATGATAACGATGACTATACCAATCGCGATATACGTCATTATTTTCAATTGAGTCTCCCCTCCCTCCCTTTTATCCAACCATTTGCTTCAAGTATAGCCATTCAAACAGCTCCGTTCAAAACATAGGCTTATGAATCCAGCCATTGTTAAGACAAAGAGAGGAACCAAAGTAAATGCTTTGCACTTTGTTACGATAGTGTGCCGTTCAGAGCCATTCAACTTCAACATTTTTATTTACTTAAGCATCGTTTTACCTTCGTTTTGCCGAACTCTGTCTTCTTTCATTAGTTTTCCTAGAGCTCGCTTAAACGAGGCTTTACTCATATTGAACGCTTCTCTAATGTCCTCAGGATCACTTTTATCATCAAATGACATCGATCCTCCATGTTTTTCAAGGTATGCTACAAGCTGCTCAGCATCCTCTAATTGTTTTTCTTGTTTTAGAGGTAGCAGTGAGATATTAATCGTTCCATCCTCTTTGACGGCAATCACCCTACCTTCGATGGTTTCTCCCAGTCTAGGTTCTTGCTTCCGTTCCGTCGGATGAATGAACCCGCGATAGCCTTCTTCTGTAAGAATAAATGAGCCAGCTTTCGTGGCGCGATAAACCCGCCCGGTTGTCCATTCATTCAATAATGAAGTTGGCGCGGCTAAGAGATCGTTTTGCACCTCATGTTCTGTAATGGGCTCAGCCAATAGTCGTCCTTTCTTATCCCGTTCTAGACTGACGAACAACCAGTCTCCCTGACTTGGCCACACCCTCGATATCATAGGCAGGGAATCCTTAGATACCAGAATATCCTTCTCTATACCAATATGGACGAAGACCCCCAAGTGAGGTACCACCTCCGTCACTTCTGCCCATCCAAATGCATCTAATCGAATGTCTGGGATGGTGCGGGTTGCGATAACCTCTCCGTTTCGGTCCTGGTAAAGAAACACGTCAATTGTTTGATCAATTTCGATGACATGATCGCCATTGTTTTCATTTGGTAATTTATACGATGTATCAGAGCCGGCAAGAATGAAACCTTCTGTTATCTTTTTAAGTACCGTCACCTTTTGCACCGTGCCTGTTTTCAACGCTGACATTGCTATCCCTTCTTTCTGCGTTAACGTTATGCATTAAGCGTGCCCTGCGTAAAAAAATAGTAAACCCTATGGTCAGGATTTACTATTCTAAAACGCCTTAATTCAATGAATATTCATTAGCATACGTTTGTTTATTCTGCTCCCATTCAGACTGAGGAATCTCTGTAACCGTTTCGCCATTTGAATTATAAACAATGACTTTATCGTTCCTTTTTTCAGTCGTGTATTCATTTCCTTCATTGCCCGAGGTGTCATTGCTCATAGTAAGCTGCTCATTTCCTTCATTGCCCGAGGTGTCATTGCTCATAGTAAGCTGCTCATTTTCTTCAGTTTGAGAAGACTGCTCGGAAGCATTCAAGTTGTTTTCGCTCGTGTTATTAGTATTAGTTTCGGAGTTTTCCATATCGTTTAGAAAGCTGTTAATTTGGAATTGTTCCAAATCATCAAGTCTTTCCATTTGTTTAAATTCTGTCATAAAAACCATTGCTAAAAATAGTAGGGCAAATGGCAGTACGGCTCTAATAAATCGTTTCAATTCATGGCACCTCCTTAATTGCTGCTTTCAGACTGCTTGATAATGGCTCGTCCTGATCTTCTCGGGTCTGCTCCACCATACAATCTATCTTCGGCTTTATCCATGATGAGTGTCTGAACACCGCCGTATAGGGAAGATCGTTCATTGAGATACACATTATACCCTCTTGATTCAAGCTCGCTCACGACCTCCTGGTCAGCCTGTTCTTCTAAGAAAATGCTATCATCCTCTATATAAAATCTCGGTTGTTCAAGTGTATTTTCCAATGGTTCATCAAAAATTAAATGTTTCGTCAGCACCTGAGAGAGGATCATAGGAATGCGTGAACCTCCGGGTGACCCGAGTCCCATTGTCCGATCTTCACTTCTCAGGATGGTGGGGCTCATAAAGCTCCGGGGACTCTTACCTATTTCGATGCTATTTGGCGAATCTTCATCAGCACTGAAGTTCTTAAGCTGATCATTCAGAAAGAACCCGCCGACTTCCTGACCTGAGCCAAAGAAGTTACTTAAGGTATGGGTAGCGGAAACCATTTGACCATTCTCATCTACCACGACAAAGTGAGTCGTATCCGTATGCTCTTCGTCAGCCGCCATAGAATCGTCCACTTCATAATTCTGCGATAATTCGTCCATCGATATATCGTCAGCTAGCTGCGTTGTGAATTCTTGACTCGTCAGTTGGTCTTTAGGCACATCAATGAAATTGGGATCGCCAATCGTGTCCAGACGGTTGTCGTAAGCCCGTTTGGATATTTCCCCGATTAAATGCATGTAATCGGCATTACTGCTTTGTGACGAAGCAATATCCAGGGTCTCTGCCATCTGTAGTGATTGAATCAACGTGGTTCCAGACAGGGGTGGTGGAGCTGAATAAACATCCATGCCTGCAAACGTACCATGTGAAGGTTCACCCACCTCTACTTGAAAGTTACCTAAATCTGACTGTTCTAAACCCTGAATATTTTGAGCAAGTTGCTTCCCTATACTACCGGAGTATAAAGCTGAAGAACCTTCAGACTGGATTTTTTTCAAATTGTCAGCGAGCTCCTGCTGCACAATCACATCATTGGGTTGCACGGCTTCACCTTCAGGGAAAAATGTTTCAAGTTCGCTTATTCGCATGCGGTGTGCGGCACCTTCGAGCCGGTTGGTCAAGTGTTTGTCCACTTTGAACCCTTCTTCAGCCTTCTCAATGGCGGGTTGAATTAATTCCGACATCTCCATCGTGCCATAATCTTCGTGAACGGCCTCCATTCCTTTGACAATACCAGGAACACCGAAATTATTGTCCGGAATACCGGATTTCGGCACCGTTTCCCGATATTGATAAGAAACAGGTTCACTATTTTCGCCTCCCGGCATAACGAGCATACCGCCACCGCCGCCGATTCCGGATCCGTAGGGCTCTACTACGCCAAGCATATATGATACGGCAATCGCCGCATCAACAGCACTTCCGCCTTGATCCAACACATCGATCCCGGCTTGTGTAGCTAATGGATGGGACGAACTTACCCCGTACCCTTGGGTCGTTTCAACCGGTTCTTCACTCGATTGTTCAACTTCTTCATATTCAGTTCTGTCACTTTCAAATTTACCTTCGACATAGTAGACAAAACCTAACCCAATGGCTACGATAGCTGCAAGGACATAGATAATATTTTTATGTTCCACAACCTATTCCCCCTTCTCCAATACATCTGAGTGATCCACTTCAACAATTAATTTACCGTCTTCTTTGTTGAAGTATTCTTGAGGTTGCCCTCGTGTCAACTGTTTAAATATTTTGTACCTGTTATAGATATTGTTAGTAGGAGTAGGTTGCGCTTCTCTAATGCGAGTCGGTGTTATTTCAAAGCGACCGGTTCCATCTTCAAGTAAGTCATATTTAACAAGCGCGCTGTCTCGCGTTCGTGACCAACCTTGATCAAAAATGAAATTCCCAAGACTGTAGAATATGACAGAATCATTATAGACTTCAACTGGAGACAGGACATGAGGGTGGTGGCCGACCAGGATATCTGCTCCGGCGTCTGCTATCGCATGTCCGATTTTTTCCTGGCGAGGATGGGGTTCGTTATCATACTCAGCTCCCCAGTGCATATGGACAATGACCAAATCAGCTTGTTGCTTTGCTTCACTCACTTTTTGCAAAAACACTTCCGGATCGGCCAATGCTATACCAGGACGAAATTCAAACGCTTCAAACCCTTCAACGTACACATCCGAATAGCCGAGGGTTGCGACAGTGATGCCGTTATGTTCAGATAACTTTATCTGATTTGCTTCCTCAGCGTTCTCTCCTGCTCCGACGTACTCTAATCCTTCATCGTTAAAAACTTCTAATGTATCCATCATGCCTTGTGGGCCATAATCCATCGTGTGGTTATTGGCTAACGACACATTCGTAAAATTCGACTCTACAAGCTCTTTCACTTTTGCTCGATCTGTTTTTAATTGAATTGCTTTTTCAATAGGTTCGTAGTTTTCTTTGTCTTGTGTGAGTACAGGATTTTCAAAATTGCCCGTTACATAATCGGAAGCTTCAAAATAAGGTCGGACATGTTCTAACAGATAATCCTCCCCATAGGCTTCAGGCACTTCTTTCGTGAAACGCCCAAACATCATGTCTCCGACGAACGAGGCGGTAAATTCAGAGTCGTCCTGTGTATCTACCTTAGGAACATCAGGTGAATAAAATTGGTTGAAACCAAAAATGAACAAGAGAAGGATAACAAGTGTAACCACTGCATATTTATCGCTTGAACGTTTATTCGCTTTAATTTTCTTTACAATTTTCTCTTTGAACGTTAATTTTCGAGGCATGTCATTATCATCCTAAATCAAGTAATAGATGGTCATGATCAAAAATGTCAGACCACTTAGTAAGAACGTACTGATGCCTGTAATGAACAGGCCCTGATTTTGCATCGAATTAGCCATCAATCCTGGGACGATAATTCCAATTCCTCGTAACTCCATTATTTCAAAGGGCATCACAGGATAGAAAAAATCAAAAATGAGTTTCAAAACGATGCCAGTCGTAAGCATGGCAGCAAACTTCCGACGCCCGTATAAAATAGTGAATTTTGAAACCCCATAATGGACAATGATAAATGTTAAAATACTGATGACAAAAACGACAGCCAAAAAGATCGGCTGATCAAATACCAGGGCAAGATAGCCAGGTACAACCAGCCCGGCAGGTAAAACCCCAGTCTTCTCAGCAAAAATCAAACTTAGAATAACACCTAATACAAGTGATATGTATAAATCAGATCCAAACATACTTCCTTCCTCCTAGCTAATACTTTGCGTCGATTTAAGGTGATCAAGCTCATCAATGAGAGATTCAGCAGCTCCGTGGAAATTTCCTACCCCGTAAATCACCCGATCAGGCATAATAGGGAGTAATGCTTCCACAACGCTTGCTTGCGTATATCCCTCATAATCTAGTAAATGCTCCACTTCAATGGTTCCGTTTGAGCAAGCTTCTTTGATAGCCTGGGTGTGTTCTCCAATCAATACGAGATAGTGAGTTGGTAGAAAAGGAAGTACGTCTCTTGCAAATTGTTCAGTACGTTCCACACGATCCTCCCGGCAGTTCATGATAATGATGGGTTCGGATGTAGGGTAATTCAATCCTTCAACCCTGTTCCAAATATTTATTGTGGATGTCGCGTCATTGGCTGCAAAGCCGTTTACAAAATAGGCTGAAGAATGGTCAATGTCGAGTTTCTGCACACGCATGGCCCCTGGGTCCGGCTGTGCCTTCAACATTCCTCTTAAAGCCGTGCTTTCGTCTATATCTAAAGCTTCGGCTACTGCCAAGGCTAAAGACGCGTTATCTGGAAAAACCATATAATCAAATTGTTGCAAATAGGCTTCATCTATTTTATCGTTATCTGCCATTATGACTTTTGTCCTTCTCTTACGAGCAATGTCAGAGAAGTATTCGACAAAAGGACCATCAACTAAAATCAGGTGCCCTCTATAGGGAATCGTTGAAGCGAGTGCTTCTGCAACTTCATCGATTGTCGGCCCCATGACTTCCATATGGTCTTCTAGGACATTCGCGATGATACCGATATTCGCTTGCAGCATTTTATTTTGGAAAACAATCTGGTAATCAGGATTGACGGCCATGCATTCACTCACGAGTGAATCAGCCCCGCGATCGGCAGCTTCTTTGGCAATAATGCGTTGTTCCCGGATATTAGGACCTTCAGGCCGGCGTAGGATAGCCCTTTCCTCGGGCGTGTCCCAGTAAATCAGACGGGCTGAAGTACCAGTTGTTTTTCCGACAACTTTATAGTCGGCTTCCTTTAATATTCCTGTAATTAACCGAGTAACTGTTGATTTTCCGCGTATCCCGTTTACATTCACCCTGACTGGCAAGGCGTTCAATGTTTTTTGGTGTTGGCGCCATTCATATATCCCTACAACGAGAATAAATATCACAGCAGCCGGGATTAGGTACATAGTCATTTCCATCCTTTTACATTATACTGAAAAACTATATTGATCGTTTTTCATCATTCAATCGTCTGTTCAAATATTGCAAACAGACTCCCATATAAATATTAACAGGGGATGTCGTATATTGAAACAGTCAATTTAGCGAAATATGGATTTTCGTGAGGGAATTTGAGGTTTTTTATTATATATTAGGTACAAGGTAAGACGTAAGTTTATATCCATTCTAATGATTTGGCCTTAATTAACATATCCCTGCAGAATTTAAACGTTGGCGACCACCTCTACCTTAATGCGGTCAGGATCTTCAAAGTATAAAGCATAATAATCATCGCCTCCAGCGTAGGGATGAGCATCCTGATAAAGGATCGGAACATTCATTTCGACTAGACGCTCAGTGATTTTATCGACGTGTGCTTTGGAAGATGCATTGAAGGCTAGATGGTTCAAGCCGATACGTTTCCGGTGATAGCCTGCCGCCACATATTCTTTTTCAGCTTGTACAAATACTATGTAAGTTCCCTCATGAATCCAACTGATACCTTCCGGCCACTGCTGATAGATTTGATAGCCTAATTCCTGCAGCAGCCAATTCCAAAATTGAGCTGATGCTGATAGATTCGAAACGTATATCTCGATATGGTGAAGCGCCATGGAATTCCTCCTTTTATCGCTCGATTATCTGAAGGCCTCTGCCAATAATCGATAAGACTTTATTTTCTCGTTTGGATCATGGATATTTGTGATGACTAAAAACTCGTCCGTCTGATACAACTCACTTAAACGTTCTAACGCTTGTTTGACTTGTTCAGGTGTTCCGACAATTGCACGTCTTCGATTATGCCCATCTCGCCCGCCGTAAATGTATGCTGTTTAACCTCCTTTACAGACGGCACTCTCGTATCTATACCCTTTTCAACTTGAATTAACCATTTATCTTGACTCAAAGCCAACTCTTCTGCTTTCTCTTTCGTTTCAGCGCACACGACAAACACGCAGACATTTACTGCAGGTTGTTCGTTTTGTTCACTTGGCGTAAACGTCTCAAAATATGTACGAAGTGTTTCACTGGCATGATCAGGATTGATAAAATGACCGAACGTAAAATTTGTTCCACGTCTCCCCGCATGCCTTGCCCCTCTTTCTGAGAGACCAAGCACCCATAATTCGGGATTTTGGCTTGGAAAAGGCATGGCTTTCACTCCGTAGGCAGCATGGTCGTGTGGCAACGTATTATACATAAATCCTTGTAAATCTTTAATTTGGCGAGTAAACGCACTCAGTGGTTTTTGACAGCCATCTGTTAAAGCGAGCCTTGTTTGTTGAGAACCTCCCGGAGAACGACCAAGGCCTAAATCAATCCTTTCAGGAAACATGGCCGCAAGCATTCTGAAGGTTTCTGCTACTTTCAAGGGGCTGTATTGCGGGAGCAGTACGCCGCCTGAACCGACCCGGATGGTTGCTGTTTCTGAAGCAATGCGAGCAATGAGAATTTCCGGAGACGGAGATGCGAGACCATTCGCATTATGATGTTCAGCTATCCAAAAGCGGTGATAGCCAAGTTCCTCCGCTTTTTTCGCTAATGTTAGCGTGTTTTCCAACGCTTCTACTGAAGTCGATCCGGTCGAAATAGGCGCTTGATCTAATATGCTAAGTCTCATATTCTTTTTCTTTCATCAATCGGGATTTAATGTTTGGATAATTAGACCGATAATGGAGTTAAGTTACATACACAATGCATCGGATTTTTCTAATCGATTTAACGATACACGTCATTCATGATCTTATTAAGTATGGCAATTTGTTCATCGAATAAGATTTTATACTTTTTCTTCAAAACTTCGAATTCTTCTCTGCCATTGTCAGTCAGATAATACCAATAGACTTTCTGACGCTTTTTATCATGGGATTTATAATCTTCTTGCCTTCTCAATAGACCTTCTTCAGTCATGTCATGAAGTGTGTCTAATAAAGTTGACGGAGCCGGCACCCAGTTCTTCGTTAGTTTTTGAAATTCTGTTTTAAAATGTTCACTGATCATAGGTGCGTTCATTTGCAGCAGATGCATGATATAAAATTTAGTGAACTGAGCAGCACTCATGTTGAGAGCAAATTTTTTGGGGTTGTTTTTATGTGACATGTTTCATCTCCTTTTATTAGGATATATTTTCATTTTACTATAAACAGGGTCTACTATCATTTAGAAGTTATGATGAGGGAAAGCTTTGGATTATGAAGGTTTCTGCTACTTTCAATAGTCTGTTGAGTGTCTTATTGCAAATGATTTGTTTTATTGTTCGGAGTTGCTACTAAGTAGGTGTAAGTAATTCTGTAGTAAATATAAAGCTCGCCACAGCGTTTTTACAGGACATCGCTTAATGATGGCCACACAAAAAACCTGGAAAAGGTTCCAGGTTTTTTGTGCTCATCCCTATTGCGTTCGGAATCCTTATGAAAAATGCTAATTGTACGTCTGCTCCAAAAGAGCTATCCGATTGGAAGCAAAGCAATTTTACCAAAGTTTTTGCTTTCTTGTTGATATTCGAAAGCCTTATGCACATCAGCAAAAACAAATGTCTCGTCAAGCTCCGGCCGGATTCTGTGTTGATTGACAAGCCTCAACATTTCGCGGTACTCTTCGGCACATCCCATTGTGGAACCTAGTAAGTTGTATTGTCCGTAGAAAAATTTGCGTATATTGATGTTGACCTCATCTTCCGTAGTGGCGCCAAAGGTGACAACGGTTCCGCCTTTTCGAATCACACCCAAGGATTTATCGAACGTGGCTCCCCCGATGCTTTCAACTAATGTATCAATCGTTTCATGCTGTAATTCGCGGGACCAATCAGAAGCTGTATCGATTGCTACATCTGCCCCTAACTTTAATGCCTGTTCTTGTTTTTCTTTACTCCGTGAGGTGACGATAACACGTGCCCCTGCGAGTTTAGCGAATTTCAGCGCAAAGACCATAACACCACTGCCTATGCCAGGAAGCATTACCGTTTGGCCGGCTTTAATCTTGGCACGGGTAAACAAGACGCGATAAGCAGTTAATCCAGCTAAAGATAACACCCCTGCTTCTTCCCAACTCAAATGAGGCGGTTTTGGTTCTACATTCTTCGCAGGCATGGTCACCACCTCTGCAAATGTCCCGTGTCCGGGAAGGCCGACAATTTCAAATCCTTCTGGAGGCGCAGAACTATTATGCTCCCAGCCCAAGCCTGGATTTATGATCACTTCATCTCCTGGTTTGACTTGGGTGACGTGTTCACCGACATGTTCAATTATCCCTGCCCCATCAGAGCCTAGTATAAGCGGGGGTTGATCTGTTTTGTGTCTGAACGGCACCATCAGGTCTCGCCTATTCATTCCAGCTGCTTTGATCCGGATCTGCACGTCATGCTTCCCTGGTTCTCCAGTCTCAACTTCCTGATGATTCAATCCTTCAAATCCTTCTTTACCTTCATGTACAATTGCTTTCATTTTGTTACGTCTCCTTTCTGATTGAATCCTGAATTCGATCTGATATGATTGATAATTTTTCAATCGTGTTGATATCTTCCTCATAGAGTGGAATACGGATTAACATCTTATCGGGAAATGTCTGGTCAATTTCATGCAAGTAATCTGCTTCCTGTTCTCTCCGCTGTGCTAAAAAACGGCCATCCGCATGTTCTGGCAGCACTTTATTGACAATCAAGGTATGGGCATGGATATCATGCTGTTTCAATTGGTCGACCGCCTTCTTCGTTTCGAGGATGGCGAGCCGTTCTGGATTCAACACAAATATGAATCCTGTTTGCGATTGATCAAGGAGGATGTCTCTGACGGATTGGAACTTCTTTTTTCGTTCCATTAACACATCATAAATCGGATCTTCCACAGGCTCCCCATCATTCAATAGCTGCGTATAATTTTCGTTGGTTTTCTTTCGCCGTTCAAGCATCCCGTCCATCCACACCCCCATCAGTTCAGGAAGTGACAATAATCGGATGGTATGCCCCGTAGGTGCCGTGTCAAAAATGATATGGTCGAAATCATCGCTTTCTTCCAAAACGATCGAGACAATTTTATCAAACATAGCTGCTTCTTCGGCACCGGGGCTGGCACTGGCCATGTCAATTTGTCTATGTACTTCCTCCACCATATGGGACTTGACCATCCCTTTCATATTATCTTTAACTGAGTCGATGTATCGTTTCGATTCTTCAGCAGGATCTATTTCCACTCCCCACAATGACTCCGCCAATTTTACCTTGCCCTGCTTCATGGTGTGGTGAAAAATATCACCCAGGTTATGAGCCGGGTCCGTCGAAACGATTAAGCACGTCCGTTGTTGTTGCGCAATTGCCAAAGCCAGAGCGGCAGCTGAAGTTGATTTACCCACACCGCCTTTCCCACCTACAAACATTATCTTTTTGGAACGAAAACTGCTCATGCTACTCCCTCCTTCCTCGATGAATCAGCAACACCGAATCCCATCAAGGGGTGACTTTTCCATTCCCATCCGCAAATGCCAGTCGTGAAATTTTTCAATAATATACGGATACAGCTCGAGGGTGTAATAAAATGCCGGATTAGGAATGCCAAGCATATCCGAATAGACAAGTAAAAGAAACAGGTCGTCTTCATCTCTTAATTCTCTGGCAATTTCAGTACGATGCGGCACACTTAACATTTCATCATACAATTCCACTAAACGCTTTATAGAAAACTTACGCTCCACCATGCTTTACCTCCTTGTCATCCCTCCTAGTGCTACTTCTATCTTATCACAGTCTTACAATCCAAATTAATGTCGTACTTGGTTTTGAATGTGTAAGCGACTGAAACATCAGTCATGGAACGCCTCCCTGAAATGCAAAAGCCCGAACGCGAAATCGTTCGGGCTTTTGCATTTGATTCAGTTTTGTTCCAGCCTCTTTACTTCTTTAAGCACTCATATCCATATCTTTGTTACCTTTACCCGATAAAGTTGAGATGGCCGTAATCAAAATCCAAATGGCGAACACGAGTATGATAGCACCAAATGTGAATAATAACCAGCTTGCTTCTGCTTCGCCGACTCCTGACCATTCAAAGACAACCTGATTAATCATTGCCCAAAGCGTCATTGTCAACAAGAAGACCATCGGCAAAAACGCTGGTAAGAAATTCCTGCCTTGGCGCTTCAACCATATGGAAATCAACATCAAGCTGATACCTGCTAATAACTGATTGGATGTACCAAATAATGGCCAAAGCAGATAGCCGCCGGAACCAAAGCCTCTTGGTCCTTCAGGAATAAGGGTCAAGGCCGCACTCGATACAACCGCTATCGTCGTGGCAACATGCATTTTAGTGATCGGTTTAATGTTATATTCGCTGCCAAGTTCTGCGATAATGTACCGCATTAAACGAACTGAAGAGTCTAATGTCGTGGCCGCAAAGCTGACAATGATAACAGAAACGATCGTTGACGCAACTTGCGCCGGCATGCCTAAACCTGTCGCGAGTTGGGCCGCACCTTCGATAAACACACCAAGCCCGGCTGCACTAGATTCCGTAAAACTGCTGTACGTATTGGTGAAATCACCCGTCGTCGGGAAGAATGTGACGACTGCTATGATCGCAACCAGAGCCAGCGCCCCCTCACCTACAGCACCGAAATATCCGACAAAGCGAGCGTCTGTTTCTTTATTAAGTTGTTTCGATGAAGTACCCGAAGATACAAGTCCGTGAAAACCGGAAATGGCCCCGCATGCAATCGTTATGAAGAGCAGCGGAAACCAGGATGTTTCTGCTGTTGTGTTCGTCACAGGTGCAGTCACTTCAGGGTTTGTTACTAACAGACCCGCATATAACAACAGCAGCCCAACGACCAGCTGATGGGAGTTAATATAATCCCGGGGCTGGAGTAATTTCCATACCGGAAGTGTAGAGGCAATATAGACGTAAACCATAAGAATCACGATCCAGACGAGAAACGCCATAGAAGTTGCATTCAAACCAAATGGTGTCGAAGCTCCTTCGCCTCCAAAATAACTCACGAGATCAATTTGCAAGACGGGCACATAACTGGCCAAAACGGCCGCTGCATACATAGTAGCTAAAGCAGCCAGAGAAGGAAGCAGCATGGTTCCCTTCCGTTTGTAAACCGTGTAGCCGATCCATATGGCTAACGGAATCTGAATAAATACCGATACGACGCTTGCTGGATAAGAAATAAATAAGTTTGCAATCACCCAGGCAAATACAGCATTGACCATTAATACGAGCAACAGAATGATGAATAAAAATAAGATCTTTGCTCTTTGGCCGATAAGTTTATGTGCCAAAGTCCCGACCGATTGACCTTTGTTCCTGACTGACAATACTAATGTGCCGAAATCGTGTACCCCTGCTGCGAACACGGTCCCTAGCAACACCCATAGTAATGCAGGGAGCCACCCCCAATAAACAGCAATAGCCGGTCCGACAATCGGCGCTGCCCCGGCCACAGACGTAAAGTGGTGTCCCCATAACACAAATTTGTTAGTTGGAACAAAATCGACCCCATCTTCCATCTGATGGGCTGGTGTTTTGTAGGAAGCATCCAATTTATAAATTTTTTCAGCCACAAATTTTGAGTAGTAACGATAGCCAAGGAAAAAAACGATCATCCCGGCTAGTGCTAACCAAATACCACTCATGCCATAACCCCTCCTTTATAGAACTATACTTGTAAGCCCTTACAGTATACTACGAAAAAACAACATGATAAAAGTATTTTCTGATATTTCAAAATTATGTTAATCATCAAGGCTCGGCTATCTATGGAAGTGGGTTGATTTATAAAGCGTTTTTTCTAGAAGACCCGATCATTAAGCTCTTTTACCATGACCAATACGATCTCGAAACTTAAATTTGCGAATAGGGCACATGATAGACAGACATAAAAAAACTGTCCCTTTTTCATAAGAGACAGTTTTTATAATTAATCAAGTACTTTTACATTTACTTCTTTTCTACCCCAGTTAAGCGCTTCTTGTTTCGAAGGGATAAAGACATCAATTTTCTGACCATTGATGGCTCCGCCGGTGTCACCTGCAACCGCACGGCCATATCCTTCTACATAAACTTCACTGCCGAGTGGGATGACATCAGGATCGACGGCAATAACTTTCTTATCCGGATTGGCGTTCAAGTCAATACCGGTGCGCGTCACGCCAGAGCACCCTGTGCAATTTGCTGTATAGGCAGTAGCCGTTGCTGTAAATTCTTTTGCGACATCTTCATTGTTTTGCTCTGAGTCTGAAGAATTATCATTAGACGTTTCTTTACTAGCGCTTTGTTCGCTAGAGTTGGAATTATTGGAACCGGAATTGTTAGAAGGAGCTGTTGTTTCTTTAGCAGCGTTTCCTTTTACAGCCAAGTCCTGTCCTGGATGAATCAGGTTAGAACTCAAGTTGTTCCAGCTCTTAAGGTTGTCCACTGTTACAGAGTAGTCTTGAGAAATCCCCCATAGCGTATCCCCAGATTTTACTGTGTAAGTGGATTGTCCTTCATTGGACTGTGTTTGTTGGTCATTTTCTGCTGAGACGGTGAGGCGGTCATTCGGATATATAGTGTTAGATGAAAGATTATTCCATTGTTTTAGTTGTTTTACAGATGTGTCGTTTTCTTGTGAGATGCCCCAAAGAGTGTCTCCTTTGTTGACGACATAATCTTCCGCATGTGCCTGTGCAGCAAAGGCACCTGATATCGCCATCGCAGCAGTAAATGATAGAACTGTTTTCTTCATGAGAAAACCTCCTTGGTAGTTGTTTTTCACTGACAACTCCTAATCTACCACATGCACAGAAAATTTTAAGAACAAACAGCTAACATTCATATTTCATTCGTAATATTAATATCTCGCTGAGATTACAATAAGGGCATTATGTCTCATTTACGGTAAATAATGGGAATCAATACGCTTATAAATATTCCATTTTATCCTATTAATGAACTTGAGTGATGCAAATGATGCGTATGTAAACAGCAAAAAACAAGTTTCGCTATATTTTTTGTTGCTTGCCTTATTTAATTGTGAAAATGGCCAATCATAGAAGACGTAACGAAGCTTTTATTTTGGGGGCCACAGAGCTTTAGAGAAAATAATCATAGAGGTTGGGCAGACTCTCAGCTTATGGAGAAACCCCTGTTTTTCGCATGCTTTTTCCCTGCCGCCAGGAATTTTTTTACTCCTTCACCTAGCTCACTCTTTCTAGAGGGAGGACCATCTTTTTCATGTTTCGGCAGGCAATTATCTTCAGAATAGTAGGGACGTAAGTTTTCGGGGATAAAGGAGAAATTATGTATTGGTCTATTTTTCACTTTTTGATGTTTTTTTCTTGATTGAAACAAAAAATCCGTCGAAATAGATTCTTTTATAGGATAACAAATGACGACAGTGAAAAATGGAAGAAATCAAAAAAAAATCAGGCTGCCGAGACGTTCTCGACAGCCTGAAAGTCTTCCCTACTGGACAGACTCTTTTCATTAACCCAACTGTTGCAATTGCTGTTGAACTTTAGGGTCATTAAGGTATTCATCATAACTCATCTCTTTATCTATGATGCCTTGCGGTGTTAACTCAATGATACGGTTGGCAATCGTTTGAATAAATTCATGGTCATGAGAAGCGAATATAATCGAGCCTTTGAAATTAATCAAGCCTTTATTCAACGCTGTGATCGATTCGAGATCAAGGTGGTTGGTCGGCTCATCAAGCAATAAGACATTAGCGCCACTCAACATCATTTTAGATAACATGCAACGTACTTTTTCGCCTCCGGATAGAACGTTCGCTTTTTTCAAGGCTTCTTCGCCTGAAAACAGCATCCTTCCTAAGAACCCGCGAAGGAACGTTTCCGTTTGATCATCTGGTGAATATTGACGCAGCCAATCAACTAGATTAAGCTCGACGCCATTAAAGAAGGATGAGTTATCTTTAGGGAAGTAGCTTTGCGATGTTGTGACGCCCCATTTATACGTCCCTTCATCTGGTTCCATTTCGCCCATCAGGATTTGGAACAACGTCGTCTTAGCTACTTCATTTTTGCCGACAAGGGCCACTTTATCATCCTTGTTCAACGTGAAACTCACATTATCGAGTACCTTCACCCCGTCGATTGTTTTGGATAAATTCTGCACAGTAAGAAGGTCGTTCCCAATTTCACGATCTGCCTTGAATGCAATATAAGGGTAACGTCGGGAAGAAGGTTGAATATCATCTAATGTTATTTTATCCAACAACTTCTTACGGGACGTGGCTTGTTTGGATTTCGAAGCATTAGCACTAAACCGCGCGATGAATTCCTTTAAATCATTAATTTTTTCTTCTTTTTTCTTATTTTGTTCCTGGGCCATTTTCATGGCAAGCTGACTGGATTCATACCAGAAATCATAATTGCCTACATAAATTTGAATTTTACCGTAATCCAAGTCTGCTATATGCGTGCAGACATTGTTCAAAAAGTGACGGTCGTGAGACACCACAATGACCGTGTTCTCAAAGTCAATCAAAAAGTCTTCCAGCCATTGGATCGCCTTAATATCCAAGTGGTTGGTAGGCTCGTCTAGAAGCAGTACATCAGGGTTGCCAAATAACGCTTGAGCCAGGAGAACTTTAACTTTCTCCGCTCCGGCTAAATCTTTCAACTCTTTCGCATGAAGATCTTCACTGACCCCTAAGCCTTTCAATAACCGAGCCGCTTCTGATTCAGCTTCCCAGCCATTCATCTCAGCAAACTCCGCTTCAAGTTCAGCCGCTTTCATGCCGTCTTCTTCAGTAAATTCCGACTTCATATAAATTTCATTCTTCTCTTGCATCACTTCATAAAGCCTCGTGTGTCCCATGATGACCACATCAAGAACTTGAAACTCATCATATTCGAAATGATTCTGTTTCAACACAGCGAGTCGTTGATCTTTTTTCAGGGAAACTTCCCCCGTTTGCGGTTCCGTTTCACCGCTTAAAATATCCAAAAAAGTAGATTTCCCCGCCCCATTTGCTCCGATCAGACCATAGCAATTACCAGGGGTGAATTTTATATTGACGTCTTCGAATAATTTCTGATCACCGTATCGAAGACTGACATTATTGACGTTTAGCATACTCTTCCTCCAGTTTCAATAAAAGATTATCATTAGAATTATATCATTGTTATGCCCGTTTAGATATGATTCAAATCATATTCTCACAGTCCAATAAAAAATCACGCTCCTTCTTAGCTGGAACGTGACGCCTCAGGCACCTTATGATTTATAGTAGATACTGTTATTGTCGACAACCTGTAACACCTTTTGTGACGCTTCCATCGCATTGCCGCAACGCGGACATTTTGGTTCTTCCTGAGTTGTAAAATTATCCCTCATCCAGCAGTTACACTCTTCAGACTGACATAGCCAAATTTTTGTTTCTTCTTCTTTAATTTCTTCTTGGTTCTTTTTACCGAATGCCATCTTAAAGAAACCTCCTCTGGAAGAAAATATGATGTAAAAGAGACTGACTCCAAAAGCCAGTCTCTTTTATTGAACTTATAATTTAGTTACATTTGCTGCTTGTGGTCCGCGGTTGCCTTCAGTTACTTCGAATTCAACTGATTGCCCTTCTTCAAGGGATTTGAATCCTTCTTCATTGATTGCGCTGAAGTGTACGAATACATCATCTTCGCCTTGTACTTCGATGAAACCGAAGCCTTTCTCTGCGTTGAACCATTTTACTGTACCGTTTTTCATTCTTAGGTCCTCCAATGTTTCTAAAAAATTAATATGCGTTTCATTATCATAAGAAAAAATCACATATTATAAAAAGTACCAAAATGAATTGATAACTCTTTATAATAGGTGATTCGGAGTTACATTTCATTGATATCTTGAGTTATTTGTTTATCATTTAATACTATACTACTTTTGCATAAAAAAGTCAAATGAAGATTTCCCCTCCTTTCTCAGTAAGTTAAAGCGATTCTATGCTCAATTGCCGTTTGCATCCTGGATAATCCCACAGGCCAGTCTTGGTCCAGCATTTCCGGAAGGTTGAGATTGATAGTCATCAGGCCCTTGATGAATAATCACAGATTTCCCGATGATATCCTGAACGTTAAAACGGTCCGTGAAAAAAGCCATTTGAGCATAACCATTATTGGAAAATAACACAGGGAAATCGCCAGGATGATGACCATGGGGTTGATTGTTAGGGTTCCAATGCCCCCCAGCCGCTTGAAAAGGATCGCCATCATCGCCGATCGCGCAGCTTCCTTTTTCATGGATATGGAACCCGTGCGGTCCGATCTGTTTACCGTTATCCGCTTTTTTAAATGGGGGTAGGCCGGAAACCTGTACAAACACCTCCACCCCGAACGGAAGTTGCACGAAGTACACCTGCCCTTTCAAATCAGGTGCAAGCGGCCCCCCTTGAACTTCGGCAAGTGCATATTCATATTGGTATTGCCTGTACACCGGAACATAAGGATAGTAATACATACTTCAACCCTCCTAAGCTTTAATTGTATTATATGTATGAACGATGAGTGATTGATATGTTGCCTCACTCTCATTTGTTTACATCATATTTGGAATGTGCTACACTCCGCTTGAAGATTTAACATGCTTATAAGGAGCGATGACTACATGAAGAAAACGCTACTCACCATTGTGCTTGGTGCAATGTTCGCGATTGGTCTGACAGCTTGTTCAGGAGATGAGGATTCAGGCAATAATAACCAATCAACTGAAGAAGAAACAAGCGGAAATGATAGCAGTCAAGAGAGCTCAGAATCGGGCGAAAGTGAAGGCAATCCTGACGAGCCGGTGGCGACTGTTAATGGCGAAGAAATTCCCAGAAAAGACCTGACAAGCCAAATGGAGAGCATGAAGCAGCAATATGAGCAGATGGGCGCTTCTATTGAAGGAAAAGAAGACCAACTGCAACAAAATATCCTCGATTCCTTAATCGGAAATGAATTGATTTCCCAAGAAGCCGAAAAATCCGATATTGAAATATCAGACGAGGAAGTCAATAAACGATATGATGAACTGCCAGAAGAACAGCGCAAGCAAGCGCTTGAACAAGGCGGATATACTGAAGAATCATTGAAAAAAGAACTGAAGACCAGCATGAAAGCTAACAAGTTTGTATCCAACAATACCGAAGATGTCAACGTTACGGACGAAGAAATTCAAGCCGAATATGATAAGTTGAAAGAATCGCAGCAAGATGCGCCGAAATTAGAAGAAATAAAACCACGGATTAAACAAACATTGCAACAACAAAAACAGCAAGAACAAATCAAAAAATTAGTCGAAGAGCTCCGCAACAAAGAAGAGAACGAAGTTGAAATCTTGATTTAATAATCAACCTTTCATTCTATAGGCAGTCCAATTAGCATTTTAATTGGACTGCCTTTTTATGTTTTGCTCGGCATGTGGCCAGCTTCCTCATACTTCGCCTTGCGGTTCATCACCAATGATAATAAGAGAAATAACCAGATGGTTCGCCATACGACGAGACTACCGCGGAAAAATGGAGCTCGACGAGACTACCGCGGAAAAATGGAGCTCGACGAGACCCCACAGAGAGCGCAGCGAGAGAGAAATCTTTCCCGATCCCCGCAGGAAAGGGAGTTGTTTCAAAGCCATCCCTGCCACTTATACGTAAACGAACTTTCTTAACCCCGTAACCGTGCTACAAGAAACGCATTTATGATGAGTCAACGGAACCGTTTAACAGAACCTTTTGTTTTAAAGTTGCCTCCCGTAAAAGGACCTCGCATGTGAAAAAAGAACGCTCAGAGCTTTAGTCGCCCGGAGCGTTCTTTCGATTATCACTATGATTTTTCGTCCAGCATCGTTTGCATTTTTTGTTGAACAATGGCTAACTTATTCATGTCATACGGATTTACAACACTGTCTTTGGCCGCTTGTAACGTATCTTCTACGTTCCGCTTCCACTGCCCTTTTAATTGGTCCTCCCACATTTTCTCCCATTGTTGCATGAATAAACGTTGAAGGTCATCTTCCGCTTTCTGGAGCTCTTCAGACATCTTCGGATCCACCTGGGTACTCAACTGGTCTTTCATATTCTCCTTTTCATTTTTTTCAAAAAAAGCATGCGTTCCTTTGAACCATTTCACTGCTTGCTTCCAATCAGCATTCGACAGCTCAACCAGGATATGAAAAGAAGGAATATGGACAGAGCTTAATCCGGGTTCCACTAAATAGATATGCTCGTCTATATCGTTAAGTTTTGATTCAAGCTCTTCTTTTAACGAGCTGATTACGTGATCGAGATAGGATTCAACTCTTAATGTCACAGCTTGACATTCCTGATACAGCTCATGATTCAGTTCGCTAAGAAATCCGTCGAGGGCATGTCGCAGCTGCTCGGATGCTTCTTTCCCCTTCCCGTTTATAGAGGCTGGATTAAAATGATGTTTAAAGTAACTGGGCATGTTCAGCATCATACGATCATGGACATAATACATCTGTTTTTTCACCTTTTGTTCAAGTGCGCGTTTATAAGCAGCAGAATCGACTCGGTCAATTTCATCTGCAGCTTGACGCAAAGCAGATTCAAAATGGTCCAGCCTCGATTGTTTGTCACGCTCACTTAAGGAAGCAGATTCTTGCAACATGGTGAGCAAGTGATTAAGTTGCTGCATGTCATGATGAATCGACTCGATGATCACTTCTGCCAATTCATGCTTAATGAAATAGGTGAAGTTTTTCTCAAAAGAAGCTAAACCTGAGGAAGCACGCGCCCCGTTAATTGCGGATTTGCTGGAAACCGGGAATATCCTGGGATTCATGATGTGGAAACCAGCTAATTGGTCCGTCAGATAGGCCGTTACCTCGTTAAGTTCCTCACCCGATGAAGAAAGATCGGCTGCATTCAAAATAAAGAACATTTTATCCATACTGAAGACATCTTTGACTCTGCCAAGTTGAGTCAAGAATGATTGATCAGCCCTGGAAAAAGGATGATTGTAATACGTGACGAATAAAATGGCATCAGCGTCTTTGATATAGTCAAACGCCACATCAGTGTGCCGGGCATTGGCAGAGTCTGCCCCTGGTGTATCCACCAATGTAATGCCCTGTCTCGTCCATTCACAATCATAATAAACAACCATTTCTTCCACAAAACAAGCGATTTCCTCGTTCGATACATAGGCTGCAAAACGTGCTAGCGGAATCGTGATTTCCGTACCAATATCTTGTTTCACATGTTCGTATCCGTTTGAAACAGCATGAAGAAACGAAGCTTGCTTTTCGTCGTTGAGTGTATCGTGAACACCATTATTTAGCCATTCGATCAGCTCGGTCAACTCAGTTGGAAGCTTGGATGCGGCAACCACGTTTTGCAGGATAGACGTGATATCATCTTTTAGCTGGTCCGAAGACTTCATCACGACACGGACGGACCCATGGGAGTTTTGCTCATCAACTGGTGATATCTTATTAATGGCTGCCGTCGTAGGGTTAGGTGATACGGGTAATATGTGATCACCGAGCAACGCATTGGCAAAACTTGACTTACCTGCACTGAAGGCACCGAACAATGCTACAGTAAACGAACGGTCAGCAAGTCTTTCTCGCTTTGCGATCAATTGTTCGATGATGGTCTCGGTTCCCGGAAGTTCACGAGCGAACGTACTAACCTCATCCACTTGCGCCATTACACGATCTGCACTACATGGAGCCGTCGAGTTCGCTTTTAGGCTAGGTTCTTCCCGAAGGGCTTGTGGTTTCGCCTTAACATCTTGTTTAACCTGCACCGCTTCTGCTGCCTGTATGGTGGCGTACCTGTTTGCAATTCTTGTCGTGACGTCCTGATGGAGTTCGTCTGCAAAGCTGCTCCGCTCGGCCGCCGCTTCTAACTCCTGCCTATAGCGCGTAACATTTGCTTCAATATCCGCTAAAGCCGCTTCTGATTGCTGTTTCTCTTCGTTAGCTTGAATAAAGGCACGATAATCGCGCAATTCATCTTTTACCTGTTCATTCAACTGGTTCGTCATACGCTTTTGCAAATCATGGATATACCTTTTGAAATACTGTCTGATGTCATTGGCGAGTTTTTCGGTATAAATTAAAACATATTTACCCGTAACTGAAGCACCGGACTCAATAAGCGTGTTCAATCTTTCAGCAGGATACTCTAGATCCATAAGCTGAATGTCCTGAAGTAAAACAGGATCATCAATACTGTACATGTTCATTACATCGATTAACCGATCACGCAATGGCCATTTAACATTCGTTTCAATCGAGGAAAGGAGTCGGGTGTGAAACTGATTCAAGCGTCTCTCTCTTTCTTCTTCGGTTTTCTTTTGCGTAAATAAACGTCCCTTTTTGAAACCAGGCTGCATGGCTTGTAAATAGGATTCGGCATCTTCTCGAAGTTGGCCCGGAATGATATAGGCATTGTTTATAAACCCGGCGGCGCGCTTCTGCATATCCTGTGCTAACTGTTCATCTGCTTGACGAAGGTTTTGGATTTCCCCCTGCGTTGTCTCGAGCGAGTCATATTGATCAAGGGTTTGCTGGGCTTTGGCCATCACATCCTGGTGATGATCGATCTCAGGTTCCAGTCTAGCCTGATAATCATCTACACTGGCTTCCAGAATGGCTGACAATTGTCTTTCAATACGGTCTGCTTCCCTGTCATTTTGCGAGCTGTTCAGGATGTCTGTTGTTAACTGTGATAACTCATTGATGGCCAATCCCTTATCTTTCAACGATGTGAAATAAATGCGTTCGGGTCGGATGTCCCACGCTTGTAACGTCTGACGTACCCGTGCCTCGAAACTTGAGAAGTTTAACTCTGATTCATCGTGCTTGTCCACTTGATTAATGATCAGCGAATAAGGGGTCTGCAAATGCTCCAGCCGCTTTAAAAAAGCCAGGTTAACGTCTGATTGAACATGGTTATAGTCGGTCACATAACACAAATGATCCATGACATGCATAAAAGACTCCGTTATCACGCGGTCTGCTTCATTGGTGGAATCCACACCGGGTGTATCCAGCAGCATCATGTGGTCCGGTAGTGAATCAAGCTGTGTGAAAATATCCAAAGACCGTATTTCCTCCCCATTCTTGCAATACTGCTTAACTGTATCCAAATCCAATTCCCCGTCGAATTGGAGGGGGGACTGATGGTGGTAATATACGACTGTCCTCGGTTCACCTGACCTCAACCGCACTACATTAGCACTTGTCGGTATTGGACTTGACGGTAAAACATTTACATTCAACACCTCATTGATCAGAGTTGATTTACCTGCAGAGAAATGGCCGGCAAATCCGATCATATACTGGTGATGATCTAATTTTTCAATTAAATCCAATACTTTCTCAGCGTGTTTGGAATCATCGCTATTCACTAAATACGTATAGACGTGTTCTAATTGATTGATCTGTTCATCTGTTCCGGGCTTTGTCACGGTTGTGTTCATGATCGTTGCTCCTTTACGGTATGAAAAAACTTATGCTATATATTTTACTGAATAAGTACACTCCGTTACAACCTCTATTTCTAAGACCCTATAAATCGCACTGTCTAAGGTTTATATTAGCTTTCCTTATCAGCCGCAATCGAATGTGAGACAACTGTGGCGGCCGAAGTGTTACTAAATAGGGTTACAAATAAATCTAAGTTGCGTACAGGATTACGAGACATATATGGTTAACTGCCATTGTTCGATTTCAAACCTGGAAGACCGTATGCTGTGGCGGATTGTTGTACTGCCCGTAGTACGGCATGCTCCACTACCTTTGCCGACAATAGATCAAGAAGCACCGGGTCAGCCTCGACCTTAGGGCTATTCATGGCAAAGAGCGCATCGCCATCAAGCATCGTGTGGGCGGGACGCATAGTCCGCGCTAACCCGTCATGTCCTGATACGGCCATCCGGTGAGCTTGTGACTTGGTGACATCAGCATTCGACATGATACAGCCAATGGTCGTATTTTCCCGTCCCTGCTCAGTCGGAAAGCCATGACGAAGCAAACACGCCTCCGTATCTAAATAATGCTGATTGTCCTGATCATAAGCTCCTGCGATGATGTTACCGTTTTGAAAATCGATGATATCCCCCAAACTATTTACGCAGACAATAGCACCTATTTTCAGATTGCCGACTTGAAGTGCATATACACCCACGCCTGATTTCATAGCATATTCATGACCAAATGCTTTGCCCACAGTCGCTCCTGTTCCCGCTCCGATATTTCCTTCTCTCGTAGCCTGGAGATTTTGAGCTATACATGCTTGATATCCCATATTGTGGTCTGGTCTCACATCAGACTGACCGATGGCTAAATCAAAAAGAATGGCACCTGGTACGATTGGCACCGTCACACCCTGCGCTTCAAATCCGATGCCATTCTCCTCTAGATAACGCATGACACCCCCTGCTGCATCCAATCCAAAAGCACTGCCTCCAGCCAATAAGACCGCATGGACACGCTCCACCATATTGTCTGAACGTAACAGATCTGTTTCCCTCGTTCCAGGGGCCCCTCCTTTTACCGACACACTGGCTACTGCGCCTTCAGCACATATGACGACACTACATCCTGTAGCAGCGCGTTCATTACTGGCATGACCTACGTTAAAGTCATGCAGTTCATTTAAGGTTATGTGTTGCATACACTTACTCCTTTCTGTATAAAAACGGGCTTTTATGTTTTTCCCATAGGGTTTTAGGCAATGGTCACTATGAGAGATAACTGATAAAGAGGTGATCACTAGTGATGCATGCCCATTTAATTGTCCAAGGACGTGTTCAAGGGGTCGGATTTCGCGCGACCGCCCAGCAGATTGCAGGTAAGTATAACATTACAGGGTGGGTACGTAATCAATCAGATGGCTCAGTCGAGATAGAAGCTGAAGGCAGTGATAAAAATCTCGAATCGTTTATTCAGGCCATGAAAAAAGGACCGAGCACATTTGCGAAAGTAGAGAATGTCAAAGTAGAAAAGAGCGAGCAAGAACAAGGCTTTCAATCATTTGAAGTAAAATATTAGAAACAGTAAGAATTAAAAAGTCTGTGCCCTGAATCAAGAGATCATCAGCGGCACAGACTTTGTTATTGCATCCATTATTCCATTTACGATTTCTTTTGCATGGGACGGACAATCACTTCATTAACGTTTACATAGTAAGGTTGTGTCACGGCATAAGTGACCGCTCTTGCGATATCTTCAGCATTTAATGGCGTCATATCACGTTCCTTGAACATATCCAATACATCGCCATCCGTAATATGATCTGTCAATTCCGTACTGACAGCACCTGGAGACACATTGGTAACTCTCACACCTGTTCGGGAAAGCTCCTTCTCCATTCCCATTGATAAAGCTTTAACGGCATACTTCGTAGCAGAGTACACAGTGCTGGATGGGAAGACTTCATGCCCCGCTACCGAGGATACGTTGATAATATGGCCGCTTTCTTGTTCCAGCATGGAAGGAAGTGAAGCATGGACACCGTATAGAACACCCTTGATATTGACATCGACCATTTGCTCCCATTCATCGACATGATTGTTTTTCAAAAAGGAAAGCAACATGACGCCAGCATTGTTCACGAAAATGTCAATGCTGCCAAACGTTTCCTTTGTGTCATTGGCTAACCGTTCGACATCTTCTTTTTTTGTGACATCCGTTTCCACAACTTTTGATTGAACGCCATATTCGGACTCAATCGAATCGGCAAGCTCCTGTAAGCGATCGGAGCGCCGGGCAGCAAGCACCACATTGGAGCCTTCATTTGCCAAATGTTTCGCAATCGATTCGCCGATACCACTGCTTGCCCCCGTTATGATGGATGTTGTATGTGCTAATTTCGTCATATTTGTCCTCCTTTATTAACTCGTCCTCTTGGGGCTTTACCCGAAAATGAGCGATCGTATGCAAAAAACTGCGCAATCATTAGAATGATTGCGCAGTTTTATAATAGGCTATTCTTCGAAGAATTTTCGGTTGATATCAATGTATTTTTCTTCTTCCTCAGGCACTTCATCTTCAATATAGATCGCTTCCACAGGGCAAACTGCTTCACAAGCACCGCAATCAATGCAGATGGATGGATCTATATAGAACATATCTTTTCCTTCATGAATACAATCGACCGGACAAACGTCTACGCATTCGGCCGCTTTTTCGTCTTTACAAGGTGATGTAATTACGAAAGCCAATTAAATCTCCTCCTTTTTATAATTAGCGTGTTCATCCGTTACATGGACACGCCTTTCTATTTATCCTTATTATATAGGATAAATCGCAATTCCTTCTTAAAGCAAATATTTTTAAGATAAAGTTTACCTTGTGACCGCCAATTAGAAAAACACGTTTCTTCCATTTTGGCATTTATGCTTTTAGCAACTTTTCATTTAATCTTCCCAAATTCTTTCTGCTATATAGTCGCCGCCTTGCTTTTGCACAAGATAAGCATCGGGATTAGAAATCTGTTTCCATTCTTTAAAACCTATCTCAACATTGAAGAGTTGCAGCATCAACGCCAATAGATTACCGTGCGTGACGAGGAGAGTAGTGTCGTGGTCTGCATCATTTTCAAGTTCTTGCAACAGGCTGGCAACGCGTTGTTTAGCCTCATTCGAGGACTCCCCACCACATATTTTAAATTCAGGATCCAAGAAAGAATCTTCCAAAGTTTCCTCCCAATCATCAAGAGGTTCCCTGCTTAAGATCCGCTCCTCAAGACGTGCATCGGGCTCAATTTCGATCCCTTTATTTTCAGCATACGGTTTGATGGTTTCCGTCGCCCTAAGAAAAGGACTCGAAATGATGCGATCGATCTTATAGCTCGAATGGTCCAAAAATGTTGCAAGCGCCTGAGATTGTCGGACTCCTGATTTAGATAAAGGGGAATCTTCGTGTTGCCCTTCTGCAGCACTATGCCTGACTAATATTAATTTATCCATCTCATCGACCTCTCCTCTTTCTATCGGCTTATTCCTATTATCGACCATAATCGGAGTGATGACAAGGCTAGGAAAGAATTTTCACACTGAATAGGTCAATGAACCGCGATGATAGGTAGCTAATACGCGGACATCTTTCAGTTCATCCGGATCGACAAGCTGGGGATGTCGATCCATTAGAACAAAATCAGCTTGATAACCGGGAGCAAGTTTTCCCTTTGAACGCTCTCTGAACTCCAATTCAGCCGGTGTGGTAAAAAATCCACGAAAGGCCTCATCGATAGAAATCTTTTCCTGAGGCATCCACCCTTGCTCAGGCTGGTGGGATAGATCGGTTCGGTTGACAGCGACAAATACCGTCTCCAGCGGGTTAAGGGATCCGATGGGTAAATCGGAACTCATCGTAACCGGGATGTGCTCGCTTAACAAACTGTTAAAGGGATCACAATACGGAAGCAAAGACGTTGGCGTCCAATTTGCTTTCTTATGCCATTCCCCGATCAAAAATGAAGGCTGTGTTTCAATATAAGGCTTGAGCCGAGCCATGCGCTGAATTAAATCAGGAGCGAGTGTCTGGGCATGAATGATCCGATGCCTTAACCCATAGGTGTTTGCTTCCATCTGTTCCAACGCACTAATCGCTTGTTCCACTGCCCGATCCCCGATAGCATGCATCGCTACTTGCATGTTATGGGCAGAGGCTGTCCGCACCATTCTTTTGACTTCATCTGTTGAATAAATTAAAGTCCCTTCCATCTCTGGCTTTTCTGGATAGGGATTTCGCATTGCCGCCGTATGAAGGCGTTGTGTCCCATCTAAAAATAGTTTGATTGCCCCTACTTTAACTTGATTGGTTCCTTCTCCTGTCTGCCTGTCGGTGTGCGTCAGGAATGCCTCCAAATCATGCTGATCAAATACATAATGGTGGAGACAAACATCGATAGGAAGCGCACCTTCCGACTCGAGCTCGGTATAAGCGCTCCATAATTTTTCGTAGGACCCGATAAAGTTCAAATCATCCGTATGCACAGAAGTAATGCCGTGAGCGCTCAGGTCCGGCAAGGCTGCCCGCAACGCTTCTTTCGCATCTGCGACAGATCGCCCCCAGAAATGATGTTTAATATAATGAACGGCAGTATCTTTAAAGCGGCCATTCCATTCTCCTTTTTCATTTTTCTCCTTAAACACCTCGGGTTCCCGTTCAAATGCCTTTTCATTTTTTAAAAGATCGACTGCTTTGGAACTGATTACACATTCATGACCATCCTGATGCATGAAGTACATGTATTTATCAACATTGATTTCAGCAAGATATTCTTTTGTCAAAAGGTGGTCGATATCCTGGAAATTATCATCATTGAAGCCTTTACCAAACACCCAGTCATACTCTTCCAAGCGCTCATAATAGGTCTCTATGGCATTTTTCATCTCCTGCCAGCTGGAAACGTCAGTTAAATCAAGTTCTTTCTGCAGCAGACCGTAACGCAATAAATGCATATGACTGTCGTTAAAGGCCGGAGCCATCACCGCCCCTCCCCCGTCCACGACATCCTTAATTACGCCCTGATACCTTCCCCGGTTGATGGCTTGAATATGGCCATCCTTAATCTCTACATGATAGCGAGAATGGGGGTGATCATTGTTAAATGGTCGATATAACGTGATATTATCCACTATCATTACTTTTGCTCCTCTCGCATGCATGGGGCGTTTAAATAGTCATCATGATGCTATGTCACACGTAGAATACTGCCCTATACATTTTAAAGTCTGTTATGCTCTACCCCTTCTCTGAGACGAGCTAAACATCTCGCCTATAGGTAAATGAATGACATAAATTGGCCACAAACTGTGTACCTTTCAATTAGAAAGGAGGATGGAGATGGGAATTCGTTTGATTCAAATCTCAGCGGTTTATTTTCTGATCGGAGTCGTGTTGGTTTACATCCTGTCAATGGTTCATGATTATACGTTAACCCCTGTGCATGTCCACATTAATCTCATGGGATGGATTTCCTTGACATTAACAGGCATCATCTATCACCTATTTCCTAAAGCTGCTGCTTCCCGGCTCGGTATTCTCCATTTTTGGTTTCACAACCTTGGCCTTCCCATCATGATGGGATCCCTAGCCTTGTTGATCCTTACGGAAAAAGCTGTCTTCAAAATCGGGCTCCCGATCGGGGCGACATTGTTATTGGTCGCTGTTATTTTCTTTGTCATCAACGTCTTTAAAAATGTCCAGCCTCAAAAATAGAAATAAAAAAACAGACCAAAACTAGTTCGGTCTGTTTCATGCGTAGGCGATTATCTGTAATGGTCCTACTTTAAATGAAGTATGTTAACTATAACTCATTTTGCCTTAGTTCATCTCATTAAAGTAGTCTTTATAAAAACCACCAATTCTGCCTGAATCATCGATGATAAAATAAAATTCGTCGGTTTCATTTTTTACATCATATGCCTTACCTGGTGTGAGGACGTTTTCAACTACAAATTTTTCGGCATCATTATGAACGCATTCTATTTGTTTCACAGTTTTGCTTGTCTCCCAGTGTTTATGCAACATCACTTATCACCTCATGAGTCAGATTAGTTCTATCATACCTTGAAGATGTTTCAGACTCAATGATTCAAATGATGGTGATAATACTTAGATGCCTGAACAACTTCTGCTTCGGTTAATTGATGGCCTTTGTTCTCCCAGTACAGTTCAACATGGGCGCCGGCCCCGACTAACAGTTCATGTAAATCTTTCGTTTCCTGCGGAGAACAGATGGGATCATTTTCTCCGGCACCAATAAAGATATGACGATCACTTAAGTCCGGCAGCTCGATGCCGCGTCTTGGCACCATCGGATGAAACAACAAGGCTCCTTTAAAACTATGTTCATAGTGAAAAAGCAGACTTCCAGCTATGTTGGCCCCATTCGAGTAACCTACAGCTATGACATTGCGGCGTTCAAAGCCATATTCAGCTGCCGCTTCTTGGAGAAATTCGTCCAGTTCTGCTGTACGATTTAAAAGATCTTCTTCATCAAATACCCCTTCATCCAAACGTCGAAAGAACCGTGGCATCCCGTTTTCTGATACATTTCCCCGCACTGAAAGAATAGAGGCTTCGCGATCAATCATTTCGGCTGCTGGTAACAGATCCTGCTCTGTTCCCCCTGTCCCATGCAATAGGAGTAGAACGTTATCGTTTTGACCTTGCTGAAAAATATGCTTCAACTTCATGTAATCCCTCCAACCTTAAGTTTCTATAACATTTCTTTTTTATTTATCTTGACTTCAAGATTAATCTTATAGAATTTTATCGCCTATGTCAAAATGTCGTCACGCCTGTTTCTTTTTTTCTATCCGTGGGAGTAGCCATTTCAAAAGCAGCGGAATCAAGAGCACAATCGTTAATAATCGAATCATTTGCAATGAGCTGACAACTGACGGGTCCCCTCCTGCATCCGTGGCTGTTAAAGCCATTTCCACCAATCCACCGGGGGCAAGACTGAGAATGGCCGTCGCCAATGACATGCCGGTCCAACTTGTCAGCAAGAAGCCAAATCCAAATGCGAGGGCAATGAGGAAGATCGATAAGGATAAATAATAGAGACAGTATTTCCCCGCTTTAATCAAGTCTCGAACCGAAATCGAATTTCCAAGATGAACACCCAAAAACACTTGAGCTAGTATGAAAACCGGAGAAGGCAGCTGGAACATAGGAACACCGAACGTTTTCATAACACCGACGGTAAGCATCGGAACGATTACGAGAGACGCAGGGATCTTTTCTTGAAGTTTATACCCTAATAAAAACGTAATCAGATAGATTATGAGCGTCGGCCAGTACCCTTGCGCTGTGGATTGAGTAATGTGTTCACCCCCGCTTGCCGCCTCTGTGAAAAAATGCGTGGCTGAAAATGGAACAATAAATAAAACAGCGACGAGCCGGATGGTATGTAGAATCGTGACCAGCACAGTATTCCCGCGCATGGAGTCGCTGACCGCCATCATCGCTGATAACCCACCAGGTACGCTGCCGATCATACTCGTTTTCGTATCGATTTCAATATAATGAGATAAAACGTAGGCGTTACCTAAACTGACCCCGATTAATACGAGAGATAAAATACTGTAGGGTACCACGTAAGGTGCGACGAGTGAAAAAGTATCAGCCTGGAATGTATTACCAATTTGGATACCCAACAATGAAAAACCGAGGTTCCTCAGCTTTAATGATGAAGACGTTCCCCCGGGAAAAATGAGCTTGTACACGATGAGAATAGTAACAGGACCTAAAATCCAAGATAAGGGCAAGTTCAGCAGCCAAAATATAAGACCCCCCACAAAAGCGATGCCATATGATATGAATAAGGCAGGATTAAGCGATGGCATGGAATATTCCTTCCTTCACTAGCTGTTTTTCTTCACTACATAGTAAACCTCCTTGCCTGAAACGACAAGGAGGAATAGATTACGTTTGAAACAAATTCAAAAAACGGCCGTATCCTTTTTCTTCCATCTGGTCTTTCGGGATGAATGTCAGGGCGGCGGAATTGATACAATACCTTAATCCCCCCTGCTCTTTCGGGCCATCCTCAAACACGTGGCCGAGGTGAGAGGATGCATGATGACTGGTCACTTCTGTTCTTCTCATCCCGAGAGACGTATCCATGTCCTCTTCAATTACGTGTTGCTCAATTGGTTTAGTGAAGCTGGGCCACCCACACCCTGCGTCATACTTATCTGTCGAACTGAATAAAGGTTCGCCAGACACGACATCTACATAAATCCCCTCTTCTTCATGATCATGGTATTCATTTTGAAAAGGGGGTTCAGTAGCGCTTTTCTGGGTGACTTTATACTGCATATCCGTCAATTGATTGCGTAACTGCTGTTCATCGTCCTGGGGCGTCCAATGATCTTTGATGAACGCTTTTCGCCCAGAACCTTTTTTGTACAACTTATAATGAAAAGGGTGTTTTTTATAATAATCCTGATGCTTAGCTTCAGCTGGGTAGAACGTCTCGGCAGGTAGAATCGGCGTCACAATCGGCTGCTTAAATCTTCCTGACTGTTCTAGCTTGTGTTTGCTCAACTCAGCAAGCTGCTTCTGATCCTCATTATGATAAAATATGGCCGTTTTATACGATTCGCCTCTGTCAGCAAACTGACCGCCATCATCTGTCGGATCAATTTGCTGCCAAAACAGCTCTACCAATTTCTCATAAGGAAAAATGTCAGGATCATACGTAATTTGCACAGCTTCTAGATGTCCTGTGGTATTCGTTATAACGTCCTCATAGGTAGGATTCGGGGTATGGCCGCCTGTATATCCTGATACAATCTCATGAATACCAGGGCGCTCATCAAACGGTTCAACCATACACCAAAAACACCCCCCTGCGAACGTCGCTTTTTGTAATGTTTGTGTCATGCTAGAATTGACCTCCCATCTCACGGTGATTCATCACAATAGGTGACAGCCTATATTCTTCACCGTTTGACGAAAAAAATCAAGTCACATGCCTGAATGCAATTAATTGAAAAACAATTTCGGTTCAGACGTTCCTCTCCTCCGAGGCTCTTCCTGTATCGATGATGATTCCTCTTCTGACGATGCATGGTAGGATTTATTTTGGGTGTCGTTGCTTGATTCCGAACTCGATGCGTTATCCTCATCGTCTTCATCTGGTTCATTCATGATCTTCATCAAGTTGATCATAGCAGGTACGTTTTTCACGTAAGGTCCGTACTGCTCAATGTAAGGAGCGGCTGTTTTAGCCATTTTTACAATGTTCTCAATGTTACTCAGCCATCCGCCTCCTGTGTTAGCACCTGCATAAGGCGTGAAAGGCCCGCCGAAACCAGGACCAAATCCCCCCGCCCCTGGAAACGACTGGCCACCGGATTGGCCTCCGAATATACGACCGATCAAACCTGATAAACCTTGTTTGGGTCCTGCTTGCGCATATGGTCCAAAGCCATAGCCTTGAGCAGGGGGAAATTGGCGAAATTGATTGGGTGGTGGAAACATGACCTATCCCTCCGTACTAATGGATTTAGGATAGTCTATGCCCTTATTCATTAAACTGCATGGGCTTTTGCTCAAGTTGGTTCAAAGGGGAGCTGCCAATCAATCGGCGTCATGCCTGCTTTTTCAAGAAACGCATTCGCTTGTGAAAAAGGGCGGCTTCCAAAAAACCCTCGATGAGCAGATAACGGACTGGGATGAGGCGATTTCAGAACAAGGTGTCTCGTGCTATCAACAGCTGCCGCTTTTTTTTGGGCATGCCGCCCCCATAGCATAAATACAACGGGCAGCTGCCGCTCGTTCAATAAATGGATGACCTGGTCGGTAAAGTGTTCCCACCCCATCCCTTGATGGGAATGCGCTTGATGGGCTCGAACCGTCAGGACATTATTAAGAAGCAGAACCCCCTGCTCGGCCCAATGTCTCAAGAATCCATGCGCAGGCGGCGTCATCCCCACATCTGCTGCTAACTCTTTATAAATGTTTCTGAGCGATGGCGGGACGTCAACACCTGGTTTTACCGAAAAACTGAAGCCATGAGCCTGATCGATATTATGGTAAGGATCCTGGCCAATAATGACCACCTTGGTATCCGCAAAACGCGTCGTATGTAAGGCGTTAAAAATGTCATACATATCTGGATAAATCGTTTGTGATTGATACTCCTGTTTTAGAAAGTGCCGTAACGATTGGTAATAGGGTTTTTGAAATTCATCTTCAAGGAGGGGACCCCAATCATTGTGTAACACATTACGCATGCTTAGCCTCCATATGAAACATAATAAAAGCGCGCCGAGAAAAACACCCAGGAAATAGAGTGCCTGCTACTATTTCCCGGGCAAGCGCAAAAAACGACCTGCAAACACGGGGTAGAAGGGCATTAATTGACACTGTATAGCGAAACGAGTTGATATCTGCAAACCGTTTGATTATTTTTTAGCCACAATTCGACAATTTGCCCCGAACCGATTTGATCTGATTTAATGTGCCGTTTTATTTCGATCGTTTCTTCCATAGGGAATATTTTATATCCATCAAATACAATTTCAAAGATATTTTCTTCTGCATTGACCCGTTTTTCTTTTCCTTCTGTAATCAACTTCCATTCCATTGACAGTGGGGTAGACATAATGGTCGCTCCTCTCAATTATGATGGCGCTCCGTTAATCAAACATAAAATGCACACGTGATCCTTCAGGGCTCGGCGTAATTTGAAGCTTAGCTGGGATTTCCTCTTTTAACTGGGGAACATGCGAGATAATACCCAGCATGCGATGCCCCTCTTGCAATTCCTTCAAGCAGTCGATGGCCTGTTCGAGTGACCGTTCATCTAACGTGCCAAACCCTTCGTCTATGAACAGCGTATCAAGTTGTACACCTCCAGCGTGCGATTGGACGACATCGGCCATACCAAGTGCTAAACTTAGAGCGGCTTTAAATCCTTCTCCGCCGGATAATGTTTTGACAGAACGCTTTTGCCCGGTATGTTGATCCAACACCTCCAGATCCAATCCACTTTGAGCACCTCGTTTTGCTATTTGATCACTGCGCAGCAATTGGTAACGGTGATCAGTCATTTGATCGAGTCGCTGATTGGCCTGCATAAGAATCTCATCTAAAAACGAAGCCAGAACATAGCGTTCCAGGGAAAGCCGCAAATGGTTTTCACCTTTGGTAAGATCAGCCAGCTCTGCCACATCGTAATACTCATCAGCACGTGCAGCTTGTTCCTCCACCAACGTGTGAAGCTCTTCTGAAATGGCCTGATGATGTTTAAGATACAGATCGATTTCATTCAACTGTTGCTGTTTGTTGTCCCTATCCAATACAGCCTGATCAAGCGCTGCCTTCAATTCCTCCATGAAAGGTTCATCTTCTTCATGTAACAACTCATTCAGCTGATGTAACCGGCTGTTCAACGTATTCAACCGCTGCTGATACGCATGAAGATCTTTTACTAATTCCTCTCGTTTAGCTTTACTCAGCTTATGTTGGTGATAGGCAGCTTCTGTATGGAACTGCTCCGTATTTAAAGCGTTGTGAAATTGCGACTGTAAGTCATGCGCGGTTTGTTCTTCTTTTTGTAGATATTTATGCAGTTCAGTTATTTCAGTTTCCAGCTTTTTCACAGCATCCCGTTGCTTTTGGTGTTCCTGTTGGACCGTCTCCCATTGCTCTTCCATTTGTTTCAGTTTGGTCTGTGCTTGTTGGATACCCTGATTTAGCGATTCGGCATCAACATCATCATCGCTGAGCTCTTTCTTCGCCTCACCCATCAGAGTTTCATATTTCAATTTCTGCTGCTCATAGCCATGGAGTTCTGCATTGATCTGTTTCCACTTAGCGTGTTCCTCATCCAATTGTTGATCCAACTGCGTGATTCTCTCAGCTGCCTGTTGAATGTCAGAAAGCTCCGATTCTTTTTTAGCTTGCTCGTGCTGAGTATGATGGATTTGGTTTTGCAGCCACTCTCGTACTTGTTTAATGTTCTCCTCGGTCATATCCTCCAAAATATCGTGAACGTCCTCATAAGAACGATCTGTTCTCGCCTTTTGGGACTCTTTTTCAGATTTGATTTGATAATAACGTTCCTGCATGTCGTTCAATTCTCTTTCAGCTGTAAGGTAGCGTTCCTGTTCATGATGGACATCATCATCGCTCACCTCCGCTTCCCCGGGCTTGGCCACATCAGGATGATGCGTAGACCCACAGACGGGACATGGGCTGCCTTGTGCCAATTGACTGGCCAAGTGATAAGCGTGTTGACTTTTCAGCCTGGCTTCTGTTTGAACGTAAGCCTGCTTCTTGTCTTCCACTTCCTGTTTTTTATGTTTAAATGCCTGATCAATCGCACGAAAGTCCTGGTGCAAGGTAAGCAATTGCTGCATTTCGCCTTCGAGACGATTAACGTGCGCTGCTTGTTGTTCCATGTGTTGAACCGACGCACTTGCTTCGACATACGCACGATGAATGTCCCTTTCGTATTGAGCTTTTTCTTTCAGCTGGCTCCGCTCGTTTGCCGCCTTATCCATCCCGGTTTCGAGTTGCTTCAAATTCGCAGCTGCCGAATCGGTCCACTGGATGACCTCATGATGTTTTTGCCGCAACGTTTCCAACTCTTGAACCTTAGCCTGTTCCCGTTGTTTCTGCTTAATGGTTTCTTTCAATTGTTCACGTGCTGGAGCCTGAGCTTCGATTTGTTGATACTCTTCATCCAACTTGTGTAAGGCATGCTTGGCTTGGTCACGCCGCGGTCGTTTTTCATTTAGCTGTTTTTTCAGTTGCTCTGAATCTGCTCGCTTCGCTTCGAGCTGGTCCTCTATAGGCTGGATTTCCGCTGCGCGTTCAGCCCATTGGATCGTTGACTCAAGCTCTTGATAAGCTGTCTGTTTGCTCATAAGCTGGTCGTGTTCTTCTTTTAACGTGCGACGCTCAGTGAATAAATCTTGCAGTCTTTGGCCTTTATAATACATTTCCTGTTTCTGCTGGGATTTTTTCTTTAAGTTTTGCCATTCCTCTTGTAGACTCTCCCGCTTCAATGTGCCTCTTTCTATCTGGTAATCCAACATGCGGAGCATGGCAAGACGGTCAAGGTTGTCATCCGGCTCTTCTTCTGAGGCCCACTCCACTTTACTGAATTCTTGATCCATCAGCCACTCCAGCTTGGACAGAGACTCTTTCAACGATTTGGTATCTTCCTTCAATTGTTCTGTCATCTGTTCATAAAAATGGGTCCGAAAAATCCGCTGAAGAATCTCTTCCCGTTCTTTACTATTCTCAGAAATTAATCGCCTGAATTCCCCTTGGGGGATCATGATCATCTTTCTGAACTGTTCGTAGTCCAGAGCCAGCATCTCTTCAAGCATTTCATTAACTTCTTTGATTCGCGAGGCCATTAAGTGATGACTGCCATTTTGCTCAAGATAGAGTTCTGCACGGGCAGGTTCTTCTTTAAAACCTTCTCCGCGTTCCTTTTTACGACGTTGTTTCGGGAAACGCGTGACCTTATATGTTTTCCCTCTTAATTGAAACACGAAGGTGACTTCTGTCACTTCTGTCACTTTTGCAAAGTCACTGCGCAGTGTATCTTGATCACGATCACTGCCGCTAGCACGCCCGTATAATGCAAAAGCCATTGCATCAAACAAGGTTGTCTTTCCGGCTCCTGTGGGGCCTGTAATCAAAAAGATCGCCTCTTCGCCCAGCTGTTCAAAATTCACGACTTGATGATGACGATACGGTCCAAAAGCAGTCATTTCCAATCGAATAGCACGCACTTTTACTGCCCCCTCTCTTGCCGCTCGACTTTTTCAATGACCTGTTCCATCATCTGTTTACGTTTTTCTGAAAGCGGCTCTGCCATCATGTCTTCATAAAAAGAAGCAAAAACTTCCGTGTGGCTCATCCGTTGTTTCTCTTTTATTCGCTGTAGATCATAGAGCTGCTTATCTGAAGCTGACGATTTTCGCTCCAGCCTCAAAATATTGGGATAAACGTTCCGAAGTTTCGCCATCGGGTCCACAAGCTGCCCTTCATCTAATAAGCGTACATGCAAATAATTGTTTGGTTGCTCAGCCGCTTCTCCTTCAAGCAGATCAGCAAAATATCCTTCAACAATTTCCAGGTCGCGTTCAGGTTTAAGGGGAACGTGTGTCATCTCATGCAGCCCATGTTCATCAAGATCTATAATGGAGACGGACTTGTTGTGCGTCGCTTCCGAAAATGAATATTTTAATAGCGACCCACTGTATCGAATGTGGTCATACCATACTTTCTGAGGTTGGTGAAGATGCCCCATAGCCACATACGTAAAGTGTTTGAAAATCCGAGCATCGACATAAGAGCTTCCCCCGATCATGGAAAGTCTCTCTTCTGATTCGCTCTCCATTCCACCTGCTAAGAAAGCATGCCCCACCCATACATGCCGCTCATTCATATCAGAGTGGGCGTGGATGTACTCTACTAAACGTTCCATCGCTTGCTGGTGTGAACGAATGGTTTCATCTCCAAACATGCTGGCGACTTCAGCTGGTTCTATGTAAGGGATAAGATGAAAGTGAACCGGGCCGTATTGATCATGCAACGTAACCGGACGTAAGACACTCTCGACCTTCGTTTCTAAGTACAACCCCTGGGATTTAAACAACTGATTGCCGAACTCCAAACGATCAGGGCTGTCATGGTTGCCAGAGATAGCCAACACAGGTACATCCCTGTCTTTGATCAGACGGGTCAAAATGTGATTCAGTAACTCTACTGCTTCTTTCGGCGGGACAGAGCGGTCATATAAATCTCCGGCAACGACGACCGCGTCGGGTTCATATTCTTTTATGACATCCAACGCGTGGTCCAGAATTGCTTGTTGATCATGGGTCATATGAACCTGGTTCACAATTTTCCCTAAATGCCAGTCAGCTGTATGAAGGATTCGCATCTTCCACCCTGCTTTCTTCTCCGTATTGTCGTTATTCTCTCATACTATCATTTTACTCGAATTGCTTTTAACGCTTCAACTACAAAAGCGAATAGATCCTCAATTACAATAAAAAACGCTCCTTGGAATTTTTTCAAATCAGAAAAAGTTCAGGCTGCCGAAACATTCTCGACAGCCTGAACGCATAGGAGATGGCTTATAAGTTTATTCATCCAGTTCTTCGATTTCATATTGAGTCCATACGCGATCAAAAACGGCCAAAGCTTCTGGAAAGGGGATATTCCACTCCAGGTACCGACTGACTTCGTCATATGAAGTGGCTTGTTTCGGAAAACTGTGATCGCCGAACATCCAATCCGCCAGTTGTTTCTCCCCATCGTTTTGTTTATTTCCTCGATATCTCATCATGTAATGATAGAACGACCTCACATCAATGCCCCCCTTTGTCTTGTTCGTCCACTTTCTCTCTGGTCAACAACAGTTACTCATCTTCACTATCTTCTTCCATAAAAGCCTGGTGTTTTTTTAATTTCCTGCGATACACCATCCTGGAGAGAATAATACTCACTTCATATAAAACAATTAATGGCACGGCCACAACCAACTGAAGTACGAAGTCGGGGGGTGAAATCATTGTGCCGATAATGATCAAAACGAAATAAGCGTATTTTCTTACCTTGACGAGAAATGCTGGGTTTACGATGCCGAGACTCGTTAAAAACATCGTTATTATCGGAATTTCAAACAACACCGCAAAAGGCAATGTCACGCGGAAGAGGAATTTAAAATAACGATCCACGGTAAATATTTCGGTAGCCATCCCGTCGTTAAGGGAAAGCAGGAAAGGAAGAATCAATTTCACAAACACGATATATCCGAAAGCCAAACCGCCTAGGAACAATAAAAAGATGGCAGGAATATAGGAAAGCGACACTTTCCGTTCTTTAGACGTTAAGGCTGGTCTGACAAACATCCAGACTTGCAAACTTAAAACCGGTAACGTACCGATGATAGCGGCAAGGCTCGCAATGGTGAAGAAAATCCATATGATGTCACCTGGGCCGGTAAAATGCAGTTCGAAAGGCACGTCCATTTTAAACCATTCGAAAATATCCCGTACATATAAAAAACCTACAACGAAAAACGCGACAAATGCGACCAGTGTCCAGATAATCCGTTTCCTCAGTTCGGTCAGATGATCAGTCACATTCATTTCTGTATCGTTTCGTGTCTTCAGGTCATCCATTTGTCGTCACCTCCAACTCAAACAACTTTAACATGTGCATAAACATAAAGAAGATGTAAGGCTTTTCCCCCTTACACCTTCCAGATTCACCATTATGATTGATTGTGATCTTTTTTGCCAGTCTGATTGTCCTGATCATCCGACATGATATCTCCTGTAGCCTTCTTAAATTCTTTTAAAGAACTACCGAAAGCTTTGCCGATTTCCGGTAATTTAGATGGGCCAAAGACGACTAAGGCAATGACGAGAATCAATACTAATCCTGGAATGCCGATGTTGCTGAACATGATCGTCCCTCCTCGACAAGCGTCCTTACTTGTCCGAATTATTCTGTTGACTAGCGATATCCTTGACGTCATTCACTTCTTCCTTGACATCTCCAGTCAGATCTTGTGCAGATTGTTTAAACTCATGCAATGTTTGACCCGTTGCCTTACCGATTTCAGGAAGTTTTTTCGGGCCAAAAACAACGAGTGCGATGACGAGTATCAGGATTAAGCCAGGAATGCCGATACTTGAGAACATATAATTCACCAACCTTATTATGGATGCGATCCAATTCGATATAATAATCATGCTTCAATTTATTTAACGATAACGTCATATCCTTCGAAACGATTACATTTTACCATTAATTCTGTCATTTGTCTTTATTGACACAGAAATTTCACCATTTGGCAAGCCTGTCTGTAATCCTCAGGCGTATTCATATTAAAAAAATGAGCGTCCAGCTGTTGATCGGAAATGCCCGGAAACGCTTCGACAAAATGGACGTCCGTACGCTGCCATAATTGACGCAAACTGTAGTGGTGTTTTTCGATAGCGTCCTCTATATGAGAAAGCAAGCGGGTGCTGTAAAGGCCCGACATCGGGTGGTAACGATTATGATGAACCGGAATCACGATACTAGCCTCCAGCCTATTCAGTTCTTGCAAAAGGTGCTGATAGACTCCCTTTTCAATAAACGGCGTATCACAAGCGCTTAACGCCAGGACACCTTCGTCCATTCGGCTCAGAGCAGCATGCAGCCCTCCCATAGGGCCAATACCCGTATGTATATCCGAAATGACCGGATACGGCTGGCTGTTGAACGCTTCCCGCTCATCTGCCACGATTGTGATTTGGTCCGCCCATTCCGCCATGATGTTCGTGACACGGTCAATGACAGGACGCCCATTCAACTCCAGCCATGCTTTGTTCGTCCCCATACGTGACGACTGTCCTCCTGCTAACACAGCCCCTTGAACACACTGCTTCATACCCGGTCATATATCCTGAAATAATAATCATAGGGATTTTTATCGTTTTTGACGCCTTTTTCTTCAGACGTTAACGACCATGCGAAATGATCAAATTGCGGAAAATGCGTATCGCCGGAAAAGACCTCGTCAATAAATGTGATATACATTCTGTCGACTTCAGCCAATAATTGTTCAAACAACACACTGCCCCCGATGACCATCCACTCCGTTTCAGGCTCTGAGACGTTCCACTGGCGGATGGTATCGACAGAATGGATGATGTCACACCCTTCTGCGTGATACGTGGTGTCACTCGTCACGATCACATTCCGTCGATTCGGCAGCGGTTTTCCAAAGGACTCAAACGTTTTCCGCCCCATAATGATGGTGTGGTGGAGCGTTGTTTCTTTAAAAAATTTCAGATCATTTGGAATATGCCAGGGTAAATCATTATTGTTCCCGATTACCCGGTTCCGATCCATTGCAACTACAAATGAGATCACACTGAACACCTTTCCTTTCTTATACAGCGATAGGCGCTTTGATCGCAGGATGCGGATCGTAACCCTCTAGCGTAATATCTTCAACCGTAAAATCAAATATCGATCGCTTTGCTGTATTTAATCTGACTACCGGGAAGGAGCGCGGCGTCCTCCCCAACTGCTCATTCACTTGATCGAGATGATTTTTATAGATGTGAGCATCGCCTAACGTATGGATGAACTCACCTGGTTCCAAACCGCATTCATGGGCAATCAAATAGGTGAGCAACGCATAGCTCGCAATGTTGAATGGAACACCTAGAAAGATATCGCCGCTTCGCTGGTACAGTTGACAGGAGAGCTTACCTTCCGCTACATAAAACTGGAACAACGCATGGCAAGGCGGAAGCGCCATATTTGAAGGGACATCTTCAGGATTCCACGCGGTGACGATATGCCGCCTTGAATCAGGGTTTTCCTTAATTTGATCGATAACCTGCTGCAATTGATCGATGGTTTCATTCCGGGACGTCTTCCAGGCTCTCCACTGCCGTCCATAGACAGATCCTAAATCACCGAATTGCTCAGCAAATTGGTCATCTTGTAAGATTAACGTTTTAAACCGTTTCATTTCCTGCTGATAAACGTGGTCAAACGCTTCATCGCCCAGACGACGCCTTCCGAAATCCGTCATATCCGGCCCGTCGTACTGGTCACTTTCCACCCACGCTTTGAAAGCCCACTCATTCCAAATATTATTATGATGCTGAAGTAAAAACCGAATGTTTGTATCCCCGTTTATGAACCACAACAGTTCACTTACAATCAAGCGAAATGGTACTTTCTTTGTCGTTAAAAGAGGAAAACCATCCCCTAAATCAAATCGCATTTGATCACCAAACAATGAATAAGTCCCCGTGCCTGTACGGTCTTGTTTCTCAGTACCTTCTTCCAACACTTTCCGACATAAATTAAGGTAAGCTTGTTCACCTTTTGCCATTCTCATCACACACCTTACACAATTTCGACTTAACATACCTGCTCACATAAACATCTAAAACTCCTCCAACAAACGGGTAACCATTCATCCCTAATCAATCCGTCCCTCCCATTCTTCATGAAAATGTTCGAGAAAATCAATTAATACGTGGTGGCGTTTGTTGGCTTCTCGCTTGGCAGCAGCCGTATTCATGAGAGACGCTACCTTCACTAACTTATTATAAACGTGTTGAATAGAGGTCGCCCTTCCATCCTTTGTATCTGTGTGAATAAGTTGCCCGTGCGCCCCACCAAAAGCGAATGTACGTGCAATGCCGACTGCCCCTATAGCATCGAGACGGTCAGCATCCTGAACGATCTTACCTTCTAGTGTGGTCGGCACATTGCCTTTGCTGAACGAAACATCTTCTATGGCTTGAATGATTTGTTCAATGGTAAGTTTGGGAACTCCGATATCGGTCAAAAACCGGATCAGTTCTCGGGTTGCTGCCTGAGGGTCATCAGTCAGTTTACTATCCGCCACATCATGCAGCCACCCTGCCATTTCCGCGATCAGCTCATCTGCCCCCTCTTTCTCTGCGAGTTGAGAAGCGACGGCAGCCACACGTTTCATATGTTCGTAATCATGTCCCGTTGGATCGTCTGCTAACATTTGGGCCACATAATGTTTGATGGCCAGCATCCCTTCATTTGTCGCCATGCCTGCCTCCTATTCATTAAACAAGTCCATTTGACGCGGGTTAAGCTGCTCATACTCCACGCCAAGCAAATCGATCATCTGCTTGGCGTTTTCTGCTGCGTCCCACCCCGAGTTATTGTTGAACAATGCGGTAACATGCGGTGTCTGGCGCTCAAGTTCACGGATATGCGTCGCCCATTCCTGCAACTCTGCTTGATTGTATCGATAAAGAAACCGCACTTTCCGCCAGTCACTCCTGCCATTTTTATTCCAGCCATGAACATTGCGCCCATGAAAACGAATAAGTGTTTGTCTGGGGTGTGTGGGCTCGAGAACTGCCGGAACGGAGCCTTCTCCCGCCTGAGGTTCATCACAAATCGTATGAATCCATTGGTGTTCTTTCATAAAATCAAGGGTCTGACTGCGATATTCATGTGAATACCAGCTACGATTACGGAATTCCAACGCCAAAGGCAAGTCGGGCAGCCACTCCCGGATCAGACGTAATTTATGGATATTTTCTTTACTCACATTAAACCAAGGTGGAAATTGAAATAGCACTGCATTCAACTTGCCGGCCTCAATCACAGGCTCAATAGACTCGCGGTACGATGTCACAAGCTCTTTGGCCTCATGGATGGTCAGTTGGCTGCGATCATGTCCCGTCATCTGCTGATACGCTTTGATGACAAACGAAAAATTAGGCGGTGTCTGCTCGATCCATTTATAATAATGCTTCGTCGGTTGAATAGCGTAGAATGCCGTATCTACCTCCACAACAGGGAAATGAGAGCCATACACCGCTAGTTTATCGGTCGGCTTGGTTTTTTCAGGGTATAACGAAGGGTGATCTCCCCATCCTGTCACACCAATCTCTACCGTCATATTCATCAACCTTTTCTTTTCGATCGATTCCCCTTGATTGTAGCAAAAAGAACCTTTCCTGACTATATCAAACGACAGGAAAGGCTAAATGACCAAGCAGATTAAAACAATCCTTTAATCGTGCCTTCTTTCGTCACATCCATATTTAAAGCAGCCGGTTTTTTCGGAAGACCGGGCATGGTCATCACATCGCCAGTCAACACAACCAGAAATCCTGCCCCTACAGAAGCTCTTATCTCACGGATCGTAATGGTGAAGCCTGAGGGGCGTCCTAACAGGGCCGGGTTGTCTGAGAGGGAATATTGTGTCTTGGCCATGCATATCGGCAACCCCCCGTAACCGGCTTTTTCAAAACGGCGCAGTTGATTTTTAGCTTTAGACGTGATTTCAATATCTTCTGCTCCGTAAATGGTTTGCGCCACTTTACGAATTTTCGTTTCAATATCATCTGATAGATCGTATGTCCAATTCAAGGCAGGTGTCGTCGATTCACAAAGATGGACCACTTTTTCAGCTAAATCGTGTCCCCCCTTCCCTCCTTCAGTAAATACATCGACTAACGAAACCTCTGCCCCTTGCGTGTGGCACCACGTTTTCAAAAACTCGAGTTCAGCCGCGGTGTCAGCAGGAAAGCGATTGATGGCGATCACAAAAGGGATACCGAATTGTTCAATCGTTTCCATATGCTTCTTAAGGTTTCCCATGCCTTCCTCGAGTGCTGATAGATCCTCCTGTTCCAGTTCTTTCTTATCAAGGCCGCCGTGCATCTTTAACGCCCGAATGGTCGCTACGATGACCACAGCATCAGGTTCGAATTCGCCTGCCCTCGTTTTGATATCCAGGAATTTTTCTGCTCCCAAATCGGCTCCAAATCCAGATTCAGTGACCACATAATCCCCTAGCTTCGCCGCAATTTTCGTAGCCATGAGACTGTTACACCCGTGAGCGATATTGGCAAACGGCCCCCCATGAATAATCGCCGGCGTATTTTCGAGAGTTTGGACTAAATTCGGTTTAATGGCATCTTTTAATAGCAGCGTAAGCGCTCCTTCCATGCCAAGCTGTTGCACCGTTACGGGTTCCTTCGTGTAAGTATATCCCACGATCATCCGGGCGAGCCGTTGCTTTAAATCTTGCAAGTTGCTGGCTAAACAAAGGACAGCCATGATCTCTGAAGCTACGGTAATATTAAACCCATCTTCTCGCGGAACACCTTTAACCGGGCCGCCCAGTCCTACTACCACTTCACGAAGGGCACGATCGTTAATATCAAGCACCCGCTTCCACTCGACTCGTCTTGGATCCAGGTTCAACGCGTTACCTTGATGGATATGATTATCTATAAAAGCTGACAAGGCATTATTGGCTGTGGTGATGGCATGAATATCTCCAGTGAAGTGAAGATTGATCTCGTCCATCGGGATGACTTGCGCATAACCTCCCCCAGCTGCCCCGCCTTTTATCCCCATGGTGGGACCGAGCGATGGCTCCCGAAGGGCAATGATGGCTTTGTGATCAAGCTGATTCAAAGCTTGTCCCAGGCCAACTGTAACAGTAGATTTCCCTTCACCTGCCGGGGTAGGATTGATAGAGGTTGTCATGATGATCTTCCCATCTGGTCGATCGGACAGTTTATCGATCAACCCGTCAGATAACTTTGCTTTATAATGCCCGTAAGGCTCCCAATCATCTTTTGAAAGCGCTAACATTTCAGCTATATCTTCGATAGGTTTCATATTGGCATCCAAGGCGATTTCAATATCGGATTTCATTATGTAAGAACTCCCTTTCTCCTTAGGTATTATAGTTCTATTGTAACCCAGTTGCACAGATTAGGTCAGGGTGTTTTTGTCAAAATTATCATGTTACACTGAAATGTAACCTGGTTAGCGTGAATCGTTTGAAACGTGTTCAATCGAACACACGTAGCGTTTATCTAGGATCATATCGCTTCTACACATTTTTTCTCATTGATTCTCATAATTTTTATTGACTCACCCAGCCACATACGTTATATTGTGAATAAGCAAATAAGATGAGTCGAATCATAAATCTAATGTAGTTCACATAGAAGTGCTGAGATTTGATTCCGCATCTCTATGTTTTTTTTATGTGGATGTCATCTTGTTTGTAATTATCACGTTTTACGTGCAAGCTTTTAGGAGGATTTATATCATGGAAAACGGAACAGTAAAATGGTTCAACGCTGAAAAAGGCTACGGCTTCATTCAAGTAGAAGGTGGCAACGATGTATTCGTACACTTCTCTGCTATCCAAGAAGAAGGTTTCAAAACGCTAGAAGAAGGTCAATCAGTAACTTTTGAAATCGTTGAAGGCGATCGTGGCCCACAAGCTGCTAATGTAGTTAAAAACTAATTGAAACCTATATAACGAGCGGCAATCCTGACTGGGATTGCCGCTTTTTTTCGGTGCATAGGAAATTGTAAAATTCGGGCCCTGTGGGTAACACATACCTAATCAGCCACGTCCGGCTCCAGTGCCTTTGTTCGTGTTTTGATTGCTAAACCCATCTCACCCTTCTATAATGGGAAGTTAATGGCTTACACGCCACGCGGTTCGTGATCTCCCGCGACACCAAAACTAAGGAGGAAGAATTAAATTGAGCAACGAATGGTTATGGCTGATTTTCGCGCTCATGAATTTCAGTCTGCTTGTCATCATATATAAAATATTCGGCATGTACGGGTTGTTCGTCTGGATTGGTATGGCTACCGTCGTCGCTAACATCCAAGTCGTCAAAACAATCGAATTATTTGGACTGACTGCGACGCTCGGGAATATCATATACGGAACCGCCTTCCTTGCCACAGATATCCTGAATGAAAAACATGGGGCCGCCACAGCTAAAAAAGCTGTATGGCTAGGGTTCTCCACCCTGATTATCATGACCTTCATGATGCAGGTGGCCCTTCGGTTCACGCCTGGATCTGACGATGTAGCTCAACTTGCCCTGAATACCTTATTTGGCATCGTGCCGCAAATTGCGATCGGCAGTCTACTTGCTTATATCGTCAGTCAATATTTCGATGTGTGGCTTTATGCTAAACTGAAACAAATCGTAACATCTGATAAATGGCTCTGGGTACGCAACAATGGAAGCACAATGGTAAGTCAACTGCTTGATAGTGCTGTTTTTTGTGGCATAGCATTTTATGGGCTATACCCATTCAATATCTGGTTGGAAATTTTTCTGACGACCTATTTCATTAAATTTATTGTCGCTGCGATCGATACTCCGTTCCTCTATGCAGCTAAGCGTATAACTCACAAATCATTAAATTAAGGGGTGAGGTTGTGATTGAGGTTTATACAGATGCGGCTTCCTTGGGAAATCCAGGAGAGAGTGCTGTAGGCATCTTTATAAAAGAAAGCAGGCAACACCATGAGGTATTTTCATATTATTTAGGAAGCATGTCCAACCATGAAGCAGAATTTCAGGCGGTCATAAAAGCGCTAGAAATATGCCAGGAAAAGTATCGCGGTGAGATTCTCTCGATCCGTTCTGATTCAAAAATCGTCGTGGAAACATTGGAGAAGAATTATACAAAAAATAAAGTGTTTCAACCATTGCTCGCTACCATCAATCTGCAAATGGAACCGTTTGCTCACGTATTTATTAAGTGGATTCCTGAAAAACAAAACCAAAGAGCTGACCAATTAGCGCGTACAGCGCTTCAACATCACTCATCATAAAAATAAGCTGGGCTGTCGGAAACTACCGGCAGCCCATTTATGTACAAAACATAACGTCAGCCAGAACCATTAACGAAGAGATTTAGGTTTCGGCAGCTTCTTTGGACAAACCCTTTTCTTCAAGCAGTAACCACGCTTCTTTTGCTGTGAGGATCTCAGGGTGAGAAATGTGCTCCAAAATGCCAATGAAGAAGCCCGGATCAAACGTTTGTTGGAATTGAAGCGTGGCTTTTAAAGCTATCATTACTTTCCAATCAGGTGTATTAATCGAGTATTTTCCAAAGTAAATGAAATGCACATCTTCATCTGACAGTTTAAATCCCTTTGACCATAGATCCTCAAGATAGTAGCCTAATGATTTCTTATGTATCATATCTGTCTCCTTATCTAAGGGAGCTTGCCCAAGTTCTTTATAGATGATGCCCTCTCCATAAACTCATAGTTTCTTCTAAACAAATTTTTCAGTTTATGAAAATGACCTTCCTTACCCTTATTAGTGTAACAAATGCACAAAATTTGTCGAATTGTATTCTTATTATACCAAAAAAAACAACCAGGTGAACTACCTGGCTGACAGCTTGTAGAGAAACCCCTGTTTTCCGCAAGCTTCTTTTTCTTGCCGCCAGGAGCGATAGCCCCTTCCCTTTCCGTGGACGAGCGCCCGAGCTTCCTCGCGAAACCCACACTCGGCGATCTCGGCTCACTCGTTCTTCCGCAGGAGTGGAAGGGGCTTCGCCCCTTGGAATTTCTTTAAAACAGAAAAAGACTATCCTTCACCTAGCCCACCAATTTTAGATGGAGGGCAATCTTTTTCATGGGCTGAAAGACAGCTGGCCGTAATGCCTGCTCACGGATATTTTCCTTTCTACGCCATAGCTCACGCAGTCTTTTGGAATCTGCGATGCTATATTGTTCCTTTCAAATTTTATAAACCCATTATTCTATTGAAAGCCGACTTTAACGAACCTGCAATACTAACCACGCTTTAAGAGTTCGTTGTCATGCCCCCCAATTAACGAGGTGAAAAATAAAAGTTCAAGGAAAAAACTATACTGTCAAGACTTTCTCGACAGTCTCACAGCCAGGTGAGCTACCTGGCTGACATCAATCGTTCATATTTTTCTTTATGCTTCACTTCTGCTTGTTTCTTCGGCCTATTTATCATGTCGATGACGGACTGAGCTGCTGAGGATCCCACTTTCGCTAAAATCCAGACCATTAGCCCACTGTATAGAAATACGGTCAATACGATGAGAAATATCATGCAATAACCTCTTTCTTATTGAGAATGATTTTCATTTCTAATTAGAGTATAGCAAACCTGATACAAGAGCGCAATGTATTTTTCAGAACATTTACACAAAGCAAACCACAGCTTTATTGCGTCAATTCCGAACGCTTATGGTAATCTTCTAAAGGTATATTTACTCAACTAGACAGTTCGACGTATAAAACCATCCTCAGTTGTTTTCATGGTCTTCCCAATGCTTTGTTTTCTATCGGGAGTCGAACCGTTAGCAAAAGAATATGCACAATCGGAAATATTATGGCGGTAACCCATGCTTCAAACAGAAGCGGAATAATCAGCAGCTCCAGTCCGACGATTATATAATTGGGGTGCTTGAAGTAATGATACGGTCCTCTATTCACTAAAGAAGCAGTCGGCAGCACGATCACCCGTGTGTTCCAATACTTGCCTAATGATGCTATACACCATATCCTGGCTGCCTGCAGCACGATAAAGAGGCTGAAAAGGATTATGGAAAAGCTCACCGGTTCGTTTATCACAAACGCTTCTATCCCGAGCGATATAAAAAAAGCGACATGGGTCATAATAAACCACTTATAATGGGAGCGGCCAAACTCCACTCCGCCATTCTCCATCATATAGCGTCGATTTCGTTCCGCTAAAGCTAACTCGAGGCCACGTTGCCCAATAATAAAGCCGTATAGGAACAGAAAAGCTATCATCACTTACACCCACTCCAGTCCAATCAGTTCTGAGCTGAAACCCGGTCCTAACGCCATCATAAACGAGCGGGATCCGCTTGGTGGAAAAGCTTGCATACAGCCATCCAGAACAAACAGGACCGTCGCGGAGGACATATTGCCATATTGCTTTAATACGTGATAAGACGCCTTAAACGGGAAAGTGTTTACACCGAGCACTTCCTGGTAAGCCTCCAAAACTTTACGTCCGCCGGGATGGGCAACGATAAACGTTAAATCATCTGCACTTACGTCAATGCTCTTCAAAAATTCATCAACGTGCTCTTTCCAAAAATGATGCACTAATTGAGGAATGCTTTTATTAAATATAACCTTAAACCCCGTGTCCAGGACATCCCATCCCATAACAGACAAACTATCTTTTTTCGTTTTGGAACTTGTAACCGACAGTTTAGGCACTGGCCCTGTCGCGCAATTCAGGAGATTTGATTCATCGCCACAGACTAACACAGCAGCAACACCGTCCCCGAAGAGAGCCGTACCAATGAAGTTACTCACGCGCGCATCGTCATTCTGAAATGTTAAACTGCAAAGTTCCACACAAATAACGAGCACATTAGCTTCGGGTTGACCCTTTAGCCATTCGTGTGCCCTGGCGACGCCACTCGCTCCTCCAGCACATCCTAATCCAAAAAGCGGCATCCGCTTGGTATCTTCCCTGAATGTCCGCTGGTTGATAATCGATGCATCGAGCGTCGGTGTCGTGACGCCAGTCGAAGATACAAACATAATCATGTCAATCTCCTCGGGCTTAATAGGACGCGTCACATACTGTGTGTGCTGCAAACATCGATCAATGGCCAGAAGTGACAAACGGAGTGATACGTCTTTATATAAATCATTACGCGCTTTAAACCCGTGAGGCTCAGACAACCATTCTGGTGAAGCTGAAAAAAATCTTTGTTTGATGTATGTATGGTCAAATACAGGGGCTAAACGGTGAAATTCCCTGTGACTGATAGGGAAGATCTTTTCCACTAAACGTTTGACCTCGTCTTGTTTTATATTGTAGGCAGGTACGCTTGTCCCAACAGAAAGGATGTAAGACATAGGAGACTCCTTTTTTTCTTTAGTATGGAAACATCCCCCTCGTTTATGCGCCCTAAAAGCCGTAGATCGTCATGCCTCCATCCACAAACAAGGTTTGACCCGTAATGTAATTGCTTGCCTCAGAAGCTAAAAATACGGCAGCCCCCGCTATTTCCGGTAGCTTACCAATTCGGTTCAGAGGCGTTCTTGATAGAATCTCATTAACATACTCCTCATCCTGTAACAGTTTCTCCGTCATGGGAGTAGGAAAATACCAGGGGCCGATCGCATTTACATTAATATTATAAGGTCCCCATTCAAGCGCCAGATTTTTGGTCATTTGAATCAAAGCGCTTTTGGACATGGCGTAAACCACACCCGTACGGAGCGCCACTTCTCCACCTACAGAGGACATATTAATAATGTTGCCATGTTTCTGTTTTTTCATTTTTTTAGCTGCAAATTGGGAAAGGAAAAAGGCGCTTTTCATATTTGTTGATATGATTGTTTCCCACTCTTCCTCACTGACTTCGAGAGCATCACTCCTTATATTCATGCCAGCATTATTCACCCATATATCGAGGTTTCTCTCACCTGTGATCGCCTCTACCTTATGAATGATATCATCATAATAATTGACATCTCCTTGAATCGCGTAGGCGTCCCGGCCTGCTTCTCTTATCAGTTGACTGACTTCCTCCAATTCGTCCGAGGAACGAGCAATTAATATGACATCAGCTCCAGCTTCAGCAAAAGCTACAGAGATAGCTTTACCAATCCCTTTTGTCGCCCCCGTTACCACGGCTAACTGATTTTCAAGGTCAAATTTCGGCAAAAACATACATATTCTCCTTTCTTGCGCTAAAATAGTCAGTATTTTTTTACATTTTGCCAAATTCTTTACAATTTGGTAAATTAAGATTACACTAATTTGTGACTAAATGAAATGGGGGTAATTTACAATGAAAAAACTACTATTAGCTCTAGGTCTATCTTCAGCCCTAGTCGTTGCAGGTTGTTCTGACGATGGTGAAGACACTAACACAGAAGACGACACCAACACAGAAGAGCAAAATAACAGTGAAGAAGAGAATGCTGGTGCTGAAAAAGAGCAGATTTTAGACATCCAGGATAAAATAACCAAGGAATTCAAGCAGTATCAGTCCAAGATTTCTGCCTATCAAGCAGCAGTCGGAGCAGAAGAACCTGTTGACTCTGAAATTGAATCCGCAGCTGAAGAAGCAAAATCAGCAGCCGAAGCCGGCTCTGAAGCAGCAGCTAACTATACGATTGAAGCTGACATTTCAGACGATATGAAAGATCAGTACATGGACGCTATGTCTTCTCTGGAAGCTTATTACAACGAAGTAGCTTCAGCGTTAGATGAAAATATGATGGAAGCTGATTTCTCTGCAGCTGAAGAAGAATTTACGGCCTTCAATGATGCCCTTGGCAGTATTTATGAAGAAGTCGGACTTTATGCACCAAGCATGATGGAAGAGCTTGGCTAAAATATTTTATAGATAAAACCGGGTTATGGTGATTCACCATAACCCGATTTTTTGTATCCTTGACTATTATAATGCATAAAGTTTAGTGTATTTGGCCGTTAAATAGTCGGTCAGATAACGAGGATTTAAGTCTTCCTTTGTTACGTCTTGCAAAATCTGCAGCGGTTTTTTCGTTTTGCCGTGCTGATGAATGTTCCGGGTCAGCCAGGTCTTAATGTGACTGAAATCCCCCTGTTCAATCGTTCCCGGTACATCAATGGATTGTTTGATGGTGTTATGAAATTGGGCCGCGTACATATAACCAAGCGCATAAGATGGAAAATAACCGAACGCCCCACCAGACCAATGAACATCCTGAAGTACACCCTCTTTGTCAGAGGAAGGCCGGATACCCAGATACTGCTCTATTTTCTCATTCCATAGTTCAGGAAGATCAGCTACCTTAATATTTCCACTTATCAATTCTTTTTCCAGTTCATACCTTACCATGATATGAAGACAGTATGTCAGTTCATCCGCTTCAATCCGAATTAACGAGGGCTTCACTTCATTGATGGCCGCATAAAAACGATCAAGGTTTAGTGACTGGAAGGAATGAGGCGCGTACTGTTTAAATAAATCATAGTGACTGGACCAGAATGCTTCACTTCTGGAAACAAAGTTCTCCCAAAATAGTGACTGCGACTCATGAATCCCCATTGACGTTCCCGTAGCTAATGGGGTAAATGCTAATTTGGGATCGATATTCTGCTCATATAAGGCATGGCCGCCTTCATGGATCGTTCCGAAGACCGCTGTGCGAAAATCCGTTTCATCGTATTTGGTGGTCACCCGTACATCACCTGAGTTGAGCCCGATGGCAAACGGATGCACCGTCTCATCTAACCTACCCGCATCAAAGTCATACCCCATCCGTTTTAAAACTTCCAGGCTGAATGCCCTTTGTTGTTCTTTCGGAAAATGACCTTGCAGTACCGAAGGATCCGGTTTCACGGCTGATTGCTGAATCTCCCCGAGCAAGTCGGTTAGTGTTTTTCTGACAGGGGGGAAAACATCATCTAAGACACCTACCGTCACCCCGGGCTCGAACGCATGAAGAAGCGCATCATAAATATGGTGCTCGTATCCCCAGTAGTCAGCGAATTTTTGATTATAAGCAACCAGTTGTTCGAGATACGGTTGGAACGTATTAAAGTCATCATCCTGCTTTGCCTGCTCCCAGACAGACTCCGATTTAGATTGCAACGTCACGTACTCCCGATATTCTTCGGATGGAATGTTCACGCTGCGTACGTATGTCTCATTGGCCTCTTCAAGCGCTTTTTGCACTATCGGATCCTCCGTCTTTCCATCCAGTTCATCTATGTAAGCTTTCATCCTGTCTGAAGTTGAAATCTCATGAACCTTTTGTGCCAACGTTCCCATGACCTCCGATCGGTTCGTAACCGATTTCTTAGGCGCTTTTGTCCGCAAGTCCCAGGCCATCAAGCCTAGCGCTTCATTATAAGAAGCTTGTTCCTTCAATAATTGTTTGAATGCTGTTTCGGTCTTCCCCATATTCTTACCTCTCCCTTACCTTTTTGTGATTCTCTTCCTTTTTAAATCTTACCATATTCTGAAGGCTAAATAGTACTTCAGGCTCGATACGGATCAGAGACGCGCGACGGATGCACCATTCCCCCTCCATTAACACATTCTCATTATAAATAGGCAGTTCAGCTATACATGATTAATAAAAAAACCAGCATGGAGCAATGTCCATAGAGCTGGCCTTTGTTAGTTCATGACTCTTTTTTTCCAAAATATTGATAATAGTCGGTTTTAATAAACCCGTTGAACAACTTTCGTTTTTTGGTGGCTTTCTGGCCGTAATGTTGCTCAAATCCTTCATGCGATGTCAGAATGTAAACACTCCAGGAAGGATGATCACCCATGATTGTCCCTAAATCCTGATAACTTGCTTCCACTTCTGGCACGTCACCAACACGCTCCCCGTAGGGTGGGTTTGATACGAGATAACCATTGGCTTGTTTAGGGTTAAGATCGCGCACTTGCATTTGCTTCCATTTGATCAAATCACCTAATCCCGCTTCTTTAGCGTTTGCTTCAGAGATTTCAATCATACGGGCGTCGATATCAGATCCTGTGATATCAAGCGGCTGATCATAGTTTGCCTTCTCCTCTATTTCCATAAAAGCATCATCCCACACATTTAGAGGAATAAAAGGCCATGCTTCAGAAGCAAATTCACGGTTGAAGCCGGGCGCAATATTTTGACCAATTAAGGCCGCTTCAATCGCAATCGTCCCTGAGCCGCAAAATGGGTCCACGAACGGTTTGTCTGCTCGCCAGTTTGTAATTTTCACCAAAGCTGCCGCCAGTGTTTCTTTAAGCGGGGCCTCACCCTGGCCGACACGGTACCCCCGTTTGTGTAATCCGGTGCCTGACGTGTCAAGCGTGAGCAGCACTTCATCCTTATGAATCGCAACTTCCGTACGAAAAAAGGCACCCGTTTCCTTTAACCAGGAAGACACACCGTGTTTTTGTTTTAATCGTTCAACAATGGCTTTTTTTACGATCGACTGACAATCAGGGACGCTATACAGCTTTGATTTATGTGACTTTCCGACCACAGGAAATTCCCCGTCCTCCGGAATATAGTGTTCCCACGGATATGCCTTTGTTTGCTCGAATAATTCATCAAAACTATACGCATGGAACCTTCCCACTAATAATTTGACGCGATCAGCCGTGCGCAGCCACAAATTAGCACGCGGGATAGCTGAGACATCAGCTGTAAAAACAACGCGGCCATTTTCCACTTGAACCTCGTCATAACCAAGATCTTTAATTTCTTGCGCTACTATTGCTTCCAACCCCATCGCAGCAGTAGCGATTAAGGTTACCGTTTCTCCCATTCGTAAAAGCCCCTTTTTCTCATACAAATATAGTTCGCCCTTTGTGTGGACCTCTTAAATGAAAAATCCCCTCTAACGCAAAGAAAAGCGCTCAGAGGGGAACATTAATAATCGATGGACCATTGAATACTTTGTAAGCCATGTTCTGTACCATTTGTACTGCTATCGGTGGTCAACCTCGTACTCAGGTGGTAATCATCTATCTCCAGATTACACTGGCTCCTTATTGGTTGAGTTCCCTCAAAGGAGTGCCCCTACCTAAATTTGGGTTGCTCGCTCGCGGGGTTTACCTCGTTCCACTCAAAGCATTTCTACTTTGACTTCGTCACTGTGGCACTTTCAAAGTAGTCATTCCCTATTCAATTAAGAACGTAGGAATTTTCCCTGCCGTTAGCCTAGTATGGCTACCTTGACTTATGGTTTCGTCAAGCACGAACACTACAGGCATCTCAGCCTGTGCGAGCATGGACTTTCCTCTGTATGACGCATCATACAGCAATTACCCAAGTATTCAATAATTCTCATTGTTTTTTCATAGACACAAACTACCTTGCATTATACCATACAACAGCTTCAGTGTCACGTCATAGCATGTGTATCAATTATCAGCGTACTTATTTCCAAATACTTCTTTCTCAAGATTCGATAGCCTTTTTAACACATCATAATTGACTTGTGAAGGTGCTTGTTGAGGCTTCGATCGACTCTCTTCTTTTTGCGTTGACCGTTTTAACTTTTCATTCTCTTGTTTAAGTCGCTCAATTTCCTGATTAAATGTTTCATAATCTTTAATAATCAAATCGAGAAATTCATCAATTTCTTCCTGATTATAACCACGCATCGACGTTTTGAACTCTTTTTCAAGAATCTCTCTTGCTTCCAAATTTACATTTTCACCCATATTCTCACCTCTGTTGGACAAACATTACTTACATTTTTTCAGAACACACCACGCATGTCAATATTCAGCAGGCGTTGACCCAAGATTCTACTATGGTAACACGAGACCGCCCCTGGCGATATGCAAGCACATAAGCAGCTATTGAGTCCAATAATCCGGATCAGCCATCTTGATTTCTTCTACTGTATCCTCGAGATCCATCGCTGTTACGTAATATACAGGGTACCCGCCCTTATCATGATAGTGTTGAGCATGGTTCAGAAAATATTCCGGACTCCCTGGTGTCTCAGGATCATAAAGGACGAGACAGCCATCTGAATGTTCGATTAAAAACCGATCTTTCCGCTTGAACTGAAAGGGACCTTCGTATTCCTTATTATAGATGGGTTGGTAATAATCCGCCAGCATGGTCATTTCCTCATATAATAACTGAACCTCTTCTGGCCATCTTTTTTCTTGATTAAGAAAAGGAGGCAGAATCGCTAAGCGGACATCGTAAGAATCACGCAAGTCCGCCACCACTTGTGCAGCCCAAAGTTCGGTTCCCATCTGCCCGGAAATCAACACCCATTCCAATCCTTCTTCAATCAAGGCAGTCAGCCGCTTTTTTATCGTAGCTTGTATATAAAAAATACGAGGATCATCTGCATTATATATGCCTAATTCGGTAGGTTTATAACCTGTCACCACTACCTTTTTCATGTCACAAACTCCTTATCAAAGCCTGCTTTCATTATAGCTTATATTATGACTGCACTCCAAACAGAATACCATAAGAAAAAAGCACGAGTCTCAGTTGTCCACTCTTTATCATCGCTTACCTGCGCTTTATCGTCGCTTCGGCCTAACGTATCATCGGACGAGGCTGGATTATCATCACTCCGCCTCCTTTTATCGTCGCTCTACGTTTTATCATCACCGTAACCGCAAAAAACGCAGAAGTCGTTGAAAATCTCTTTCAAACATAAAAAGTCCGACCAATTTCAGCGAAATCGATCGGACTTTTTGATTAAGTACCAGCATTTCATTCCGAGTAACAACCATTCTCATGTTCATTGCTCATCTGCAGGCAAATCAGTCGGAGCAAAGGAGAAAGGCAGCAATTCTTCCATGGTAAACGTTTTAACGAGCCTATCTATATTCGTCGTATGAATAAGCATATCTTGATTGAAAAATTCGCTCATGACTTGACGGCATGAACCACAAGGCGGTACCGGGCGCTTCGTATCGGCCGCTACAGCCATTTCATCAAATTCGGTTTCACCCTCCGATATTGCTTTAAAAATAGCTACACGCTCAGCACAGCAACTTACCGGATAGGCTGCATTCTCAATATTACAGCCTAAATAAACACTTCCTGACTTCGTTCGTAACGCTGCACCGACAGGAAATTTTGAATAAGGCGTGTAAGCATGATTTCGTATGTTGATCGCTTCTTCGATTAATTGTTCTTTTTGCACCTTTCCGCCTCCCTTACATAGTGGGGAAATAATTATAAAAGATGAAGCATAAATTGTAAAGCGTTTCCACAATTATTATGCCGCACAGGTTAATTGATTGACAAACTAGTATGGAGGCCTTATATCTATAACATATAAAGTTACACTTAAATTAAAGGGGGCCTGCCATGAAACGATTACTTCATTACAAAAAAATTGTCTGGGTCTTTGTTCTGTTGTTCATCTTTACTGGAATATTTACATACCTTCAACTTCCTAAACGCGATATTCCTGAGATCAATGTGAACATTGCCACTATTTCGACTGTTTATCCTGGTGCCGCACCTAGTGAAGTCGAAAGCAGCATCGTTAATCCGATTGAAGAGCAACTCGAAACAATTGAAGGAATCAGTGAAACGACCTCTGCCGCTACAACTGGGTTTTCAAATATAACAGTAACCCTTGAAGACAGTGTTAATCGTAATACTGTAAACGCTCAAATCAGACAAGTCGTGTCCGACGTTTCACAAGAGTTCCCCGAAGACGCTCAAACGCCTGACGTAAATACCGATTTACGAACGTCGGCCGTTTCTTCCTATCATGTTTTAGGTGAAAATCCCGCCCAATTATATGAATTACGTGAGAGGATTGAGAACTGGCGTGAAACATTAACGGACATTAATGGAGTCGAGGCTTTACAAGTGAAAGGGCTCCCGGAAGAACAGCTGACGGTTCAATTGGATCCGGAAGCGTTGTCAGATAACCAGGTGACGCCTTCACAAGTGATTGAGGCCATCAATCAAGAATCATCGCCGAGCGCGATCGGAACCGAGCAACAGGATGATCGCATCTATCAGCTCAACTTCCCTAAATATACGGAAATCACTGAAATAGAAGACATTCCAGTCGGCCAAGATGCGGAAAATAACCCGGTACGCTTAGGCCAAGTTGGTTCTGTATCAACCGGAATAAAGGAAGCCGAAGATCTCATCTCATATGAAGGGAAGCCAGCCCTCTCCCTTACAATTCTAGCGGAGGAAGGCGTGAACATTACTTCTCTTCAACAGCGCATCTCGAGTCACGTGGAGGAATGGAAATCTGAACTTCCCGCGAATATTTCTCTCGACCGCTTTTATACACAAAGTACGATTATCGAAGAAGTGTTCACGAATTTACTGACCTCTTTCGCGATTTCCTTAGGGGCAGTCATCCTGATCATGCTGTTGGGATTACCTTTCTCCTCAGCCATTTTGGTTAGTTTGGCGATCCCTATCTCGATTCTTATCGGATTGATCCCGCTTCCTTATGCGGGCGTAGACCTTAATCAGATTTCGATCATCGGCATCATCATTGCGATTGGTATTCTAGTCGATGATGCTATCGTAGTGAATGACAATATTCAACGGCGCTACCAATTAGGTGACGCTCCATTAGAAGGGGCCATCAAAGGTGTGAAGGATGTCAGAAAGTCTATCCTCACGTCGACTTTGATGATTATTTTCAGTTTCTTGCCTCTTACCTTTCTATCGGGGAGTAATGGCGATTTTATCAGGGCACTGCCGACCGCACTGATTGTTACAATTACTGCGTCTACGATTATTGCATTAACGCTGATTCCGACGGTGCAGTATGCACGACGCAACCGTAAGAAGTGGAAACATACAGAGAAAGTCGGTTTGCTCGGTGGTGTTTTTAACGGCATCGAACGGCGTTATGCCGACCGCACGCTCCCTTTCATTTTAAAAAAACCGTGGGTTACAGGTGGAGTAGGTTTATTGATATGCTGCCTGCTTGCTTTGCTGGTCATTCGGATCCCGTTTGAGTTTTTCCCTTCTGCAGACCGACCTGAAGTCACCGTCTCAATCGAATTTCCTGAAGGTTATCCAATTGAGGAAACCCAGTCCCAGATAGAATCCATTGAAGCTTATTTGGCAAATAAGGAGGAGAGGATTCAAGAAACAGCTGTCTATACCGGAGGAGGGCTGCCGAATATTTTCAATTCTTCTTTAGAACGATCCGGACCTAACACAGGCCAGCTGCTGGTCAGAGTCAATCGTTCAGCCATAAGTGCTTCAACATTCATTAATAAATGGGAAGAACCTTTAAGGGAACAATTTTCTGAGGCGGAGATATTCATGGAGACGATCGTCTCAGGACCGCCGCCATCTCCCCCTGTTCAACTAAAAATTCAAGGGACGGAGCTGAATACGCTAACGGCGTTAGCCAAAGAGGCACGGGATGGTCTTGCGGAATTGGATGCGACGGAAATAGCTACCCTTAATGCGGGAGATGCCCAACCAGCCATCAATTATGAACCAGATCGGACGCTTTTAGCTGAGTCTAACATTCCCGTATCGCAGGTAACTTCCCTCATTCAACTGGCAAACACGGGGGTCCCTCTTGGAACATTTGATAATGGGACAGAACGGCTGCCGCTTCAAATTGCTATTGATGATGAACAAGAAGATGGCGTGAATTTAGATGCGTTATCCGTCACTGCGAGAAACGGCCAAGGCGGAGGGCCGCCTCCTTCCTTTACGTTAGATGAGGTGATCACAACAAACGAAAGCGAACAGACGTCGGTCATCCCCCATCTGAATGGCAAACGGACGTTAACCATTGAAGCTTATCCTAAAGACGAACGGGAAAGCACTTTTACGGAGGAAACAGACGCATTTCTCAGTGATTTTCAACAAAATCTCCCGCAAGGATATAATGTCGTCCAAAGTGGTGAAGCTAGTGCGGAATCCGAATTCTTTATCGAAGTGGCGAAACTTTTCGTGATTGTTCTATTCTTGATTTATTTGACGATTGCCATTCAATTCAATTCGTTAACAATGCCGCTGCTTATTACAAGTACCGTTTTTCTGGCCATTACAGGAGCGATTGTAGGGTTGTTCGTTTTCAATCAGCCTCTCAGCTTCTTGGCCGTTCTCGGCATCGTTTCGTTATCCGGAATTGTCGTACGAAACGCTGTCATCTTAATTGAATTCATTGAACAGAACCGCAAAGCTTACACGTCCACACTAGAAGCCGTTATAGAAGCGGGGAGAGCACGGGTGCGCCCGATCATTTTGACATCCTTAACTTCCATTGCCGCCCTGACCCCGATCATTTTCACAGGAGACGCCCTGTTCCGGCCACTAGCTGTTTCAATCGTGTCTGGCTTGTTATTCTCAACCGTTCTCACATTGCTCATGGTGCCGGCCTTCTATTTGATTCTGGAGTCCATTCGAAAGCGCAAGACCGTAAAAGGATAGGAATAACCCATGAGCTGTCGAGTATATCTCGGCAGCTCTTTTATGTTTGATTACACCAACGTCCTCCTCTAAAGCATGCTCTATAAGTAAGGGTATCTCCCACTTAGGAGATACCCTTGACGTGATTATGAGCCTATTGTTACGGCTGTTCCGTAGGCGATAATTTCAGAGGCACCTGAACTGATTTGAGATGTTTCCAGACGCATGGAGACAATGCCATTTGCCCCTTTCGATTCAGCATGTTTAATCATCCGCTTGATGGCTTGCTGCCTGGCTTCATCCATCATGGAAGTGTAATCCGTCAGCTCTCCCCCGACAATATTTTTCAATCCAGCTAATATGTCCCGGCCCACGTTCTTGGATTGAACTGTACTGCCTCTTACCAACCCATGCATGTCATTAATCGTACTGCCGGTTATATAGTCAGTAGTCACGATAATCATCTAATCCCTCCTCAGCTTGTTTTTCTTTCCATAACAGGATGATCAGACCGATTGTTACCATATGGCTGCTGCCAAATAGGACTAACCCCCAGAACCAATTAAAAAAGAATAGTAGAGCACCGGCCATTTGCAGAAAACTTAATAAGAATGCCAGGATAAGTTTCATGTCACCTCTCACCTGCCCGATATCAGTTCATACGTATAACACCTTGTTCAGGATTCAAAACTCTTTGTAAAAAAAGTTGGTCATAAATTGTTATGCGTGAATTATGGGGGCAGGATGACTCCCGAAATAGAGTCCACAAAAAAAGAAGCCGAATGGGTCATTCAGCTTCCTCACGGTTCTCCCAATCAGTAAGAATCATATCGACAACATAATGAACCGACCGATACATTTCCTTGAATCGTTTTTTAGGAACGTCGGCATAATAACCATGGAGAATAAGCATTTCAACATTTTCGTAGGTTGACTGCACTTGAGTAGGGTGCACATTAACATCCCGTCTCTTCACAAACTCTTCGGCCTGGCTCAGCCAATCCTTTGCTAATTCGAACATGGGCTTGGTTTCGACCTTTACTCGCTCAAAAAATTCTCTATCTTTTTTATCGACAGCCTCTTCTGCTTGGATAAACCGCTCGTGCAAATCATCAACTAATTCTTTTATGTTCCAGGACAGTTGTTGGATATCAGACATAAAGCATCACCCTTCACCGTCTACCTTATCATGGATTTTCCTCCATGCCTAGCAGGTGTCTCAACCAGTTGTCCTTCGTTTTACAGGCTGCAAGGTGGCTTGTGATAAATACAGTTCTTTGTGCGAGCGGCGTAATTGCTTAACTTCTTCCCGCAATTTCAAGATTTCTGTCTGGAGCTTATCTATCTCTTTGCGGTGCGAAACAGCCATTGTGAAAACAACATCATCGGCTTTCAAAGAAATGCGTTTATCCAAAACACGAAATTTTTCAATCATTCGGCCAAGACCTTCTTCAAATTCTTGCTTTGACACATGAAAATCAGGTGATTTCGTTACCATGAGAAAAGCCCCTTTCAGACTTGTTTAGTATGTCTATTCTTTAAGGGGTGTATATCTCCTGCCAGGATGACAAGACTAGTAGCAAACCTACAATAATTGTCAAAGTAAGGCAGTCTTATAACTGAGCAATCGACACAATATAAGGAGGAATTAAAATGAAAAAAAAGCAGCCGTTAAAAAAGAAACCAAAGCCGACTGAAAAGACAGGTAACCCGAAAATCGATGGAGAAAACAGACCTGCTACGTAGACAAAAAGCAGGTACCACTAAATGAAAATTCAGGATGAGAATAAGCTGAATGTATCAGAACAATGCCGAACGATTTCGTATAAATCAGTTCGGCATTTTTGTGTATCAAGGAAGCGTTCCATTTCAAAGGGCACGGATGTAACTTACATGAAAACCTCCCCCGAAAGAAGACCTCTTTTCCCGAATTAGATATATGTAATGGATCTAGTCGTTTTCGAAAATGCTTTGTGTTCCAAATTCCTTTCCAGATATAATAATAAATAAGGAATTATTTTAGTTCTCATTTTCGTTCATTTTTTGATATGATACTCTCATGGCTATAGGGAGGTATGCTAGTGAACTATCCGAATGGAAAACGAGCTCGGTCCAGTCAACCTAAGGCTTCTCGAACCGAGAAACATTTTGGGAACCGCGGTATGTCACTCGAGGAGGATATCAATCATACGAATGCCTATTATCAGAGCGCTGGCATTGCGGTCATTCACAAAAAGCCGACGCCGGTTCAAATCGTGAATGTTGACTACCCCAAACGTAGTGCAGCCGTTATAAAAGAAGCTTATTTCAAACAACCATCAACCACCGATTATAATGGTATTTATCGCAGTCATTATATTGATTTTGAAGCAAAAGAAACACGGAACAAGACATCTTTTCCATTCAGTAATATTCATCAACATCAAATTGACCATATGAAAGCCGTAGTGGAACATGGGGGACTCTGTTTCTTTATCATCAAGTTCACCCCGCTTGATGAAACATTTTTATTGCCTGCAGTGAAACTTTTTTCGTTCTGGGACGAACAATATAAGGGAGGAAGAAAATCGATCCCTTATGATTATGTGAAAAATAATGGTGAACTTATACCCTTTCATTATCAAGCACGTATCAACTATATCAAAATTTTAGATAAGCTCTATTTTTGAAATGGAGGAAATGAACAATGGCAAATGAAAGCCAGTCTCGCACAGCCAGAAGACAGCAAAAGGAAAAAGCGAAACATAGCAAACGAAAGCCTCTATTGAAAAAGATCATCATGTCGATTCTTTTAGTCGGTCTCGTAATGTTTATCGGCGGAGGAAGCCTGTTTGCTTACTATATTTCTAAGGCTCCTGCTCTGGATGAAGATAAATTATCTGACCCTGTTTCTTCTCAAATACTCGATCAAAATGATGAAAATGTAACGGATTTAGCCGGCGCAGAACGACGGACTAAAATCAGTCACGAAGATATCCCTGACGTACTTAAAAACGCAGTCATCGCTACAGAGGACGCTCGATTTTATGACCATATGGGCATTGACTTCCGTCGTATTGGGGCAGCCGTTTGGGCCAATATTACGCAAGGATTCGGCGCTCAAGGTGCAAGTACGATCACGCAACAAGTGGTGAAAAACTCTTATCTTTCCAACGCGAAAACGTTGGAGCGCAAAGTGCAAGAACAGTATTTAGCCATTAAATTGGACCAGGATTATTCAAAAGATAAAATATTGGAAATGTATTTGAACAAAATCTATTATGGACAAAATTCCTACGGGGTGGCTGAAGCAGCAGAAACGTATTTTGGTGTGGAAGATTTAAATGAACTCAATTTGTCACAAGCTGCCATGCTTGCCGGGCTGCCTCAGCGGCCTTCGGGTTATGACCCTTATCAACATCCCGAATTAGCTAAAGAGCGTATGGGCACCGTATTAAATTTGATGGTCCAGCACGATAAAATCAGTGAAGAAGAAGCGGAAGAAGCAAAACAAGTCAATATGGAGGAATTCATCGGACCTAAACCTGACCGGGATACCCCGTACGATGCCTTCATCGACCGTGTGCAAAAAGAAGTCAAAAAGAAACTTGATGGTGTCGATATATTCAAAGACGGCTTGAAAATCTACACAACGTTAGACCGAAGCGCTCAGGAGCATGTTGAACAGGTCTTAAGCGACGAAGGGCCCGTCTCCTTTTCGGATGATAAATTCGAATCTGGTATAGCCGTTACCGACACCCAAAGCGGTGCCATTCGGGCGCTAGGTGGTGGACGTGATTACCAGCGAGGTAATTTCAACATTGCCACCGAATCAGAAAATCAAGCTGGTTCAACATTCAAGCCTTTATTAGCCTACGGTCCGGCTATCGAGTCACAAAAATGGTCCACTTATCACCAAATTAATGACGAAGAGACACAATTTGGTGAATATAACCCGAATAACTATGACGATAATTTCAAAGGTTGGATTACCATGCGCGAGGCCTTGGTAGACTCGCGTAATATTCCTGCCTTAAAAACGTTGAACGAAATCGGGACGCAAACAGCGAAAGATTTTGCGAATGGCTTAGGCATAACATTTCCCAATGATAATATTAAATTGACCGAAGCCATTGGAGGTGCGGATGCCGTTGTGAATCCGTTACAAATGGCGGGCGCCTATGCTGCCTTTGGTAATGAAGGCATGTATACAGAGCCTTTCTCCGTTCGTAAAGTTGAACTGCCTGATGGGAGAACGATCGATCTTAAACCGGATACGAGCCAAGCAATGGAAAAACATACTGCGTTTATGATGTCTTCCATGCTTAAATCGGTTGTGACTGAAGGCACCGGAACGGCTGCGAACATCTCAGGCTTACCTGTAGCTGGTAAAACAGGAACAACGAATATCGGCGATAATGTCACGCCTGATTCCTGGTTTACGGGGTATACAACCAACTACTCTGTCTCAATATGGAGCGGCTACTCGGATAACACAAATCTGAGCAGCAGCCAAAAACAAGTGCCGCAAACCCTCTTCAGGTCCGTCATGGGCACCCTATCTGAGGGCAAAGAAACTTCTGATTTTGTCAAACCGGATACAGTAGAGTGGGTTGAAGTGGAAAAAGGCTCCCAACCAGCTAAATTGCCGAGCGATTATACGCCTGAATCGGAAATTGTCACCGAACTATTCCATGTTGACAATAAACCGAGTGAAGTGTCAGAACAATTCGATCAATTGGATCCTGTAGAATCATTATCAGCTGAATACAACGAAGAAAATAACACGATTCAGCTATCCTGGTCCTACGGCGATGCAGAGAATGTTTCGTTTGACGTTTCCGCCAGTATCGATGGTGGCTCACAACAAGGGTTAACAACAACAAAAGAAACCCAACAACAGGTCACTAACGTTGAAGCTGGTGCCACGTATCAGTTTAGCGTTGTCGCGACAAGTGATGGTGGAGGCAGCCAAAGCAGCGAAGCTTCTACAGTTGAAGTATCTGTGCCTGGAGACGAATCAGAAGAGGAAGAAGAAAATGAAAATGGCGACGAATCAGAAGACGAATCTGGCGAAGATTCTGGTGAAGACTCCGGCGATGGCCACGGGGATGGTTCCGGTGATGGATCCGGCGATGGCTCCGGGGATGGATCCGGCGACGGTTCCGGGGATGGATCCGGTGATGGATCCGGGGATGGCTCCGGCGACGATTCCGGCGACGGCTCCGGGGATGGCTCCGGCGATGGATCCGGCGACGGTTCCGGCGACGGCTCCGGGGATGGCTCCGGCGATGGATCCGGGGATGGCTCCGGCGACGGTTCCGGGGACGGCTCCGGTGATGGCGCTGGTGATGGCTCCGGCGACGGCTCCGGGGATGGCTCCGGGGACGGATCTAACGGTCAAGATGGAACACAGAGCGAAAACGGTTCTAACTCAAATACCAATCAAAACTCTAACAGCAACAATGACGAAGCTGCGTAAAACACGATATTCAGAAAGGTTGAAACTGTGTACTCGTGCTTCAATAGAAAAATAATGCATTAAAAAAAGACCTTCAATAGACAACCGATGTGTTCATTGGTCTATATTGGAGGTCTTTTCTTCATGTCGATTATTCAGTTAAAACCTGTTATTCCAACCCTGTCTCTACTACGATAACGAATCTCCCGTTATCTCCTTTTGGATTTTTCCTACCTTAAGTGTCCCTTTTTTTTATTTCTCTTTGAACGTTTGCTTTGGCAACCAATTTCTCTAACTCTTTAAATAGTTCATTAAGTTGAATATAAGCGTAATATTGATGAGGTTGTTCGGAGATGAACTCCAGCCGTTCCTTAACGTTCAATGGCGCATAATCAAAACCAGCCAGATCATCGGAAAGTTCTGCGGTCTCCGTGTAGGCTTGCTCATTCAAGTTGTATAAGGCGTGATGAAATTGAACCAGATGTTTGTTCATAGGTGGAACGGCGTCTTGGTATTGGCGGTGGTGGTAATAAGCTGAAATGTTTTCATGTTCCCATTTCCACTGTTCGATGAAGGTTTGAGCCTGCTCATTCATAAGCCACACCTTCTTCTTTTTTCATACGTTTCTTACCTTCCCGACATAGCACGAGTAGTTGGCATGACTCACACTCCGGCCGTTGTGATTTACAATGGTAGCGTCCAAAATAAATCATACGATGATGCGTTATGCTCCATTCTTCTTTCGGAATCTTACGCATGAGAGTCTTTTCCACTTCGAGAACAGAGTCTTTCCAGCGGCAGATTCCAAGCCGCTTAGCAACACGTTCGACATGGGTATCGACAGCGATTGCCGGTTCGTCAAACGCCACCGAAGCCACCACGTTCGCTGTTTTTCTACCCACACCAGACAAACTCTCCAGCTCTGCTTTTGTTTGCGGCACTTCGCCCTCAAATTTATCAAGCAGCGTTTGGCAGAGTTTCCTGATGTTTTTCGATTTATTACGATAAAGACCGATGGAACGAATATCAGTTTGAAGTTCCTCAATCGGAACGGCTAGAAAATCCTCGGGAGATTGATATTTTTGGAATAACTGGCTGGTTACTTTATTGACCAGCGCATCTGTGCACTGAGCGGATAGTACGACAGCAATCAGCAACTCAAATGAATTACGGTGCGCTAATTCACACTTTGCCTCCGGAAACATATCAGCAAAGACATCGAGGCAGTAGCGGATTTGACTTTGGTTCAACATAAATGACCTCCTAAGAATCCTCCTCTAGCCAATTGTAATAAAGCGACACGTCCCGCTTCTTTTCGGGAGGGGCTTGTTCATGATCTTGTTTTCCTGTACGGAACTGTTTGCCTTCTTTTCGTGCCTGCTCTACAGAATGAATCCCTTTCTTCTTCCATTCTCTCAAAATACGGTCAATATACTTGAAATTCAATTTTCCCATTAAAACAGCTTCCCGTAGCGCTGCCTTTATTAAAGAAGGTTGTTGTTCATCCTGGTCAAGCCATATATTTATCGTTTCGATTTCAAAAGGAGACAAAGGGCGTCCAAACTCCTGTTCAAACAGGACAAACAGATTATCAGGGATGCTTTCATAAACTGGTTGTTCCTCAGGCGCTTCTTCTTGATACAGTGTGGTCCATAACGGCTCTAAACTGTAGCTTTCATTTAAAATATTCCGCTCATTCAGTTTTTGATCAATAGCTAGAAAACGCTTTTGAACGAGCCGTCTCAAGATGTCAGCACAATCCTTTGTTGAAAAGGACACGAAATCGGCTATCTCCTCGGGCGTTGGAAACTCATTGCCTTCGACAAGATAATGGTGAATATGAAGCACAACGATTAACTCGGGTTCCGTCAATCCAAGTTTATGGTACTGCATGAGCAATTGCTTCGGTACTGACAATTGATCATGCAGTATATGTTGATAACGGCGTTCAGCCATAATGCATGCACCTCAGGCTTTTATATTTCATGGTGATGAATCGTTTATGAAAATGGTAAAAAAAGACCTCCCATGACCATTAACATGGGCAGGCCTCTGACGTTCTCGCCTATGGATACAAACGGTTCAGCAGACGTGGGAATGGAATGGTTTCGCGTACGTGTTCTACACCGGCAATCCAGGCGACAGTGCGTTCCAGACCCAATCCAAATCCAGAATGGGGCACACTTCCATAGCGGCGCAGCTGCAGATACCATTCATACGCCTCTCCGGTCAAACCGTGCTCATCATAGCGTTGTTCCATCAGCTTCAAATCATCGATCCGTTGCGACCCTCCGACAATTTCACCATACCCTTCCGGTGCAATTAAATCGGCGCATAAGACAACATCAGAACGATCTGGGTCCGGCTTCATATAAAACGCTTTGATATCCTTCGGGTAGTGGGTAATGAAAACCGGCTTGTCAAAGCTTTCAGCAATGGCAGTCTCATGCGGGGCGCCAAAATCTTCTCCCCATTCAATATCGTCAAAGCCTTTTTCTTTCAACATATCAACCGCTTCATCATACGTAATCCGTGGGAAAGGCGCCGAAATCTTTTCAAGCATCGCTGTATCGCGCTCAAGGGTCTGCAGCTCAAGACTGCAATTTTTAAGCACAGAGGACGCGATATGAGACACATAGTTTTCTTGCACATTCAAACTGTCTTCGTGATCCATGAATGCCATTTCCGGTTCGATCATCCAAAACTCGATCAGATGACGTCTCGTTTTGGATTTTTCGGCCCGGAAGGTAGGACCGAAACTGAAGACTTTCCCAAACGCCATAGCGGCAGCCTCCATATACAATTGACCGCTTTGGGAGAGGTATGCTTCTTCATCAAAATATTGGGTATGAAAGAGTTCTGTCGTGCCTTCAGCAGACGACCCGGTTAAAATGGGAGGGTCTATTTTTACATAACCGTTTTCATTAAAAAACTCATACGTTGCCCTGATGATTTCGTTACGAACTTTCATGATTGCATGCTGCTTTTTAGATCTCAACCATAGATGACGATGATCCATTAGAAATTCCGTGCCATGATTTTTCGGTGTGATCGGATAATCAACCGCCTCGTGAATGACCTCGAAATCTTTGATTTGCATTTCATAACCGAACAGAGACCTCTCATCTTCGACGATGGTACCCGTAACATACAAAGACGTTTCCTGCGTCAAAGCTTTAGCTTCTTGAAACTTTTCCTCCCCTATCTCCGCTTTGACTACAATACCTTGCATAAACCCTGTCCCATCACGGAGCTGCAAAAATGCAATTTTTCCACTGGATCGTTTGTTAGCAATCCAAGACCCGATGGTGACATCTTCTCCTATATGCTTTGCCACTTCTGATATGGTCGTTTTCACAATTAATAACCTCCAGCTATTCGATAATTATGATTGATGCTTTTCGATAAACCGTTTAATACGTAATGATGCTTCTTCAAGCTGTTCAAGTGATGTGGCATAAGACAAACGCACATTATCTGGCGCCCCGAAACCTGCTCCTGGCACAAGCGCTACTTTTTCTTCCTCAAGCAGAGCTTTCACCCATTCGTCCACACTGGCAAATCCACAACGTTCTACCGCCTGCTTGACGTTCGGGAATAAATAGAATGCACCTTGTGGTTTGACACAGGAAACACCGGGCCATTCGGTAACAAGACTATACAGACGGTCCAGTCGCTCGCTGAATGCTTCTCTCATACGAAGGATTTCGTCATCTGACGCTGAGTAAGCTGCTAGAGCTGCGTACTGGGCAATTGAAGTCGGATTAGAGGTGGAATGAGATGCCATGTTAGTCATCGCTTTGATCAATTGTGCGTTACCTAATGCATACCCAATTCGCCAGCCCGTCATGGAATGAGATTTAGAGACACCGTTAATGATTATCGTCTGATTGTACAAGGCTTCAGAAAGACTGGCTATCGATACATGCGGCTGCTCGGTATAAATGAGCTTTTCGTAGATTTCATCGGACACAATCCATATCCCGTGCTTCAAACAGATAGAACCAAGTGCTTCTAGTTCATCTTTCGTATACATCATCCCAGTCGGATTGCTTGGGGAATTCAAAATGAACGCTTTTGTTTGAGGTGTGATCGCAGCCTCTAATTGTTCTGGCGTCAATTTGAATTGATTCTCTTCTTTTCCCTCCACTACAATCGGATGCCCTTCAGCCAATTTGACCTGCTCAGGATAGCTTACCCAGTAGGGGGACGGTACGATCACTTCATCTCCCGGATTGAGCATCACCTGGAATAATGTGAATAGTGCATGCTTGGCGCCGGTCGTTACAATAACCTGAGAAGCCTCATAATCCAGTTGTTGATCGTGTTTCATTTTGTTCGTTATGGCAGCTTTCAGGGCTGGGATACCTCCAGAAGGGGTGTACTTCGTCAAACCCTTGTCCATGGCCTCTTTAGCTGCATCTAGGATAAACGTTGGTGTGTTGAAGTCGGGTTCGCCTGCCCCTAAGCCAATAACATCATGACCTTCAGCTTTCAATTCGTTCGCCTTAGCTGTTATCGCCAGGGTACTCGAAGGCGTAAGTGATTGAACTCGATTTGCTAATTCCATTCGTATATGCCTCCATCCTATTCGTTTTATATGGCTTTTTTAAAAGACAATGTCTGATAATGGTCGCCATTCGATAACTCATAATAAATAAATACATATCTGCCGCTGGCATCTTCATATGTAAGTTCCCATAAAGGGAGATCATCTTCATAGGCTAAGCGTGATCCTTCAAGTTGACAACCGTCGCACGATTGTTTCCATTGATCGACCATCCCGCTTTCACTCACAGCCTCTTGCCGGGGTAATGTATCTAATACCTCCCCTGACGAAGCTGATACGAAGACATACTGTGAAGGTTGTCCATCCTTAAGCCCTTTCACTATATGGATAACGTCTCCGCCATTATAGGCTTCGACACTCTCTACCCCTGTAATCTCGGTCTGCTCTAAAGCAATATTTTCAGATTGTGCAAAACCTGACGTGCGCTTTTCATTAACAGAGTGAAAAAACCAGCCTAAAAAAATGAGGAGCATCATCGCACTTAACACTAATCCTCCACTCACCCATTTCACCCAGTTAGGTACGATAAATCGTGAAGATTGCTTTGTGTTGATCATCTTCATCTAGCGCCAGTCCAAACATTAGGTTTTCTTCTTTCAACGTTCGATTCAACGTGTCAACTATCTTATAAAGTTCATCCGAATGTTGTAATGTGACAGTGGAAAGTGTTTCGATTTTATTGTCCATTCATCATCGCCTCCATCTATCCTTCTGCTTCCTTACAGGGTAGCAATCCATATCATTATAACAGGTCTTGCTTCGTTTTTTTATGCGAAACTTAAAATTTTACCGATTCACGTCAACCACGATTCGGTTTCCTGAATTAACTGGTGCGTTGTCTTATGATGCACAGGAACATCAGGAATAGAATTCAAAAAATACTTTCCATATCGGGCTTTCATTAAACGTTGATCACATACAAACACGATGCCCCGATCGCTGCTAGAACGGATCAAACGTCCAAATCCCTGCTTAAAGCGAATGACGGCTTGCGGAAGCGAAAGCTCCATGAAGGGGTTATGCCCTGCTTCTTTTAATACGTGCGAACGAGCATTAGCGACGGGGTGATCAGGTGGTTGAAATGGCAGTCTGACAATCATCAGACACGTCAAATCTTCACCTGGTATGTCGACACCTTCCCAAAACGAACTTGTGCCTAACAGGATCGCTCGATTGAACGATTGGAAGTTCTTCTTCAAGCGATCACGACTTCCGCTTGATATGCCCTGCGCAAAAATCAAGTAATCATCTTCCTCCATGATATCCCTTAATAAATAATAGGCTTTCTTCAACATCTCATAGGATGTAAACAGCACCAACATACGCCCTTCCGTAATGTGAGCAAGCGAGTAGATCGCCTCGCACGTGGCGTGAATAAACTCCTCTTGATTGTCTTTGATATCGGGAAAATCAGTTGGTACCATCACATTGACTTGTTGGTCCATCGGATAAGGTGAAGGATACTTGAATTCGTTGATTGCTTGATCATGCATCCCTAATTGACGACGGATATACTGAAACGACTGTTTCATCGTTAAGGTGGCGCTCGTTAAAATCACACTCTCCTTCTTATCAAAGAGCTGCTCCTTCATAATTATGGAAATATCCAGCGGTTCACTGTACAAGAACACAGCGTTTTCTGCCCCGTTTGCTTCGATTTCAAACCACTTGACGTGTTCAATCCCTGCTTCTAGAAAATAGGATTCCAATCTGGCTATCATCTGTAACAGTCGATCACGGTGACGTTCGATATGGCCGATCGTAGCACTACCATCCACATCTTCCCGTAATTCTACTTCCGGTTTCATTTTGTAAAATAGTAATTCAAGCTGACGTGTAACATCCCGTAATGGCGCCAGTAACTGTTGGGTCATTTCCTGTAAGGCATCCATGTTTTTAGGGTTTTCTCGCGTAACGTCAAACACGTATTGAATACGACCGATATCACTTTTGCCTCTTTTTTTGTGCTTGGCCATTTTGAATAAATACCGGAACAATTCATCTAACGATTCTTTTGCAGATTCGAGTTGGCGTTCGATGGTAGTGAGTATCGCTTGGATGTCCGGCTGGTGTAACACAAACTGGAGGGGGCCATTACGGGCTGTCATGTCCATTATGTGCGAAAAATAGCTTTGAAGGGCAACATAATCGAACTGCAAACCAAAATGTTTACTGGCTGTTGTAACCAGATGGTGTCCTTCGTCTATGATGACACGGTCATATGCAGGTAACATCGGAAATTGATTGGTCAGGTCCATACAAAATACAGTATGATTCGTAACGATGAGATGCGCTTCATCAGCCAGACCGCGGGCTTTACGATAGAATGACTGCCGATTATAGTCCGCCCATAATTCGTTGTTTTCTTCCTGTTCGGTCGATATTTTAGACCAAAAATATCGACCGTTAGAAGGCAATTGGATTTCGTCTGCATCGCCAGAAGTCGTCTCGGTCAGCCAGACGAGAATCATCGCTTTGGTTAACGCTGTGTCATAATTATCATAACGACAATCCTCCATCTGCTGACTGAAACGAAGCACGCTGATGTAGTGACTTTTACCTTTCATCAACGCCACTTTGATTGGCCGATTGAGCAAAGTCTCCACCTGAGGTATTTCATTTTCCAATAATTGCCTTTGCAAATGCGTCGTATGGGTGGTGATCAAAATCCGCTCCTGATGATTCACAGCATAGTGCACAGCTGGAAGCAAGTACGCTAATGATTTACCTGTACCCGTCTCTGCTTCAATTAGAGCGTGACGAGAAGAAGTCAAAGCATCGTGGATAGATTGAACCATCAACTCTTGACTTTCCCGATATTCAAAATTCGGGAATATGGAACGTAATCCGGTTTCCTCGTGGAATATGTACTGTTTGAATGTGTTAAATTCACTTAATGGATGTATGCGAGAAGGCACTTTATCCTCTGACGCCTTGATCACCATGCCATGGAACAATTGCACATCATTCCTGAGCGAATGACTATACCGCTTGCGCAGCATTTCACTTTCCAGAAGCTCATGTAAATCACTTTTTAATTTCCGTTCCACTCTTAACAAGTGGGCAAGTGTTTCCTCGGGTAGCTGATTCATCTTGTCAAATAACACCATTAAGAGGTCACCCGTTACCTGAGCATCCGATAAGGCTCGGTGGGGGTTTTGATGGCTGATGCATAACTGTTCAGCCAGCTGGCCTAATTTAAAACTTGGCGCGCTTGGTAAAAACATTCTAGCCATTTCTACCGTATCCAATACCGGATTCCCCAATGATGCATAACCGCAACGATTCAATTCGGCATTCAAAAAGCCTAAATCAAATTGAATATTGTGTGCGACGACATAGCTGTTTTTGAACATACGATAAACGTCATCGACAATTTCATAAAATAACGGAGCCCCTTGGACATCGTCGTCCTGAATGCCGGTCAATCCGGAAATGAATGCCGGAATGTCGCTTTCAGGAAAAACGAGCGAGGAAAATTCCTCAATAACCTCATGATCCTCCATGGTGACGATTCCGATTTCAATAATACGATCTCCCTTTGCCGGGGCGTTCCCCGTCGTTTCTAAATCTACAATTGTATATCTTGCCATATATATCCTCTTTTCTAGCCTTTCGTCCCAAAAAAGAAAGGACCTCTGCTATAGCAATAGCGAAGATCCTCCTCTCTAATATACCGCCGTCTCCCTTGTTATATCGGCAGAGATGTCAAGGGGGGCTCCTCTTCCACCAATTGCTCAACTTCATTATGCGCATTCATCAAGGCAATCTTTGGCTTAAACGTTGCTAATTCTGCTTCCGAAAGGATCGCGTATGCTACCACAATAACGATATCATTCGGCTGCACCAGCCGGGCTGCTGCTCCGTTCAGACAGATGACGCCACTGCCTCTCTCGCCCGGTATGACATAGGTCTCCAGCCGCTCACCGTTATTATTATTCACGATTTGTACTTTTTCATGAGGCAGAATATCAACCTGTTCCAAAATATCCTGATCAATCGTCACACTGCCTACGTAATTTAAATTAGCCTCCGTGACACGAGCACGATGGATTTTACCTTTCATCATTGTGCGAAACATGTTAATCCTCCCATATCTCTTACCCTTTCACTACCGTCCCCGTATGGTCAAATACAACATTATCAATCAAACGTGCCTTTTTAAATTGGACCGCCACGGCAAGGATGACGTGATCTTCTATCAACGCTATCTCCTCTAATTCAGGATAAGAACGTAATTCAACATAATCTATTTTACCATGAGTTTCCCCTTCAATAAACGTTTTTACTTTTTGTTTTATGGCTTCAACTGAAGTTTCCCCGTTCATAAAGGCATCACGGCCGATTTTCAAAGCCTGCTGGATCGCTGGTGCCTCCAATCTCTCTTGTTTAGTCAGATTAGCATTCCGGCTGCTTTTGGCCAGCCCATCTGCTTCGCGAACAGTTTCGACGGCTACAATTTCAATTGGAAAATTCAGATCCTCAACGAATCCTGTGACAACAGCCACTTGTTGAGCATCCTTCATACCGAAATACGCACCGTCGGGTTGACAAATGTTGAATAGCTTTGCCAGCACGGTTACGACGCCAGCAAAGTGACCCGGCCTGCTTTTGCCACATAGCGCATCTGTTCGTCTCACTACTTGAATATCCAAAATCGGCGGAGTAGGATACATGGTCCTTTCACTCGGCAAGAACACATAGTCCACACCATGAGCTTTGGCTATTTGTCGGTCACGGGCTTCATCACGCGGGTAATGATCCAAATCCTCCCCTGCGCCGAATTGTAAGGGGTTAACAAATATGCTTAAGATCACAACATCATGGTTAGCTCTAGCCGCATCAAGCAATTGTTCATGGCCTTCATGCAAGTATCCCATCGTAGGAACGAATCCGACTGAATGATCTGATCGTTTTAGGTTCATTGAGATGGACTGCATTTCTGTTACAGATGAAATCACCCTCATGGCAAAGACCTGCCTAATGTATGTATGACGGCTTCATCCATCGTAAACGTATGCTCTTCTTGCGGAAATTGCTCATTTTTCACCTCATCCACAAAGGTGCTCAATGCTTCACGCATGTCGCGATTACTATCTCCATAAGCTTTGACGAATTTCGGGAGTCGATCAACCCCATATTGCAGAAGATCATGGTAGACGAGCACCTGACCATCACACTCAGCCCCTGCTCCGATGCCTATCGTAGGGATGGTGATAGAGCGGGAGATTAAACCGGCCAATTGCCTTGGTACACATTCAAGCACAAGCGCTACCGCCCCACTTTCCTCAACTAACTTGGCATCTTTGATAAGGCGTTCAGCGGATGATTTTTCTTTACCTTGAACTTTGTAACCTCCAAGGACATTCACTGACTGAGGGGTCAAGCCTAAATGACCAATTACAGGGATGCCGCCTGTCGTCAGCTTTTCAATCGTGGTCAGCACCTCGCCTGAGCCTTCGAGTTTTAACGCGTTGGCCTGCGTCTCCTGGTATAAGCGCGTGGCATTTCGAAGCGTTTCTTCAGAAGATATATGATAAGACATAAACGGCATATCAACAACGATAAACGTCTGCTCCGCTCCCCGTTTAACAGCTTTACCATGATGGATCATGTCCTCTACTGTCACGGAAATCGTAGAATCATAACCTAGCACAACCATCCCTAATGAATCCCCCACAAGGAGCATGTCCACATCTGCTTGTTCAGAAAGCTTGGCGGAAGGATAGTCGTAGGCGGTAACCATCGAAATCTTATCGTTATTATCCTTCATTTTCAGCAGCTGATGCCGGTTAAGCATAATATCCTCCTTTCCCCCAATGTATTTCAGCAGAGTAAAGTTTTTTCTCCTCCCCGTCAGGTCCCTCTGCGTTCAGAGCTCCATCCGGTTCAATATTCAACAATTTCCCTTCCCATTTTTCCTGCATCGTTGAAATACTGACGCGTTCTCCGATTCGATAACCATAAGCTTCCCATTTGCTTTTAATAGGGGGGAACCCTTCGCGCATATAAAGATCGTATAGCTGTTCGAATTTTTCCAGTAAGGCTTGGGTCACGAATTGCAATGACCACGTTTCACCTGTTTCAATCAGTAAAGATGTCGCCTTGTAATGAATATCCTCTGCCAAAGAATCGGCTGGCTGGTTCATGTTGATGCCCATCCCAAGGACGACATATTGGATGTGATCATGCTCGGCCTGCATCTCTGTTAAAATGCCAGCCATTTTTTTGTGATCGATCAATACATCATTGGGCCATTTTATTTGAGGCGTGACCTGGCACGTTTCCGCTAAAACTTCCGCCACTGCTGCCGCAGCTAATAACGTAAGCTGAGGAGCATGCACAGGCGGTAATTCCGGCCGGAGCAAAAAGCTCATCCAGATCCCTTCCCCCTGAGGAGAGTACCAATTCCTTTCCATTCTTCCTTTGCCCTCGAGCTGTTCATCCGCAATGATTACGGTCCCGTGGGGATAGTGTTGTTTAGCTAGTTCATGGCCCATCCGTTGTGTGGAATCGATCTGCCTGTGATGGATAAGCTGCTTGCCCACCCATTCTGTCTTCAACCCCCATTGGAGGGTGTTGAGACTCACCTTATCAGGAGAAGAAACGATGCGATAGCCCTTTCGGGAAACCGCTTCGATTTCATAACCGTCTTTTTCCAACTCCTTCATATGTTTCCACACGGCCGTTCGCGAAATGTGCAATTGATCAGACAACTGCTGACCCGATATATAGTCATCTGCCTGCTCTTCTAAGAGAGCAATCAGACGTGTTCGGGTGGATTCCATTTTATGACCCACTCCTTTAAATCTTGGAATTTATTCTCCAGTGCCCCGGTCACAACGCGCTGTTCTAATTCGTTTAGTGTCTGTTTGATCCAAGGACCTTTACGCTCATCAGGGTACATGGCAAGTAAGTCTTCAGCCCCAAACGCAAGCTCTCTCTTTGTTTTGATCGGGAGTTTTTTTTCAATCCGCTTCAACTCGGAATAAATGGCTTTGCTGTCTTGTTTAAACATATCTTCACACAATCGACTGAATGGCGTAAACAGATTCTGGTGCAAATTGTAAACAAGCCACGCATCAAGGTGCTGGTCGTTAAAATAAACGAGCTGCTTCCACAGATGCTCCGCTGCTTTATAAACGCCATTTGATTGTTTCCAGTCCTTACACCATGAAGCCAGATCCGCCACGTCGCCTTTTGCATAATAGTGTACCACAATTTCTGAAAATGACTGCAAAGGGAGTAGTGGTACGTATTCGAATGCATCAGGGTATTGACTGAACACCGGCAGGGAATGGTGCACCCCAGTCAAACGCATAAGTCTTAGTGCTTTCTGAGCACCGCTGCCAGCATGAAGTTTTTCAAATTCAATCGCGATCCTTTCAATGGCTATTTCATTTAGCAGGCTTGCTTGTTCTCGGATCGCCTGGAACGTGGCAGCATCCAATTCATAATTTAGTTGGCTGACAAATCGTAAGGCTCGCATCATACGCAAAGGATCTTCTCTAAATCTTTCTTCCGCACGTCCGACCGCTACAATTTTCTTAGCCATGATGTCTTTTTGACCCTTCCATGGATCTATGACGTTGCCAGCTTGATCCATAGCCATAGCATTGATAGTAAAATCACGGCGTTTAAGGTCATCCTTAATCTCTTTGACAAATGCGACATGGTCAGGGTGACGAAAGTCTTCGTAGCCGCTTTCAACCCGGTATGTGGTCACTTCAAACGATTCATGTTCAAAACGAACCATGACCGTTCCATGTTCTTTGCCTACTGGGATCACTTTATCAAAAATAGCTTCGATCTGATCCGGTGTTGCCGAAGTGGCGATATCGATATCCCCAATTGGACGACCGATGATATGATCACGGACGGCCCCACCCACGAAATAGGCTTCAAAACCTGCTTCCTGTATGTGTTGTAGAATACGACTGGCTTTCGTAAATGCGTCAGCTAAGTTGTTCATCATGACTCCACACCTGATTGTATAACGATACGTACTGACGGAGGATGGCCGTCGACCCGAACACATTCTGAACACGACGTTGACTATTTATAGAAAACTCAGCCCATAACTCTCCATTTTGAAGCAACCTCATGCTATAGTCATAAAACGCCTCAATTTCTCCTACCTCCGCAATAAAACCTGTTTCACCATGGTCAATCACCTCAGGGATGCCTCCGATTTTGGTCCCGATGCAAGGGACGCCACATGCCATCGCTTCGAGTAAGACAAGCCCAAAGCTTTCCTTTTCAGAGAGCAGCAATTTTAAATCTGCTATTGAAAGGATTTCACTCACATTTTCTTGTTTGCCTAAGAACAGGACCTGTTCTTCTAGGCCTCTGTCTTGGACCATTTGGTAACATGTGGAATACTCGGGACCGTCCCCGACAAGCAGCAATTTCGTGGGAGTCGTGTCCGCTATCCTTTGAAATGTTTCAATGACATCCGTTACGCGTTTGACTCTTCTGAAGTTCGAAATATGAACGATGACTTTTTCGTTCGGGTCTATTTTATATTGACTGCGGAGATCGCGGCGGTCTTGCCTGACATATTCTCGTTCGTCCACGAAATTGTAAATGACTTCCATGTCCTTATCCACTTGAAGCATATCTCGTGTTTGTTTAACTAAACTATTTGAAACAGCCGTGACCCGGTCTGATTGTTCAATACCAAAACGGATCATATTCTTTAAACTGGGATCGATGCCCAAAACGGTAATATCTGTACCGTGTAACGTGGTGACAATTTTAACATCATGCCGGGCCATCTGCTTCGCTAAGATGGCGCAAATAGCATGGGGCATCGCATAATGGACATGCAAAATATCCAACTGCTCACAGTTGATGATTTCGGCCATTTTATTTGCCAATGCCAAATCATATGGAGGATGCTGAAACACAGGGTAATTGCTGACTTCCACTTCGTGATAGTAAATATTCGAATAAACACGATTCAAACGGAAGGGAACCTGCGTCGTGATAAAATGAATTTCATGCCCTTGTTCAGCAAGAAGTTTTCCAAGTTCGGTAGCAATGACACCTGATCCCCCGACCGTCGGGTAACATGTAATCCCTATCTTTTTCATTTTATCACCTTATTCCTTCTTGTTTTCTTTAACAATCTCCCGCCAGTGCAAATCCCCGCGCTCCAGAGCTTTAATCAAGATTTCCGCCCCAGCGATGTTCGTCGCCAACGGTATATGATGGACGTCACACAACCTTAATAGAGCACTGATGTCAGGTTCGTGCGGCTGAGCAGTCAAAGGATCGCGAAAAAAAATCACCATATCCATCTGATTTTCAGCAATTTTAGCACCTATTTGCTGATCTCCTCCCAATGGACCCGATAAAAAACACGAAATGTCCAAACCGGTCTGATCGGCGATCTTCGTTCCTGTCGTGCCGGTTGCAAATAAGGTGTGGTTCGAAAAGATATGTTTATAAGCTGTGGCAAACTGAATAATGTCCTGTTTTTTCTTATCGTGAGCAACTAATGCAATATTCATAATATCCCCCTTATTCCATCAGGTTTTCAAGACCGTAGACGAGGAGGTCGAGCTTCATTACTTGCTCGGCCGCTAATTTCACACCCGACATAAATGATTCGCGGTGAACAGAATCATGTTTGATCGTCAACGATTGGCTCATACCGCCAAATACGACTTCCTGATGGGCAACGTAGCCTGGTAATCTGACGCTATGGATTTTCATCCCGTCTATATCAGCACCTCTTGCTCCTTCGACTGTTTCTTTTTCTTCCTCATGCCCCTGCTTATGCGGATTTCTCACATCCTGGATCAGTTGGGCGGTTTTAACGGCTGTCCCAGATGGGGCATCACGTTTCTGATCATGGTGCCGTTCAATAATCTCAACATCAGGGAAATATTTAGCTGCCCATTTGGCAAACTGCATCATGAGCACAGCGCCGACGGCAAAATTAGGGGCTATGACAGCTCCTAGCCCTTTAGATTCCGCCAATTCCGTAAGCTCGTCCAGCTGATCTTGAGTGAACCCAGTCGTACCGATGACTGGCCTGACATTATGCTCAAGTGCTAATTTCGTATGTTTATAACAAAATTCAGGTGTTGTGAGGTCAATTAATACATCAGCTTCAACCGTGGACAGACACGCTTCAGCATCTTCGTAGATGAGTGCCTCAAAGGATGGTAAGGTTTCGATATCTTTTACAGCGTAGCCGTCATGTTTTCTGTCAATACATGCTACTAAATGAAAGCCTTCTTCCTTTTCGATCATTCTTAATGCCTCGGAGCCCATCCGTCCGCGCGGTCCAGCCACAATCAGTTTTATCGGTGCCATCAGGTTAATCCGTCCCTTCTTCTTTTTGCGTCCAGCGATTTTGATCTCTCGTTTCTATTTTAGCCATCGTGCGATTGAATGCGTCTGATAAATCGATATCAAGCGAGTTAGCGAAGCACGTTAGGACAAACATGACATCCCCCAACTCCTCTTCCATTGTCTGATCCGGTTCACTTTGTTTTTTCGGCTTTTCCCCATAGTGATGGTTAACCTCTCTCGCAAGTTCACCTATTTCTTCCGTCATTCGTGCGGTCAAACTGAGCGGGGAGAAATACCCTTCTTTGAATTGAGATATGTAGGCATCAACTCGATTTTGCATATCTTCCAACGTATAGGTCACAAACGCCACTCTCCTTTGCCTCTTATTGTTCCCCTTAAATGGTAGCCAATAGATCACGTTTTGACAAATTATTTACTCGTTAAACACAATCTGTGTGTTGTTGCTTTCTAAACCTTTGCTTATAATGAGTATCGTGTCATTCTAATTTTTGGAGGTGCAAACGCATGTCACTGTTCGGTTTAAGGTTCAAAAATGTCATTCTCATTATAGTGGGGTCAGCCATTTTTTCCTTTGGCCTTGTCCATTTCAACATCCAGAATGAGTTAGGTGAAGGGGGATTCACAGGGATAACCCTGCTTTTGCTCTATTTATTCAACTGGGATCCAGCGCTTATGAATATTTTATTGAATATCCCCGTCCTCATGATTGGCTGGCGTATCCTGGGACGCACGACATTCTTATATTCGCTGCTTGGCATCTTAGCCGTTTCCCTATTCATTTGGCTCTTTCAATTATACATGATTCATATAGATTTAAAATCAGATATGACTTTAGCAGCCTTATTTGCCGGCGTTTTTATCGGAGTAGGACTTGGCATCATTTTTCGGTATGGCGGCACCACAGGCGGTGTCGATATTATTGCCCGTCTGATTCATAAATATTGGGGCTGGAGCATGGGACGCGCCATGTTTATGTTCGATGCAGTTGTTATTGTCACATCGATTGTAACGTACTTGAATGCTGTCCAAGGGATGTACACCCTGGTAGCTGTCTTCATTGGAGCACGGGTGATTGACTTCATTCAGGAAGGTGCCTATGCAGCACGAGGTACGACCATCATCTCTGCACAGAGTGAAACCATTTCAGCAGCTATTATGAAGGAAATGGATCGAGGCGTCACCGTATTGAACGGTCGGGGTTCCTACACAGGAGAAAACCGTGATGTCTTATACTGTGTGATAGGGAAAAACGAAATCGTCAAACTGAAGAGCCTGGTGAACGCCATTGATCCGCACGCTTTCGTAGCAGTCAACGCTGTTCATGATGTGCTGGGAGAAGGCTTTACGCTGGACGAAAATAAAAAACCACTGCATGATTAACGCCGTTTCTTCATAGAAACGGCGTTAATCCATCAATAAGACGCGTGGAAAGGAACTTGGCGAAACCCCGCAGTGAGAGAAGCAACTGAGAAGGCTTGCCGGTCCCCCGTATTTCCAGGTTCGAGGTAACATGCTTACATCAACACTAAAATCAGGGACAAAAAAAGCAGTAGCCGCTTGTCGGCTTCTGCTTTTTTATCGAATTATTCTTGATTCATACCAACAAACATTAAGATGAAACGAATGAGCTCAGCAAGTGCAACAAGTGCAGACGCTACGTACGTTAACGCAGCCGCATTCAAGACTTTTTTCGTCTTTCGCTCTTCATCATTGCGGATAACACCCGTTGATACCATTTGGCTCATAGCCCGGTTAGAGGCATCGAACTCCACAGGCAGGGTTATGAGTTGGAACAGGACCGCTGCTGAAAATAACACGATCCCTACGAAAAACAACCCCGTAAAGTTCAACAGTAAGCCGCCTAATATAAGAAAGAAGGACATGTTAGACCCAAAACTTGCTACCGGGACTAAAGCGCTTCTAAAACGCATAAACGCATAATCTTGTGCGTCTTGTATCGCATGACCGACTTCGTGTGAAGCTATTGCGGAAGCCGCCATAGAACGACCGTGGTAATTATCAGATGATAAACGGACCACTTTAGAACGTGGATCGTAGTGATCGGATAATTTCCCTCTCACTTCTTCAATTCTGACATCATACAACCCGTTATCATCCAGTATTTTCCGGGCAACTTCCCGTCCTGTCAAATACGATGACGTCGCAACTTTTGAATATTTTTTATACGTGCTTTTCACTTTTGATTGAGCCCATAAAGGAATAATCAAGAGTAACGCAATATAGATTAAATAGGAACCAAGTGACTCAAACATTGTCATTCCTCCATCTTAAGATGTGTTTTACTTCTAGCTTAATTTTATGCAATCGCGGGGGAAAGGTCAACTATTTGATTTAGCTTTCACCCGTTCAGCTTTCTCTGCTTCATATTTTCGGTATCCTACGTAGGCAAGTGTCAAGATAATGCAACCCCCTACAATTAAAACAGTCCAGAATAAAGCATCCCGGCTCATACCTGTTTCGGTTTCTAAGGGCTCGTCACTCAGCATTTCAAGTAATTGACTGCTCCAATATTCCATTTCCTCTGGATCAGTTTGAGCCGTCAACTGTTCAACAAGTAAATCCATTGTCTGGCGCTTGTCTGATGAGTGCAACATTTCAGTGGCAGGGGCGATCTGCTGCCATGTATTCTCCACGTGTCGTAAAGCATTTTCAGCGCTGGCATCTGGGGTGTAGTTGATATTCTGAGTTTCCTGTTTTAATTCAGCGACAGATGCTCTATATAGTTTTCCACTATTTTGCTCAACCATACTATCAAGTAAGACCACCAGGCCATAGGAATATGTGGTCCATTCCGCTCTCTCTCCCTCAGCTGAATCCAACTTTGCTATCAGTTCTTCAAAAAGCGGCCGTTGTGATTTATGGTTCGCCTCCACGTATGCACCCAGCTTGTCCTTATTCAGATTGTACATCCGCTTGGAAAGTTCAATCTTATCATCTATAAGTAAATGATGATACTGACGTATGAATTGCTGCATATCATCCTGATTCAATCCTTCAGCCTTTATTCCATTGGGGAACAGGAAAATACAAAGTAAAATCAGTCCTGCAATCTTTAGAACCCTGCCCATGAATACGTCCCCCTCCATTATGTTCTACCAAGAGTTTATGAAGGAGCGGACAAGTTTAGACCTCAGGTTTTTCATAGCTCAACTTTAAATTAGGGTGAATACACACGGCATAAACTACCGCTATACTGACAATACTCAGCCAGAATGTGAAATAACCGATTTCATTCATATAAGTCATCAAACTATGATAAATGGGCATTTGTTCGAAAACGTAATCGATAATATCGTTATGAAGTGTCCAAACCCCGGCCACGACAAGGTGACGGAGCTTCATTTGGTAAAAGGGTGCATAAAGCAACCCTTGGATTGCCATAGCGCCATGAGAGGCAATCAGCATATATCCCTGCCAGCCAATCGATCCTTCCAACGCCAGGGTTAACAGATTCATCACCACCGCCCATGTCCCATATTTCAGTAGCGTGACTGCAGCAAGCGCCCCGATATATGAAGTCGTTTTTCCATATAAAATGAAACCGAGAAAAATGGTAAAAAATAAGCTTGCTGTAGGACTGTCGGGCACAAATATCATATAGACAGGGTCGGTGATGCGAAGCTGCCATCCGTACCATAGATATCCATACACAGTCCCAAGCAAATTAACAACGAACAAGATCATGATAAACCATTGTTGTTTCAGTATGTAGGCTATCATTGCTTTTCCCTCCTGTGCACGTGCCTTAATACAAAACAAGACCGCGCTAAACCTGTGGCATAGCGCGGCAACTGTATATTATATATTATTCTTCTGATCCGGAATTGCCTTCCCCGGAACCTCCATCGCCTTCTCCAGAGCCAGACCCGTCTTCGCTTTCGCCGGAACCTTCACCGGAAGACTCTCCACCTTCAGAAGAGCCTCCTTCTCCACTTCCAGCATTAGCTACGAATTCTGCCAACTGTTGAAGTTCTTCATCACTGCCTTCAAAGAGTCCAGATGGCATCTCACCTATGCCATTTTGGGCAATATTTTTTATTTCGTCGACTGATTTCTCCGTTTCAAGTAACGAAGGATAGTCTCCCGACCCTTGCAATTGTTCGCCGTGACAATTCATACAGCTATTTTCATATAGAGCATAGCCGGGATCATCGGTATTGATTTCCACATCAGCGTTTTCACTGACACCATATTTTTCTCCACGTGCTTCATAATCAACTTCTGAAACAGATTCGTACGTGAGCCAAAACGTAGCGATAACCCCTAGAAGCATCAAACCCGTGGCAATCGGACGTTTAGCTGGGTGGCGATCAGGTCCACGATCCAGAAATGGAGCAAGCAATAAAGCCCCAAACGCTAATCCAGGCATCACGATCGCACCCAGTACAATGAATTCCCCACCGGCAAACTCATATTTCAAAAATTGGTATAAGAATAAAAAGTACCAGTCAGGCAACGGAATGTACCCTGTATTCGTTGGATCTGCCTGTTGTTCAAGTGGTGACGGATGAGCAGCAGTCAAAATTAAGAAACCGATTAAGAATACAGCACCAACCAGCCATTCCTTCAAGAGAAAGTTTGGCCAAAAGGCTTCCGTCCGGCCTGGGTATTCGGAATAGTCTTTAGGTAAATTAGATTTCTGTTCGTCGGTAATCCGTGAATCGCCGACGAACTTCATACCTTTTCCCCTTTGCACAGCGTTCCCTCCTTTATATCACTGTATCTTACATTGGGCCGGAAATACCCTGCTTACGGATGAGAATAAAGTGCGCACCCATTAAGCCAAACAATGCTGCCGGTAAGAAGAAGACATGAATCGCAAAGAATCGAGTCAGCGTCTGCGCCCCGACAATATCGGGATCACCAGCCAGCAATGTCCGTATTTCATCCCCTATTAATGGCGTGGCAGCCGCGATTTCCAGGCCGACCTGAGTGGCGAAATAGGCTTTGTTGTCCCATGGTAGTAGATATCCTGTAAAACCGAGACCTAGCATGACGAAGAACAATAATACTCCGACAATCCAGTTCAGTTCACGAGGCTTCTTATAAGCCCCCTGGAAGAATACGCGTAACGTATGTAGGAACAACATGACAATCACTAAACTTGCTCCCCAGTGGTGCATCCCACGGACAATTTGTCCATAAGCGACTTCTTTTTGTAAATAATAGACAGACTCCCAAGCGTTTACAATATCCGGTACATAGTACATCGTCAGGAACATACCAGATAAAATTTGGATAACAGTAATAAAAAATGTCAATCCGCCAAAACAATAAACGAACGCTGAAAAGTGATAAGCTGGGTTTACGTGCTCAGGCACTTCGTGATCGGCAATATCACGCCACAAAGGGGTAATATCGACACGCTCATCGACCCAGTCGTAAAGTTTCTGTAGCATGTATTAGATTCCCCCTCCTCTGGAGTGCGCTTTACCCAAATAAAGCATACCGTTTTCAACCTTGTGGTCGTATACAGGTAATGGCGCAGTAGGCGGTGTACCTGGTATATTCACACCATCTTTTGTATATCTTCCGCCATGGCAAGGACAGTAGAACTCGTCCTCTTGCTCGGTTCCCCAGTCAACTGTACATCCTAAGTGTGTACAAATGGGGGACAACGCAACAATTTCATCATCATTTGTTCGGTAAACCCAAGCGCTTTTTTGCACCTCAGATTCATACCATCCGTCTACCTGATCAACCTTCCAATCTATCCGCTGTGGTTCATTTGTAATGTCATCGACTGAAAGTCCGACCGACTTCAATTCTCCAGTCGCGGCAGGTTGTAACACAGGGTCGATGGCGAAACGAACCATTGGAGCCAGCATACCAGCAGCCATAAATCCTCCTACACCCGTCAAAGTGTAGTTCAAAAATTGACGTCTGGACACCCTTTGTTTATCGCTCATTCTTTTCCCCCCTCTATGCTGAAATCCATGTTACATGGACGAATTACACACAGTATACTAGGACATTACCATGATAGCGCAATCTCATAGCCCGGTCAATAAATTATCACGTTTAGAGATAAAGTTTTCCTTTACCAATACGCTTGGATCAACTCTGTAATTTGGCGGGCTTGCTCTTGAATAAATGATTGGGTTTCTGTTGATTGCAGATCAGCTTGCTTCAAGCCAGGAACCCATAATAAATTAGCATTCACATCTTTCTCTACTTTTTTCCATTTGCTGTCTACCGTAAATAGAAATATGTGTTGAAATGATTGCTTCTCAAACTGTTCAACCCACTGATTCAATCGAGCTATTTCTTCATCAAGCGAGCCTTTCAAATAGTAATAATCGGGCCCGAGGAAAATGCGGCCGCGGTATTCCTTCTCAATCGCTCGGGTGAAGATATGGGTTAATTCCACTTGAAAGGAGGTTGTGATAAAATCGGCATCCTTGCTCGGCTCAAATGGGATCAACGGAATGACCAATGTATCGATGTATTCTTTCGCTTCTACATATTGTTCAACGTCAGCTTTTCTTAGTAGCATGTCCCTTCACTATCCTTTCCTATACACATCTATTTTACTAAAGATATATTCAAAGAACAAAACCGTTTTACACCTTTAAACCCATTTTGAAGACAACAGAATCGATCCAAAGAAAAAACCAGACATAGTCAGCCTGGTTAAGGGTGATGCTTATTAGTAATCTTCAAGTTTTTTGACGATGTGTTTCCATTCGCTCGTCAGTTCGTAAAAGCGTTCCTTCTCCCCATTTTCCAGAGCACGGTCGATTTCTGACTCATACCGTTTCTTCTGATGCTCAAGAATGCTGAGGTCCAACAACCGATGCACCATACGGCGATCATTGTCATCGACATAATAATCCTTAGGCAAAAAGGGGTTCTCCTCTAAGACAAGCGCATAGCGGGAACATTGCTGGGCTTTCTTAAAGTTCATCTGAAGATAAATGGCTTCATCTTGGTTCAAACGAATATCATGAAACGATTTTTCAGCATCGGTCGTCATAATCCTATCTTTATAAAAACGGAATGGCGGGTCTTGAACACCCTGGGCACTAATGGCCAATCCACGCGGACAGAATTTCACTTCATCCACAAAGTGGACATGAGAAAGCAATGTTTCATGGTTGATAAGATAATTCAAAATCCATACACTTTCTCTTTTCTTTAACTGGAAATGATTCAAAAACCAACGGACAAATTCCTTTTTATCGTTGACTGAAATCGGTGTATGCATATTCGCTCCTCCCGCACCGTTTACTCAGTTCCATCATCGGTTAAACGACTGACAAACTCCTCAACTTCATGATCGGATGGCTCAATGACAAGATATTCTTGCAGCATTTTTTTCGCTTGCGCCATGTGTCCTTCTTCAACCAAGAAATAACCGAATTCTTTAAGAAAATCACTGTCTTCTTTAAAGGAAATATAAGCTTGATTATAATATTCCAGTGCTTCACCATACATCTCTTGCTTTTCTTTGGCATGGGCCAATTCCCAGAAGTAATTAGGATCTTCTTCTCCTAGCTTCAGCAATTCCTCGATTAATTCGGAAACAGACTCATAATCATCTTCGGCTTTAAAACGTTCGGTTAAAAACAGAATGGCTTCTTTATAACCTGGATCAAGAGCAATTGCCTCTCGCATATACCGATAGCTTTGCTCTGTTTCCTCCAGTTTATGAGCTAGACTACCCGCAAGATGATAAAGTTCTTTATTATATTCATCTTTATCTAGCCCTTTTTTCGCCATATCAAATGCTTCCTGGAGCATACCGTTTTCCTCATAAGCGTGAGCCAGTTGAGGGTAGACGGAAACATAATAAGGATCTTTGTTCAAGACGTTCTCCCACACTTTAATGGCAATATCATTACGATTGGCTTGGAACGCAACGACCCCGTGCCGGAATTGGATATCAGGATGTTCTTCCTCTACCCGGCTGAACATTTCCAGTGCAAGTTCGAACTCGCCAGTAGCGGCGTAGGCTTCAGCCATGCGCGAAGCAACCTCAACTTCTGCAATGACCGGCTGGTGCTCCATGGCATTCTCGTAAAACGGGATACTTTTATTGTATTCGCCATTGGAAAAGGCAAGTTCCCCAAGTGCGAAATCGATAATTGCCTCATTCGGTTCTACCTGCTTGGCCAATAACAGCTTTTGTTCAGCTACTTCATATAAGCCTTGGGATTGATATAAATCGGCGAGCTGCATGAGCGACTGGACATATTCTTCATCTTCCGGATTAAATTGATTAAGAAGGTTAATGGCTTCTTCGTCTTCTTCCAGATCAATGTGGATGTCTGCAAGCATGACTTTGATTTCTGCTTCTTGTGGATAGCGTTGAGTAAGTTCAAGCAGGATCATCTTCGCTTCTTCCAACATCCCCCACTGAATGTATAACTCTGCGATGGTAAACTTTTCTTCTTCATCTGCCTCAGGCAAATAAGTCTGCAAGGTTTCTAGAGCTTGTTGGGTGTTATTTTCCTCCATCAAACTTACAGCTTTTTGTATCTCTTCCATACTTACATCCTTTCACGGTTAAACAAAATGTTTGGGGATGGCAACGTTCATTGATTTCCCAGGATCAGAAGCCAGCACCGATTGATTCACCTGGGTAATTTTCCCCCTCATGACGGTAACATTCGGAACAGCATCATGATAACGAAAATTGATCTCACCATCAATCGGAGAGCCTTCACCGAGCCAATAAAGGTTATAATCGGCGTAACCGTTGGGGATTAACCTGCCTTTATAGGGATAAATGCCGCTCACTTTTAAATTTTCAAGGGTGAGTTCATCTTCGATTGGATCAACCAAGTGTATCATACCATAATATTGACACATCTCCTGCCATTTTGACCATAGTGCTGGAGACGAAACCGTGAAAGGAATTCTCCTGAAACTTTGACCTTCCTCCAACCATTCCCAAGCTTTCGCATGGAGAAAGTGCTCCTCTTCAACCTCAATCATGATAAACGGACAGGCTTGTCTCCCCAAAAATCGAACCATGTCGGATGTGAGCAGTTGAATTGGGACCTTCGGCACGATCATATGATCGACCGGAAGATGACGAAGGGATTGCTTAAATGTGTGGAACGTCTTTCTGAAACTGCCAGAAGCTGTCATCGGCCACTGAACTAACAACAAGGTACAGCCTCTTGCCATATAGTCTTCAGCATCCTTGACACGAGAGCTTGATGCAAACAAAGGGCGTTTGACATCCAACATAACTTTCCCGGGGGCAACGAGGAAACCATCCATATTAACATTGAAAACGTATTTGCCAAAACCTGTTCGTTGGAAACATTCCTCACTCACAATTACATCTTTTAAATCAAACTTACAGTCATCGTATATATACTGCCTAAAAGAATAAGCTTCCACGTATGAAAACCCCCGTTTGGTTTTCTATATACTATGAAAGCTCATCATAAATTATGAAATATCAGTGCTGCATCAACGAATTTATTACATCAAAAAAGCCAGGATAAGAGGTGTTGATGCTCTCAAAATCGGTGAGGGTGACAGGATGGCTGCAAATAAGCGAAGCTATGGCGCCCATCATGCCAATTCGATGATCGTGGTAGCTATGGATATGACCACCCGTTAACGGAGTAGGGCCTGTAATTTCCAGTCCATCTTCTAATGGTTTTACATGCGCACCCAATTGTTGGAGATTATGTGCAACTGCTTCAATTCTATCTGTTTCTTTCACCCTTAATTCCTTTGCATCTTTTATGACTGTCGTACCATGTGCCTGGGTAGCAGCAAGAGCGATAATCGGGACTTCATCAATTAAATTAGCTATGAGATCGCCTTCAATCGTAGCACCTTGCAAAGAAGCAGACTCGACAATGATGTCGCCGATCGGTTCACCTGCAATGGTCCGCTTTACGTCTGTTTGCAGTGACGCTCCCATCACCTCCAGCGCCTGGATAATGCCTGTTCGAGTCGGATTCAAACCGCAGTCTCTGATAACGATACGGCTGTCCGGTATGATTGAAGCTGCCACCAGAAAGAAAGCGGCAGATGAAATATCGCCAGGTACAGTTATATCAGCCGGTTTAGGGACTTGACCACCTTGAATGGAAATCTGCCCTTCAACGGCTTCAATGTCAATTTGATAGCGGGGGAGGAGCCGTTCAGTGTGATCACGTGTTTGGGTTTTTTCAATGATTGTCGTTTCTCCATCTCCCAACATTCCAGCTAACAGAAGCGCCGTTTTAACTTGTGCGCTTTTAACAGGCATATCATAGACCATGCCCTTAAGCTGGCCGCCTTGAATAGCCAGAGGTAATAACGATCCACCCGCTCGTCCTGAGATCTCGGCCCCCATTCTACTAAGCGGTTGAACCACTCGATCCATGGGGCGTTTCGTTAATGATGCATCACCGTATACCGTTGAAAAAAGAGGCAATGCAGAAAGTACACCCGTCATTAAACGAGCAGTGGTACCCGAGTTCCCAAAGTAAATCGGTTGCTCTGATTCGTATAGATGATGTAAACCTGGACTGTCAAGCACCACTCTCCTCTCATCCATAACGACCATTACCCCCATCATCTCGAAAGCTTTAACCGTTCTTAGACAATCTTCTCCCATTAGGAAATTATCTATGACAGATCTCCCTGTTGCCAGAGACGATAGAATGGCGGCACGATGCGAGATCGATTTATCACCAGGCAAGGTTAACTCCCCTTTTAGGTGACCCTTATGCGGGTGTAACTCAATAACGCTCATAACGACTCCTCCTCAATCCTCTATACCTACTTCGTATCGGAAACTTTCCAAAATGCGTTTGCTCTTCTTCTGTTCCCCACTCGTTTGAAAACTGATGCGCAGGACACCGGTGATCCCTTCCCTTATCTCCAAAATTTGAATATTTTTAATGCTGATATCATAGTCAGCCAGGTGACCGATCACCGTTAATAACGCGCCGGGTTGATCGGTGATATCAACATAAATATCGTAAAATGAAGGAATCGCCCCTTTACGGCGGACAGGGAGACCATCCCGGTACAATTTAGCTTCTTGTAAATACGCGTATGTCGCTTCACTATTTTGTTCTTCCAATAACTGTTTGACGTGTTCCATCTCTTTAATCCAATCGCTTAACATCGACAAAAGTTGCGGCCGGTTTTGGAAAAAGATATCTTTCCAAAGCTGCGGGTTACTTGAAGCGATGCGGGTAATATCACGAAACCCCCCAGCCGCTAATTCTTCCAGGTAAGGATGGGTCTTCTGCCAAACCCTTGCCTGATGAACAAGAGACGAAGCGATTAAATGCGGAAAGTGAGACACGACACCTGTCATTTCGTCATGCTCTTCAGTGGTGAAAACAAGAAAGCGTGCTTTTGTCGGTTCCAGCAGCGTTTTCAACTGTTCAATATATGCATGATCCACCTTTAATGAGGGCGTTAAGACATAAATGGCATTTTCGAACAGATGGGGTTTAGCAGCAATAAAACCCTGCTTATGGGACCCCGCCATCGGGTGTCCCCCCACAAAATGCAAGCGAGGGTTCTGGATGCGCTCGCCTGCTTTCATTACATTGCCTTTCACGGAGGAGACATCTGTAATGAGCAAATCGTGGTCGAGCGGAATCTCATCAATTTTCTTCATATATGCAATGGTGGTTGAAATCGGCGTTGCCAGGATAACTGTATCCACTTGATGGATACACGTTGTTATATCAAAGCATATTTCATCGACCCCGCCCTGTTGCAGAGCCAATTGAGCGCTGTTTGAATCGTGATCATAGCCAATGACTTTTATATCACTGCGCTGCTTTAAACTGAGGGCAAGGGACCCGCCAATCAAACCGAGTCCAATGACTAACACGGTATCTTTCAAGACGTCTCACCAGTTTCTTGCTTATTTAAATACAGTTTCATTTCAGTTTGAAGCTGTTCCATATCTTCACGAGCCCCTATGGTGACGCGTATCGTATTCGGAAGGCCTAACGCTTCACCGGAACGGACGATGAAGCCTTTACTCAACAAGTGTTCGAATACGTGATCTCCGCTGAGGGGGAGATGAATCAATAGGAAGTTGGCTTCACTGGGATAATACCCCAGACCCGCTTCATCACAAAATTCCATCAACCGTTGTTTGTTCCTCTGGTTTTCAGTCGTGGTCCAATCAATGAAAGCCTCATCATCCAACGCCAGCAAAGCTGCAGCTTGCCCAATCGTGGATGTATTAAACGGCTCTCTTGCTGGCTCTAATCGGTTGATAATCTCAGAATGAGCAATTCCATAGCCGACTCGGAGTCCTGCTAACCCATAAGCTTTTGAAAATGTTCGGAGCGTCATAAGGTTCGGATACTGTTGCAATTCAGCTATCACATCAAAATAGTCTTGGGCAGTCATATATTCGTAATAAGCTTCATCGACTACGACGAGTACATGATCAGGGCAATGCTCCATGACATACCGAAGCGTTTCGTCGTTCATATGGACGCCGGTAGGATTATTGGGGGTACACAACCACAGCACACGGGTGTGCTCATCAATCTGTTCCAACATTTCCTTTACATGATGGTGCCCCTCCACGAGCGGGACTTCTCGAACTTCTGCCCCCTCTATCAAGGCATTGTGCTGATATTGCGGAAACGTCGGTGTTGCCATTACCGTGTTTGCGCCAGGTTCGAGAAATGTACGACAAATAATTTGAACGATTTCGTCCGATCCATTCCCAAAAATGAGAGTGTTTTCGTCAACACGATGTTTTTGACTTAATTTCTGTCGCAATGTTCTCGCGTGGCCATCCGGATATTTTTCAAGCTCGGCGATCAAATTCGGAAGTTCCGTTTTCACACTAGAAGAGAAGCCGAATGGATTTTCATTCGAAGCTAACTTTATTATTCGCTCCAGCCCATATTCTTTTTTCACATCCTCTATTTGCTTGCCTGGTTTATAAGGTGCCATACGTGTCAGAACTTCTTTTGCTTTCATGAGGATCCTCCTCTTCCTGCATTCAAATCAGGTCGTAATTGCTTGGCATTATGGTGGTAAATATGACGTACCTCCGGCTGATCAAGTTCAGTTTCCACAGTGACCATGACCCGGATACATAAGGGTAGGCTATCAGGGACAGGGATCTCCTGCATACACATAACGGGAACATAAGTCCACCCGGGTACATGTCGCAAAGCTTTGGCCGGAAAAGCCGCATCTATATCTACCGTAGCACTGAACATGACGGATGCCACATTCTCAGCCTCTACGTGGTTATCGTGAATGATGTCTTCTATCAATGCTTGCGATCGAGCAATAATCTCAGCCGCTTCATTATGATCAACTGTAGTTGCTCCTCGTATGCCTCTGATCACTGGTCAAGCACCTCTCTTTTAAAACGATTGATAAACGACACAAGATCCTTGTCTGCGATGGGTTCAACCGTGACTTCACCCAAACGTTTTAACAATACAAAATGAATGCTTTCGTTAATGGCTTTCTTATCTTTCTTCATACGTTCCAATAGCTTTTCAGCTTTAATCTCAAATGCGCGGTCAATCGGGTAGTCATTATTCCTTAACCAATCTCTGAATGCCATAATGGGCAAATCTGCTTCAAGAACGGACTGACTGATATACATAGCAAACAGCATGCCGGCCGCTACAGCTTCCCCGTGCGTGATTTCACCGTAGCCCAAGTGCGATTCCACCGCATGGCCAAGCGTATGGCCAAAATTCAAATACTTTCTGATACCCGCTTCTTTTTCATCCTTTTCGACAATATTAGCTTTAATTTCAATGCCTTTTAACAGATGAATTTCCATCTGTTCCGGCGAAATTTTTGCAATATCACACGCCAATAGTTCATGAAATAAAGCGGGATCATCCAAACAACCATGTTTAACTATTTCAGCATAACCCGATCGTTTTTCTTGAGCGGGCAGCGTGTTTAACGTGTCAATATCATAAATGACTTGCACGGGGTTGTAAAAACTGCCGATCATGTTTTTGCTTTCCGGGTGGTTGATCGCCACCTTGCCTCCGACACTACTATCATGAGCAAGGATGGTTGTCGGCATTTGGACAAAGTCCACGCCGCGCATATAGGTAGCAGCTACAAAACCAGCCAAATCACCTATCATCCCCCCTCCTAGAGCAATGATGACAGAATGACGGTCTAAACCGATTTGAAAGCAGTAATCTTGTAATTTCGCATACATGTCCATGCTTTTTGATTGTTCACCGGCCGGGACGACAAAATCGTTGACTTTTATATCTTCTGAAAAAGCAGCCTTCACTTCATCAGTGTAAAGCTTTGATGCGTTACTGTCCGAAATTATAAAAACGTGACGATAGGAACTGCTCAGTAATCGACCAGCTTCATGCCGTAATCCTTTACCAACCATTACATCATAATCGTGGGAACTCGCCTGAACACGCAGCGTATGCATATTAAAATTCCCTTGCTTCTTCCCGGTAGTCATCCACGATCTTTTTCATACGGGGGAAATGATCAGCCGGAAATTGTTCTGTCAACGCTTTAGCAAGTTCAAATGCAACAACGTGTTCCATCACAACGGAAGCAGCGGGCACTGCACACGAATCAGAACGCTCAATGCTGGCCTGAAACGGTTCTTTACTGTCAATATCCACACTTTGCAGCGGTTTATACAACGTGGGGATCGGCTTCATAACACCTTTAACAACAATAGGCATCCCAGTGGTCATACCACCTTCAAACCCACCTAAACGGTTGGTCTTCCGAAAATATCCCGTGTCTTCGCTCCAGTCAATTTCATCATGCACGTCGCTGCCATTTCGGCGAGCTGCTTCAAAACCGATGCCAAATTCTACACCTTTGAAGGCGTTAATGCTGACTACACTACCAGCGATTCTAGAATCAAGCTTACGGTCGTACTGTACGTAAGAACCAACACCCGGCGGCATCCCTTCAACGAAAACTTCCACAACGCCACCAATGGAATCTCCTTCTTTTTTAGCTGCGTCTATTGCACTCATCATCTCATTTCCTGCATCCTCATCTAGCGTGCGAACTGGTGATTGTTCTGAGATTTCTGCACGTTCTTGAAACGACAGCGTATCCTTCTCTTCACTTCGAATACCTGCAATTTCTTTTACATATCCAATAACATCAATGCCGAGTTCATGGAGGAGCGATTTAGCTACTGAACCTGCTGCTACTCTTGCAGCCGTTTCCCTGGCGGATGAACGTTCCAGTACATTACGCATATCTCGGTGCCCGTACTTGATACCGCCGTTCAAATCTGCATGTCCCGGGCGCGGCCGCGTAACCGTGCGGCGGATTTTTTCGTTTTCCGGCAGCGGCTCTTCGCCCATAATGTCCTGCCAATGCTTAAAATCATCGTTTTCGATGACGAGCGTAATCGGTGAGCCCAGCGTATAGCCGTGGCGGACACCACTCGTAATGTTGACGAGGTCTTTCTCGATCTGCATTCGTTTCCCGCGTCCGTAGCCGCCTTGCCGTCTAATTAATGATTGATTTATATTGTCAACACGCAACGGAAGGTGTGAGGGCATACCTTCGACGATTGCTGTTAATTGTTTTCCATGTGATTCCCCAGCGGTTAAATAGCGCATGAACTTACCTCCAATGATAAATTTTACGTACTACTATATCACAAGCTTTCCAGTTTGTGTTCAAGTAATTTAAGTTTTCTTACAGAATTCCTCTCATTATGTAACTGTCTTTCGATAAAAGAATGTGTCAAAAACATCAAATCCATGAGTCTGGGGCGCAAATATCTGTTCTGTACTGCCAACGAATAGGAACCCTTCTGATTTGAGGGCGCGGTAAAATTTAGTGTAAAGCTCATTTTTTGCCGATTCCGTAAAATAGATCAGCACATTACGGCACACAATCAAATGGAAATCTGAATCAAATCGATCTGACAAAAGGTTGTGACGCTTAAACTGAACTGCATTTTTTATGGCTTCACTGACATGGTAAACGTTGTTGTCCTTCGTGAAGTACCGCTGCCTGATACTGTTCGGCACTCCTTTTAACGCCCGTTCATGATAAACGCCCTGTCTTGCTTTCTCTAGCGCTTTTTCGTCAATATCAGTTGCCGTAATCTGGATATTTTTCAAGGGCAGGTGCTGATTCAGAATCATAGCCAGTGTGTAGGGTTCTTCACCTGTCGAACAGGCAGCGCTCCAAATTTTAGGTCGCTTCGACTGCTTTAAAATTTCTGGTAGTATGCTTGTTTCTAATACGTCCCACCGTTTCATGTTACGATAGAATTCTGAGACGTTGATGGTCATGCGATCCAGAAGTTCCGACACCAATTCGTTATCACAACTCAATGCCTGAAAATACGTGTGAAAATTGTCAAAACCTCTTTTTTGCCGTAAAGATGTCAATCTTCTTTTCATTTGGGCTTCTTTGTAATGGGATAAATCTATCCCTGTCTGCTTTTTAATCTGCCTGATAAATCCTTCGTAATCGTTACACATCGTCATTGGTGCCCCTTTATCTAATGTAATTAAAGATTAATGGAAGCGCATCACGATGTAAAGGGTTAATGCACGGAAGTTAGTACACTCCCCAGGCACTATAATGAGTAGCAAAAAAAGAGGTTGGGACAAAACTAAATGAAATACAAAAATTCCGAACGATTTCGTTCGGAATTTCTGTATTTTAGAGAGCTGTTTAATGACCGCTCCGTCAAAACACTTCGCTTTCCATGGGCACGGCCTCAGCTTCCTCGGAAAGCAAAGAACGCTTTCCTGCGGGATCTTCGGCTCGCGCTGTTCCCATAGGAGTCTACGTGTTTTGACTACGCTCATGAACATCATTGAATTCATATCCATTTTTAATGTTCGTTTTTTAAAACTTCTCTTTTACTTATGTCCCAGTCTCTTTGCTACCATTAAAAAATCCATTTCGCGTCGTCTTTTGTATAATCTACCGTTTGATCTTTATTGAAGAACAAATTAATCTCCCGTTCCGCGCTCTCAGGAGCATCAGAACCGTGAATGACGTTCTTGCCAACGGTCAGCCCATAATCACCACGAATAGTGCCAGGTGCAGCTTCCAGTGGATTTGTCGCCCCCATCATTTGACGGGCAGTCGCTATAACATTCTCACCTTCCCATACCATAGCAAAAACAGGACCGGATGTGATAAATTCCACCAACTCCCCGAAGAATGGCTTATCTTTATGCTCACCATAATGTTCTTCTGCCAGGCTTCCTGGGATATGCATAAGCTGAGCTCCGGCCATTTTGAATCCTTTGTTTTCAAAACGGGTGACAATATTTCCAATTAAATTACGTTGCACGCCGTCAGGTTTAACCATAATAAATGTTCTTTCCATGACAAACACCTCGTTTATGTATTGTTGTAAGCGCTTTTAATCAAGTGCCATAAAAGAGTTTAACAGATAATAGTGAAACTGGCAATTGCTTACGACTTACGCTTGCCGATGTATTTCGCAATGCCTTTCAAAGTTTGCTTCGTTCGACCAGCAGGCAGCGCTTCTAATGATTCATAGGCCTTCGTTAAATAGTGGTCACTTAACTTTAAGGATTGCTCTATCGATCCATTTGTCTGAATGATGTGTAAAATATCCTGAAGATGTTCAGAATTTGCATCTGCTTCTGGCGTAAATAATGCGTTGACTTTTTGTTTGAAGCCCGGATCATGCATTGAATATAAAACAGGCAATGTAATATTTCCTTGCAGCAAATCACTGCCAGCTGGTTTGCCTAATTCAGCTTCAGAAGCTGTAAAATCGAGAACATCGTCGATGATTTGATAGGACATACCAACATAGTACCCGTAATCGTTAAGTGCATTTTCCTGATGTTTGGGGACGCGGCCGGCGATTGCACCCAAACGGCAACTAGCAGCAATCAACAAAGCTGTCTTCCGCTTGATACGCCTTAAATATGTACGCAGATTCTGATCAGTATTGTATTTATCTTTAATCTGCTCAATTTCGCCGAGGCACAGCTCCACCATCGTTTTGGATAGCACTTGATGGGCTCTCGGGTCATCAAGTTCCGAAAGAGATTCCAGTGACCGCGCAAACATATAATCGCCAGTATACATAGCGATGCGATTGTCCCATTTTGACTTGATCGTCGGCTGTCCCCTTCGCAGTTCAGCTTCATCGATCACATCATCATGAACCAGTGAAGCAGTATGAATCAATTCAAGCGAAACCGCTACGGCTTTCATGCGATCCAGCTCATAATCACCACATTTCCCGGCTAGCAAAACAAATACGGGTCTGATCCGCTTTCCTCCAGCTTCTAGAAGCTGTGTGGAAGCTTCGGTCAACACAGGATGTTCAGCTTGGATGGTGTGATTGATTGCTTCTTCAATTTTGGCAAGATCTTGTTTTAAAAATGAATAAATCATCGCTAACTTCATTGAAGGTCACCCTATGTTTATGGTTTCTTAACACCCATGTGCATGGCAGCTACTCCCCCCGTGAAAGACTTGACCTTTATATCGGAAAGACCTGCTTCGATGAACATGGCTGTCAGTTCGTCCTTATTTGGAAAGTCCTTGGCTGACTCCTGGAGCCAATTATACTCATCGTAACTGCGAGCGAACAAACGGCCAAGTACAGGCATAATATGTTTGAAATAAAAGTAATAGAGCTGCCGAAACCCTGGCACATGGGGTTGAGACGTTTCTAAACAGGTCACAGTTCCACCAGGCTTAACTACACGTCTCATTTCTCGTAACACTTGCGTATAGTCAGGGACATTTCGCAGGCCGAAACCAATCGTAACATAGTCAAAGTGATCAGAGGGAAAAGGGAGAGCCATTGCGTTGCCCCGTTCAAATTCTATCTGAGGCGTTTTCCGCTCCAGCTTTTTGTTAATAGCGACAGAAAGCATGTTATCACTGAAGTCAATGCCGATGACTTTACCTTGTTCTCCTGTTTTATCTGCTAAGGCAAAAGTCCAATCACCCGTTCCACAACAAACATCCAATGCTGATTCGCCGGGCTGGACATTCATTCGTTTCATAACGTCACGCCGCCAAAAACGGTGCTGCTGAAACGAAATAATGGAATTCATGCGGTCATAGCGCTTATATATATGCTCAAATACGTGATGAACGCGTTCTTCTTTGGATGGTTGCATGTTAGCCTTCCTCCGCGACATGGTTATCATAGTATTTTAAGTTAATGGTTGTATCTACGTAGGATTTCAGCCAGTTCAAGTGAATCGGAAGTTGAGAAACTGCCTTCTCGAGGCGGTGTATGTTCATCTGGATGGTTTGATCCACATAAGGAAGCAATTGTGATTCACCCATGATCGATTGTTTACTGCTCATTAAAATATCCATGACAGGCGAAAACCGACCTTCTTGATAGCTTTCTTTTTCGCGCACTAACTTGTTGGTAAGCAGCCACTCTCCTGCTACATCGTTGATGGAAGTGCGTTCGACATAACTTGCGACACGTTGGATAAGTAAAGATTCAACTTTTTTTAATGAACTCATAAATTCTTGGAAGGAACGCACATCCTGATAGTAAATCTCCATTTTCAATTCGTTGATTTCTTTAATGGCTGAAGCGAGCGTATGAATCATGGGAATATCTTCTAAAGTGGATAAGAGATAATAATAGAGCCCGCTATAATAATCACCGGCTAATACCGTCAACTGTCTTTTTTTCACCATGGCGGAATTATCGTCATCATCAGACAAGGTCACAAGATCGTGGGTATCAAGTGCGATTTGGACAAGCATGGTGGTCACAATATATTGTTCTTTTCTACTCTGGCTGAACGACGTATGGGCCACTATGGAAGATAAAATAACAAGTTTATCTTCATCGATGACGGGTTCAGGTATAAACTTAGCTAAGTATGGGTGGCGGACTTGTTCAGCTACTAACTGTTTTAAATGTTGGATATCCATGGATTGTCCCATCTCGAACACTTATCTCCTTTCAAGAATGGAGGCTGTCCCATTCCCATTGTATCATACACGCCATGCATAATGCTTTATGTAAACTAACCTCACTTGCCTGATTGAGCTTCAATCTTCTTCGTTGTTTATCATATCACCGTGACTCGTTTGAATATGGGCGTTGCCCCTTACTTTAACGGCAGAGGTATGTTCCGTGAATTGAGCGATCATAACCTCGTTTCTATCCAGTTTTTCAGAATGATGAAAACGCGTATCGGTTCCTCTCGTCAAGCCGATGACGTTCACGCCATCTTCTAAAGCTTTTATAACAAAAAAATCATTTGAGGTCGTCATATTATTGCCTCCTTATGTTTCTTTTCTACTATCTCTTACTCTCTGCTTCATGTCAATTATATGAAATTGCCTGATAGAGAGTCGCGCTTTGTACTATTATAACCATACTGCTTAGTGCCCAACCCGAAGGTTTCCACATTTCATAAAAAAAGGGTGCTTCTCAGCACCCTTTTTCCGTCAGCCCTATGTAGCTTTTATTTAACCACGTCTTTTAGGGCTTTACCAGGTTTGAAAGCTGGAACTTTGCTCGCAGCGATTTCAATTTCTTCACCTGTTTGCGGGTTACGGCCTTTACGTGCAGCACGCTCGCGTACTTCAAAGTTACCGAAACCGATCAGCTGTACTTTATCACCGTCTTTTAGTGAATCCATGATAGATTCGAATACGGAATCTACAGCTTGTGTAGCATCTTTCTTAGAAAGATCAGCTTTTTCAGATACTGCATTGATTAAATCTGTCTTGTTCATGACATTCACCTCCTCTCAAGGGGTTCACATCTTAAAGAAATGGATAAGCTTATCCACCCAAAATGCTTATAACCATAAGGCTGACATCCTTTTGAATGGATGACAAGCCTTATATTAAACGAGTTTACACCGAAATTCAATAGAAAATACTATATAAATCGCTTGATGGTGCGATTTATATGTGATTTCCCCCATCATATCATTAGAAAATCACCTTACATGCAAAACATTTGCAACAAGCTGTTAACCCTTGATGTGACAGGGTTCAAGCATAAAAATAACTCTAATATCGTAAATACGACATTAGAGCTTAGAAACCCTTTTAATTCGAAGAAAAAATTCCGAAAAAAATTATGAATCCGCTATAGATCCGTGTTAATATATCATTTAATCTCTTCACCCGGATGAAGCAGCTGCGCGCTCATTCTTATATTGTTACTGTAAGAAATAGAAAGGGGTGGCTATACAACCACTCCTTCACATGCCCGCGGAAATGTGAAAGATCCCAAGGACTGTTTTCCTTACAGAAACGATCACATTCAAGACTTTCAGATACCCATAATGTGAATAGCGCTTTCATGATCAATCAACCACAGCATCCAGCCAAAAAATAAAAAACGGCCCAACAGAGCCGTTATAAAATGATAGCAATCAATCCACCCGAACCTTCATTGATGATTCGTTCGAGGGTTTCTTTTAATTTATATCGTGCATTTTCTGGCATTAACGAAAGTTTTGCTTGAATGCCTTCACGTACAATTGAGCTCAACGAACGACCAAATATATCCGAATTCCAAATTGATAATGGATCCTCTTCAAAGTCCTGCATCAGATATCTCACCAGTTCTTCGCTTTGCTTTTCAGTCCCGATAATTGGGGAAAATTCGGAATGTACATCCACTTTAACCATATGAATTGATGGGGCGACAGCTTTCAAGCGAACTCCAAACCGTGAACCTTGTCTGATGATTTCCGGTTCATCTAATGCCATATCGGAAAGCTTTGGTGCTGCTATCCCGTAGCCTGTCTGTTTTACCATATGAAGCGCTTCTGCCACTTGATCATACTCGCGTTTAGCATGAGAGAAGTCTTGCATGATCTGCAGCAAGTGATCTTTCCCCCGGATCTCTTCTCCTACGATTTCTTTTAATACAACATCATACAGGTGTTCCGGAGCGTGCAAATCGATTTCCGCAATACCTTCACCCAAGTCCATGCCGGATAAATTAGCATCTGTAATGTATTCATAATCTTCAAATCGTCCGACTACCCTGTCAACATCACGGAGACGTTTAATATCCTGCACCGTGTCTTCAATAGACGATTGGAAACTGAGTCGCAGCCAGTGATCTGTGTCAAGCACCATAACCCAGCTTGGCAGGTTTACATTTACTTCTAACACCGGAAACTCGAACAGTGCCTCGCGCAGAACGCTTTGGACGTCATGCTCCCTCATACTTTCAATGGATAGGGCAAGCACTGGAATGTCATACTTTTCACTCAATTGCTGACGAAGTAATTCCGTATCCTGTTGATGCGGTTTCACGGAGTTGATGACCATAATAAAAGGTTTACCCACTTCTTTCATTTCCTCAACGATTCTTTCTTCTGCTGACACATAATCTTCACGGCTGATCTCGCCGATTGTGCCATCAGTGGTTACGACAATGCCGATTGTAGAATGGTCCTGAATAACTTTGCGCGTCCCTATTTCCGCCGCTTCCTGAAACGGAATAGCCTCTTCGTACCAGGGAGTGTGTATCATTCTCGGTCCGTTTTCATCTTCGTAGCCCACGGCTCCATCCACGGCGTAACCGACACAATCGACAAGACGAACACGCAAGTCTAAATGTTCATCAAACGCGATTGTAGCAGCTTGATTCGGTACGAACTTCGGCTCAGTTGTCATGATCGTTTTCCCAGCCGCACTCTGAGGAAGTTCGTCTAAAGCTCTTTCCCTTTCGGACTCTTCTTCGATGTTGGGTAATACGACAAGTTCCATAAATTTCTTTATGAAAGTAGATTTTCCGGTTCTTACCGCACCCACCACGCCTAAATATATATCCCCATTTGTCCGTTTGGAAATATCCTTGAAGATATCTACTTTTTCCAAAGGATCCCCTCCCGCTATAAGATTATCAATACAAAACAAGCTTTGACATTTTCATTCTATGACGTTGTCCAACTAAAATATGACCAGGGCGGAAAAAAAGATAAAAAATGGCTCTGCTGAAATCTTATGTTGTTCGGTTTAAAAAAAGGTCCATTATTGAGCAAAACTTTCTGTAAGCAGCGTACGAGCTGCAGAAGTATTTCGTGCCAGATGCCGCATAGGCTCGTGGAAATACCTTCCTAAAACAGAAAAAAAGGTTGGGACAAACGTAAATAACACACAAAAAATTCCGAACGTTTCGCCAAATCGTTCGGAATTTTTTGTGTGTTATAGAGGTATTTAAATGACCGCTCCGTCAAAACACGTCGCTTTCAATGGCCTCAGCTTCAGTTCAGGAACGATTGGTGTTCTCGTCTAAGTCCGGTTTAAATACCGGCTCCCCGTCTTCAATCGTATAAGGGGGGCTATACCCCGGGACGAATGGGGAATGATCGGTCAGTAAATATCTGAGGTCATCACCTTTTTCATAGGTATGATCATTTCCTTCCATGAACTGGTAAATATCTTTCCGGTAATCAATCACTAATTCCTGACGGTCGTTAATGAGAACAGGCAAATTTTTCTGTGAATAAGGACTTTCCACCGTAAGCGGGTTATCGTAGCCTAATTTTTCATATTTCAGTTCATAAATACCCGATGCAACCTCTTTACCGAAAGGGGGGTAGCCATTTTCCCTTTTATATACATCTATCTTCGTGTTGATCGAGCGAATCGTTTCTGAAGTGCGCAAATCAAGCACTTTCACTGTTGGATTCTCCTCCACATTGATAAGGACATATTGATAATGTCCCCCGTTCTCGAATGCAGTACCGGGTGCTTCCGAAATCAACCCTTGTTGTTTCAATGCACTAAAATCAAGCAAATATTTTTGAAAAATCGGCGTATCCTGTGGTTTTGTTTTAATCGGTAAATAATTGCTTGTTTGTTCCTGGTATTGCTCGACTGCATTTTGAACAGTTTCCAACTGCTGTTGATTGGGCACTTTATTTTTGGCAAGTTGATCATTCGGATAGAGACAACCTGTAAGGGCCATTAATAGCAATGGCATCAATGCGATTTTCATTAGCTTCATGATGCTTCCTCCCCACCTATGCTGTCGGTCCGCTGAATACGATATAAAATATAATGATGCCTGATAATATCATGAATACGTAGGCTAAAAATCCGACAATCCCAGCGATAATGCCTTTCAATTTATGGCGGCTCAGCCAAATTAAACCGATGGCTACGAACATAAAAATAATTCCTGCAAATGATATGTACATTTTAAGCATTGACTCAGACATTCCCGTCAGCTCCCTTCAGACCACTGCTTAATCCGAATGGTATTATACCATAGGCATCTCCCAACGAAAAACGAAACTGCCCCAAATGGAATAACCGGGAATGCCACGGCATCCCCGGTTGACTAAATAATCCCGTTAACAGCTCACATTAAAATAGGTGCTGCCCGTTATACTATGCATGTTAGCTTGATTATGCATCCTCAAGTGCCTACACGTTCATTACTTAAATATATTATTGAGACTGTTCATATCCAGCGGCATTTCCTGATTCACGATAGCCTCTACGATTTTATCCTCTTTCTTTTTAGATACTGGCTTATTCGCCATCTTCGACAACTGCTTTACCAATTGTCTTACCGTTTTTTCATCAGAAAAGTCAGCATGTTTGACAGACTCAGCCACTTGAAACACGTCGTCTGGATTTACATCAGCTTTTTTCTGAATTTTGTCGAACATATTCTTCTGAAACCCATCCATTAACACTCAACCTCCTCGTGCATTTCATTCAACATAGTATATGCACAGAGGAATAAGTGTGTCAGTCGTTGTATCGTTCACCTAAAATGTTCGAAAGGTCTTCCATCTCATGACGCCTGCCGCGGGTCATCAATTGATCCACGACATCTTTAGGCGCTGCATTTTCAAAAAGAATTTGATAAATCCCTTTTGTAATCGGCATTTCCACTGATTGTTCTTCGGAGAGTTGATAGGCCGCCTGAGTGGTTCGTACGCCTTCCACAACCATCCCCATTTGATCTAATACATCATCGAGCGGATATCCTTTGCCGAGCATATTACCTGCCCGCCAATTGCGACTGTGGGGGCTGGTACACGTGACAATCAGATCGCCTATTCCGGTCAATCCAGAAAATGTTAAAGGATTAGCCCCCATCGAAGTACCTAACCGCGCAATCTCAGCCAGCCCTCGAGTAATGAGTGCTGCTTTAGCATTGTCTCCATACCCTAAGCCATCAGATATGCCTGCACCGAGCGCAATAATATTTTTTAGTGACCCTCCAAGTTCTACACCAATTAAATCCGGAGATGTATAAACGCGAAACTTATCATTAATAAATAAGCCCTGTACAATTTTGGCCACTTCCAAATCATTGGAAGAAACTGTCACAGTTGTCGGCTGCTGCCGGCTTACTTCTTCAGCATGACTGGGCCCTGATAAAACAACGATGTCATCATATAAATGTCTCGGAATTTCTTCTGAAATCACCTGGGAAACACGTTTGAAAGATTCTGGTTCAATCCCTTTCGACGCGTGCGTAATGGTAACAGGTGTTGTCAGTTCACCTGCTACATCCCGGCATACTTCCCTCATAGCTTTAGTAGGCACGACAAGGACAACATGGGTAACGTCCTGCATCGATTCCGACAAATCGGAACTTGCGTTAATGCCATGAGGCAGCTTGACTTTGGCTAGATATTTTTCGTTCGTACGGGTTCGATTAATTTCCTCAGCATGTTCACGTCGGTGCGTCCACAAGCGAACGTCATGTCCATTATCAGCTAATACGACTGCAAGCGCCGTGCCCCAGCTTCCGGCACCTAAAATAGCTATCTTCTCCATAAGACCACCCTGCTTTCATCTAATTACGTTTCCGGGCAAATAGTTTGATTGGTGTTCCTTCAAATCCAAACGCCTCACGAATGCGATTCTCTAAAAATCGTTCATAGGAAAAATGCATAAGCTGTGAATCGTTGACGAAGACAACGAAGCTTGGCGGTTTTACTGACACTTGCGTCACATAAAATATTTTCAATCGCTGCCCTTTTATCGAAGGAGCAGGCTTAATAGCCAATGCATCCATGACCACTTCATTAAGGATGTTCGTTTGCACCCGTTTTGTATGGTTTTCACTGGCCTGCAATACCTTCGGAAGCAGCGTATGGATGCGCTTCTTTGTTTTCGCTGATAAGAAGACAATCGGTGCATAGTCGAGGTATTGAAACTGCTGCTTGACCTTGTCTTCAAATTCTTTCATGGACTGTTCATCTTTATCCACTGTATCCCATTTATTTACGACAATGATGACGCCTTTTCCTGCTTCGTGCGCATATCCGGCAATTTTTTTATCTTGTTCCAAAATACCGGCTTCTGCATCAATCATAGCTAATACGACATCTGAGCGTTCAATCGCTTTCAACGCTCTCATGATACTGTATTTCTCGGTATTTTCGTAAATCTTGCCCCTTTTTCTCATGCCAGCTGTATCAATAATAATATAATCTCGTCCGTCCTTCGTAAACGAGGAATCGATGGCATCTCGCGTCGTACCCGCGATGTCACTGACAATAACACGTTCCTGGCCGAGCAGGCTGTTTACGAGCGATGATTTTCCTACGTTCGGGCGTCCAATCACACTGAAACGGATTAAATCATCATCCTCTACCATCGGCTCACGTTCGGGGAAGTGATTGACTACCTCATCGAGTAAGTCACCGAGGCCTAAACCATGCGTGCCGGATATCGGAAAAGGTTCACCAAAACCAAGCGCATAAAATTCATATATATCTTCCTGCATTTTGGGGTTATCTATTTTGTTTACAGCCAATACGACCGGCTTATTGGATTTGAATAATATTTTTGCAACTTCTTCATCGGCTCCTGTAATCCCGTCCCTCCCGTTGACCATAAAAATGATAACATCAGCTTCTTCTATGGCAACCTGGGCCTGAGCTCTCATTTGGACGAGGAGTGGTTCATCCCCTAGTTCAATTCCTCCGGTGTCAATCAGGTTGAACTCAGTAGTCAACCACTCCGCCTCTGAATAAATCCGGTCTCTTGTCACACCGGGAGTGTCCTCTACTATGGAAATTCGTTCTCCAACTAAGCGATTGAAAATGGTGGATTTCCCCACATTAGGTCTTCCTACTACCGCGACGACTGATTTTCTCATGGAAGGCCATCCTTTCTCCGTTTCTACTGTTATTATTCCACGTTTCTCTGAAACTGAAAAGTGTAAAAAAGCTGTTCCCCCACAAAAGGTTGAACAGCTGCAGCTTGATAATTAATTCGAGTTTTTGTGCGAACTTTTCTATTTTAGCAAAAATCAACGAAATAAACAATTCTTCCTTCAGTGTTTAACGATGATATAGAGTGTATCACTTAAACGATGGGCAATGCCGTCCAGAATAGCCTCTAAATTCGCTGCAATAAATTCCATTTGGGCCGTTTCCTTACAAAAGAAGACGGGCACTCCGCCGCCCACTTCATCTTTATGGGTCGTTATGGCTGCTAATATCGCCTTTTCAATCTTCATCCTGCTCCGCCCCCTACTTACTGTTATCCTTCTCTGAAGGCATACGAATGGCATTTTCTAACACCGGCACAGCACCAATGACGTCAATCGCACGCTGGATATCATTGTCTTGCGGTAATAGAAACACTCCGATCCGACCGTCACTCAAGTCACGCTTAATTAAAGGTACTAATGCAGGTGTACCACTATCTCGATATACGCCCAACGAGACAGACACATCATGCAAAATGGCCTGCCGCTGACCGAGGTTGGCAATCGTCGAACGTACATTAAAGTTTTTGGGCGTTAATACAAACCCCATCCCGTATTCTAAAATTTCTTTTTGGCGCTCTGGTAAACCAATGTTCATGATATAAATTTGATCGATATATAATCCGGCTCCCTCAAAGTAGAGAGGGCTGTTTTCTATCGTGACAATCTCTTTTAAGGTTGCCCCATGCATTAATAGTTTAGACGTGATGATAGCCGCGACCACACAGCCGAGTGCGACCCATACATTAAAGGCTAAATAGGCAAACGTTACGACAAACGAGGTAAATATGACCAGATAGTTGCGACTTTCAAACGCAACCGCAATGCCTTCGATATACGTGTTCCCTCGTGGAACAAGCTCATAAGAATCAAGCTCGCTCAACGTGTTTCTTTCCATATTGCGAACTTCTCTGAATTGCGATGCCGCTAACGTTAGAAAGGTGACAGCTGTAAACTCCTTTTCCATGATAGAAGGAACCGCTAATGTGCCAAGCGCCGCTGCTATCAATCCTAACGACAAATGGATGATCTTACCATGAAGATATGTCGGGTACTGTCTATAATCGGTCCTTAACAATAAAAGCCGGATGCCTGTTCCCGCAGTAATCCCCAACAGGATGGGGTACGTATATTCATTCACAACGGCACCGCCCCTTTGTTGCTGCCAACCTTCATCAGCCATGCCTTTAGGTGCCTAACACTATGAATGATTAAGAGAATGAGCATACCTTTCATACATGCAATCATCATCTCCTGAGATGAATCTGCCAAGGGAAACGCAACGAGAGACATCGTTGCCGAAAGCATTAAATGAGCTAAAGCCATTCCCAAAACCCATAATCCCAGCTGCTCATATAGCGTAAATTGGTAGACGCCTATCAACACGTATAATGATATAATAATGATATAGTCGCTTATCAATACGTACCAAACCGGATGCATCATGGTAAATAGCTTAACGCACGTAAAACCTATGGCTATCAAAACGGGGCTGAAAAATCTTACAAAAATCCTCCCAGGCTTCAGCCATAACGTCAAACCTATGAACAGCATCACCATAACATTGCTTGATATGGTGATATTATATGCCGAAAAACTATATTGATAGAGAATCATGATTACTAAAACAGAACTTACCAACCAAAACCGAGTCCGGCTCGATGGCAAAAAAAATAAAATGATTATTACGACCAGCCAGCTATGCCAATAAAATACTTCAGCCATCACCCTTCACCTCTCCCACAGTATGGGTGAATTCCCGTCATATTAAACATCGCATACCGCAATAAATCTTTTCCACGTTGTCTCGCCCGATCCTAACAGACAGGAAACGTGAAGCCACGTTTTCGGTAAAGGTACACGTTTATGCGAATAGGGACCATGCGCTGAATGTTCAGTCTTTTTGAAACTTTCGCTCCAGTAAATCGTATGTATATAACCAACCTAACAAAGGAGAGGAAATTTTATTCATAAAATTACTCATGATCGAATACTCATTTCCTTCTTGCTTTTAGGAATGTGTGTTGTTTTTACCGGGTGTTCTGCCGGCGACTCACCTGACAGTACGGCTCAAGACCAAAATATAACGACAATCGAAACGGTTTTACATCAACAGTTCACTGGACCTGACCAAACATTAATGGATTTGTTAGACGACCCTGCCAATTCAACAATCATTGGAAACGGAGAAACAACAACGCCAGATGCGCCTACTCAGCTAGATGTATATTTAGAAGAAAAATATCGACCTTATTTTAGTGAACGTATGTATGAAGAATTTATTGGAACATATGCCCTGGAATATCACACTTCTCCATCTAATAACGGCTATCAACTTGACGTTGAAACGACAAAAATTGAAGACGTTGCGACTACTGAAGGAGCCTACGATTTCACTGTGAATGTACTGTACAAGAAGAAAGGAGGAGAAGAACGTCACGCTAATGTTACAGGGCGAATGAACATCAATAAGGAAAGTACCATCACTAAATATCGACTCATGGATGACGACGGCTTATCCAAATCTTTGACATCCAGTCATTAGAGTGAAATAAATAAGAACTAATAGATGGATCAACAAGGATAGACTTCATATAAAAAGCGACCAAATCATAGGCGATTTGGTCGCTTTTTAGTGGCATTTGACACTCATTTTCCATTTAGGCGTTGTTCACGCCAGTCTAAAGTGGCCCCCGTCAGCACGTAAGGTTTATGTCTTAATTCCGGAAGTGTAGAAGCGTTCATCAGCATTAAAGCGATTTTTATCTCTTCATGGATGTGAACGATCGTATCGATCAATCCTTCCACCCCTTCGGCATGCAACACTTTTAGTAACGTGCCGGACATTCCAAATGCATCCGCTCCCAACAATAAAGTTTTCACCCCATCTAAACCGTGCCGAATGCCTCCTGAACCCATAACATTAGCGTGTGGTAATGCTTCTTTTAATTCCATAATAGACACGGGGGTAGGGACGCCCCAATTTTCAAACGACCGGAGGGGCGACTTTCTCCGTTTATTTTCAATGTTAGAAAAGTCAGTACCGCCTCGGCCGCCTACATCAAAATAATCCACACCGATATTCTGCAGTATCCGGCCCGTCTCTTTAGCTATTCCAAACCCGACTTCTTTTACCACAACGGGGATTTCAATAGCTTCGACAATCGCTTCTATATTACTCAAACGGTTGGTAAAATCACGATCGCCTTCTGGCATGATCAGCTCCTGCAATGTGTTCAAATGGATTTGCACCGCGTCAGCGTTAAGCATTTCGATAGCTTCGCTAACTTGAGCTACACTTGCTTCACTACCGACATTCGCAAAAATAATGCCGCGGGGGTTTTCCTCTCTTACCACTTGGTAGCTTCGTCTCTCTTTTGGATCCTTCAAAGCAGCCATCTGGGAGCCTACCGCCATGTTAATACCGGTATGAGCAGCTGCTCGCGCAAGATTACGGTTGATCTTTTCTGTTTCAAGGCCACCACCGCCTGTCATCGCATTAATAAAAAGAGGGGAACTTAAATGAAGTTCCCCGAAGTGTGCAGCTATTTGTAAGTCATTCCAATTCAATTGCGCAATGCTTTGGTGCACAATCTCCATATCATCAAAATGATTATGATAGCTGCTCGTATAGTCGATGGCATGGCGTATATGGTCCATTTTTCGTTCGCCTCTGGACATACACAACCCTACTTTAGTCTTTGTATTTGTCGAGCTGGTCACCAATCATATCGCTTAGCTGAAAGCCGGAATGGTCATCTTCTTTTTCATATTGCTGAAGTTCTTTCCGATCCGCATCACGTTCAAGTTCTTTAATGCTCAATGAGAGGCGCTTAGCTTGCTCATTTACATCAAGGACCTTCACTTTGATTTCCTGACCTTCATCTAACACTTCACCAGGGGTGGCAATATGACGATTCGCCATCTGAGAAATGTGTACAAGCCCCTCGACCCCTGGGAACACTTCAACAAAAGCACCGAAACTTACAAGACGCTTAACCGTCCCTTCGAGAATGGCACCTTGTTCTACACGCTCTTCAAGGTTATGCCAAGGCCCAGGCTGAGTTTCTTTTAAAGATAGTGAAATCCGTTCGTTGTCGCGATCCACCGATAGGACTTTCACATTGATCGACTGGCCTTCTTCTACGACGTCACTCGCTTTCTCGACATGTTCGTGAGATAGCTGGGAGATATGTACAAGTCCGTCAATACCTCCAAGGTTCACGAACGCCCCGAAATCAGTCAAGCGCTGTACTGTGCCTTCAACAACCTGACCTTCTTCTAAACGTTGCAAGACATCTTGTTTTTGTGAGGTCTCTTCGTCTTCAACAACAGCTCGATGTGATAGGATGACACGGTTTTGGTCACGATCCAGTTCTACGACTTTCAGGCGTAGTGATTGGCCTTTATATTCTTCAAAATCTTCAACATAATACGTTTCCACAAGTGATGCGGGAATGAAACCGCGCAACCCGATGTCGACAACTAATCCACCCTTAACGACATCTTTAACTTCGGCTTCGAAAACTTCACCGCTTTCAAATTTCTGCTCGAGATCCTCCCAAGCTTTATCTGCATCGACCGCACGCTTGGAAAGTACAATTTCATCATCTTCAACTTTTTTCACTTGTAAGGTCAACTCGTCTCCTTCATTCACAACATCAGCTGCTTTTTCAACATGGAGACTGGATAATTCACTGATGGGAACAATCCCTTCTACTTTATAACCAACATCTACGAGGACTTGTTTTTCTTCGACTTTGACAACTTTTCCAGTCACAACGTCCCCTGCAGAAAATTCGTTCATTCCAGTAACTTCTTGATTCATTTCATCCATACCAAGCTACCTCCTTCAATTTCCGACACAACCTAAATAAAGAAATGCCCTTTTGTCTAACTTCTAATATTTAAAGCTTTTTGTCAAGTGTTTACACTTTGTTCATTGATAATTTTTATGCAATTGTCTGATTTCTTGCATAATTTTATCGGTCACTTCTCGGGCGGATGCTTTTTGGTCACGATAATACTGCATATCCATTGGTGGCCCATAAACGACTTTCAGTGGCTTAAAAGCTTTATATGGTCCTATAATGGCACAGGGTACGATATAAGCATCAGAGCGCAGAGCAAAGAATCCAGCCCCTGCCAGCCCTTCTCCGATCTCGCCATCTTTACTGCGCGTCCCTTCTGGAAACAACCCTAGCGTTTCATTATTATTCAAGATACCCAGTGCTTTTCGCAAAGCGGCTCTATCTTTCATTCCCCGTTTGATCGGAAAAGCATGCACGCGTAGTAAGATGCCGCCTAATACTTTATTTTTAAATAATTCTTCCTTAGCCATAAAGTAAATGTTGCGCTTGCACGTAATGCCGACAACCGGAGGGTCGATGTTGGCAATGTGATTCGAACAGATGATCACAGGCCCTTCGTTAGGCACGTTCTCTCTGCCGATGACTTTAATACGGTATAACGGGTAAAATACAGCGCTGCATAATGCCTTTCCAAGCCAATACAAGCTCATCTCAAGCTAACTCCTTTACGGTTTATTCTCTTGAATGATTTCAATGATCCGGTTGACCACTTGATCGATGCTCAAGGAAGTCGTATCAATTTCCACAGCGTCTGCCGCTTTCACTAGCGGGGCGACTTCCCGACTAGAATCAAAGGTATCTCTCGCCCTTATTTCTTCTTTCAAAGCATTCAAATCAGAAGGGAATCCCTTCTCTACGTTTTCTTTATGCCTGCGTTCGGCTCGCTCTTCTACAGAAGCAATGAGAAATATTTTCACCTCAGCATCAGGTATGACATGCGTCCCAATGTCTCTTCCATCCATAACGACGCCCCGTTTAGATGCCAGCCCCTGCTGCGTTTTGACCATGGCTTCTCGAACAGAAGCATGCTGGGCGACCACCGACACATTCTGGGTCACACGTTGAGTACGGATATCCGACGTCACGTCTTGTCCATCCACAAAAACATGCTGACCATCCGTTTGCTGCTCGAGCTTAATCGATGTCTTTGCCAATAATGAGGACATGGCGCTCTCTTGATCAAGCTTTAAGCTGTGTTGCAATGCCTTCCATGTTAAAGCACGATACATTGCACCTGTATCTATGTAAATATATGATAGCTTATAGGCTACTTGCCTGGCTACAGTACTTTTCCCTGCAGCAGCAGGACCGTCTATAGCAACTGCAATCGCTTCGCTCGCCATCCCAATCACTCGCTTCCCTTAATTTCATCATGACGCACTACCTTATGTTTCATAATAAAAGCGCACTTAGGCGAATGTTAAGTACGCGTGCGCCATCCTTCTTATGTAAATCAACGGTTCTGGTAAGTGTAGCGGCATTTACTCATTTACTGCTACTTTAAAAGAATAACACATAATCACAAGTGAAATCCACGTCCATTTCAAGAGAAGCTTTGTAAAATCTCACGATTGATTTAGCATGGACGCCACCCTAGTGGATTATGGTATAAGAGCTTGGAAGGTTAGAGCGATCCTCCATTACATGCCTTGTTTTTTTTGGTTCATTTGCTGCTCAAAACAATACTGAATGATGGTTTGTCTATCTGAATCTGAGATGTCGATGAATTCCACTGAAGCTTTATCCCGATTGGAATGATAATTTGCCACCACCCGGACGATCTTACCAGAAACAAAAATATATTTCTCTTCCCCAGCATTCGTCCCCAACACGAGGGTAATCTTAATGCTTTGATCCCTTTCAACGGTATGGTTTAGAGGCAGTAATACTGCAACTCCTCCACCGCTAATATCGAGGGTAACAGATGTGAATGGAGGAAAAAGATCTTCCGCATGCTGAATCGCAATGTCGGCCGCACGCTCTATTCGTACATATTTGCGCCTTTGAATACGAATAAGCTCATCTTCGCCGGGATAGGTTAACATGAGGACAGGAATCTTCAGTTTTTTCCGTGCCGCAACTTCAGTAGGAAATGTATAAACAGATTGGTTTCTCCCTAAAAAGCTAGCGTTAAACTGTATGCCCTCTAGAAAAAAATCCGTCCTCCCTGTTGCCAAATTAACCGGGTAATCAATATACACATGCTCATCTTCAAAATCCACGATTTTACACCTGTAACGATCTGGTTCTTTTTGTTCACGCTTCCATAATTCCAGCGTGACAGATTGCCCTACTTCAATCATACTTTCCCTTCTTTCTTCTTATTTAATTGGCTAAATATTACACCCATTATCTCAAAATTTCATTAAAAGGGAAAGACTGCCGAGAAAGTTCTGCGTTCACCTTAGCATTGTTTTTGTGTGTTATCTGCGATGACGAAGCGGTTATTGAACGCCTTTTTCAGTACAAAAAAATCCCGAACGGATGGAAGCTTGTTCGGGATTTTTGACTATCATTCAGTTTTATGTTCAATTGGACGAAAAATCGGCTACACCGTATCTCCGAAAATCATTTCGGCTTTTTTCAATTTTTCAATGTCTTCTTCTTTACCGGTCTCTGCGTTAATAAAAATTTTGTATGTTTCATTGTCCATTGTTCCCAAAAATTCATAACATAGTACTTCTTCTTTAGCATTATTCTCAATTACCGCTAAATGATGCTGTTGTATATCCAATCCAGGGTTGACTTGTTTTCGAGCTTCCTCTTCAGAAATGGACGGTTTTGGAACATCACGTTCATGATGGCTAGCAAAGTAATCCAGGGCACTCATGTTCAATACTTGGCCATCATCTAATGCCACCTTCAATTGAATAGCATCAGGGTACATTCTCACTTCATCTTCACTATACACAAATGTATAAACACCCGTGTTTTCATATTGGCTGCTTTGCACCATCTCCATGTCAGGGAGATCTAATTTTTCAAGCCTTTCTTTTCCTTTTTCTCCGCCTTCATACAGACTGATCTTACTTTCTTTCACAGGTCGGTTAATCATGACGTTCAAAGGGTGGCCACCTTGTTTGGAAATATCCATATAACCACTTTTGTCACCATTTTCAAAAGAGACCGTAATCGTTGGCACGTCAGCCCCTTTACCGGATTTGGTGACGACCAAGTCGGATGCTGATTGTTTCTCGAACCACTTATTCGCAATGTCAATGGCTTCGTCTTTCCCGATATCCTCACCATCTAAATGGTTTATTTTTTTCAAATCGTGGGAGCCTCCAGGGAAATTGGTCGATTCATTTTCGCTATAGCCGGTCACTGATTTTTCCACCGTTTTGAATCCGTTGATAATCGTGTTATCTTCCGTGTTTTCATTGGTTGCCAAAGCCAGTTCAACATCCATCCAGCGGAGGTTATCCTGAAGTACAGTATTTTGGACTTTTCTAAGTTCTTTCTTAATTTCCCCCGATTGTTTATACAATTCCCTTAACCCTTTAATCTCCTTATCACTCAAAGGTTCTTGATCAAGGTCTCTTACAGCTGTTTTATAAGCGAAATCACCAATGTCATATAAAAATTCTTCCGTTTTATTAAATGGCATCAATGTAAGCGGGAGTTGTCCCACATCAGCATTCGCTTCTGACGTTATACGCCAAATTTCTGCCAATTCAGGAGATAACTGCTCTTTAGAATTAATAGCCAGCACCGTACCAATTTTATCATTGAGCAAATCCATCAAATAGGTTAATTCATGGAACGAGCGCTGATAGTTATTTTCAGCTTGGATCAAAACCGCGTTCTTATCTTGGTTTTCTTTATATCCCCAAACGCCTACACCTGTTAAAGCTAATGCTAATACGACGATAGTTATCCAACGAAACATTGTATCACCCCTTTATTTGCAGAATATATGCTTTCCGATTTGCTTTATTTGCGGTCTTGACCAAATCCAGTCTGACGTAGCGGTGTTCGGGTTAAAATAGTACAACGCACCACCTGAAGGATCGCCACCGTTGATGGCATCAAGTACGGCGTTCTTAGCTGAATCATCTGGCGTCAACCAAATTTGCCCATCGCTTACAGCTGTAAAGGCACGCGGTTCAAAAATAACGCCTGAAACAGTATTAGGGAACGTTGCGCTTTCAACTCGGTTCAAGATAACCGCCGCTACAGCCGTTTTGCCGACATGTGATTCTCCCCTTGCTTCACCATGTACTGCGTTCGCCATCAACTGGATATCATTTTGTGAATAACCATTAGGCACGTTAACGGCTGTCGGTTTTGTACCTTCCTGCTGCTGATTTTGTTGGCCCCCTTGATTTCCTTGACCGCCATCCTCTACTTGCTGTGCTTTTGGTGTACCGCCATAATAAGTAAAGTCTTTTCCCTTATTAATTTGTTCTTTAACGAATTGCCGATCATATTCACTTGCATCAGCTAATTTTTGTTTGACCACGTCACCGGCCAGCCCATCAATCTCTAGGCCGAATTCATATTGAAAATTACGGAGAGCCCAGTATGTTCCCCAGCCAAACACCCCATCGATATCTCCGTTGTAAAACCCTAAGTGTTGAAGTCTTGCCTGTAATTCAATGACGTCGTCCCCTGTCGCCCCATGTTGGATGACTTGATTCGAGAAAGCCTCAGCTTTATTTGGTTCGAAATCAAGTTCTGACGGAAATAACATCATGGTTAGAGCTGCAATCACGATTATCACTTTTCTTATTCCCATGATTTCATAAGCCTCCTGGAAGTACGTTCTTTAGTAACTAATTCATGTAATTGTATTCTTTGAAGCTCTCACGCTTTTATACATCCAAGGCAAACAAAAACGGTTTTTGCTTTATTAGCACCGCCGAAAGCAAGGTGTTTTAATGGTGCGGTCATGGAACATTACTCTAAAAACACACAAATGCCGAATGATTTCAGCGAAATCATTCGGCATTTTGTATTACTTTTAGTTTTGCTCGAGCATAGCTAACGTTCTTCTTTTACAAGCTTTATATGGTGATCATTTGCCAGTTTAATTTTTCTTATCCCTAATACCCATAGCACAATCATAAAAGGAATTATATAATAAAGCCAGTTGTAGAATGGCTGCTCAAGAATCCAGTCGTATGTACCGTGCAACGACCATGGAATTAAGAGCGCCAATCCCAGCCTGATCCGTTTCAAGTCACTGTTAAATTTAGCTTTCCCTACATAGAACCCCATCAATATTCCGAATAAAGCGTGGGAAGATACAGGAAAAATCGCTCTACCGATTGCAAATTCTATCCCATTGGCAAACAAGTAGATGATATTTTCCACCGTAGCGAATCCCAAACTTATTGCTACACCATAAATGATGCCGTCATAATGATGGTCAAATGATGTATGTTTATAAATCGTAAATAAAAAGATGAACCACTTAAAAAACTCTTCCAATAATCCTGCCATGATAAAGGATTTCAATAGAGGGGATTGAAATATCCCTTCAGTTTCAAAAGCATATTGGACGAATAAAAGAGGGAAGACAAGAATCGCACCTGTTATAAAGGTCCGCACAATGAGGGGGAGCGGCTCAAGTTCGATTCGCTTGCTTAAATATATGAATGTCATGAGCGCAAGGGCAGGGGCAATCGCCACAGTCAATATGGCCAGCATCAGCGGTTCCTCTCTTTCCTTCCAATTCATTTCATCGTATCATGAAGATATAAGAAAAGGAATATTAGAAATTAAGAGGGTGACATAATGAAAAAAATTCTTATTATCCATACGGGCGGCACCATTTCAATGAAAGAAAATAAACAGACTGGTACAGTTGATCGGGAAGATGATCAGCCGTTACAAGAGCTGTCAGCTATGATCCCTGCTTTTGTGACGATTGAGGACATGGTGTTATTCCAGCTGCCTTCGCCTCACATCGGACCGGAGCAGATGCTGAAGCTAGGAAAAACAATTCACGAAAAACTTGCCGCAGAGGATTTTGATGGCATTGTCATTACGCATGGAACAGATACGTTAGAGGAAACGTCATATTTTCTGGACCTGTATTTGCAAACGCGAAAGCCGGTTATTGTGACGGGCGCTATGCGATCCAGTAATGAATTAGGATCGGACGGCCTTTATAATTTAGTAACCGCTATCCGAGTGGCTTGTTGTGATGAAGCACAGGATAAAGGGGTCCTGGTCGTTATGAATGACGAAATCCATACCGCAAAGAATGTGACAAAGACGTCCACCAGCAATGTGGCCACATTTCAAAGTCCTCAATACGGACCGATCGGTATTACAACAAAAAGCAATGTCTTTTTCCACCATAAATTGACTGCACATGAATCATACCCGATTCAAAACATTCAAAAGAATGTGTCGTTAGTCAAAGCCTATGCTGGCATGGACGGGCTTATATTTGATGCTTTACGCCACAATAAAATCGATGGTTTGGTAGTCGAAGCACTTGGCCAAGGCAACTTGCCTCCCGAAACAATTGATGCCATAAAAAATATGATCAATGAAGGGATACCTGTACTCCTCGTTTCAAGATGTTATCAAGGCGTGGTCCAATCGACTTATGCCTATCAGGGTGGCGGACGTCACCTTAAAGATATCGGGGTCATTTTTGTCAATGGATTGACAGGACCAAAAGCCCGAATAAAGTTAATGATCGCCTTAGAAATGACCAACACGCCATCTGAACTTGCACCGATGTTTGAATTCTAATGTCCGAGCAGATTTACAAGATCGACGTTGGTCCTAAACGTAGTCAAAACACAGAGACTTCGACGGGAAGAGCAGGAGCCGAAGATCCCAATGGAGCGGCCGTCGAAAGCCTCCTTCAATCACACAAATGCCGAACAATTTCAAAAAAACGTTCGGCATTTGTGTGTTAATTAGTTATGTCACAGCCATTTGGTGTGCTGCTCTCAGTATGATCTCAACCTATTTTACTGCTATTTTTTGAAGCAATGGCATCAGCAAGCTGCTTACCATGAAACCTGCCATTTTCAATAAATATTTCATTATTATTATAGCCTGCAGCAATGACGCCTGCTATATAAATCCCCTTAACGTTTGTTTCCATAGTGGATTCATCAAACGCAGGACGGCCTGTGGCATCATCGATTTCGACTCCCATTTTGGCAAGAAAATCATGATCCGGACGATAGCCAGTCATAGCAAAAACAAAATCATTCGCTACAGAAAATTCCTTGCCTCCACATTCATAAACGACCGACTGAGCCGTAATTCGCTTTACCTGTGCACAAAATTCCATCGTAACGATACCTTTACGGACAAGCGCTTCAAATTCTGGTAAAATCCAAGGCTTAATGCTTTTCGAATAATCATCTCCCCGGTATAAAACCGTTACATTGGCACCTGCTTTCACTAGTTCGAGTGTTGCATCGGCAGCAGAGTTCTTCCCACCGATGACCACTACATCTTTATTGAAGTAGGGATGTGCCTCTTTAAAATAATGCATCACTTTATCAAGGTGTTCACCCTCTACCCCTAGTTTATTTGGCTGGTCATAGTACCCCGTAGCGATGACGACATCTTTGGCAGCATAGCGTTGCATCTCTCCTGAATGCTTTGTCGTCTCCAAGGTAAAACCATCTTCCGTTTTAGTCACTTCATTTACTTTTTCGTAAGCATTAACACGCAGTTGCTCCCTGACAGCCACAGAGCGGTAGTACGCAAGGGCCTGATTTCGAACAGGCTTTTGTCGTTCAGTTATAAACGGGATTTGCCCGATTTCAAGTTTTTCGCTTGAACTGAAAAATGTTTGATGGGTCGGATAATTATATATTGAATTGACCACATTACCTTTTTCAATTAATAAAGGACTGATCCCGAGGCGCTGCAATTCAATCGCTGCACTCATCCCGCATGGACCAGAGCCAATGATTATGACTTCTTCACGTTGCATAGAACGGTCACCCCTCTTCCATTTCCTCCAATTAACTGTCTATTTGATACAGTATGGTTCATACAATCAGAAAAACCCGGATGACGAATCCGAGTTCTTGTTAGGCATATAAACAAAAAATCTCCTACCATTCTTCATGATAGGAGATTATATCATAAGGTTCAACTTAAATCCATCCACGGAACCTGGAAGCCTCGGCCATCTTTCTGACCCCGACCATGTAAGCCGCAAGCCGCATATCCACTCTTCTCGTTTGAGATGTACGATACACATTCTCAAAGCCTTTAACCATGACTTTATGAAGCTTCTCCTGTACCTCTTCTTCTGTCCAGTAATATCCTTGGTTGTTTTGCACCCATTCAAAGTACGAGACCGTGACACCACCTGCAGAGGCTAACACATCCGGTACTAACAATATGTCCCGTTCTGAAAGAATGCGAGTTGCTTCTAATGTCGTCGGTCCGTTAGCAGCTTCTACCACAATGCCAGCTTTAATGTCATGAGCATTATCTTCCGTTATTTGGTTTTCTATCGCTGCTGGAACTAATATATCACAATCCAATTCAAGTAATTCAGGATTCGATATCGTTTTTTTAAATAAGTTCGTTACCGTTCCGAAACTGTCCCTGCGATCGAGTAAATAATCGATATCTAATCCATCCGGATCGTGAAGCCCGCCGTAGGCATCAGAAATCCCCACGACCTTTGCGCCTTTATCGTGCATGAATTTAGCAAGGAAGCTGCCTGCATTGCCAAAACCTTGCACGACGACACGTGCACCATCTATGTCGATCCCTTTCTTTTTAGATGCTTCATCGATGCAAATGGTCACCCCGCGTGCCGTTGCCGATTCACGTCCATGCGAGCCACCGAGTACGATCGGTTTTCCTGTGATAAATCCAGGATTATTGAATTCGTCAATCCGGCTATATTCATCCATCATCCACGCCATAATCTGTGAATTGGTAAACACATCAGGGGCCGGAATATCCTTCGTGGGTCCGACAATCTGGCTTATAGCCCTAACGTAACCTCGACTGATGCCTTCGAGTTCACGAAATGACATGTCACGCGGATCACAGACGATTCCGCCTTTTCCACCACCATAAGGAAGGTCGACAATCCCTGCCTTCAAACTCATCCAAATAGATAACGCTTTAACCTCTTTTTCTGTAACGTTAGGATGAAACCTAACGCCTCCTTTAGTCGGTCCAACCGCATCGTTATGCTGGGCTCGATACCCAGTGAATATTTTAATGGAATCATCGTCCATCCGCACAGGAATCCTGACAGTCATCATGCGGACCGGTTCTTTTAACAATTCATAAACTTCCCCTGGATACCCTAGTTTGTCAAGCGCTTTTTTTACCACCGATTGGGTGGATTTTAATACGTCTAATTGATCGATTGCTTCATTATTGGAATCTACTGGCTTATCAGCTGACATTGGTCTACCTCCTATAACGTCCTTAATCCTTTAGTGGTCGAAGCTTGTCTACCTTACCTGTTTATTAATAAAAGTATAATGGCACATATTGAACACAACCATGGTCACTCTGACAGTATTTGTAAGCGGTTTCAACCTCCGATGGTACTTGTATCTCGGGAAAGGTTTACAAATTGTTCGACCATTTCGTTATAACTCCAGCCAATTTTTTGCGCTGCATCAGGGAACAGACTTGTTGGGGTCATGCCAGGTAACGTATTCACTTCTAGTATAACCGGATTCTCATCTTGATCAATCATGAAATCTACACGCGAATAGACATCACAGCCCAGCAATTGATGCGCCTTTACAGCATGTGCTTGTAATTGATCCCGAAGTTCTTCTGAAAGCGGGGCTGGAACAAGATGTTCGCTTCCACCCGGTTCATATTTCGATTCAAAATCATAATAGTCATTTTTAGGTATGATTTCAATAACGGGGAGGGCTTGTTCGTTACCTTTCGCTCCCACTACCGGTACTGTCACTTCACGTCCAGCAATGTAAGCTTCAACTAATATTTCTTGATCGGACGTTAATGCTTTCAGAATGGCTGGTTCAACTTCTGCGGGTTCTTTCACAATTGTGAACCCTAACGTCGACCCTTCCTGGTTCGGCTTGATAACAAATGGTGGTGTGAAAGAGCCATTGATGTGCTCCGTCATTTCTCCTACATGCTCATATCGGTTTCTATAATAAATCATACTTTGAGCTGTATAAAGCCCATTCAGATGAAAAAGTTGTTTCGATTTGGCTTTATCCATGGCAAGGGCAGAAGCCAGAACACCTGAGCCTACATAGGGTATGCCCAACATATCAAGTAATCCTTGTATTTTTCCGTCTTCTCCATGTTTTCCGTGTAAACCAATAAAGACAAGATCAACATTCAGGTTTAGAACAACTCCCATTCGCTCAGGGTGAAAATCAACCCCGATCACCTCATGTCCATTCTCATCCAAGGCATTCATAATGCCTTCACCAGTTGACAGGGAAACATCCCGTTCGCCTGATACCCCGCCATACAACACGCCAATCTTCAATTCATACACTCCTATCACATTTCCTGCTGTTCATCATATTATATATCCTTTTTCATCTTAACATGTTAGCTGTCTATCAGCTATTTATTTTCTAAAAAAGGACGGAGCTGATTCAGCTTTCGTCCTTTAATTCTTCCTGATGTTGACCAAAGTAATGATGGATCGTGACGACCGCTGTTCGTTTCGCAATCGATTTTCCATATTCCTCTAATCGGTGGCTTGTCACAGCACTCGCTGAAGCAAATTCTGACATCAGTGCAATCACCTGTTCTTCTTCCAAGTGGCTGATATCATCTTCTAGGAGTAACATATAATAACCTTCATGGTAATGGTAAAGATCGCCTCCACATACGTTCAGCAAATTAAGATGGTCGACGGCTTGGATGACGTCCTCAAACTCATCAAAAGAGAAAATCATTTCACGGCTTTCATCTAAGGTTACTTTCATTTCTAAGTAATCTTCCTCATCTTCGTAGTCCTCAAATTCACTCTTTGTAACGATGACCAGCATACCTTGAGCCTGCAGCAAATATACTTGCACGAGCAATACCCCATTTAGTTCGACACCTATCTCTGAACTTGCCTCAAACATCATATCACTGAAAATGCGATGAACTCTGGGCAGGTCTTTCCACAATTCATCCCGAGTGAGACCACGATCCATCAAATCATCAAATGTTAAAAAGATTTTAAACTTTTGATTAGAGACTCGCTCTATACGCATGGTATCGCCCCCTTATTCCTTCTGTTCTTATTCATATCTTATGTCGTCACAATCTTTTATGGTACCGAATAACAAATTAAAGGCGAATTTCTTACGTGGGGGCCTATCGCCTACCCGATTTAACCATACTTTTAGCTTATATCATTTACGCCTTATCATGCAGTCATTTCAAGAAAGAGATCTGCTATTCCCGTGTCTCAACGGTCAAATGCGGATTCAAGCGTAATGACGTGGCATTCCGCCTTCGTCCCAAGTCGCATCGAGATGTGAGCCGTTCCGTATCCTTCCGTCACCAGCTTAACAACATCTCCCTCCAGATGCACACCGCCTCGCTGAAAAAAACCAAGACCAAATAATCGGATCTGTCCGCCATGAGTATGGCCTGAGAGGACAAGTCCTTTTGAAGGATGCACCGACGGCATGTCTTTATACATGACCGGATCATGTATAACTGTAATATGGAACGTATCTTTACGGGCCTGTAAATCAGTTACTAACGCTGCTTTATCATTTTTATAAGGATCTACCCCTACCAGTACGAACGTATCTCCGTTTTCAGATTCAAATTCGGTGAAAGCATTGCCTAGAATTGTGACACCGCACTCGCTTAAACGTGCATCAAGTTCATGATAGGCGGCTTTATAATCATTGTTTCCCCAAATAAAATAGATAGGGGCATTGAAGGTCTGCAATTTTTTTATATTGGCAACAGCTTGATCGACTGAGACGCGCTTATCAAATAAATCGCCGCCGACAATAACCATATCAATTTTTTCCTCAACAGTATCCAAGGTTGTCTGACTCAGATTACGCTTATGGATATCCGCTATAAAAAACATATGTATCTCATTGAACGAAGCCGGAAATCCCGCTGATTTAAAGTGATGACGTTTGACATGATCTTTAAAAGCCAGTCGATACATATAAAATAAAACACCTGAGATACCTAATGATAGGGCTGCCAGTATAAACCTCATTCATTATCCCCCTCTGTTTTCACCAGTGCGTCATGATGATATTGACAAAAAGTAAACCCCCCATGCTCGTGCAAGCAAGGGGAGCTCTATTTATACTTCCTTTACACTTAAAATCCGAAACCCTGTTCGCTCTAATTTATTTGTAAATCGTTCTATATTATCACTAGCATCTACTTTAAGAACGATGCGACGCGCCAATTTATCGGTTTCATCAAATGTCGTCAGAGAGATGACGTTCTCATGATGACTTTTAATAATGTCCCCAAGCCGTTCGATTCGACCCGCAGAATCCTCAGAAGTGAACGCGATTCGCACCCCTTTCTTCTTAACACCGAAAGCACTTTCAAACTGTTCGAGCACGTCATCACGGGTAACGAGTCCAAGGAACGTGCGATCGCGATCGACCACAGCCAACACAGGAAAGCCTTTAAAGGCCGGCAACGTATGTTCAAAAACCTCATCTTCCGTTATGGCAAGCTCTTCCCACCCGACCAGATTCGCCGTTTTGGTTTGACTAAGATAATCAGCTTGATTCAGTTCACTGTTGAAACAGCCGCGATAGATCAGTTCTGTCGAAATCATACCGATGAATGTATCCCCATCCAATACCGGCATACCAAGGATATCGTGCTCATCCAGGGATTTTAATACATCAGCAAGTGAATCTTGGACATCCGCCACGTAACATTGATGTTTCGGTTTCATTAACGTTTTTACAAACACGATTATGACCTCCCAGTTATTAATTATGTAAAAGCATCGATTAACTTTTATCGTAGCCCTATCTATATCTTAGCATAGGACGAACTGTTGACACATATTTTATTCTGATAACGGATTGGAAGGTGATACGAATGAGCAGTCAATTCAAATGTTATCAGCCTTTTAACAGTAATAACGACCCTTGCCCTCCAAAATTAGTGAAATGCTACAGCACGCCTCCTAATTTGTATGTGGGTTTTCAACCACCAGGCCTCCCCCAGTTCTCACCAGCTGAAGCTCTATGCAAGGGAACATTATGGCCATTGTTCTATGACCCTTACCCCTTTAAAGGAGGTGATTGAACTTGACCAAAATTCCCAAAGAATACGAAGACCTACTCTTAGAAATCCAACGTGCTGATTTCGTCCTCGTGGAATTAACGCTGTACCTTGATACGCACCCTTACGATCAACAGGCACTCGAGCAATTCAATCACTGCGCCCATCACAGCAAGCAACTCAAACAGCAATTTGAACAATTATACGGTCCCCTTATGCAATTCGGGGAAAGTTATTCAGCTTACCCGTGGCAATGGAGCCGTGGGCCTTGGCCTTGGCAGATATGATCAGCTGATGAAAGCAAAGGCAGAATAAGGAGGTCATGTCATTTGTGGTATTACCAAAAGAAATTGCAATACCCTGTAAAAGTTCGGGAATGTAATCCCCGGCTGGCCAAATATCTGATCGAGCAATACGGCGGGGCTGATGGCGAATTGTCCGCTGCACTCCGTTACTTGAATCAGCGGTATACCATTCCTAACGAAGTGATCGGGTTATTGACTGATATCGGAACAGAGGAGTTTGCTCACCTTGAGATGATAGCGACCATGGTTTACAAATTAACGAAAGATGCAACGCCAGAACAAATGAAAGAAGCCGGACTTGGCGCGCATTATGCTAATCATGACAATGCCTTGTATTATGAAAATGCAGCAGGATCTCCTTGGACAGCGACTTATATTCAGGCTAAAGGTGATCCAATTGCCGATTTATATGAAGATATTGCAGCCGAAGAAAAAGCAAGAGCAACATATCAATGGATCATCAACATGTCAGATGATCCTGAATTAAATGATGGACTGAAATTTTTAAGGGAAAGAGAAATCATTCATTCACAGCGCTTTAGAGAAGCAGTCGAAATACTTAAAGAAGAGAGAGATAAAAAACGATATTTCTAATTGAAAAGCAAGTGATGAACACTTCCTCTTTAGGCGGCGATGCCAATCCATTACAGTATGGCCTCGCCGCCTTTCATTTTATTCACAGTTTACATAATGATGTTCCCGTCGTGTTAGGTATGGCATTTAGCAAAGCCGTTTGTTCATTGTCGTTAAATAGTTCACCCCAATACATGTAAGCCAGCACGGCAATGGTAGCGAGAACGATGAAAATGACGAGTAAACGAACCAATGGGACGCCTGCCCCTACATTCATCGCTGTTTTTTTACCTGTATGCACTTCACTTCGTGGCGGTAGATTCAATACATCCATGTCTTCGTCTTCTGCATAGCTTTCCGTCTTGTATTGCTCCCGTGCCTCTGATTGCCTTTCGTGTTCATTCGTATTCACCTTTATCCCCCTTTTCTTGTCCTGATCCAACTAGCCAGCAAGAAATCAATTATGAAATGAGCCACTATGGTTGCGAGCAAATTATGAGTCAGTTCGAACATATAACCGATAAAAAAACTAATAAAAAGAACAGAAACCAGCAACACAATTTTCTTCAAGTACCGGAAATGGACGAGAGCAAACAGAATACTGGCAGCTAAATAGCCATATGAATTTTGGATAACTCCTCGAAACAACACCTCTTCACTGACAGCTACTAACAACACGAGCGAAAATATGCCAGAGAACGAACGATTACGAAAAACTTTATAATTTATTCCCCCATCATCATAATGCTTTTCAGGTATGACTTTGATTAATATCAGATCGAAAATAACGACAATTAACCCCGGCACCACACCAAACACAAGTAACTCTCTCACATTGAACGAAAACAATTGCAGCCATTGGTTAAGCCATTCCTGAAACAGAATAACACTTCCGAATACCGCGAGCACCAGGAGAATGCACTGTGTTACTACTAAATGAAACGTAACTTCCTGATCTGTCATTTGTTGAATGATTTCATCTTGCCTAAGTCTTCCCATAGGTCACTTCCTGATTAAAAATTCTCCTCAGCCGCTCCTGCCAATCAGAGACGACTCTCGCTTGCGTAGACGGGGATCGGGGTGATTCATCTACACAAAAACCACATCCATCACAACACGGTACTTCCGGGTTTCGGATCGTGTCCTGAAAAGCTGAAAATAATTGTTCTCTTCGGCACATCGACGTGTCGATCCAGCTGATCATTTCTGTTAATTTACTTTGTTTATATTGCATGCGCAGCTTGATGAATTCCGTTATCCGTTGTTTTTCTGCTTGCCAGAAGCGAGGCTCATGAACACGTATCTTCCGTTTAGCTATCAACCCCCTGATCTCAAGTTGACGCTGAAGAAAATTCCATTGCGCCTCAGATAACTGCAGCGCTTCTTGCATGTCCTCATCAGCAGGGAGAGAAGGTCCGGACGTCATGAAGAACTCTAGCTGGCGAAAGATTTCATCCATGCGACCGATTGCTGGCAGCTCCCTTTCATTCAACCGTGCTGGAATATGATAATCACGATCATTGTACAACACTAAACTCACACTGTGACGACCATCTCGTCCGGCACGCCCCACTTCTTGAATAAAAGATTCCACTTGTGCAGGTACGTGGAAGTGAATCACCATCCGAATGTTCTGTTTATCCACCCCCATGCCAAATGCGCTTGTACAGCATACAACGTCCAACTGATTGTTCATGAACTGTTGTTGCACGAGCAATCGGTCGGTCTGTTCCATACCACCATGATAAAAAGAGATACGAACGTCTTTTGTATGCTCCTGCAAATAATAAGCAGCTTGCTCGGTCCATTGTCTACTGGAGAAATATATCATCGAGGGAACGTGCCGTGATTCCAAGAGGGAGCGAATGCGACGCAACTTGTCCTCATCCTGAGAGCACCGTTCGACTGCGAAGCTGATATTGGTACGATCCATCGGATAAACATGACGTACCATGTCACATGATGGAGACAATTGATTGATGATATCCTGTTGAACATCGGGCGTCGCTGTAGCGCTTAAAGCCAAAATAGTCGGCTCACCCAAAACTTGGATGGCCGATGCCAACCTCATATAATCAGTACGGAATTCATGCCCCCACTGAGAAATGCAGTGGGCTTCATCAACCACCAATAATGATACGGTAATAGTTTTCAGGTGTGCTTGCACCCATTCGTTCTGAATCATCTCAGGTGACATATACAGTACGTTATAACGGCCAAGGTGACGGAAGACCTCAGCCCGTTCAGATCTATCCATAAAACTGTTCAACGCCGCTACATTTTTGATGCCGTGAGCTTTGAGCTGCTTAACTTGATCAATCATAAGTGAAATAAGTGGCGATATGACGATGGTGACCCCCGGAAGCAGCAAAGAAGGCAGCTGGTAGCATAAAGACTTTCCGCTACCTGTTGGGAGAATGCCTAAACAGTTATGTCCCTTTAATATATCATTGATTATTTCCTCTTGTCCTTCCCGAAAATTTTCATACCCGAAATAGTCGTACAGCATATGTTTTACATCCATCGCGGCCATTTTATTCACCCTTTGATTGACAAAATCTATTATTGAAGATAACGCGCTAAAACTAATCGAATGTGAAAATAATCAAACCTGCCATCACACGCTTGATGAATGGTTTTAAGTTTTTTTGTTTCAAGCCGTTTCGCAGCTGCAGCAATGCTGTGGATGGCATCTGAGTCTGGGATATACATAAGGATATCGAATTCAGGAAGCATTAAGGCCATCTCTACAATATGATCTTGAATCGTACTCATTTTTAGGTTGCGGATCTCCTGCACCGCCGCTAATTGATGCCCTTTCTGCAAAAGATCATGGGTTTTTTGGGCAGACCTTGTAATCAACGGTTTTGTATCATCAGTAAATGAGTAAAGAATCGCTGTTTCGTTTCTAACTGTTACGTATAGCTGAGACCACAGATGATGTAAGAAGACGTGGATATCATGGCGCCCATACTCAATGTCATCACTCAACTGCTGCAACGTTTTACCGATGTATCCACCACCCGAGAGGCGATTTACAAATAGATGCGCTTGTGTTTCAGTTAACCGAGTTAAGAATGCATGAAGCTCACAGAAAATCGCATCATTTACTGCTTGCAGCTGTTTTTTATCTTGGTCATAACGCTCTCTCACCCACTCTTGAACATTCTTATCTTCTATGATGGGGATAAAATGCAGCTCGTTTCTTGTCATATTGGTTATGGTTTGAATATACAATAACAGCTTCCTAGCAAACTGGGGAACGATATCATGTAACAGAAACCCGTTCAAGTAGGGAAGTGGATCTCTTCCATCTTCCACCTTAGCCTCACCTTTTGTTGTTAGGTATGCGCTTCCTCCCTCAGCTCTTTCAATATCCCCTTCCTGTTCCAGTTCATCGATAAGACGATCCAGATCATAACGAGACAACGATTTATAAATCCCGAAATACCTGGATATCTGATACACGCGTGCGTCTTGAAGCGTCTGTGAGGAACGTTTTCCGGTCAGAATATGATACAAACCGGACAGGGTCCGCTCGCCCTTCATGCGTTTGATGCAATCTAACACTATATACGTAATAACGCTGCTTTTCCTTTTATAGATTGTTCCTATATGTTTCTCAATAATAAGGGATTCCTCCCTTTCGGCCCCTTAATGTTGAAATGATTAATAAAGAGATTTACAATATCCTATGAACCATTTGAACCTGAGAGCGTAAATTTTTCAAGCGTTGTTGGAGATAAATCGGGTGATCACAAGCACCTAGGAGGTAAACAAAATGGCTAAATACACCATTGTTGATAAAGAAACATGCATCGCATGCGGCGCCTGTGGAGCGGCTGCACCTGACATATACGACTATGATGATGAAGGTATCGCTTACGTTGTGCTGGACGATAACGAAGGAAAAGCGGAAGTTCCGGAAATATTAGAAGAGGATATGGAAGATGCGCGCGATGGCTGCCCTACTGATTCGATAAAAATAGCCGAGGAACCATTCAATGGAGACCCTTTAAAATTTGAATAGACACTTAGAACTAAAATCCTTCATCATATGAATGAAGGGTTTTTTTATCGGGTCATTTCCTCATATCTTTCTTTGGCTTCATTTTGATCGAAACTAGAAAACCAACGGTAATGATGTTCATCAATGATACGATAATGCTGACTAATGACATTTTGTTGGAGTGTAAATGAACCTGACTGATCGATCGTGTGCCACCAGACTTTTCCTCCGAGCGTTTTACCTTTTCGCCGGTCGATGTAATCATGGGCGACTGTTTCAATCACTTCTAATGGGTCTTCCCCCAATAATGATTTAAGAATGTCGCTATCTCGGAATAAAGCACATACCGCCACTACAGTTGTCCAGCCTGCCTGAGTCCGCCCCTTTTCGATCTGGACCAGGGTTTTTTTAGACAACCCAAGAACAGCGGCCATACGTGACTGGTTGTAATCAAATTCTACACGGATCAATTTCATCTTCAACGACACTTGCTCAATCAGGAACGCTTTATCCATACGACAACTTCCCTCCATTTTCATCGTCTTTATTTTAACATGCCTAATGCTTTTATTCCCATTAAATTGCTGATATAATTTATGAAGTGACCCTACATAAATCATGAATTATAGGAGGCATCATCATGGCTAACAAAGAAATTGAAGTATTTGTCGAAATTCCGACAGGCAGTCAAAACAAATATGAATATGACAAAGACAAAGGCGCTTTCAAACTGGATCGCGTTCTATTTTCATCGCAGTTCTATCCAGCCGAATACGGTTACATTGAAGACACACTCGCTCTGGATGATGATCCGCTGGATGCGTTAGTCCTTGTAACGAACCCTACTTTTCCTGGTTGCGTCATCGACTCACGCGTCATCGGCTTTTTGAATATGATCGATGATGGCGAAGAAGATCAGAAACTTCTGGCTGTACCTGTTGAGGATCCGCGATTCAAAGAAGTTCATTCATTAGACGATGTACCGCAGCATAAATTAGAAGAAATATCCCACTTTTTCAAAACGTATAAAGATTTGCAAGGTAAGAAAACGGAAATTGGCGAATGGGAAGGACCCGATGCAGCTGCTAAATTGATCGATGACTGCATTGAACGCTATCAAAATCAAAATTAAGCTTTCAAAGAGGCTGTTCCAATAGGATGGAACAGCCTCTTTTATTTATTAGGCTCAGTTAAAGTTTGTTGTTGATATGTGAAGCGGATATTTATCTCGAAACGGAGTCTTTCGCTGAAGGGCAGAATTCTGTAAGACTCGATTTCGAGATGTTTGTGGGCGTGTAGGGCCGTTGGGGAAGGATTCGCTTTCCTGCGGGGGGATCTGGCAAGCCTCCTCAGGCTTCGCCGAGGCCACTGAAATACTGTCCTGTTTTTTGGTCTGAATAAAAAAAGAGCGATTTT